>CAWITR010000005.1:0-75000 GCA_963839145.1 uncultured Alphaproteobacteria bacterium
GAGAACCCGGATCGGAGGACGGCGGAAGAAGGCATGGAAGAGATGTCGAAGCGCTTCCACGAAGAAGGCGGCGAACTTTACGTCCCGGCGGGGGAATGACGCTCAGATTTGACAGCTGAGCGTTTCTGATTAGTTCTCACCCTGCTCGGGGGGAGGCTAGATTGCCGCGTACCGCGCAAGAGTTTGGCGACGAGCACACCAGGAAAAAGCTCGAAACAGTCGAAAAGTACCTGAGCGTCTATACGACCGCGCTCAAGAACACGCCTTTCAAGCTTCTGTACGTCGATGCGTGCGCAGGTTCGGGTTCATCGGTGCCGAAGGCCACACTTGAGCAGCCACACCCTAACCAAGTTTTGTTAGATGGCTTCGCCCCTCCGGTGGCGGACACGGACGCGATAATCGTTGGGTCAGCTATCAGAGCACTCGGGGTCAGTCCGCCGTTTCACAAGTACCTTCTGAATGACGCAAAGCAATCGAACGTCGACGCGCTTCGGAAATCTGTCAGAGAGGACTTCCCGCACTTGGCCGACCGAGTTGAGCTGACGCGGCTCGACGCGAATGAGATGCTCAGGAGTTTGTGTGCGTCACAGGACTGGAACGAGACGCGCGCCGTAGTCTTTCTCGATCCTTTCGGGCTGCAGATCAATTACGCAACGCTGGAACTCCTTGGCCACACGAAAGCGGTTGATGTTTGGTACCTCGTGCCAGTGTTCGCGATGTACCGGCAGGGAGACAGCGCCTGGCTGGACTATTCGCCGCTCCACGACACGCTCAACATCGGGACGACGCCCTTCGTCGCGCTGCTCGTCGAGGTGAAGGGCGCCAATTCGCCCGCCCCGTCGGCCGACGAAGCAGCGATCCGCGCCGCCCGCGATGCCTTCAACGCCGCGATCGCCAAGGGCGACCTTGGTGGAATCGCGGCCGTCCTCGCCGACAATGCCCAGATCATCACCGGCGCCGATAGCCTCATGTTCAACGGCAAGGCCGCAGAGATGAAATTGTGGAGCGATGACCTCGCCGCGCCGAGCCGCGGACTCTATGTCCGCACCCCCGACAGGATCGAGCTTTCGCCGGTCGGCCCGATGGCCTTAGAAACCGGCCACTGGAAGGGCGTCGACACCAAATCCGCCAGCGACTGGGCGTCGGGCGTCTATTCCGCGAAGTGGCGGCGAACCGGCGGCAAGTGGCTGATCGAAAGCGAGACTTACATGACCACCGCCTGCGGCGGCAGCTATTGCCCGAAAGCGAGATAGCGCCCCCGCGTCAGGCGCCCCGCTCCGAATCCCGATCCAGCGCCGAGTCGAGGTCGTCGGGGTCGATAATCAGCATCCGCGTCGACCCGCCGCTGCCCGCATAGAAATAGACGGCGGCGCGGCGGTAGGCCGTACGCTCCAACGCGAGAATCTCTTCCTCATCGGTCTCGATCTCATAGTCTCCGGCGGGCAGCTCTCCTGAATCCGTGTTCAGGACGAACGGATGGTCAAACGTGACTGCGGATCTGGTCGTGCGCATGCTCACGGGCCTCAGTTCGCTTTGGCCCTGAACGCCCGCTTTGACGCCGCGATCGCGTCGCGCAGGTTGCTGTAGCGATAGCCGGCGCAATCATAGACCGTCAGCTGCACCGGCGTGATTCCGAGCTTCTCGAGATCGACTTGCTGGCCATCGGCGGGCGCCCCTTCATCCGGGTGCGCCGGGCCGCCTTCATTCTCCCAGCGGTCGGTGGAGCTCTTGTGCGGGTGCTTGGTGGCCCTGTCGGCCATGCTTCGTCTCCTGCTTGCAAGCGGGAGCGCATGTCTCTCAGTCGCGGGCGGCTCGTTGGAAGAATGCCCGTGATGGATTGGGTATAGCATATTGCATTGACCGTGTCGTGCGGCCCCGCCGCAACGCCATCGCTCACCCGTCGCCCAGCCGAGCGTTCAATTTCGCCAGTCGCGACTTGAGCGCTTCGACATTCAGCGGCGTCGTCGCCTGCAGCTCGCGCAGGTCCTTCTCGTCGATGTGCGTGACCGCGCCGGATTCGATCGCGGCGATCAGGCGCACCAGCCGGTCCCGCTCCTCGTGCCAGTTTTCTCCGCTCACGACAGCTCTCCGCGCTCCGGCGGTCGGCTCAATTCTTGAAATTCTCCAGGCCGCGAACCACGCCTTCCTTCTGGGAAGGCTGCGAGGCGTTGGTCTTGGCCGGCTTGTTCTGCTTGGGTTTTCGAACTTCCTTGTTCGATCGTCTCTGGCCCTTGGCCATGGTCATTTCCTTCATGGGGCGTGGCGCCCCTGTGACCGGCCTACACCATCGCAGCGCCGAAAGCGCGCGCGATCGCTCCCGGCCCTATCATCGCGACCTCGGTCATGCGTCTCTCTGTTTCGTAACGGCTCAGGCGTCGGCGCCGCTCTCCTCGAGCTGCGCAATCGCTCTGCGCAACCTCTCCCGCACTTCCGCAGCCGCCTCCTTCAGCGCCGCATTATCGATCGCCTGCATCGACGCGACGGGGTCGATCGCCGCGACCTCCGTCTCCCCCTCGCCCTTCGCCTGGACGACGACATTGCAGGGCAGCATCGTCCCGACCTTGTCCTCGATGTTCAGAGCCTCGTGGGCCAGCTTTGGGTTGCACGCGCCAAGGATTGTGTAGGGCCGGAAATCGACCCCGATCTTCTCCTTGAACGCGGCTTGAAGGTCGATCCGGCTGATGATCCCGAAGCCCTGGTCCTTCAGCGCCGCCTCCGCCAGCTCGATCGCCCTGTCGAACGACACCTTCAGCGTCGTCGCGATGTAGTAAGTCATGGTGCGCGCTCCTTCTCTCCGAGCAACGCCCCGCCCAAGGCTTGTGTCCGGCGACCTTTGCAACGCCGAAAACGCGCACGACAGCCGTTTCGCGCCGACCCGTGCCCGAGACGCCCCGAACGCAGGAACGGCCGCCCGACTCCATCCGTTAATTCAGTGCAAGGCGGGGCGATTTTGCGCCCCCCCAATCCCGGGGCGCGCGCCGCTTTGGCTGGCGCCGGACCGGGGCTCACGAAATCGAACAGACCAGGAGCATCGTTACGATGACCACGACAACCCAGACCCCTCCCCCAAGCAGTGAAAAGCAGCTTTCCAAGAACGAGACCGACCGGCTGATCGCCTCGGACAAGGTCGAAGGCACCAGCATCTTCGATTCGAACGGCGAAGAGCTCGGAAGCGTCAAGAAGATCATGATCGGCAAGATGGACGGAAAGGTCCGTTATGTCGTCATGGGCTGTGGCGGACTGTTCGGAATGGGCGAGGACCACTTCCCGCTGCCGTGGGACGGCCTCGACTATGACACCAAGCTCGACGGATATAAGCTCAGGAACGTCACCAAGGACGATTTCAAGGCCAAGAAGGCCCCGAGCTATGGCCGCGACGAGCAGCCGAACTGGTCGGACGATTATGACCGTCAGATTCGCGACTATTACAACAGCTAAACGGTAACAGACCAAATGACGGGAGAGGGCGGCTTCGGCCGCCCTTTTCTTGTGCGCTTTCGTCGCGCGATTTCGCCCTTTGCTCGCAAGAGCCTGTCCCAGAGCAACCTGCTCGTGGTGCAGTCCCCGCGATGACATACTCGGCGCTCTGCTCGCTCCTTTTGGACGTATTTCGCACCGCTGCTCGCGCGCGCGAACCCGGGGGATCGCTTCGTTCGATCTCTAGCTCCGGGCGTGCGCGGCCAACGGCCTTATTGGGCCAGCCGCTTCTTCAGGTCTGCCCTGATCGACGGGCCGGCAAGATAGGCGTCGACATTGGCATATCCTTCGTCGCGAAGGGCTTTTCGGATGTCCTCGACGCTCGCGGATTTCGGCGCCAGTTCAAAGGCGCGTTCGACGATGTGGGTGGTGGGGGTCATGGGCCTCCTGACAAGTTTCGCTTCCGTTACAATAACGCGTTGTGGCGCCAATCCGTTCCAGCGGCTGTAGCTGAATTGGCAGCGGCCAAAGATTGCATGGGCGGAGAGGCGCCAGTCGCTATACAGGTGGGAATGCGTAAGGGAGGTCGAATGAGATTGCCGCGCCGAACGCTGTTCGCTGCATTGGTTCTGGCAAGCGCGGGGCTCGCCTCCGCCGCCGAAGCGCCGAAGATCGCCAAGCCCGTTGCGGCGCCGGCGGCAATCGCTCCCGACGTCGCGACGCTTCCGCCCGCCCAATTCGACCCGAGCCTCGCCATCAAGGGCACGGCTATCAAAGCCAAGAAGGTGGAGACCCGCCTGACCGTCGATGTCGAGCTCAACGGGGTCGGCCCCTATCGTTTCATAGTCGACAGCGGAGCGGACACGTCGGTCGTCGGACTCGGCGTTGCCGAGTCGCTGAAGCTGCCGCTTGCGACGCCCGCGGTCCTCAATGGAATGACGGCACGCGATATTGTCGGCCGGGTAAGAGTCGATCGACTGACTCTCGGGCCAACGACGATCCACGACCTGCAGCTGCCGGCGCTCAAGGAAGACGATCTGGGAGGCCAGGGAATCATCGGCATCGACGCCCTGACTCAAAAGCGGCTGCTCCTGGATTTCGAAAAGCGGCTGATCAAGGTCGAGGACGCGCGAGCCCCGCTTCAAACCTATCGCGGCGACATCGTCGTTACTGCCAAGCGCAAGCACGGGCAGCTGATCCTGACCCAAGTGCGCGCCGCCGGCCGCCGGCTCGATGCGGTCATCGATACCGGCACCGAAGTCACCATCGGCAACCTTGCTCTTCGCGACGAGCTGATCCGCGGAAACCGCGACAAGTTCGTCGACGTCGCCGTCACCGGAGTGACCGGAGTGACTGCGACACTGCAGGAGGCGCGAATCGGCGAGCTTCAGCTCGGGCCAGTGACGATCAGCAACGTTCCGATCGCCTTTGCGGACGTTCCGCCGTTCAAGCTGTTCGGGCTTTCCGACAAGCCGGCGCTACTGCTCGGGACCGACCTGCTCGAGACTTTCCGCCGGGTGTCGCTCGATTTCAAGTCGCGCAAGGTCCGTTTCCAGCTTCGCAAATGCAAGCCGCAGGGCGTCATCATCAGCACCGACCCGGACAATTTCTCGCGCCTCTCCTCGACCGGAACTGAAGACGTTTGCGGTCGCTGACCAGGGTATGCCGCCGGCCTTCATCATGATCGACGACTTCGTCGCAAACCCGCTCGATCTTCGCCGTCAGGCGCTCGCGCTGGGCTACGATCCAGCGTTCAAGAGGGGCAATTATCCGGGGCTGACTTCCGAAGCTCCCCTGCCGATCCCGGGTCTCGACCATTATGTGTCAAAGGTCATCGGAACGCCGGTGACTGGTGCCCCGGGCACTCTCCACGGCCACTGCAGAATGACTCTCAAGGGCAACCGGGGCGCAAGCGGTGTCCACATCGATCCGGCATTCTATTCGGGCATCCTCTACCTCAGCCTGCCGGAACATTGCCGCGGCGGCACCGAATTCTATCGTCACAAGCCGACCGGCCTCGATTCTGTACCCACCTCCGGCGAGGCGATCCGCGCCGCCGGGTTCACAGACATCAACGATCTGATCGAAGGCGTGGTGAACAAGGACACTTTGAAGCCGTCGCGATGGGAACGAAGCTTCACCGCGCCGATGCGCTTCAATCGCCTCATCCTGTTCAGCCCGTGGATGTTCCACAACAGCGCCCCCGGCTTCGGCGATCGACCGGAGAACGCACGCCTGGCTTATCTCATGTTCTTTGCACGCCAACCGCAGGAGCCCCGTCAGAAATGAGCGCCTTATCCGCTTCGCATGTACCGCTTGAGGTGATCGGCTCCGGGCTCGGCCGAACGGGGACCAAGTCGCTCCAGACGGCGCTGAACATTCTCGGGATCGGCCCCTGCTATCACATGGTGGAGGTGTTCGAGCACCGCGACCAAGCGATGCCGCTGTGGATCGAGGCCGGCGCCGGCAGGCCCGACTGGGAGGCGATCTTCCAAGGCTATCGCTCGACGGTGGACTATCCTTCGGCCGCTTACTGGCGGGAGCTTTCGCAAGCCTTTCCCGACGCCAAGGTCATCCACACGCTCCGCGATCCGGATGAGTGGTTCGAGTCAACACAGGCGACGATCTTCCGGCCCGACGGCCACGCCGTCTCGGCGATGAAGTCGGAAGGCTTGGCGGGCGAGTTCTTCCGAAGCTTCATCAAGCCCCCGCTCCTCGACCATCTCCACGACCGCGACTGGCTGATCGATTATTTCCAGCGCCACACCGAAGAGGTGAAGGCGACGATCCCGGCGGAGCGATTGCTGGTCTACGAAGCCGGCGAGGGCTGGGGCCCGCTCTGCGGCTTCCTTGGCGTCGCCGAGCCCAACGAGCCGTTCCCGTCCCAAAACACGCGCGCTGAGTTCATCGCCCGCCTCTCGTCGGCGGCGCGCTGAGCCTCAGAACAACGAAACGACGAAAGCGGCGATCAAAACGACCGCAGCTCCGCCGACGAGCAGGATGTCGCGGATGCCGCTTTCCACATATTCCTGGTGATCGCCGTCAGTAAAATCGTCGCGAGATCGATGGTGAAAAATTTGCCCGATCCGTCGCATGGGCCACCTCCCTTCTCGAGGGACTGCCCATCATACACCTCTGCGCGAGTCGACTCCACAGGGCTGCCAGACGCGCGCGCTGCGAGAGCTAAGAGGAATTGGCGGGTGCCGCGGCGTTGTTCGTCATGTTGAGATCGACGCCATTCATGTCGACGCTGTTCAGCTCGCTGGCCTTGAGGTCGTTTTCCACCACGACGTTGCCGACTTCGATGTTGCCGACGCTCAGGTCGTTGTCAGCCGCGTTGTGACTGCCGCACGCGGAGAGCGAGAGCGCAGCTATTGCCGAAAGCGCTCCGGCGGTGGCGAATTTGCAGGCTCTCATTGGCCGTCCCCCTATTGTGGTGGAGACCGGATAGCGCTCACGGAGTTCAGAGGTTCCGGCAAGGCGCATTCTTGCAGGCCGGCGATTGCCCAAATCGGGCCAGCCAGCGGCTCTAGGCGAGCCGCCTTTGGACGACCGTCGCCCGGACGGTCCTCATGCCAGCTTCTCGGCGTAAATCATCCGCCCGCCGGCGAGCTGCTGCATCACCGCCCAGTGGCTTTCCTTCGGCATTGCGAAGCAGCCTTCAGAGCGGCCGAGCATTCCATGCTGCTCGATCATCTCCGGCTCGGCGTACCACGCGCCGTGGATGACGATGGCGCGCGCCAGCGCATTGTTGTTGGTGTCGTCAAGGCCGTTCAGCCGCATCGACAGACCGTGTTTGCCGTCATATTTGTCGGCAGTGGTGTAGGTCCCGCGCGACGACGCGTTGGATCCGGGCTCGTTGCTGAACAGCTCGAGCATCCCGGTGTGGTCAGGGTCGGAACCGCGGCCGTGCGCCACCAAGTGAGTTTCGACACTGCCTCTGTGCAGGTCGACCAGGTGGAACCGGCGCTCGCTCGACGGCTTGGTGAAGTCGACGATGCCGATTTTGTCGCGATACCAAATGCGATGCTGGTCCATTGCCGCCTTGGCACGCTGGAACAGCTGCGGGTCGATTCCGCCCGGCGCCATCGGCAGCGAAGCCTGCGGCTGACTGGACGGAAGCGGTGCCGCCGAATTCGTCTCGGCGGCATTCGGCTGGTTGTAGATCAGCGAAGGAAGGCCGACGCAGCCCCCCGCGCTCGAGAATGCCGCAGCCCCGGCGCCGATGGCACCCCAGCGCAGCAATTCCCTACGATTCAATTGCTTTTGTTCCCCAACTCTCATTGGACCGATATAGCAGAATGAAGGTTAACGGCCTGCAACCATTGGCTAATGGTTGCCCCGTTCATCGCTTCGAACCCTCGCTTTGGCGCATCGGCGGCGTTGTTCGTGCCGCTTGAAGTCCTTGGGACCCGCTGCTAAGGGCCCTCCCGCCGCCGCAGGGTAACTTGCGGCGAACAGATTATTGCGCTCCGACAACGACTGGAGCCTTCGCAAGCGCGAGGCCGTTGTTTGGCCAGAGACTTAATTCGAGAGGAGTTTGACGGGCCGTTTATGCAGATCATCGTTCGCGACAACAATGTCGACCAGGCGCTGCGCGCGCTGAAGAAGAAGCTGCAGCGCGAGGGCGTTTACCGGGAGATGAAGCTGCGCCGGCATTATGAGAAGCCGTCGGAGAAGCGTGCGCGTGAGCGCGCCGCTGCAATCCGCCGCGCCCGCAAGCTCGAGCGCAAGCGCGCCGAACGCGAAGGCACCCGCTAAAGTCTTTCCTAGGCGGCGGCGGGGCGCTACGGGCGAACGATGCCCAATCTCACCGGAACAAGCTTCGCTCATTCTGAAGGCCATGGGCCAGCGCTTGCCAAGTTTTGGCTGGCGGTCGCATTTGTCGTAGCCGTGGCGGTTGCCCTCGCCTGGTTCGCCGCGGGGCCCTTACGCGGCGACAAAAGCGCGAGCGGGCTGATCTTCAGGACGGTTCAACCCGGCACCGGGCAGACAATCACAGCCGCCGACGCAGTGCTCGTGGACTATGAGCTTCGGCTTCCCAACGGAAAGCTCATCGACAGCAGCGCCCAGCACGGCGGCCCGCAACCGGTGGCGCCGGGACAGACGGTCCCCGGCTTCGCCGAAGCGCTGCAGAAAATGCAGAAGGGTGGCACCTACCATTTCGTCGTGCCGCCGAAGCTCGGTTACGGCGACACCCCGCCACCGGGCATTCCGCCGAACACCAACCTGGAATTCGACGTTCACGTGGTCGACATCGCCCCTGGCGCAGCCGCTATGGCAGCACAGGCGCAGTCACAGGCCCAATCGCAGGCTGAATCCCAAGGCCAATCGCAACCAGGATCTCCGGCCGACGGACCCGACGCACCTCCCGGACAGGATCAGCACTAGAGCTATTTATTCACCGGCGGAGCGACATGCGCCGGGTGTAGCGAGGTTCCCGCGCGCCCTCCACGGAGCGCTTCGAACCAGCTGAGCGGGTTCCAAAGCTTGCTTGTGCCGTCCAGGGAGAAGGTGATGAACTCGGCCCGTCCGCCGATATTCTCCCACGGAACCGCTCCGCCCAGCCCATTGTCCGGGTAACCGGCCGGGAACCGGCTGTCGGCGCTTCGGTCTCGATTGTCGCCCATGAGGAAAACGTGGTTGGCGGGGACGGTGTACGGCCCGTAATTGTCGCCCGTGCTTCGCCCGACGTCGATGGTATCGTAGGTCGCCCCGTTGGGCAGCGTTTCGCGGATGATCGGAACCCGGCAAAATTCTTTCCCGTCCTTCGCGGCGATATAGCTGGCGAAAGCAGGGTCGTACTTCATCGGGTCGGGATCGCGGCCGCACGGAATGTTCGGATCGATCGGGATCAACGCCGGGGGACGGCGCTCCCATTTCACCATTCGGCCGTTGAGGATTAGCCGGCCGTCGCGAACCTCGACCGTGTCGCCGGGCAGGCCGATCACTCGCTTGATGTAATCCTCGCTGCTGTCGGGCGGAGTGACGATGACGATGTCGCCGCGCTTGGGCATCCGCCCGAACAACCGACCCTTCCAGTGCGGCAATATGTGGAAGCTCGGGCTGACCCACGACCAGCCGTAGGGATATTTGCTCACCACCAGCCGATCGCCCTTGAGAAGCGTCGGCATCATCGATTCCGAAGGGATGTAGAACGGCTTGGCGACGAAGCTGTGGAAGGCAAGGACGGCCAAAAGGACCCAAATCAGGCCCTTCACCTCGCGCCACAGCGCCGAGCCCTTGCTTTCCTTTGCCTCGGGCGCGTCGCTGGCGGGCGTTTCATCCACCTGCGCCGGCGTCTCGGTCGTGCTCGGGACAGGACTTTCGTCGGCCAATCAGCTCTCCATCTTGTGGGCGACCAGAATCACGAATGCCTGAGCCCATGGGTATTCGTCTGTGAGTGTCAGGTGAACATCGACCGCGTGGCCGTCCGGCGCAAGGTCGTCAAGCCGGGCCCTGGCTCCGCCGGTAAGTTGCAGGGTCGGCTGCCCGGACGGCAAGTTGACCACGCCGATGTCCCTCATGAACACGCCGCGCTTGAAGCCGGTGCCGACCGCTTTCGAGAAGGCTTCCTTTGCAGCAAAGCGCTTCGCCAGAGTTCCGGCGCGCGTGTAGGGCCGACGCGCCGCCTTCGCCTGCTCGACGTCGGTGAAGCAGCGGTGGAGGAAGCGGTCGCCAAAGCGATCGAGCGACTTCTCGATCCGGCGGATGTCGCACAGGTCGTTGCCGATGCCGATGATCACCGCGCCCACCTCATCGAGCTTCGTCCATTAACTCGCGCATGCGGCGGACGCTGTCTGCAAGGCCGGTGAAAATCGCCTCGCCGATGAGGAAATGGCCGATGTTGAGCTCGGCCAGCTGCGGGATGGCGGCAACCGGCTGCACATTTTGGAAGGTCAGCCCGTGGCCGGCGTGCGGCTCTATGCCGTTCTTTGCCGCGAGCGCGGCGCAGTCGGCGATCCGGTTGAGCTCCGCCGTCTGCTGTTGGCCTTCGAGGTGAGCGTAGCGGCCGGTGTGAAACTCGACGACGGGCGCTCCGAGCCGGATTGCGGCGGCGACCTGCTCTTCCGCCGGCTCGATGAACAGGCTGACCCGGATGTTCGCAGAGCTGAGCTTGTCGACATAGCGAGCGAGAGACCCAAGCTGCCCCGCCGCATCCAACCCGCCCTCGGTCGTCCGCTCCTCGCGTTTTTCGGGGACGATGCAGGCGGCGTGCGGCTGGTGAGCGAGCGCGATTTCCAGCATCTCCTCGGTGGCCGCCATCTCCAGGTTCAAAGGCAGGTCGATCTCGGCCATCAGCCGGTCAATGTCCTTGTCGGTGATGTGGCGCCGGTCTTCGCGAAGATGCGCGGTGATTCCGTCGGCTCCGGATTTCGCGGCAATCGTCGCGGCCCGGACCGGGTCGGGATGATCGCCTCCGCGAGCGTTCCGGATCGTGGCGACATGGTCGATGTTCACGCCCAGGCGAAGCCGCTGGCTCATGATGATGCCGTCACCAACAATGCAAGCGAGGATCCGAAGCCAGCGACCATCTGCCGGGCGGCCGGCCCGAGCGGCGCCGCGATGGCGGCAGCGTTGATGGCGAGCATCGCCCCGGTCAGCCACAGGAAGCGGTTTGCGCCGGTTGCCGCCCAGAGGCCGATGAAATGAAGTCCGACGATCACTCCGACGACAGGGAACAGAAGGTCCTGCCGGCCGTGCGCCGACAGCCATCGCTGAGCGATCCAGAGCGCCGCCACCTCGGCTGCCACGGCGGCGATGTAGATGCTGCGGACAAATCGTCGATTCTTCTGTCGCCTACGAACCACTCGCCACGCGGCTATCGCGAAGGCGAGTAGGCCGGCCGCTGCAACTGCCGCTGCTAAACCACCGTCAAGGCGGAGTAGTGCCGCCGCTCCCACGAGCAGCCACAGGACGCCGAAGGACAACCCGATCAGCCGGCCAATCACGCTGCAGCGCGGCTCCCGGGCTTCACCGCCGGGATCTGCGCCAGCTCGGGCGGGACCTCCTCCGGCTGGTACGCTGGAACGTCAATCCTGATCAGCGGAGTGAACGGGACTCCGAGGTCCGCCTGACCGCCGGATCGGTCCACGAGCGCGGCTGCGGCGACGACCTTGCCGCCCGCCGCTTCGACCGCCGCAATCGCTTCGCGCGAGGACAGTCCGGTGGTCACGACATCCTCGACCAAAAGTACCCGCTGGCCAGGCTCGAGCCGGAAGCCGCGGCGGAACTCAAAGGTGCCTTGCGGCCGCTCAACGAACATAGCAGGGCGGCCGAGCGCTCGGCCCATTTCATGGCCGATGATGACCCCGCCCATTGCCGGGGAGACGACTACGTCGACCGACTCGCGGATGTCGGAGGGGAGCTTTTCGGCCAATGCGTTCGCCATTTTCTCGGCCCGTTTCGGGTCCATCAGAAGCCGCGCGCACTGTAGGTAACGCGGGCTTCGAAGGCCGGAAGACAGAATGAAATGGCCCTCCAGCAACGCGTCCGCGTCGCGGAATTCCGCAAGAATCTCGTCGTCGGTCATGGGTGCCTTCCTGGCCGCTTCTGCGGGTCCGCCGAATAGGCGCTGGAACATGATGCTTCAACCGTCCCACAAGGGAGTTGAGGGGAAAAGAACCCGCGCCTATAGAGGCGGCAATTCGGGGCTGCCTCCCCGATTTCAACCCACTGTACCCGGGGTGCGAATGAGACTCATTGGATGGGCGATTGCCCTTGCCGCCGCGATGGCAACGCCCGCAGCGGCCCAGTCACCGAACGCCGCCAGCCCAGTCGCTGCAACGGCCACGACGAACACAGCCGCGAGCAACGCGATGGCTGCTGACCAGGCCGGTACCGGCGGTCCTGCGGAGATGGTGAAGGGCACCGGCCCGAACGCCGCCGTTCCGCTCGCCGCGGAAAAGCCGTTCCAGTACGATAAGCCGACCCCCGGAATCGGGCAGCCCGTTCCCGGCGGCTGGAGCACCCAGTACCAGGTCACCAAGGTCGGCCAGGAAGCCGCCAACTTCCACGACTATTGGCTGCTCGTCCTGTGCGCAGCGATAAGCATCCTGGTTCTTGGGCTGCTTCTCTGGGTGATCTTCCGCTATCGCCGGGGTCGCAACCCGACGCCGTCGCGAACCTCCCACAACACCGCGATCGAGGTCGTCTGGACCGTAGTGCCGGTGCTGATCCTGGTCGCGATCGCGATTCCCTCCATCCGGCTGATGCGGGCGCAGTATGCGTTCCCGAAAGCCGACGTCACGGTGAAGGTGATCGGCAACCAGTGGTACTGGACCTACCAGTATCCGGACAATGGCGGGATCGAGCTCGTCTCGAACATCCTCAAGGAGAAAGACGATCCGACGCTTCGTCCCGGCGAGCGCTACAGGACCGCTGCCGACGGGCCGCCGCTGCTTGCGGTCGACGAGCGAATGGTGATTCCTGCGGGCAAGGTCGTGAAGTTCATCGTCACCTCCAACGACGTGATCCACAGCTTCGCAATGCCGTCCTTCTGGACCAAGATTGACGCCAACCCGGGCCAGCTCAACGAGACCTGGGTGAAGGTCGACCGGCCCGGCGTCTATTTCGGCCAGTGCTCGGAACTGTGCGGAGCGCGCCACGGCTTTATGCCGATCGTGATCGACGTTGTGCCCCCGGCCAAGTTCGCCCAGTGGGTGGCGTCGAAAGGCGGCACCATGCCCGGACAAAAGCCCACGCCTGCAGCGGCCCCTGCAGGCGCTCAGCCGGGCCCCGCTCCGCTTGCACCCGGAACTCCTGCCGAAGCGCAGCCCAATCCAACTCCGACGCCGTCCAGCGCCGTCGCCACCGACTGATCGAGGATCTGAAGAGTTATGAGCACCATTCCAGCTGACGCGCTCCACCTCGAGCAGCCGGGTGCGGCGCACGCGGAGCATCATGCGGATCACAAGCCGGGCTTCTTCACCCGCTGGTTCATGTCGACGAACCACAAGGACATCGGAACGCTGTACCTGATCTTCGCGATCATCGCGGGCGTGATCGGCGGTTCGATTTCCGGAATCATGCGCTGGGAGCTGATGGAGCCGGGCATCCAGGTGCTGAATCGCGCCTGGCCGATCGGCGCCGGAACCGCCAATTTCGATGAGTGGACTCACCACTGGAACGTGCTGATCACCGCTCACGGCCTGATCATGGTCTTCTTCATGGTCATGCCGGCGATGATCGGCGGCTTCGGCAACTGGTTCGTTCCGCTGATGATCGGAGCGCCGGACATGGCGTTCCCGCGAATGAACAACATCTCCTTCTGGCTTCTCGTGCCGTCGTTCATGCTGCTTCTCGGCTCGACATTCGTCTCGGGCGGCAGCGGGCTTGGAGCGGGAACCGGGTGGACGGTTTACGCGCCGCTATCGACATCGGGCTCGCCGGGGCCTGCAGTCGACATGGTGATTTTCTCGCTCCACCTCGCCGGCGCCAGCTCGATCCTCGGCGCGATCAATTTCATCACCACCATTTTCAACATGCGCGCTCCGGGAATGACCCTGCATAAAATGCCGCTGTTCGTTTGGTCGGTGCTGGTGACCGCCTTCCTTCTCCTGCTGGCGCTTCCGGTGCTCGCGGGCGCCATCACGATGCTTCTGACCGACCGCAATTTCGGAACCACCTTCTTCGATGCGAGCGGCGGCGGCGATCCGGTCCTGTACGAGCATCTGTTCTGGTTCTTCGGACACCCTGAAGTTTACATCATGATCCTCCCGGGCTTCGGGATGATCAGCCAAGTCATCTCAACGTTTAGCCGCAAGCCAATCTTCGGCTATCTCGGAATGGCGTACGCAATGGTCGCCATCGGAGTCGTCGGATTCGTCGTCTGGGCGCATCACATGTTCGTGACCGGCATGAGCCTCGACACGAAGATGTATTTCACCGCAGCGACAATGATCATCGCCGTTCCGACCGGCGTGAAGATCTTCAGCTGGATCGCAACGATGTGGGGCGGCTCGATCACGTTCGAAACGCCAATGCTGTTCGCGATCGGCTTCATCTTTCTGTTCACGGTCGGCGGAGTGACCGGCGTCGTTCTCGCCAACGGCGGCATCGACACCTACATGACCGATACCTACTACGTGGTTGCCCACTTCCACTACGTGCTCAGCCTCGGGGCGGTCTTCGCCCTGTTCGCCGGCTTCTATTACTGGTTCGGCAAGATGAGCGGCCGCATGTACAACGAGTTTCTCGGGAAGGTTCACTTCTTCCTGATGTTCATCGGCGTGAACGTAATCTTCTTCCCGATGCACTTCCTGGGGCTCGACGGCATGCCGCGGCGAATTCCGGACTACACGCCGGCATTCGCGGAATGGAACTACGTGGCGACCGTCGGGTACATGATCACCATTGCCGGAATGGCCGTGTTCTTCGTCAACCTTTTCTACTCGCTCTTCGCGGGCCCGAAGGCGCCGGCGAATTACTGGGGCGAGGGAGCGACGACGCTGGAGTGGACTTTGCCGAGCCCGCCGCCGTTCCACCAGTTCGAGACGCTGCCGATCATCGATTGAGCTGGGGGCGACCGAGAAAAAGCCCCGTCCTGCACCAGCAGGGCGGGGCTTTTTCGTGGAAGATGTCGAAAGCCGGCTAGCCTGCGATTTCCGATGTCCGTTTTGTACCCCTTGCGGACAATTAGCTGTTTGTCGTCGTGTGCAATCTCCGCTTTCCACCCAGAGCGGAATTCGCCGCTTTACCCCTTCACCCGCTCCATCTTCAGGATCTTCACCGGCGGGTCGAGCATCTGGCCCTTCATCGGGCCTTCGCCCTTGGTCGGAGAGACGGGCGCGGCGAGGATCCTCTTCACCACGTCCATGCCCTCGACAACCTGCCCAAACGCGGCAAAGCCTTTCGGTCCGTCGAAGGCGGGAATGTCGGTCGTTTCGATGAAGAAATCCGCCTGCGCCTTGCCGGGCGCCAGCCCCGCCATCGCGATCGAGCCGGCGGTGTTATGGATGCCGGTCTGGTCCGAGGACTCGAACGCGACCGGCGGGTTGAGCTTGCGCGCGTCGCTGGTGATCCCGCCCTGGATGAGGCCGCCGTCGCCATAGGGCATCGCCCGATAGAAGCTCTCTCCGTCGAACTTGTGGCTGTCGACGTAGCGCAGGAAATTGTCCGTGGTCTTCGGAGCGTGAAGCCGATCGAGTGCAACCACGATTCGCCCGAGGCTGGTGTCGATCTCCACCGGGACGACGTCCGACGCTGCGACATTGGGTCCGGGCAGTTCCACCGGCGTCACCTGAGCGGCGGCAGGAGCGGCGACAAACAGGGAAAGCAAAGCGATTCGGGTTAGCATCGTAAGGGCCATAGCAGAGTCTTTTCCTCTCATCGCCAACCGCTTATAGGCCGCTTCGTGCCCACCGTCCCGATCTCCAGGCCAGCGGCGCTTCCCGCCGACTGGCGCGACCTCTACGCGCTGACGAAGCCCGGGGTGATGCGCCTCGTCGTGTTCACCGCTTTGTGCGGGCTTCTTGCCGCGCCGGTGATGCCGCCGCTGGTGATCGGCTTCACAGCGATCCTGTGCATCGCCCTCGGGGCGGGCGCGGCGGGCGCTCTCAACCAATGGTATGAAGCGGACCTCGACTCCAAGATGAAGCGCACTGCCAAGCGGCCTCTCCCGTCGGGTCGCCTGGACCGGCAGACGGCACTTCACTTCGGCGTGGGCCTCGCTTTCTTCTCCGTGATCCTGATGGAGCTTGCTACCAACTGGCTGGCGGCGCTCCTGCTCGCAGGCTCCATCCTGTTCTACGTCGTCATCTACACCGTCTGGCTGAAGCGGCGGACGGCCCAGAACATCGTCATTGGCGGTGCCGCAGGCGCGTTTCCGCCGCTGATCGGCTGGGTCGCAGCGACGGGTCGGATCGACGCGCTCCCACTGCTCCTGTTCGCGATCATCTTTCTGTGGACTCCCCCGCATTTTTGGGCGCTGAGCCTGTTCGTCCGCTCCGATTATGCAGCGGCGAACGTGCCGATGATGCCGGTCGTAGCTGGAGTTGCGGCGACGCGCCGGCAGATCCTCGGCTACAGCGTGATCATGGCCGCGGCGGCCGTTGCTCCGTGGCCGCTCGGCTTGACCGGGTGGATCTATGGCGGTGCGGCTTCGGTTCTCGGCGCCGTTTTCGTCGCCTTTGCGCTTGCAGTGGCCGCGAACACCGCGACCGAGCCGAAGCAGATGCGGCCGGAAAAGCGGCTGTTCGCTTTTTCCATCCTCTACCTGTTCGTCCTGTTTGCCGCGCTTGTCGCGGACCGGTGGCTGATCGCATGACCAGGATCGTTGGCGAGGAGCCGGAGCCGGAGGAAGAAATCATCCGCGCTCGACAGCGTAGCCGGGCGAGAATTACGGCCTGGCTTTTGGGCGCCTTCGTTTTGCTGATGTTCCTGATCACCATGGCGAAAATCGAGCTTCACCAATGACCGCCGCAGCGTCGCGCAACAACCGAACCGCGGCGATGATGGCGATGCTCGGGCTGCTGATGCTCGGCCTCGCCTTCGCGTCGGTGCCTCTCTATCGCGCCTTTTGCCAGGTCACCGGCTTCGGCGGGACGACGCAGCGCGCCGAGGCGGCGCCGGGTGCCGATCTCGTCGCCGGGGAGATCGGGGTCCGCTTCGACGCCAACACCAACTCCGCCCTGCCGTGGAATTTCGCTCCGGAGCAGGGCTCGGTACGGATCGTCCCGGGGAAGCCGACGAAGATCTTCTACCGTGCAACCAATCTCGTCGCCCGACCCACCACCGGGCAGGCCGTGTTCAACGTCTCGCCCGCCGAGGCCGGCAAATATTTCAGCAAGATCGAATGTTTCTGCTTCACTCAGCAGACCCTTAAGGGCGGGCAGAGCGTCGACATGCCAGTGGTCTTTTTCGTCGATCCCAAGATTCGCCAGGACCCCGACACGAAAGACGTGGACGAGATCACTCTCAGCTACACATTTTATCCAGTGGAAACGGGCGGCTCGGGAAGCTAGAGCCCCTTCGAACAGTTACGAGGGAAGCGAGTAATGGCGGCAACGCAGAACCACGATTACCATCTCGTCCAGCCGGACCCCTGGCCGATTATCGGTGCGTTCAGCGCGCTTGCACTGTTCGGCGGGGCGGTGATGTGGTTCCACGACAACCCCTATGGCGTTCCGGTCATGATCGCCGGCTTCGCGATGGTGCTCGTTACGATGTGGAACTGGTGGGGCAACACGATCCGCGAGTCCCACGAAGGCTATCACACGCCCGTGGTTCAGCTTCACCTGCGCTACGGAATGATCCTGTTCATCGCCTCCGAGGTGATGTTCTTCCTCGCCTGGTTCTGGGCCTTCTACGCCTCGGCGCTGTTCCCCTCGTCGGTCGCTTCGGTCGGAGGCGTTTGGCCGCCCAAGGGCGTCGAGGTTCTCAGTCCGTGGGGCTTTCCGCTTCTCAACACGCTGATCCTGCTGTGCTCGGGAACGACCGTCACCTGGGCTCACCACTCGCTGATCCACGGCGACCGCCACGGCCTCAAGCTGGGCCTGTGGCTGACGATCCTTCTTGGCATCAGCTTCACCTGCATCCAGGCGTGGGAATATGCTCACGCGCCGTTCGCGTTCAAAGGCAGCATTTACGGATCGACCTTCTTCATGGCGACCGGCTTCCACGGCTTCCACGTCATCGTCGGCACCATCTTTCTGACAGTCTGCCTGATCCGCTCGTACAAGGGTGACTTCACTCCAAGGCAGCATTTCGGCTTCGAGGCCGCCGCCTGGTACTGGCACTTCGTCGACGTCGTGTGGCTGTTCCTGTTCACGTCCATCTACGTCTGGGGTGGCTGGGGCGCGCCAGTCGCCGGATAGCCGGCGGGTGCGCGAGATCTCACCAGTCGAAGGAGCGCTCCAGGGCCGCTGCCCGCGCTGTAAATCGAAGACGCTGTTTGCCGGCTGGGTCCGTTTTGCCGACAAGTGTCGCGCCTGCGGCCTCGATTTTTCCAGCTTCAACGTCGGTGACGGGCCGGCTGCTTTCCTGATCCTGATCATCGGCGCCATCCTTGTCGCCGCGGCACTGGTCGTGGACGGCCTCTTCTCCCCGCCTTGGTGGGTGCACCTGGTGTGGATCCCGATTGGCTTAGGCCTCACGATTGCCGGGCTTCGCCTGGCCAAGGGGCTGCTGATTACGCAGGAATATATTCACCGCGCGCGCGAAGGGCGCATCGCCGACCAATGAGGCGAGTTCCGGTCCTCGCCACGATCCTTGTTGCCGCGGCTGTCGCGACGATGATCGCTCTTGGCGTGTGGCAGCTGCAAAGGGCGCAGTGGAAGGCTGGGCTGCTGCGACAATATGCGGCCGCGCAGAAGTTGCCGCCGATCGCCTTCCCAACCGCACCGACAGCGGGACCGCCGCCGCTATTCCGCTGGGCGACGGGATTTTGCCTCAAGCCAGTGGGCGAGCGAGCCATCGCCGGTGAGAATCGCAAGGGCGAGACGGGCTATGCCCACATCGTCCAGTGCGCGACCGGGGCGGAAGGGCCGGGAATGGCGGTCGATATCGGCTGGTCCAAGAATCCCAATGCCGATTGGAAGTGGCAAGGCGGCCTCGTCACCGGAGTGATCGTTCCCGATCGCCTGCAGCGGATCAGACTCGTCGCCGCTTCGGCGGCCCCGGGGCTGGAGCCGAGCTCGATGCCAACCCCGGAATCCGCCGTCCAGGTCACCCCTGCGGGCCATCGGTTCTATGCGCTGCAATGGTTCGCCTTCGCCGCGATTGCGCTGGTGATCTACGTACTTGCCGTTCGCAAGCGACTCCGGCGCGAGTGACTGGCGAGCTTCTCACACTGGTGGCCGAGCCCTGGTCCGACTGGGGCCTGATCGACTGCGGCAACGGCCGCAAGCTGGAGCGCTACGGCCCGATCACCGTCGTCCGCCCCGAGCCTCAGGCGATGTGGGCGCCGGCCAGCACCGACTGGGATCCTGACGCGAGCTTCGTGCCCGCTTCGGACGAAGAAGGTGGCGGCCGCTGGGAGAAGCACCGCGATGTGCCGCGCCAGTGGGAGTTGTCGCGCGGAGCCGTAAAGTTCGACGCGTCGCTGACGCCGTTCCGCCACCTCGGCTTCTTCCCCGACATGGCGCCGCAATGGGACTGGATGCGTGAGCGCGCCACCGATGCGGACGCGCTGAACCTGTTCGGCTACACAGGCGTCGGCACCTTGCAACTGAGCGACGCCGGTGCGCGAATGGTGCACGTCGATGCGTCGAAGAAATCGGTCGAGCAGGGGAAGGCAAATGCGGCGCTCTCCGGCCTCGCCGACAATCCGATCCGCTGGATCGTCGACGATGCGGCCAAGTTCACCGCGCGCGAGGTCCGCCGCGGCCGCCGCTACGACGGAATCCTTCTCGACCCGCCAAAGTTCGGCCGCGGCCCGAATGGCGAGGTTTGGAGGCTCGAAGAAGATCTCGCTCCGCTGCTCGCCGACTGCAGAAAGCTGCTCGACGAGAACAGCCGATTCCTGGTCCTCACTATCTATGCCGTGCGCATGTCGGCGCTCGGCATCGGCGAGCTTGTGAAGCAGGTGCTCGGCGACCTCGGCGGACGTATTGAGATGGGCGAGATGTCTGTTCGGGAGGAGGCGCGCGGGCTGCTTCTGCCGACCGCGATTTTCGCGAGGTGGGGCCGCGACTAAGTACGACCGGCGCGGATCGCCGCGCCCGCGACGAACGGCGCTCCCGCAACCAGAAGCAGCGATACCGCGCATTCGAGCAACAGCGCGCCGGAGGCGGAGTCGCCCGACGCTGCCGCCCCGAAAATGAGTAACGGGATTGCAAGCGGAAGAAGGAGGAGACCGGCAAGAGCGCCGGAGCGCGGAAGCCCGGCAGTAAGCGCGGCAACGGCAACCGCGAGAGCGGCCAGTCCGATGCTGCCGACCGCGAGGGCGAGGAGCAGCCTCGGCAGCTGGTCCGGCGGGAGCCGAAGAAGAACCGCACCGACAACGGCACTGACGAGCAGCAAAGGACCGAACGCCAGCCAGTGACCGGCCGCTTTGGCGGCGCCGACACTCTCGTCGGTAACACCGCGAACGAACAGCTGGTCGAGAACGCCGTCGGCGCGATCGGGCTCGACCAACCGCTCCACCGGTAGAAGCGCGGCGGTGAGTGCGGCGATCCAAAGGGCACCGCCGCCGACGCGGGCAAGAAGCCGCTCGTCGGGACCGATTGCGAACGGCACCAAAGTCGCCACCAGGAGAAAGAAGGCGGCGGGAAGCCAGGCGGGACCGCTAAAGCCGCGTCGGACTTCGCGCCCGAGTAGCCTAGCGATCATCGGCCGAGCTCCAATGTCCGCCATTCGCCGGCAAGCGGGACGTGCGAGGCCGCAACCACGGCTCCGCCCGAAGCGCGATGACGCTCCACCGCTTTCGCCAGCAGCGCCAGCGATGCTGTGTCCAGCCCGTTCGCCGGCTCGTCGAGTAGCCACAGCGGAGCGCCCGAAGCAATCACGCGGGCGAGCGAGGCTCGCTTCGCCTGTCCCGCCGAAAGCAGCCGAACCGGGACATCGCGAAGGCCGGTGAGTCCGAGCGCTGCAATTCCTTCACCGACGTTGCCGCCCCAGAAGGATAGCGCCTTTCCGAGCGCGAGCTCGCGATCGAGCGCCACCAACTCATCGGCGAGCGCAACCGGCGCTGCTTCAATCGTTCCGCTTTCCGGCCGAAGCAGTCCCGCAGCCAGGCGCAGGAGGCTCGATTTCCCGCTGCCGTTCGGGCCGATCACCTGAAGCGCGTCTCCGGGCCCGACCTCGAGGTGGAGGTCCCCGAACAACATCCGTCCGCCACGGCTACAATCGACGGATTGGAACCGCAGCAAGCTCGTCACTCCGGCTCGTCCTCCAGATTGTGCATGTCATCGTCGGAAAAGCCAAAGTGATGACCGATTTCGTGGATTACGACATGAGTGACGATCTGGTCGAGACTGAAGCGCGTAGCGCGCCACTCGGCAAGGATAGGCCGGCTGTACAGGATGATCCGCTCGGGCAGCGTTCCCGATTGCATGACGCTCCGGTGGTTGAGCGATACGCCGCTGTAGAGGCCGCTCAGGTTCATCGGGTGTCGCACTCCGACGCTGCGTGCCGTCTCTTCGTCGGCGATCGGT
The DNA here is from genome assembly GCA_963839145.1 of uncultured Alphaproteobacteria bacterium. GTDB lineage: Bacteria > Pseudomonadota > Alphaproteobacteria > Sphingomonadales > Sphingomonadaceae > Sphingomicrobium. The sequence continues at coordinate 21,513 of CAWITR010000005.1, forward strand.
TCGACCTGGAAGACGATGTCGCCGAGGCTGTCGGCGAACGGCGACGGAAGCGCGTCGACCGTCCGCTGCGCGATTGCCTCGATATCGGCATCGGTCGGCATTCGACCGGAGAGGCGCTCCGCGGGTGTCATCGACCGCGCCACTAGGCAGCGCAGTCGAATGGAGCAAGCTTGCCCGCTTCGCCGGCTCACCCTAAATGGGCCGCCTTCCCGGTATGCGGAGCGGTGGCCGAGTGGTCGAAGGCGCTCGCCTGGAAAGTGAGTATACGGCAAAACCGTATCGAGGGTTCGAATCCCTCCCGCTCCGCCACACAGTCTAAGGTATTTAGAAAAAAGGAGACACGTGCGCGCAGAATGGCGCAGAACTGCGCCTTTTCTGGGCTCGCGCGGTAGTGGGAGAATCCGCCTAGGCCACGACGTGCCGCGTCTTTGCGCGTCTTTCTCTGCGGGCTTCGGCGGCAGTACGGAATCGAGAACACCTCGTCGGGCGGCCGATGTTCGGTAATGGCGCTGGCCGCATTTACGCGTCAGCTTAGAGGAGTAAGCGGCTGCTTGTGGCCGAAAGCGGTCGGTCGGCTTTTGAATGAATGACCCGCAAAAGCGGACGTCGGTTCACCTGGGATGCTAGTGTCCGTTTTCGACCCATTGCGGACACTGGCGGTCAGAGGAGTTTTCGCCTGCAGGCTTGTGCGCTCGATACGTCATTTAAGCCGCCGCGGGCACCATTGTATCGGTCACAACTGGTTTCCAACCGCGCTTCGTTGGAGCGCTTTCAGGCAGCAATGACGCCGCAACGATCCCGATTGTGCCGATGCCGGTCATGTACCAGCCCAACGCCAATGTGTTGCCTGTTACGTGCAGCAGCCATGTGACGAATATCTGTGTCGTGCCCCCCAGCAACGCGACCGGTAACGTGTAGATCAGCGCAAATCCGCGCGACCGGCTTTGCTGCGGCAGCAATTCAGCGATCGCGGCAAATATTGCCGGGGCGCCCAAATTGATGAAGAAACCCAGCATCAGGTTGATCACGAAAAAGGCGACAAGCGATCGCGAACTCTCCACCCACGTGATCATCGGGAGGATCGAGACGGTCAGCACCAGAAACGGGACGACCAATAGCGGCTTGCGGCCCCACCTGTCGCAAGCAAGGCCGCCGATCAACGACCCGATTATGATCATGAGATTGCCGGATAGCTGCGCAGCCATCGAAGCGCTTGTCGACAGCTTGAGCTCGTTCTGACCAAACGTAGCCATATAATTCTGGACGTAAGAAAGAATGGTGCCAGAGCCCATGAGGACCATGCCGAGGAAAACGATCTGCCGAAATGACGGACCGGCAATTCTGGCCTCTAACTCCGGTTCGACACAACCTTTCGTTTCCGGGATCGCGCGGCGCATCCAAAGCCCGAAGGGCACGATCGAAACGCCCAGCAACAGGGCGATCCGCCAGCCATATGAGGTCAATTCCGCCGGGCTCAACACTGCGCTGAGCGTCAGGCCGACGAAGGCGCCTAGGCTCAAGGCAATGCCCTGGCACACTCCTTGGTAACCTGCACTCCGCCCTCGGCGAGCAATTCCGCCCGCCTCGACCATATATGTTGTCGCCGATCCGATCTCGCCGCCAAGGGCCAAACCCTGCACGAACCGAGCGACGATGGCGATGATCGGGGCAGCAATGCCAATTGTGGCATAGCCAGGCGTGAATGCGAGGGCGGAGATTGCCACACCCATGATCGTCATCGACAGCATCATGGCGGGTTTGCGTCCGGCGCGATCACCATATCCGCCGAGCACGAATGCACCGATCGGCCTGCCGACGAATCCCGCGCCGAACACCGCGAGCGATCCCATCAGGCTGAGATAGGCGTTGCTCGACGGGAAGAAGGTGTGGCCGATCTGGATGGCGAAGAAGGCAAACGTCAGGAAGTCATAGAATTCAAGGCCGCAGCCAAGCGTCGCAGCGAAAATGCATTTTCGCGCCTGCGCCCCCGCCGATCGTCCGTCGACACTTTTACCCATGGCAAACCCGCTCCGCCCCAGACTAGATCCGCATGATGAGGCAATCGCAGATCCCTTGCCGAAACTCCCGATGTCGCGGTGATGTTTTTCTGATGTGGCGCGGAAGATGAGATCTAGCGGCCAAATTTACCGAGATGTGGTGTGGAAACTGTGGATCAGGATCGGGTACGGCTTGATCGCGTCGCGGTTCCACTTCGATGGCAGCGCAGGCCCGTTCAGCTGAACTCGGGTTCTGGGACGAGTACGGCCTCCGCCCGTGCCACGAAGTATAGCCCGGTTCCGAGGACTAGCAGTCCGGCCAACAGGAGAAAGGCGGTTAGGGGTGCCTGCACGATCGTGAAGATCGCAAATGCCGCTCCCACAGCGACGATCGGCCACCAGTAGGTTGCCAATTGACCATCGTGACCGTGATCGCTGCGACGCATCAGAACCACGAACGCTCCGATCATCACCAACGTAACGCCCTGCGCGCCGAGCGAGGTGACGGAAGCAAGGAAGGCGAATGCGCCGCTTGCCAGCATTACGCCGACAATGGTCGAGAATAGCAGGATTGAACGATCTGGCGTCCGGAAGCGCGGCGACAAATGGGTGAACATTCCCGGCAGTAATCCCCTGTCGGCCATACCGTAGGCTACCCGTGCGCCTGCAATGTAGAAGTTGAGGGCGTTGGTCGCGACGGAGAAGATCGCTGCCAGGCTAAGAAGAAGCGCTCCGTGCTCGCCCAAAACGGCCTGCGCGGCAGCCGCCAGCGGCGTGGCGTTGCTGTCGCTTTTCGGGGCACCCGCCGCGATATAGGCCCATTGCACCGCCATGTAGAATGCGATGATCAAGGCCAGCGAACAAAGCATTGTGATCGGCAGGTCGCGCCGAGGGTCCTTGAACTCGCCTGCGGAGTAGCTCGAACTGCTGGCCCCGGAATAGGCGAAGAAAACGAGCAGGGCGACGCTCTTGAAGGAGCCGAATTGCGGCAAGGCAAAGGACGTGGCGATCCCGCCCGAAGCATAGGCGAATGCACAAAGGAGCAGGATCGGCGAAAGCTTCAAGACAGTTCCCACCGCAAGGCCACCGACGCAATTCGTCATGCCGGAGATGGTGATCCAGGTGAGCGCGACGAGCAGGAACGCCAAGGCGAGCCCACGCATGACCGGGTCGCCAAAGACGGGGAATATCACGGCCAGGTAGGACACCAGCACATAGAGCGTCGCAGCGCGCCCTGCGGCTATTGCCAGCAGCAGGATCCATCCGGCCTGTAACCCGGCAAAGGGTCCAAAGGCGGCCTGGATCCACAACTGAGGCCCGCCGGACAGGCAGAACATGGTGGACAGGCGCGCCGAGATCAGCGTCCCGCAGGCGAACAGCAGCCCGAAAATCAGGAACAGCCACGGCGCGAACGTTCCGACCTGAGCATGCAGCAGCGCAGGCAGGGCGAATATTCCGGCCCCGATCATCCCGTTTACGCTCATCAACACCGCACCGGCCTTGCCGACGACACGCGGTGGCCGGCTCGCTTCCTGAACGCACCGCCCCACTACGCAGCGACCGTCACGGGTGCAGTCGTCGGTCGTGGAGATGCGACCAGATAGGTGAGCAGCGCGCAGAGTATTACGCCAACCGCAAGGACCAGAAATGCACCCGTTGAATCACCGTCGCTAGCATTACGAATTGCGCCAACCAGATCGGGCCCGAAATAGCCGCCGAGATTGCCGATCGAGTTGATCATCGCAATTCCGCCCGCCGCCGCCGCGCCGGACAGGAAGGACGTCGGAATCGTCCAGAAGACCGAATACCAGCACAGTGATCCAGCGAGTTCCATGCTGAGGGCGAGTATCGAAAGCGTTGGATTGTTCCTCGCAAACGCCAGGACAACCAGGCCAAGGGCCTGGAGAAGCGCGGCAAGTGTGGCGTGCCAGCGTCTTTCCCCGGTTCGATCCGAATGCCGCGCCCACATCACCATCGCGACCGCGCTCACCCCCCAGGGGATCATCAAGACGAAGCCGACCTCAAGATAGCCGCCGCCGGAACCCTCGAATTCCTGGACGATCGTGGGCGCCCAGAAGGTAACCGCGTAGCCCCCAGAAGTGAGCAGGAAAGCGGCGATAGCCACCATCCAGACGCGAAAATCGAGGAAAATTTCCCTGGCATGGTGACGCTGCCCCTTTCCGGCCTTTGCGTCTTCGTCGGCACGCAGGCGCTGCCCGATGAGATCGCGCTCATCAGCGGACAGCCACGCGGCCTTTGCGGGAGTGTCGGGCAGGAACTTCAGCACGAGTAACCCGAAAAGTGCAGAGGGGATGCCTTCGACAAGGAACAGCCACTGCCAGCCGACCAAGCCGAGTGCGCCGTCGAGAAACTCGAGCAGGCTTCCCGACAGCGGAGACCCGATCACCCCCGAAAGCGGAATGGCGGTCATGAAAATGGCGATGATCTGGGCTCTCCGGCGATCCGGATACCAAAAGGTCAGATAAAGGATCACGCCGGGATACAAGCCTGCTTCGGCCAGGCCGAGCAGGCAGCGCAGGAAATAAAAGGAAAATTCTGCGTCCGTGAGGCCCAAGGCATTTGGAACCGGTCCCCAGCGCAAGACGCCGGCGAAGGCGAAAGCGGCGGACAGCAGACCCCACGTTATCATGATGCGGGCAATCCACATCCTCGCCCCGACCTTTTGCAGGATCAGGTTGCTGGGGACTTCGAACAGGAAATAGCCGAGGAAGAATATGCCTGCCCCAAAGCCGTACACAGAATCACTGAACCGCAAATCGCTCGCCATCTGGAGCTTCGCGAAGCCGACATTGACCCGGTCGAGGTAAGCCAGGAGGTAAGCCGCGAACAGGAGGGGAAGGAGCCGCCAAGTTACCTTTTTGAACGTCTTCTCAACCGAGTGCTTTTCGCTAGCGTCTCTCACCCGCCCCCCCCGTGTCTGCAAAGTCGCTGCTGCAGGGCCTCGCGGAGCAATCCGCGTGATTGCATTGTCGCAGCTTCGCTCGGCAAACTCCCGATGGAGAGGTGATGTTTTCCTGATGTCGGCCGCCGGAAGGGGCGCGGGCGGGCTTAGGAGCAGGAGATCGGAACGGGTGGTGCGGAATCCATCGCGATCAGGACACCCACGCTCTCCGGCACTTTTCCTCGAAGGCCGCTTTGCTGCTCTGCCATTGATAGAGTTCCGGGAAAGCGTCGAGCAGTGCCATCCAGTTCTCGAATGAATAGCGGGGGCTATTCTCCAAGGCGTCCGCAATTGCTGAGCGTGCTTCGTCAAGGCGATCTGAGAGTACGAGCGCCGTAGCCAGGACAACATACGACAGGTGATAATTGGGATTGCGATCGATGGCCTCTCGGTACGCTTCCCTCGCGTCATCGAGCCTGCCGAACGCCAGGAAACAGCTTCCGCGATACTGGGCCCAGATCGGGTAGCGCGGATGGTGCGGCGCGCGCTTTTCTGCTGTCCGGATCATGTCAATTCCTGCCTCATCTCCGCCCTTTACGCCGACGTGGAATCCCAAGACTGCGAGCGCGTGCGGATTATTCGGATTCTGTCGAAGCGAGCGCGTCAGCAATCGAACGGCTGTTTCACTCTCCCTCATCATGAAGGCGACTATTCCTGCCGAAGCCTGAACGTCCGCGTCACGAGGAGCGATGTTGAGGGCGGTCTTGATGTGCGATCTCGCCGCCGCGAAATCGTCTGAAGGCGCTTCACTCCACGCGCTGACGACGTTTTGCGCCAGTTGGACCGCGAGCGAAGCATGTGCGTAAGCATTGTCGGGATCGCGCTCGACCAAGACGTTCAGGTGATCGACGATCTCGTGGGCGCGCTGCTCAGAGTAGACGCTGCGCAGCATCTCGGTGGAGTGGATTACAGCGCAAGCATGGTCGCCGACTTGCTGGCGCGTGTGGGCCAACGATGCTTCGGCGATCTGGATTTCGGTCACGACGGGTGCGGAAAGATCGAGAAGGAAGTCGTCGAAATCGGCTTTGAAAGCATCGGCGACCTCGCTGAGCTTCCACGACAATAGGTGCACATTGGTGAAGGCGTCCGCGAGTTCCACCCGCAGCGTCAGCACGTCTCCATAGCGCGTGAGCGACCCTGAGATGACGTAGTGGACGTTCAGGAGCTGACCGAGCTGCTTGGGGTCCAATTCGTTCGAGATCTCCTTCAGATGGGCCGCATAGGCGGCAACCCGCAAATTCGGAGTGCGGGACAACATCTCCACCAGGTCATGGCCTATCGCTTCGGCAAGCCGTTCTTCGGCCGGCCCGCCGGCGCTTCGCAGGGGCATGACTGCGACAGAATAGCTGGGGGCGAGTTCTGATGGTGTTGCACCGTCGCTCGGCGCGGCGGCTCGAGGCTCAAAACCGCGGGCGGGCTGTACTAATCGATATCCGCGCTTGGCGACGGTCTCGATGTACGTTTCTGCCGGATCAGCGGCTTTGAAGGCTTTTCGCAACTGGGAAACGGCGCGCGTAAGACACTCGTCACCGCCGAACCGGTTCGCCCAGTGGCGCTCGATCAGGTCGGCGCGGGTCGCCACGCTCCCCTGATGTTCGGCCAGCGTGCACAGGACGTCCATAACCCGCGGTTCGACGGTGAAGCGATCGGTGCCGTGCTTGAGCAAGTTTCGCGAAGGGTAGACCTCAAATGCGCCAATTCGGCAGTCGGAGCCTTCCGCGCTGTCGCCAAGGCCCAACGTTTTCAACGGGGTAACGAGCCGTGAAGGGTGGTCGTTCGGCACCTCGCCACGTTAATCTTCGGCAGTCGCGAGGGCAATTGGGCGCGAGCCCCTGAGTCTCCGACACGACTGCCGAATGGCACCGGTGATCAGTCGCGACGAAAATTGAGGTAATGCCGCAATGGGTCGATGACGAACATTAGCGTCGCAGGTGAACGTACGTCCCCTTACACCGGGAACCCTCTCGAAACCGGATGGACAGCTTCCGGCCAGGTGCAGTCGTCCAGCTCCGCCCCCGGCACAGATGACTGGGGTTGGCCGAAAGCAGACCGTCCGCTTTCGAACGAATTGCCCGCAAAAGCGGGCGTCCATTCAGCTGAGATCCAAGTGTCCGTTTTCGACCCATTGCGGACATTCAGTCAGGAGCGCGACCACTCATCTTCGATCATTTTATGGGGATCGATTTCCTTGTTGGGCGGTATCCCCGCCCGACGCGGTCAATTACTGGTGGAACCACGATTGAAACATCAACACTGCCCAAAGGGCACCACTTGAGTCTCGTCTGCCGCTCAGATGCTCTTTCCAACGCTGGCTGATGACATCGGCATCGAACCAGCCGTCCCGGCGCATGTGCAAAGGGTCGAGAACATCGTCAGCCCAGCTCCGAAGGGGACCCTTCAGCCACTCCCCAACGGGCACGGCGAATCCGTTCTTCGGCCGGTCCACCAATTCCGCAGGCAAGTGCCGGTGCAGCAGCTTGCGGAGGATGAACTTCCCGCGTCCGTTGCGGACCTTCATCGACAGCGGAATGCGGGCGGCAACCTCGGCAACTTCGTGGTCCAGAAAGGGAACTCTCGTTTCGAGGCCGACGGCCATTGCCGCACGATCAACTTTGCAAAGGATGTCGTCGGGCAGATAGGAGAGTGCGTCGTAATACATGACGTTGGCTTCGTCGGAGGCCCCGGCTCCCAGGCTTAGGTGCAATGGGACCCTTGCAAGCGCCGGGTTGAGGAGAGGTAGCACCCCGAGATCCCACTCCTCTCGAAGATCGCGGTAGACGACGTCCAACCTTTCAGCGTCACTCGCGGCTCGAAGTGCCTTTTGGATTTTTGATCCGATGTGTTTCTGCTTGCGTCCCGCAACCCGTCCAGCTGCCTGCTCCCAGACCAGGGTGGGAACCCGGCTCAATGCCGAAATGACGGTTTTGCGAAGGGGCTTTGGAATTTTTTGAAGCGACCGCCACACCTTCGGCACCAGAAAGTGGTGGTAATAGCCGGCGAACAGCTCGTCGGCGCCATCCCCGGTAAGCGCGACCTTCGCGTCCCGTCTCACGAAGCGACAAAGCAAGTGGGTCGCGATCTGCGACGCGTCGGCAAAAGGCTCGTCATAGATGCGAGGAAGAGAGGGGATCAAATCGCGCGAATGGCTTGCGCTTATATATTCCTCATTGTGCAAGGTGCCGAGGTGAGCAGCCACGGCGGACGCGTGGTGCGCCTCGTTGTAAGCCGCGTCGGTAAAGCCGATCGAATATGTTTGCACCGTCTTCGGCGACTGTTGCTGATGCAGTGCGACGATCAGCGAACTGTCGACGCCGCCAGAAAGGAATGCCGCTGTCGGCACGTCGGCTACCAATTGGCGGCGAACGGATCGGGAAAGGGCCGCTTCGAGCTGTTCGAGAGCTTCGCACTCGTCGACGAACGGATCCGCTATCCCACGTTCCAGAACATCCCGATACGCCCAATAGCGTCTGAGCCGAATTCCGTGTTGCGGTTCCCTCTCGTCGAGCGGAGCGTCTTGCGGGTGACGCGCGCCTTCCGGCGGCACTTCAAGCAGGCAGCCGGCAGGCAGTTTGTATATTCGGCGGAAGATTGACAGGGGTGCCGGGACGTAAGTCGAGGACAAAAACAGGCCGAGCGCTTCGTTGCTGATCGAGTTGTCGAAATCCGGGTGGGCCCGCAACGCCTTCAGCTCGGATGCAAACACGAACTGCCGACCCACCCACCCGTAATAGAGCGGCTTCTCGCCGAAGCGATCTCGCCCCAGCGTCAAGCGTTGTTCCTGCCTGTCCCAAACAGCGAATGCGAACATTCCGGAAGACTTAGCGATCGCCTGTTCAACTCCCCAGCAGGCAATCGCCTGAAGCAGGACTTCACTGTCCGAGTGGCCGCGCCAACCGCCGACCGGCGCGAGGGAACGCTGCTCAAGTTCGCGACGAAGATCGGCGAAGTTGTAGATTTCCCCATTGAAGGTCAGCACGAATCGACCGTTCTCCGACTCCATCGGCTGGTGTCCCGCGGGGGACAGGTCCATCACTGCCAGCCGACAGTGTCCCAAAGCCAAACCGGCCTCGCCGTCGAGCCAGATGCCGTGATCGTCTGGTCCGCGATGCCGGACTTGCGCCGTCATTCTGGTGATTGCGTCGACTTCTCGGCCGCCGCCGCCCAGAACACCGACTATCGCGCACATGGAATTACTTGCCGCACGATTCGATGCACTAGCCCGTCCTGCTTCTGCCGATGTCTCCAAAGCGAAGACGGCGCCTGACGCCGCTCACCTCAGCTGGCACTTCCCGGTTCTTCTTGGCAGAACGCTGGAGGGGGATCTGCCATTCGGCGGTTCTCTCGGGGCTATTGCTGCGTCTACAACGCGTGAGATAATTCGCCGGCCGCGGATCGCGAGGTAGGAATCCCTTCGAGCACATGCCGCTACAGATGCCTCAAGGGCTCGTTAGAGGGCTTGAAGAATGGCGCGTCGAATTGCGCCGTTTCCTCATTGCTCGAACAGGCAGCGAAGCGGACGGCGACGATCTGCTGAGCGAGTTGTGGATCAAGGTAAATTCGGCGTCTCCGGGCCCGGTCGCGAATGTGAAGAGCTATCTCTTCACAATGGCGAACAATCTCGTCCTCGACCGGCTGCGCGAGGCGCGCCGGAGGGAGCGTCGCGAATTGGACTGGACCGCCGAGCGTCACGGCGATTTGCACGTGGCAGAAGTTGTCGACGCATCACCAACCGCCGAGGAGCTGCTTTCGAATCAGCAGGAATGTCGGCGACTTAGCGAGGCAATCGCGCAACTCCCGCCGGGAGCAAGGCGAGTTCTCGTGCTGCACAAGATCGAGGGGGCCAGCCACGGCGAAATCGCCGTGCAACTCGGGATCACCAAAAGCGCTGTCGAGAAGCACATGGCGGTCGCCATGACTCACCTTCGTCGGTTGCTCAAAGCTGAGGCGCCACAACCCCGGCGGCGTCTCAGTAGCAGGGGAGGCCCGCCGACTGTGGAGTCGGGCGCGAAGAAATGACGGACGAGATCTACCAACAGGCGGCTCTTTGGCTCACCTGCCAGAATGATGAGGCAATGGACTGGGCGGGTTTCACCGCGTGGCTCGAAGCCGATCCGCGGCACCGCGCGGCCTATGACGAGCTGGCGCTGATCGACTCCGACCTCGACGAGCATTCAGGGCAGATCCCCAACACATGCCCGGCGAACGACCTTGTAGCGGAAGCGCCTGTTCGGCGGGCCAGGCGGGGCACGTGGGCGGCGGGATTTGGCGGTGCCGCCATCGCAGCTGGAGTGGCTCTTTTCGTCGTCGCTCAACCAGCGTTTCGGACCGCGCCGGCGCAGGACTATCGCTCGGTCGCCGGCTCGACTCTTTCACTCGCTCTCGACGACGGATCGCGAGTGGTTCTGGCTCCGGTCAGCGACCTGCAGGTGCGTGGCGACCGCTTGGCGCTGAATGGTACTGCCTATTTCGACGTTCCGCACCGGCCTGGCCGGCGACTGGAGATCAGCGCGGGCGATTTCACCGTGACCGACATCGGCACCCGCTTTTCAGTAGATCGCGAAGCTGGTTCGGTCACCGTCGACGTCGCCAGCGGCTCGGTCGCAGTGACTTCCCCCGGCCTTGCTGCACCCGTCTCGCTTTCCGCCGGCCACGGCTTGCGAGCGGACCTTGCCACGGGCACGGTCCGCGTCGTCGGCGTCGACCCGCGGGAGGTGGCAAGCTGGCGAAGCGGGCGACTTCAATTCGACGACGCCCCGCTGACGCTGGTCGCCCGGCAAATCTCACGGTATTCCGGAACGAGAATTACGGTTGATCCGGCAATCGCCGACCAGCCGTTCAGCGGAGTGATCGCGATCAACCATGGTGAGGCCGCCGCTCGAAACCTCGCCCAAATCTTGTCGCTGGAGGTCAGGAAGGTGGATGGGGGCCTTCGCCTGGAGCATCGCCACCGCTAGCCTCGCCTTCTTCAGCGCTTCGCCGTCGCTGGCGCAAAGGGCGTCAATCGATGTCCCGGCGGGCCCGCTTGGCGAGTCTGTCCGGCAGCTTTCGGATCAGACGGGCGCATCGATAGGATTCAGCGGGCGCATGCCTTCGCTGCGAACTCGGCGGGTTCGCGGTGCGTCTTCGCCGGCAGAAGCGCTTCGACAGATGCTCGAAGGAACCGGATTGAGAGCGGTGGCAACCGGTCCGGCGAGCTTCCGCATCGAACCCGTGCCGACCGGCGCAGCGAAGATTGTGGCTTCATCTGAAGTCCCGCGCTCGTCCGAACGCCTGCAGCGCGACATAATCGTCACCGCCTTCAAGCGGCCACAGCCCCTGTCGAGCCTGCCGGCAACCGATCACATTGTGCAAGGCGACAGCCTCCGATCGGCAACGGGCTTTCCGGGCGCGAGCACCCTCTCGCGGGAAGTCCCTTCGCTGACGGTAACCGGCCTCGGGCCCGGACGCGATCGTTTGTTCCTGCGCGGCATCGGCGATGGACCGTTGAACGGTTTCGCCCAAGGCAGCGTCGCCACTTTCCTCGACGATGCGCGGTTGAACTACGATGCGCCTGATCCTGACTGGGCGCTGGTCGACATCGACAAGGTAGAGATTGTCGAGGGGCCGCAAGGGCCGCTCTATGGAACCGGAGCGCTGGGGGGCATTCTCCGGATTTCGACGAGCACGCCCGATCTGCATGATCTTTCTGGCCGGGTCTCTCTCGGATCGGCAGTTACCCAGGACAGCGGTCTTTCCGACAGCGAATCGCTGGCCCTGAACCTGCCGGTTGTGCCGGACACCCTTGCGACGCGAATAGTCGGCTATCGAAGTTCCTCAGCTGGATGGATCGATAATGCCGGAGGCAGAGGCGATTCCAACCGCGAGCGGCTGACCGGAGGCCGCATTGCGCTGCGCTGGTCGCCTGCAGCGGAATGGACGTTGGACGCAGTCGGCGCAGTGCAGAATCGCAAGACTGGCGACAGCCAATATGTCGATGGCGAACTCGGTCCGCTTGTGCGGCCGAATCGTCTTCGCGAACCTCGAGACATTGACACGAAGTTCGGCATGATCTCGCTGAAGGGGCCGGTTGGCGGGCTTGAACTGACGTCGATCACCAGCCTCAGCACGCAGGAAATCGTCGCGGATTACGATGCGACCCCGCTTGCATCGATCCTCGGCACGAGCGGCGTGACTCTCGTTCGGGACGATCGCTCTTATCGAGTGTTCGACGAGGAGGTGAGACTGAGAAATTCCGGCACGATGCCGGTCAGCTGGGTGACAGGTCTTTCCTTCGTCAAGTCGAGCACAGCGGCGGACGTGGTTGCTGGCGACAGCGCGGGTGCTGTGCCCATGCTGACGCTGAAGCGGTCGATTTCCGAAGCGGCGATCTTCGGCGAGGCAAGTGCCCCGATCGCACCCAAGCTGACGCTCGGAGTGGGCGCGCGAATATTCTCCAGCTCGATCGGCGACGAGGGCCGGCAGGGGGAAGAGATCGTGTCGCTCGGCCGACACACGATCAGGTCGGCGGGCGACCTCAGCCTCACGTGGAATCCAAGGAGTGAAATAACCGCCTATATGCGGGCGGCTACCGGCTACCGCCCCGGCGGAGCAAATCCCAAGGGGGACGGGGGGCCAAGCTCCTATCTGGCTGATGAGCTCGCAACGGTGGAAGTGGGCGTGCGCACCCAGCTTTCCGCTTTCTTTTCACTCGATGCCGACGCCTACGCCAGCAGCTGGCGCCATGTGCAGGCTGACGAGTTGCTGGCAAACGGCCTGGTCGCGACCCGTAATGCCGGGAACGCCCGCAATGTCGGTGTGGAAGCCGAGTTCAGATGGTCGCTCCCATCCCACTTCTCCGTGTCCGGGGCAGTGATGGTGCAGTCCGCCCGTCTCGATGCGGCCAGCCAGGCGGCGGTGGAGGACGCGAGGCTGCCCGCAGTTCCTGAAGCAGCAGGACGACTGGTGGTGCGGCGCGGCTTTCGTATCGGCGGTTGGGATGGAAATTTGAGCCTTGGAATGCGCTTCGTGGGCGCAACACATATGAGCTTCGACCCGGTGCTCGATCGCAGAACCGGTTCCTACGCATTGCTCGATGGCTCCGTTGCATTGTCGCGCGATCGATGGACGCTCTCGCTGATTGGAGAGAACCTCACGAACTCACGGATTGACACCTTTGCATTCGGCAACCCGTTCCGGGTTCGTGCGGAGCCACAGCGAACTCCTGCCCGGCCACTGACCATCGGAATCAGCGTCAACCGAAGTTTTTAACCAAGTTATTGCGGTGCCTCGGCTGAGGTGATGCCGCGGCCGCGCCGTCCCCGGTTTCGAAGCAGCCGGGGAACGCATGACCGAGATGACAGCCGCCGCGGTGCCGATCGAGACCACCGCTCAGCCACTCACCCCAACAGCCTCGCACCTCGCTCCGGCCGAATCTGCCCCGCTAATCCTGGCCTTTGCCCCAATCGTCGGCGCCGGCACTCCCTCCGACGCCGCACAGCAGCGTCCGAGCGCCTCGCCCGCGCGGCTAGTGCAGATCGGGATTGTCGCGATGGCGGCAGCAATTATCGCCCTCTCGGTCCTCGTTCGCTCAATCAACCATGATGAAGGTCAATATGTCGCCGCGATCGAGCTAGCGCGCCACGGCCTGCCTTATCTCGACTTCGCTTACCTCCAGACACCTCTCCAGCCGCTGGTGTTCAGCCCCCTGGCGGCACTCCCGGCGGGGTGGCTCCTTCTTGGGGCACGAATCGCCAACGGCGCCCTTGGACTTCTCACGGTCCTGTTTGTCATCCTCGCGGTTCGGGGCCGCGTCAGCCTCCGCAGCCTAGCGATTGCAACCGCGGCGCTGGTTTGCTCGGAACCATTCCTCCTGGCATCATCGCTGGCCCGAAACGACGCGCTTCCGATGGCCTTGCTGGCGGCCGCCGTGTTGATGCTGCTTCGAGGGATAGGGGCGGAGCGGCGTGCTTTTTCCTTCGCGGTGGCGGGCCTTCTCCTCGGTCTCGCGACGTCGGCAAAGATAAACGCCGCCTTCCCGGCCGCGGCCGCGGGCATCTACCTGCTTTTGCGCCGGCGGCGATTCGGTTGGCGTGCGGCCGCTGCCTTCACAGCTGGCGGGCTTGTAGGCATTCTTCCGGTCCTGGCTTTTGCCGCGGCCGCACCTGCGCAGTTCTTCTTCGATAATTTCGTCTACAACATTGTAGCGCCTCGGCAGTGGTGGTCGTCGGTCGGGCGCGGCAGCTGGCTCGAGGCTCGATATCGTATTCCGATGCTGATCGCGCTCGCCGCTCAAGGCGCCGGGCTCGTCGGCACCATCGCGGCTGCGGTCGATCGGAGACGATGCGACGAACGGCTGCTCATCGACGTGATGATCGTTGGCGCATTGGCAAGTGCGTATTTGCCGGTGCCGGCCTTCTCTCAATATCTGGTTCCTCTCGTGCCGTTGGCGGCCGTTCGCTTCGCATTCGCAATCGACTCCGTTCCGGATGAGCGAAAGCGCCTTCTGCTCGCGCTGACCGCAGTCTGCAGTGGGTTGGGTCTGGTTGACACTGGCGCATTCATCGTTCGCACAGTGCCGCGCGGCGACGACTTGTGGCGAGCCATCCAGCAGGGGCGGGAAATCGCCACGGCCGCCGCAGGAAATCCAGTGGTGGCGCTCTCTCCCGAACGCGTCGCCGGGTCGGACACGAGGATCGAAGCGGCGTTCGTCACTGGCCCGTTCCTCTTCCGCACGTCAGGCCAGCTGAGCAGCGACGCTCTGCACTATGGCTATAGCCCCAACTGGCAGCGTATCGACGTCGCTCTGGATGCCAAAGAGCCGGCGATAATCGTCACTGGGGCCGAAGCGCGGCCGCATCTGCCCCTCTTCCCGCACGGCTTGGACGCGCCACTCGAAGCCTGGGCCGAACGGCATCACTACCGACGCATCGGGCTGACCGGCGGTCTCACCTTGTGGAGGCGAAGTTGACCGCTCGTGAGCGGACCTGGCATCGTGGACCGACGCAATCCGCGGCGGCCGGCGGCGCAGAGCTTCGTCTGTGGCTCACGGCTGTCCTGGCTGCGGAGGAAGCGGATCCGCCGCAGTGGCCGCAGGCGGTGCGTCTCATGGATGAACTTCAAGAAAAAATCGCATCCAGGCCGGAAATCAAGTGTCCGGCCATCGTCAGGCAATATGTCGACGACGCGGACATTCGGCTCGACGATGACGTATTCGCGAAGTGGCAGCGGGACAGAATCCGCGAGTTCATCAGGACAGGAAAAGCTCCGAGCCGAGAAGCCTTTCGATTTTGGGCCTTCGCCGTTGCAACCGCACTTGCTGTTCTCGCGGCGCATTCCCTTGTCTCATAGGATCATCCGGCAAGGTCTGTCGAAGCGGCCTCGTCCTGTGCCCGCGATCGTGCGACGCCTCTTGTCGGCGAGGACGGCAGCGATGCTCGCGCGCAATACGGTTGTTGGCACGTCGGTGTTCGCCATCGACCTGCTGATCCTGTGGGGCCTGGTTTCGCAGTGCGGGATGCCGAAGCTCGCGGCGGCTGCGATCGGCTTTCTCGTCTCCACATCGCTTCACTACGTGGCGGGACGAAGCTGGATTTTCAGGGGCACGACGCGGCACGCGGTGAGCGGATATTTCTACTTCGTCATCACTGCGGCCATCGGCCTGGTGATCACATTGCTGATGTTCGCGGCACTGATCGAATGTACGAACATTAACTACCTCATAGCGCGCATAATCGTGTCGCTGTTTGCTGGCCTGGCGATGTTCTTGCTCAACGCAGTCTTCAATTTTCGAAGTATCTGAACCGACCGTCGCCTCAGCCGAGGTCAGCAATACGGTTGCAAACGGCGAGCGCGAAGAGGACGGTTATCGTGAGCCAACGCACCGGCCGAAGCCACTTCCACCAGCGTCCGCTTTCCACCCATTGAGGATACTGGAGCGGCAATCTTGATCAGGCGTCGGCACTGGCGGGGGCTTTGGCAAGCACCTCAAGCAACGCTTTGGCCGCCGGCTCGCTAGACGCAGGGTTTTGCCCGGTGATGAGCAGTCCATCCCGAACAACATGAGGTTCGAAAGGTCCTGCCTTGCTGAACTTCGCGCCAAGTTGCTTAAGCACGTCTTCGAGAAGGAACGGGACTACGTCAGTGAGACCAACAGCCTCCTCCTCCTCATCCGTAAATCCGGTAACCGTCTTTCCTTCAACGAGCGGCGCGCCATCTTGAGCTTTGACGTTCTTCAGCACTGCCGGGGCATGACACACGAGTGCGACGGGTTTCTCGGCGAGCATCTGCTCAATCAGCGCCTTCGATTGCGCATCTTCCGCGAGGTCCCAAAGGGGCCCGTGGCCACCGGGATAGAAGACCGCGTCGAATTCTGACGGTCGCACCGACTCCAGCCGCTTTGTGCAAGCTAACTGCGCTTGTGCTTCCGAATCCTGGTTGAAGCGACGAGTGGCGTCCGTCTGGGCATCAGGCTCGTCACTCTTGGGATCCAAAGGAGGTTGCCCGCCCTTGGGACTGGCAAGAGTGATCTCGTGTCCCGCGTCCTTCAGCACGTAGAAAGGGGCAGCAAACTCCTCGAGCCAGAAACCGGTCTTCTTGCCGGTGCCGCCCAGCCGATCGTGACTGGTGAGAACCATCAGGATGTTCATCGGTGCGTCTCCATCGTTCGTCCGCCCAACAAGCCAGATAGGGACAAGCTGGCCGCTTTCCACCCAAGAACGGTCGGGGCATAAGCCGGCGAAGCGATATGGTCGTTCCTGCGCCCGCATCTCCTTGAGTGCAGACTCGCGGTCGATTTCTGCTAGTCTCCCGATTCGGCTTCGTTTTTGGAGGCTGCATGATTGGGTCTGACCTGAAACCTCAAGATCTGCTCGTCACACCGCTTCTCTACGGGCGATCCGCGCGCCCGGCCTCCCTTGAGCGAGAGCTTGACGCCTACCGCGAACTTTCGTCCATCATGACCGAAAACGCGGTCGAAGCTATACAGCGATTTCTTGAGCTGGCGATCGAACTTTGTCCGGCGGCGGGATCCGCGGGACTTAGCGAACTGGTCGAGCAGGGGGAGGAGAAGAGCTTCCTTTGGACTGCCATGGCTGGGGCCTTTTCGCCTTACGTCGGAGGGTCAACACCCCGCGACTTCAGCCCCTGCGGGCTGTGCCTAGACAGTCACCACACGATCCTCATCGACCGCCCCGCTCGCGTGTTCACCTACTTCAATGACGCGCAACCGAGCATCGTCGAAGGCCTGATCGTTCCCGCTCTACGACACCGGAAAGCGAGCCATCGGCACGCTCTGGGTGGTGAGCCACGACAGAGAAAAGAGGTTCGACGGCACCGACGCACGGGTGATGGAGCAGCTTGCCATCCAGCTAGTGCTGGCAATCAAGCTCCGCCGGAAAGCCGCGATAGCCCGCCAGCTCGAAGAGACCGTCGAGCAGAACGAGACGCTGGTTCACGAGGTGCGTCATCGCGTGAAGAACATGGTCCAGATGACCTCGAACCTGCTCGAGCTGCAGCAACGCGGAACGGAGTCGGGCGAAGCTCGAATCGCGTTGAAACAGGCGCGCAGTCGACTTCGTGTGCTCGCCGGCGTTTACGAGAATCTCCTCCAGCCGGGTGCGGACGCCAGGGAAGTGGAGGTTGGGGAGTTGGTCAACTCACTCGTCCACGCACTTCGTGACGGCAGTCCAGACAGTACGCGGATCGACGTCGAAACCAGCTGCGACGCTGTGAACTTGGGAGTCTCTGAGGCCGTTGCTCTCGGGCTGGTAGTCAACGAGGCGGTGACGAACGCATTGAAGCACGCTTTCGCAGGCAAGGAGGCCGGAAAAATCACTGTCCAGTTGAGCCGGCGCGACGCGGAGTGCTCGTTGGTGATCTCCGACGACGGCCGCGGAATAAGCGGTCCTTCGCGTGCGGGCAGCCTCGGGATGCGGCTAATGAAGCGGCTTGCACGACAGGTTGGTGCGGTGCTCAACATCGATGGGTCGAACGGCACGACCATCTCTCTCCGGTGGAAAAACCGGAGCGATCGCGCTCCCGCACGCGGTCTCCCGCTCGGCCCTCCAATAGCAGTCGACGCGCATTCCGTCGCCTAGCGTCGCTTTTCCACCCAAACCTGCCGCCCGAGTCTGCCTCGTTTCAGAACCTTCAATGCGGCAGCGACTTCCCCAACTTGCCACCTTCGACCGCAAGTGCATGGATTTCGCCGCGCAGGTCGCGGAGCCGATCGACATAGGCAGCATACTCCGGCTTCAACTGCCCCTCGGGCTCATAAAAAGTCGCGGGATTGTCGAGAAACGGGAGCACCCGTTGTTCCGTGAAAGCGTTGTAGCGCTCGTAGCGGTCACCGAATGAATCGGCCCGGCTGTAGAACAAGGCTAGCCTGAAGAAGAGCTTCGGATCGAGAGACCGCGCCGCGCCGGTGGCGACGATCCCGTCCCACGCTTTCGTCGGCGGGCGTTCGCCTCCTTTCTCGCGATACACTGGCGGCGGCGGTCGCTTCCCCTGTTTTCTCGCTTGATCGAATTCGCGAAGCAGCGTTGCGATCTGGTGATCGATCTCCGAACCATGGCTTGCGAAGTCATCCAGGCTGGCGCGTAGTTCGCTCACCATCGCGTACTGATAAGCGGCATTCTCACGCGCTTGACGATAATTTTCGAGCGCGAACGCTGCGGTAACACCGACAAAAACAATGACGAGCTCGAACGCGAATTCGCCGATAAGCGTCCGGTGCCGCGTCACGTGCCGGCGGAGAAAAGAAGTTTTCTGCCCCACCAGCGCATCATAGGCAGTTCCCTTGGGCGGCCAAGTGTCCGCTTTCCACCCAAAACGGACGCTAGCAACGCTTGAGTCCTAGTTTCGTGTGGTCGCGGATCGTCGGCACTTGCGCTCGCGAACTGTCAAGTCGACGGTGCGGCGCTGTGGAAGGAAAGTGGCTCTCGACTAACGAAGCTGATGACGTGGCGGGTTCGATCCGGCACGCGCTTCGAAGCAGTGCTTTCCTCGCGGACGATCCTCAAACATGGAAATGGGTCGCGGTCGCGGTCCACTCGGCGCTTCAGGGTGCCTGCGTTTGCCATTTAGCTACGACTGCGGCTCCCATCGGAGCGGTTACGAAGGCGAACGCGGCAGAATGGCTGGCCTATTTTGAGGAGACCCGCACGAACCGAGACGTGAAAGCTCCCCAGACCAAGCTCATGCCGCTCCCGGACCTCCTCAAAGCGATTCGGAAGCCTCGGTCCGCCGGAGACGGCAGCAACGAAGCGGGAATCGCCATCAGCGATAAGGAGCTGAATTGGCTTCGGTACTTCCATGATGTCGTTCGCAATCAATTTGTCCATTTCGACCCGATGGGCTGGTCGCTCGAAGTCTCGGGCATCCCCGAAATCGCAGATCTGACGGCACGCATCATTGGCGAGATCGCCGATCTTGGCTGGGCATTTCGTCATCAGGACACTGCTTGGCTGGATGAACTCCGAACTGACCTCGCAATCCTCCCAGGTGCCCTCCGCGCTCCCTAATTAGAGGAGGGTGAAGTAAGCTAAGACGCACAATCTGCCGCGAAGTTCGTCGAATGTCCGCAATGGGTGGAAAGCGGACACTAGCCCGGCGGCAGATTTGCCGCCTTCGCGACGCTCGGGTCCTCGCGAACATCCTCAACGGCAAATGCGATGATAACGTACTCGCCCGGTCCGTCCTTAACGACGTAGGCGTCCCCGGTTGCATTGAACCCAATCACAGCAACCTGCTTAACCGCGCGAGCATGAAGTTGTGCGATTGGCGGAGGGTCGTCGCCGACGAAAGCGAGAGGCAGCTCCTTGCCAGGGCAGGCGTCGATCCGCGCTCGCATGGAAATGTCGGAGTAAATAATGCCGTGAATTGTTTGCCTTTCGAGACGCTGACCAATCGGCGAGCAAAGCTCCTCAGCAGGTGGCTGCGCCGCCTGGCACGAGGCCATGCTAGTCATGGCGATTAGGCTTGCCGTCACCTTCCTAACGCTGTTCATAAGTCGAGCTTGCGACATGCGAGCAGTGTCCGCAATGGGTCGAAGTGCCTCGTGTCTGAAAGGCTCTAGATCCGTTCGAAGCGCAGTGAATTGCTGGGGCGTGAAAGGGAATGAGCCAACCTCGCGGATAGTCACTGATTTGGTAGTGACCTTGCCCGTTGCTGGTTACTGTGATGTCCACCGCTGATCACCCGGATTTTCGGATAGAAATTTCATCAATTCGCGGGGCGTCGTGGCAAGCCGCGAGGAATACGAGCAATAAAGGCGCGTAAAGAACGAGCCGCATGGCACGAGGATCGCCGAAAGTGCCAATGTCCGCAATGGGTGGAAAACGGACATTGCGTGCGGGCGGGGGCTGCCGCTTTCTGTTACATGAGCGGGCAATGTTCACGCGATGCGCCATTCTGTTTGTCGCCGTAGTTCTCTCCGGATGCGGACAACGAGGTACGGACAAGGCGTCGAGCCTTGCGAAGAAGCAAGCGCAGGTGGTGGAACGTGGCCGCTCGGTGATGCCGTTCGACATCGATCGATCCATGCACCATTTCGAGAAAACACCATCGGGCGGCGTTCAGCGGGTCGTCTCGACAGATCGCGATCCTCAACAGATCTCGCTCATCCGCGAGCATTTGAAGGCGGAGGCCGAGCGCTTCGCTCGCGGCGATTTTTCCGACCCAAGCACCATCCACGGGCCCGAAATGCCTGGCCTGAAGACACTGGCCGCTGGAGCTGGCCGGATCGACATCCGCTATGCGGAAATCCCGGGAGGGGCACAGATCAGTTACGACAGTGTGGACTCAAGTGTCGTGAGTGCAATTCACCGCTGGTTCGATGCGCAGCTTCAAGAGCACGGCCACCACGCGATGCCAATGTGAGCGTCCGCAGCTTCGCCTAGCGAGCGATTGACGGCCGCTCCGGCATAGGGACTTTTCGCTATTTCGAATCTGGCCCGGGCCTGTCAGCAAACGAGCTGAAAGGAGTTGATCGATGGCAGACGCCAGCGCTGTTCAATCGATGCGCCACATCCTCAAGCAAGCTCTCGAGGACGAATACAAGGCGGAAGCAACCTACGAAGCGGTGATTCGCCGCTTCGGACCAGTGCGCCCATTCGTAAACATTGTGGAGGCCGAAAGACGGCACCAACGCGCCCTACTGCAGCTTTTCCGGCGCAAGGGCTGGACCGCGCCCGCGAACCGGTGGACCGGCAACGTAGCGCCGCCCGCCAATCTGAAGCAGGCATGTGAAGCGGCGGTAAAGGCCGAAGACGACAATATCGCGCTCTACGACCGGCTGCTGCCGTCGATAAGTGACGAAGAAATTCGGGCGGTTTTCACGAATCTTCAGGCAGCATCTCGCGAGCGGCATCTTCCGGCATTCAAGCGGTGTGCGCTTCGATCGTAACTCACCGCGGGACGGAAGCTGACGCAGCCAGGCTAATGTCCGCAATGGGTCGGAAACGGACACTAGGCCAGGGACTGGCGAGCCGGAGAAAAGTTCGCAGTCGACTGCGTCCACCGCCAACTGCCGGAATGCCCGGATTGCGACTGGTCGGTTTTCATTCGCGCGGAGCGTCGAGCTGGCTTAGGCTCCCGGCCGTGAACGTCCACTCGATCAGGGTAGCCTAGCCCCAATGTGCGGGATCGCGGGTTGGTACAGGCGCAACGGTAAGCCCGTGGCGCTCGACGCCGTCGTCGCCCAGTGCGACCTGCTCAAACAGCGCGGCCCCGACGACGAGGGCTATTTCATCGATCACGATTTCGGCTTCGGCATGCGGCGCCTCAGCATCATCGATGTCGAGGGCGGGCACCAGCCGATCTTCTCGCCCGACAATCGCTTCGGAATCATCCTCAACGGCGAAATCTACAACCATCTCGAACTGCGGAGCGAACTGGAGGGCGGCTATCGATTTCGGACCCACAGCGACACGGAGACGTTGCTGGCCGCCTATTTGCGGTGGGGCGATGACGTCTGGCTGCGCCTGGAAGGCATGTTCGCAGCGGCTATCTGGGACCGCTCGGAGCGCACTCTTTGCCTTGCCCGCGACCCGCTTGGAATCAAACCGCTGTTCGTCACTCAGCAGAATGGCGGCTTGGCATTTGCATCCGAGCTCCGCTCCCTCAGGGTGCTCCCGGACCACCGCTTCGACCTGGACGAGGACGGGCTCGACGACTTCTTCTGCTTCGGCCACGTGCTTCAGCCCCGGTCGATTTTCCGGCAGGTGCGGTCGCTCGAGCCCGGGCACGTGCTTAGGATGGGACCGAACGGAGAGGCGGTCGTCCGTCGATACTGGCACGCGACCCCGAACGTGCAGCACGGCGTCTCCGAGGCCGAGTGGATCGAGGAGACCCGGCGGCGGCTGCTCGACAGCGTGAGCAAGCACATGTTCGCCGATGTTCCGGTTGGCGCCTTTGTGTCCGGCGGGATCAACTCCGGAGCCATAGCCGCAGCGATGGCGCTGAGTTCGGGAAAGAAGTTCCAGGTTTTCACCGCGGGCTTTCCCGGCTGGAAACGTGACGAGACGGCCGAGGCCCGGCGGGTCGCGGAACATCTCGGCTGCGAGCAGATCGTCATGCCGATCGTGCCTCGAACTGCTGCCGACGTACTCCCTGCGGTTCAGCGGGACTTCGACGAACCGAGCGCCGCCAATTCGGCAATTCCGCTGTGGTACCTGTCGGAAACCGCGTCCAAACACACCAAGGTCGTGCTTTGCGGCGAAGGCGGCGACGAGCTGTTTTTGGGCTACAACCGGCATCGCTGGGCCGACCGGATGCGGCGCTGGCGGCCGCTTGTTGCGGCTCTCGGGGAAGGCCGTTTCATCGATCGCCTCCCCGGCGCCAGCGCCAGACAATGGAATTACCTCCGCGACCTTGCGAAGCGGTTTCGCGACGGCGCCATGCTCGCGGACGGCTACGAGCGCTTCTTCGCCTCGGTATCGATCACCTCGCCGGCAATCCGGGCCCGGATCTTCGCTCCGGAGTTCCTCGCTCGCCAGCAGGGCCGCAACGAGACCGCCGCCCGGGCTATCGAATACTTCCCGCCGCAGGCGCGTCGCGAGCTGTCGGATCTCGAACAATTCGCGCTTGGCGATCTTACCGTCCACATGCCGGCATCGCTTCTCCAGCGGCTCGACCGCGCGAGCATGGCGCATTCGCTCGAAGCTCGAGTGCCCTTCCTTTCCCGAAGCTTCGTCGACTGGGCGTTGACGATGCCCGCTTCGATGAAGCTGAGAGGAAGGACCGGGAAATATGTACTTCGCAAGGCGGTCGAGCCGTGGCTCCCAAAAGGCGCGACGGAAGGCTCCAAGCGCGGATTTCAGCTGCCGCTTGCCGATTGGTTCATGGGCGGACTCAACGACTTTGCGCGAGAGGCGTGGAGCTCGTCGGGAGCCGCCGATCTGCCGCTTCTTGATTCCGACGAGATTGCGACCTTGTTCGACGAACATCGCAGCGGCGCAGCCGACCACGGCCGAATTCTTTATGCGCTTGCGATGTTCAGTTGCTGGTGGAAGGAGCAGGGGCCGGATGTCTCTTTCTCCCCCGCGAAGCGGAAGCTTCGCCCCGATTCGGTCGCGAACCCGGTTGCTCCTGCGGTCTGACAATTCAACGGATCGAAACCGCCTCGGCCGTCGTTGATTGAAGAGCAAAGGAGGCGGCCTTGGACATCACCGAAATCATTTTGGCGCAGCACAACGAGCAGAGGCGTCTGTTCGGATTCATCCAGCAAATGCATGGCGAGGATGCAGAAACGCTTACCGCCGTGTGGAAGCGGCTGCAGGGGTTTCTCGACGCGCACGCCGAAGGTGAGGAGCGGTTCTTTTATCCCAGGCTTTTGAAACAGGGCTCCGGCGCCGCCGATGCGAAGAGCGCCAAGGACGAGACAAAGGACGCCATCAAGGATCACAACAAAATCCGCGATGCCGGCAAGGCGGTCGACAAGGAACAGGTCGGCAGCGACGCCTGGTTCAAGGCGGTCGCCAAATGCGACTTCGAGAACAGTGAGCACATGTCCGAGGAAGAGCGTCAGGCGCTCGCCGATTTCCGCTGCAATGCCTCGGTCGAGGAGCGCCACCGGCTTGGCGTTCAGTTCCTGGCCTTTGTTTCCAACCACCTGATGGGCGTGAAACCGATCGACAAGGACCCGGAGGCCTATGTCGAGCATCCGCATCGGGAGATGCAGGCCGCCGGCGACTGATGCTTGACCTTGGGGGCGTCGGTCACCCATGCGCCGCGCATGGATGGCTGGAGCTTTGCGATCGACCGCGGCGGCACCTTTACCGACGTGGTCGCCCGCTCGCCGGACGGCGAAGTCGTCGTCGAGAAGCTGCTTTCCGAAAACCCCGAGCAGTATGAAGACGCCGCGCTGGAGGCGATCCGGCGCGTGCTGGAGCGAGCCGGCGGCGGCGACATCGCCTCGGTCCGGATGGGCACAACAGTCGCGACCAACGCTTTGCTGGAGCGAAAGGGCGATCGTGTCGCGCTGGCGATCACCAGCGGTTTCGGGGATGCGCTTCGAATCGGCTATCAGGCCCGCCCCGAAATCTTCGCCCGCCACATCATCCTTCCCGAACAGCCGTACGAGCGCGTCGTCGAAGTGGACGAGAGGATCGGCGCCAGCGGCGAAATCGTCCGCACGCTCGACGAGAGCCAAGCGCGCGCTGCGCTGGCCGAGGTTCGCGAGACCGGGCTCGAGGCGCTTGCGATCGTCCTCGTCCACGGCTGGAGATTCACCGATCACGAACGCCGACTTGCCGAAATCGCCCGCGAGCTCGGCTTCACGCAAATTTCCGTCAGTCACGAAGTTGCGCCGCTGATCAAGCTGATCGGCCGCGGCGACACGACCCTGATCGACGCCTATCTCTCGCCAGTTCTGCGCCGGTACATCGACCGTGTCGATTCCGGGCTTCCGCCGCAAACGCGCCTCCAGTTCATGCAGTCGAACGGCGGACTTGCCGACGCGCAGGCATTCCGCGGCAAGGACGCGATCCTTTCAGGCCCGGCAGGCGGGGTGGTCGGAATGGTTGCCGCCAGCGCTCCGCATTTTCCGAAAGACGAACCGGTTCGGCTGATCGGCTTCGACATGGGCGGAACGTCCACCGACGTTTCGCATTATTCCGGCCGCTTCGAGCTCGCCGACGAAAGCGTTATCGCAGGGGTGCGAATCCGTGCTCCGATGATGCAGATCCACACGGTGGCCGCTGGCGGGGGCTCGATCTGCAGCTTCGACGGAATGCGGTTCCGGGTCGGCCCCGAAAGCGCCGGGGCCAATCCCGGCCCGGCCTGCTACCGCCACGGCGGCCCGTTGACAGTGACCGACTGCAACCTGTTCCTCGGTCGAATCGACCCGGCCGCCTTTCCCGGCAGTGTTCGGCCCGGCGGGCGACCAGCCGCTCGATCCCAAGGCGTCGCAAGCGCGATTGCAGGACGTCGCCGACGCGCTCGGCGGGTCCAAAACGCTCGAGGAAATCGCCGAAGGTTTCCTGGAGATTGCGGTCGACAACATGGCCAATGCGATCCGCAAGATTTCGATTGCGCGCGGCCATGACGTCACTCGTTACACGCTCGCCTGCTTCGGCGGCGCCGGAGGACAGCTCGCCTGCCGTGTCGCCGATGCGTTGGGGATAGAGCGAATCCTGATTCACCCGCTTGCCGGAGTGCTGTCGGCCTATGGCATCGGCCTTGCCGACGTGAAGGTGATCCGGGAGGAAAGCTGGCTCAAGCCGCTCGGAGAGGATGTTGCGCAAGCGCTCCAGCGGCTGGAACGGACAGCAACGGAATCGCTTGTCGAGCAAGGCGTCGATCGCGGTTCGATCCAGCTCCATCGCCGCGCCAGGGTCCGCTACTCCGGAAGCGACACAACGCTCGAACTGCAGCTCGCCGCGCCGGAGAAGATGCGCCGCGAATTCGAGCGCCTTCACCGCGCCCGCTTTGGCTATGCCGACGAACGTTCGGGGATCATCCTTGACGCCCTCGTCGTGGAAGGCGTCGGCAAATCCGGGCCGGTTCTCTCAAACGCTCCAGTCGAGGGAGTGGAAACGGAGCAGGTGACCGGCCCCGCCGTCATAACGGAAGCGACGTCGACGACCGTCGTCGAACCGGGCTGGACGGCGAACCGCGCGTCCGATGGAACGCTCGTCCTAACGCGCTCCACCCCCGCGAACCGCGCTCGGGCAATCGGCACCGACGCCGACCCGGTGATGCTCGAGATTTTCAACAACCTGTTCATGGCCATCGCCGAGGAAATGGGCGTGGCGCTCCAGTCCACCGCGACCAGCGTCAACATCAAAGAGCGGCTCGACTTCTCTTGCGCTCTATTTGACAGCGCCGGAGCGCTCATCGCCAACGCTCCGCACATCCCGGTGCACCTCGGCTCTATGGGGGAGAGCATCCGGCATACCCTGGAGATGCGTGGAAACAGGCGCGACGGCCGCGGGATCCGCCGAGGCGACGCCTATGTGCTGAACGACCCCTATCGCGGCGGCACGCATTTGCCCGACGTAACCGTGATCATGCCCGTCTTTTATTCCGACCAAGACAAGGCACCGTCGGCGTTCGTCGCCGCTCGCGGTCACCACGCCGACATCGGCGGGATCGCCCCCGGGTCGATGCCGCCCGAAAGCCGCACGATCCACGAAGAAGGCGTCCTCATCGACAATGTGCTGATGGTCGATGAAGGGCATTTCCGAGAGGTGGAGATGCGTGAGCTTCTCGCCTCCGGTCCGCATCCCGCCCGCAATATCGACCGCAACATCTCCGACCTTCGAGCGCAGCTCGCCGCCTGCGTCCGCGGAGCCGACGGATTGCTCAACGCGGTTCGCGACTACGGCCCCGAAGTTATCGAGGCGTACATGCATCATGTGCTCGCCAACGCGGAAGAGTCGGTTCGGCGCTTGCTCGGCCGGCTGGAGGATGGCGAGTTCGATTACGAGATGGACAACGGCGCCCATGTCCGCGTCGCGATCCGGATCGACAAGACCGCGCGGTCGGCGAAGTTCGACTTCACCGGGACGAGCGACCAGCTGCCCGACAATTTCAACGCGCCTTATTCCATCGTCCGAGCCGCCTCGCTGTACGTC
Organism: uncultured Alphaproteobacteria bacterium; assembly: GCA_963839145.1. GTDB lineage: Bacteria > Pseudomonadota > Alphaproteobacteria > Sphingomonadales > Sphingomonadaceae > Sphingomicrobium. The sequence goes on from CAWITR010000005.1 coordinate 48,524, forward strand.
CTGCGAACGCTCATCGACGATCCAATCCCGATGAATGACGGCTGCCTTCGGCCGGTGGAGCTGATCGTTCCGGATGGCTCGATGCTGTCGCCGCGCTACCCCGCCGCAGTCGTCGCGGGGAATGTCGAGACGAGCCAGGTCGTGACCGACGCCCTCTTCGCGGCGACTGGACGGCTTGCCCCGAGCCAGGGGACGATGAACAACTTCACGTTCGGCAATCAGCGGCACCAATATTATGAGACCATCGCCGGCGGCTCCGGAGCCGGGCCGGACCATGACGGGACGAGCGCGGTTCAGACGCACATGACCAATAGCCGCCTCACCGATCCCGAAATCCTCGAGACTCGCCACCCGGTGCGGCTTGAGCGGTTCGCGATCCGCAGCGGGTCCGGCGGGCCGGGAAAGCATCACGGGGGTGACGGAGTCATTCGCGACTTGCGGTTCCTCGAGACGATGCGCGCCAATATCCTCGCCGATCGGAGGCGAGTGCCGCCGCGCGGGATCAAGGGCGGCGGCGACGCCAAGCCCGGCCGCAACTGGGTCGAGCGGGTGGACGGGTCGATCGAGGAGCTAACAGCAACCGCGTCCGCGGAAATGCGTCCCGGCGACCGTTTCGTGATCGAGACACCGGGCGGCGGCGGCTACGGGGCGGACAGGTGACCTACCTCCCGCTCCTCGGAATCCTGCTTGTCGTCCTCGGGTTCGCGCTTCGGTTCAATCCGCTGCTGGTGGTCGCGGTGGCCGCGATCGCCACCGGGCTGCTCGCCGGAGTTTCCTTCATCAAGGTGCTGGCGACGCTCGGTCATTCGTTCAACGAGAACCGCTACGTCACCATCATCTGGATCGTGCTTCCGGTGATCGGAGTGCTCGAACGGTTCGGCCTGCAGCAGCAGGCGCGGACGCTGATCGGAAAGATGCGCGGAGCGACGACGGGAAGGATTCTCGTCGCCTATCTGGCGTTCCGCCAGATTCTCTCCGCGCTCGGCCTCACCGCCGTCGCCGGCCATCCGCAGACGGTCCGCCCGCTGGTCGCGCCGATGGCCGAAGCCGCTGCCGAAAAGGAGCATGGAAAGCTCGACGAAGCGACGGCCGAGCGGGTGAAGGCGCTGTCCGCGGCCACCGACAATGTCGGCCTGTTCTTCGGGGAGGACATCTTCATCGCAATCGGCTCGATTCTCCTCATCAAGGGATCGCTGGCCGGCTTCGGAATCCAGCTCACACCACTCGAATTGTCGATGTGGGCGATCCCGACGGCGGTCTGCGCCTTCCTCATCCACGCGTCGCGGCTGCTGTGGTTCGATCGCAAGCTGAGGAGCCGGAAATGATCGACCTGCAATGGCTTTACGTGCTGACTGGCGCGATTTTCGCGGCATTCGCGGCATTCGCGGCCTTGAGCGCGCGCGACCGGAGCAACCCGAAGCGGCTGGGCAACGCTGTCTTTTGGGCGCTGGTGGCGACCAGCTTCTGGTTCGGCGATTTCCTCGGCGACATCGGCAACGGCGTGCTCGTGCTTGCGATCGTCGCCGTTGCGGGAGCTCGGCTGCTTGGCCGCGGCGACACCCTCTCGACCTCGCTCGAGCAGCGCGTCGAGCTGGCGAAACGCTACGGGAGCAAGCTGTTCCTTCCGGCGCTGATCATTCCGATTACCGCCTTTTGCGGGACGTTGCTGTTTAACTACACGCCGCTGAAGGGCACCGGTCTGATCGATCCAAAGGCGACCACGCTGGTGCTTCTTGGCGCGGGCGTGCTGATTGCGCTCGGCGTCTGTTACGCCTGGCTGCGCCCGCCCGTGCTTGCCCCGATCGACGAAGGGCGAAGGCTCATGGACTCCATCGGCTGGGCGGCAATCCTCCCGCAGATGCTTGCTGCCCTCGGCGCGGTGTTCGCTGCGGCCGGGGTCGGCGACATCATCGGCTCGATTGCCGGAAGCGTCATTCCGCAGGGCAGCGTCTTTCTGGCGATCGTCCTCTACGCGCTGGGAATGGTCATTTTCACCATGATCATGGGCAATGCCTTCGCCGCGTTCCCGGTTATGGCGGCGGCGATCGGAGTGCCGATCCTGATCCGCGGCGCCGGCGCCAATCCCGCCGTGATCGGCGCAGTCGGAATGCTCAGTGGCTTTTGCGGGACTCTGATGACGCCGATGGCAGCCAACTTCAACATTGTCCCAGCGGCTCTGCTTGAGCTGAAGGACCAGTACGGCGTGATCCGGATGCAGGTCGCGACCGCGATCCCGCTGCTGATCGCCAACATCCTCATCCTCTACTTCGCAGGTTACCAATGGGCGCACTGAACGCCGGCACCGGATCGAAAATGGCGCGCATTGCGCTCGGCCATGTCGCTCGCGAGTTTCCGAACAAGCTCGATCATGTCCTACTAGGCGAGGAGGATGCGAAAACTCCGCGCGAGCTTCACCCGGTCTTCTTCGGAAGCTTTGACTGGCACAGCTGCGTCCACGGCTGGTGGTGCCTGCTCACGCTTCGGCGGCTGTTCCCGGACTTGGCGGAAGCATCGGAAATCGAGGAACTTGCGGACTCAAGCTTCACGAGCGGCAAGCTGGCAACCGAGCGCGCCTATCTCGACCGGCCGCTCTCCGGCGGGTTCGAGCGGCCCTACGGCTGGGCGTGGCTGCTGCAGTTGCACCTCGAGGCGACGCGTCATGCCGACCGCAGTTGGGCCGCCGAGCTGCAGCCGCTGGCGCGCGCGTTCGCGGATCGCTTCCGCCATTACCTGCAAATCCTCACCTACCCGATCCGCGCCGGCACGCATTTCAACACCGCTTTCGCGCTAATCCTGGCGCTGGAGTGGGCGCAGCAATTCGATCCCGATCTAGCCGAATTGATCCGGGCGAGAGCGCGGCACTGGTTCATCGGGGATCGCGATTGCCAGGCGTGGGAGCCGAGCGGCGACGACTTCCTCTCGCCGGCGCTGACCGAAGCGCTTCTGATGAGCCGAGTGCTGCCCGAAGAGGAATTCGAGCGCTGGTTCGGAGAGTTCCTGCCGAATGTTGACGAAGAGCAGCCGGCGACGCTGTTCACGCCAGCGACCGTCAGCGACCGAAGCGACGGCAAGATCGCCCATCTCGACGGTCTCAACCTCAGCCGCGCCTGGTGCTGGCGCTGGCTCGGCTACCCGCAGTTCGCGGAGCAGCACCTCGAGGCCGCGCTCCCGCACCTGTCGGGTGACTATATGGGCGAGCATTGGCTTCAGACATTCGCGCTGCTGGCGCTACTGGCGCCCGGGGCTGCGGACGCTAATATGCCCGCCTGATGGAAGTGAACGCGCTCAGCCCGCAATTCCGCCGCTACGATCAGGTGCGCAAGACGCACACCTATCGGTTGGCCGAAGACACGGCAGACGAGTTCGACAACGAGTACGAAATCGCGACTCTGGATTTCGGCCGCTTCCTTCACGGTGACGAGCATGAAAAGGCGAGCTTCGCTGCCGAATTCACCGGCGCCCTCGAGGAAATCGGCTTTGCGGTGCTGGTCGGTCACGGAGTCGATCACCGCCCTCTACGACGACGTCAGCAAAGGCGTGATCGACCTTTACGAATCCACTCCGCTGTCCGAGAAAATGCGCTTCCGGGCCGCCCGGCACGGCTCGGTCGCGCAAGGCTATTTCCCGATTGAAGAGACGAGCGAGATCCATCCCGACCTGGTGGAGGGATGGGTCTGGTGCCGCCGCGCCTTCGACATCCCGCAGCGCCGCGATGCGCCCTTCCGGGCCGAGGAGTTTTGGCCCAAGCCGGAATACGAACCGCTGTTCCGGCGGCTGGTCCTCGCCCACGAAGCTCTGTTCAAGCCGATCGCCCAGGCGATGTTCATGGGCCTTGGCGTCGATCCGCACATTTACGATGAGAAGCTGACCGGGACCAATTTCGGGATGCGGCTCAACTACTATCCGCCGATGAGCGACGCGCAGGCGAGTTCGGGCGCCGGGCGGCTCCTTGGCCACGAGGACGTCGATCTCTTTACCATTCTTCCGGCGAGCGAAGTCGACGGGCTTCAAGTGTGGAATCACCGAAGCGGGAAATGGGTGCGGATGAACGCGCCGCCGGGATCGATCATCATCAATACCGGCGACTACATGCAGCGGATCACCAACGACCGCCTGCCGTCGACAACCCACCGGGTCGGCAAGCCCAGCGACGGGTCTCACCTCAGCCGCCCGCGGGTGTCGTTCCCGATCGCCGTCTACGTCTGGGAGAACGAACTCCTCGAAGTGCTGCCCGGACTCGGCGAGCCGAACTACGAGCCCGTCAAGGCAATTGCTTTTCACACCAGAAGCACGAGCAAGTTCTACGGCGACGACTATGCCGTTTCAGACGACTAGTGGCATTTGAAGCGGTCGAACGGCTCGTGACAGCCTTTGCATTGCCACTGCGCCTTGCACGGAGTCGAGCCGAAGCGGCTGATTTCGACCGTATCGGCTGACCCGCAGCGCGGGCAGGTCGCTTTGCTGTTCGAGTGCGGCGGGTCGATCCCGTAGGCCTTGAGCCGCTCCATTCCGCGGTCCGTGATCCAGTCTGTGGTCCACGGCGGAAATAGCTGCCGCTCGACGAACACCTGGTTGAAGCCGTTCGCGTCGAGGGCGTCGCGGATGGCATTCTCGATTGCGATGGTCGCCGGGCATCCGGTGTAGGTCGGGGTGATGTACACCCGCGCCGGGTCGAGGCTGACCGCACGGACGATACCGAGGTCGGTGATCGACACGACCGGGATTTCCGGGTCCATCACACGATCGAGGACCGCCCTGATCGCTTCTTCGCTAAGGTCTGCGGCCGCCGTTGCCATGAGCGCAATCTACACCCGTTCGAGAGCGAGCGCGATTCCCTGCCCGACTCCGATGCACATCGTGCACAGCGCCCGCTTTGCGCCGCGGCGCTCCAGCTCTTCGGTGGCGGTGAGGACGAGACGTGCGCCCGACATTCCGAGCGGATGACCGAGTGCGATTGCGCCGCCGTTCGGGTTCACGTGCTCGGAATCGGTGGGCACTCCAAGCTTCCGAAGGACCGGAATCGACTGGGCTGCGAAAGCCTCGTTCAATTCGATCACGTCGAAATCGCCGATCTTGAGGCCCAGGCGATCCATCAGCTTGGCCGAAGCGGGAGCCGGGCCCATGCCCATGATCCTCGGCGGCACTCCCGCAACCGCGGCGCCGAGAACTCGGGCACGCGGTTTCAGCCCTTGCCTTTGGACTGCCGCCTCGCTGGCGACGATGATCGCCGCGGCGCCGTCATTGACGCCCGAGGCATTGCCCGCCGTTACCGTCCCGTCCGGTTTTACGATCGGCCGGAGCTTCGACAGCGCCTCGACGCTGGTGTCGCGAGGATGCTCGTCGCGATCGATGACAACCGGCTCCCCCTTGCGCTGCGGGATCGTCACCGGGACAATCTCGGCGGCAAGGCGGCCGTTGGCCTGCGCCTCCGCAGCCCGGCGCTGGCTCTCCGCGGCGAAGCGGTCCTGCTCCTCGCGAGTGACGTGATACTGCTCGGCGACATTCTCTGCCGTCTCGGGCATCGAATCGATTCCGAATTCGTCCTTCAGCTGCTTGTTCACGAAGCGCCAGCCGATGGTCGTGTCGTAGATTTCCGCCTTTCGCCCGAAAGCCGATTGCGACTTCGCGAGCACGAACGGCGCTCGAGTCATGCTCTCGACGCCCCCGGCGACGAAGAAGTCGCCTTCGCCCGCCTTGATCGCCCGCGACGCCATCGAGACCGTGTCCATGCCCGAACCGCACAGCCGGTTCACCGTCGTCCCAGGGACGCTGTCGCCGTAGCCTGCGAGAAGCGCCGCCATTCGAGCAACGTTGCGATTGTCCTCACCGGCCTGGTTCGCGCAGCCGAGAAGCACGTCCTCGACCTGGCTGAAGTCGGCGTGCGGGTTGCGCTCCTTAAGCGCGGCTAGCGGGATTGCCGCGAGATCGTCGGCGCGGACCTGCGCCAGCGCGCCGCCGAAGCGGCCGATCGGGGTGCGGATTGCATCGCAAATGAACGCGTCGCGCATGCCGTTCAGAGGACACCTCGCCGTTCCTGGTCGAGCTCGATGCTTTCGAACAGCGCCTTGAAATTGCCTTCGCCGAAACCTTCGTTGCCCTTGCGCTGGATGATCTCGAAGAAGATCGGGCCGATGACGTTCTGAGTGAAAATCTGAAGCAGGAGTCCCTGCCCTTCGGTCGGCGCGCCGTCCATCAGGATCCGCCGCTTCTCGAGCTCGGCAATGCTCTCCTGATGGCCTTTGATGCGCTCCGGAAGCAACTCGTAATAAGTGTCAGGGGTGTCCTGGAAGGGGATGCCGTGGCCGCGGATGATATCCACGGCCTTGTAGATGTCGTCGGAGCCGAGCGCGATGTGCTGGATGCCCTCGCCTTTGTACTCTCGGAGGAACTCCTCAATCTGGCTCTTGTCGTCCTGGCTCTCGTTTAGCGGGATTCGGATCTTGCCGCAGGGTGAGGTCATCGCCTTCGAGAACAGCCCCGTCTGCTTGCCCTCAATGTCGAAGTAGCGAATTTCGCGGAAGTTGAAGAGCCGCTCGTAGAAGTCGGCCCAAACCGCCATCCGCCCGCGGTGCACATTGTGGGTCAGGTGATCAATGTATGTGAGGTGCGTGGCGTGCTCGGCTTCGATCTTGTCGGCATCGTCGAAGAAGTCGAAGTCGACATCGTAGATGTTTCCCTTGTCGCCATAGCGGTCGACGAAGAAGAGCAGCGAACCGCCGATTCCCTCGATCGCCGGGATATCGATCTCGCCGTGGGCGACGTCGGTCTTCGCCGGAGTAGCGCCGAGCTTCACCGCGCGCTCGTGAGCAGCCTTGGCGTCCTTCACGCGAAATGCCATTGCGCAGGCGCTGGGCCCGTGCGCCTTCGCATATTCCTCCGCATAGCTGCCCGGCTCGCTGTTGATGATGAAATGGATGTCGTTCTGCTTGTGCAGAGTGACGTCCTTGCGCTTGTGCTTCGCCACGGCCGGAAAGCCCATCTTCGTGAACAGGTCGCGCAAAAGCTGCGGGTCGGGCGCGGTATATTCGACGAATTCGAAGCCGTCGGTGCCCATCGGGTTGTCGAGCCCGAGGATCGACTTTTCCTCTGCGAGCTGGGTAGCCATTCTTACTCTCCTTTGCGGCCCAACTGCTCCGCTCGGGCCGCCATTGCAACATTGGGACGCGCGACTCTACAATCCACCCATGGCCGATCATATTGCCGACGGGTGGACGCTCGAAGAGGGCGGCAAGGCACTAATGCGCACCTTCAAGTTCAAGGACTTCTCCGAAGCCTTCGCGTTCCTGACCCGAGTGGCTCTTCATGCCGAGAAGGTCGACCATCATCCCGAGTTCACGAATGTGTGGAACCGCGTCGATTTCCGGCTGACCAGCCATGACGCGGGCGCGGTCACCGACCGCGACTGCGAACTCGCCGAGGCCATCAACCGACTCGCCGCTGGCTAAATCGATTCGCTGAGGGACGTTCGTTACGGTATTGCTTGGTCGAACAACGGGAGGGCTGAGCAATGGCTGATTTCAAATCCGACCGCCGGCGGCTGATCGGCGCTGGAGTGATTCTGGCGGGCGCGGGAGTGGCCGCGGCGTCGGCAGGAGCGGCGAAGGCAGTGGGGCCGAGCGCGAGCGGCTGCCGACCGACTTCCGACCCGCAGGATTCGTGGCTCGACAAGCCGGGCACGCAGCACCGCATGGTCTTCGACTCCCTGAGCGGAGAGGGCGGTGCCGAGGCTCTCGATTTCGCGAACAACTTCATTCACGTGAACGAGAGTGCTTACGGCCTAAGGCCGGAGCAGCTGGGCGTCGTCGTGATTTTTCGTCACATGGCAACGCCCTACGGCTACAATCAGGCGGTCTGGGCCAAGTACGGCAAGGGCTTTGCCGAAAAAATGGGCTTGAAGGACGATCTCGCAAAACGCGCGGCCACGACCAATCCGCTTCTTTCTGCGCCGCCGATGGTCGAGTCTCCGGGCCCCGGGATGGAGTGGATTAACCACAATTCGCTGCCCGACCTCGCCGCCGACGGAGTCCGCTTCGCGGTCTGCGGGCTGGCGACGAAGGCGATTGCCGGGATGATCGCCGGCAAAACGGGCAATGCGAATGCGGTCGAAGCCGAATTCAAGGCGAACCTCGTCCCAGGCGCGCTGATCGTCCCGGCCGGGATTTCGACCGTTAACCGTGCGCAGGAGCATGGTTACACGTTCGCTTACATCGGGTAGCACCACGACCACGTCGTTGCTGGGGGGCAGCTGTTGTCGAAAAATGCCGAGAAAGATCTGAAGGCGCTTCGGCGCGAAGTTGGCGCAGACATCGAACGCAACCAGTTCCGGCTGCTTCGGGTCGGCGCCGCAATAGGCCTGGTTATCGCCGGCGCCGCGGCGGCGGCCGTAGCCTTCGTCACGATCACTCCGTCGGCGCCTTCCCCCGGGGTAGGCTCAGGATCGGGCGGCGGATCGGGCGGACAGGCGCAAGCTGCCGATTTCTCGCCCCCCGCGCTCGCCGACATCCCGAAGGGACCGGAAGGCGACGCAATCAAGCGCGGAATGGCGATCTTCGCGGACCCGCGGGCCCACGCCGGCCAGTTCGTCGGCAACGCGATGGCCTGCAAGAACTGCCACATCGACAACGGCCGCCAGGCGAACAGCGCGCCGATGTGGGCGGCGTGGGTCATCTACCCGCAATTCCGCACCAAGACCGGTTCGGTGAACACGATGGAATATCGAATCAAGCAATGCTTCCGATATTCGCTCAACGCGCCGAACAGCCCGTCGGGAGGGCCGCCGCCCGACGGCTCCGCACTCTACGCCGACCTCGAAAGCTACTTCCACTGGCTGGCGACGGGCGCCCCGACCGGAACGAAAATGAAGGGCGCCGGCTATCCGAGCCCGGCGCTTCCCGACGGCGGATACGACCCGGCGCGCGGCTCGAAGGTGTTCGAGGCCAAGTGCGCCGCCTGCCACGGCAGTGACGGCCAGGGTGCGAGCACGCCTGACGGCAAGGTCGTTTACCCGCCGCTTTGGGGCCCGCGGAGTTACAATTGGGGTGCGGGAATGGCGCGGGTCGATTTGGCCGCCGGGTTCATCAAAGCGAACATGCCGTTCGGCCAGAGCAATACGCTAACCGACGACGAAGCCTGGGATGTCGCCGCCTTCGTCGACAGCCACGAGCGCCCGAAGGATCCGCGCCAGACCGGCACGGTCGCCGAAAATGCGAAAGCCAACTTCAGTGGCCAGAAAAGCTATTACGGCCAAACGGTGGGCGGGCACCTTCTCGGAACAGGCGTCCCGGGCGTTCGCTGAGGGCGCGAGCTTAGCGCGCGAGGGGCTCGCCGGCGTGGTAGTTGCGCGGTGCCGACACCTGGAGCCTGGCGCCACGTGCATCGACGAGATCGCCGAGGACGAGTGGAGTGAAGAACTCAACGCCGAACCAGCCGCGATCGGCCCACGCCACGCGGGCGTGAAGGTCGGTTGCTCCGCAGGTCAGCTCAACCGTCTCGCCCACTTTGGGCGGAACCTCTGCTTCGAGGAGGGCGCCCGTTCGCGAGATGTCGCGAATTCGAACGGCCTCGGGGCCTGATCCGGAATCCAGCTGGGCGGAGAGGAACACGCGCGATCGTTTGTCGTCGCGCTTTGGGACGATTGGTGCATTCATTGGCTGCCCCCTCCCTCGTCGGATCAGCCCGAACGGCTTCGCACGCGCAGCCTAAGAAATTCCTAATGAAGTGAGGCAGCGTCGGGTGAGTGGAGGTTTCTGCGCACGCCGCTATAGCCTGCCTGAATGGCTGCAGACGCGCCCACCCGCGAATATCGGAGCGGATCCGACCAGCGCACGCTCCGCGATGCGCTCGGCAGCTTCGCGACCGGAGTTACTGTCGTTACCTGCGTCGACGGTGAGGGGCGCCCGTTCGGCCTTACCGTCAATAGCTTCACGTCGGTGTCGCTGGACCCGCCGCTGCTGCTCGTCTGCGTTTCGACGCGAGCGCGCTGCTCCGGCGCGTTGACCACGGCGTCGCATTTCGCAGTCAACGTCCTCCAGACGGGCCAGCAGCCGGCGTCGATCCGCTTTTCGACGCGGAACGAAGACAGATTCGGAACGACACGCTGGTCGACGGGCGAGACCGGCGCTCCACTGCTGATGGATTCGCTGGCGGTGTTCGAGTGCGAGCGGCACGCGGTACACGGCGGCGGCGATCACGACCTTCTGATCGGCGAGGTCGTTCGTGCCAGCTTCGACCCCAATCTCGACCCATTGCTGTTCTTCCGGGGACGCTACCGGCGCTTGCATTTCGATTAGCCATTGGCGAGTGCCGCAAACATGCTGGGAATAGACTTCATCAAGGCCAATCCGGAGGGCGTCGAGCGAGCCATCCGCGACAAGGGCGTCGACCTCGACCTCGGCGAAATCCTAAAGCTCGACGCCAAGGTGCGGGCGCTCAAAACGGAGATCGACCACCTCCGCGCCGAGCGCAACGCAATCAGCGGCCGCTTCAAGGACGCAAAGCCGGAGGAGAAGGCTGAGCTTGGGAGGAAGGCCAAGGAGGCCGGCGCTCGCGCTTCCGAGCTGGAGAAGGATCTCGGCGAAAAGCAGGAGGCGCTCCGCTCGCTGATGCTGCTGGTCCCGAACGTCCCGTACGAAGGCGCACCGGTCGGGCCCGACGAAAGCTTCAACATCGTCATCAAGACGGTCGGCGAGCCGCCGAAGTTCGACTTCGAACCGCTCGATCATGTCGCCCTGATGGAGAAGAACGACTGGGCCGACCTCAGCCGGATCGTCCAGGTGTCGGGATCGCGGACCTATTGCCTCAAGGGCCGGCTGGCGCTGCTCGAGACCAAGCTGATGGGCTGGGCGCTCGGCAAGATTGCCGATGCCGGGTTCACGCCGATTACCGTGCCGGCGATCGCCCGGCCGGAAGCCTTTTTCAACCAGGGACAGTTCCCCGGGCACATGGAGGAGACCTACCATCTCCCCGAGGACGATCTGTGGCTCGCCGGGACAGCCGAGGTGGCGCTGACCTCACTTCATTCTGGCGAGATCCTCGACAAGCGATGCGCTGCCGGTGCTGTACGCGGGCTTCTCGCCCTGCTTTCGCCGCGAAGCTGGAAGCGCGGGCAAGGACGTGCGCGGGCTTCTTCGCGTTCACCAGTTCGTGAAGGTGGAGCAATATGTCATCTGCGAGGCGGATGACGCGGTGTCTGCCGAATGGCATTCGAAGCTTCTCGGCCTGGCCGAGAGCCTGCTTGGCGATCTCGAAATCCCCTATCAGGTGATCGAAACGTCGACCGGCGACATGGGGCTCGGCAAGTACCGGATGAACGACATCGAGAGTTGGGTCCCCAGCCTCGGGAAATATCGCGAGACTCATAGCTGCTCGACGTTGCACGACTGGCAGGCGCGGCGTGCGAACATTCGTTACCGCGGCGCCGACGGCAAGGTACGGTTCGCGCACACGCTCAACAATACGGCGCTTGCGTCCCCTCGAATTCTGGTGCCTTTGCTGGAGAACCACCAGACGGCGGACGGGCGGGTGAAGCTTCCCGAAGCGCTTCAGGAGCTGATGGGGGGCGAGTTTCTCTGAGCCGGGACGGCGCTCCCGGAAGCCTCCAGCGGCTGAAGGAGATCGCGGCACTGATCCGGCACTTGCCGGGAATGATCGGGCCACAGGGCGTGATCGGCCCCCGCGACGGGAGACCGGCGATGGTCATCCCCGGCTTTCTAGCGAACGACCGCCATACGACACAGTTGCGCCGGGCGCTCGCCGACGCGGGGTTCCGGACCCATCCTTGGCGGCAGGGCGTAAATTTCGGTGCGGACGCGGGGACGTTGGACACGCTGGAGCGTGCGATCGATTGCTGTGGGCATGACGAGCCGATTCTGCTGGTCGGTTGGAGCCTTGGAGGACTCTATGCCCGAGAAATTGCGCGTGCAGAGCCGAATCGCGTTCGCGCGGTGGTCACGCTCGGCTCGCCAGTATGGGGCGACCGGCGGCGCTACACGAATGTGTGGCGCCTTTACGAATGGGTGGCCGGCCACCCGGTCGACGACCCCCCGATTCCGGATAGCGAGGAGAAACCGCCGGTACCGACGCTTGCCATCTGGTCGCGGAGCGACGGGATCGTCGGCGCGCCCTCGGCGCGCGGTACGGATGACACCCGCGATAAAGCGGTCGAGCTGAATTCGAGCCACATGGGCTTTGTGATGTCTCGGGCCACTGCGCGTGCAGCAGTCGCCGAGATCGTGAAGTTTCTCGAGGAAGTCGAGCGCGGCGAGTCACGGGATTGACTCTTTGGCCTGAGTCGCAGGACAAGAACAAACGTAGAACATGAGCGTTGTGAGTCGTGTGGCGAAAGGCTTGTCTCTCGTCGCCGGCGGAGCTGTCTTTGCGCAGGTCCGGCCGGCCCATTCGCGTCCGCTCGAAGCTGGCGGACGATGGCGCTTGCCTGCGGCGCCCGGCAAGCCACCCTCTCAGAGCTCTTCGCAAAGCCCCGTGACAGCGGTTGGGCGGGGTTTCTCCTCCCGCAGCTCGATCCGTCGAAGCCGGTACTGTGGGTGCAGGATCGAATGGCGATCCTCGAAAGCGGGCGAGTCTATCCGCCGGGAGTTGCCAACCTCGATCTCATCCACGTCGAAGCTCGCGATGCAAGGGATGCGCTTTGGGCCATGGAGGAGGGGGTAAGATGCGCTGCCCTCTCGGCCGTCATCGGCGAACTGTACGGCAACCCGGCGGCGCTCGACTTTACCGCCACGCGAAGGCTCGCGGTCGCTTCGGAACGGTCGGGCGTGTCGTGCTGGCTGGTGCGGCTGAACGGAACTGCAAATTTGAGCGGCGCTCGGATGCGGTGGCGAATCGCAAGTGCTCCGTCGCTGGCGAACCCGCTCGACTCGCGCGCTCCAGGCCCGCCCGCGTGGCACGCCGAGCTGTTCCGCGCCCGAGGGCATCCGCCGGGGCAGTGGAGAGTCGCGCATGACTCGGATCGCTTCCATCTGGTTTCCGGCTTTGGCGATCGAGCGGTGGAGGAAGACCACAGACTGCGCGCCTGACCAGCCTACCGTCCTGACCGTCGAGGGCACTCATGGGCCGGTGATCCACGCCGTCACCAAGGCCGCGGCGGATCGCGGCGCCAGGGCTGGGGCGCGGCTGACCGACGCCCGCGCGCTCGACCCGGCGCTGGTAGCGATGCCGGCCGACCTCGAAGGCGACGCCACGCTTCTGAACCGGCTGGCGAAATGGGCGCAACGCTGGTCGCCGCTGGTCGAGGTTGATGCCGCCGATGGCTTGCGTCTCGATGTCACCGGTGTCGCGCATCTGTTCGGCGGCGAAGACGCGCTGGCGGCGGATACGCGCGAGCGCTTCGCCGCGATTGGACTGACCGCGCGCGTGGCGATTGCGTCCACTGCTGCGGCGGCCTGGGCCTTCAGCCACTTCGGCGGGAATGAGCTGGCGCCGCTCCACGTGTCCGCGCTTCGGCTGGAAGCCGATACGGTTAGAACGCTCGAGCGGCTGGGGCTGAAGACGATCGGCGCTGTGGCCGCCGTTCCACGGCTGGCGCTGGCGCGGCGATTCCGCGGGGCTGAGGATGTCGTCGATGCGCTCGACCGCGCGCTCGGGCGAAAGCCGGAGCCACTAACCGCGATTGCCGAGAACCCGCCGCCGCGGGCGAGCTTGCGGTTACAGGAACCCGCCACTCATCCCGAAGCGGCACCGCACGCTCTCGAGAAGCTGATCCCAAAGCTCGTCGAAGAACTCGAGGAACGGCGTCTCGGCGCGCGCGAATTGTCGCTTAACGGATTCCGGGTCGACGGCAGCGTTGCGACGGCATGGGTGGCAACCGCGATTGCCAGCCGCGACCCGAATCACCTCCAGCGCCTGCTGATCGACAAGGCGGCCACGCTCGATTCGGGTTTCGGCTTCGACGCTTTCGTGCTGGTCGCGCAATGGACGGAGAAACTCGGCGCGGCGCAGCAGAGCCTGGTCGAGGAACCGGACGGATCGGGTGACCTCGCGCGGCTCATCGACCGGCTGACGGTGAAGCTCGGGCCCGGCCGCGTGCGGCGCCCGCAAGCGTTCGAGAGCCATTTGCCGGAGCGGGCCGTGCGGTGGGAGTCCGCAGTCTCGTCATTGCGAGGAGCGAAGGCGACGAAGCAATCCACTTGCGAAAACCTGGATTGCTTCGCTCCGCTCGCAACGACGGGGAAGAGGCCACAACGCCTCCTCGACCGCCCCGAAGCGATCGACGTTATTTACGCCACTCCCGAAGGCATGCCTCGCCGGTTCGTGTGGCGCCGCGGCGTGCACGACATCGCCCGAGTGGAGGGGCCGGAGCGGATCGCTCCCGAATGGTGGCGCGAGCGGTCGAATGCGCGCCTTCGCGATTATTATCGGATCGAGGACAATGACGGCCGCCGCTACTGGATCTTTCGTGAAGGCCTGTTCGGAGATGGGCGCGGCGGTCCACCCAATTGGTATTTGCACGGGCTGTTCGGGTGATGCCGGAGAAAGTCGGCTTCTCCCGAATGACGCTGGTACGCGACGGTCCGGCTCCGGACATCGCGCGCGCGCCTTATGTCGAGCTTGGAATTACCTCCCCGTTCTCCTTTCTCCGCGGCGCGTCGGATTCGATCGAGCTGGTGCTTCGTGCGCTCGAATTGGGGATGGACTCGATCGGCATCGCCGACCGCAACACGTTGGCCGGCGTGGTCCGGATGCACAGCGCCTGCAAGGCGGCGGGATTGAAGCCGCTGATCGGGTGCAGGTTCGATCTTGCCGATGCCCCCTCGCTGCTCGCCTATCCTTGTCATCGCGACGGCTACGGCCGCCTTTCGCGCCTGCTCAGCCTCGGCAAAATGCGCGCCCCAAAAGGCGAATGCGAGCTGTCGCTTGAGGATGTCGCCGCGCACCGGGACGGCATCGCCTTCATCGCCTGGCCGTCCGACGATCTCGACTCCTTCGAAGGCGAGCTTGTGCGGCTTCGCGGTGCCCTGCCGTCGCTTCGGCATGTCGCCGCAAGTTGGCGTTATCGCGGCGACGATGCTGCGCGCATCGAGCGGCTCGACCGGATTGCTCGCGCGAACGGCTGCACGATCCTCGCGACCAACGACGTCCATTACCACGCGCCCGAAAAGCGGCCGCTTCAGGACGTGATGACCTGCATTCGCGAGAAGACGGTGATCGCGAAGGCGAGCTTCCTTCTGGACCCTAATGCCGAGCGGCACCTGAAGTCTCCGCAAGAGATGGCGCGGCTGTTCGAGCGCTGGCCGAACGCCATTTCGGCGACCCGCGAGTTCGCCGATTCGTTGAACTTCAGCCTCGACGAGCTTCGCTATGAATATCCCAAGGAGACGGTCCCAGATGGCCAATCGCCGCAGGAATATCTGGAGCAGCTGGCCTGGGCCGGCGCAGAAAAAAAGTGGCGGGACGGACTGCCGAGGAAGGTCGAAAAGCAGATTCGCCACGAGCTGAAGCTGATCGCGAAGCTCGACTTCGCGCGTTATTTCCTGACCGTCCACGACATCGTCGCCTTCGCTCGAGGGCTCGACCCGCCGATCCTTTGCCAGGGCCGCGGAAGCGCAGCGAACAGCGCCGTTTGCTACTGCCTTGGCATTACTGCCGTCGATCCCGCCACCAGCGACCTGTTGTTCGAGCGGTTCATTTCCGAGGAGCGCCGCGAGCCGCCCGACATCGATGTCGATTTTGAGCATGAGCGGCGCGAGGAGGTGATCCAGCACATCTATTCGAAGTACGGCCGCGATCGCGCCGGGATCGCGGCGACCGTGATCCACTATCGCCCGCGTTCGGCGATCCGCGAGGTCGGCAAGGTCATGGGCCTGTCGGAGGATGTGTGCGGAGCGCTGGCCTCGACGATCTGGGGGCACGGCGGCGACGATAATGTCAGCGACCGGGCCGCCGATGCCGGGCTCGACCTTTCCGACCCGCATTTGAAGCGGACGATCAAACTCGCCGAGCAATTGATCGGCATGCCGCGCCACCTGTCGCAGCATGTCGGCGGCTTCATCCTCACCGAGCGGCCGCTGACCGAGACGGTGCCGGTCGGCAATGGGGCGATGGAGGACCGAACCTTCATCGAATGGGACAAGGACGACATCGACGAGCTCGGGATCTTGAAAATCGACGTGCTCGCTCTGGGGATGCTGACCTGCATCCGCAAATGCTTCGACCTGGTGGCAAAGCATCATGCCGAACGTTGGGAGCTGGCGACGATCCCGGCGGAAGAACCGGCCGTTTACGACATGCTTTGTCGCGGCGATTCGCTTGGCGTTTTCCAGGTCGAAAGCCGGGCGCAGATGAACATGCTGCCGAGGCTGAAACCGCGCTGCTTCTACGACCTCGTCATCGAAGTCGCGATCGTCAGGCCGGGGCCAATCCAGGGCGACATGGTCCACCCGTATCTGAAGCGCCGGTCGGGCAAGGAGCCGGTCACCTTCCCCTGCCCCGATCCGGCGCACGGCGCTCCGGACGAACTGGAGAAGATTCTGGGGCGTACGCTCGGCGTGCCAATTTTCCAGGAGCAGGCAATGAAGATCGCCATCGACGCAGCGAATTTTTCGCCCGCGGAGGCGAACCAGCTCAGGAAGGCGATGGCGACCTTTCGATCGAAGGGGAATATCGAGCTTTTGCAGGAGAAGATGGTCGGGCGGATGGTGGCGCGCGGCTATGACGAGGACTTCGCGCAGCGCTGCTTCGACCAGATCAAGGGCTTCGGCGAATATGGCTTCCCCGAAAGCCACGCCGCGAGCTTCGCTCACCTCGTTTACGTGTCGAGCTGGCTCCGGTGGAAATATCCGGCGGCATTTGCGTGCGCACTGCTCAACTCGCAGCCGATGGGATTCTACGCGCCGGCGCAGATCGTCCGCGACGCGAAGGAGCATGGGGTCGAGGTGCTCGAAGTGGACGTGAACCACAGCGGGTGGGATTGCACTTTAGAAGGCGGAGCTTTGCGCCTCGGTCTTCGCCAGGTGGACGGCTTTCACCGCGAAGCCGCCGACCGGCTGGTGCAGCGGCAGCCTTATCGGACAGTGGAGGAGCTGAAGTCGCGGGGGCGGGTGCCGGCGCACTCGATCCAGCGGCTCGCCGCCGCCGATGCGTTTCGATCCATGGGCCTCGACCGGCGGGCAGCGCTGTGGGAATCTCGAGCGTTGAAACAGGCACCGGACCTGCCGCTGTTTGCCTTCGCGGAAGCTCGCGACGAAGGCGCGGAATCCGCACCCGCGCAGCTCCCGCAAATGCCGCTCGCCGAGCATGTCATCAGCGATTACCAGACGGTTCGGCTCAGCCTGAAAGCGCACCCGATGCATTTCCTTCGCGCCCATTATGCGAGCCAGGGCTTCGTCACCGCCGAAGAGCTTAAGTTGCTCAAGGACGGGAAGCGGTTGGGAATCGCTGGAGTCGTCCTAATCCGCCAGCGCCCCGGCACATCCAAGGGCGTCGTCTTCATCACCATCGAGGACGAAACCGGGGTGGCGAACCTCGTCGTCTGGCCCGACCTGTTCGAGCGTCAGCGCAAGATCGTCATGGGCGCCCGGCTGATGGCGGTGCGCGGAACGGTCCAGCGCGATCCGGAGAGCGAGGTCATCCATGTCGTTGCCGGGCGGCTGGAGGATCACACGTTCCTGCTCAGCCACCTGAGCGACGATTCGCTGCTTCCGTCGACTCTCGAGAAGTCCGATCATGCGGGCAGCTGGGGACGTCCGCAGAGCCGCCATCCGCGCAACGTCGAAATCGTCCCGAAAAGCCGCGATTTTCACTGACCAATCAGCTACAAGTCCCGGGGGGAGGGCAAATCATGTACCTGATGCTTGTTGCGGCGATGACGGCGACGGCCGCGTTCCAACCGCCGGAAGAGCAATCGATGGTCGGCCGCTGGGTCAATCCCGACCACAGCGTCATCGTCGACATTGCTCCGTGCGAAAGCGACCTGTGCGGAACCGTGCAATGGGCGACGGAACAGGCGAAGCAGGACGCCCGCAGGGGAACGCCCGACCTGATCGGGCTCAAGATCCTGACCGACCTCAGGCAACAGGGCGACGTCTGGAAAGGCAATCTGTTCGTTCCCGACCAGGATTTGCACGCGGAAGCAAAGCTCGAGCTGGACGGGGATGAGCTGAAAGTGTCCGGTTGCGAAGTTTTCATTTGCAAATCGCAGCTGTGGACCAGGAGCGAGGGCCCGCTGCCGAACTCCGAGTGATCGCCACCGCGTTCATTCCGGCGCAATGCCGGCGCTCCATTGCTGCCACAAAGCACCGCTAAGCCCATGCGTATGAAACGGATTTTTCTCAGCCTTGGAGCCCTCGCGGCGCTTGGTACACCTGCGCTCGCGTCTGCCCAAACGCCAATCGAAGGCAAGTGGCAGAACGGCCCGATGGTCGTTCAAATCGCGCCGTGCGGCGCGAAACTGTGCGGGACCGTCGTCAAGGCTTCGCCTATCCAGCAGCAAAAGGCGATGCGCGGCAGCGGCATCAAGCTCATCGGCTCGCGGGTGATTACCGACATCGAGCCCACCGGGCCCGACATCTATCGCGGCCACGTCTTCGCGGCCGACCGCGACATTCACGCTTCGGGCACCATTCGCCTCGTTTCGAAAGACGAGCTCGAGGTGAAGGGCTGTGTCCTCGGCCTGTTCTGCAAGTCGCGAACTTACGAACGCGTGCGCTAAGCGAGGAAATCGCCGCCGGCGCTGAATTCGCCAGCAAGCACCGCCGAGCGCACTCCCCCGATCTCGTCACCCCAGTAGCGGTCGCGAGTGAGGCGTGGAGTAAGCTCGCGCACCCGTGCCTGCACGTCCCGAAGAGTGGGCGAGGTCTTGAGCGGCGCGTGGAAATCCACCCCCTGAGCGGCTGCGATCAGCTCGACGGCAATGACTCCGGCCGCATTGCGACCGATGGACCCGGCCTTGCGCGCGGCGATCGGCGCCATCGACACATGGTCCTCCTGTCCCGCCGAGGTGGGGATCGAATCGACACTCGCCGGGAACGCCAGCGAGCGGTTCTCGCTGACCAGCGCGGCAGCCGTCACCTGCGGGATCATCAACCCGGAATTCACGCCCGAATCCTCGACCAGGAATGGCGGCAGACCGCTCATCTTCGGGTCGACCAGGACAGCGGTTCGGCGCTCGGAGATTGAGCCGACTTCGCACATTGCCATTGCAATCGTGTCGGCTGCGAAGCCGACCGGCTGGGCATGGAAGTTACCGCCGGAAATCGCGCTGTCTTCGTCCGGGAAGACGATTGGATTGTCGGTGACCGCACCGGCTTCGATAGCCAAAGTCCGCGCCGCGTTGGTCAACAGGTCGAGCCCCGCGCCCATGACCTGCGGCTGACAGCGGAAGCTGTAGGGGTCTTGCACCTTTCCGCAGCGGGAGTGGCTGGCGACGATCTCGCTTCCGTGAAGCAGGTCGCGGAGCGCTGCGGCGACCCGGATCTGCCCCGGCTGGCCGCGAAGCCCGGAGATGCGGGCGTCGAACGGCTTTATCGAGCCTTTTAGCGCGTCGACCGACAGTGCTCCGGCGGCGATTGCTGCCGAAAAAACCCGCTCGCTGGTGAACAGCGCATCGAGCGCAACCGCAGTCGACATTTGCGTGCCGTTGATTAGCGCCAGCCCTTCCTTGGGGCCGAGTTCCAGAGGCCGCAAGTCGAGCGCATAAAGGGCATCGCGGGCGGGCATCACCTCGCCGGCCAAATCGATTTGCCCGAAGCCCATCAGCGCCGCCGCCATGTGCGCCAGCGGCGCAAGGTCGCCCGAAGCGCCGACACTTCCCTGGCTTGGGATCAGCGGAATGGCTTCGCGGTCGAGAAGCGCCTGAAGCGCCTCGATCACGAGCGGCCGCACTCCCGAATAGCCGCGACCGAGGCCGAGCAATTTCAGGATGATCATCAGCCGGGAGATGTGGCGCGGAAGCGGATCGCCGACTCCGGCACCGTGCGAAAGGATGAGGTTGGTCTGCAGCTCGGCCAGGCGCTCGTCGGGAATTCGGGTGTTGGCGAGAAGCCCGAAACCGGTGTTGACGCCGTAGACGGTTTCGCCGCTCGCGACGATGCGCTCGACCGACGCGGCGGCGTTGGCGACGCGCTGCATGGAGGCGCCATCCAGCCGCGCGTCCGCGCCCGCCCAGAGTTGGCGGAGCTGGTCCAGCGTCACCTCTTCCGGGTTGAGCTTCATGACGTCACCATCGGCAAGTCGAGCCCGAACTCCTTTGCGCATTCGATGGCGCTCTCATAGCCCGCGTCGGCGTGGCGCATGACTCCGCTCGCCGGGTCGTTCCACAAAACGCGCGCAAGCCGCCGCTCGGCGTCGTCGCTTCCGTCGGCGACGATCACCTGTCCCGCATGCTGCGAATAGCCCATTCCGACTCCGCCGCCGTGGTGGAACGAAACCCAGGTCGCGCCCGACGCGCAGTTCAGAAGCGCGTTCAACACCGGCCAGTCAGAGACGACGTCGCTCTCGTCTTTCATGGACTCGGTCTCGCGGTTCGGCGAAGCGACCGAGCCGCTGTCGAGATGGTCGCGGCCGATAACGATCGGCGCCGAGACCTCTCCGGACTTCACCATCTCGTTGAACGCGAGTCCGAGCTTGTCGCGCTGCCCGAGCCCGACCCAGCAGATCCGCGCCGGAAGCCCCTGGAAGGCGATCCGCTCACGCGCCATGTCGAGCCAGCGGTGCAGGTGCTTGTCGTCCGGGATCAGCTCCTTCACCTTGGCGTCGGTCTTGTAGATGTCCTCCGGATCGCCGCTAAGCGCCACCCAGCGGAATGGTCCGACGCCCCTGCAGAAGAGCGGGCGAACATAAGCGGGGACGAAGCCGGGGAAGTCGAACGCGTTGGTGATGCCTTCGTCATAGGCTTCCTGGCGGATGTTGTTGCCATAGTCGAAGGTCGGCACCCCCATGTCGTTGAAGCCGAGCATCGCCTCGACGTGCTGCGCGATGGAAACGCGTGCGGCGTCGGCGACCAGCTTCGGGTCGCGCTCACGCATCTCCTGCCATTTTGCGACACTCCAGCCGGCGGGGCAGTAGCCGTTGGCGGGATCGTGGGCGCTGGTCTGGTCCGTGAGCGCATCGGGTTTGATGCCCCGCTTAAGCATCTGCGGCACGATTTCGGCGGCATTGCCCAGCAGCCCCACGCTCGTCGGCTTGTCGGCGTTGCCGATGATCTCAAGCGCTTCGTCGATGCTTGTGGCGCGGTGGTCGACGTAACGAGTTTCGAGCCGCTTCTGGATTCGGCTTTCCTGCACTTCAATGGCGATGCAGTGAGCGCCCGCCATTACCGCCGCGAGCGGCTGCGCCCCGCCCATCCCGCCTAGGCCGGCGGTCAGGACCCATTTGCCGGAAAGATCGCCGCCATAATGCTGGCGGCCCATTTCGACGAAGGTTTCGTAGGTGCCCTGGACGATGCCCTGGCTGCCGATGTAGATCCAGCTGCCGGCCGTCATCTGGCCGTACATCATCAGACCCTTGCGATCGAGTTCGTTGAACGTTTCCCAGTTCGCCCATTTCGGGACGATGTTGGAGTTGGCAATCAGCACCCGCGGCGCATCCTTATGCGTGCGGAAGACGCCGACCGGCTTTCCCGACTGCACGAGGAGCGTCTGGTCTCGGTCCAGCCGCTCCAGGGTCTCGACGATCTTGTCGTAACAGGCCCAGTTGCGTGCCGCTCGGCCGATGCCGCCATAGACGACGAGGTTCTGCGGGTCCTCTGCGACTTCGTCGTCGAGGTTGTTCTGGAGCATGCGGACCGCGGCTTCTGTGGTCCACTGCTTCGCCTTCATCTCCGGCCCCCGTCGGGCGCGGATGTGGCGGCTGTTATCGCGTCGGTCGGTCATATCTCTACGAGTCTTCCCCGGCGTAAATTCGCCTCTCCGGTCCCGGAAGGCCGATCCAGTAGCCGAGCTCGGCCAGGCTTTCGAGCCGCCAGACGCAAAGATCCGCGGCCTTGCCGGGGGCGATAGTGCCAATGTCTGCTTCCAGCCCCAGAGCGCGCGCCGCGTTCAGCGTCATTCCGGCAAGCACCTCCTCCGGCGTCAGGCCGAACAAGGTGCATGCCATGTTCATTGCCAAAGTCGGTGAAAGCAGCGGCGAGGTGCCGGGGTTGCAATCGGTCGCGACGGCCATGGGGATCTTGTGGTCGCGCAGCATCTGCACCGGCGGCTTGCGACTCTCCTGGAGCGCGTAAAAGGCACCCGGAAGCAACACCGCGACCATGCCCGCTTCGGCCATGGCCCGGGCTCCGTCTTCGTCGAGATGCTCAAGATGATCGGCGGAGAGGGCGTGGTACTTCGCCGCGAGACCGGCGCCATGCTGGTTGGAGAGCTGTTCGGCATGAAGCTTGACCCGCAGGCCATGCGCTTCGGCGGCCTTGAACAGCCGCTCCACTTCGTCCGGCGTGAAGGCGATGCCTTCGCAAAACGCGTCGACCGCGCCGGCAAGTCGAGATTCGGCTGCTGCCGGGATCAGCTCGTCGACGATGAGGGAGACGTAGCCGATTCGCCGATCCTTCCATTCGGGCGGGAGCGCATGCAGCGCCAGCAGCGTCGGCACGACCCGAACCGCTTCGCTCGCCGCCAGCGCCTTTGCGCAGCGCAGAAGCCGAAGCTCGCCCTCGACGTCGAGAGCGTAGCCCGACTTGATTTCGACGGTCGTCACTCCGCCCTTCATCAGCGCGTCGAGCCGCATCGCTGCGGAAGCCAGGAGGTCGGTTTCCGAAGCTTCGCGGGTGCGCTTCACGGTCGAGGCGATTCCGCCCCCTGTCTCGGCAATTTCTTCGTAGGATTTTCCGGCGCGGCGCATTGCATGCTCGTCGGCCCGGTTGCCTCCGAAGATGAGGTGGGTGTGGCAGTCGATCAGCCCCGGAGTGACCCAGGCGCCGCCGAGCGGGAGCACGTCGCGGGCGCGATTTCCCGCAAGCTCGGTGCGGCTCCCGACCCGGACGATCCGGCCATCCTGGATGCCGATCGCGCCGTTGTCGATGATCCCGAGCGGGTTTCCCGGCGCGGGCTCCATCGTCGCAATTCGGCAGTCGGTAAGAAGTCGGTCCCACATGGACGGGTTGCTTAGGCGACGGCGGCTGGTAGGGCAAAACCATGAACACATGGCCCAATCTTTCCGAGCTACTCATCTCAGATGAGGACGAAGTGCCGATCGGACTTCTCGGCGCTCCGCTTGCCGCCGGATCGGTCACTCCCGGGAAATGCGATGAGGCGCCGCAGCTACTTCGAAAGACGTTGAAGCGCATCGGTCGCTATGACGTGGAAATCGGCCGGTCACTGTTCACCGCGGTTCGCGATCGCGGCGACGTGAACCTCGACGGCCTCGACATCCCCGGGGCTACGGTCCCGATTTGCGAAGCCGTTCGATCCAGCCTGGCCGAGCATCCGCTCACCCTGCTGGTCGGCGGCAACAATGCGATCACCCGACCGGCGGTTCTCGCCCTCGACATGCCGCTGGAAAAGATCGGGCTGATCACGCTCGACGCGCATTTCGACATGCGGGAGCTCGACGACGGGCTGAGCAACGGCAACCCCGTGCGCGCGCTGATGAAGGATGGCCTTCCCGGCAAGAATATCGCCCAGGTCGGCCTCGCCAGCTTTGCCAACACGGCCAAGATGCACCGCGACGCGCTCGCCGCCGGGAATTGCGTTCTTAGCATGGACGAGGTTCGGCGAGACGGAATCCGCGCAGCAGTCGAGCAAGCGACCGATCACATTTCGCATTGCGACGCGATCGTCATCGACTGCGACATCGACGTCATCGACCGCTCGCAGATGCCCGGCGCTCCGGGCGCTCGCCCCGGCGGAATGGATGTCGCCGATTTCTTCTGGGCGGTCCGGGCGCTGGCGGGGATCAAGCGAGTCCGCCTGATCGATCTCACCGAATGGGACCCGTCGCTCGATTCGAGCGACCTCAGCGCGCTCACCGCGGCCCGCTGGGTTGCCGAATGCATCGCCGGGTTCGAATCGCGCTAGGCAGCTCCGGCCTTTCGCCGGCCGAGATCCGAGAATGAGCGGAAGGTAATCGAGAAGCGAAGCGTGTCGCCGGGCGCGATGCTATGCTCCCAATCGTGGCGCGCCGGCCCCGTCAGCAGATAGGCGGATCTCGGCTCGACGCTCAGGCTTTCGCGGTCGAACCCGCGCGACCGCCTTCTTCGGAAGCGCAGAACCGCCGGACTGCCGAGCGATACGCCGACGACGGTTTCGAATAGCGGCCGGTCGCGATGCCAGCCGATCCCCGCACCCGGATCGTAGCGGACGAGAAGCGCGTGAACGAAATCCGCCGGCTCCAGCCCGGCGAAGCGGGCCGCCTTCTTGCGCAGCGGCAAGAGCCATTCGGGAATCGGTTCTGAAGGCGCAAAGCTGCGATCGTCGAAATCGTAGCGCCAGCCGAATGTGCGGGTGAGCCGCTTACCGGTCCACCCCTGGAACCGGAAGGGCGACAGTTCCTCTCCGGAAACATGGTCGAGCAGCTGCGATTCTTCGGAGGGAGCGATGAAGTCCGGGCGGTATTCGAGCCCGGCAATCAATGGCTGGCCGAAGAGATCGGTGCTCACTCGCCGAAGATCTCCTTGAGCTGCGACGGGCGAAGCTCGGGCTTGAGCTGCTCGTAAGTACATTGCTGCGGGTCCTTGTCGGGCCGCCAGCGGACCAGGCCGGTTCCGTGGCGGAACCGTCCGGAAGTGACCTGATCGTACTTCACCTCCACGACGAGCTCGGGTTTGAGCGGCTTCCATTGAGCAGAGCGCGCGTTTCGCCAGCGGCTCGGCCCTCCGGGCTTGCCGCCGGTGAAGCCGGGCTCCTGTACCAGCTTCTGCAGGTCGTTCGTCAGTTGCTCGCGCTCGTTCGCCGGTATTCCGGAAGTGTAGCCGACGTGGTGGAGGAGCCCGTAGTCGTCATAGAGGCCGAGGAGTAGCGAGCCGACGAGGTCGCTTCCGGTCCCGTAGCGAAAGCCGCCCACGACACAGTCGGCAGTGCGCTCGGGCTTTACCTTCACCATCGCCCGCTCGCCCGCCTTGTACGGCTGGTCGAGACGCTTGGCGATAACACCATCGAGCGCTCCCCCGCTTCGCTCCAGCCATCCCAAAGCGGTGTCGCGGCTCGTCGTCATCGGCGAGAGCTTCAGCTGCGGGACATCAGTCGTCTCGAAAAAGGCCTCGAGCGCTCGCCGCCGCTCCGTAAGCGGCTCCCCTGAAAAGTCGTCCCCACCGAGCGACAGCAGGTCGAACAGCATCAGCTCGCCCGGGGTCTCGGAAGCCAGCTTGCGAACCCGGCTTTCCGCCGGGTGAAGGCGAAGCTGGAGTGCGTCGAATGACAAGGCGTCGCCGACGGGGATGATCAATTCGCCGTCGAGAAGGAATTCCTTTTCGTCCAGCGTCGACAGCGCGTCAGCCACCTCCGGGAAATAACGGCTGAGCGGTTTGCCATTCCTGGAGATCAGCTCGACGGCCCCGCCGTCCCGCCTGGCAAGGCAGCGGAAACCGTCCCACTTCGGCTCATACTGCCAGCCCTTGCCCGTCGGCAGCTCCGCTGCGACGACGGCTTCCATCGGTTCGGGCGCTTTGCGTTTGGCCATTGGCCGACAACCGCCTGCCGATTGCAGACGTTCCCATTGTGCAGCCGCGAGCGGCTGTTACGGTTGCGGTCCGATCAGGAGGGGATTGGCGAAATGGCACTCGACGTAAACGCCGCGACGGCTCGCTTCATCGACAGCCTTGGCCCCGCGGCGCTTCACAAGGCGCACGATTATACCGTCGGCAAGGAATGGATGCTTCTGTGGGGGCTGGTCGTCACCGTCGTCGTGACGTGGCTAATCGTCCGGTCGGGAATCCTCGATCGCATAGAAGCGAAGATGCGGCGTCGCGGTCTATGGCTTCGCGCGCTGGTCATCGGTGCCGTCTTCATAATCATCTCGACGATCCTGACGCTGCCGTGGACGATTTATTCGGACTGGTGGCGCGAGAAAAACTACGGCCGAACGAGCCAGCCGCTTGGCGACTTCCTGCTCCAGGGCGGCATTTCGATGGTCATCGGTGCGATCCTCGGCGGCATTTTCCTGATGCTGCTTTACCTGTTGATCAGGAAGGCCGGGCGGACGTGGTGGCTTTGGGCGGGCGGCTTGACCGCAATCGCCTTCGCTTTCTTGATGCTGCTCTCGCCGGTCGTCATCGAGCCGCTGTTCAACCATTATACGCCGGTCCCGCCGGGCCAAGTGCGCGACGCTGTCGTGGAAATGGCCGCGCGCGCGGGCGTGCCGCCGGACCGCGTCTTCATGTACAACGGTTCGCGCCAGTCGAATAACTTCACGGCCAATGCCGGCGGCGTCGGAAGCACTGCGCGGGTCGCGATTTCCGATGTCGCGTTGAAGAACGCGTCATTGGCCGAAGTGCGCGCGGTCACCGGGCACGAGATCGGCCACTACGTGCTCAAGCACAGCTGGTGGGGGATCCTGTTCTTTTCGGCGCTGTCGGTTGTACTTTTTTGGCTGGC
>CAWITR010000005.1:82500-1173696 GCA_963839145.1 uncultured Alphaproteobacteria bacterium
GAAGTGCGCCGATTCGTTTCTCCCCGAGCCTTGCGACCGCCTCCGACACAGTTGCGTCCGGCCCGATCGTTGCAACTTCGCGGCCCTTGTCGGCCAGGATCGACTGGATGGTCATGTGCTTCTCCAGCTTCGTCGAACTGCGCCTTGATAGTCTCACGCGCGGCGACCAAAGGGAAGCAATTCAATGCCCCGTCCTGATCCCCTCCCAAGCCCGCGCAAGTCGCTGGTTGCCCGCTTCGTCCGGCTGATGAAGCTGATAGCGCTCTTCGCTCTCGTCATCGCGGCGATAGCAGTGTTGCTGGTTGCTCGCGGCGAGAAGACGGCCGATCTCAACTTGCTAATCGCGACTGCGGCCGGCGTGTTCTTCACGGTGCTGCTTGGCAGCGGACTGATGATCCTGACGTTCCTCAGCTCGCGCAGCGGTCACGACGAGGAGGCGTGGCGGAGCAGGACTGAGGAGGATGAATGACCGACCTGGATCTTGAGCCGGTGCTTCGAATCGTACCCGGCCCGACCGACATCAACGCCAATGGCCACATTTTCGGCGGCTGGGTCCTTAGCCAGATGGACATCGCCGGCGGTATCGTCGCCTCGCAGCGCGCCAACGGCCCGGTGGCTACCGTTGCCATCGAGGGGATGAAGTTCATCACACCCATCCACATTCGCGACCTGATCTCGGTTTATGCGCAGGTCGAGCGAGTCGGCCGGACCTCGATGGGCGTTCGGATCGAAGTGATCGCCACTCGCGATCGCGGCAAGAGCGACATCAAGGTCACCGAAGGTCTATTCACCTTCGTTGCTCTGGACGAACAGCATCGCCCGCGAAGCGTGGACGTTCAGGTCTAGGATCCAAACCCGTCACCAAACCGCAACTTGGCGGTCACTGTCGCGTCACCCCGACGGCCTAGGAAGTCGTGCGGATGGCAGAAAGCCATCGCTTTTTCCCTCGGGGGGTTTCTTCCAATGCGCAACATCAGTCGTACTGTTGCCCTGCTCGTCATCTCGGCGAGCGTCGCCGTTTCCGGCGTCGCTTCCGCCGCCGTGACGGGCGCGGGGTCCAGCTTCGTTTACCCGGTGCTTTCCCGCTGGGCGGCCGACTACAAGAAGGCCGGCGGCACAGAAATGAATTACCAGTCGGTCGGGTCGGGCGCCGGAATTGCTCAGATCAAGGCGGCGACGGTGGACTTCGGTGCCTCCGACAAGCCGCTGACGCCCGACGAACTCGCTGCTGCGGGGCTCGTCCAGTTCCCGGTCGTGGTCGGCGGAATTGTTCCTGTCATCAACCTTTCCGGCCTTCGCCCAGGCCGCCTTCACCTCACCGGGCCGGTTCTCGCAGGAATCTTCGCGGGCCAGGTGAAGAAGTGGAACGATCCGGCGATCACCGGCTCAATCCCGCGCCTCAAGATGCCCAACCTCGCCATCTCCGTAGTCCATCGCTCCGACGGTTCGGGCACGACCTACAATTTCACCCACTATCTCAGTCAGGTGAGCAACGGGTGGAAGAGCCAGATCGGGGAAGGCACGACCGTCGACTGGCCGACCGGCGTCGGCGGTAAGGGCAACGAAGGCGTGGCCAATTACGTTAAGCAGATCTCCGGCTCGATCGGCTATGTTGAATATGCCTACGCGCTTCAGAACAAGATCCCGTGGGCGCTGGTCCAAAACAAGGCCGGCAAGTTCGTCCAGCCAAACACCGCCAGCTTCCAGGCGGCGGCCGGTACTGTCGACTGGTCTCATGCCAAGGACTTTTACCTGCTGATGACCAATGCGCCCGGCGCAACGGCCTGGCCGATCGCCGCGACCACCTGGGTCATCATGTACAAGCAGCCGAAGAATCCGCAGAGCAGCGCGGAAGCGAAGAAATTCTTCGCCTGGTCGCTCAACAAGGGCCAGAAGCAGGCGCTTGCTCTCGATTACGTGCCGCTTCCGGCATCGCTGGTGAAGCGGATCGAGACCTACATGGGCGCGAAAATCAAGTAATCGCACCCGGGCTCAGAGCGCCCAAACGGAAACGGCTCGCCAGCGATGGCGAGCCGTTTTTCGTTGTAGCGATGGCGATGGCCGTCAGGCGGCGGGCGCGATTCCCGCTTCGTCGCTATCGTTGCGGGGCTTGCGGGCGCGCCGCTTCGGCTTGGCTGGAGCTTCCTCGCCGTCTTCGGTCTGCCCGATTGCCGGAGGCAGCGCTTCGACTGCGATGCGCTCGGCATTCTCGTCCGATTCGTCAGCCTTGGAGCCGTTGCGTTGCGATCGGTCGCGGCCGTTGCTGCGCCGGCGGCGGTTGTTGTTGCTGTCGTCTTCGCGGCCCTCATCCGATGTCTCGGCGGCAGCAAACTCGTTGTCGCTGTCGTCGTCATCGGACGAATCGTCGCCGCGCTGCTTGCGCTGGTCTTCGAATCGGGCCCGGTTCTCGCCGAGCACGCGGAAATAATGGTCGGCGAACTGCAGGTAATATTCGCTCTGGACGCGGTCGCCGGCGAGCTGCGCGTCTCGCGCCATGTTCTTGTATTTCTCAAGCAACTGCGCCGCGTTTCCGCGCTGCCGGTTGTCCTGCCGGTTCCCCCCGGAATTCTGGCCTCTCTGGCCCCCGCGGCCGCGCCTGCGTCCGCCCTGTCGATTATTGATCAAATCGCTACTTCCTTAACCCGTAGAAGGTTCGCCCCCGTTTCCCTGGCCTTCGCGGTTCGCGCGTTGCGCGATTCCGCTTTATCGCTCCGATCTGCGCTTAGCGCTTCGAGAACGGCCGATTGCGTCGGGGGTAGGACGGGATGCGCCGAGGTCAATTCCGTGGAGCGGACCCGGTCCTGACAGTTGATGTAATGCCGATCGAGCCTAATTCCAAGCGAATTTCTGTCAAACCCAGGTAAGGAGTATGGCGCGGTCGCGCCCGCCAAGGTCCTGGACGGTTCGCCCTTGCAGCCCGTCGCGCTCGAGGAGCCGGACGGCAGCGCTCGCCTGCCCCGCACCGATTTCGACCGCAGCAAGGCCACCGTTGGCCAACAGGCGGGGAATTTCGGGCGCGAAGCTGCGGATCGAATCGAGCCCCTCGGGTCCGGCGAACAACGCCTCGTGCGGTTCGTGCTCGGCAACTCCAGGGCCAAGCTCGTCCTGTTCGGCGACATAGGGCGGGTTGCAAAGGATGAGGTCGAATTTCTCCTCGATCCCGGCAGCCCAGTCGCCGACTGTAAACTTCGCTCGCCTTTCGAAGCCGAGCCGGCGCGAATTGGCCATCGCATAGGACAGCGCCCGACGCGACGAATCGACGCCCACCCCCGTCGCCTCCGGCCACAGGTCAAGCGCCGCGAGTAGCAGCGTTCCCGGACCGCTTCCAAGATCGAGGATCCGCTTCGGGCCTGCCGTCCCCTCGAAATGTTCGAGAGCGGAGGCGATCAGCACTTCGCTGTCGGGGCGGGGGATGAGCACCCCCGGCCCGACGTGAAGCTCGATGTTCCAGAAGGCGCGGCGACCGGTAATGTAGGCGACCGGTTCGCCGCCGAGCCGCCGCTCCACCATCGTCCAGAAGCGCTTCGGTGGCTCTCGGCCGGGCGGGTCGAGAAGCAGCCGGTCGCGATCAATGTGAAGAGCCTCGGCCATCAGCAGCTCGGCATCCAGCCGCGCGGTGTCGCTCGTCTCCGAAAGCTGGCGAGTGGCGTCGGCAAGCGCTCGAGTTACAGCTTTCAATGCTCTAGCCCCGCCACTCGGACGGGCGCGAGTTCAGGCATCTTCGAGCCCGGCGAGCCTTTGCGCCTCGTCTTCGGCGGTCAGGGCGTCGATCAGCTCGGCGAGGCCGGGACCTTCTAGAATCTGCTCGAGCTTATGGAGCGTGAGGTTGATTCGGTGGTCCGTCACTCGGCCCTGCGGGAAATTGTACGTGCGAATTCGCTCTGAGCGGTCGCCCGAGCCGACCATCGACTTTCGGGCACCGGCCCTCTCGTTCGCAAGCCGCTCGCGCTCCATTTCGAACAAACGCGTTCGGAGCACTTTTAGCGCCTTCGCTTTGTTCTTGTGCTGCGATTTTTCGTCCTGCTGGATAACTACCAGCCCGGTCGGCAGGTGCGTGATCCTGACCGCGCTGTCGGTGGTGTTGACGGACTGCCCCCCCGGTCCCGACGAGCGATAGACGTCGATTCGAAGATCCTTGTCGTCGATCTGGACGTCGACGTCCTCGGCTTCGGGAAGGACCGCGACCGTCGCCGCGGAGGTGTGGATTCGCCCGCCCGCCTCGGTCACCGGCACTCGCTGCACCCGGTGGACGCCGCTTTCGAACTTGAGCTTGGCGAACACGCCGGTGCCGTTGATAGAGGCGACCGCTTCCTTGTAACCGCCGAGCTCCGACGGGCTCGCTGAAATGAGCTCGAACCGCCATCCCTGCTCGTCCGCGAATCGCTGATACATGCGCAGGAGGTCGCCAGCGAACAGCGCCGCCTCATCGCCGCCGGTGCCGGCGCGCACCTCGAGCATCGCCGCGCGCTCGTCGGCGGAGTCGCGGGGAAGCAGCCTGATCGCCAGCGCACGTTCGGCTTCGGGCAGCCGCTTTCGGATCTCGCCCACCTCGAGCTCGGCCATTTCCTTGAGCTCGGCCTCCGAGCCGGGGTCGTGGAGCATTCCGTTGAGCACATCGAGCTCAGCGCGGAGGCGGCGAACCTCACGCGCTGCTGCTGCAATAGGCTCGATCGCGGCATAGTCCTTCGACAGCTTCACGAATTCGTCGGGCGCGACATCGCCGCGAGACATGGCTTCTGCGAGTTCAGCCTTACGCGCTTCGATCGACGCAATGCGTTCCGAGGAGATTTTGGTCACTCGGAGATCGCCTCCAGCAGCAGATCGAGCGAGACTGCCCGCTGAGCTCCGGTTTGCATTTCCTTGAGCTGGGCTTCGCCGCGGTCGAGCTCCTCGTCGCCAAGGACCAGGACATATTTCGCGCCGGCCGAATCCGCCCTGCTCATCCGCTTCTTGATGTTGCCGCGAAAAGCCATGTCGGCGGCAACTCCCTGACGGCGAAGCCCGGCAACCACGCCTTCGGCGGCGACCTGGGCGCGATCGCCCACAGGAACCACGACGATCACCGGCTGCTCCGGCTCCGGCGCCTCGATCAACATCGACAATCGCTCGATTCCGGCGGCCCAGCCCACCGCCGGCGTGTGCGGGCCGCCGAGCGCTTCAACGAGGCCGTCGTAGCGCCCGCCGGCGATCACCGCGCCTTGCGCTCCAAGCCGGTCGGTGACGAACTCGAACGCGGTGTGGCGATAATAATCGAGACCACGAACCAGGCGCGGGTTGCGGGTCCACTTCACGCCCGACGAATCCAGCCCGGCAGTCACTGCCGCAAAGAAATCTTTCGCTTCGGGGGTGAGAAAATCGTCGATATCCGGCGCCGCCTCGGCGATGACCTTGTCGCGCGGATCCTTGCTGTCGAGGATTCGCAGCGGATTGCGTTCGAGCCGCTCGCGGCTCTCCTCGGACAGCTTGCCGCTTGAGGCGCGGAAATGGTCGATCAGCGCTACCCGCCACGCTTCTCGTGTGGGCGCGTCGCCAAGCGTGTTGAGCTGCAGAGTCACTTCGCCGATTCCGAGCTCTTTCAACAGCTGGTCGGCGAAGCACAGAAGCTCGACGTCAGCTTGAGCCTCTCCGGCCCCGATGATTTCCGAATCAAGCTGGTGAAACTGGCGGAAACGCCCCTTCTGCGGCCGCTCGTAACGGAAAGCCGGACCGTGAGTCGCCACCTTCAGCGGCACATGCTGCTGCCACCCTTCCGACAAGAACGCCCGCGCTATGCCGGCGGTGAACTCGGGCCGCATCGTCACCGAATCACCGCTCCGGTCGTCGAAGCTGTACATTTCCTTCGACACCACGTCGGTAGTCTCGCCCATCGTCCGGGCGAACACTTCCGTAGGCTCGAGCACCGGTACCTCCACGCGCTTGAAGCCGTAGAGCCTGCGCACCCGGTCGAAGACTTTGACGACCGCTGCCATTCGGTCGGCGTCCTCGCCAAGCAGGCTTTGCATTCCACGGATCGGTTGCGGCGCTTTCATCGCCGCGCGCATGGCAAAAACATTCGACAAAGGAAAGGAATGCATCGGCCTGCGTCCGATCAGCGGCTGGACTTCCCGGCGCGCGATGGCCCAAAATCATGGCTGTTTTCGAGATTCCTCCCGAGGAGAAGAATGTTGCGGCTGACCGCGCTTGCCTGCCTGCTGTTTTCGTCTGCAGCCATTGCTGCCCCTGTCCCGACGGTCGCCCCCGCAATCAATCCGCCGCAGAACAGCCTTCCAGCCGGTCCGACGTCGAAAGTGCCGCCAATCCCGGCGGCGCGCGACGTTCGCTACCCGGGAACGATCCAGCTGACCGTGGACACGACCGACAACACCCGCGGAATCTTCAAGATTCACGAGCATATCCCGGTCGCCAAGCCGGGCGACTTCGTCCTCCTCTATCCGCAGTGGCTGCCCGGCGCTCACTCGCCCGAGGGCGCGATCCGCAAAGTCGACGGGATCCGCTTCACCGCGAATGGACAGCCGCTGAAGTGGGTCCGCGACACGCTCGACGTCTACGCCTTCCACGTGGAAGTCCCGGCCGGAGTGACGGCGATCGACGCCGATTTCCAATATCTCTCTCCGACAAACGACAACCAGGGCCGGATTGTCGCGACTCCCGACATGGAAAGCATCGAGTGGATCGCAACGTCCTTGTACCCGGCCGGCTATTATGTCCGCGATATACCGGTGCAGGCGTCGGTGGTCGTTCCTACCGGCTGGAAGGTCGCGACAGCGCTTCGGCCACGCGGTCAGTCCGGCAACCGTATCGATTATCCTGTGACGAGCTACCAGACGCTTGCCGATTCGCCGCTAATCGCCGGCGCCCATTACCGCCGATACCCGCTCAGCGACCGGGTCAATCTCGACGTGATTGCCGATACCGAGGCGGAGCTTGAAGCAACTCCGGCCCAGATCGCTGCGCACAAGCGCATGGTCGATCAGGAAGTGAAGGTCATGGGCGCCCAGCACTACGACCATTACGATTTCCTGCTGACGATTTCGAAGAACCTCGGCGGCGAGGGACTCGAGCATCACCGAAGCTCCGAAGACGGCACCGACCTCGGCTATTTCACCGATTGGGGCGATCATATGAGCGACCGAGCGTCGCTTATCCCTCACGAATTCACGCACAGCTGGAACGGCAAGTACCGCCGCGCAGCCGACCTGTGGACGCCCGATTACCGGACCCCGATGCAGGACAGCATGATGTGGGTGTATGAGGGCATGACCCAGTTCTGGGGCTACATCATCGCCGCCCGATCCGGGATGGTGTCGAAGAACGACATCCTCCAGGCGATCGCATCCTACGCGGCAGGGTATAGCGAAGGCACTCCGGGGCGTGTGTGGCGGCCGTTGGAAGACACCACCAACGATCCGATTATCGCCGAGCGCCGTCCGCAGCCGTGGCGCAGCTGGCAGCGGAGCGAAGATTATTATGTCGAAGGCATGCTCATCTGGATGGACGTCGACCGAATCATCCGCGAGCAGTCACACGGAAAGAAATCCATCGACGACTTCGCCCGCGCTTTCTTCGGGATGCGCGACGGCGACTACGGCGAGCTGACCTACGATTTCGACACGATCGTCAACACGTTGAATTCGGTCCAGCCGTACGATTGGCGCGATTACCTTCAGCGCCGCGTCTATGACATTGCCCCGAAGGCGCCGCTCGAGGGAATCACGAAGGGTGGCTACAACCTCATCTACACCGACCAGCCGACGAACTGGATCAAGACGTCGGAGAAGAACCGAAAATACGCCGACCTCACCTATTCGGGCGGGCTCACCGTCAGCACGAAGGACTCGACGATTTCGAGCGTGCTGTGGGGAAGCCCCGCGTTCGATGCGGGTCTGACGGTGGGGTCGAAGATCATCGCCGTGAACGGCCGCGAATTCGACGCCGATGTACTGAAGGACGCAATCCGCGCGGCCAAGGGCACCAGTCAGCCGATCGTGCTTCAGGTGAAGAGCGGCGACAGCGATCTTATCCGAACCGTGCAGCTGAACTGGCACGGCGGGCTTCGCTATCCGCGGCTGGTGAAGAGCGGACAGGGCGAGGGAACTCTCGACGCCCTGCTCGCGCCGCGACCCTAGCCGTCGCCCCCTCCGCCTCCGCTTGAGCGTCCTCGAAAGAAGCTCGGCGGCGGCAGGAACAGCTTGCGGATGGTAATGCTGATCGTTCGCCCGAGCGGGTCGAGGAGATCCGGCTGATAGCCCAGCGGCACGTTCCCCAATGCGTCGTGCACCTTCGGCCGCGAATTGAAGATATTGCTGACCTCGAAGCGCAACGAGCTCCCGCGCAGCCAGGGATGCTTGGCGACTAGGTCGAACCGCTGCCCCACATTGGCGAACAGCCTGAGGTCGAAGGTCGCCAGAGGCGAGAAATGCAGGTCGTCGCCGGTTGCGGTGGTCACGTCGGTCGCGCTTCTCCAATTCGCTGAGAGGAACGCGCCGAGGCCATTGTTGAAATAGCCGGCGCGCCCTTCGATCTCGTGACGCGGCTGACCTCCCGATTGTCCTTTCGCGTCGCCGTGTAGGTAGTCGAGCTTCAGGCCATCGCGGATCGTCACGTCGTCAACGAAGGTGATGTTATCGGTCAGCGAGAATGTCAGCCTGCCGCCGCTTCGCCCGCCGAAGCGCCCGCCGCGGAACCCCCCACGGCCTTCGCGCGATTGCGGCTGCTCTGGAACCGGCATCCCGGCTGCCTCTGCGCGTTTGCGAAAAGCAGCGATCGCCTCCGGCGAAGGCGGGGCGGACTTCAGCGCTTTCGAGAAGTCAAAGCCGATTCGAAGCGCATCGCGCCGCGATCTGTCGTAATTGACCGGCCGCAGGTCGACGGCAACGAGATTCCCCTCCGAGTCACGCACGAAGCGGTCCGGAAACGCCGCTTCGAGCGCCGGAGTCGG
This sequence comes from uncultured Alphaproteobacteria bacterium, assembly GCA_963839145.1. GTDB lineage: Bacteria > Pseudomonadota > Alphaproteobacteria > Sphingomonadales > Sphingomonadaceae > Sphingomicrobium. The sequence goes on from CAWITR010000005.1 coordinate 91,439, forward strand.
TCCCGGGAAATTGGAGATCGGATTCTCGATCCGCTCGTGGACATATTCGGCGCGGACCCTGAAGTCGGAATTCTCAAACGGCTGCCAGTTGGCGCCGAGCTTGATCACGTTGCGGCGGTCGGCCTTTAGTGCGGGGTTACCGCCGGTGATCGCAGTGACGAGCACCGTCTGGCCGGTTGTGAAGTCGAAAATTCGCGTGTCCGGCGTTTCGAGGATGGGGTCACCAAGCTGGGCCACGGTCGGCGCTCCCTCCTCCCTGGTCCAGCTGGCGATGAGGTTGAGGCGGTTCACGGGCGTGAGGTTCGCTCCCGCGCCGACCGTCGTCAGAGTTCCGAAATCCGACAGCTGCTCGACTTCCGCATTGGCGTTGAGGCTGAGGTTGCCCAAAGCAGAAAAGTCGCTGTTGCGCCGCGAGACCGGCACGTCCACGTTGAACCCCGCATCGCCGCTAGTGCGGGCGAGCGAATTGGCTGTCTCCACCGTACTGCGAATGTGATTGCTCTCGAGGTGAAGAGTGCTCGCCCCGACCTTCACCGTCGCTTCGGCATTGCCCGCTGGAAGCCTGATCAGCTTCCCGTTCGCGGTCGCATCGATATCTCCCGAGAGCGTTGTGGTGGTCGCCCGGTCGCGAATGTCGGTCGCGTCGCGGTCGGTCCTGGTGACCCCGTGCGAGGCGTCCGCGTTTCCTGTGACCGTCCAGTGCCAAGTACCCAACGCGCCATTGAGTACTCCTCCGGCATGAGCAGTGTCCGTGCTCGTCTCCCGTGCGAGCGGCAAAAGCAATGTGTCGCCGAGGCCAATGAGTGACCGGCCTTCGTTGTGCTCGAGCTCGACGTTGCCAGTCGCTCCCAAGGTCCCGAGTTGGCGGTTCACGGTAACCGAGCCGCGAATGTCGCGCTTCGACCCGATCAGCGAGCGCGCCGCCGCGGCATCGCCGCCCGTCAATGGCGGCGCCGGGTCGGCAACGACGATGTTGCGCTCGTTCTCGGTCAGCATCGTATTGCCTTCGGCGTGAAGATTGATGCTGGTCCGCCCGTTGTCGCCGATCATCAGCCGCGTGGCGTCGACAACCCCTGCGCCATAGCCGCCGTCCGTCGCTGCCTGGCCGCGAACCATTGCCGCGGTCGAGCGAAAGCGCGGCCTGAGGACCAGATTGACGACCTTCTGGTTGGCCGAATAGCCGTATTTGAGGGCCACTTCCTCGGGCAGGATCTCGACCCTGCTGATCGCTTCGGTCGGGATGTCGCGAAGCTCACGGAAGCTCGATACGCGTTGCCCATTCAACAGCATCACAGGACGCTCGCCGCCGCGTCCCTGGGCGCTGCCGACTTGCGGGGCAATGGCGTCGAGTAGCTCGTCGATGCTGGTCGCGCCGGTCGCCTGGATGTCGCGGCTGGTCAACGTGTTTTCGGGCGGAATGTCGCCGATCACGGAGCCAGGCAGCTTGTGCCCGGTGACGACGATCGTTTGCGCATCGCTGTCGTCCTGGTCCTGCGCTTCGTCGGCCGTCGAATTTGCCGGCACCTGGGCCTGCGGCTCTTGTTCAGCGGCAGGCGCGGACTGAGCGAGCGCCGGGGCCGGAACCAGCAGCAGCGCCGAAGCGGAAAGGAGGAGCGACTTCGATGTCATGGGTCTTCGCTGCGCTCGCCAGCGTGAATCGAGGCTGACGGTTGCGTTCATTTCGACGGGAGCGGCGGCGGCACCGACGAACGGATGACTAAAGCGCGTCGAGAGCGTGGATTGCCAAGCCGACGAGGCCGCCGACCAATGTGCCGTTGATTCGGATATATTGGAGATCGCGCCCGACCGCCGATTCGAGCCGCGCAGTCACGGTTCGCGCGTCCCAGCCGCGGATGGTTTCCGAGACCAGCTTCACGATCGAGCTTCCGTAGCTCTGCGCCATTCCGGCCGCGGCGCGGCGGACGAACTGATTAATCGCAGACCGTATCCGCCGATCCTGCTCCAGCGACGCCCCCATCGACTTCAAGACGTCGCCCAGCCGGCCAGCCATTGCGGCGTCGGGGTTGCGCGCGGCCCGGATTACCGCCTCGCGCCCCTTTTCCCACAACGTGTCGATCCACAGCGCGACCGACCGGTTGGCGAGCAGTTGCTCCTTCATCGCCTCGACCTTGGCCTGCGTCTCGGGGTTGGTCTGAAGGTCGTTGGCGAGCTGCGCCAACGCCTCCTCGACTTTGATCCGGACGGGATGGGCTGGATCGGTAGACATTTCGGCGGTCAGCTTCCTCAACCCATCGACGATCGCGTCGGCCAGCTTGGCATCGAGCCCGGCGAGCTTGAGCACCCAATTCGCCTTCTTGTGCACCATGTCGCGGATCAGCTCTTCGTTGGCGTTGAGCGCCCGGTCCATCCACCGGATCGCCGCCTCGAGCATTGGCACGTGCCGGTCTTCGTTGATTGCCGAAGCAAGCGCGTGACCGAGTAGCGGGGCCACTCGCATTTTTTCGATTCGGGTGGCGACTGCCCCTTTCACAAGCCCGCCAAGCCGCTCGTCGTCGAGGCCTTCGAAGATGTCGGCGATCAGCCGCGACGCGCCGTGGCGTATTCGAGTCCCTTCAGCGGCGGGGGTCCGGAGGAACCGCCCGCGGCACCGGCGACGTCGATATTGCGCATCCGCCGAGCAACAACGGAGGGCACGAGGAAATTATCGTTGATGAAATTGGCGAGCGCCTCTCCAATGCGGTCTTTATTGCGCGGGATGATTGCCGTGTGCGGGATTGGCAGGCCGAGAGGATGGCGGAACAGCGCGGTGACCGCGAACCAGTCGGCAAGGCCGCCAACCATCGCCGCCTCGGCAAAGGCCTTCACATAGGCCAGCCACGGAAAAGCCGGCTGCAGCATTCGGCTGCCCACGAACAGCACGGCCATGACCAGCAGAAGCCCGGTCGCCGCGACTTTCATCCCCGTGGCGCCGGGCTGGGCTGGATTGAAGCGGGCGAGTGCTGCCGGGGTCATTGAACCGGCATAGCGGCCCAAGGCTTTGGAATCACTCCGGCCGAATCGCTTGACCGGAATGACCGGGGGAAATCACTCCGCCGGGACTGGATGCCCCGCCGCATGGGCGTCGCTGCCGACCACCTTGTGGAAGAGCCGCCCGAGCCGAGTCTCGATCGAAATCGCAATCGAGAAATAGGACGGCACCAGCACCAGCGTCAGCAGCGTCGAGAAGATGAGGCCGCCGATCACCGTGATCCCCATCGGCGCACGCCAGCTGTTGTCGCCGCTCAGCGAAATTGCCGTCGGAAGCATTCCCGCGACCATAGCCACGGTCGTCATGACGATCGGCTGGGCACGCTTATGGCCGGCTTCCCAGATGGCCATGTTCTTGGCCATCCCGTGGTTCATCATTTCGACGGCGAAGTCGACCAGGAGAATCGAGTTCTTCGCCACGATTCCGAAGAGCATCAGGATTCCGATCAGCACGAACAGCGAAACCGGCTGATTGGCGATGTGCAGTGCGATCGCCGCTCCGAGCGGCGCCAGAAGCAGCGAGCCCATGTTCACGAACGGCGCCAGGAAGCGACGATAGAGAAGCACCAGGACCGCGAACACCAGGAGCACGCCGGACATCAACGCGACCGCGAAGTTGAACATCAGCTCCGACTGCCACTTCTGGTTGCCGAGGTTCATCTTCTGCACGCCTTGCGGCAGGTTCTTCACCGCCGGAAGGTTGTTGATCTTGGCCCAGACGTCGCCTTCGACGACACCGGGGGCCAGGTCGGCGCCGATTGCCAGCCGGCGAAGCTGGTTCGACCGCAGGATCGTCGTCGGGCCCGAGCCAAAGCCAATGTCGGCCACCGACTTGAGCGGGACCGACCCGCCACCGGAAGTCGGGACCGGCAGGTTTTCGAGCGTCGAGAGATCCCGCCTGGCATTTTCGGACAGCGACACCTGGATCGGCACCTGCCGGTCCGACAGCGAGAATTTCGCGCTGTTCTGCTCGATCTCGCCGAGGGTCGCAATTCGGATCGTCTGGCTAAGCGCCGCAGTCGTCACGCCGAGATCGGCGGCAAGGTCGAACCTCGGCTTGATGGTGATTTCCGGCTGGGCAAGATTGCTTCCGACCCGCGGCGCGACCAGCCCAGGCACACTCTCCATCTCTTTGGCGATCTTGTTGGCGACCTGCTCCAGCTGCTCGGGGTCGTTTCCGCCCAGATAGAGCATGATGTCGCGCGAATCGGGATCTGGACCGCCGCCCTGCTGGCTCTGGAAGCTGACCCGGGCGTCTGCCATTGACGCGAGCGTCGGCGAAAGATTGCGCTCGAACTCGGTGCTCGTCACGTCGCGGTGCTTCTTGAGCACGATGTTGAGATGGCCTTGGCCGACGTTGATCCGCTCGAAGACGCGGTCGACGGCGGGATCGTGGCCGACGATTGCCGCAGCCCGGTCGACAACGGCTTCGGTCTCCTTGAGCGTGGAGCCCGGCGGCATTGTGATGTTGACCCGCGAATAATCGCTGTTCTGCGGCGGGAAGAACGAGGTTGAAAGCGTCCCGAACAGCGCGACGCTGAGGAGCAGGCTGGCGAAGCCTGCTGCGACCATCGCCAGCCGGTGATCGTGCATTCGCGCGTTCCAGCGCGCGACCAGTATCGAGTGCCATTCGGCAAAGCTCGCACTCGCAATGCGCTGGACGGCCCACGCGATCAGCTTCGCAAGGACATAGGCCAGGGCGACCCCCGCCGGCGCGCCTACGAGAATCCCGACCGGCCCGGCAATCCCGACCTTTGAAAGAACGCCGGTTACCGCTGCCGTGCCAATTATGAACGCGACAAACAGCACGACGCCCTCGAGGAAGACGAGGCCATAATAGCCCCACCTGCGGGGAAGCTTCGGGAGGCGCTCGAGAAGTGCGTGGGCCTTGGTCGTGTCGAGGCTCCAGTTGAGGACGTTCAGATACACGTCCATCCACTTCCACGCGGCGTGCGGCTCTTGGCCCCGCGACCGCAGGAAGTATGCGGAAATCAGCGGAGTGATCATTCGGGCGACAAACAGGCTCATCGCCACGGAGATGACGACGGTGAATCCGAAGGCTTTGAAATACTGGCCGGCGATGCCCGGCATCAGCGCCACAGGAAGGAAAACCGCGATGATCGCCGATGTGGTGGCGAGAACGGCAAGCCCGATTTCGTCAGCAGCGTCGATCGCGGCCTGGTAGCCGGATTTGCCCATGCGCATGTGGCGGACAATGTTCTCGATTTCCACGATTGCGTCGTCGACGAGCACGCCAGCGACCAGCCCCATTGCCATCGTCGACATCATGTTGAGCGTGATTCCCATCAGGCTCATGAACCAGAAGGCCGGGATCGCCGACAGCGGGATCGCCAGCGCCGAAATCGCTGTCGCCCGAACGTCACGAAGGAACACGAACACCACGAAAACCGCGAGGATCGCGCCCTCGACCAGCCCCTCCATCGCGGAGCGGTACTGCGCCTTGGTGTAATCAACGGTGGTGAAGATTTCCGAATAGTGGACCTTCGGGTTCTCCGCCTCGAGCTTCTTCAACTCGTCCCACATGTTGTTATAGGCGGTGACTTCGGACGAGCCCTTCGCCCTCTGGACCATGAAGGTCACGACCTGGTGACCGTTCTGCTTGGCGATCGAGCGCTGCTCGGAATTGCTGTCGGTGACGCGGCCGAGGTCGGCGAGCTTGACGAAGCGGCCTCCGGGCAGCGCGATCTCGGTCTGGGAAAGCTGATATGCGTCGGTGGCGTTGCCGAGCACCCGAACCGACTGCTCGGACCCGGCCACTTCGGCCCGCCCGCCGGCGCCGTTGATGTTGCTCGCTCGAAGCTGCTGGTTCACCTCGGCGGCGGTGATTCCCTGCGCCTGCAGAGCGGCGGGATCGAGGATCACCCGAATGACCCGATCAACTCCGCCCACGCGCTGTACCGCGGCGATGCCCTCCAGCCCAAGAAGCCGTTTGGCGACGGTATTGTCGATGTACCAGCTAAGCTGTTCCAGGGTCATGTCCGTCGTCTGTGCGCCGACGTAGGAAATCGGTTCACCCTCGGCGTCGACTCGAGTGACCTGCGGCTCGAGGATGCCCTCGGGAAGGGTTCCGCGGATCTGGGCGATAGCATTGCGGACGTCGTTCACTGCCCGGTCGGTCGGAGTTCCGAGCTGGAACTGGACGAAGGTCTGGCTGTCGCCCTCGGTGACCGTGCTGCTCATCTCCTCGACGCCGTTGACTCCGCGGATCGCCGACTCCACCCGTTGCGTGATCTGCGTCTCCATTTCGTTGGGAGCAGCGCCGGGCTGGACGACGTTCACGATCGCCGCCGGGAAGTCGATGTCGGGGGCGTTGTTTACCTGCATCCGCGCGAATGAAATCAGTCCGGCGAGCATTAGCCCGACGAACAGGACGATCGGGAACACCGGGTTGCGGATCGACCAGGACGAGATGTTGCGGAAATTCATGGCTCAAGCTTTCCTGGCGCTCAGTGCGCTGCCTCGCGATTGGGCTTCACCTTTTGACCCGGATTGAGGAACGGTCCGGCGGAGAGGACGACCGCTTCGTTGCCCGACAATCCCTCGGCGATCGTCACTCCGGTTTCGGTGACCGTGCCAATCTTGATGTCGCGGCGCTCGACCTGGTTGTTGCCATTGATGATGTAGACGTAATTGCCCTTCTCGTCGCTGAGCACGGCGCTCTGCGGCAAGACCGGAGCGGTCGTCGTCCCGGCGGTGATCTGGGCCTGGGCAAAGCCACCCGGACGCATTGCCGGGCTGTACGGCACCGCAATTCGCACCTCGCCGAGCCGCGACTGAGGATCGATCGTCGGAGCGACTTGCCAGACGGTGCCGGTATAGGACGTGTCGGAGCCGACCGGAGTGACCTTTGCAGGCATTCCGACGTGGACTGCGGACAAGTCCTGCTGCGACAGCTGCGCCTGCATCTCCATCTGGCCGCCCTCCGCTAGCCGGAACAATGCGCCCGATGCCGGGCCGACAATCTGGCCGACCTCGACGTTTCGGGCGAGGATCAGCCCGCCAGTCGGGGCGGTGACGTTAAGTCGACCGATTTCGGCCCGGGTCTGGGCGAGCTGCGCCTTCGCCACCCGGACCTGCGCGTAAGCGGCGTCCCGCGTCGCCTTTTTAGCTTCGATTTCGGCCGTCGACACGAAGCCGCGGTCCTTCAGCGCAAGAGCGCGCTCGTAGTTGGACTGCGCGAGCTCGGCATTGGCCTGAGCCGCGTCCACCTGGGCCGCAAGCTGAGCTGCCTGCTCGGTCTGGACCGAGCGATCCACGACCGCCAGGACCTGGCCGGCATGGACCCAGCTTCCGGCGTCGACGAGCACTCGAATCACCTTGCCGCCGGAACCCGCGATTCCGACCGGCTGATCGCGCTTCGCCCCAAGCGGCCCGCTGGCACTAACGGTTCGGGCGACCTGGGTACGCCCGGGCACGACCACAGAAACTGTCGGAAGCTGCGCGGCGCCGGCGGCGGGCGCGTTGGAGTCCTTGCTTCCGCCCATCATCAGCAGTGCCAGCACGATCGCCACGACGGCGATTGCGCCAGCGCCGATGATCGCGATCCGTTTGCGGCGGCGCGAGCTTTCGTCGACGACGACAACAGTTTCGGAATCCGGCGTTCGAATTGGCGTTTCCCGGTTCATTTCAAGCATCTTTCGCCCTGCTCGCCACCGTGGGCGGCTCGTTTCCTGCAATTACGGCTACTGTATTACGCAAATAAGTCACCGAGGCAACAGACAGTCGTTCCGCCGACAGTTTCCACCACTTTTCTACCGACGGTGGCACTTCGACCGCGAAGCCGCGTTGCCTCATCCAACAGCGGTTCGTTACAATCGAACGGCAGCACTGGACCGATATCAACGGAAGGGGAAGCGGGAATGTTAGCCCAATATAGCTGGCTCTGGTGGATCATTATCGGCGGCATTGCGGGGGCAATCGCCAAATTCCTGATGCCGGGACGCGATCCGGGCGGTTGCCTGGTCACGATCCTGCTCGGAATCGCCGGCGCATTCGTCGCCGGCTGGCTCGGCCGCGAGGTCGGCTGGTACCAAAATGGCGAGGGGGCGGGCTTCATTGCCGCAATTGTCGGGGCTTTCATCATCCTTGCCATCTACCGCCTGATCGTCGGGCGGCGAGCCTGACCCTCGTCATCAGCCCCCGTTCAGCGCACAGCCAATATTGTTATCGCAGGTTACTGGTTCAACGGCAGTGAACGGGGGATGACCATGAAAAAGCTTGTTGCGGCGCTTCTGATCGCGGCCGCGATTCCAGCAGCTCCGGCGCTGGCCCAGTCCACGGGGCAGGTAACCCAGGCGATCGCCGGGACTCGGCTCGACCTCAACGTGACGGGCGAGGTCACTCGAGTGCCGGACCTGGCGGTGATTACGGCCGGAGTGGTCAGCCGCTCGGCAACAGCCACGGGCGCTTTGCAGGACAATGCCAAGCGGATGGACCGGGTGGTCGCGGCGCTAAAGAGCGCCGGAATTGCCGACAAGGACATCCAGACCAGTGCGATCAGCCTCAACGCGGAATATCGCTATCCCGACAACCAGGCGCCGCAGCTCACCGGCTATACTGCGTCCAACCAGGTGACGGTCCAGTTCCACGATATCCGCAACAGCGGCAAGATTCTCGATGCCTTGGTCACTCAGGGCGCGAATCAGATCAGCGGGCCGAGGATGACGATCGAACATCCGCAGGAGGCGCTGGACGAAGCGCGCGCAAAGGCGATCGCTGCGGGCCGAGCCAGGGCCGAGCTTTACGCTCGCTCGCTGGGGATGCGTGTCGCAAGAGTCGTTTCGGTCAGTGAAAGCGGCGGTAACTACGCGCCGCCTCCACCCGCGCCGCCGCCGGCGCCGATGTTGGCAAGCGCCGAGCGCGCAAGCACGAGGATCGAACCCGGCGAGCAGAAGCTCCAGGTGCAGCTGTCGATGGTTTTCGAGCTTCGGTAGATCCTCCCCTCGCCGCGAGGGGAGGACTTCACTCGGACCGGCTACCGCACCGCGCCCCGGCGGATGAGGTTGACGATGGCGAGCAGGATGACTGCGCCCACCAGCGACCAGAGAATGTTGGTGATTTCGAGCGGGTTCGAATTGTTGATGTTGCCATGGCCGGAAATCAGCCCGGCAATCACCGCCCCGATCACTCCGACGATGATGTTGAGGATGATTCCCTGTTGAGCGTCAGTCCGCATAATGAGGCTCGCGAGCCAACCGATCACACCCCCGACAATCAGCCAAACGATGATTCCCATGGTAACCTCCTCCTGTTGGCGGCCGCCACCAGGCCGGATTAGCCGGCAGCCGTTCGCACCCGTAGCACGCACGGTGCCGGTCCGTTGTTCCGGATTCAGCTGTGGCTGTCCAGTTTGCGGAGCGTTTCAGCCGGAAGTTATCCGCAGGAATCTGCGGGTCGGTAACGAGCAGTAACGACTTCTGCTCTCAGTAGCGCTGCTGGCGTTCGTAGACGTCGCGATAGTGCTTGATCCGGGTCACCCTAAGGCCCGGCATTCCGCTGCGCTCGACCGCGCGCTGCCAACTCGTGAACTCCTCGAGGCTGAGCGAATAGCGCTTGCAGGCTTCATCCACCGTCAGCAATCCGCCGGCAACGGCGGCGACGACCTCGGCTTTCCGGCGGACGACCCAGCGGCTGGTATTCGGCGGCGGCAGGCTGTCGAGGGTTAGCGGCTCCCCGAGGGGGCCGATTACCTGGGCCGGACGAATTTTTTGATTCTCGAGCATTCGCTTCAAACCTGCTTCGTTGCATTCATGTTACGCGACTCCTCTTAACAGAGGCGCATTGAAGATATTCTCAAGACCGCTGGTTAATTTACCCGTCACTCTTCCTTTCCCGCCTTTAACCACGTCGTTTCGTCGGCAAAGGCTCCGCCCAGAACACCGGAGGCTTTTTCCCAGCCCTCAGTCGCGGAAAGATAGCAGCTCACAGCGTCCCGCCTCGCCTGGGCACTCGTAACCCCCTGTTTTGCGAGTGCAGCGAGAATATCCGCAGCATCGACGGGCTCCTTGCCCCTCCCACCGATCTTTCCTTCAATTCGCGACACGCCACCCCCGACATTGCGTTCGTCGAGACTGGACTAGCGATCAGGAGTGAACTTCGGGTAAAGAGATGCCCCACAACGACAATGATTAACGATTTCGGCCTCGATGCCCCGAGGGGCGCGCGGATCGTCGTCGCCATGTCCGGCGGCGTCGACAGCTCCGTCACGGCCGCGCTCGCCGCGCGTACCGGAGCAGAGGTCATCGGGGTCACTCTTCAGCTCTACGATCACGGCGAAGCGGTGAAGCGCTCCGGCTCGTGCTGCGCCGGGCAGGACATTTACGACGCCCGTCAAGTCGCCGACCGGCTCGGCATCGCGCACTATGTCCTCGACTACGAAAGCCGCTTCCGGACCGGCGTGATCGACAGGTTCGCCGACGAATATGCCCACGGGCGAACCCCCATCCCGTGCGCTTTGTGCAACCAGGGCGTGAAGTTCACAGACCTTATTGCATTTGCGAAGGATCTCGGCGCCGATTGCCTGGCGACCGGCCATTATGTCCGCCGGATTGTCAACGCCGGCCGAGTCGAACTTCACAAGGGCGCCGATCCGAAGCGCGACCAAAGCTATTTCCTCTACGGGACCACTGTCGATCAGCTCGAGTTCCTGCGCTTTCCGCTCGGCGATCTTCCCAAGCCGGAGGTGCGAAAGATCGCTCTTGAGACCGGGCTTCCGGTCGCGTCCAAGCCGGACAGCCAGGACATCTGCTTCGTTCCCGACGGCGACTACGCCTCGCTGGTCAAGCGCCTTCGTCCCGAAACCGAAGCGCCCGGCGAAATCGTCGACCTCGACGGCCGAGTGCTCGGCGAGCACCGCGGAGTGATCCACTTCACCGTCGGCCAGAGGCGCGGGATCGACATCGGCGGAAGCCCCGAGCCGCTCTACGTCGTCCGGATCGACCCTGAAATGCGGCAGCTCGTCGTTGGCCCGCGAAGCGCGCTCGCAGTCGAGCGGATGCGAGTCGAAGAGCTGAGCTGGCTCGGCGAGGGTCAGAGCGAGGTGAGTGTCAAAGTGCGCTCGCTTGCCCCCGCGGTCCCGGCGCGGATCGAGGGAAGCTGGGTGCGGTTCGAACGCGCCGAATATGGTGTCGCGCCGGGCCAGGCCGCGGTCTTCTACGACGGCTCGCGAGTACTTGGCGGCGGCTGGATTGCCGAAACACGGTCCGTCGAAACCAAGGCCGCGGCCGCTTAGTAGGCGTTGGTCAAATTCGTGTTGCAGGCTAGACCGCGCTCATGACACGCTCGCTTTTCTTCGCCGCAGCTCTCGTATTTGCCAGCGCGCCTGCAATGGCCGCGGCAGCCCCGACGCCTCCGCAAACCCCCGCAGGCCCGAACTTCTTGGCGCGCAACGGCGCCGCCAAGGGAGTCGTCACTATGCCGAGCGGGCTGGAGTATTTCGTGCTCGCCTCGGGACCGGCGAGCGGGCCGCACCCGCGCGCGCAGGACCGCGCGACTTTTGATTACGAGGTGAAGCTGCTCAACGGGAAGCTGATCGACAGCAGCTATGCGACCGGCGAGCCACTGACGGGAACGGTCGCGGACTTCGTCCCCGGGTTCACCGAAGCACTACAGCTGATGCGGCCGGGCGACGACTGGATCGTCTGGGTTCCGCCGCAGCTAGGCTACGGCCCGAACGACAAGGGACCGATCCCGGGCAACAGTGTCCTCAGGTTCAGGCTGGTGCTGCACAGCGTCACGCCTGCCGATTGAGCCTGTGCCGCCGCCGCATAGCGCGGGAATCCTGCTGTTCCGGCAACGGGACGGCGTAATCGAAGTGCTGCTCATCCACCCCGGCGGGCCCTATTGGGCAAACAAGAACGCCGGTGCGTGGATGATCCCGAAGGGGGGCGTGGACGAGGGCGAGCGGCCCGAGGACGCCGCTCTTCGCGAGTATGAGGAAGAGCTCGGCCCCCCACTGGAATCGACGCCTTTCCGCTTGTGCCAGGTGAAGCAGTCGGGCGGCAAGATCGTCGATGTCTTCGCCGCCGAGGGCGATTTCAACCCGCTGCGGCTCGACAGCATCGAATTCGAAATGGAATGGCCGCGGCGAAGCGGCCGTTTCAAAAGCTTTCCCGAAGCCGACGAGGCGCGCTGGATGACTTTGTCGGAAGCGCGCCGCATGATGCTCCCGAGCCAGCTACCGATGCTTGATGCGCTCGAACAGAAATTGAAACCCACGAGGTGAATGGATGCTTTCGTTGCTTGCCCTTGCCGCCGCTTCGGCCTCGCCCGCGCCCGCGGCGTCACCCGTGCCTTCGGCAGCGGAGGCAAAAAGCTGGCCGACGCAGGAAGGCGACGTAATCCTGAAAGACTTCCGCTTTCGGGACGGGGAGACCCTGCCGCAGCTTCGAATGCACTATACGACGCTCGGATCACCGCACCGAAACGCCGCCGGAGCGATCGACAATGCGGTGATGGTGCTTCACGGCACCGGCGGGACTGGCAAGCAGTTCCTCCGCCCGCAATTCGCCGACGAGCTCTACGGCCCCGGCCAGCCGCTCGACATCCGCAAATATTGGGTGATTCTTCCCGACAATATCGGCCACGGCCAATCGTCGAAGCCGTCGGACGGCTTGAGGATGAAATTTCCGAAATACGATTACGCCGACATGGTCGTTGCCCAGCACGCGCTGCTCGAGAAGCTGGGAGTCACTCAGCTTCGGTTGGTGATGGGCACATCGATGGGCTGCATGCACAGCTTCATGTGGGGCGAAATGTACCCGTCTTTCCCCAAAGCCATCATGCCGCTTGCCTGTGAACCGATCGAGATTGCCGGGCTAAATCGCATGTGGCGAAAGATGCTCATTGACGGCATCGAAAAGGACCCGGCGTGGAATGGCGGAAACTACGCCGGCGAGCCAAAGCAGGGGCTTCGGACCGCCGCATCGATTCTGGTCATCGCCGGCTCGGCGCCGCTTCTGTTCCAGAAGGAATTCCCCACTCGCCAAGCGGCCGACGCTCACGTCGAAGAGGCGGTTCCGGCCTACATCGACGAGATGGACGCCAACGACACAATCTATCAGTTCAACTCGTCGCGCGACTACAATCCGTGGCCGGGCCTGGAAAAGATCAGCGCCCCGCTTACCTGGATCAACTCGGCCGACGATTTCATCAATCCGCGCAACCTGGCCGTTCCCGAGCTTGCAGTGAAGCGAATGAAGAAGGCGCGTTTTCGGCTGATCCCGGAGAGCAGCGAAACGCACGGCCACGGCACCCACACCTGGGCGAAGTTCTGGAAAGCCGACCTCAGCGCGCTTCTGGCGCGGTCCCGCTAGGCTCCACGTCGTGGGCTGACACGTGGTTCATCGTGATCAGCCACTGTCCGTGGACTTTCTTGAACAGCCGCGTGTTAACGCCCTCGGTGACGCGGGTTCCGCGAACCAGCCGATACTGGCCGATCAGCATTGCCGCGTCGGGCGCGAGCATGTCGACTTTCATGTTGTAGAAGTGGAGCTTGCCGCGCCGCTCGGGCGAGCCGCCATAGTCGCGGATATAATGGTCGAGAGTGCCCTGCCAGCCGGCCTGAAACTTGCCGCCGGAAATGAAGATCACGTCCGGTTTCTTGAATCCGGCCATGTAGCCGCGGAAATCGCCGCGGTTCCACGCGACCTCCATCCTGTCGATCACCCGAAAAATGGCGGCGCGGTCCTGCGCCGGAGTCGCCGCTGCTGCGGGCGCAGCAAGCGCCAGGCACACGTAAAGGGCCAGCATCCGCTTCACAGCTGAAACGTGCCGATGATGACGGTCTGGCAATGGCCGCCGAGGATCACGCGGCTGCCCGTGTCGCGGCAGTGAAGCAACCCTCCGCGACGGCTCGCCTGGAAGGCGGTGAATTCGTGCCGCCCCAGCCGCTTGGCCCAGAACGGCACCAGCGCCGCGTGCGCCGAGCCGGTCACCGGGTCTTCATCGATTCCGTGATAAGCGGCGAAGACCCGGCTCACGACGTCCTGATGGTCGCCCGGCGCGGTCACCATCACCAGCCGGTCGAAATCCGTGAGCGCGGCAAAGTCAGGCCGAACCGCGCGAACCGCGGCTTCGTCTTCCAGCAAAACGATGGCGTTGTTGTTGCCGCCATCGCCGAGGAAGATCTCACCGTTGACCCCAAGCGCCTCCTGCAGCCCCGGCGCTTGCCCCGGCTCGACCTGGTAAGCGGGGAGGTCCAACTGGAGGAGATCGTCCTTCCGCTCGACCGTGAGGAGTCCCGATCGAGTCGCAAAGCGAATGCGCTCGCCGGTGATCAGTACGTGCGCCGACGCGAGAGTGGCGTGGCCGCAAAGATCCACCTCCGTCGTCGGCGTGAACCAGCGCAGGTCGTAATCCGAGTCGGCACTGTTGCTCGGGACTGCAAAGGCCGTCTCGCTGAGGTTGTTCTCCGCCGCGATCCGCTGCATCAGCTCGCCCTCCAACCAGTGGTCGAGCGGCATTACCGCGGCCGGGTTGCCGGTCAGCGGCGCCTCGGCGAACGCGTCCACCTGGAAGAACGGAAGCTCGGTCATTCCGGCACCTCGGCGATGTGCGACGGAAGGACTCCTTCGCGGTCGGTGTTCCCCTCCGGGTCGACGTGGATCAGGATTTCGGTGTTGGGGAATTGCTTTTCCAGCTGCTCTTCAATCCTATCGAGCCGGTCGTGCGCATGTTTGACCGTCCAGTCGCCGGGAACCCAGACGTGAAACTGGACGAAATTATGGGTCCCGCTGGTCCGGGTCCTCAAGTCGTGAAGCCCGTCGAGCTCAGGATATTGCCGGGCAGCAACCAGGAAACTCTCCCGCAGTTCGTCCGGCCACTCGCGGTCCATCAATTGCGCCAGAGCGTGGCTTGACGATCTCAATGCGCCCCAGGCGAGCCAGAAGGCGATGAGCAGCCCGAACACCGCATCGGCACCGACGACGCCCGCATATTGATCGAGAGCGAGCGCGGCGATCACCGATGCGTTCAGCATCAGGTCGGATGTATAATGGAGCCGGTCCGTCGCAATCGCGACCGATCCGGTTCGGCGCACGACGTGCCGCTGATAGGCGACCAGCGCGACAGTGAAGACGATGGCAACGAGCGACACGCCGATGCCGAGCTCCGCGTCCGAAGTCTCCGCGCCCTGGATCAGTCGCTGGACCGAGCGGAAGCCGATGAACAGCGCCGATACGGAAATGATGATGACCTGCATCAGCGCAGCCAGCGCCTCTGCCTTCCCGTGGCCGAAGCGATGCTCGCGGTCCGCCGGCTGGGCAGCCACTCGCACTCCAAGCAGGACGACCAGACTGGCGACGAGATCGAGCGTGCTGTCGGCGAGCGATCCGAGCATCGCCATCGACGAGGTTGCATAGGCCGCCCACGTCTTCAGCACGATCAGCGACACGGCCATGGCTATGCTCGCCAGCGCCGCCCGCGATGTCAGCGCCGACCGCTCCGCAGCGTGAAGGTCGGCGGCGGTCACGGGTAGAGGAGCCCCTCGTCCCAGCCGTCCGCGCTTCTCGTGAACAGCCGCCGGTCGTGCAGCCGGTGCTCGCGCGCGGTCCAGAACTCCATCGCTTCCGGAACGACCAGAAAGCCCGACCAATCGCGCGGGCGCGGGACTTCCATACCCTCGAACTTACTCTTGAACTCCTCGTAACGCGCTTCGAAGGTCGCTCGATCTTTGAGCGGCTGCGACTGGTCCGAAGCCCAGGCGCCAATCTGCGAATCGCGCTTGCGGCTGGCGAAATAGGCGTCCGCGATCAGCGGATCGACGCGCTTTGCAGCGCCCTCGATCCGCACTTGCCGGCACAAGCTCTTCCAGTGAAACAGCAGCGCCACGTTCGGATTGGACGCGATCTCCTCGCCCTTGCGGCTGCGATAGTGGGTGTAAAAGGTGAACCCCTCCGGGCCGTGGTCCTTCAGAAGCACCATCCGAACGGACGGTTTGCCGTCCGGAGTCGCGGTGGCGACCGCCATTGCATTGGGCTCGTTGGGCTCGCTGTCGCGCGCCTCGGCGAACCACCTGTCGAACAAAGCGATCGGATCCTCGGCCTCGGCCATGCCCGCGCCTTATCCGCCGCCGCCGCTCACCCGCAAGTGCGGTGGTGGGGTTCCGAGCCTAGCAATCCGCGCAATCGTCTTTGGCTTCCGCCTCGACCTGGATGGTTGCATGATGGAGGTGAAAGCGCTCGTCGAGGACCTTCCCCGCGTCCTTCAGCACTTGCTGCCGAAGCTCCTCGTCGCGGACGATAAGGTGAACGGTCAGGGCATTTTCCGTGGTGCTCATCGGCCAGATGTGGAGGTCGTGGAGCGCTTCGACTCCGCGAACCTTCCTGAGCGCACCTTCTACATCCTCGAGCGAGATTCCGGGCGGCACTGCCGCCAGCGACATCCACGTCAATTCCTTCAGCAGGGAGAATGTGCCCCAGAGTATGACCAGCGCGACTACGATGCTCATCGCCGGGTCGATCCACTCCCATCCGATGTAAACTATCGCTGCGCCGGCGACGACGACCGCGAGCGACACGGCCGCGTCGGCAGCCATGTGCAGATAGGCGCCCCTGATGTTCACGTCGCGCTTGCGTCCCGACGCGAACAGCCATGCGGTCACTCCATTGATGACGATGCCGATCCCCGCCACCAGCATCACGGTGCCGCCGTTCGACGCCTCCGGCCGGACGAGCCTTTGAACGGCTTCGAGAAGGATGGCGCCGATTGCCACCAGGAGCAGGATCGCATTGAACAAGGCGGCAAGGATGGGCGCCTTCTTCAGCCCATAGGTGAACTGGCTCGACGACGGCCGCTTGGCCATTACCGCTCCGGCCCAGGCCATCGCCAGGCCGAGAATGTCGGAAAGATTATGGCCGGCGTCGGCGAGAAGCGCCATCGAATTGGCGGCAAAGCCGGCGACCACCTCGGCGACGACGAACGCACTATTAAGCGCGATTCCGATGACGAAAGCGCGGGTGAAATCTGCGGGTGCGTGGTTGTGGTCGTGCGGGTGCGCCATCGAGCCTGCGTAAATGACGCTGTAAGCGCCTACAACCCGAGCGCGACACCCGCATAGACAGTGCGCCTCATCCCCGGCTCGATGCCGTTCTGGAACACCCGGTTGTAATATTTCCGGTCGGTGAGGTTCGAAATTCCGGCGAGCAGTCGAAGGTTGCGGCTTATCTGCCAGTCGCTGGCCAGGTCCAGCACCGTATAGGCGGGGATTTTCGCGGGAATGTAATTGGCGCTTCCCGGCGTTCCGACCGGAGCATCGGAATCCTGGAAATACTGGCTGGAGACCGTCGCGCCCGTCAGGCTGATGTCGAACCGGCTGTCGCGGCGAAAGCTGATTCCATATTTTGCCGTCACGTCCGGAGCGAAAGCGGGCCTGTTTCCTTCGCGCCCGGGCAGATTGCTCTTGGTGAACTTCGCGTCGAGCAGGCTGACGCTTCCGAACAAGGTCAGGTGAAGGCCGTTGTCGCGGCTCGCCAGGACGTCGTAGGACAGTTCCCCTTCGAAGCCGCGGTGGCGGGTGTCGCCGCTGTTTCGAAAGACCGATTCGGTCGGCGAGATGACGATCGTTTCGATCCGGTTCCTGAAGTCGATCCAGAACAGGCTGGCGTCGTAGAACAAGCCCTTGACCGGAGTCCCGTGCACTCCCGCCTCCCAGGATAACGATTTCGACGGTTCCGGTACGCCCCCGGCGACGACATTGGCGAAAGGCGAAGCAACGTCGAAAAAGCGTATCGGCCGATAGCCCTGGCTGACGCTGAAATAGGTCTCGTTCTGCTTTCCAAAATCGAAGCCGGCACCCAGGCCGAACATCGGGATTGTCCGGCTTGCCGACTGCTTGATCAGCGGCCGCGTCAGGAACGGCGGCTTGACCGTCTCGTCGATGCTGATCTTCTCGTGCTCGAGCCGGAACGAGGGCACGATGTGCCAGCGGCCGGGCAGCCGAAACACACTCTCGGCGAAGATGGCGCCGTACCAGCTGTCCCTCGCCTGATCGAGGCGAGGCGTGCCGTCGTGTGATCCGCGCGGTGCGGTGATGTCGGTGCTGGTCCACTGCCGGAACGGCGCATTGTCGTGATAGAGGACGGTTCCGAACGTCAGGGCATTGCCTCGTCCCCACCGCTTGCGGAATCGCCAGTCGAGACCCTCGCTCCGGAACTTCTCTTCAACCAGGGTCGTCGTCGCCGGGCTCGGCCCCGGCGGTGCCGACCGCTGGTACAGGGTCTGCCACGTCGACCAGAGCTTCGCCTGGCTCAACCAGCCGTTGCCCAGCTCCCAGTCATTGCCCAGCACCACCGACGTTCGGTGCACCCAATTGTGGTTGAACGGCGTGACCGCCCGGCTCGCGTCATTCTCGAATTGCGCGAAGCTGAGCTTGCCGGGATCACCGGCGCTCGAGTCGTCGTCGTGGAAGTCCAGGTACCAGCTGTTGTCGGCAGTGGGCCGGTAGGCGAGATAGGCGTCGCCCTGCACCACTCGCGAGTGGCCGTTGTCGCGCTGGCCGTTGCTCCGGACGTAACCCAAATTCGCCCGTGCGGAAAAAGGCCCGCTCGATCCCTCGACCGTGTTGTACGTCGAAAACAGGCCGTTGCTGCCGACCGCGTTCTCGCTGTAGCCGCCGAGCGGTGCATCGGCAGCGGGTCGCTTCGACACCAGGTTTACCGCAGGCGCAGGGTTCGGCCCGTAGAGCAGGCTCGATCCGCCGCGGATTAGCTCCACTTCCGACAGCGATTGGGGAAGCGGCATATAATAGAGGGTCGGAAATCCGATCCAGTCGGTCGAGATCGGGATCCCATCCTGGAGAACCAGGACATACTCGCCCTCCTGCGGATTACCGAGGCCGCGATAGCTCATGTTGAACTGCGTCGGCGCCTGCTGCTCGGAAACGAACAGGCCGGGGGTCCGCGAGAACAATTCGCGCTGGTTGTTGTCGACGATCGTCGGGACGAGATCGAGCTTCGTCACGCTCGTCTTCTTCGTCACCGTGATTTTCGCCCCTTCCACCTCCGGCATGATGTGGTCGAGCTTCTCGGGCGTGTTCTCCGCCCGAGTTCCGACGACAGTGATCGTCGGTTCCTCGCCGGGCGCTGTATCGGCGGCGAACGCCGGCACCGCGAAGGCGACGGCGGAAATTGCAAGAATTGAGCTCTTCGGCACTGCTTCCCCGGTCTCGTTTCTTGGCCCTAAGCAGACTTTGCGCCGCCTACAAACTCCGCCTTCTGCAAACGGAGGAAGCGAACTGCGGACGATTGAAGGCGGCCCCGGGTGGGTTGTCCGGAGCCGCCTCGCGTAGCCGCGACAGGGGAGGAGTCGCAGCCTGGGGGGTTAAAGGTCGATTCCGGCGGCGATCGCTTCCAGCTTGCGAACCCGTTCCCGCAAGTCGGCGAGCTCGATCCGGTTACCGGCCGGCGGGAGGTGCCCGTCCGCCAGCGAGTGGGTCAGCTCCATCCGCTTGAGCTCGAGCCATTCATGCCAGCCCTTGAGCCCCGCGAAAGCGGCGGTCCCGAGGGCAACCAGGACAGTGGCTGCAATCAATCCAATCGATAGAGGGTCCATTATTTCGCCTCCCGAAGCGCTTCGATTTCGCGCGCCAGTTCATCATTGGGTTTGGAAATTTCGCTCTCGATCGCCATTAGCCGGCGGTCGATCGGGTCGAGCTCGGTCCGCATCTTGTGCACCGACGGGCGCACCTTCGTCGCCAGCTCCATTCGGTCGAAGTCGCTGACGTGGCGGTGGTTCATCTTCCGCCGTTTCTGGACGACGAACCAGATCCCGAGGCCCGCGTAGAGCGCCAGCGTCCACTGAAAGCTGAGGAAGATCGCGGCGAGCACGAAGCCGACCCGAAGGAAGGTTGGGTCGACTCCGAACTGCTCGCCGATCGTCGAACAGACTCCGGCCAGCTTGGCGTCGCTCCGGTTGAGTGAATAGCGATAGGTCTTGCGAGCCATTTGGCGGTCCTTCCTAGTTCTTCTTCGCCGCGAGCGCGGCCTTCATCTCTTCGAGCTCGGAATCGACTTTTTCGGCCGCTCTCAGCTCTGCGATCTCTTCTTCCAGGCTCTTGGGGCCGGTCAGGCCCAGCGCCTCGGCTCGCCCTTCAGCGAAGTCGGCGCGGCGCTCGAGGATTTCGAATTTGCTGAACGCGTCCTGCGTCCGGCTGCCGTTCAGAAGTTCGTTTGCTCTTGCCCGAGTGACGGCGCTTTCAAGCCGATGCTGGATTGCGTTCTGGCGGGCACGGGCTTCACGAAGCTTTGCCTGCAGCTTGGCGATATCCGCCTCGTAGCCGCGAAGCACTTCTTCGATCTGCTCAATCTCGCCGCTCAGCTCATCGGCCAGGTCAGCCGCCTTCTGCCGTTCGGCGAGCGCCGCCTTGGCCAGGTCTTCGCGGTCCTTGGACAAGGCCAGCTCGGCTTTCTCCGTCCAGTTGGCCTGGATGTCTTCGAGCTTCGCAAGCGAGCGCCGCATCTCCTTCATGTCGGCGATCGAGCGGGCGGCCGTGGTGCGAACCTCGACCAGAGTCTCTTCCATCTCCAGGATAATCATCCGGATCATCCGCGCCGGGTCTTCAGCCCGGTCGAGAAGCTCGGTCATGTTCGCCGCAAAAATGTCGCGGGCGCGGCTGAACACGGGGCCGTTAAACCAGCTTGTCACCGGGGCCAGGCGCGTCGCGCCGAACTCGGGAACGCTCTCCGGCTCCCGTTGCAGCACCGGAGTGCGGACCGGAACCTTCGCCTCGATGATCTCGAGCTCAGGCATTGAGGGTCTGCGTTGCGGCAACGGCGATGTGCGCCGGAGCGACGGCCGAACCGATTGCGACGCTGCTCATCACGAGAGCGCCGATGGCGGCGATGAGGGTCCGTGCAAGGGTCGTCTGACCGGACATGTTCTATCTCCTTTTCGCGGCCCTCTGGTTGCTTGCGGGCCGATGAACATGTCTATTCAAGGGACGTGCCAAACCCGCAAAACTGCGAAAAATATGGCGGTTGGCAGTTGAGCAAGTTGGCAAATGGGACGACACGCCATGCCGGCTTGGTGAAAATTCCCAAGTCGCCGCGGAACCGGTGGCGCAGCCGGAACTTAGGACGTGCAAGCGTTGAGAAAGGTGATTGGATGCTCGGCAAGATTGCGGCGGCGATGATCGGTGAACACATGGCCGGCAAGGACAAGCGCGCCAGCGGAGCGATCAAGGGAATCCTGATCGAGACCGTCGCGAAGAAGGTGATCCCGGCGATCGCTGCGGCGGCGATCCTGGGCTATGCGTACAAAAAAGCCAAAAACCTGTACGACGAGGAGTTCGGCGGCGAAGAGCCGGACTATTCCTCCGAGGCGTCGCCCTCGGCCTGATCAGCAGGCGCGTCGACCGACGGCTCCACCTTGCCCTTGAGCGTAATCGTCATTGGATTGCCGTAGCGGTCGCGGCTTCGCCCGGCGGCGACTTTGATCCAGCCTTCCGAAACGCAATATTCCTGCACGTTCGTCTTTTCCTGCCCGTTGAAAACGATCTTCACCGGGTTCTTCAGGATCTCGGCATCGAAAAAGTCGCTTCGCGGGTCGAGCGAGAGCCGGTCGGGCATCGCGGGAGTTTCGTCGGCCATGCCGCCGAGTAGCGCCGCGGCCGCGGCCTCGTCAACGAGCGACAATTTCGAGCGATGTAAAGTAAGCTTGTCTCAGCATAGTTGCCGGTTGCTCGACTCGCGATTAAGCGCTTGCGTTCAATGCGAGACAAAGAGTCCCCCAACAAGCCGAACCGGCCGCACTTGTCGCTTCACGTGCCGGAGCCGAAGTTCCGGCCCGGCGACACGCCCGACTATTCGTCGATGAAAATTCCGGCCGCCGGCTCCGAGCCCAGGCCTGACATTTCCGCCAGCGCCGCCGAGACGGAGCCGCTGACGACCGGCCTCATCCGGGTGCTCGACGACGACGGCAAAGCGGTCGGCCCCTGGGATCCGAAGCTCGATTCCGACACGCTTCGCAAGATTCTCCGCGACATGGTGCTTCAGCGGATTTTCGACGACCGCATGTACCGCGCGCAGCGGCAGGGGAAGACCAGCTTTTACATGAAAGGCACGGGCGAGGAGGCGATCGCGATCACTGCCGCGGCCGCTCTCGACCGCGACGACATGAACTTTCCGACCTATCGCCAGCAGGGACTCCTGATCGCGCGGGGCTATCCTTTGTTCGAGATGATGTGCCAAGTCTATTCGAACAAAGGCGACAAGCTTCACGGCCGGCAGCTGCCGATCATGTACTCGTCGAAGGACCACGGCTTCTTCACCATCTCCGGCAACCTTGCGACGCAATTCCCCCAGGCAGTCGGATGGGCGATGGCGAGCGCGATCAAGGGCGACAGCCGAATCGCAGTTGGCTGGATCGGCGATGGAGCGACGGCGGAAGGCGACTTCCATTCGGGAATGACGTTCGCCGCCGTCTACAACGCTCCGGCGGTGCTCTGCATCGTCAATAACCAATGGGCGATCTCCAGCTTCTCCGGGATCGCAGGGGCGGAGAAAGCGACATTCGCGCAGCGGGCGATCGGTTATGGCATTCCCGGCCTCCGGGTGGACGGGAATGACGTGCTCGCCGTTTATGCGGCGGTGCGCTGGGCCGCCGACCGGGCACGCTCGAATCTCGGGGCGACTCTCATCGAGTTCTTCACCTATCGCGCCGAGGGCCACTCCACCTCCGACGACCCGTCCGGATATCGCCCCGCCGGCGAAGCCAAGGCCTGGCCGCTCGGCGATCCCATCGAACGGCTGAAGCAGCATTTGATCGCGCTCGGCGAATGGGACGAGGAGCGGCACGAGGAGATGCGTGCGAAGTGCGACTCCGAGGTCCGCTCCGCGCAGAAAGAGGCCGAGAAGCTCGGAATCCTTCCGCAGCAGGGCAAGGACAATATCGAAAGCATGTTCGACGACGTCTACGCCGACGTCCCGTGGAACCTGGCCGAGCAGCGCGCCGAGGCTGTGGACGAGGCGAAGCGCTGATGCCGACGATGAACATGATCCAGGCACTCAACAGCGCCCACCGCGTGGCGATGGAGCGGGACGACGACGTCATCGTCTATGGCGAGGACGCCGGCTATTTCGGCGGCGTGTTCCGGGTCACCGAGGGCCTTCAGAAGCAATTCGGGAAACAGCGCGCGTTCGACGCACCGATCAGCGAGGGCGGGATTGTCGCTACCGCGGTCGGGATGTGCGCCTACGGTCTGAGGCCCGTCATCGAAATCCAGTTCGCCGATTATATCTACCCGGGGTACGACCAGATCGTCAGCGAAGCGGCCAAGATCCGCTATCGCACCGCCGGCGAATGGGGCATGCCGATGGTGATCCGCTCGCCCTATGGCGGCGGCATTTTCGGCGGGCAGACGCACAGCCAGAGCCCCGAAAGCCTATTCACCCACATCGCCGGCCTGAAGACGGTAATCCCGTCCACTCCCTACGACGCGAAGGGACTTCTCATCGCCGCCATCGAGGACCCGGACCCGGTGATCTTCTTCGAGCCCAAGAGGCTCTACAACGGCCCGTTCGACGGACATCACGACAAGCCGGTTTCGCCCTGGGCAAGACACCCCGCGAGCGACGTCCCCGAAGGCCACTATACCGTCCCGCTCGGCAAGGCGGCGGTCGTCCGCAAAGGCGCCGACCTGACAGTGCTCGCTTACGGGACGATGGTCCATGTCGCGCTTGCAGCGGTCGAGGAGAACGGCATCGACGCGGAGGTCATCGACCTCAGGAGCCTCGTCCCGCTCGACATCGACACGATCGAGGAATCGGTTCGCAAGACCGGCCGCTGCGTCGTCGTGCACGAGGCGCCGCGCAACACCGGCTTCGGCGCAGAGCTGGTGGCCGAGGTGCAGGAGCGCTGCTTCTATTGCCTCGAAGCGCCGATCCGGCGTGTGACCGGCTGGGACACGCCCTACCCGCACGCTTATGAATGGGCTTATTTCCCCGGCCCGAAACGGATGAAGAAAGCCCTGGAAAAGGTCATGATCGACTGATGGCTAGATACGAATTCAAGCTGCCCGACATCGGCGAAGGGATCGCCGAGGCCGAAGTCGTCGCCTGGCACGTCGCCGTCGGCGACGAGGTCGAAGAGGACCAGCAGATCGCCGACATGATGACCGACAAGGCGACCGTGGAAATGGAATCGCCCGTTGCCGGCAAGGTGGTCGAGCTCGCCGGCGAAGTCGGCGACATGGTTCCAATCGGCTCGGTGCTGGCGGTCATCGAAACCGCAGGCGCCGACCGCGCCGACGAGACATCCGAGGACAGCAAGGACGAGCGCCCGCTTGGCGAGGGGGCGGTTGAGGCAACGCCGGAGCTGGCAAAGGAGATTCCCGTCAGCGCCGGCGACGAGGCGACCGAAGGAAAGAAGAGCGCCCAAACCAAATCCGCTCACCGCGAGCCTGTCGGAGGGTCGTCCTCAGGTGGATCCAAGGACACTGCGTCGACGAGCTCAGCACGATCGAGTGGTGCGGCATCACAAGTCCTCGCGTCACCCGCGGTCCGCGCCCGGGCCCGCGATCTCGGAATCGACCTCAACCACGTGAAGGCGCGCCAGGAGCGAATCCGCCACTCCGACCTCGATTCCTACATCCTCCACCAGGGCGGCACTGTCTCCGCCCGGGCCGCCGGACCGAAGCGTTCCGACGAGACCGTCAAAGTCGTCGGGCTTCGCCGCAAGATCGCCGAGAACATGGCCGAGGCGAACCGGCGGATCCCGCACTTCAGCCTGATCGAGGACTATGACGTCACCGCGCTCGAGGACACTCGCGCGATGATGAACCGCGACCGCGGCAACAATCCCAAGTTGACCGTACTTCCGTTCCTGATCACCGCAATGTGTCGGGCGCTCGCCGATTACCCAATGCTCAACGCCACTTTCGATGACGAGGCGATGACGGTCACCCGCCACGGCTCGGTCGACATGGGAATCGCCACCCAGACGGACAGCGGCCTGATGGTCCCCGTCATTCGCGGCGCGGACGCTCTGAGCGTGTGGCAGCTCGCGTCCGAAATTTCGCGCCTGTCCGAAGCGGCCCGGAACAACAAGGCGAGCCGCGAGGAGCTGACCGGTCCCTCGATCACCATTTCGAGCCTCGGCCCGATGGGCGGAATCGCCTCGACTCCGGTGATCAACCCGCCGCAGGTGGCGATCATCGCCGTTAATAAGATCGAGGAAAAGCTTGTCCCGATCGACGGCGACATCGAAATCCGAAAGCGGATGAACCTGTCGCTCAGCTGCGACCACCGCGTCGTCGACGGGTGGGACGCGGCGAACTTCATGCAGGACATGAAGCCGCTGATCGAAAACCCGCTGCGGCTGCTGTCCGCCTAGAGTGGACTAGTCGGCCGCTTTCTTCGGGTTCGGCGTGTGCGGGTTCTTGCCGAGCTCGTGCCAGCTCTTTTCCTGAACGTCGACGCCATACTTCTTCGCCGCCTTTTTGATGCGGTCGAACGCTTCGTCGCGCTCTTTGTCGGTGACACCCTCGACCTGGTCGAACCGCGCCAGCGCGGCGCGCACGTGGTCGGCATCGCAAATCGGCTCCTTCCGCTCTTTCGGGAACGCATATTCGCTGTCTTTCAGCTCTTCGCGGTCTTCAGCATCGAGTTCGCTCATCGGAGTTCTCCTTTCGGCCCAACAACGAACGTGGCAGGAAATCTCTCCCGCGGCTTTCAAGTCGCAGCGGCTGCAACCGCGTGACAGGCAACAGCCGTTCGCGATAGGCTGTCAGGGTGAGCGCCTCGCAATCTTCCGACCTGAAGTCGCTGCTTTCGCGGGCCGACGCTTATGCGGCGAAGGGGGACATCCGGGCGGCGGTCGCTTTCTACCAGTCGGCGTTGAAAAGCGTTCGCGATGCGCGTGGGCTTGACCAGCAGAGCGTAGCACAGCTCCAGCGTGCGCAGGCATTCATCGCCAACACCGCCCGCGACTTCCAGCAATCGCTGGAGCAGGCGGTCGCCGGGGCCCATCCGGCAGATCCGGTCGAAGCGCTCCGGCTCAGCCATTCGCTGGAGATGTTGAAGGGGCAGCGGCAGGTCTACCAGCAGCAGCCTTCGGTGTTCTACTATCCATATCTCGCCCAGCGGCAGTATTTCGAGCGCGACGAATTCGAGTGGGTGCCGGCGTTGGAAGCAGCGACCGGCGAAATTCGCGAAGAGCTTCTGGCGCTCGTCGACGAGGACGACAGCTTCGAGCCTTATGTGCAGAACGATCCGAACCGGCCGCACCGCGACTTCCACGGCCTCAACGACAACCGGGACTGGACGGCCCTGTATCTGTGGAAGGACGGCAGCCCGGTCGAAGCCAATGGGCGCCGCTGCCCAAAGACGATGGCCGCCATGGAGAAAGTGCCGCTGAGCCGCATCGGCTCGCGAACGCCGGCCGTGCTATTCTCCCGGCTCGAGCCCGGCGCTCACATCCCGCCGCACACCGGGATGCTGAACTGCCGGCTGATCTGCCACCTGCCGCTGATCGTTCCGAACGGCTGCTGGCTTCAGGTCGGCAACGAAAGGCGAGAGTGGGAGCCGGGCAAACTGCTCATTTTCGACGACAGCTTCGAGCATGAGGCGAAGAACCCGACCGGCGAGCTTCGGATCATCCTCCTCTTCGACATCTGGCGTCCCGAGCTTGGGGACGAGGAGCGCAAAGGCATTTCGGCGATCTTCGAGTCGATCGACCGGTTCCAGGGCGTACCGGGAGACTGATCGCGCCCCTTTGCAAGGGCACCCGCCCTAGCCTAGACCTCAAGCCATGCCCGGACGTTATTTCGACGAGTGGAAAGTCGGCGACCGAATCGCCCACGCGCTCACCAGGACCGTCACCGAGACTGACAACGTTCTCATTTCGACGCTGACGCACAACCCGCAGCCGATGCATCTCGACCATGACCTCGCCTCGCAGTCGGAGTTCGGAATGCCGCTGGTCAATTCGGTCTTCACCTTCGGCCTGATGATCGGGGTCAGCGTTGGCGACACGACCATGGGAACCCTGATCGCCAACCTCGGCTATGACGCGCTCAAATTTCCGAACCCGGTGTTCATTGGCGACACGCTTCGAAGCGAGACCGAGTGCATCGCCGCCCGGACAAGCAAGTCGCGCCCCAACGCCGGGATCGTCACCTGGGCGCACCAAAGCTTCAACCAGCGCGGCGAGCTTGTTTGCGAGTGCACGCGCGCCGCCTTGCTTCACAAGAAGCCGCAAAGCGAAAAAGCGTGAAATACCAGCCGAGAAGCTGGCTGTTCGTCCCCGCGGACAGCGACAAGAAGATTGCCAAGGCGGTCGACAGCCAGGCCGATGCGGTCATCTTTGATCTGGAGGATAGTGTCGTCCCGTCGCGCAAGGCGACCGCCCGCGCCATGCTCAAGGACCTGCCTGATCGCAGCGACGGCCCCGAATGGTGGGTTCGGATCAACCCGATCGGGAGCGAGCATCACAAGCAGGATCTCGACCTGATCTCGCGCTCCGACCTCACCGGAATCGTCCTGCCCAAGGCAGAGAGCGGCGCCGACATTGTCGAGCTTTCCCACCGCACCGGCACGATTCCCGTCCACGCAATCGTCACCGAGACTGCGGCAAGCCTGTTCAACCTGCTCTCCTATCGCAGCCCCAATTCCCCGCTCGTCGCGATGAGCTGGGGCGCGGAAGACCTGTCGGCGGCGCTCGGCGCCAGCTCGAAATATGACGCGAAGGGAGAGCTCGCTTTCACCTACCGCCTGGCACGCTCCCTATGCCTTGCAGGAGCCGTCGCCGCGGGAGTGCAGCCGGTCGATGGCGTGTTCGCCGATTTTCGCGACGACAAGGGCCTCAAGCGCGAAGCCGAAGCGGCGCGGCGCGAAGGCTTCACCGGAAAGCTCGCAATCCACCCCGCGCAGGTGCCGGTGATCAACGCCGCCTTCACTCCGTCGAAGGAGGAAATCTCGCAGGCCGAGGCGGTCGTTGCCGCCTTCGAGGCCAATCCTGACGCCGGCACCGTCTCGGTCGCCGGAAAGATGGCGGACCGGCCGCATCTCGAGCAGGCGATGCGCGTTCTGGACCGCGCGCGAGGAGTGGCCAATGACGTCTGAAGTAGTTCACCCTGTTCCACAGGGCTTCCACGCGAAGATCGGGCCCGACGACTTGCTGGCAATGCGCGAGCATGCCGAGCGCGATCCCGACTCCTTCTGGCTCGACCAGGCGAAGCGGCTCGACTGGACGAAATTCCCGAGCAGGGCCGGGGACTGGTCGTTCGATGAGGAACGATTCCACATCGAATGGTACGCCGACGGGCAGCTCAACCTATCGGTCAATTGCCTCGACCGGCACCTGGAAAAGGACTCCGATCGGACCGCGATCATCTTCGAAGCCGACGAGCCGGGCGAAGGCTATAGCCTCTCCTATCGCGAACTCTATGAAGAGACCTGCCGCTTCGCCAACCTCATGAAATCGCGCGGGATCGGCCGCGCCGACCGGGTGATGATCTACATGCCGATGATCCCCGAAGCCGCGGCGGCGATGCTCGCCTGCGCCCGCATCGGAGCCATTCACTCGGTCGTGTTCGGCGGCTTCTCGCCAGAGAGCCTTCACGGGCGGATCGTCGACTGCGACGCCTGCTGCGTGATTACCGCCGACGAGGGCGTGCGCGGCGGCAAGCACATCCCCCTGAAGAAGAACGTCGACGAAGCGCTTGAGGAGCGCGACGTCGACACCGTGATCGTCGTCACCCGGACCGGCGCCGGCGTTTCGATGAAGGAGGGGCGCGACATCTCCTACTCGGACGTGCGCGACAGCCTCGCCACCGACTGCGAGCCCGAGGTCATGAACGCCGAGGACCCCCTGTTCATCCTCTACACCTCCGGCTCCACCGGAAAGCCGAAGGGAGTCGTCCACACCACCGGCGGCTATGCCGTTTGGGCTGCAACGACCTTCGAGTGGATTTTCGACTACCGCCGCGACGACATCTTCTGGTGCACCGCCGACGTCGGCTGGATCACCGGCCACAGCTATGTCGTCTACGGACCGCTGGCGATGGGCGCGACGACGGTGATGTTCGACGGAGTGCCCAATTATCCGGATTACGGCCGCTTCTGGGAAACGGTCGACCGGCTCGGCGTGAGCATCTTCTACACCGCGCCGACGGCCATCCGCGCCTTGATGCGGGAGGGCGACGGGCCGGTAAAGGCGCACAGCCGCAGGTCGCTCCGCTTGCTCGGCACCGTCGGCGAGCCGATCAACCCCGAAGCCTGGGAATGGTACTGGCGAGTCGTCGGCGACGAGCGCTGCCCCGTCGTCGATACCTGGTGGCAGACGGAAACCGGCGGAATCCTCATCTCGCCCTTCCCCGGAGCGACTCCGATGAAGCCGGGATCGGCAACCCGGCCGCTTCCGGGAATAAAGCCGCTGCTGCTGGACTCGAAGCACAACGTCCTTGGAGTCGTCGCCAGCGGCAACCTGTGCATCGCCAACTCGTGGCCCGGGCAGATGCGCACCGTCTGGGACGATCACGAACGGTTCTTCCAGACCTATTTCACCACCTATCCCGGGCTCTATTTCACCGGGGACGGCTGTCGCCGCGACGCGGATGGCTATTACTGGATTACCGGCCGGGTTGACGACGTGATCAACGTTTCCGGCCACCGGATCGGAACCGCCGAAGTCGAAAGCTCGCTGGTGGCCCACCGCAAGGTCGCCGAAGCCGCGGTGGTCGCTTACCCGCACGACATCAAGGGCCAGGCGATTTACGCCTACGTCACCTTGAACGCCGGGGAGGAAGGCGACGATGAGCTCCGCCGCGAGCTCAATCAGAATGTCCGCCACGACATCGGCGCGCTTGCTGCGCCGGAAAAGATCCACTTCACCCCGGCGTTGCCCAAGACCCGCTCGGGCAAGATCATGCGACGAATCCTGCGCAAGATTGCAGAAGGCGCGAAAAGCGGCTTCGGAGACACCTCGACGCTCGCCGATCCGTCAGTCGTCGATGCGCTTCTGAAGGGGCGGCAGTAGCCATTGCTGGTCATTCCCGCGAACGCGGGCACCCACGATAGACCCGGCGCGGGCTTGGTTCTTTTGTGATTGACGACAGGTTCGCAGCGCCACAACTGAGCACGGGTGAACAGCTTCGTCTCCCCGGCCCAACGACAAGCTTATGAAGATCAGGGCTACGCCTATCTGGAGCGGCTCTTTCCGCCGTTAGTGCTGCAGCTGTTCCACGCCCGGATGCAGACGGTCCTCAATCTGAAGGACAACCCGCAATTCCAGTCGCAGACCTGGTTGGTCACCAAGCCGACGATAGAGGTCTACAGCATGCACTACCCGCCGATGAGCGCGTTCCACTGGGGCATGACACCGGTCGCAACGCAACTGGCGGGTCGCGAGCTCATGCCGACCTACGCCTATTTCAGGATGTACCAGCAAGGAGACATATGCGTCGTCCACTCCGATCGTCCCGCGTGCGAGCACAGTCTCTCCTTGATGGTTGAGCTGGCGGACGAGGCCCCGTGGCCGCTGTGCATCGGCCACAATCGGGCTCGACCCGGGTCGCAGGAGCCACAGCGGGATTTTGGTGAGGAAGGTTATTCGTCAATAGCGATGAAGGCGGGCGATGCGGTCATGTATCGCGGCGTGGATCGCAGGCACGGCCGTGTTCAGCCCAACCCGAATCGCTGGTCCGCTCATCTGTTTCTGCACTGGCTAGCTGCAGACGGCCCACATGCCGACCATGCCTTCGACCGCGTAGCTTTGGAGAAGGCGCGCCGCAGAGGCACCTAGTTGCGCGGCCCGCATCACCCGCTATCCCTTTCGCCAGGGAGGGACGTGTTGATGGCAAGCGTAGCTGAAGAGCAGCATAAGCCCTGGTCGATGACTCGCGTTGTCATCGCTTCGTCGACCGGGACGGCGTTCGAGTGGTACGACTTTTTCATCTTCGGAAGCCTCGCGCCGATCATCGGCAAGGCCTTCTTCTCCGCTCTCGACCCAACGCCCGCGCTCATCGCCGCACTCGGCCTGTTCGCCGCCGGCTTCGCCTTCCGCCCCCTCGGCGCGCTGATCTTCGGAATCGTCGGCGACAGGCTGGGGCGCAAGGGCGCGTTCCTGACCACGGTCAGCCTGATGGGCGGATCGACATTCCTGATCGGGCTTCTGCCGACCTATGCCGAGGCTGGAGCGCTCGCTCCCGCCCTCCTCATCCTGCTTCGGATCGCGCAGGGAATTGCTCTCGGCGGCGAATATGGCGGCGCCGCAATCTACGTCGCTGAACATTCGTCGGCCGAGAAGCGGGGAAGCTCGACCGGCTGGATCCAGTCGACCGCGTCCTTCGGGCTGCTCGCTGCAATGATCATCATTTTCGTCGCTCGCAGCTGGATGGGCGAAGGGGCATTCAGCGCGTGGGGCTGGCGGATCCCGTTCCTGGTTTCGGTCGTGCTGCTCGGCGTGTCGCTGTGGATGCGGCTCAAGCTCTCCGAAAGCCCCGAGTTCGCGAAGCTTGTCGAGGACCAGAACGTGTCCGAGAGGCCGCTTCGCGAAGCATTCGGCGGCGGCGAGAACCTGAAGCGGGTGCTGATCGCCTTCTTCGGGATCATGCTCGCCCAGGGCGCGGTCTGGTACTTCACCTTCTTCTACATGCAGGTCTTCCTGGAAAAGTCGCTCGGAATGCCCGGCGCGACCAAGGACCTGCTGATCCTCATCATGACGGTGGTCAGCGCGCCGCTCTACGTCTTCTTCGGCTGGTGGTCGGACAAGATCGGGCGAAAGCCGATCCTGGTCGGCGGGATGGCGCTCGCGCTCGTTCTCTACTTCCCCGGCTCCCACTGGATCGCGCAGGCCGTGAACCCGGCGCTCGTCGCCGCTCAGAACAGCACGCCAGTGACCGTCGAGACCGACCTGTCGACCTGCTCGGCGCAGTTCGACCCGGTCGGCACCGGCCATTTCACCAGCGCCTGCGACATCGCCAAGAGCGCTCTGATCAGCCGCGGAATCTCCTATTCGACTCGCCCGTCCGCCAACGGCGAAACCCGCGTCCTGGTCGGCGACAATGCCGTACCCATCACCGGCGGCGAAGCGCTCCCGCCGGCGGACTTGAAGTCTCTCAAGGCGAGCTCCGGGGACAAGATCGAAGCAGCGCTTGCACTCTGCCGGCTATCCCAAGGGCGCCGATCCCTCGCGCATGAACTTGCCGGTTTTGATCGCGGTGCTGCTGCTGTTCGTCGTCGCGGCGACTGCGCTGTACGGGCCGCAGGCGGCGGCGCTGGTCGAGATGTTCCCGACCCGGGTCCGCTATACCGCCCTGTCCTTCCCCTATCACTTCGGGATCGGCTGGGTCGGCGGCTTCCTTCCGGCGGTCAGCGTCGCAATCGTCGCTTCGACCGGCAATATCTACTCGGGCCTGTGGTACTCGGTCGTCTTCACCGGAATTTCGGTGCTCGTCTCGCTCCTGTTCCTTCCGGAAACCAGGGGCCGCAAGCTGGAAGAGATTTAGCTCTCCTTCACGGGCACCAGTGGATGTCGATCGGCTGCTCGGCCTCGGCAAGGATCCGCCCGATCGGGAGCTTCGAGCTGTGGCCGTCGGCAATCGCCCGCTCGAGCATCGCCTTCTTGTCCTCGCCCTCGAGAGTGATGAGGATGGTTCTCGCCGAAAGGATCGAGGCGCGCGTTAGGGTCACTTCCGGTTCGCCGTCCTCGGGCTTCACTCCGACTGCTCGCCGCGCCTTGGGTGCATCGAGCGCGTCCTGGAGATCGGGCCCGGCAGCGATTCCGGCGGCGCTGCCGTCTTCGCCGACGCTCAGCCAGACCAGGTCGGCCGGCCACGGCAGGTCCTGGAGGCGGGCGTCGGCCGAATTGCCGGCAAGCCGGTAGTCGTCGAGCGGGGTGACGATCGGAACAACCCGGGCACCCTTGGGAAGGAACTGCTGCGCAAGCGCCCGCGCCTTGCTTCGCTCGCTCTCCACTCCGACGATATGGTCGTCGGTCGGAATGATGGTCACCTGCTTCCACTGCAGCTTGGCTTCGGCGAGCGTCGGGAAAATGCCGAGCGCCGTCTCGTCGGCGGGAAAGGCGAGCAGCGCTGCACCGCGCGCATCGAGCGCGCTTTCGGCAATAAAGCCGATGTCGCCGGCGACTGCCTCGGCCATCTCGTCCGGGGTCTCATAATCCCACCATTCCGCTTCGATCATATCAGTCCTTCTTTGTTATCGCGGCGGCGGCTGGGCGTAGCCGAACCAGCCCGCAACCGGATGTCCCGCTCGATCGAGCGCCGGCCTGAAGCGAAGGCGGTCGTGAGCGACATTGCACAGCTGCGAGTCGATCGTGGCGACGCCGGTGCCGCGGTCCACGTTGCACTCGCTGACAAAGCCGCGCGAGTCCACCCGCAGCCGCAGGAAAACGGTCTGTCCGCGTGGCCATTGGTCGAGCATAGAACGCGGGAAATCGCGGCCGCGAAGTACGGGCGTGGCAAGGTGCGGCGGGCTCACCGCGCCGCCCGACCCGCCGCCGCCGGTTCCCCTGCCTGCTCCGCCGCTGCCCGTGCCAGTGCCCGCGCCGCCTGCCCCGGTCCCTGGGCCCGCAACGTTGGAGGCGCCTTCGGTGGACTCGGTGCCGGTGTTCGGAGTCTTGCTGGTCGCCATCGGCACCGGCAACGGCAGCTCGATTCGCGGCTTCGGGCGAGCGACTTCGGTCGCCTTGCTCTTGATGTTCTTAGGGCTCGCCGCCGCTTCGGCCTGTTTGGGCTTCTTCCTTTCCGGCTGAGGCTGCGGCTGCTGAACGGGCTGGGGTGGCGGCGGCGGCACCTCGGTCACGTTGAACACCCGCATCAGGCTTTGCGGGTTCGGAAGCGGCATGTGCCCCGAAAGGTGAAGGAGCATCAGCAACAGCAGCGCATGAACCGCAATCACCGCTGCGATTGCGCCGCCCTTGTCGGTTGTGTTGAGATCCGAACGGTACATGCCGCCCGTCAACGCGATGAACGGGCGGCAGTTTCTCGTTACGCGTGTTTACCGATCTCGGCTGCTCGTTCGCTGGCTGTTGGGCCGCCGGCCGCCGCCATGGCTGGCGCGACCGCCTTTCGCGGCGATTTCCCGCTGCTTTTCCGGGCTCATTGCCGCAAAGCCGCGCTTCGATCGTCCACTAGTTGAAGTTGCCAATTCGACCTCCATTCACTGGAAAGTGCGAGTTCGCACCATCGCGGCAACGCCGGCCGGCTACTGCAGTTCAAAGAGTTGACTCAGGTTAGCGATAATTCTGCGCTTCAGAAGGTCGACAGTCGCAATCCGATCCACAGCGTCCGCGGCGTTGCGCGCTCGACAGTGCCATCGCTTCCAAGGCTGGCGACCACCGTTTCGTTGAGCAGGTTCTCACCGCGAACAACGAGCTGTAGACGGCGAGTCAAAGGGCAGGCGGCAAAAGCACCGACGATGGTGGCGGGCCGGATCAGCTGCCGGTTGAGATCGTCTTCGAACTGCGCGCCGACGCGGCGAACCTGGATTGAAACCGCGCGTCCCGCATCGGCCCAGCCGACCTCTCCGGTTAGCACCAGGTTCGGAGTCTGTGCGGGCCGAAGACCATTCAGGTCCGCCGCGGCTCCGGTCGAACGGACCCGGGCGTGCGTGAAGCTGGCGCCCGCGCGCACAAGCCAAGGGCCGCGGCGCAGTTCGCCGGATGCCTCGATTCCGCGCACGTCGACGGAGTCGAGATTCTGCCGTTGGCTGTAGTCGCCGGCGACGAAACCGACCCCGGGAAATACGCCCGGACCATGGCCAAGAGTGACGTTCGCAATCGCGTCGGACAGCCGATTGGCGAACCCGGTCAGCTCGAAAGCGATTCCGCCGCTGTGATATCGAACGCCCGCCTCTGCTCCGGTCAGCCGCTCCGGGTTGAGGAACGGATTTGCGGCGGTCGCGTCCGCACCGACTCGGTATGGCCGGAACAGCTCGTTGAGGGTTGGCATTCGCCAGCCCAGATAGGCTGCCGAGCGCAAGCTGAGCCCCCGCCCCAGGTCTAAGACGGCTCCCGCCCGTGCGGTTGGGCGCCACCCGCTTCGGTTCGGATAATGCTCGTCGCGCAGCAGCGCGCCGCCGGAAATCTCGCTTTCCACGAGCTTTCCGTTGGAGATGGACCAGTGATCCAGGCGAGCGCCGCCGCTCAGCGTCAGCGGCCCTCGAGTCCAGGTGGCTTCGGCGAAAAGACCCGCAGTGCCGCTGTCTCCGCCCGACAGCCGCCTATCGCGTCGGAGCACCGCCCTGGAAAAGATAAAGTTCGTGCGAATGGCCGCTCGTGAAGCGAACGTCGCCGCCTAGCCGAAGCTCGATCCCGCCGCCGATTGGCGGCCGCACTTCAAGGCTTCCGCCAAACCCTCTCGAAGGCACCGAATCCTGGAGCGCGACCCGATGGGCTTCGCTGCGGTCGTCATTGACGCTGGCGAAGCTGCTTCGGAAGTTGCGCCATTGCGAATAGGCGGTCGCCGACCATTGCCACGCTCCGCTGCCGACGAGGCGAAGAGAGGCATCGCCACCGCGCGTGCGGTTGCCGGTGAAAGGGACACCGCGGTCGCGCACGTCGACGAACGCCAGTCCACTCGCCTGAAGCTCGACATCGCTGCCCAGCGGAGCGATCCAGCGGGCGCGGCCACTCGCTTCGCGGTATGGTGCGGGCCTGTCGACCGGACCTCGGGTCGCTTCGGTCAGCGGAATGAACCCGTCGCTTCGAGCCCCTTGCGCGTCGATCGAGACGAGGCTGCGCCCAACCCTTTCCCCGGCGTAGACATGTCCGTCGACGGAATCGCGGCTCCCACCCTCCACCGACGCGTTCGTCCCCGCCGACGAAAGGCTGCTGAGCTCGATCACTCCGGCAAGTGCGCCCGGCCCGTAAGGAACGCTTCCGCCGCCGCGGACGACGCGGACTTGCGCCAGTCCCGCCGGGTCGTAGGCGGGCCAGTCGATCCAGCCGCCGAATGGGTCGCTCTGCGGCACGCCATCGAGGATGAGAAGCGCCCGGCTGGACGCGTTGCCTCCGAGCGCCCGGAGAGTGACGCCCTGGCTGGTCGGATGGGCGCTCGTCGAATCGGACCGCCGGAACAGCTGCAGGCCCGGAATGGATTTCAGGATTTCGTCCAGCTGGTGAGTGGGCGAGTTTACCAGCTGCTTTCGACTGATCGTCTGAACGTCATAGGCGCGAGAAGCTGCCGGATCGGGAAGCGCTTTTCCGGTGACGATGATTTCGGTCTGCGGCGGTTGGGGCGGCGGGAGGGTTGCTGGCATTACGGGGCGGTAACGACGATCGGGCGTGCCGTATCCCGAAAAATGGCGGAGAGGGTGGGATTCGAACCCACGGTACGGTTGCCCGTACGCCGCATTTCGAGTGCGGTGCTTTCGACCACTCAGCCACCTCTCCGCATGAATGAAGGTGCTGCGCCAGGTCCGGCGCGGGTCGGCTGGCGCCTGTAGCAACGCGCCCCGCCCTTGCCTAGCCTGACACGGAACCTAGATTGCACCCATGACGCAGGTAGAACGTTCAGCGCACATGGCGGTCAACCAATCCATTGCGATTCCACGGGCACGATTCGGCATCGGCGACGTGGTCCGGCACCGCCTGCTCGATTTCCGCGGGGTCATCTTCGACGTCGATCCCGAGTTCGCCAACAGTGACGAATGGTACGAAGCCATTCCCGAACCGATGCGACCACCGAAAGAGCAGCCTTACTATCACCTGCTCGCGGAAAACGCCGAGTCGAGCTACGTCGCCTATGTCAGCCAGCAAAATCTCGTCCACGATGACAGCGAGGAGCCGGTCGACCACCCCGCGATCGGCACATTGTTCGACAGCTTCGACGGCGAACGATACCGCCTCAGGCCGGAGCACCGGCACTAGCGAGTGCAGCCGGACTGGCGGGAGCAGCCTGGACCGTTCGCTCTCCTTTGGCGCAGTTGACAGTCACGCGCCGCTGCCATAGGCGGCTCGCTTTCGCGCGTCGGGGCTGGCGCCCTTGAAGCGCGCCACAAGCACAGAAGAGAAGCCAATGTTCGCAGTCGTGCGCACGGGCGGCAAGCAGTACCGCGTCGCCCCCGGAGACAAGATCGTCGTTGAGAAGCTGGACGGCAACGCCGGTGACACGGTCACACTGGGCGACGTTCTCCTCGCCGGCGAGGGATCGGACCTGAAGAAGACCGACGGCCTTGTCGTCTCGGCCGAAATCATCGCCCAGGCGAAGGGCGAGAAGGTCACCGTGTTCAAGAAGCGGCGGCGCCACAACTATCGCCGCAAGAAAGGGCACCGGCAGCAGCACACGATCCTGAGGATCACTGCGGTCGGCGATCAGAAGGCGGAGAAGAAATCGGCGCCCAAGACCGAGAAGGCTCCCGCCCCCGCTAAGGACGAGGGCGCCAAGGCGCCGAGCAAGGCAGAAGCCGCAAAGACGGCTGCGGCGGCCGAAACCGTGGACGCAAAGCCGAAAGCAGAGGCCAAGCCCAAGTCGAAGGCGCCCGAGAAGAAGGCGCCAGCGGCAGAAGGCAAAAAGCCGGCCGCAAAAGCGTCGACAAAAAATGCTGCACCTGCTAAGGGCGCGGCCAAGAAATCAGCCCCCAAGGCGAAGAAGTAAGCAAAAATGGCACATAAGAAAGCAGGCGGCTCGTCCCGCAACGGCCGCGACAGTGAGAGCAAGCGCCTCGGCGTGAAGAAGTTCGGCGGACAGGAAGTCCTGGCCGGCAACATCATCGTGCGCCAGCGAGGCACCAAGTGGCACCCGGGGACCAACGTCGGCCTGGGCAAGGACCACACCCTCTTTGCGCTTACCGACGGCCAGGTCGCGTTCCGAGATGGCAAGCTTGGCCGCAAATACGTCCATGTCACGCCGATGGCGGAAGCGACGAAATAGGAACGGTCAGAAAGGGTCCGTTCCCACCAGGGGCGGCCCGGACCAGATCTTAAAGAGATCGAAATCCAAAAGGGAGAAGGGGACGCCCGGAAAGGGTGATCCCCTTTTTCTTTTCTTCTCCCGAAATTGTCACGCGCCGCCGCTACCGGCCGGCAACAGGAGAAGGACGATGTTCGCGCGGACCAAGAGGCTGCTGCTGCGGCCCGGATTTCCGGAAGATGCGCCGGCGATTGCCGAGGCGATTGCCGATGAGCGGATCGTTCGCAACCTCGCCAACGCGCCGTGGCCCTACACTCGCCGCGATGCCGAGGCGTTCCTTGCCTCGCCACGAGACCCGCTCCTCCCTTCGTTGCTGATCTTCGAGCGGACCGGCGGTTCTCCGCGGCTTGTGGGGGCGTGCGGGCTGGGCCGCCGCCCGTCGGGTGCGGTGGAGCTCGGCTACTGGATCGCCGGCGCTCACTGGGGCCGCGGAATTGCAACCGAGTTCGTGCGCGGCGCTGATCGAAATTGCCGAAGCCATGCGGCTTCGGGCCGTCGAAGCGTCGCATTTCATCGATAATCCGGCGTCGGGGCGGGTGCTCGAGAAGCTCGGCTTCAAGCCGACTGGAATCGTCGCCCCGCGCCTGTGCTGCGCGCGTGGAGAACAGGTGCCGGCGCGCCTCTACAAGCTCCAGCTTCGCCGCGCGACGGCTGTGGAGGAGCGTGAGCTGGAGGAAACGCTCGCCGCCTAGGCTGCTGAAGACCGCTCGGCTCCGGCGGTTTAACGATTGTTGAATTTGGAGGACTGCTGTAGCCAATGGCGCAGCCGGGGCGGCATCGCCGAGTCGCGAAACCGCACCTCGATTTTCACGCACGGCCCCAGGGCCGCGCGTGGACTCCCTCGCTGGCGTCCCGGCGCCAGCGAGGGCAGTCTTCCCCCAACTGCACGCCCGAGCGAGTGGCGCTCCGCACGTCTCCGGCCTACAGCGCCTTCCATGCATTTCCTCGACCAAGCGAAAATCTTCGTCAAATCGGGCGCCGGCGGCCCCGGCGCGGTGAGCTTTCGACGTGAGAAGTTTATCGAGTTCGGCGGCCCGGACGGTGGCGATGGCGGCAAGGGGGGCGACGTCGTCTTCGAAGCCGTTCCCGGCCTTAATACGCTCATCGATTTTCGCTACACGCAGCACTTCCGCGCGCCCCGCGGCAAGGGCGGCGCCGGACAGAACAAGACTGGGGCTGCGGGGAAAGACCTCGTCATTCACGTGCCCGTCGGGACGCAAATTCTCGCCGACGACGAGGAAAGGTCATTGATTGCCGATCTCACCAAGCAAGGTGAGCGCCTAGTGCTGTTGAAAGGCGGTCAGGGCGGCCGTGGCAATGCCAGCTACAAGACCTCCACGAACCGCGCGCCGCGACAGCACCAGACCGGCGAGGCGGGCGAAGAGATGTGGCTGTGGCTGCGCCTCAAGCTTCTCGCCGATGTGGGCCTGGTGGGCCTGCCCAACTCGGGCAAGTCGACCTTCCTCAACTCGGTGACGAACGCGACGGCGAAGGTCGGCGACTATCCGTTCACGACGCTTCGGCCGCAGCTGGGCGTGGTCCGCCACAAGCGGCGCGAGTTCGTGCTCGCCGACATTCCGGGCCTGATCGAGGGCGCAGCAGAGGGCGCCGGCATTGGCGACCGTTTCCTTGGCCACGTCGAGCGCACGAAGGTGCTGCTTCATCTCGTCGACTCGGCAGGCGAGGATCCCGGCGGCGCCTGGCGCACCGTGCGCGATGAAATTTCGCGCTATGGCAGCGGCCTTGGCGACAAGACGGAGCTGGTTGCCCTCAGCCGCTGCGATCTCGTCGATCCGGAACAGCTGGAAAAGGCGAAAGATTCGCTGGCCGATGCCGGCGCGGCGAACCCCTTCGAGATTTCGGCAGCGACCGGGGACGGAGTCGAGGCGCTTCTTGACGCGATCGTGGAGCGACTTGGGCCGGAGCCCGAGCTGACGGAGCTTGAGGACGGGTCGAAGGCGGCCTGGTCACCGCTTTGACCATCGCGGTCACCGGCGGGACGGGCTTCATCGGCTCGCATTTCATCGACATCGCCACCGCCGCCGGGCATCAGGTTCGCTCGCTCACCCGAAGGCCGCAGCGGCCGCTTCACGGCGTTCAATGGGTGGACGGCTCACTGAGCGACGGCGACTCGCTCCGGCAGCTGGTGAGCGGATGCTCGACGGTGGTTCACATTGCCGGGGTGATCAACGCCCGCGACACGGCGGATTTCGAGCGCGGAAATGTCGAGGGCACACTTGCGATGCTTGCTGCCTCGACTGCGGGCGGAATTACGCGCTTCATCCACCTGTCCTCGCTCGCCGCGCGCGAGCCCAAGCTATCGGCCTATGGTGCTTCGAAGGCGCGCTCCGAAGAGCTGGTGGAACGCTCCGGCCTCGACTGGGTCAGCGTCCGCCCGCCGGCTGTTTACGGGCCCGGCGATCGCGAGACGCTGGAACTGTTCAGGATGGCGAGGCTCCGCCTGATGCTCCTTCCGCCGCGTGGGCGCGTCTCGGTGATCCACGTGGACGACCTCTGCCGGCTCTTGTTGGCGCTGTCGCAAGGTAAGCGACCAAGCCGGGTCGTTCTCGAACCCGACGACGGTCGCAACCGCGGCTGGACGCACAAACAGCTTGCCGATGCAATCGCCCGTGCGGTCGGTTCGAAGAGCGTCACCCTGTCGATGCCGAGGACGATGCTCAAACTCGGTGCCGTCATCGATCAGCTGGTGCGGCGGGAAAAGGCAAAGCTGTCGGCCGACCGCGCCGCCTATTTCAGCCACGACAACTGGGTGGTGGACCCCCGCTGCCGACCGCCCGCCGACTTGTGGTGTCCGCAAGTCAGGACCGAGGAAGGGCTGTCGGAAACTGCGCGCTGGTACCGCGACGAGGGATGGCTTTAGTTTTGCAGCCGCCGCAATCGCGCCCCATTGCGTTGCGAAACGTCGCTCTCGCGAATAGGGGCGAGCCATGGAAGACCGCGACGAAATCTACGACACGATTAAAAAGCTGATCGAGCCCTTCAACAAGAAGGGCGTGGAAATCAGCGAAGCCACCCGGTTTCAGCAGGACCTGGAGTGGGACAGCCTCACAGCGATGGATTTCGTCGCCTCGGTCGAAGACGAATTCGACATTCTCATCAGCATGAATCGGGCCGCCGAGATCGAGACGGTCGGCCAGATGGTGGATGCGGTCGGGCAGCTCAAGAACGAGCGATGACCGATCTGCTTTCCAAGTTCGACCCGCTGATCCAGCAGCGCGAGGCGCTGCTATCCAGCGGAATAACCGACCCGTTCAACCTGGTGATGGAGAAGGTCGAAAGCCCAACCGTCGCCATCTGCAACGGCCGGCGGACGATCCTTCTCGGCACCTACAATTACATGGGCATGACGTTCGACCCAGACGTCATTGCCGCCGGCAAGAAGGCGCTGGACGAGTTCGGCTCCGGGACTACCGGAAGCCGCGTCCTCAACGGTACCTACATCGGGCACAAGGCCTGTGAGGACGCGTTGAAGGACTTTTATGCGATGGACCATGCGATGGTCTTCTCGACCGGTTATCAGGCCAATCTTGGAGTGATTTCGACGATTGCCGGAAAGGACGACTATATCGTCCTGGATATCGACAGCCACGCGTCGATCTACGATGGCTGCGCTCTGGGCAATGCGCAAATCGTTCCGTTCCGCCACAATGACGTCGATGCGCTCGAGAAGCGTCTGAAGCGAATCCCCGAAGGCGCCGGCAAGCTCGTTGTGTTGGAAGGGGTGTATTCGATGCTTGGCGACGTCGCTCCCCTCGAAGAGATGGTCGGCGTGTGCAAGGCGAACGGGGCGACGGTTCTGGTCGATGAGGCCCATTCGATGGGGTTCATCGGCGAGCATGGCCGAGGAGTCGCGGAAGCCCAGGGCGTCATCGACGATGTCGACTTCATCATCGGGACCTTTTCGAAATCGGTCGGGACCGTAGGCGGCTTCTGCGTCTCGAATCACCCGAAGTTCGAGATTCTGCGGCTCGTCTGCCGGCCCTACGTCTTCACCGCATCGCTACCGCCGTCCGTGGTCGCGACGGCAGCCACCTCGATACGCAAGCTGATGGCAAGCGGCGACAAGCGCGCTCACCTGTGGGAGAATTCAAAGCGGCTTCACGCCGGCCTCAAGCAGTTGGGCTTCACCTTGGGAACGGAGGAGCCGCAGTCGGCAATCATCGCCGTTATCATGCCTGACCTGGATACCGGGGCGGCGATGTGGGAGGCGCTCCTCAACGAGGGGCTGTACGTGAATCTGGCGCGTCCGCCGGCCACTCCTGCCAATATGACGCTGTTGCGCTGCTCGCTGTGCGCGGAGCATTCGAGCGAGCAGGTCGAGGAGATCCTTGCGATGTTCGGTTCCGCAGGGCGGGCGACTGGCTGCATTTGACCTCGCACCGCGGCTTTCACCGCGTCAAAGACATGTCTAGACTGACGCCATGACAGCGGGCGCCGACGACGAACGCTTCGACTGGAGACGCGGCGGGACTGCGGCCGGGGCGCTGGTTGCGGTGCTGCTACTGCTGGGTCTCGTGTTTCTCGTTGCGATGTCCAACAAGGCGCGCGACCGGGCGCTCCAGCTCGAACGCCACTCCTACGACGTTACCCTTCTCACCCGCTCTGTCGATGCGAGCATTTCGCGCTCGGAGGCGGCGCTGGGCCGCTTCGCCCTCGATGAAGACGTCAAAACTAGCGGCAACACCTATCTCAGCTACTGGCAACTTGCCGGTCGCCAGATCGACCAGCTCGAGCAGCTTGCCGGCACCAATGACGACCAGAAACGTCGCGTGCGCGAGCTTCGGTCACTCTACGATCAGCTCGGGGCCAAGTTCGACAACGTCGCCCGGGTGATCACCGAAAAAAGGAGCGATTACGGGATCAGCTATTATTATGCCGCTGTGGGGCCGGCCGCCAATCCGCCGCTCGAGCATGAGCTTCACCTCAAGCTTCGAGAAATCGCCGACAGCGAGCGGGACATGCTCCAGGAGCGGATGCAGCAGACCAGGATCTTCTCCGCTCGGGCGGACCGGCTGACGGACTATCTGAGCTGGTTGGGGGTACTTGTCGGAATCGGCGCCATCGTCCTTGGTCTCGTCGCGATCCAGGCAATCCGTCAGTTCACCTTTGCACGGCGCGAAGCGGAAACGGAGGCCGATCGGGCCGAATCGCTGGAGGCGGCGGTGCGCGAGCGGACACAGGAGCTTTGGGAAGCGAATCAGGCGCTCAAGGCGGAAGCCGCCGAGCGCGAAGCGGCCGAGGCCCAGCTACGCCAGGTCCAGAAGATGGAGGCGGTGGGACAGCTGACCGGCGGAATCGCCCACGACTTCAACAACATGCTTGCCGTAGTCGTTGGCGGAGTCGACCTTGCGCGTCGACGGCTGAACGGGCCGCGCCGGGAAATTCTTGCCCATCTCAACAACGCAATGGAAGGCGCAACCAGGGCAGCCGCTCTCACTCGCCGGCTGCTGTCATTCGCGCGCTCGGAACCGCTGCTCCCGGAACGGGTAGGGCCTGTCGACCTGGTGCAGGGCATGTCCGACCTCCTCGACCGTACGCTCGGTGAGCGAGTGCAAGTGAAGGTCGACCTCGCGGGCGACACCTGGCCAGTGTACGTCGACCCGCA
The DNA here is from genome assembly GCA_963839145.1 of uncultured Alphaproteobacteria bacterium. Taxonomy (GTDB): domain Bacteria; phylum Pseudomonadota; class Alphaproteobacteria; order Sphingomonadales; family Sphingomonadaceae; genus Sphingomicrobium. Next base: position 134,938 of record CAWITR010000005.1, read on the forward strand.
CCAGCTGGAAAACGCCATCGTCAACCTTGCAGTAAACGCTCGCGACGCGATGGACGGCGCGGGCAGGCTCACCATCAGCACGTCCAACGTTAAGGTTTCCGCAAACGAGGTCGGCGACATTCGTGCCGGCGATTACGTCCGCATCGCCGTCAGCGACACGGGCTGCGGAATGCCCCCGGAGGTGAAGGACCGCGCGTTTGAACCCTTCTTCACGACGAAGCCCGTCGGCAAAGGCACCGGCCTGGGCCTCAGCCAGATCTTTGGCTTTGCGCACCAGTCGGGTGGAGAGGTCGGAATCGACAGCGAGGTCGGAAAGGGCACTACCGTTGCCATTTATTTGCCCCGAAGCGCCGCCGAAGCGTCGGTCCGGCTGCACCCGACCGCACAGCGGATGAGTGAAGAGGAGCGAGTCCCCGGAGCCCGAATCCTCGTCGTCGAGGACGACCCGAGGGTACGCACGTCAACTGTCGAGGCGCTCCAGGACCTCGACTACGACCCGGTGGCCTGCGAGAGCGGAGCGGAAGCCATCCGGTTGTTCGACAGCCAAAGGTTCGACCTGGTGATCAGCGACGTGATCATGCCAGAGATGACCGGGCCCGAGCTGATCAAGGTCCTGAAAGACAAGCGCCAGGATTTCGCCGTCCTGTTCGTCACCGGCTATGTCGGCGAGAGCGAAACCGGCGCTCTGGTCGAGCATGAGTTGCTCCGCAAGCCGTTCACCGTCGGCGCGCTCGCGTCCGCAGTCGCAACCGCGTTGAAGGTTAGCGAACCGCCCCAGTCTTCAGGAGCCGCGGCAGTAAGGTGATGCCGGCGAGCAGCGGGTGCCGCCGCTGCCAAGCTTTGAGCTCGATCCGAGTCCCTGCGTGGCGGTTGATTTTCCACGCGATGTAGTCGGCGCCGCCGGCAAATGTCGCGCTCGCCTTCACGAGCCGGAGGACGGAAAGAAGCTTGCCTTTGCGCTGCATCCGCTTCCACCAACGAGGCGACACCCGCGGCCCGGCGGGCGCCCCAGCAGCCTTCGCGAACCGGTCGTAGCGCTCGCTGTCGGCGGCGACGATTTCGGCTGAGCGATCGCCGCGCTCGGCGCGCAGCTCGGCAGCGAAAGTTAGCTGAAACGCGCGTTCCCACAGCCCCCGAGCCGCCGCCGATTTCGGCGACAGTGGTCGCGCCCAGCCAAGCAGAGTCGGGGTGCACTGGCTAATCGCGTCCACGACGCGGTTGGCAGCCGACTTGTCCGCGCTCCACACCAGGCGCGAGGGCTGGGCGAAGCGGGCCACCACGGACGTGCTTGCGGCGTCGGGTCCGCACTCCCGCTCGAAGTCCGCCTCGCTCAGCACCGCATATTTCGCAGCCAGGCCGTCCTGCTCCACATAGAAGACGTTCGGCGGAAGTAGCCGGTTGGCGGCAGCGAGCCAGCGCCTGTGATAGGCGTCGCGGTAGTTCGACACGATCAGGTAAAAGTCGAGCATAAGCCCGTCGAGCTGCTTTTGCCGGAGGCACGAGCCGTAGAATAGCACGGCCCGCGAAGCATTCGCGTGCCTGGCGGCGATTGCGTCAGCCATTTTCGAAACTCGCGGATCGACGGGCGCGGTGAGTTCCTGTGCGACGAGGTCTCGCAATTCGGGCATGACGGCTGATTACGCCGCGAGGCGAACGAACGACAGCGGCTCGGCCGGCTTCAGGCGGATGGCCTTGCCGGCCTCGGCGCGAAAGATTTCGCCATCCAGAATCACGTCGGAGCTCTCGCTCTCAATGCTGAGCTCGTCCGTCTCCTGGACGTGGATGCCGCGGAACCTGGAACTCCACAGCTTTCCGAGCGCGCCCGCGAAGAATGCGCGAATGACCGAGCCGGGCCGTTCCTCTAGAGCCAGGATCCGAAGCGAGCCTCGGCCTTCGGTCTCGACATCGCCCGACAGCAGGATCTTGTCGAGCGTCGTCACGAGCAGCAGCGCGAATCGGCCCGACAGCTGTGCATCCTGGTTGGTCGAAAGTTTCAGCGGCACTGGGTTGGGCGGAAGGAAATTCGCCCGAATCCCGAATACGGAACGGAATACTAGCGCGAATGCCGCGAGCACGTGGCTCAACCCGTTCGGCAACCCAAGCGGGTAAATCCTGTTGCGGCAGTAAAGGATGATGTCGGCAAGGCCGGCGCCGCCAAGGAACATGCCGATCACCGGGCGCTCCGTCCCGTCCCTTCGAAGCGCGATCAGCTTGCGCGGAGTGATGTGCGGGGTGAGATCGCCCTGCGCCAGCTCGACCAGCCGCTCGAGCGCGGCAATCGGGTCGCCGTGGACTCCGAGGTCAAGAGCGATGAGGTTGGTCTTGCCGCTCGGCAGCACCGCCATAGGCGGAGGGATGTCCCCGAAATGGCCGCCGTTGTAGATCTCCGTGAGAGTCGCCTGGACGGTACCGTCACCGCCGTTGATGACGAGCATCTTCGGTCGGACCTGGGCTATTGAGTGAAGCGCATCGCCGATCTGGTCGACTTGCTCGACCTCGTAGTGGAACAGGTCGGGATGATCGGCGCAGTAGCTGCGGATACGCGAAAGCTGGGCGATATTGCCGGTCGACTTCGGATTCGAAAGTAGCGCGACCCGCGGCCGTGGAAGCGTAGGCCGGCACGCAACCGCGGCACACCGCGCCGGCGCTGCCGGAGCCTCTTTCGCCTTCAGCTGCAGTTTCGACATGCTATTAGCCACCGGCTCGTTATTAGTGACGCGGGAGCCGGCCTCGCGTCGCGGGACCGACCCGACTGTCCGTTTCAACCCGCTTTGCGGCCAAATCATGGTGTAGGAACGACGAAGTTGCGCCAGTTGTCGCTAATCGATCGCTATCTGGCGCGGTCCATTGCGGTACCGCTGCTGGGTACGCTCGTCCTGGCGGCAATGCTGCTGGTGCTCGACAAGATGCTCCGGCTGTTCGACTTCGTCGTCAACACCGGCGGCCCGGTGAGCGTGGTTTGGCGAATGCTCGCCAACCTGCTTCCCGAATATTTCTCGCTCGGAATTCCGATCGGGCTGCTGATGGGGATCTTGCTCGCCTTTCGTAAGCTCGCACTGTCGTCGGAGCTCGATGCGCTTCGCGGGATCGGGGTCGGCTTCGGCCGGATGCTTCGGGTGCCCTATGTCTACGCGGCGTGCCTGATGCTGCTGAACGTCTTCATTGTCGGCTACATCGAGCCCTACGCCCACTACAAATATGAAGGCTTGCGCTTCGACCTGAGATCAGGCGCGCTCGGCGCTTCGATCAAGGTCGGCGAGTTCAACCATCTCGGAAGGAAGGCGACTCTCCGAATCGACCGGAGCGAAGCGCACGGAACCCGTCTTCAGGGGATCTTCGTGCAGCTGGACGATACCTCCGGAGGAAGCGTTGTCGCGACCGCCGAGGGCGGACGGTTCCTGTCGACTGACGACCCGCGGGTGATCCTTTTTCGCCTTCATAACGGTCGGCTGATCCAGCAATCACCCAAGTTCCCGGCGCCCCGAACGCTCACCTTCAAGACCTACGATCTGCCGATCACGGTGCCTGCAATCGATCGGTTCAGGGGACGTGGGACGGACTTCGACGAGCTGTTTTTCAACGAGCTCTTCCGGCTTGGCTACGGCGGCGCCGCAACTACTCACGACCAGCAGATCGCCGCTCAGTCGAACTTCAATTTCCGCGTGGTCGAGATCCTGATGATGGCGATGCTTCCGATGCTCGCCGTCGCCCTTGCCGTTCCGCCGAAGCGAAGCACGTCGGCGCTCGGTATCTTCGTCGGAATCGTGATGGTGGTCGCTTATCACAAGGTGAACCAATACGGCCTCGATGCAGGTGTGCAGGGCAGGCTCGATCCACTGCTGGCGCTGGGGGTTCCGTTCGTCCTTCTCGCCGCGCTCATCGGCTGGATGTACTATGTCATTGCCCAAAAACCCGGCGGGCAGCCGATCGGCGCGCTGGAATGGGCGGCGGCAAAGGCGGCGAGCCGCGTCAAATCGCTGATCCCGAGAGCGAAGGCGGCGTGATCAACCTGCAGTTCTTTCCGTCGCGACAGCTGGCGCTCTACACGGTCCGGCTGTTTCTCACCCGCAGCCTCGCGGTCCTGGTCGGCCTGGTGCTGGTGCTGATGACTCTCGACCTGCTCGGCGAATCGGGCAAGATTCTCGCCGCACCGGGCAACGGCGAGGCCGAGCTGTGGCGCTACGTCGCATTGAGGCTGCCGCTGCTCATCTCCCGGTTCCTGCCCTTTTCGGTGCTGCTCGGAACTCTGATCGCCTTCGTCGGGCTCAACCAGCACAGCGAGGTCGTCGCCATGAAAGCGGCAGGGATTTCGGCGCACCAGATGCTCGCGCCGTTGGTCATCGCCAGCCTCGCGTTGTCGATACTCGCCTTCACATTCAACGAGACTGTCGTCGTTCATTCGGCGCGGGTCGTGAATGCGTGGAGCGACAATGATTATAAGCCGATCCCGCCGGACACCGGAATCCTGAGTAACGTGTGGGTGGTCCACGGCAATGACCTGGTCAGAGCGCGGCTGGTCGCCGGGCGCGGTTCCGCTTTCCAGGCCCGGGGCGTCACCATCTATGACCGTGAAAACGGCGCCATTGGCCGAATCGTCAATGCCGCGCGAGCCGTGCCCGACGGGCAGCAGTGGCGGCTTGAGAACGTGGAAATCTACGATTCGACGATGAACCTCATCCGCAAATTGCCGCAACTCGAAGCACTGACCGGACTCACCGCCGACCAGCTTCGACTTGCGAAGGTCAATCCCGACGAGACCGGGTTCTTTCAGTTGCATCGCAAGATCGGCGAAATGGAGGCAGCGGGGAAGCCAACCGCGGAAGCTCGAGCGGGGCTTTGGCACAAGATCTCAGGTCCGCTTTCGATCGTGCTGATGCCGTTGCTTGCTGCGGTCGCGGCGTTCGGACTCGCCCGCTCGGGCCAGGTCCTGCTGCGCGCGACTATCGGAATGGCTTTGGGCTTCGCCTATTTCGTCGCCGACAATTTCAGTCTGGCGATGGGCAATGTCGGCGCTTACCCGCCGCTACTCGCCGCCTGGGCGCCCTTTTTCCTGTTCCTGCTGGTCGGAGAAACGGTCCTGATCCGATCCGAAGAATGACGGACTTCAGCCACTCGCAATAGGGATTTTTCCTTAGGTGACGGGCCTCGCGCGGGACTGTTTAACACAACCCTTGTTGCGCCGCAGGGGGCAGTGCGTGGCTAAGGAATCCTACCCGGCGTCGGCTCACGATTATTCGAGCGAGGCCGAAGAGCTAGAGCGGATCGACATCGCCGCACAGGAGGCGCCGAGAGGCGCACTCGTAATCTCCGCAATCGCTGTCGGAGCGCTGCTCGCCGGCTGGCTCATCCTCTACTTCTTCGTCTTCATTCCTCGCGGGACGGTGGGCTGATGGCCGAAAACGAATCGGCACTGAGCGAACAGGCGATCGTCAAATCGGAGATCCGCTGGGCCTGGCTCGTCAGCGGGGCGGTCGGGCTGATGCTCGCCGCGATCCTGTTCGCTGCCATCGCAATGCACATGAACCCGCCGAGCAATCGCGAATATGTAGATCCCAAGACCCTTCACCTGTCGGCGGAGTTCACCGAGGCGAACCTCGGTACCAAAGTCGACTCCAATGGCCAGGTCGTCGCCCGGATGATTGCCACCCAGTTCGAGTTCGTTCCCAATTGCATCCTTCTTCCGGCCAACCGCGACGTCACCATCCGAGTGACCTCTCCGGATGTGATTCACGGGCTTCTGATCACCGGGACCAACGTCAACACGATGATCGTCCCCGGATATGTGTCGCAGGTTCACACGCGCCTTACGAAACTGGGCGACCTGTTGATGCCGTGTCACGAATTCTGCGGCCTCGGGCACAGCCAGATGCTGGGAACGGTCAGGGTCGTTCCGGCCGATCAATTCCACGCCGATGCGCAAGGAAGGGCTCTTTGTGGCAACCGTCGCTGAACGCATTCCCGCGGCCCCGCGCCGCCGCCGGTCCGGAGTTGCTGCCGAGCTGACGACGGCGCGTCTCGTCGCCGCACACCTGTGGCTCGCCTTCGCTGCGTTCGGAATCGCGATCTTCCTCGGCGTCTGGCAGATGTGGGCGCGAAGCCCCGTCGCCGCTCCCTATCACACCGCCGCGAACTACTTTCGCTCCGTGACTCTCCACGGCGTGTCGATGGCCTATGTCCTCACCACCTTCTTCATCATGGGCTTCGGCTATTATGTCGCCGAAACTTCGCTGAAGCGCCCGGTTCCCGGGATGCCGCTGGCATGGGGCGCATATGCGATGGGAGTGATCGGCGTCGTCATGGCGGCGCTGTCGGTGATCAGCGGAAACGCGTCGGTGCTGTACACCTTTTATCCCCCGATGACGGCGACGCCCTGGTTCTACATTGGCCTGGTGCTCACCGTCGTCGCGTCGTGGGTGTGGTGCATCCTGATGATCGTCGCGATGAGCCAGTGGAAGGCCGCCAATCCCGGCAAGCCGGTGCCGTTGGCCATGTACGCGACCGTAGCCAATGCGATCATGTGGCTGTGGACCACTGTCGGCGTCGCCGTCGAATTGCTGTTTCAGGTGATTCCGGCCGCGCTCGGCTTCAACGTCACGGTCGACGTCGGGCTGAGCCGGACGCTCTTCTCCTGGACTCTCCACCCAATCGTCTATTTCTGGTTGTTCCCGGCCTACATCGCATTTTACACGATGGCGCCGCGAGCCGCCGGCGGCCGGCTCTACTCGGACATGATGGGCCGGATCGCCTTCGTCCTGCTGGTCCTCTATTCGCTGCCGGTCGGAATGCACCACCTATTCATGGACCCGGAGCAGTCGAACGGCTTCAAATTCGTGCAGATGTTCCTGACGTCGCTGGTCACCGTTCCGACGCTCCTGACCATCTTCACCATCACGGCCTCCTTCGAAGTCGCCGGGCGGATGCGTGGCGGGCGTGGACTGTTCGGCTGGATAACCGCACTGCCGTGGGATCGGCCGATGGTGCTCGCCACCGGACTCGCCTTCATCATGCTTTTCTTCGGTGGCGGCGGCGGGCTCATCAACATGAGCTATGGGATGAACGCGATGGTGCATAACACCAGCTGGGTGACCGCGCATTTCCACCTGATCTTCGGCGGCACCGTCGTGATCATGTATTTCGCCATCGCCTATGCGATCTGGCCCAGCGTCACGGGCCGCTACTTCAATGACCTTCGCCCGGTGCGGCTGCAGCTGTGGATGTGGTTCATCGGAATGATGGTGATGACCCTGCCCTGGCACTGGACCGGCCTGTGGGGCCAGTGGCGGCGGGTCGCTGCATTCGACTATTCCGACCCTGTCGTTCACCCTTGGGGGCCGTGGGTGCTGGTTTCGCTGGCCGGCGGAGTCATTCTTGCGCTCAGCGGGCTTCTCTTCCTCTACAATCTCGCGCAGGTCTACCGCCGCGGAATTGCCGGAGCGCCGCGGACGATCGCCTACGCACGGGCCATCCACCCGCCCGAGCGCGTACCGGCTTCGCTCAACGGCTTCGGCCTCTGGAACCTGCTGGTCGCGCTGCTGATGGTGATCGCCTACGGCTGGCCGATCGCGCAATTCTTTGTCTACCCGCCGCCGCAGGCGCTCATTCACAGGCTGGCGCAATAATGGCCCGCGAACCCAAATCGCCGAAGCGCTCGCCTGCGGGCGCACCGCCGGCGCAGCGCACGGTCGACCGTCCGTGGCGAATCTGGGCCAGCGCCGCAGTCATTGTCGCTCTTGCAGTTGCGGGACTGCTCGGCTTCGTGATCGTTCCCGCCGGCCAAAGGCAGAATGCGGGGCTGGGGATGGAGCAGGCCATGAAACGCGCCGCCGGGCTAGAGCCGGGATCACCGGCGGTGGTCCAGCCGATCAGCACGGCCACCGCCTTCCCCGTTTCGACGGTTAGCTGGACTCCGCGCATCCTGGCGATCCTCGCATCCGGCAATACCAAGCGCGGCGCCGACTTGGCCGCGCAAACCTGCGCCGCCTGCCATGGCGACAAGGGTTTGTCGCAAAGCATGGCGCCGGGACCGATCTTTCCCAGCCTCGCCGGGCAAAGCTCCTATGCGATTTACAAGCAGCTTCACGACTTCCGCTCGGGAGCGCGCGTGAATCCCTCGATGACCGCGGTCGCTCAGACGCTGCAGCCGGAGGACCTTGCGGCAGTCGCCGCTTATTACAGCCAGGCGTCCAAGGAATATGCGGCGCTTGGTACTCGCGAATATGCCGGCGAGCCGGCGATCGACCGGCTAGCGCGGGAAGGCGACAGCCATCGCAGGATTCCGGCCTGCCTCGCCTGCCACGTAAACGGCTCCGGCGGTCCCATCGAAACCCCCGTGATCACTGGCCAGAGCAAGGATTACATCCTTACGCAGCTCAACAATTTCGCGTCCGGCGCGCGGAAGAACGACATCTACGGAAGGATGCGTGAAATCTCTTCGAAGCTGACCCCGCAGGAGCGGGCGGCACTCGCCCGCTACTTCGAAGGGACGATCTGACCGAGTCCGTTTCGGAGCTTTGCGCAAGCTCCGGTTAGCCGCCTACCGAGCAAGCCGCGGCGGTGCTTCTGCTCGTCGCCCTTGCTGCCCAGGCTGGCTCTCAGCCGCTCGTTCGACCGCAGGCGACCGCGACCGTTCAGATCGAACGGCCGGTTGCCGCGAGCCGAAGCGACTGGGAGCGCCTGCCCGCCAGCCGAAAGAGCGAAGCGACCGTGCGGGACGAAAGCGGCCGTCCCGTTCTCCTGCGGATTGTCGAAAACCAGTAAGCTAGGCTGAGCGCCCGCCCCAGCTGCTCCTTGCGAGCCTCACCACCAGCCCCGACAAGCCGCGATGAGTTGCGTCGTGATAGACGGATTGGGGCTCCAGATGCTCGCAAAGCCGCCGGTGGGCGGTCCCCAGTGCATGGTAGGGGAGACCGGGAAGCAGGTGATGAAGCGCGTGGTAACGCAGTCCCACAGGCGCCCAGAAAACGGGCAGAGTTGCAGGCGGAGGAACGTTGACGCTGTCGAGATACTGGGCGGTGACGCTCATCGGCTCGCCCTCATTCTCCCACAGGTGCGCGACCAGTGTGCGGATCTGGTTGAGAAACATCACGCCCGCGGCAACGCCCAGGAAGATCAGGAAATCGCGGAGCGGGATTACGCTCGCCGCCGTCAACGCAATCAGCGCGATCGCCCAGACGCTGCAGGCGATCTCCAGCAGCATCCAGTCGCGGGCAAACCTGCCTTCGGGCGCAGGGCGGCGGAAGGCGGGATTGATCTGCAGGCCGGAATATTTCTCGACCACCACGCGCCGAAGCTTCGGGAAAGGCAGCGACAGCGGCGCCAGGACCGCGTATCGGAAAATCAGTCCGATCGGGGCCAGTGCCGCAGCGACCAGGAACACTGGCAGCGTCCACGGCTTCATCAGCGCCAGCGGCAGGTATTCGGGGTCCATCGCCGTCCCGTAGTAGCGCTTGGCATGGTGCTGGTTGTGCACGCCTTCGTACATGAACGAGGGCACCAGAAGCGGAATTCCGATGATGAGGTTCCACACGAGCCGGAAGCCGGGGACTGCGCGCGGCTTCAGATGGGTCAGCTCGTGGATGAAGCTTCCGGCGCGATATAGCGCCAGGACGGCGACGACCCCGGCGAGAAACGCAAGCGGGGTGGAGGCAATCAACATCGCAGCGGCAAGCGCGGCATATCCAGTGACCGCCGACAGCAGCAGGTCGGTCCAATAAACCAGCGGGCTGGCCCGATTGAGGTCGCGAGTAAGGTCGGCGGCCGCCTTGAGCATCGCGTTGTCGTCGCGCGCAATTGGGCAGTCCCGCGACGTCGCGGGCGCGTCCGGCTTGCGCTTAAGGGTTGCGGTGCTGCTCATGGGGTCTTTCCTGTGCACCGAGATAGTGGCCGCATCGTGTCCAGACAATGAACTGGCGCTCTGGCGCGGCGGACGCTAGCGCTCGCAAATGGCAAGCAACCTCACCATCCGGCCGGTCGAGACGAAGGCCGACAAGAAAGCCTTCGTGAATCTCGCCTGGGACGTCTACCGCGACGACCCCGCTTGGGTCCCGCCGCTCAAGGACGAAGTCCACGGCCTCATCACGATCGGCAAAAACCCCTGGTTCGAGCATGCCAAGGCCAAGTTCTTGCTGGCGGAGCGCGGCGGCGAAGTCGTGGGCCGGATCAGCGCCCAGGTCGACGAACTGGTCCAGGAACATATGGGCCAGGGCACCGGGCAGTGGGGAATGCTCGAAAGCCTCGAGAAAGAGGCGGCGGAGAAGCTCATCGCCACCGCCGAGGACTGGCTTCGAGAGCAGGGCATGAAGCGCGCACTTGGCCCGATCAGTCTGTCCATCTGGGACGAGCCGGGGCTTGAGATCGAGGGCTTTTCCGAGCCGCCGACCGCGATGATGGGCCACCACAAGCCGGAGTACCAGGGCTGGATCGAAGCCGCCGGCTACGAGAAGGCGAAGGACCTGCTCACCTACGAGGTCGACATCGAGAATTGGCACGACCCGATGATCATGAGGCTGATCGAGGCGGGCGAGCGCAACCCGAGAATCAAAATCCGCCCAGTCGACAAGAGCAAGTTCGACGAGGAGGCGCGGGTAATTCTGAACCTGCTCAACGAGGCCTGGTCGAACAACTGGGGCTATGTCCCGCTGACCGAGTCGGAGATCAAATATGCCGGCAAGAAGCTGAAGCCGATCATCTACAACGAGCTGGTGCGGGTCGCCGAATATGACGGCGAGCCCGTCGCCTTCATGCTCACCATCCCCGACATCAACGAGCTGACCAAGGATTTGAACGGCGAGCTCTTCCCGTTCAACTTTATCAAGCTCCTGTGGCGCCTCCGGAACCCGCGCACGCGCCGGGCGAGAGTGCCGTTGATGGGCGTTGCGAGGAAGCTCCACAACACCCGCCTCGCCACCCAGCTCGCCTTTATGCTTATCGAATTCACCCGCCGCGACGCCGTCCGGATGTTCGGAATCCACGTCGGCGAGTTCGGCTGGATCCTCGAGGACAACAAGGGAATGCTGTCGATCGCCCAGCTACCCGGCGCGCGGGTGAATCACCGCTACCGGATTTTTGAAAAGGCGCTCTAACAGCGGGCCTCGATTGCCGTCACGTTGCCCAGACAAACCTCACAAACGCCATCCAGAATGCGAAAGTGAAAGCGTAGCCGAAGCGGTCCATCCGAACCAAGACCTGGCCTCGCCGAAGCCTGGTCTGACCGATTAAGGCCATGACCGCACCAACAGCGAGCGGCGTGATGAAGATATTCAGGGTCCGGAGCTCCGGCCTTGCAATCGCCGAATGGGGGAAAACAAGTAAGCTTAGCCCGCCGGCTATCGCACCCCAGAGGGTGAACCCAACTATCGACCACACCGGGTGCTTCCGCCTCCTGAACGTTTCGCCAAGGCTGTGAAGCCCGAGCTCGACCGCCACTTGCGTAATGACCTGAAGCAGAATCTCCCCTGCGAACTGCAGGATAATTTCGAAAAAGAACTCCATCGATCTTTTCAGTTGCCCAAGACGAGATGAGCCAGCGTCAGCTAAGCTCCACCCATGTGGGAGCGTGGTCGGAGGCTTTCTCCTGCGCCCTCGCCCACTTGTCGACACCCGCGCCGCGCAAGCGGTCCGCAGCCTCCGGCGAGCACAGCAGGTGATCGAGCCGAAAGCCTAGAGTCTCGCTGCCAGCAGCCGGCAGTATAGTCCCAGAAGGTATAGAGCTTCGGCTCGTCCGGGTGCAGTGCGCGCAACGCGTCGGTCCAGCCGCCGTTGACCATCCGCCGCCAGACGTTGCGCGCCTCCGGCTGCATCACCGCGTCATGCTGCGTCGCTCGCACGGAAAAGACGTCGCGGTCCTCCGGAACCACGTTCCAGTCCCCCGCGAGCACGACCGGCCGCTCTTCCTGCAGAAGCTCCGCCGAATGCGCGCAGAGCCGCTCGAACCAGCGGATCTTGTACTCGAACTTCTCAGTCCCGACCGGGTTGCCGTTGGGAAGGTAAATCGAAGCGACGACGACGACCCCAACCTCAGCCTCGAGATAGCGGCTGTGCGTGTCGTCGGGATCGCCGGGTAGTCCCATTCGCCTCAGCTTGGGGCTGTCGCCGCGCGCGAGCACCGCGACTCCGTTGAAGCCCTTCTGACCGTGCCAGACGGCGCCGTATCCCGCGGCCTCGATATCGGCGATCGGGAGCTTGTCGTCGGCGCACTTCAGCTCCTGAAGGCAAACGATCTCAGGCTTTTCGCGATCGAGCCACTCGAGAAGCCGCGGCAGGCGCGCACGGATGCCGTTGAGATTGTAGGAGGCGATCTTCACGAGTGCCGCTTAGCGGGTCGCGGCTAGACGGAAAAGCTCGAGCCGCAGCCGCAGCCGGATTGGGCATTGGGGTTCGTCACCCGAAAGGCGGCACCGCCGAGATCCTCGACGAAATCGACCGACGATCCACGTACCAGCTCGAGGCTCGCCGAATCCACGACGAGCTTGACGCCATCGGTTTCGGCGACCGTGTCTTCGTCCTGAGCACCCTCGGCAAGATCGAAGCTGTAGGTAAAACCGGCGCAGCCGCCACCATCGACGGCAAGCCGCAGGATCGCCGGGGCGTTCTTTCGCGCAGCAATGGCGGCAACGCGGCGGGCCGCATTCTCTGTCAGTGTGATGTCAGGGTCGCTCACTCGAGCGAAATAGGGTCTCGGGCCGGGAGCGACAAGCTTCAGGCGATTACTTGCCCCCGTACGGTCCGCCCTCGGCGACCTGGTCCATCGATCCCTTGTCGCCGCCCTTTCGCATCGCGATCAGGTAATCGGTCGACTTCATGAACGGGATCGGGTTCACCGGTTTGTTATCGATGCGCACTTCGTAATGGCAGTGAGGCCCGGTCGAGTGGCCGGTCGAGCCGACGAGGCCGATCACCTGGTCCCGCTTCACGACTTCGCCGGGGCTGACAAGAACCTTGGACATGTGGCCGTAGCGAGTGTGGATGCCCTTGCCGTGGTCGATCTCGACCATGTTGCCGTAGCCGCCGCTGTTCCAGCCCGCCGCGACGACCGTTCCATCGGCGGTGGCGTGAATCGGCGTGCCGACCGGAGCGGCAAGGTCGATTCCCGGATGGAAGCCCGCACCATGACCGAAGGGGTCGTGACGGGCGCCGAACCCGCTTGTGAAGACTGCCTTTGTGAGCGGCTTGTCAGATGGAATCGCAATTGCTCCGTCCTGCAGCGCGTCGAGCTTTTTCCAGCTGGTGAAGAGCTGCTTGAACGTCGGGTCACCGGCCGAATCCAGCGGGCCGCCGCGGGCGGCATCGACGACGTCGGTGGCGGGAATGAACCCCAGGCGGCGAAGCGCGGCCGGGGCCACATCCTGATCTTCGAGAGCAGCCGCGAGCGCCAGCTGCCGCGCTTCCACGGCCTTCACTCGCCGGTCCGTTTCAGCCGCGAGCTGCTTCAGCTGCGCCGCGTATGGAGTAACCGCGACCTTTTCGGCGGCGGGAGCGGCGAAATACTGGGCAGCGGAATAGCTGGACCAGGCGACGAGGAAGATCGAAGCGAAAAAGAAGAAGGCCTGGACGGGAGCGGAGAGGCGAAAGCGGCGGAGTTGGCGGCCGTCGTGGATGAAGAATTCCCGATCCCGGAAAACTGCCCCTGAAAGCCCCGCCAATCGTGCCATTCGTCCGCTCCAAAACCTCTATCGCCCGCGCGAGCTCGCGCAGCGCGTTGCGACCAGTCGATGAAGGAGCTCCCCAGCCCCTGGGCACATGCGGAAAATCCCCCCGCTCGTGCCGGATCCAATGCTCACCCCCGATGGTTAACAAATTCAACCACAACTGCCGCACGGCGGGACGAACCGTCCGTCTCGTGCGGTGAGTTGATGCTGTCTCTCTTTGGGACAGGTGAATCACGCTTTTCGTACCGCCCCACCTGAGAATTTTTCACGTCGCGGTTGCGAAGCGCCGTGCACTCCTTACACCTGTCGACGGGCCACGCCGTCCCAACGCGGCGCGCGCTCTCTGCGAGGAGAGTTACATTGACAGATCGACCGGCGCGCAAACCCGCACGCCCATCATTTTCCTCCGGCCCCTGCCCAAAGCCGCCCGGCTGGTCGCTCGACAAGATCGACACGGATGTCCTCGGGCGGTCCCACCGCTCGGCGCTGGGAAAGGCTCGGCTGCAACAGGCGATCGAGCGGACTCACGCCTTGCTGCGCCTTCCCTCCGAGTACCGACTGGGCATCGTTCCGGCCTCCGACACGGGCGCGATGGAGACGGCGCTGTGGTCGCTGCTTGGCCCAAGGCCGGTGACGATGCTCGCCTGGGAGAGCTTCGGCTCCGGATGGGTCACCGACGTTTCCAGGCAGCTCCAGCTCGACGCCGATATTCGCACCGCGCCCTATGGCCAGATCGCGGATCTCGGCGGAATCGACCCGGCGAGCGATATCGTCTTCACCTGGAACGGCACGACTAGCGGAGTTCGGGTTCCCGACGCCGAGTGGATCGCTCCGGACCGCACCGGTCTTGCGATTTGCGACGCCACCTCAGGCGCGTTCGCCCAGGATATCGATTGGCCCAAGATCGATGTCGGCACTTTCAGCTGGCAAAAGGCGCTGGGCGGTGAAGCGGCACACGGGATGCTGGTGCTCAGCCCGCGCGCGGTCGAACGGCTGGAGAAAGAAGCGGCGCCACGCCCGCTCCCCAAAATCTTCCGGCTGACCAAGGGCGGCGACCTGATCGAAGGCGTGTTCGAGGGGGAGACGATCAACACGCCTTCGATGCTCGCCGTCGAGGATTGGCTCGTCTGCCTGGACTGGGCCGAAAAGGTCGGCGGCCTCGACGACCTGATCGCGCGGGCCGATGCCAATGCCGCGGCTTTGCAGCGCTGGGTCTCCAAATCCTCGTGGGTCGAAAACTTGGTCGCGGATCCGGCAATCCGCTCCAACACGTCCGTCTGCCTTCAGTTCGCCGACCGTTCGGACGAGGAAGCGAACAAGCGTCGGCAGAAGGCAATCGTGAAGCTGCTCGCGGACGAAAAGGCGGCCTACGACATCGGCGCCTACCGCGACGCGCCGCCGGGCCTTCGAATCTGGTGCGGGGCCACGGTCGAGACGGCGGACATCGAAAAGCTCACGCCGTGGCTCGATTGGGCGTGGGAGCAGACAGCATGACCGGGACCGTCAAAGTCCTCATCGCCGACAAGATGGACCCGCGCGCAGCCGCGATCTTCCGCGACCGGGGAATTCACGTCGATGAGAAGCCGGGGCTGTCTCCCGACGAGCTCAAGGCGATCATCGGCGGCTATGACGGGCTTGCCGTCAGAAGCTCGACGAAGGTTTCCGCACCGATCATGGACTCGGCGCTTCCGCGCCTGAAGGTCATCGGCCGCGCGGGCATCGGAGTCGACACGATCGATGTGCCCGCCGCTTCGGCGCGCGGGATCGTCGTCATGAACACCCCGTTCGGCAACTCCATCACCACCGCCGAGCACGCCATCGCAATGCTTTTCGCGCTTGCCCGCGAAATCCCGCAGGCAGACCAGTCGACGCAATCGGGCAAGTGGGAGAAAAGCCAATTCATGGGCGTCGAGCTCGCCGGCAAGACTCTCGGGCTGATCGGCTGCGGCAACATCGGCTCGATCGTCGCCAATCGCGCGCACGGCCTCAAAATGAAGGTCGCCGCCTACGATCCGTTCCTGACGCCGGAGCGCGCGGTGGAGCTCGGGGTCGACAAGGTCGAGCTGGACGAGCTTCTCGCCCGAGCCGACTTCATCACGCTGCACACGCCGCTGACCGACCAGACCCGCGGAATCCTCTCGCGGGAGGCGCTGGCGAAGACGAAGCCGGGCGTGCGAATCGTCAATTGCGCTCGCGGCGGGCTGATCGACGAAGCCGCGCTGAAGGACGCCCTGGACAGCGGCCACGTCGCCGGCGCTGCACTCGACGTTTTCGCCCAGGAGCCGGCGAAGGAGAACCCGCTCTTCGGCACTCCGGGCCTGATCTGCACTCCGCATCTTGGAGCTTCGACTACCGAGGCGCAGGTTAACGTCGCCATCCAAGTCGCCGAGCAGATGAGCGATTTCCTGCTGTTGGGCGGAATCACAAACGCGGTGAACGTCCCCTCGCTGTCGGCCGAGGAAGCACCGCGCCTGCGCCCGTACATGGAGCTTGCGGAAAAGCTCGGCCAGCTCGTCGGCCAAGTGGCCGGTCCCGAGATCCGCTCGATTGACGTGGAGGTGGAAGGCGCAGCCGCCGAGCTCAACATCAAGCCCATCACAGGCGCCGTGCTGGCCGGAGTAATGAGCAGCTGGTCGGATACGGTGAACATGGTCAACGCGCCCTATCTGGCGAAGGAGCGCGGGCTGGATGTGCGCGAAATCCGCTCCAGCCAGGAAGGCGATTATCACACCCTGGTCGCGATCACCGCCGGAACCGATAACGGCCCCAGGCGAGTAGAAGGAACGCTGTTCGGCAATCGCGCTCCGCGGTTGGTCAAAATCTTCGACATCCCCGTTGAAGCCGAGCTGACGGGCCAGATGATCTACATCGTCAACAGCGACGAACCGGGCTTCATCGGCGCGCTCGGGACGATGCTCGGCGAGCGCGGCGTCAACATCGCCACATTCAATCTCGGCCGCCGTCGGGAAGGCGGCGAAGCTGTCGCACTTGTCGCGGTGGACGATCCGATCACGCCGAAGCTGGCGTCCGAGCTCCACCGCCTCCCAGGAGTACGCGAGGTTGTACCCTTGTCTTTTTAACGGCCGTGGTGGTGGGCTGGCGCGACGGGTTGAATTGCGGATCGCCCTGTCGAGCCCTAGATCGGTCTCGAACCGCAATTGAAATCCCGGAGTGTTACCTATCATCTCGTCTCGAACTGGCGCATTCACGCTGCGACTCGCGTTCGCCGCTTCGTCGTTACTCTGCGCAGTGCCGCTTGCTGCCTCCTTTGCGCTGGCCAGCCCGGCGGCCGCAGCCGAAATCACGAAGGGCGACTTCTTCAAACCGGGGCTTGCGCCCGTGCGATCCAACGGTGCGTACGACGTCACGGTCGTCTATTTCGTGGACTACCAATGCCCGGTCTGCCGGGCACACACCGACGAATATGCCCGAGTCTTCCGCGAGGAGCCGAAGGTGCGGGTGATCTATCGCGACACGCCGATTTTCGGGCCTCAGTCCGAACTCGCCGCGAGGCTGGCGATCGCTTCGCAGTTCCAGGGGAAACATGAGGCGTTCCACCTGGCCCTCATGCACAGCAAGGGCCAGCTCACGGATGCAGCGATTCGCCAGGCTGCGGCAAAGGCCGGCGTCAATTGGGTCCGGCTGCAAAAGGATCTTGCCGCTCACAGCGCCCAGATCGACGCGCAGATCGAAATGAACAAGCGGTTGTCCGAAGCCGCCGGAATCTCGGGAACCCCGGCCTTCATCGTCGGCGACAAGCTCGCCGACGGCGCCTATGACTACGCAGGCCTGAAGGGCGAAATTGCCGACGTGCGCGCAGAAGCGCACAAACGCCGCTGAGGATTCCGAGCTGATCCGCGGTTGCCGCGGCTTGCAGCTTATCCCGTCTCTTCGGCTGAGTCGGCCACGGCCGATTGGCTGACGGGCGCATCGAGAATGCATTCGGCCCCCTCCGGGCGGAAACGCAGATCGACTCGCCCACCCAGCTCCGGGCCCAGGATCCGCTTCAGCATGCGCGTCCCGAATCCCTCGGCACTGGGCTCGGCGACAGGTGGTCCGCCAGTTTCGCTCCACCGCAGCCGAAGCCGCTGCTCCGAGTGACGCGCGAGCGACCATTCGACGTTGACCATCCCCGCGGGTACCGAAAGCGCGCCATATTTGACCGCATTGGTCGCAAGTTCGTGAAGCGCCATCGAAACCGAAAGCGCCAGTTGCGGCGGAATTCGGGCGCCACCGCCGATCAGGCGGATTTGCCCGCCCTGGTGAGGCTGGAGAACGGCCTCGGCAATGTCGCGAACCTCCGCATCCTCCCAGCTCTCGCGAGTCAGGATGTTGTGGGCCGCCGCCAGGGCCGACAGCCGGCCGCTGAAACTCTCGGCGACCGATTGCTTCACTTTGCCCTTGAACGTCTGGTGGGCGAGCGCCTGGACGACCGCCAGCATGTTCTTCACGCGATGGTTGAGCTCAGCGATCAAAACTTGCTGCTGTCTTTCCGCGCGCTTGCGCTCCGTGATGTCCTGGATGGTTCCGATATACCGCACCGCCTTTTCGGAACCGGGCGGCCCTTCGAACACCGCTTCACCATGCGCAAGCACCCAGCGGATTGTGCCGTCCGGCCTGATTATCCGATAAACGTAGCTGCTCCGGTCGCGGATCGCCGGGTCCGTCGCCCGCCCGAGAAGTGCGATTGTGTTCGGCAGGTCTTCCGGGTGGGTGGCATCGCGAATGGTTTCGAACGTCACCGGCTGGTCGATGGGCAACCCATAAATTTGTTTCGCCCGGTCGTCGTAAATCATCTCGCTGGTCACGAGATTATAGTCCCAGACACCCTGATCCGCCGCCGAGACCGCGATTTCGAGGCGCTTTTGGATCTCCTGCTGACGGTATCGAGCCTCGCGTTCGACGCTCAAGTCATGAATGAATGCGACCAGCTTGTCCGGCTCACCCTCGACCTTGCTGATGCTGATCCGAACCGGAACCCGCGAGCCGTCGGGGCGGAGATATTCTTTCTCGAACGGATCGGAATGGCCGCGCTCCAGAAACTGCTTGAGCGCCGCTTCGTCCAAGTGGTGATACTCCGGCGGCGTAATCTTCCGCCATGCTTGCGGAACGCCTTCGATTTCCTCGCGCTTACAGCAGAGGATCTCGAGCAGTCGGCGGTTGATCGCAGTCACGCTCTGCGTGGGTATATCGGCAACCGCAATACCCGCCACCGGCGATTCGAATATCGCCCGGTAAAAGGAATCCTGAAGGCGATGAGGCAAGTTCACCTTCCCCCTGTCCGGCCCCGCTTCAGCCGAGCGTCGAAGTCGTCCAGGAGCCTCGGCTGCTGGACGGCCAGCCAGCAGAACCGTACAGCGCGCGGGTTGGTTCCAGCAGGATAGATCGAGTTGGCAAACGTGACGGTCATCGGCGCCCAGTGGGGCGACGAAGGCAAGGGGAAAATCGTCGATTGGCTGGCGAGCCGTGCCGACATGGTCGTCCGGTTCCAGGGCGGCCACAATGCCGGCCACACATTGGTGGTCGAGGGCGAGACGTATAAGCTGTCGCTGTTGCCCAGCGGCATCGTCACCGGCACTCCGTCGGTGATCGGTAACGGGGTGGTTCTCGACCCGTGGGCGCTCAGGGACGAAATCGAGCGAATCCGGGCGCAGGGCGTGAACGTCACGCCCGAACTGCTGATGGTCGCGGAGACCTGCCCGCTGATCCTTCCAATCCACCGCGACCTCGACGCGCTTCGCGAAGACGCCAGCGGCGCCGGCAAGATCGGCACCACCCGCCGCGGAATCGGACCCGCTTATGAAGACAAGGTCGGCCGCCGAGCGATTCGCCTGTGCGACCTCGCCCATCTCGACGACCTCGAGCCGATGCTGGATCGATTATGCGCCCATCATGACGCGCTACGCGCCGGGTTCGGCGAACCTCCGGTGAACCGTGAGCGTCTTCGCAGCGACCTCGCGGAAATCGCCGATTTCGTGCTTCCGTTTGCCCGCCCCGTCTGGCGGGACCTCGACAAAGCGCTGTCACGTGGGAAGCGAGTGCTTTTCGAGGGCGCGCAGGGCGTCCTTCTCGACGTGGACCACGGCACCTATCCCTTCGTCACATCGTCGAACACCGTGGCCGGGACCATAGCCGCGGGGAGCGGCGTCGGTCCGCACGCGGCCGGGTTCGTCCTGGGAATCACCAAGGCCTACACCACGCGGGTCGGCTCCGGCCCCTTCCCCACCGAGCAGAACAATGAAATCGGGCAGGAGCTAGGAACCCGCGGTCGTGAGTTCGGAACCGTTACCGGCCGGCAGCGGCGATGCGGCTGGTTCGACGCCGTCCTCGTTCGCCAGGCCGTCGCCGTCGGCGGTATTACCGGCATCGCCCTCACCAAGCTCGATGTTCTCGACTCATTGGAAACGGTGAAGGTGTGCACCGGCTACAGGCTCGATGGGAAAAAGCTCGACTATCTGCCGCCACACCCTGCCGACCAGGCGCGAGTGGAGCCCGTGTACGAGGAAATCAAAGGGTGGAAGGAATCCACCCAAGGGGCTCGCAGCTGGGCCGACCTTCCAGCCCGTGCGATCAAATATGTCCGCCGAATCGAGGAGCTCGTCCGTTGCCCGGTCGCGCTGGTGAGCACGTCGCCCGAGCGGGACGACACGATTCTCGTTCGCGACCCATTTGCTGGCTAGTGCCGCACCTGGAAGCCGGGCAGCCCCTCCGGCTGAACCTCCTCCACCTCGACATTTGCGACGTTCGCCGCTGGCGGACCTTCATGCATGCGGTGCACCAGCGCCTTCACCGCCGCCTCGTCGCCTTCGAGATGCGCTTCGACCGAGCCATCGTCGCAGTTTCGTACCCAGCCGCTGATGCCGAGCTTGCGCGCCTGCCTCTGAGTCCAGGCCCGAAAAAACACGCCCTGAACGCGGCCGGTCACCCGAGCGCGGCGGGCGGGATCAGCCACTGACCGACCGAAGGGCCGATCCCGCCTTCTCTTCGAGCAGCGCCATCAGCTCACGGTGCGGAAACGGTCCGTAGCTGATCCGGGCAGCCCCGGCATCGGCCCATTGCCGGTTCGGTGGAGCGCCGGGGAAAGCGATCAGGTTGAGCGGAAGCGCGACCGCGCGAACAACCCGCTCGACCTGCCTTAGATCGGAAAGCCGAGGGACGAAGAAGCCGCTGGCTCCAGAATCGGCAAACGCCTTTCCGCGCTCGATGACCTCGTCGATGACGGAGTCATCGTGGTCGCTGGTCTTCAGCAACAGGTCGGTCCGAGCGTTGATGAAAAAGTCCGGGCCGGCAGCGTCGCGAATAGCCCGGATTCTCCGGCAATGACGGTCGAGCGGGTGAAGCCCCTCGCCGCCAATTACCTGGTCCTCGAAATTGCAACCGACTGCGCCAGTCGCCTTCAGGCGCGCGACATTGGCTCCGGCCTGCTCCGGCTCGACGGCGTAGGCGCTCTCAAAATCGATTGTCACCGGCAGATCGACCGCCGCGGCCACGCGCCTGGCGTTGTCGAGAACGAAGTCGAGAGGCACCTGCTGACCGTCACCGAACCCTGACGAATCACCGACCGGGTGACTTCCCGTTGCGATTGCCCTGGCTCCGGCCCGAGCCACAGCTTGAGCGCTTCCCGGATCCCAGATGTTGTAGAGGATGACCGGATCCCCCGGCCGGTGCAGTGACGCGAACGTCTCGAACTTCGTAGCCACGGCTGCGGGTTAGCAGCGCTGGAAGCGGCAGGAAACTTCTAACCGATTCCGTCCTGGGCCGGCGTGCTGAACCCCGGTGAAGCCACTGTGGGTTTGGGCGGTGGGAGGGTGATCGTCACGCTCGACCCCTTCGCCGCCGAGTTGCCGGAGCCGCAGCCCGCAAGAAACAAGACGAGGACGGGCACGAAACGCAACATGCGCCCACAATTTCGCCCAAAGGTTTAGAAATCGCGAAGCCGCGGCAGATTACCGCAAAGCGACGTTGGTACTAGTGAACGAACCGGGCCACCACGTCACGGTACGATCGGCTGACCTTCACCTGCGCGCCGGAGTCGAGCACCAGGAAACACTCGCCGTTCGTGTGCGGCTTGACCTGTCGGACCAGGTCGAGATTCACGATCGTCGAGCGATGCACCCGCTGGAACCGGCGCGGGTCGAGCCGTTTCTCCAGATCCTTCATCGTCTCACGGAGGATGAGCGTGTTGTCACCGGTCTGGATGCACATGTAGTCGCCCGCGGCGTCAATCCGCTCGATCGTGTCGACGTCGACCCGGAAGATCTGGCCCTGATCCTTGATGTTGATCATCTTTTCGAAGCGGTTGGATGCCGGCCCTTCGCCACCGGCGCCCTCGGCGAGTTCTTCCGCCGCCTCCGGCGCATGCTCGACCAGCGCTTCCTTGAGCCGCTCGGCCTCTTCGGCGCTCCTCTTTTCGGTAAGCCGCTGGCGGACCCGGTCCAGGGTCGCGGCAAGCCGGTCTTCGTCGACCGGCTTGACCAAATAATCGACTGCCTGCGCTTCAAACGCGCGAACCGCATGCTCGCCATATGCGGTCACCAGCACGAATAGCGGCGGCTCGACCTCCATCAGCCCCTGGATCACCGAAAAGCCGTCGAATCCCGGCATCTGGATGTCGAGGAAGACGAGATCGGGCTTGTGAGTCTTGATCTGCCGGATGGCCTCGCGTCCGTTCGACGCGGTGGCGACGATTTCGACGTCGTCATGGGCCTCGAGCCGGAGCCTCAGCCCCTGAGTCGCGAGCGGCTCGTCATCGACCAATATGGTCCGGATGGGCATCAGTCCTGGTCTCCGCTTTGGTAGGGAATTTCGATGATAACGCTAAAACCCCCGTGTTCGTTCTTCTTCGTCGTGAAACCATGCGCGCTTCCGTAAGCCTGCGCCAGTCTCTCGCGGATGTTGGCGAGCCCCACTCCCGTCGACTGGCTCGCCGAGGCGTCGGCGCAGCCTTCGCACGGCCCGTTGTCCGCCACTTCGATTCGAACCGCATCGCCCTCGCGCGTGGCGGTCAGCCAGATATCGGCGCCCTCCTCGCTCGGAGTGACTGCATATTTGATCGCATTTTCGATCAGAGGCTGAAGGAGCAGCGAAGGAAGCTTGGCTCCGATCGTGTCGGCATCGATCCGGAAATGCGGCCGCATTCGGTCCTCGAACCGCATCTTCTCGATCTCGAGATAGAGCTTCAGCGTCTCGACTTCCTGCGCCAGCGTTACCTTGGCGGTCGATTCGTTGGCCAGGGTGTAGCGAAGGAAGGACGACAGGCGGGCGAGCATCGCGTTGGCGCGCTCGGTCTGCTTGAGAAGGACGAGCGTCGAAATGGAGTTGAGCGTGTTAAACAGGAAGTGCGGATTGAGCTGATAGCGAAGCATCGCCAGCTGCGCCGAGCTCGCCTGCCCCTCGAGCCGTTCTCGCTGGGTGATCTGGTCTTCCAGCAGGATGTAGTAATTGATCCCGTAATACAGGGCCGCCCACGCCGCGAGCAGTGCGAAGTTCAACAGGATGGCGCCGAGATACTCAAAGCCGACCGGGCGGGCGTCGGGCTTTAGAAAGGTTGCGTAACTCCACGTCTCGATGATCGAGAAAGCCATCGACGCGATCACCACGGCGGCAAGGGACAGCACCGCGGTCCACACCACCCGCATCCTGATCAGGCGGCGGAAAAGCGCCCCCATCAGCAACGTCAGCGAATAGCCTGTCGCGGTAAGTAGCGCGGTGTGGACGATCCACATCGGCCCCATCGAATTGGCGAATCCCGAAAGCGAGCGAAGAAGGAAGTACCCCGTCCAGCCGAGGCTCTGGAGGAACCAGAAAGCGCGGTTCTTATCTTCGAAGAAAGGGGCATCGAGACCGACGCCCTTCAGGATCGGCCGCGCCGGTGAGTCGATCCTGGGAGTGTCGCTTCGCCTTCGCTCCGGCTGCTTTTGAACCGCCGTCTGCTGGCTTAGCGTTACGCTGTCCGTCGCCATCGCCGACGAATATAGAGCGAGATTTCCAGTCTTGCGAGCAGCTGCCGCCCGGCGCCCGTCGATGCAGCGCCACCGACCGCCTCTTAACCGCCTCTCAACCGTATTCGGGTACGCGCTTCGAATGAGCAGAAGGCCGGAACCGGATGTACGAAGCTCCTGATCGGTACAAACGCATGATTTCGGCGCGCCTGCCGGATGGCGAATCGCTCGCCTTCTCAGCCAACGGCGACACCGAGAATTCGCCGCTGAGGGACGCTCAGCTTCTTGCCCGAGCCCAGCTCGCCCCGTTCTTCGCCGCTGCCAACGTCGTTGCGTGCGGAATCCTTATCGCCGCTCTGTGGGGTGAGGTGCCGCTGCTTTGGATGGGCGGCTGGGGCGTCGCGGTTGCAGTCGGCAACCTGGTTGCGATGCAAATGGCGCGCACGCAGGCGATTACCCACGTCGGCAGGTCCGGTCGCCGGCTTCCCGACTGGATGCTGGTCGCGGACATTGCGGTTCGGGCAGCGTTGTGGCTGTCGCTTCCGCTGTACCTGTTCCCGACGCTCGATCCCGGCGGGCAGCTGATCGCGGCGTCAGTTACTGCCGGTCTCGGAATTGCGGCCCTTGGGCTGGTGGTCGTGCTCCCCTGCGTCATTACCTGGATGGCGAGCTTCACCGCCGGACTTTCGGCGGCGCTTCTGATTGGCCGAAGCAGCATTCCGTTCGAGCATATGATCTCGATCATGTTCACGCTCGGAGTCTCCATTTTCGGCGTGCTCGCGGTCGCCCGCTGGGCGGTCTCGCAGCTCAAGACCAACGCTGAGGTCGGCTCGCAGAGCGAGAGCGCCTCCCTCCTGCTTCAGGAATATGAGCAGCGCGGAGTCGGCTGGCTGTGGCAGGTCGATTCCGAGAACCGGGTGACGTACATCTCGTCGCGAATGGTGGCTCTGCTCGGCCGGCCGGCTAGCCAGCTGTTCGGCCACTCGCTGCCATCGCTCCTCGGCGGAAGCGCGGAGCTTGGAAGCAAGCTCCTCGCCAAAGAGCCGTTCGCAAACCTCGAAATGCAGCTCGAAACCGGGCGAGGGCCGCGCTGGATCTCCATCGCCGGCGACCCCATCATCGATACCGCAGGACGATTCGAAGGCTTCCGCGGGGTCGGTTCGGACGTGACGGAAATCCGCCAGACTCAGGAGCGGCTCACGCACCTCGCCAACGTGGACGTGCTCTCCGGACTTCCCAACCGCGGCCGGGTTCGGCAGCTCCTCGGAGAGGCCCTTCGCGAGGCAACCGTCGCCAATTCCGCCTGTGCGATCCTGTTCCTCGACCTCGACGGCTTCAAGCCGGTGAACGACACATTCGGCCACCCCAAGGGTGATGCCGTGCTCCGCGCGGTCGCCAAGCGCCTCGTCGCCGAAGTCGGCTCCGCCGGCCATGTCGGGCGCATGGGCGGCGACGAGTTTGCCGTCGTGGTTCCCGACGCCCAGGCGCGCAAGACCGTCGAGCAGATGGCCCAGCGGATCATCGATTCCATCAAGGAGCCGTATGAGATCGACGGCACCAACATTCGTATCGGCGTGTCGATCGGCTGCGCGTTCGGGCCGCTGGACGGAGCGACCGTCGACGACCTCATCCTGAAAGCCGACCTCGCACTCTATGAAGCGAAAGGCGCAGGGCGCGGTATCGCGCGCTACTTCTCGTCCGAGCTGCAGTCGGAAAAAGAAGACCGGGTGAAGCTTGAGCACGATCTTCGCTCGGCGCTTGCAAGCAAGCAGTTCCATCTCGTCTTCCAGCCGCTGGTTGCGGCCAAGACCCAGAAGCTGACCGGGTTCGAGGCGCTGCTCCGCTGGAATCATCCCAAGCGCGGGCTGGTCGCGCCCAACATGTTCATCCCCGTGGCCGAGGAAATCGGGCTCATGCCCGCCATCGGCGAGTGGGTTATCGAGGAGGCGTGCCGGGCAGCTGCAAGCTGGCCCGAACATGTCTCGGTCGCGCTCAACGTCAGCCCCAAGCAGATCGTTCTTCCCAACCTCCCGAACGTGGTGAGCGAAGCGCTGGCCCGGCATCGGGTGCAAGGGAATCGGATCGAACTGGAAGTCACCGAGGGCGTCTTCCTTGGCGACAATGGTCCGACGCTGGACGTGCTGAAGCGGCTTCGCCAGCTCGGCGTCGGAATCGCTCTCGACGATTTCGGCACAGGCTATTCGTCGATCGGCTATTTGAACAAGGCGATCTTCCACAAGCTCAAGATCGACGGCAGCTTCGTCCGCGAGGCGGGAACCCGGCCCGAAAACGTCGCCATCATCCAGTCGATCGTGCAGCTCGCGCAGAGCTTCCGAATGTCGGTCACCGCCGAAGGGGTCGAAACGCCGGAAGATTTCGAACGCATGCGCGAGCTCGGCTGCGACATCATTCAGGGTTATCTGTTCGGCAAACCGCTGAGTTACGCCCGCGCAAACGAAATGGTGATCGGCCTCGGCGGAAAGCGCATGGCGTCCTGATCCCCTCGCTAGGAGGGATATTGTAGGCCGCCCGCGGGTTAGTTCTCCAAGAACAGCTGTTTTGGAGACTATCCCTTGCGCCTACCCGTCCTTCTTCTTTCTGCCACAGCGCTCGCCTTGGGCGCATGCGGAAATCAGACCAACTCCGCGACCGCCGCATCGACTGCCCAGGTGGATCCCGGCGCGAATGTATCCGACCAGGACCTCGAATCGCGCATCATGGATGCGCTGAACGATGCCCCGAAGAATGGCTTGACCAAGGACCTGTTCCTGAAATCGGACATGCCGAAAAGCGGTGCGGCGCGGCGCCAGGCCTTGCTTACGGCCGTCAAGGACTATGCGTCAGCGCTTGCCAACGGAAAGGTCGACCCGAACAAGCTCCACGACGTTTACACCGTGCCGCGTCCGAAGGCGGACATTTCGGCTGGCTTGAAGCAGGCGCTCCAGCAGAACAAGCTGCGGCCATGGCTCGCCTCGCTCGCGCCGCAGACCCAGGAGTACAAGGCGCTGTCCAACGCCTTCGTGCAACTGGTTCAGAATACGCCCAATCTCGAAGGCGCCGAGATTCCCGCCAACGGCAAGACAATCCACCCCGGCGACCGCGACCCGCGCGTGCCCGCGGTCGTGCAGAACCTGCGCGCGCAGGGCTACTTGCAGCCTGCTCAGGGCCAGTCGCCAGGCAACAACCAGCAACAGCAACGGGCCAAGAACGAGTCCACTGGCAATGACTCCAAGGGCAAATCGCAGCAGTCGGGCCAAGCGCCCGTTTTCACGAAGGCGATGTCGGACGCCCTCAAGCAGTGGCAGGCTGATTCCGGCCTGAAGGCGGACGGGATCGTAGGTCCCAATACGGTCGAGCAATTGAACGCCGGGCCAAAGGATCGGGCGCGGAAGCTCGCGGTTGCTATGGAGCGGCTGCGGTGGCTTCAGCGAAACCCGCCCGCCACCCGCATCGACGTCAACACGGCGGCCAGCTTCCTCGATTATTTCCGTGACGG
This sequence comes from uncultured Alphaproteobacteria bacterium, assembly GCA_963839145.1. Taxonomy (GTDB): domain Bacteria; phylum Pseudomonadota; class Alphaproteobacteria; order Sphingomonadales; family Sphingomonadaceae; genus Sphingomicrobium. The sequence continues at coordinate 162,021 of CAWITR010000005.1, forward strand.
CAATCACGTCGACCACCGCAAGGTGATCAACGGCCAGCCCGGCTGGGCGACTCCGCAGCTGCAGGCGCCGATTTACGCGCTGGTCGCTAATCCCAATTGGGTCGTACCCGATTCGATCGCGCAAAAGGATAATCTCGATAGCAAGAGCCAATCGTGGCTGAACGACAACAATTTCAGCAAGAAGAACGGCCATTGGGTTCAGGAGCCCGGGCCCCAAAGCGCTCTCGGGCTCGTCAAGTTCGCCATGAAGGACGACCAGGCGATCTACCTCCACGACACGCCAGCCAAGTCGCTTTTCAAGCAAGACGACCGTCACGACAGCCACGGCTGCGTTCGGGTGCAGAATGCAGTCCAGTTTGCGCACGCAATCGCGCAGCAGGAGGGGATCGACGACAAGTTCAGTGCAGCTATGAGCAAGGACAAGGAAATCCAGGTGGATATGCCCAACGAGATCCCGGTCCGTTTGCTCTATCACACCGCCTATCTGGGGCAGGACGGCCGGGTTCATTATGCCGACGATGTCTACGGTTGGGACAATGGCGTCGCCACGGCTCTCGGTTATGCAAAGAAGCAGGGCCCCAGCGCGCAAAAGGCACGCAGCAGCAGCGACTACGGGCCGTAATCTCCGGCGGCCGCCGCCCTAGTGGCGCCGGTCGGCCGTTGTCGCGCCCCATCGCGCGACGATGAACTCCCGAGCGGCGCGATATTCGGCGGGGGTAACCCGGCCGTCGCCGTTCCCGTCGGCAATGCGCTTGAACTCGCGGGCCGCATCGTCCGCTTCCATTATCGACAGATGCCCGTCGCCGTCCTCGTCGAAGCGCGGCAGCGCCCAGGCCATTAGCGTCGAATCGCGCTCGAACAGCTCGATCGCCTTCGGGTTCACTAGCCGCCAATCGTCGTCGCTGTCGGCTGGCGTGGAAGTGAAGAGCGTCAGGGCAAGCAGCGAGATCATGCCGATTCAACGCTGCTGGGGCGCGTCCGCTCCTTCGTTTCAGCTTAGCGCTTTCCTGACTGCCCGGCACAGAGCCTCCGATCGGAAGGGCTTGCCGAGCAAAGGCGAATTGGGCGCAATTGCCTTGATCGCTTCGGTTTCGCTGTAGCCCGAAACGAACAGGATCTTTTGGTCGGGGGCGTCCTCGAGCATTCGGTTAGCAACCTCCGCGCCGGACATCGACGGCATCACGAAGTCGAGCACGACCAGGTCCGGCCGGTCGCTCGCGAACTCCTCCAGCCCTTCCTTGCCGTCGGCGCAATCGCGAACTCGAAAGCCCTCCTCGACAAGGGCTTCGGCGATAAAGCCGCGGACGTCGGGATCGTCGTCGATCACCAGAATCGACGCGCTATCCTTCGCGCGCCGGCGGTCGCTTTCCTCGGCGACATCCGAAGAGGAATGGGCCGCCTCCTTCGCAGCCTTGAAGAGGAGCTTGATCGCAGTCCCTTTGTCGAGGGGCAGTTTCGATGCGCGCGGTTCCGCCGGACTGGCGCGCCATCCCGTAGACCATCGACAAGCCCAGCCCGGTGCCTTTACCGATTTCCTTCGTGGTAAAGAATGGCTCGAACGCGCGCGAGGCGACGACTTCGGGCATTCCGGTCCCGGTGTCGGAGATAGTGAGCTCGACATAGTCGCCGCTCTCGAGCTCGGGATCATCGGTGACTCGAACCGGCCGTGTGGCGAACTTCAGGACTCCACCATCGGGCATTGCGTCGCGCGCGTTGATCGCCAAATTCAGGACCGCAACCTCAAGCTGGGTGGGATCGGCCATCACCGGGATCACTTGCTCGTCGAGGTCGAACTCCTTGGTGATGCCGGGGCCGAGGACATTGCGCAGAAGCGGGCGCATGTTCTGAATGAGCGGAGCGACGTGGACAGGCCGCACCTCGAGCTTTTGCACACGGCTGAACGCAAGCAACTGCCCCGTCAGTCGCGCACCGCGCTCAGCCGCGGTCAGTGCGTTCGTGGCGTAACGCTTCAGCTTTTCGTCCTCGACCCGCTTGCTAACGACGTCGAGCCCGCCCACCACGACCGTAAGCAAATTGTTGAAGTCATGCGCGATGCCACCCGTGAGCTGCCCCAGCGCCTCCATCTTCTGGCTCTGCCGGAGTTGCTCTTGCGCAGCCCTGAGGTCGGTAATGTCGCGCGCTTCGAACAGCAGGTACATGACCTCGCCGTCCTGCCCGCGGACCGGCTGGACTGCGATGTCGAGATAGACTGTCGGCGCCCCCGGGCGCTCCATGGTCGCCTGGGTAGTGAAAAGCTGTCCGCTCGCAGCCGTCCTGACTGCCTTTTTCAGAAGCGCCCGGTGCTGCGGATAAGCAGACAGCGTGGGCGCATCCCAGATTTTGCCGCCGATCGCATCGCGAGCATCGTGAGCGCGCCAGGACGCTTCCTTGGAATTGAGTTCGATCACCGTCCCGTCCGGCTCAAGCAGGCAGAGCACCTCTAGTACCGCATCGAAAACGGCCCTGAAGCGCGCCTCGCTTTCGGCAAGTTCGCTGGTCCGCTCCTCAACCTGCGCCTTGAGCGAAAGCTCCGCCTCTTTGGCCACGGTGATGTCGGTGGCTGCCCCGATGAACCCGACAAGTTCCCCGTCGGGGCCGAATCGCGGCTGCGAGGCGCTCCTCAGCCAGCGGTACTCGCCGTCGTGCCGACGGTATCGTGCTTCCAGAGTGAACGGCCGAAGCGCCGCTTCGCCGGCGATGCTCTCGGCGACCAATCGTTCCTGGTCATCCGGGTGGATTCGTTCGCGCCAGTCCAGCGTCCGCGCCTCGTCGAGGTTGCAGTCGGGACCGCAGGCGAATTCGGCATAGGCCTCGTTCACGAAATCGCGGGTGCGGTCGAGGCGAGTGACCCACATCATCACCGGGGCCGAGTTGGCAATCCGCCGGAACCGCGCCTCGCTTTCCTTTAGCGCCCGTTCGGCCGAACGCTGCTCGGTAATGTCATCGACGATGACGACCACGCCCTCGACCCGCCCTTGGGGCGTCTGCCAGGGAATGTACTGCACCTGCACCGCTACCGGGCCGCGCGTGTCATGCTGCATGTCGGCAACGAAGAACTGTCGCTCGCCGGCAAGCACGGCCTGCAGAAGCGGCTCGCGATGTGCCCAGGCGGTCTCGCCGAGTACCTCGCGCATGCTTCGGCCCAACAGATCGTGCCGAGGCTCTTCGAACCACTCGGCCATGGCCTTGTTCAAAAAGCGATAGACGAAATCGCGGTCGACATAGGCGAGCATCAGGGGAACGAGGTCGCCCAGGGCCAGGATGCCGGGTCCGGTGAAGAACTCAGGCGGGAGATGCTGCGGGAGCGCGTTCGCGGCGGGCGTGTTCACCGGCGACGCTGCGCCGCTCGACTCGATTTTCGATTTCCCCCGGCTTGCCATGCGAGTCCGTTGATTGCGCGAATTGTCCAAAGAGTCACGTAACTTGGATTACGGCCATTTGGTTGCATCTACGGAACGACCGGCCCGACAAAAGGCCGAAGGAAAGCTATTCAGCCGCGTCGAGAGCAGCTTCGCCGGACTGCGCAGCCTCGGCTACGGCGCCCGCCTCGATCTCGGCAGCCTTTGCCTCGACGAGCCTGACGATGTGGTCGATCATGTCGCCATCTTTGACGTGGTGATCGGTCACACCTGACAAATAGACCATGTGGGTGCCGTTGCCGCCGCCGGTTATGCCGATGTCGGTTTCGCGCGCCTCGCCGGGGCCATTGACGACGCAGCCAAGGACGCTGAGCGACATCGGGGTCTTGATGTGCTGCAGCCTCGCCTCGAGAGTCTCGACTGTGCGGATCACGTCGAAACCCTGACGCGCGCAGCTCGGGCACGAGACGACCCGGACTCCGCGGCTTCGAATGCCTAGGCTTTTCAGGATTTCATACCCGACCCGGACCTCTTCCTCCGGCTCGGCGGAGAGTGAGACCCGGATCGTGTCGCCGATGCCTGCCCAGAGCAGGTTGCCGATCCCGATCGCCGATTTCACGGTCCCGCCAATCAGCCCGCCGGCTTCTGTGATGCCAAGATGCAGCGGGCAATCAACTGCAGAAGCGAGCTGCTGATAAGCGGCGACGGCCAGGAACACGTCGCTCGCCTTCACCGCGATCTTGTACTCGCGAAAGTCGTGGTCCTCGAGGATACGGATGTGGTCGAGCGCGCTTTCAACGAGCGCATCCGGGCACGGTTCGCCGTATTTCTCGAGCAGATCCTTTTCCAAGCTGCCGGCATTGACTCCAATGCGGATCGCGCAGCCGTTCGCTCGAGCCGCGGCGATCACTTCACGCACCCGCTCTTCGGAGCCGATATTCCCCGGATTGATTCGAAGGCAGGCCGCGCCGGCATCGGCTGCCTCGAGCGCACGTTTGTAGTGGAAATGGATGTCGGCGACGATCGGAACGCTTGCGGCGCGAACGATCTCCTTCAGGGCCGCCGTGGCATCCGAGGTCGGGCATGACACGCGAACGATGTCGGCCCCGGCGTCCTCGCAGCGGCGGATCTGGTCGATTGTCGCCTTGGCGTCCTCCGTCGGCGTGTTTGTCATGGTCTGGACGCTGACCGGCGCATCTCCGCCGACCGGCACTGAGCCGACCATGATCTGCCGCGACATGCGCCGCTCGATATCTCGCCAGGGCCTGATGGACATGAACGCGCATATAGGGCGTCCGCCCTGCCACCGCAAAGCGCGTTAACTTCTGATTCGCCGCAATAATTCGAAAGTGCTAATGAAGCGCGAGTCTCGGGGGCCCAATGAACAACTGGACTCGCCTGTTCGACCAAGGTGATGCATCGGCTGGCGCCGCCCGGGACCGCAGTGCAATCCCCGAACATCATTATTTCGCTTTCCTCAGCTACAGCCATCATGACAGCGCCGACGCGGATTGGCTCCATCAGGAGCTGGAGCGGTTTCGGGTGCCCCGAAGCCTCGCAGGGAAGCTCACCGCCAACGGAGTGATCCCGAAGCGGCTGAGCCCCGTTTTCCGCGATCGCCACGAGCTTGCCGCATCCGACGATCTCGGAGCAGAGATACGGCAGGCGCTGGAGCTGTCGCGGTGCCTAATCGTCCTCTGCTCGCCCGCCGCCGCCAAGTCGAAGTGGACGAACGCGGAGATCGACACATTCAAGCGGCTGCATCCGGAAGGCTGCATCATTGCTGCAGTCCTTTCCGGCGAACCGCTGGCAAGCGGCATTCCCGGGCGCGAGGACGAAGAGTGCTTCCCGCCCGCGCTGGTCGCGAAATACAATCGGCGGGGCAAGCCGACCGGCCAAAAGACGGAGCCGCTCGCAGCCGACCTTCGCGAAGGCAAGGGCGGCCGGCGGCTCGGTTTCCTGAAAATCGTTGCGGGAATCCTCGGCGTCGGCCTCGACGACCTGGTCCAGCGCGACGAACTTCGACGCCAGCGGCGGCTGGGACTCATCGCGGCTGCATCGCTGGCGGGAATGGTGATCACCAGCGGATTGGCGGTGACTGCAATCCACGCGCGCGACGCTGCCCGCTATCAGCGGCGCCAGGCGGAAAGCCTCATCGAATTCATGGTCGGCGACCTCAGAGAGAAGCTCCAGCCTGTCGGCCAACTCGCAGCTCTGGACGGAGTCGGTTCTCGAGTGCTGGATTATTACAGCAAGCAGGACACATCCGAACTGTCCGACGCAGCACTGCTTCAACGCTCACGCGCCCTGAGCCTGATGGCCGACGTCGCCTACCAACGAGGAAAGCTACAGGAAGCGCAGGCGCTTTACGGGCAGGCGATGGCCGGGACTGCAGAAGAGCTTCGCCGCTCGCCCGATGATCCGGAGCGGCTTTTCGAACATGCGCAGAATGTCTTTTGGGTCGCCGAAGTGGCTCGTCATCGCGGATATCCTAATCAGGCGGCCGCGGGATACCAGCAATACCGGCGGCTGGGCTATCGGCTTGCAGCGCTCGAGCCCGACAATCTCAAATACCGCATGGAAGCCTTCTACGGCGACGAGGACGTCGGGATCTCGCTTTACAACCAGCGACGTTATGCCGAGGCCGACAGCCAGTTCGTCCGATCGCTCGCGCCGATGCAGGGGCTTGCCGCCCTTTACCCCGCTAACGTCACTTACCAGAATGAGGTTGGAAAGCTTTTTTCCTGGGTGGCTCAGGCCGAGTGGGCGCAGGGGCATTACGATCGCGCGATTGCAGCTCGGGAGCGGCAGCTGGCGCTACTCGCGACTGCGATTCGCAATGTCGGCACGAACGTCGACCTCCAGTGGCAGGCGGCGATCGCCCACATGTCCCTCGGGATCATTTATCAGGAGCGCAACCAGCCGGACCGTGCTGCGGCCGAACTGCGGGCAGCAGCAACCGAGGCAGATCGGCTTGTGCTCCTCGAACCCACGAACGCGCAGTCGAAGAACACCGCCGCACTGGCATGGCTGAACCTCGTGCGGCCGCTTTTGGCGCTCGGCAGCGTCAAGGACGCCACCGACGCCGCGCATAAGGGCTGCGCTCTAGTGGCCGGCCTGAGTGCAAGCGGCTCCGGCATGACCAGAGTCGGCATGGCGAAGACGGATTGCTCAATGATGCGCGCGCGCGTTGCGCTTGCCGGCGCGGCGACGGCAGACGCCTTGAGCGCCGCGCAGCAGGCGCTCGCCTCGGCCCGCGAAGAACGCAATGAAGACCCGCTAATGGACCGCTACAGAATTGCTGCCGCTTACCTGCTCCTCGGGGATGTGCGCCAGCGGAGTGGCGACACGACAGCGGCGGCGGCTGCATGGAATGGCGCGCTCGCGCAGCTCCCGAAAGGAGCCGCGGAACGGCCGTCGGAGACCAACGAACGGGCGCAGCTGCTTCTCCGTCTGGGGCGAGAGCAGGATGCGCGGCCGCTGACCGAGCGCTTACAGAAGCTGGGGTATCGAAACACCACGTAGGAGGCGTAGATGAAGCAACACGGGGCAAACGATCTGATGGACACCTGGAAAGGGTGGGTCGTCGACGTCGACGTCTATCTGGAACGCGAGGGCGCCGATCCGCCGTTTCATTTCGAGACGTACCTGCCGATGGGCGCGAACAACGTGATCACGTTTGAAAACCACGACCGCGGCGGGTTTTTGATCCGGTACAATCTGCGCGACCCGCATAAGACCGGCTACCTCTTCCCCGACGATCCGGACGAAGCCCTTTATTCGGCGAAGGGTGAGGACTGTCCGCACACCCGCGGGCAATGGTCCCAATTCACGGCCGTTGAGGTGCAGTCGGAGAACACGACGCTGCTCGTGAAGAACCTCAACCAGTCTCCCCAGGACTTCGGCTACACTCTGCGGGTCGTCAAGGATGGTCGATGGCGCGAGCTCGACCCGGGGGGTGTCAACCAGAACGGGAATGTGCCCTTCGACAACCGGTAAGTCGAGAAAGTCATGTCGCCGCCGACAAGTGCCTCACCGATACTGACGAGCTTCGCCTCGTGAACGTCGAAGCGGCGGTTGAGCCTTCGGTTGCGTTTGCGGCGAGGGCGGTGCCGCACCCGCCGCCGCTACCGTTCGTTCTCAGCATCGGCATCACGGGACATCGCATCGAGGCGCTTCCGGAAAACGCGGTCGAAACTATCGTTGAGCGTCTGGGCACCGTCCTCGTCGAGCTGAAGGCGCGCGCGGCCGAGCTTTTCCACCGCGAACGCGGCTGCTTTGCCGATTGCCCGCCGAGGATGATGTTCGTTTCGCCGCTGGCCGACGGCGCAGACCAGATCGCTGCCGACATCGCGCTCGAGCTCGGGTTCGAACTCCACGCAATCCTGCCGTTTGCGCGCGAGGAGTACCGCAAGACGCTCCACAATTCGGCGCTCGCGCGGTTCGACACCCTCGTCGACCGTGCCGCCTGCGTTCTCGAGCTGCCGGGCGATTTTGACAACCCGCATGAGGCGTTCGTGATGGCAGGACGGGCGACCGTCGCCCATTGCGATATCCTCATCGCGTTGTGGGACGGACTTCCGCCCCGCGGCCGCGGCGGCACTGGAGAAGTTGTCGAGCTGGCGCTTATCCGCGGGACCCCGCTCGTCCACGTTCCCGTCGATCCCGAGCAGCCGCTGGGGTTGCGCTGGAGCGCCTTCGACCCATCGGTTGTGACTCGGCATGCCGAGCACCCGGTCGAGCGAAGCTTCACTCCCGAGCATCTCGACCAGGTGCTCACGGGGCTGCTGTCGCCGCCTCCGGACTCCAACGAACGCGCGTTCATCGCAACCTTTCAGGGCGAGCGAAGCCGGCGGTGGAAGGCGCGAGTGGAATATCCGCTGATGCTAGCGGCCGCCGGAGTGAAGCGGTTCGGGCCGCACGCCTGGCGGGGCGACCTTTGCCACGTCGGCATTCGCGAGGATTGGGACCGATACCGAAGCGGCTGCTGGGGTCCGAGCGGACTGTCGAACCCGCTGGCGCCGCTGGAGCAATGGTATGGCTGGAGCGATTCGCTCGCCAGCCACTTCGCCCAGTGTCACCGGAGCGGCCACGTGTTCAACTTCGTCCTCTCCGCGCTTGCGGTACTGATGGCGTTGGCCGCGCTGCCGTTCCCGCATTGGAAGCCGGTGCTAGCCATAGCCGAGTTCGTCGTCATCCTGGCGATCCTGCTCAACACGAAGCTCGGCAATCGCCAGCAATGGCACCGCCGCTGGCTCGACTATCGCCAGCTGGCCGAACGGCTTCGGCCGATGCGCAGCCTGAAACTGCTCGGGATCGCGGCGCCCGACCCGCCGGGAACGCCGGCAAATCCCGTTCCCCGGCGCTGGATCGAGTGGTATTCGGCGGGCGTATGGCGGACGGTCGGCTTTCCAAGCGGCCGAATCCGGCCCGGCCAGGCAGCGGCCATGTCCCAAGCCGTCGCCGCGCACGAGCTATGGCCTCAGATCGACTATCACCACCACTCTGCACGGCAGGTCGAATCCCTCGACCGTCGCCTGGAGACGCTTGGGCTCGTGGTGTTCAACGCCACCCTGCTCAGCTGCGTCATCGTGCTGATTGCGCTCGCCATCGAGCCGGAATGGGTTCACGCCAACGCCAAGTTGGTTCATCATCGCGTCGGCGGGACTGCCGGCGATCGGCACCGCCGTTTTCGGAATCCGAGTTCAGGGCGACTACGGCGCCACGGCCGTTCGCTCTGAGCAGACGGCGATCGTGCTGAGGCAAGTCGCCGAGCGGCTTGAGACGGAATCGCCGGACCTTTCGCGCGCCGCAGACCTGGTCGAACAGGCGTCCCGGCTGATGACGGCGGATCTCGACGACTGGGCGCTTCTCAACCGCCAGCACGATCTGTCGGTCGGCTAGGCGGCCGGCACTTCCCTTCCGCCGCGCTGCCCGCCAAAGGGGCGAGATGAGTCAATCAGCTTGGAAACTCGTCGTCCACGGCGGCGCGGGAATCATTCAAAAGGGTCGGGCCACCGATCAGCAGGAACGGTCGATCCGCGCCGGGCTGGACAAGCGCGCTCGAGGAGGGAAGCGGCGTTCTCGCGGGCGGCGGGAGCGCGATCGATGCCGTCGAGGCCGCGGTCCGGGAGCTGGAGGACGACCCCAATTTCAATGCCGGACGAGGCGCGGTCTTCACCTACGACGGGCGCAACGAGCTCGATGCTGCAATCATGGACGGAAGCGACCGCTCGGCGGGGGCAGTCACCGGAGTGACGACCACTCGACATCCGGTGAGCCTTGCGCGGGCGGTGAAGGACCACAGCCCTCACCTTCTGCTCCGCGGCCGCGGTGCCGATCAGTTCTCGCGCGAAAATCGCCTGGAGCAGGTTGAGAACGAATGGTTCGGGACCGAAGAGCGACGCCGCCAGCTCGACGAGATGAAGGCGAACAAGGTCAGCTCATTCGACGTCGACCTGAAATACGGAACGGTCGGAGCAGTTGCGCTCGACGAAAACGGCCATGTCGCCGCCGCGACCTCGACCGGCGGCCTGACCGGCAAGCGATGGGGCCGGATCGGCGATTCTCCGATTATTGGCGCGGGGACCTATGCTGACGATGGGTCGGCGGCGATTTCGGCGACCGGCTCGGGCGAATATTTCATCCGCGCCCTCGCTGCCTACCAGGTTGCGGAGCGGGTTAAGATCGGCGGCGAATTGCTGCAGTCAGCACTCGACGACACGCTCGCGGATATCGTCTCGCTGGGTGGCGCCGGCGGCCTCATCGCAGTCTCGCCGTCGGGGGAAATGGCGTGGGGCTTCACGACCCCGGGGATGTATCGCGGACGCGCCGATTCGAACGGCCGCACCGTCGCGCTCTACTCGGAAGACGAGGAACGGTAGGGCAGGTCGCGAGCAAGCCACTGCGCCTCGGCCGCAACGGCTTCGCTCTCCTCCGAAACGAAATCGGCCACCGCCCTCCGGAAGCTCGCATTGGCAATATAGTGCGCCGACCTCGTGATCACCGGTTCATAGCCGCGCGACAGCTTGTGCTCGCCCTGCGCTCCCGCCTGCACCGAAGACAGGCCGTGGCGGCAAGCCCATTCAATCGCCTGGTAATAGCTCAGCTCGAAATGGAGAAAGCGGACGTCGTGGATGCAGCCCCAATAGCGGCCGTAGAGCGCGTCGCGTCCGATGACGTTCAGCGCCCCCGCGATCGGCAGTCCGTCACGGCAGGCAAGGAACAGCAGGAGCTTGTCGCCCATGCTTTCGCCGATTGCATCGAAGAAGTCGCGGGTGAGGTACGGGCGCCCCCATTTGCGTGACCCGGTGTCCTGGTAGAATCGCCACATGGCGTCCCATTCGGCGGCGCCGATCTCGGATCCGGTAAGCGCCCGAAACTCAAGTCCCTCGCGCGCTGCCGCCCGTTCCTTGCGGATCGCCTTGCGTTTTCGGCTCGTCAGTGCGGCGAGGAAATCGTCGAAGTCGCCATAGCCGCGATTGAACCAGTGATACTGAATGCCACTTCGAATGAGCCACCCGCGCTGCTCCGCCGCGGCGGCATCGTCCTCTTCGACGAAGGTGATGTGCGCAGACGAGAGATCGTTCTGGACAGTCACCGCTTCGACTGCCGCGAGAAGCTGCTGCGGGCGCGAGCCGAGCAGACGGGGCCCTGGCACCGGAGTGAACGGCACCGCCACCTGCAGCTTAGGATAATAGCTTCCGCCGGCGCGCTCCCAGGCGTCGGCCCAGCCGTGGTCGAAGACATATTCGCCCTGGCTGTGAGTCTTCAGATAGGCGGGCGCTGCGGCGACGAGATGCCCGCCCTCGTCTTCGACCAGGATCGGTGCGGGAGTCCAGCCGGTGCCCGGGCCGACGCTGCCCGACTCCTCGAGTGCGGAGAGAAAGGCGTGGCTGACGAACGGGTCATCGCCGGTCAGCCGGTCCCACGCGGCGCCATTGAGGCCAGACACGCCCGAAGCAATTTTGGCGACGATCTCCGATTCGCGGTCGGCCATACCCGCTACATCGTTAGGCCGGTGGAGATGAACTAGGCCTTCACCGCGACGATGGCATCGACTTCGACTGCCACGCCGAGCGGGAGCACGGCGACCCCGACTGCGCTGCGCGCGTGTCGGCCAGCCTCGCCGAAGACGTCCTGCATCAGCTCGGAGGCGCCGTTGGCGACCTTGGGCTGGTCGGTGAACGAGGGCGCGCTGTTGACGTAGACGCCCAGCTTCACGATCCGTTCGACGCGATCGAGCGACCCCAGGGCAGCCTTGATCTGCGCCAGAAGCATGATGCCGCAGCGCTTGGCCGCCGCGGTACCTCGCTCGAGGTTCATGTCGTCACCGAGACGGCCGACGATCAGGCCGCCATCCTCGGAAACGCTGATCTGCCCGGAGATGTGCAATAGCCCGCCCTGCTCGACGGCAGGGACGTACGCGGCCACAGGGGCCGCGGGTTCGGGAAGTTCGATGCCGAGTTCGGCGAGGCGCTGGTCGATGCTCATGGCCTTGCCTCCTGACCAGTGAGCGCCGCCGAATCAACCCTTTCGGTTGATAGTGAAGCCGCCGAAGCTCTGGCTGGTCGGCATCAGCTCGAGCGTGTTGATGTTCACGTGCGCAGGCACGTTCGCAACCCACCAGATCGTGTCGGCGATATCCTGCGCAGTCATCGGGTCCATGTTCGCATAGAGCGCGTCCGAAGCCGACTTGTCGCCGCCGGTGCGTACGATCGTGAATTCCGTCTCGGCCATTCCCGGCTCGATCGACGTCACCCGGACGCCAGTCCCGGCCAGGTCGCACCTGAGGTCGAGCGAGAATTGCCGAACGAACGCCTTGGTCCCAGCGTACACCGCGCCGCCCTTGTACGGGTAAGTCGCGGCGACCGACGAGAGATTCACGATCGCGCCTTTGCGCTCGACGAGCTTCGGCAGAAGCGCTCGGGTTAGAGCCACCAGACCGGTCACGTTGGTGTCGATGACCGTCTTCACCAGATCCCAATCCGTTTCCGGAAGCGGATCGGTCGGAGGTGCGAGGCCGGCATTGTTGAGCAGCAGGTCGACTTCGCCCCAGCCGTCCGACAGCCTCGCCAGCGAACTAACCGCCTTCGTGTCGCGCATGTCGACCTCGAGCGGAAGAAAGCAATCGCCAAGCTCCTCCTGCAGCGACTTGAGCCGGTCGGCTCGCCTGCCGGTACCGATCACGTTCCAGCCGCCGCTTGCGAACCGTCTTGCCGACGCCTCTCCGATTCCCGCGGTTGCTCCAGTAATGAGAATTGTCTTGGTCATTCGCCTTCCTCTAGCTGCCTTCGTGCGTTCACCAGCACATCAGGCTTCACGTCCATTGCTTCGGCGACCGCGAGCAGATCCGGCTCGTGAGCCTCCAGGAAACGGATCAGCGCCGCGAGAAGCTCCGGCTCCCCTGCACGGGCACGAAGCTCATCTGTCCCGATTCCGGTCAGGTCAAGGAACCGGCGACCGCGCCGTTCGTCGGAAACTGCAGTAGCGAGTGCAAGAAGCGCAATTGCGTGCGCGTCGGTTGGCGGCGCATTAGCCATGGCGTAAGCTCGCTTTTAAGCTGTGCGGAGTGACGTTTTGGCGAGAATTCTGATCGTTGAAGACAATGCGCTGAACGTCAAATTGTTCTGCGACCTTCTCGCGGCGCACGGCCACGAGGCGCGGCCGGTGACGGACGGCCGATTCGCGCTCGACCAGGCGCGGGAATTCCAGCCCGATCTCGTTATCACCGACATCCAGCTGCCCCACGTGACGGGGCTCGAGCTGATCCGGATGATCCGGGACGACCAGGGGCTAAAGAACGTGCCGATAATGGCGGTCACTGCCTATGCGGCGTCTACCGATGAGGAGCGGATCCGCGCCGCGGGGGCGCAGGCTTATGTGTCGAAACCTATTTCGGTGGCGAAGTTCGTCGCGCAGGTGAACGAACTTCTGGGAATCGAAAGCGCGAGCGGAAAGTCGCCCGCGCAGGAAGCTACTTGATCTTCGCTTCCTTGAACTCGACGTGCTTGCGGACGACCGGATCGTACTTCCGGAAGCTGAGCTTGTCCGTCTGCGTGCGCGGGTTCTTCTTCGTCACGTAAAAGAAGCCCGTATCGGCACTGCTGACGAGCTTGATCTTGACGGTTGCCGGCTTGGCCATCGGAAGTGTCCTGATTTCGAAAAGAAACAGCGGCACAATAGCTGCGCCGCTGACGCGGGCGGCACATGGCTTCGAAGTGCATTTTTGTCAAGCAGAGGCAGCGCGTTGACGGACCGTTAACCGTTCTGAGCGACTGTCGCCTGAACAGGAGCAGCGATATGGCTGGCGAGAAGCTCGGGCCAGTGCGGAACCAGATCGGCGAATGCCTCGCTGAATTCAACAGCCGCGCGACTCGCCTTTCCCCCCTCGACATCCACTCGCGAATGGACGCGATCCGGCAGATCGCCGCAGCCAACGGCCTGTGCGCTCTGGAGGCGCTGATGCATCGCTCCGCTCAGCTGGCGCTTCTTCCGGGGCATCGAGTCGCGACCCAGTGCTGTCTTGAACATGTCGCAGAAGCGCTCGACAGCGAATCGGCCGAGGATATGACCTCGATCCTTGCGGCGCTGGCGCTTCGGCTGAATTGAGCTCAAGAAACCGCGGCGGCGCAGGGTTCGTTTCGGACCCATGCGCGCCTTTTCGCAGCTTCTAGACGACCTCGCCTTCACCCGGTCACGCAACACAAAGCTCAAGCTGATCGGCGACTATTTGAAGGAAACGCCCGATCCCGACCGGGGCGTAGCCCTCGCCGCGCTCACCGGTTCGCTCAGCATTCCCGCGGTCAAAGGCGCGGCGGTCCGAGCAGTCGCTGAGGAGCGGGTCGATCCGGCGCTTCTGTACATGAGCCGCGACTATGTCGGCGACATGGCCGAGACGGTGTCGCTTCTGTGGCCCACTCCTGGTGGCGAGCCGGAGCTCGACGACGGCACCATCTCCATATCCGATGCCGTCGATCGGCTCGCCGGCGCCGGGAAGGTGAACGCTCCGAGAGTGCTCGCGGAAATGCTCGATCACCTCGACTCATCGGGGCGGTTCGCGCTTCTCAAGCTCGCCACCGGGAGCCTCAGGGTCGGAGTGTCGGGACGGCTGGCGAAACAGGCGCTTGCAAATGCGTTCGGTATCGACGTCGATGCGGTCGAAGAAGTCTGGCACGGTCTCGCTCCACCGTACGAAGAGCTGTTCGCCTGGGGCGAAGGGCGAGGCCCGCAGCCAACTCCGCATGATGTGCCGGTCTTCCGGCCGTTCATGCTCGCTCACCCGCTCGACGACACGACGGTGTCGCTCGTCGACTTCGCCGCCGAGTGGAAATGGGACGGAATTCGCGTTCAGCTCGTCCGCACCGCCGGCGACACTCGCCTGTTCAGCCGCACCGGCGACGAGATTTCCGGCAGCTTCCCGGAAATCGCTGCAGCCTTCGATCGCGACGGAGTTCTCGATGGCGAGCTGCTGGTTCGCGGTTCCGCGCAGGGCTCGGCAGAGGTTCACGGCGGCGCAGCAGCATCGTTCAATGCTCTCCAGCAGCGTCTCGGCCGCAAGATCGTCAGCGCCAAGATGCAGGCGCAATATCCCGCCTTCGTCCGGCTGTACGACATCCTCCTCGACGGCGAAGAGGATGTTCGCGGGCTTCCTTGGACCGACCGGCGGGAGAGATTGGAGTCATTCGTCCCCAAGCTCGACCCGGATCGCTTCGACCTCTCTCGCCTGATCGAAGCGAAGGATTTCGAGGAGCTTGCCGACATCCGTGAAGGCGCGAGGGACGCGGCAATCGAAGGCGTGATGCTCAAGCGCCGCGACAGCCCCTATGTGCCGGGCCGGCGGGTGGGATTCTGGTACAAGTGGAAGCGCGATCCACTCACCGCCGATTGCGTGCTGATGTACGCGCAGCGCGGCTCGGGGAAGCGATCGAGCTATTATTCCGATTACACCTTCGGCTGCTGGGCGGAAGACGGGCAGCTGCTCCCCGTCGGCAAGGCCTATTTCGGCTTCACCGACGAGGAGCTGAAGTGGCTCGACCGCTGGATTCGCAACCACACAGTCGAGCGGTTCGGCCCGGTTCGCGAAGTCGAAAAGAGCCTTGTGCTCGAAGTCGCATTCGATTCGATCCACACCAGCACGCGCCACAAATCCGGCCTGGCGATGCGGTTTCCGCGGATCAGCCGCATTCGGATCGACAAACCGGCGGCTGAGGCCGACCGAGTGGCGACTCTCCAGTCCATGGTGACTTGAAACCCGTTCCGGCAACGCTACGGTCGCGCGCCGGGAGGGGAGAAGCCCAATGCTCAAGACCTTTGTTGCAGTCGCGGCGCTGCTGACGAGCGCGGCCGTGTCGGCGCAGACCTACGCGGTCCAGGCCGGTCACCTGATCGTTGACGCCGCCCAGCCCGAGCGCGGCCCATCGACCGTCATCGTCGAAAACGGAAAAATCGCGCGAATCGACAACGGCTTCACCGCCCCCGAAGGGGCGACGATCGTCGACGAGCGCGACAAGACGGTGATGCCGGGAATGACCGACGCCCACGTCCATCTTACCGGCACTAGCGGGGAGCCCTGGTATATGGGCTTCACCAAGAAATATTCGAACCCGTACGCTGCAACCGTCGGCCTTACGCACGCTCTCGAAATGGCGCAGGGCGGCTTCACCACGGTTCGCGACCTCGGCGGCGAAACGAGCACCGTCATCGCCGTCCGCGACGCGGTTTCGGAAGGCCGCTTCCCGGGCCCCAGGATCAAGGTGGCAGGGGCTCCGATGTCGATTATCGGCGGGCATGCGGATTATGCGACCGGGCTTCCGCCCGAGCTCGCCGAAGCGGTCAACGAGGCGAACCTCAATCCTTCGGTCTGCACCGGTCCGGAAGAGTGCCAGAAGGTCGTCAGGCAACTGGCCGCCGCGGGTGTCGACTGGATCAAGATCATGGCCACCGGCGGAGTGCTCGACCCGGGCACCCGCGGGCTCGAGCAGCATTTCACCGACGACGAGATGAAGGCGATTGTCGACATGGCCCACTTCATGGGCCTGAAGGTCGCCGCCCACGCCCACGGCGCAAAGGGCATCGACGCTGCGGTCCGCGCCGGCGTCGATTCGATCGAGCACGGCACCTTCATCGACGAGCAGGGCGTCAAGGACATGAAGGCCCGCGGCACCTATTATGTCGCCACTCTGATGGCCTTCAGCGGCGTCGCCAATGCGCTCGGCAAGGGCATCATGACTCCCGCCAGTGAGGCCAAGGCTCGCCAGACGCTAGGCGTCTGGGGCAAGGGGCTGAACATGGCCTATCGCGGCGGCGTCAATATTGCGCTTGGAACCGATTCGGCGGTTGCTCCGCATACCGACGCCAACAAGGAAGTGGCGCTCATGGTGACCAAGGGCGGAATGACCCCGCGCGACGCACTGATCGCAGCGACCAAAGGCGGACCCGCGCTAATGGGCCTGTCGAATGAAACCGGCACTCTCGATCCCGGCAAGTCCGCCGACCTGATTGCAGTTGCTGGAGACCCGTTGGTCGATCCGGCGGCTGTCCAGCGCGTCGATTATGTCATGGTCGAAGGCAAGCCAATTCCGATGAAAGGTCGTCAATGATCCGCACTTCCGCACTCGCAATCGCCCTCGCGCTGAGCAGCACCGCTGTCATCGCGCAGGACACTTCGGCTGGAGATGTCCCGTCGAAGGAGCAAAAATCCGAGACCGCCAAGCCGAACCCAGACCAGGTGAAGGCGAGCGTCGAGGAGGATGCGCAGCCGGTAAAGCGCTCGATTCCGTTCCACGGGCACACCCTGTCTTACACCGTCACCCCGGGGCATCTGACGATCCGCAACGACAAGGGCGAGCCGACCGCGAGCATGTTCTATGTCGCCTACACCATGCCTGCCTCGCGCGGGCAGCGGCGGCCGGTCACGTTCCTGTTTAACGGCGGCCCCGGCTCTTCGACGATGTGGCTGCACATGGGTTCGTTCGGTCCGATCAAGGTGGACGCATCGACGCCCGAAACCATTCCCGGCCCGCCGTTCCGCTATGGGCCCAACCCCGACACCTTGCTCGACGTCAGCGACCTGGTCTTCATCGATGCTCCGACGACCGGCCTGTCACGCGTCCTCGGAGACGCAAAGCCAGAGGACTTTTTCGGAGTCGACAAGGATCTCGACGCTTTCACCCGAACGATCCAGCGCTACCTCACCAAATACCAGAGGTGGAACGACCCTAAGTTCATCATCGGCGAAAGCTACGGCACGACCCGTGCGGCCGGGCTGTCCAACTCGCTTCTGGATGCAGGAGTCCAGCTTAACGGGATCACCTTCGTCTCGACAGTGTTCAACTTCGCTGATTTCCAGGGCGACCAGGCGCTGATCGACTTCCTTCCGACCTACGCCGCCGACGCCTGGTATTTCGACAAGGTCCCGAACAAGCCGCCGCTCGAGCAATTCCTTCAGCAGGCTCGTGACTTTGCCAGCGGCCCGTACGCACTGGCGCTGCAGAAGGGGAACACGATCACCGACTCGGAAGCCCAGTCGATCGCGCAGCAGATGTCGCAGCTCACCGGGCTTTCGCCAGAGTACATCCTTCGCTCGCACCTTCGGGTCGACCCCGACCATTTCCGCCGCGAGCTGCTTCGCGACCGTCACGAGATCATCGGGCGAATCGATTCGCGCTATGTCGGAACCGAGCCGAACAATGTCGGCGAGGGCACCGATTACGATCCGCAGGGAAGCGCCATCACCGGTGCCTTCGTCGGAGCACTCAACGATTATCTGTTCCGCGACCTCGGCTACAAGACGCCGCTGGTCTACCGGCCTAACAATTACGCCGGGATCTACGGCGGCAAGGGCGGCTGGGATTTCACTCACAAGGCGCCCGACGGGAAGCAGCAGATTGCCGATACCAGCGCTGACCTCGCCAATGCGATTCGCCAGGATCCGCGGATGAAGATCCTTTCGGTGAACGGCTATTACGACCTGGCGACGCCGTTCCACGGCGCCGAGTATGAATTCGAGCACATGGCGCTCGAGCCGCAGCTTCAGGCGAATATCCGCTACGAATATTATCCGGCCGGCCACATGATGTACGTCGACCCGGTCTCCGCCCGGAAGCTGAAGTCGGACCTGACGGCGTTTTACGAAAGCGCGATGTAACGCTGCACAGACGGAAACGCCCGCCCGGAGATTATCCGGACGGGCGCTTCTTACCTATCGGTGCGGTGGGTGGGATCAACCGATAGGCTGGAGATTTACGGCCGCATATTTGCCACGCCGGTCGACTTCGAGCTCGAACGCGAGTCGGTCGCCCTCATTGAGGGTCGGCATGCCGGCACGCTCTACTGCCGAAATGTGAACGAAGGCGTCCGGCTGTCCGTCATCGCGCTGGATGAAGCCGAAGCCTTTCATTGCGTTGAAGAACTTGACCGTTCCTTGGGCCTTCTCGCCCGTAAGCTGCCGCTGCGGAGAGCGCTCGGCGCGCTCGACGGCCATCGGTTCGCCGTCGATTCGCAGGTTCGTAGCCGAAATCCTGCCGCCGCGATCGACGAGCGTGAATTCCAGCGGCTGGCCGTCGGCAAGATCGGTGAGCCCGGCCTGTTCGACTGCTGAAATGTGGACGAAGACGTCGTCGCCGCCGTCATCCCGGACGATGAAGCCGAATCCCTTTTGAGGATTGAAGAACTTCACCACGCCCTTCCCTTCGCCAACGACTTGCGGAGGCATTCCGCCGCCGCCGCCGCGAAAACCACCGCCGCCGCCGCCGCCGCCGCCTGGACCGCCGCCAAACCCGCCACGATCGCCGCCGCCGAATCCGCCACGATCGCCGAAATTGCGGCCGCCGCCGAACCCGCCGCGATCTTCGAATCCGCCGCGGTCGCTGAAGCTTTCCTCGAAAAACCCGTCGCGCTTGTCTCTACCGCGACCGCCCCGGTCGCCCTTACGCCCTCTGTCGAAACCCATGCCCTTCAAATATCCTTGTGCCCCAATTACCTACAACCAACGCGCTGGGCATCAGCCGCGCAACCGGTCCTCGGCATGTTTTTTCCACATACCTTCCACAGCCTTACAGGAAAAAAGCTGTCCGCTCTAGTGATTCGATTTGCGCCGGGCTGCTATGGGCGCGGGCACGTGGGCGAACTTTGCTGTATCGACGACTGAACCGGATCACGAGGAGAGCGAATGAGCATCTATTTTCACGAGGAAGACCTGGGCGAAGACGTCCGTTTCGCTGACGGTCCCATTGCCGTCGACACCGAGGCGATGGGCCTGATTCCAGGACGCGACCGGCTATGCCTCGTGCAGCTGTCCGACGGCAAAGGCGACGAGCATCTCGTGCGGTTCAAGGTGGACAGCGATTATTCGGCGCCGAGACTGAAGGCGCTGCTGTCCGACTCGGAACGGCTCAAGCTCTACCACTTCGCGCGCTTCGATGTCGCGATCATGAGCAAGTATCTCGGGATCGTTGCCGCGCCCGTTTATTGCACGCGGACCGCATCGCGACTCGTTCGCACCTATACGGACCGGCACGGCCTCAAGGACCTGGTCAAGGAAATGCTCGGGGTGGACATCTCGAAGCAGCAACAGACCAGCGACTGGGGCGCGCCCGAGATCAACGATGCGCAGCGCGAATATGCGGCCAGCGACGTTCGTTATCTCCACGCGCTCAAGGACAAGCTCGACGAGCGACTCGAGCGCGAGAACCGAGTCGCGCTGGCGCAGGGCTGTTTCGATTTCCTGCCTTACCGGGCGCTTCTCGACGTGGCCGGCTGGGCCGACCAGGACATTTTCGCACATGACGGGTAGAGCGGATTTGGACGATGTCTAAAGCCGCCGCCCGGGATCGCGAGGTCAAGCAGCATTGGGCCCAGCCGGGAAGCCAGCACGACCGATTCGTCCGAATCGCGAAAATCGCGCTCCCGGCGGGCGTCGGCGTCCTCGTCGCGTTCCTGGCTCTCGCTCCACTCGACAAGCGAAGTGAGGTGAGCTTCATCCTCGACAAGAACAAAGTCGAAAACGCCCCCGAGCGAATGCGGGTCGACGTCGCCCGCTACACCGGAGAAGACGACAAGGGCCGGCCGTTTCTGATCGTCGCGCAGTCGGCGATCCAACGCAGTTCGGACCTGCCGGTAGTGGACATTCGCGGAATGATCGCCCGTCTGGGCTTGTCTCAGGGGCCCGTCACGATCACCGCCAATCTCGCGCGCTACAATCTCGACGAGCAAAAGGTGAAGGTCGTGGGTCCGATGCGGGCCACCGGGCCCGAAGGATATCGGCTCGCCACCAGCAACGTCACCGTGGACCTGAAGTCGAGACAGGTCACCGGCAGCGGTGGAGTCGAGGGCCGGATGAACCTCGGTCAGTTCGCCGCCGGCGAAATGCGGGCCGATCTCGGAACTCGTACCGTGGTCCTCGACAAGGGCGCTCGCTTGAAAATCGTCCAAGGCGCGGTCAGATGAGTACAATGCGCCGGCAAGTCCTTTTCGCTGTTGCGGCTGCTTCGGCGGCCTTTGCGGCGCTTGCGCAGGCGCAGGAGCCCGTGTCGGCGCTGAAGGGGCATAATGCCAACGCGCCGGTCGACGTCAGCGCCGACCGAATCGAAGTGCAGGATCGGGCGGACCGAGCGATTTTCGCCGGCAACGTGCACGTCACGCAGTCGGAATTGACTCTCGACACTGCACGGCTGACGGTCGCCTATTCGAATCCGGGGGCAATCCAGATCGACCGGCTGGACGCGAGCGGCGGCGTGATTGTCAAAAGTCCGTCGGAAACGGCCCGCGGCGATTTCGGCGTTTACGATCTCAACCGGAAGCTGATCACGCTCGTCGGCAACGTCCGGCTCAACCGCGGAGATTCGCAGATTGTCGGCTCGCGGTTAGTCATCGATCTCAACTCCGGGCGCGCGGTGATTGACGGCGGCCCAGCCGGTGTCGGCAAGAGCGGAGGCCGTGTTACCGGGCACTTCACCGTCCCGAAACGCGGCGACTGATCGGATGAACGAGGCAGCGGTCCTGGTTCGGCCCGGCGAAGAGGCCGCGATGGCTGGCGTCGGCCTCGAAGTGCGCTCCATCGCCAAATCTTACGATCGCCGGGCGGTTCTTCACGACGTTTCGCTTGCCGTCCGTCGCGGCGAGGTTGTCGGCCTGCTCGGGCCCAACGGCGCCGGAAAGACGACCTGCTTTTATTCGGTCATGGGCCTGGTGAAGCCGGACGCCGGACGGATTTTCCTCGACGGGGGGGACATCACCGACTTGCCGATGTACCGGCGTGCGATCCTCGGTCTCGGTTACCTGCCGCAGGAGACGTCTATCTTCCGCGGCCTCACCGTCGAGCAGAACATCCTTGCCGTGCTCGAGGTGGAAGAGCCGGACGCGAACGCGCGCAGCGAGCGGCTGGAGCGGCTGCTTGGCGAATTTGGGCTGACTGGCCTTCGCGACAGTTCCGCTCTCGCGCTTTCGGGCGGTGAAAGGCGCCGCTGCGAGATTGCCCGTGCGCTCGCCGCCGATCCGTCGATCATGCTTCTGGACGAGCCGTTCGCCGGAATCGACCCGATCTCGATCGCCGACATCCGCGAGCTGGTCCGCGAACTGAAGCAGCGCGAAATCGGCGTGCTGATCACCGATCACAATGTCCGCGAGACGCTCGACATCGTCGACCGCGCCTGCATCATTTATGACGGACAGGTGCTCTTCCAGGGCACTCCGGAGGCACTCGTTGCAGACAGCGAAGTGCGCCGCCTGTATCTTGGCGAAAGCTTCGCCCTGTAAGGAGTTTTGACGGTGGGTCTCGGCCCCCAAATTCAGCTTCGTCAATCGCAGCAGCTGGTAATGACTCCCCAGCTGACTCAGGCGATCAAGCTGCTGACTCTGACAAATCTCGAGCTTGAGAGCGTCATCTCCGAAGAAATGGCGAAGAACCCGCTGCTCGAGATGGGCGGAAGCGAGGAAGGTGAGCCGGGCACCGACAATGAAAGCTCAGAATCGGCGGCGCCATCGCTAACTGACGAGGTGATCCCCGGCGGCGGCGAGGACGACCGGCCGCTCGACTACGACTTCACCGAGCAGGCGCTCGAAACCGACAGCTATGCCGACGTGCCGGTGAGCGGCGGAGCTGGCGAGGGTTTCGATTTCGATCGGCTCGAAGCGAGCGAAAGCTCACTTGCCGAACACCTCCTGGCGCAGCTTCACGGCGCTTCCGGCCCATCGGCTGTCCTTGCCGAGATCATCGTCCAGCAACTCGACCAGAATGGCTATCTCTCGACCGCGCTGGACGAAATCGCCGACGACACCGGCGCTTCGCTTGCCGAAGTCGAAGCCGCATTGAAGCTGGTTCAGGAGATGGATCCGCCGGGAGTGGGCGCCCGCGGCTTGTCTGAATGCCTAGCCCTACAGGCGAAGGCGGCCGATCGTTACGATCCGGCGATGGCGCGGTTGATCGACAATCTCGATCTCCTCGCGAAGGGGCGCCTGAACGACTTGAAGCGCATTTGCGCGGTCGATGACGAAGACCTGGCCGATATGATCCAGGAACTTCGCGCTTACGACCCGAAGCCGGGCAGCCGCTTTTCTTCCGATGCCGCCGAACAGGCGGCGCCCGACGTGTTCGTCCGGCGCACTCGCAGCGGGTTCGCGGTCGAGCTCAACAGCGCCGCGCTACCGCGAGTATTGGTCAACAGACGCTATTACCAGGAGCTAAGGTCGGGGCCGCAGGACAAGGCGTCGAAGGCCTGGCTGAGCGAATGCCTCGCAAGCGCCAACTGGCTTGTCCGGGCGCTCGACCAGAGGGCGCGCACGATCGTCAAAGTTGTGTCCGAAATCGTGAAGCTGCAGGGCGGCTTTTTCGAGCGCGGGCCGGAGGCGCTGATTCCGCTGACGCTTCGGCAGGTGGCGGATGCGATCGAGATGCACGAATCGACCGTCAGCCGGGTTACTTCGAACAAGTATCTGTTGTGCGACCGCGGCCTCTTCGAACTCAAATATTTTTTCAGCTCGGGCGTTGCCTCGACCGATGGCCAGGGAGAAGGCGGCTCGGCAGAAGCTGTGAAGACCGCGATCCGCAACATCATCGAGCACGAGCACGAGATACTGAGCGACGATGCGATCGCCGCGCTCCTGAAGCAGCGCGGCTTCGACTGCGCCCGGCGGACGGTGGTTAAGTACCGCGAATCCCTCGGAATCGGGTCGTCGGTGCAGAGGCGCCGCCAACGGAAGATTTCAGGACTGACCGGCTAGGGCCGAGACTACAGAGCGACTCTCGCCCAAATCGGCAGGTGGTCGGATGCGCGTCGTGCAGCCGGGCTCATGTGAACTCCGGCAGCGTCGATCTTCAGGTTCTCGACGATAATCCGGTCGAGCCTGGCGACCGGGTGGCGCGAATGAAAGCTCGGTCCCGTCGGAGCGATCCGGAAATCGGATGGCAGCTCCTTCAGGCAGCCGGCGGCGGCGCGCCATTCGTTTGTGTCTCCCATGATGATGGTCGGCATTTGAGTCGGCCGCTCGTCGATCGCGTCGAGGATCGCCCGCATCTGGCGGCGCCGCCACAATCCGGAAAGGTCAAGATGCATTCCGACCACCCGCAACGGCCGGTCGCCTGCAACCAGAAGCTCGGCCATTACCGCGCCGCGAGGCTCCAGCATCGGGATCTGAAGCGCCGAGCAATCGAGAATTTCGACGTCGTGCTTCACCAGCAGCGCATTTCCGTGCCAGCCGATGTTCCGGGTGTCGACGTTGAGCAGCCGCTCGGCGTGATTACGGACCTTTTCGAGCGGGCGCTTATGACGAATGCCGAAGTGGACCGGCTTGTAAAGGCCATGCGAATCGATGAGCTCGTGCGGCACCGCCGAGGCGCGGCCGCCGAACCTCTTGTCCGCCTCCTGCAACGCCACGACGTCGGCGTGGATTTCCTTGAGCACCTTGAGCACACGATGCGGATCGCGGCGGCGATCGGTACCGATCGCCTTTCGCATATTGTAGCTTGCAACGGTGATGGTTGGGCCGCTCACGAGGGCGCCAACCCTAGGCGTTTCCGGCAGTTCCTCAAACGTCGAGATTGGCGACGCTTAGCGCATTTTCCTGGATGAACTCGCGACGCGGCTCGACGACGTCGCCCATCAGTCGAGTGAAGATTTCGTCGGCAACGTCAGCCTGGGCAATCTCGACCCGAAGCAGCGACCGGTTCGCCGGATCGAGAGTCGTTTCCCAAAGCTGCTCCGCGTTCATCTCGCCCAGACCCTTGTAGCGCTGGATCGACAGGCCCTTGCGCCCGGCGGCGAGCACCGCTTCGAGAAGCTCCGACGGGCGGGTGACGCTGACGCCCTTCTTCTCGGATTCGGTTTCGCCCGGCTGCTCATCGGATTCGACGCCCGCAATCGGCTCTGGCTTCTGCTCCTCGGTGACTGTCCCTTTCTTCACGGTGCGAAGAAGCATCGGCCTGCCGTACACGCCCGCCTCTTCGCCAACGAGCGAGTGGAGCTTGCGAGCCTCTGCCGAGGAGAGGAACGCCTTCTCGATGATGTAGGCGTCGGTCACTCCGCGCCACAGCCGCCGCAGGAGATACCCGCCCTCCGCGGCGACCTCGCCCGACCAGCCAGACTCGTCATCCGTCGAATCGAGCCACTCGGCCACCTTGGCGATGGCCTGCTCGCGCCCGTGGGCGTTGAGGTTCGGCTTTAGAGCGCCGTTGATGGCGAGCGCCTCGAGAAGCGCCGAATCATATTTGCGAGGGGTGTAGCGCATCAGGGTCCGGACACGCCGGGCGTGGTCGATCAGCAGCTTGAGATCGCTCCCTGACCGCTGTCCCTCGGTGGTGTCGAGCACAAGTCCGTCAAGGCCGACGTCGACGAGATAATCGTCCAGCGCCGCGTCATCTTTAAGATACACTTCCGAGCGGCCGCGGCTGACCTTGTAGAGCGGAGGCTGAGCGATGAAGAGATGTCCCGCCTCGATCAGCTCCGGCATCTGCCGATAAAAGAAGGTCAGCAGAAGAGTGCGGATGTGGGCACCGTCGACGTCGGCGTCCGTCATGATGACGATCTTGTGATAGCGCAGCTTCGACACGTCGAACTCTTCGCGTCCGATGCCGGTGCCCAGCGCCTGGATGATGGTGCCGATCTCGCGGCTCGACAGCATCCGGTCGAACCGGGCGCGCTCGACGTTCAAGAGTTTCCCGCGCAACGGCAGGATTGCCTGATTGTGGCGGTTGCGGCCCTGCTTGGCCGAGCCACCGGCGCTGTCGCCCTCGACCAGGAACAGCTCGGAAAGGGCGGGATCGCGTTCCTGGCAATCGGCCAGCTTCCCTGGAAGCGAGGCGATGTCCATGACGCCCTTGCGGCGGGTCAGGTCACGCGCCTTTCGCGCCGCCTCGCGGGCAGCTGCGGCGTCGATAACCTTCTGGACAATACTTCGGGCGTGCGCCGGGTTTTCCTCCAGCCACTCCGCAAGCTTGTCGGCCATCAGGCTTTGCAGCGGCTGGCGAACCTCGGAGCTGACCAGCTTGTCCTTCGTCTGGCTCGAGAATTTGGGATCCGGAAGCTTGACTGAGACGATTGCCGTCAGCCCCTCGCGCATGTCGTCGCCGGTGAGGCCCACCTTCTCCTTCTTCAGCGCCCCCGACCGCTCGGCATAATTGTTGAGCGTCGACGTCAGCGCCGCTCGGAACGCCGCGAGGTGAGTCCCGCCGTCGCGCTGGGGGATGTTGTTGGTGAACGCGAGGACGTTCTCGTAGTAGCTGTCGTTCCATTCGAGCGCGACTTCGATTCCGACCTCGTCGCGCTGGCCTGTGATTGCGATCGGGTGCGGGATAAGCGCCGTCTTCGCCCGGTCGAGATACTGGACGAAAGCGGCAATCCCGCCCTCGTAGTGCATCTCGACAGTCTTCGGCTCGTCGTGCCGCTCATCGGTCAGGACCAGCCGGACGCCCGAATTGAGGAACGCGAGCTCGCGAAAACGGTGCTCGAGCTGGTCGAAGTCGAAATCGGTGATCTTGAACGTCTCGGGGCTCGGAAGGAAAGTGACCTTCGTGCCCTGCTTCTCGGTCTCGCCAGTAACCTTGAGCGGAGCCTCGGCAACCCCGTTGAGGAAGCGGATGAAATGCTCCTTGCCGTCGCGCCAGACGGTGAGTTCAAGCCATTCCGAAAGCGCGTTGACGACGCTGACCCCGACGCCGTGGAGGCCGCCCGACACCTTGTAGGCATTTTCATCCGACGTGTTGTCGAACTTCCCGCCGGCGTGGAGCTGCGTCATGATCACTTCGGCGGCGGAGACTCCCTCACCTTTGTGGATGTCGGTGGGAATTCCGCGGCCGTTGTCCTCGACTGAAACCGAGCCGTCGGGGTTGAGGGTGATCAGCACCTTGTCGCAATGGCCCGCGAGCGCCTCGTCGATGGCGTTGTCCGAAACCTCGAACACCATGTGGTGGAGGCCCGAGCCGTCGTCGGTGTCGCCGATATACATGCCGGGCCGCTTGCGGACCGCGTCGAGGCCCTTCAGCACCTTGATGGATTCGGCGCCGTAACTGTTTTGGTTGGGGTCTTTTGCCATGGGTCAGATATAAGGATTTCTACTCAGAAGTCACGCGCGCGGGCGCGTGACGCGCGTGCGCGCGCACGCGTGAGTCGCTGCCCTAGGCCTTGGCGCGGCGCCGGTTGTTGCCTCGACGGCGCTGACCGGTCGGGCGGGGCACCTTCGCGCGATGCGCGGAGTGGCGATTGGGCCGGTGGTCCCGCTGCCCTCCGCCGTTGCCGCCTCTGCCGCCGCGCTTGGGCGTGACCGGCTTCAGCGCCTTCGTCGCTGCGACCGCGGACGCGAAGTCGTCCGGAAGCCGGTCGACGGCGAGCTTCTGCTTCGTCAGCCGCTCGATATCGCGCAGGTTCCCGCGCTCGTCGGGGCTGCAGAAGGCGATGGCGATGCCGTCGGCCCCGGCGCGCGCGGTTCGGCCAATTCGGTGGACATATTGCTCCGGAACGTCGGGCAAATCGTAGTTGAAGACGTGGCTGACGCCCGGGATGTCGATCCCGCGCGCGGCGATGTCGGTGGCGATCAGGACCTTCACGTCGCCGGATTTGAAGGCGGCGATCGCCCGCTCGCGCTGCGGCTGGCTCTTGTTGCCGTGGATGGCGTTGGCCGGGATGTCCGCTGCTTCGAGCAGCCGGACGATCTTGTCGGCGCCGTGTTTGGTACGGCTGAAGACGAGCGCGCGCTCGACCTCTTCGCTCCGAAGGAGCTGGATGAGGAGCGCGGTCTTTTCGCCCTGGTTGACGTAGGTCAGGCGCTGCTCGACGCGGTCGACCGTCGAGGCGACCGGAGTCACCGAAACCTCTGCCGGATTGGTCAGATATTGGTCGGCGAGCTGCTTGATCGCCTTCGGCATCGTCGCCGAGAAGAACAGGGTTTGGCGCTTGGCCGGCACGAGAGACACGATCCGTTTCAGCGCGTGAATGAAGCCGAGGTCGAGCATCTGGTCGGCCTCGTCGAGAACGAGGATTTCGAGCTCCCGGAGCGTCAGGGCGCGTTGGTCGATCAGATCGAGAAGTCGGCCTGGAGTGGCGACCAGGACATCAAGGCCGCGCTGCACCGTGCGGATGCTCTTCCCGTTCGGCACGCCGCCGAAGATGACTCCGACCGACAAAGCCGAGAAGCGGCCGTAGGCGCGGGCGCTCTCGGCGATCTGCGAAGCGAGCTCACGCGTCGGCGCAAGCACGAGCATTCGCACGTGGCCGGGCTTGAGGAATTGCGGGCGGTCCGCCGCTAGCCGCTGAAGCGAGGGCAGCATGAACGCCGCCGTCTTGCCGGTGCCGGTCTGGGCGATTCCGAGAAGGTCGCGGCCAGTGAGCACCGTCGGGATGGCTTTGCTCTGGATGGGCGTTGCCTGCGAGTAATCTTTGGCGGCAAGCGCATCGAGAAGGGGCTTTGAGAGGCCCAGGTTGATGAATGACATTGTTTTGAAAATCCAAATGTGCGGGCGGCGCGCTTGGAGCGCACCGCGAGCGGGTCAAAAGAGCGCCCCGCGTGAATAGGAGAGCAGGAAGTCCGAGGCGCGGGCCGGTTGCCGCCGAAGCGTTGAGCCGATCACGCCGCTTTGAAGAAGCGCCTCGTGTTGCGGTGCAATATAGGGCCGAACCACCGAAAGTCCATCCGCGCCTATCCGGCGACGATCTCCCCAGGGCGAACGTGGAAGCGTGAGCCACTACCGATCCCGTCGAACAGCGCCGCTTCCGTAGCGGTCATCCACACCTGGCCCCGTCCTTCGAGGCGCGCGAACAGCGCGGCGCGGCGCGCCGGATCGAGGTGCGCGGCGACTTCGTCGAGGAGGAGGATCGGCGGTTGCCCGCGCTTTTCGGCAACCAGATCGGCGTGGGCGAGGACGAGGCCGAGAAGCAGCGCCTTCTGCTCGCCGGTCGAGGACTGCGCCGCCGGCATCGCCTTCGCGCGGTGGACCACTGCCAGGTCCTGCCGATGTGGGCCGACCAGGGTGCGCCCGGCGGCGGCATCGCGCGAGCGGCCTTCGCGAAGGTCGGTTGCAAGATCGCCGCCTGCCCAGCGTTCGAGCGCCAGAACCGGGCGCGCAAACTCATCGTCGGGCGCTTCGCTGGTTCGCTCGTCCAGTGAGGCAACCGTGCGGGCGCGAGCTTCGGCGATCGCGGTTCCGTGCTCGGCCATTTGCGCTTCGAGCCCGTCGAGCCAGGCGGGGTCGGCTGCCCCGCCCTCCGACAGGAGCTTGTTGCGCGACCTCATCGCCGCCTCGTAGCGCGACGCGTGGCGGGCGTGCCCGGGCTCGAGCGCGAGGACAAGCCGGTCGAGGAAACGGCGACGGTCGCCTGCCGGGCCGGTGAACAGCCGGTCCATCGAAGGCGTGAGCCAAAGCACCGATAGCCACTCGCCGAGCGAATTGGCCGACGCAGCGGCCCCATTGATCCGCACCTGCCGCCGATCGGGAGCCGAGGCGAGCGTGCCGGTGCCGATATCGAGATCCCCCAGCCTCGCCGCTACCGAGAAGTCGCCAGCCGCGCCCTGGCGCGCCATTTCGCCGAGCGAGGCGCCCCTGATCCCGCGGCCAGGGGAAAGCAAGGAGGCGGCTTCGAGAAGGTTGGTCTTGCCGGCGCCGTTTTCGCCGTACAGCAACACGAAGCCGGGCCCCGGCGCGATCACGCTGTCGGCGTAGGACCGGAAATCCTGAAGGGCGAGGCGGCTGACATGCACGTCGGCGGCTGTAGCGTCGAATTGCGGCGGTGGTCGATCAATTCATCGGCAACGCGAGTTCGATCAGTGGCGGTACGACACCGCTGCTGCGGGGCATTGCTTGACCGGCGCCGGTTGCCGCCCGGAATCGCTGCGCACCCAGCAGTCGCCGAATACCGAGCAATAACAGACGGCGAAGTCGAACTCGCTTGTCGCGAATGCGGCGGCGACACGGTCGACGACCGCCTTGTTTTCCGGGGTGATCCGCCAGTTCACCGCGTCGATTTTCTCGCCGGGCCGGATCATCTGATCGCGAACTTGCGACAGAACAACGTCGCCGTTGCGAATGCCGCGATACTGCTTGGCTCCGTGCTTCGCGGAATTGAGCAGGCCCGGCGCGCAGCAATCGTCCACGACCGCATTGAAGTCGGAGACCGGCTTGCCGTTCACGGTCATGAAAACTTCGGCAACCCGCGCCGGCCCGACCCCCTGGTTTTCGACGGTCAGCCGGAAGGCCGGAGTGTGAAGATCGCTTTCCAGCTCGCTTCCGTAGACCGCGAGCCACGGCAGCGAATTCGCCTCGACCAGGCGCTCGTTCTGATGGACGAGATCGCTCATGATGATGGTGTGATGCCAGGCGATGGCGATCGAAACGAACGAGACGAACAGCGCAGTCAGCGCAAGGAGCATGTCCAGCCAGCGCCGCCCGGTCGGCGGATGGTGAATGTGAGGGTGCTCAACCTCGACCTCCATGAGCCGGTCCCGCTCAGACCCTCATTGGCATCAGGACGTAAAGCGCGTTCGACTTGTCGTTCTCGCGAAGAAGCGTCGGGGCGGCGGCGTCGGCGAGATGAACCTCGACGGTATCGCCCTCGATCTCGCCGAGGATGTCGAGCAGGTAGCGCGCATTGAAGCCGATTTCGAGCGTATCGGAGCCGTAGTCGGCGGGAAGCTCTTCGGTGGCGGTGCCGCTTTCCGGCGACGTGACGGACAGGGTCACCTTGTCGCGGTCGACGCTCATTTTGACGGCGCGAGTTTTCTCGCTGGCAATGGTCGAAACGCGATCAACGCCGGCCGAAAAGGTCTTCGGGTCAAGCTTCAGGAGCTTGTCGTTGCCGGTCGGGATAACCCGGTTGTAATCGGGGAAGGTCCCGTCGATCAGCTTGCTGGTCAGAACGGCGCTGCCGAGCCCGAAGCGTATCTTGGTCGGCGACAGCGACACTTCGACGGTTCCTTCGAGCTCTTCGAGCAGCTTGCGAAGCTCGGCGACGCATTTTCTCGGGACGATCACGTCCGGCATACCGTCTGCGCCATCGGGCTTGGGAATGACGATTCGCGCGAGGCGGTGACCGTCCGTCGCCGCTGCCCTGAGCTGGTCGTCGGCGACGTGCAGGAAAATCCCCATCAGATAATAGCGGGTTTCTTCGCTGGAGATCGCAAAGCGGGTCTTGTCGATGATCTGCCGAAGAGTGGCGGCGGGAAGCTCGAACCTGGTCGGCAGCTCGCCTTCCGAAATGACCGGGAAATCGTCGCGCGGAAGAGTCGCAAGATGAAAACGCGAGCGGCCGGCGGACAGGTGCATCTTGCCTTCCGCGACATTCAGCTCGACCTGGCTTCCGTCCGGAAGCTTGCGAACGATGTCGAACAAAGTGTGCGCGGGCACGGTGGTCGCCCCCGCCTGGTCGACATTGGCGGGCACACTCTCATCGACCTGAAGGTCGAGATCGGTCGCCATCAGGCGGATACTGTTGTCGTCGCGCGCCTCGATCAGAACGTTCGACAGGATTGGAATGGTGTTGCGGCGCTCGACCACCGATTGGACGTGGCCGAGGCTCTTCAAGAGTGTCGCCCGTTCAATCGTCGCTTTCATCGCGCGCCCTGCCCCCGTCACAGCTTAAAGGTTCGCCTGCCGTTATAGCGAGCCTTCGCCGCCTTGCCAGAGGCTAGGTGCGCGATGTGTGCAGTTACTGACCCTGCTTCTGCTTTCCGGAGTCTGCGGCGGATTGCTTCGGCGGCATCAGCACCGAATCCACGTCGTGAATGACCCCGTTGCTCGCCTTGATGTCCGCCTGCGTAACAGTCGCCTTGCTTCCGTCGGCGCCGGTCAGGACGATGTTGCCGCCGTTCTTGGTCGCGGTCACGGTCTCACCACCCATCGTCGGGAGGACGGCCTTGCCGTTGCCGTTGTCGATCGCCTTCGAAATGTCGTCCGAAAGGATCACTCCGGGCAGGATATGGTAGGTGAGGATGCGAGTGATTTCCTGGCGATTCTTCGGATCGGACGGGTTCTTCAGCGCATCGCCGGCAGCCGTGTTGAACGCATCGTCGCTCGGCACGAGGACGGTGTAGGGCCCCGGGCCGGCGAGAGTCGCATCCAGGCCGACCGCCTTTGCCGCCTGATAGAACTTCCCGTTCTGGTCGATGGTCTGGGCGATCGTCTTGTCGCCGGCGGCTTCCTTGGCTGCCGAGCTCTGCGCCGGCGCCGCACTGTTGGAATCCGACTGGTTGTTGCACGCGGCAAGCGCAAGCGCCGCGGCGCAGACGCACAGGGGAAGTGACTTGAGCATGCGTCAACTCCTGATCTGAAAAAGAATACGGCCCCGCAACGCTTGCGGGGCCGTTTGCGATCCATCGTCGGATCAGGTGAGTGCCGAAGCGACCATGGCGGTCACCAGCTGGGTCGCCGGGTCGACGCGATAGATGTAGCCGTTTGAGTAACGGTACCACGCGTCCGGCGTGTCATAGTAGGTCGTCCGATAGGCGTAAGGGACGTTGTAAACGCCATAGCCTGCCGGAAGCGGCTGCCCGACAGCCAGCGGGTTGGGGCTGAGAAGCGCCGCAACCGCGGTGATCAGGCTGGTCGTCGGGTCGACCTGGTAGATCGCGCCGGGGGCGTAGCGATAATAATAATCGCTCGTGTCCGGATAGTAGGACCGGTACTGATACGGCACGTTATACGCCGAATAGGACAGCGGCATCATCTGGCCGTAGCCGTAGCCGTAGCCGAGCATCGGATCGACCGCCTCGATCATCCCGGTGTACGGGTTGACCTGGTAGACGTACCCGTTCGCATAGCGATAGTCATAGGCCGACGTTGCCGGGTAAAATGGCTGGTACGCCGCAGGAAGCGCGTAGGTCGGATAGGTCGCCGGGAATGGCTGGCCGACCGAATAGCCCGCTCCGAACAGCGGCAGAAGCGCACTGATCACGTTGTTGGCGCGGTTCACTCGATACGCGTAGCCGTTGCCGTAGGTGTAGTAATAGTTCGGAGTCGTCGGATAGACGCTCTGAAGCCGCACCGGCACGCGGTTCATATCCACAATTTGCCGAGCCTGCGCGAGAGGAGCGTTTACCAGCTGCCTTGCCTGGCCCGGAGGCATGCAGGCGACCGGCTTCTTCGCGAGCCCCGGAGGGCATCCGCCGACACCGAAGCCCCTGCCATTTTCGGCCAGGATCCGCGCATTTTCACGCGCAAACTGGGTGCGCTGGTTGCCGCGCACCGCCATCACCGGAGCGTTATTAGGTCCGAGCGCGCGGTTACGCTGGACCATTTCGCGCCGCACCTGGGCGCGGTTTCGGGCTTGCTCACGCTGGGCCGTGCGCATCTGCTGGTGGCGCTGCGCCTGCCCGGCCCGAGCCTCGCGAACGTGCTGCGCCCGCCCATGTTGCGCATGGGCCTGCGCCTGGCGAACGTGCTGGGCGCGACCGTGCTGCGGCCTAGCCTGTGCCTGCCGAACCTGATGAGCGCGGCCGCGTTGCGGTCGAGCCTGCGCCTGCCGCGCGTGTTGGGCGTGACCGCCGCCGCGCGCCTGCTGCGCTCTTTGCGCGTGACCGCCGCGCGCGTGTTGCGCGGCGCCACCGCCGTGACCGCCGCCATGGCCACCGTGCGGGCCTGCAGCCGCCGGTGCGGTAATTGCCAGGGCAGCCACTCCTGCAGCTAAGATAATCCTGGTCATGATGAGAAAACTCCCTTCGTTTCAGAATATCAACGAAGATGCAGAAGGTGGCGTTCCTGCGGCTAGCGTCGCTTCACCCGCGACGGGCCGCATCTGGTCGCAGTTGAATGAACGCCGGATTTCGGGGCCGTTCAGACGGCGCGATCGTCCTCGACCCAGGCGGTTCGAAGCCGTTTTGCGGCCATGAACATCAGGATTGCGGCGAGCAGGTAGAAGGCGGTTCCGGCCACGGCCGCGTCGCGCAGCGAATCGGCTCCGCGACTGCTTTTCAGAGCATCCGAAATCCGGCCGATCAGCAGCGGCCCAACGCCTAGGCCGATGAGGTTGTTGATCAGCAGAAAACTCCCGGAGGCAGTGGAACGCATTCGCCGCGGCGCAAGGTGCTGGACCGCGGTGATCACCGGACCCAACCAAAGGATGTTCACCGCATTCCCGATGAGCAGCAGCGGCCACGCGATCCACAGGTTCGGCGACAGCAGGCCAGCGGCCCAGGCCAGCGCGGAGATCAGCCATGCGGTCGCCGGAAGCCACGCATACCAGGCACGGTCTTTCGTCCCCAGCCGGTCGGCCAGCCAGCCGCCGGCGAACACTCCGGCGGTGCCGCCGACCAAAAGAAGCGAGGAAAGAAACTGCCCGGTGTGGACGAGGCTGAGGCCGAAGCTTCGCATCATCACCGCGGGAACCCAAAGCGCGAGCGCGTAGCCGATAAGCGAACTGCTGGAGGACGCGAGGGCGAGGAACCAGAATGCCGGCTTACGCGCGAGTAGCGGAAAAACCTCGACAATAGCGGCTTCGGCACTCTCCTTCGTCGCCGGCACGTCGCGCACGTAGAAGCGGATTACCGGTGCGAGGATGATTCCCGCAACGCCCATGACCAGGAACGCCGCTCGCCAGCCGAGCCAATCGGCGAGATAGGCTCCGATCAGCGAACCGCCGGCAAGCCCAATCGGGATTCCGAGCGAATAGACAGCAAGTGCGCGAGCGCGGCTTTGCGGCGGAAAATAGTCGGCGATCAGCGCATAAGAGGGCGCGACTCCGCCCGCCTCACCGACGCCGACGCCCAGGCGGTACAGGAACAGCTGCGTGTAGCCCGTCACGGTCCCGCAAAGGGCCGTAAACGCGCTCCATACCGCGACCGAGGCCGCGATGACTCCGCTCCGGCTGGTCCGGTCGGCAAGATAGGCGAGCGGCAGCCCCAGCACGGAATAAAGAATCGCGAATGCAAGACCGCCGATCGCTCCGAACTGCGTGTCGGTGAGGTGAAGGTCGGCCTTGATCGGCTCGGCAAGGATCCCGAGGATCTGGCGGTCGAGGAAATTGAAGATGTAGGCGAGCAGCAGCAGCGACAGCAGGACGGTCGGGCTCGCCGATCGAGCGCTCCTGCTTCCCCCGCGGTTCATCGCCCCATCAAGGCACGGCTGCGAGGAATTCGTCAATCGCTTCGCGCGCCTCGGTCTCGGTGAGCATCGGCGCGTGACCGACGTTAGGGACAACCGCGACCCGCATCGCCGGCGCGATCCGCTTCATCCGCTCGGCAATGTCCGCGGTCGTGAGGTCGGACAGCTCGCCGCGAATGAGCAAAGTCGGGCGGCGCCTTGCCAGCCGGCGAAACAACAGTGTGGCGAGGAGGCTGCGAGTCTTCACTGGGCGGCCAGCATAAGGCGCAGCGATTGCCGGGTCGTAGTCGAGGACCGGCTTGCCGAATTCGTCGCGAAACGTGCGCCGGGCAAAACTGGCCCAGTCGCTTGCGTCAAAATGCGGGAAGGCGACTGCGTTCGTTCGCCTGACGTAATCGGCAGCGTCGTCCCAAGTTTCGATTGTCGCCGGTTGGCCCGCGTAGGACAGGATCCGCTCGATGCCGGCTTGCCCGACCTCCGGGCCAACATCGTTGAGAACGGCTGCCGCCACCGCCCGGGAGCGCATCGCGGCGAGGGCCATTGTGATCAGTCCGCCCATCGACGTGCCTACGAACACGGCCGAAGCGATGCCGAGACGGTCCATCAATGTCAGCACGTCGCCAGCGTAGGTCTTCGGCTGATAGCGCGACGGCTTGGGATCCCACTGCGACCGTCCGCGCCCGCGAACATCGGGGACCAGCACTCGGCGCCCGCTCGCCGCGAGAGCCGGCGCGATCTCCTCGAAGTCCTTCGAGTTGCGGGTCAGCCCGTGAAGGCAGATGACCGGGAGCTGAGCCTCTCCGCCAGCGCCCGGATAGTCGCGGGCATAGAGGCAAAGGCCGTCGCGCGATCGCCACTCGCGCTCCGCAAAGCCGGTCATCCCTTGCCGGCCCTTGCGCGCGCTCAGAAGTTGAGCGCGATCGACAGCCACACCTGGCGCGGGTTGCCGTAGTAAGCGGTAAGCACTCCCGTCTGTCCCAATCCGTTGGCGGGGATGGGATTCCCGGTGACTGGGTTAAGAATATATTGCCCGGTGTACGGATTTTGGGTGAGGAAGTTATAGCCCGAGACAATGTACTTCTTGTTCGTCAGATTGGTCCCGTGGAGTCCGATTTCGTAACGGCCGGTCGCTGACCTCCAAACCAGGTTCGCATTCCATAGGGCGAAGCCCGGCTGGTCGAGGCCGGGGCTGGCGAGCTCGAATTGCTGGCTCTTGCTGCGGTAGGACAGCGTCGTATTGAAATCGAGACGGCCTCCCCACGCGGGCGTGTTGTAGTCGATCGTCCCGCTGGCGGTCCATTTCGGCGTGTTCTGGATTTCGCGGTAGGGCGCGACGTTCACTTCCTGCGGGCCGCCGGGGAAAGGATTGCCGTTCACGTCCACGGGCAGGATGGTCATGAACTGGAGATATTTTGCGTCCAGATAACCAAGAGTGCCGCTGAGATTCAGGCGGTCCCCGGCCGCGCCCATGTCCGTGGCGGCAAGAAGATTGCCCTCGAACTCGAAGCCGCGGAAGCGGGCCTTTCCGGCGTTCGTCGTCTGTCCGCAGAAGCTGGTGTGACCGGTCGCGTCGATGCAGCCGACGGAGGCAGGAACCTGAACATCCTTGTATTCGGCGTCGAACACGTCGGCGGCGAACTGCAGGCGATGCTGCAGCAGTGAGGCCTTCCAGCCGAGTTCGTAACTGTCCACCTTTTCGGGGTCGAAGGCCATATATTCGTAAATGCCTTCGGGTGTCTGGACCGGCGCTTGGGTCGATTGGCCACGCGGATCGAATCCGCCGCCTTTGAAGCCTTTCGCGTAGCTGATGTAGATGTTGTTGTCCGGGTTCGGCTTGAAGCTCAACGAAGCGCGCGGAGTGAATGCCGTGTCGGTTCGGCGCCCGTCAAAATCGGACGTCGTCGCAATCGGAATTCCGACGCCAAAACCGTCCGAGCCGCCAAGCTCCGGCGACCCGCCGAGCACATAGCTTTTGCGGACCACGCGCGCATGTCGCTTGTCGTTCGTGTAGCGTCCGCCGAGCGACAGGGCCCACTGCGGCGAAAAATTGTAGGTGAAGTCGCCGAACACCGCCCAGGTCTTGGTGTCGACATCGCCGACTGTCCCGGCCGTGAAGCCCGGCGCTCCCAACATTGCTCCGAGCGTGTAGAGACGGACGTCGAACTCGTCGAACGCGTTGGCGTTTAGATAGTAGAAGCCGGCGACGCCCTGAAGCGGGCCACGGTCGGCAACGAGCTGGAACTCCTGGCTGAACTGCCGGTCGTGATACATCGCTGGGACATCGAGATCGACGGCGGGAAGTGCGTCGAAGTCGATCGGAGTGTGGCTCTTGTTCTTGCGATAGGCGGTGATCGTCCGGAACTTCAGCCAGTCGTTGAGGCCGATTTCACCCCACAATGCGACTCCGCCGCCGCGGACCATTTGCTTCGGGTCGTTGAGGCCGCCTTCGCTGTTGTAGACATTGCTAAGCGGCAGTTCGCCGGTGAGCAGCGATGGAATCAGGCGATGACCTCCGCGAGGGTTGCTATTGTCCCAAGTCCAGTCGCCGGCGAGGCGAAAGAATACATTTGCGCTCGGCTCGAACTCGACCGTTCCGCGGCCCGCCCAGATGTCCTTGTTGTAGTTGTCGAGTCCGTTGGTGAGGTTCCTTCCGAAGCCGTCGTGGCTCAGCCGGGCGACGGTTGCGCCAGCCTTGAACACCGGCCCAAGCGGGGTCGAGGCAGTGACGATCAGGTCGGTCTGTTTGTAGGTTCCGAGGTTGGTACGAATCTTCAGCGTGGGCCGGTCGGAGAGGCGGCGGGTCACATATTTGATCGCTCCGCCGATCGTGTTGCGCCCGTACAAAGTCCCCTGCGGACCGCGAAGAACCTCGATCCGCTCGACGTCGTAAATGTCGAGAACGGCGCCTTGGGGCCGATTCAAATAGACGTCGTCGAGATAGATTCCGACGCCCTGCTCAAAGCCGGCGACCGGATCCTGCTGGCCAACGCCGCGAATGAAGGCGGTGAGGGTGGTGTTCGTGCCGCGCGAGACTTCGAAGGTGACGTTCGGAGTCTTCTCGCCGATGTCGGTGATGTCGACGGCGCCTTGGCGGTCGAGCTGCTCGCCAGAAAAGGCGCTGATGGCAATCGGAACGTCGAGCAGCACTTCGCTTCGCTTGCGGGCGGTGACGACAATCTCCTGATCCCCGCCCGAAGCCGCTTCGCCCTGCGTCTGCTGATTGTTGGCCTGCGTCTGCTGATTGGCCGGGTCGGCAGGGCTGGTGGTAGCATTTTCCTGGGCAAGAGCCGGAGTGGCCACTCCGATCGCGGCAGCGGACGCGAACAAAACAGTTCGAGTGGAAATTATTCGCATTGTAGAAAGCCCCTCCCACTGCGCATGCAAAGACGATTGCGCGAAATGTGACAGAAGTTCTACTGAAAGTTGAACCGAGTTTCAACTTGTGAAATGCACCGGCCTACGGAGATCGAAAATGGGGGCAAAGGCGGCAGCCAAGGACAGTCCGGCGAGCGACGGAAAAGCGCCGCGGACCGCCAGAGGTGAGCGGACTCTTCGAAAGATCCTCGACGCCGCTCTGGAAGAGTTCGGAGAGCGTGGATTTTCCGACGGGTCGATCGTCGGAATCACTCAGCGCGCGCGGGTCGCGCTAGGCACGTTCTACACTTATTTCGACAGTAAGGAGGCGGTGTTCAAAGCCCTCGTTAGCGACATGTCGACGCGGGTGCGCGACGAGGTTGCGCCGGCGCTCGGCGCGGGCGGGACGATGCTCGAGGCCGAGGGGCAAGCGCTTGAGTCGTACCTGGAATTCGCCCGCTCGCACAAACAGGTTTACCGGATCGTCGACGAGGCCGAGTTCGTCGATCCTGAGGGCTTCGAGCGCCACTATCG
Source organism: uncultured Alphaproteobacteria bacterium (assembly GCA_963839145.1). Lineage (GTDB taxonomy): Bacteria > Pseudomonadota > Alphaproteobacteria > Sphingomonadales > Sphingomonadaceae > Sphingomicrobium. Next base: position 200,784 of record CAWITR010000005.1, read on the forward strand.
AACCGTCGCGGCGCGGATCGCTGCGCGCCTGGATGCCGGCAAGGGCAAGGGCGAGGTAGCCAAGTCGGATTCGCCACTGGCGAGCGAAGTGGAAGCCTGGGCGCTCATGGGAATGAACGTCTTTCTCGGCCTTCGCTTCTCCGTCTGGGGCAAGGAAAAGGCGAGCGAAGTGGCGCGGCTTGCCAATCGCCTGGTCCGCAAAGGGCTGGAGCCCTAGGAGACATCGGCAACCAGATCGGCGAAGCGGCTAATGTCGCTTTCGTCGTGGTAGAGGCCGAGCCCGATTCGAAGCACGTCGCCGCGAACGTCAACAATGCAGTCCCTCGCCGCGAGCTCGGTGCACCAGCGGCTTGAATCGGGCGAGCGGAAGGCGAGGAAGCGCGCGTGGCGGCCGCTGGCCAACGGGTTCAGGAGCTCGGCCGAGCTGAACACGGTTCTCCCCAGCGAGTCGACGAGCGCTTCTTGCAGAACGGCGACGTGCGCGGAAATCTTCGCGGTGGTCAGGCCGTTCCCGGCAAGCATTTCCTGCACGGCGTTAAATCGATACAGGCCCGACGGGTCGAAGGTCGCGCCCATGAAGCGCATTGCGTCCTTCGAATAGCCAACGATCCCCGGCGGCAGCGACAAATCGTCGATTTCTGCGTACCAGCCGGTAATTCGCGGGCGCGGACCGAATTTCGGCGGAGCGTGAAGCAACGCGCAGCCTTCCCCGGCCATCGCATATTTGTAGCCTCCGGCCAGGTAGAAGGCGGATTGCGCGGCCTCGGCGGAAAAGGGGTGCTCCAGGGCCATGAAGGCGTGATATCCGTCAATTACCACCCACGGCCCGTCAGCTCGACCGATTGCGGCAAGCTCCGCGACTGCATCGAAGATTCGCCCGCTTCCGAACAGCACCTGGCTAACGAAGATCAGGTCGTGTTCGCCCGACCTGGCGCGGTCGAGAAGCCGGCCCGAAAAGCTGTCGAACGGCTCCGTCGCAACACGCTCGACCTTGGCATCGCCCGCTTCTTCCCAGCGAGTAAACTGACGCCGCGCGCTGTGAAACTCGCCGTCGGAGGTAAGCACTCTGACGGCGCCGGTGTGCGGTACTGCCGAGAACAGCCGGACGAGAAGCTCGTGCGTATTGGGGGCGAAGACGAGGGCATCGGGCATGCCGGTGCCGAGCTCGGAAGCGACATGCCGCTGCGCCTCCGGCCAGACATCGCCCATGATCTTGTCCCACTTGCGGTCGGCGAGGCGGGCGGCGTCATTCCAGCATTCGACCTGGCCGTCGAAGCTGGCGTCCGGCCACAAATGATGGCTGTGCGCCGCCATGTGCAGCCGCTGCGGAGCGGCTCCGAGGCTTCGCGAAAACAGCTGCTTGAAACTCAAAGCTCGGTCCTGAGCGCCCACAGCTCCGGGAAGACGCGCTTGTCGAGCGTCGAGCGCAGGTAGGGCGCGCCCGCCGAGCCGCCGGTCCCGCGCTTGTTGCCGATGATCCGCTCGACGGTCAGCACATGCTTGTGCCGCCAGCCGGCAAGCGCGTCGTCAATGTCGAGCAGCTTCTCGGCCAGCTGGTAAAGATCGAACCAGCGCTCCGAATCACGGTAGACCTGGAGCCAGGCGTTGGCGATCGCCGCATCCGAGCGGTCGCCGAGGTCGAAGCCGGCGCGCTCGAGCGCGGCATGGGACGCCTCGCGAAGGCTCGGCTGCTCAAGGGCCGCTTCCAGGCGCGCTCGCTCAGCGCTGCCCTCGCGGTAGAATTGCAGGTAGGAATCGTTCTTGATTCCAAGCCGATATTCCAGCTCGCGGAACTGCGCCGACTGGAACCCCGACGAGGTTCCAAGCACATCGCGAAATTTCAGATAATCGACCGGCGTGAGTGTCGACAGCACGTCCCAAGAAAGAGTCATCACCGACTGAATTCGGCCGACCCGCGAAAGCGCCTTGTAGGCCGGAGCGAACTGGTCAGTCTCGACAAGCCCGATCGCGAGATCGAGCTCGTGCAGCATCTGCTTCATCCACAGCTCTTTGGTCTGGTGGATGACGATGAACAGCATCTCGTCATGCAGGTTCGACAGCGGCCGCTGCGCATCCAACAGCTCGTCCAGCTTGAGATACTCGGAATAGGTCATTGCAGCCGGTGTCGCGGTCATGCGCTCACCGTTAGGCGAAAGCGGGGCCGCGCAAAAGCGGTGGCTAGCGGCCGCCTTTCCCGCCACCCATCCCCGGCGAGTTCACCGCGCCGATATTTCCGAACAGATCCTCGAAGAAGGAGCGCTTGCGGCCAAGCGTCGGAGTGGTCGCGCCCACCGGGTCGACTTTGGCGATCAGCTCCTTGCCGGTCTTCTGAACGGCGACAACGTTGCCCTTCTGGTCGAACCGGACGTGAAGCACCGTCTGCTTTTTGACACTGGGGCTCCTGAAGGCAACGGCGCTGGTGTCGCGCGAAACATAATACCAGTCGGTGTCGCCGAACTCGCCGGTGAATGTCGGCCGGCCGAGCATGGTCGCAACCGAATCCTTGTCGTCGACGCCCGGCTTGATCGCGGAAGCGAGCTGCGGGTCGATCACCGCGCCGCGGTGGTCGTGAATGCTCACGCAACCGCCGAGCAGAGTCGCGCCCAACAGGGCCGTTGCGATTTTCGCCATCGCAGCTTTCATTCCAATTCGTCTCCCGGAATCGCCCCTGCACAAATCGACAGACCACTTGTCGCGCAGCGGCAATCGCCAATATGCGCTAGTGCCGCAAGCGCGCAACCCTCTGCCGTGGTAAGCAAGACTATGCTCCGTTTCCTGTTCCGCCCATTAACAGCCGCCCCAAAGCGCGGGCAGCCGCTTTTCGACAGGGTGGTCGCCGAGGCCCGGCAGCCGCATTGGTATGTCGAAGGCGAAATCCCCGACACCCTCGATGGCCGCTTCGCCGTCCTGGCGACGGTCTGCGCATTGTTCATCGTCAGGCTGGAAGGGGGAAGCTCGCCCGGCGAAGCGGCATCTGCCGCCCTCACGGAGCGCTTCATCGAATCGATGAACTCGGAGCATCGCGAGCTCGGGCTCAACGATCCCGGGCTTGGCCGGCGGGTGCGCAAGCTGGTCGGTGCCCTCGAACGGCGCGTCGACGAGTGGCGCGACGCGACCGGTGAGGAGAGCGACTGGGATGAGACCGTCGTCTCCAGCCTCTATCGCGGCGAAGCGCCGAAGGACGAGGCGCTTTCTCACACCAGCAAAGCAATCGCGAAACTGTGGCAGCGGTTGAGCGGCGAGACGGAACGGCAGCTCGTCGAAGGCGCCGCCCGATGAGCGGCGATTTCGCTCATCGCGTCCCGCTCGACCGAATCAGAGACGGCGAGCGGATGGATTTGACCGCCGACGAGACCGAACGGGCGAGGATCGCCGAACGCCTGCGGCTGGAGTCGCTGAGCCGCATGGAAGCGCACGTGATGCTTGGCCGTGACGGAGACCGAGTTCGGGCCGAGGGTCGCGTCCGCGCAAGCCTTGAGCAAAGCTGCGTCGCCACCGGCCAACCGGTCGCGGAGCATGTCGATGAGCCATTCGAGATCGTCTTCGTCCCCGAGCCACAGGACGGCCGTCCGGACGAGGAGATCGAGTTGAGCGAGGAAGAGTGCGACACCGTCTTCTACGACGGATCGGCAATCGATCTCGGAACAGCGATCGCAGACTCGCTGGCGCTGAGCATCAACCCGTATCCGCGGTCCGCCGAAGCCGACGAAGCGCTGAAGGAAGCGGGCGTTCTGAATGAAGAACAGGCGGGGACATTCGCGGCGCTGGCGGCGCTGAAGAAAGGTAACAATTCCTGAGCGGCCGCGCCAGCGTCCGTTTTGTGTGGACAACGTACAGTGAGTGGTACCCCGGTCTGAAGTCCCTAGAACGGAACGTCGTCGTCCAGGTCGGTATCGAATGTCGCCGGCTGCGGGCGCGACTGCTGGCGCTGCGATCCGCCCGATGACCCGCCGCCGAAATCTTCGTCGGAATAGCCGCCCCGGCCGCCGCCGCCGCCCCCAGCGGAATCCAGCATCACCAGTTCGCCACGAAAGCGCTGCAGCACGATTTCCGTCGTGTAGCGGTCGTTGCCGTCCTGGCCCTGCCATTTGCGAGTCTGCAGCTGGCCCTCGAGATAGACCTTCGAGCCCTTGCGAAGGTAGCTTTTCGCCACGCGGCCGAGATTCTCGTTGAAGATGGCGACATTGTGCCACTCCGTCCGCTCCTGGCGATTTCCGTCGCGATCCTTCCAGTTTTCCGATGTCGCGACGCGCATATTGACGACTTCGCCGCCATTGTTGAGCGACCGCGCTTCGGGGTCCGCGCCCAGGTTGCCGATCAAGATGACCTTGTTGACGCTGCCCGCCATTTCACTCTCCTCTTCTTGGCGGACAGCTATAGCCGGAGCGCGGGTTGCGTCCATAGGGTCAGCGGCAGCCGAACGCGCTAATGCGCTGCCCCGCCGGACCGCCGGTTGTTCATCAGGAATCCGGCGACGAGCGCTACAATGGCGGCAATCTGCGCAGCAAGCGACTGGACCGTTGGAAAGACGCCCAGCATCGACAGGCGCGGAACGTCGTGGAGCGGGGCAATGTCGATCCAGCCGGCTTCCTGAAGTGCGGCAATGCCCTTGCCGGCGAGGACGACCGTCAGGATCGCCATCAGCCATGAGCTGTAGCGGAAGAAGGTCCCGATCGGCAGCTTGCGGCTGTAGCGGAGCATCGCCCAGGCGATCGCAGCCAGCACGGCGACGGCAGCCAGCGCCCCGCCGAACATGGCCGCGCCGTTCCCCTGCGCCCACAGCGCTGCGTAGAACAATATGGTTTCGAACACTTCGCGGTAAACGACGACGAAGGCGAGGCCGAAGAGGAACCAGCCCGATTCGCGCTTCAGTGCTCCGGCAAGCTTCTCGCGAATGTACCGCTGCCACTGATCGGCGTGGCTCTTGCCATGCATCCAAACGCCAACCGACAGAAGAACAACCGCGGCGAGAAGCGAGCCGAGTCCTTCCGTCAGTTCGCGGCTGGCACCGCTGATCGAGATGAAAAAGGTCGCCGCGAGCCAGGTGGCGCCGCCTGCGACAAGCGCGGCAATCCATCCGCCGTGGACGTAGCGGATCGCTCGCACCTGCTCCGCCTTGCGAAGGAAGGCGAGCATCGCGACGACGATCAGCAGCGCCTCAAGGCCTTCGCGGAGAAGGACGGTGAAGGCGCCAGCGAAGGCGGCCGTGCCGCTCGACGCTTCGGGCGACAGCGCTGTTGCGGCATCGTCCAGCAGCGTGTCGAGCGCGGTCACTCGGTTTGCGACCTGGTCTGGTGCTTCGCCGTTGTCGATTGCCGCACGAAATTCGCCCATTCGGGTTTCGATGGTGCTCATCAACGAAGAGTCGCTTGCGCCGAGAGCCGGCTCGACGGGCTCAAACCCGTCGAGATAGGCAGACAGCGCCAGCCGCTTGGCTGCCTCGCGATCCCCCTGCCGGTACGCGGCGAGGGATTGGGCCAACTTGCTCTTGACCAGCGCGACCGAGCCCGAGGCCGCGCCCGCATTAGCAGTGACGGCCTGCGGATCGCTTCGCAGATAGGCCATGACGGCGTCTGCCTTCGACTGGCCGATCTTCGCTCCGAGTGCTTGCGGCGTCAGCGTTGCCAGGGCTTTGAGATCCGGGACCTGCGACCGGATGGCCGGACTCGTCTTCCACAGCTGCTCGCCGCGACGGACCTGCTCGGGCGTATAGGCGAAGTGAGATGCGTAGAAAGCCAGCGCCCAGCGGTCCTGCTCCGGAAGGTTTGCAAAGCCGGCCATCGCGGTGCCGCTAATTCCTTGCGAGATCACCTGCTCGAGGCCCGCGACACTGCGCTTTCGAGCACGGCTGGCATCGGTGAAGGCGACGGGTGGGGTCGAAAGCATGGCCGCGTTCGGTCCCTTTCCGTTTCCGCTGGCACCGTGGCAGGCGGCGCAATTCTCGGCATAGAGGCTGGCGCCGCGGTGGAGGTCCGGCGCCGATTTGGGAGCGATTGGCACAGGGTAAGCGGCCAGCATCGCGGCAGAAAGCGAATGGGCAGCGGCGGCCACCTGCTGGGCTGAAGCCTTATTATCCACGAGCCGCTGAAGTGCTTTGGCGCTGGATTCCAGCCCCGCCGTCGCCGGCTGATTCGGAAGCTCGCCGATCTGGGCGGTAATCCTTCCGGTGAATTCGCGCATTTCCGAATATTCCGAGGCGCTGACCACCTGGCGATCGCGAACCGCCCCGTCGTAATCGACGGCGACATAGTCGAGCAGTTTCCACGTGCTTTCTACAGTCTGCTGAGTCGCCGGAGACGGCGAGGCACCAGCCGGCGCAGCCGTGACAACGGCCAGCGAGGTAAACAGCAGCAGGAGCGTGCGCCAGAAGGTCATGGCGCCCGCACTTATGCTAAATGCAATTGATTATCAATAACGTGAAAGTACGTATTATCGGGGCGGATAGCGCAGCCGGCCGAGGAACCGGCTGACGCTGAACTGCTCGCGGCCACGCCACTGCGCCTTCCACTTTTCGAACTGCATCACATTGTCGATCCTACGATCGAGAAAGGCAGCGGTGTCGGTCCACTCTTCGCTCTTGTCGTCGAGCCAGGCGAGCAAGGTGGAGCCGTACACCGCGCCGAGCGTCATGCGCTTCGTATAGTGGTTGAAATCGGTGCTGGTGTCGCCGGCGAGCCGCCACATCAGGTCCGCCGAGCGCCATCCGATTCGTGCTGCAAGGGCGACGTTCTGGGGCATTGCGAGAATCGACAGCGCACTTCGAACCGCTTCCTTGGCGGACCCCATGATCTCCAGCCTGGTCCACACCAGCGCACGGATTCGCTCGCGGATCTTCATCTTCTGGAGCTTGCTCGCGGGGAGGCGCCTTTCCATCTCCCGGTCGACGCCCTGGATGTAAGCGTCGACCATTCCCGCCTTGCTTTTCGGAAAGGCGAGCCGTGCCTGGGCCGGATCGATGCCCATCTGAGCCGCCGCCGATTCCACCGCCGCACGGGTCCAGCCGTCGAAAACCGCATTGTCGCCCACGGCAAGCGCCAGCCGCTCGCGAATTCGCGTGAGTGGACTTGATTCAGCCATCGCCGCTCAACTGGGCCGCTGAGCTGCTCGGCGCAAGCCCCGCTGCGGAAGTCGGACGAGCACCAGCGCGGCGCCAATTGCAGCCGCCCCGGCCGAATCGGCCAACGAAAGCGTTTCGCCATAAGCGAGCCAGCCGACCAGCGCCGAAATCGCGGGCTGCGTGAGTAGCGCCAGCCCGACCACGAGCGGAGGAAAGACGCCGATCGAGTAGACGAGGAGCCCCTGGCCGACGACCTGGCTCGAAAGCGCGAATATCACCACCGGAGTCCAGTCGTGCGGCCAAATCCGTTCACCGAGGGTGGCGCTGATGATCAGCAGCATTGGCATGGCGAACAACGTCACGAGCAACAGCAGCGGCAGTGGCTTCATTCGCGTTCGCCCGCGTTCGACGAAGATGAGATAGCCGCCGTAGAGAAGGCCGCCGACCAGGGTCAGCAGATCGCCGGCGAGGTTCTTCGGGCTGAGTTCGTAGCTGCTGCCCATCAGCAGCGCCGCGCCAACGACAGCGAGCGCGAGCGCTCCCGCCTGCTTTCGCGACGGCAACCGCCCCGCCAGGATCAGCCCGTAAACGACGAAGACGAAGCTCCCCGTGTTGCCGAACAGCGTCGCATTTCCAAGCTTGGTCAGCCGGATGCCGATGTTCCACGAGGCGAGGTCGAGCGCGTAGAAAGTCGCCGCGACCAGCAACGTGACAGTGATCGCCCGCTTCGGCCAGTGCGGCTGCTGGCCCGTTCCTCTGGCGAGCAGCCACAGGAACGGCAGCGCAATCATCACCCGCCAGAAGCCGGCAGCGACCGCGCCTACGTCCGCGAGCCGAACCAGCCACGGCCCGAACGCAAGCGCGACATTGCCGAACAACAGTGCCGCGAATGCGAGCCGGTGCGGCTCGGGCCTGTCGCGGCTCAAGCGCCGTATCTTTCCCGCAGCTCGTAAAGCGACAGCGCCGCGCGGGCAGCACCGCCGCCCTTGTCGCCTCTCGACGGGTCGGCCCGTTCGATGGCTTGCGCCTCATTCTCGACGGTAAGGATGCCGTTGCCGATCGCGAAGCCCTGGAGAGTGAGGTCCATCAACGCCCGGGCGCTTTCCCCGCCCACTATTTCAAAATGATAGGTCTCACCGCGAATGACGACTCCGAGCGCGACGAACGCGCAAAAGCGGCCGCTCTTCGCCATCAGGCTGATTGCTCCGGGAAGCTCGAGCGCGCCGGGGACCGTTACCGTCTCATGGTCGTGGGCGGCCGCTTCGATCGCGGCGCGAGCGCCGGCGAGAAGCATGTCGTTGAGGTGCGGGTAAAAGCGCGCTTCCGCAATCAGGATTGTCGCCATGACGTCACGCCTGTCCTGAGGTTGGCGAAGGGCTCGCTTCGATCGGGCGCTCGTCGACGATCGCGAGGCCGTAGCCGGCAAGCGCAACCGGCGAGTGGCGGGCATTCGACAGGAGAATCATGTCGTGGATTCCAAGCGCCGCGAGAATCTGCGCTCCGATTCCGTAGCTGCGAACAGCGTCGCCCCCTTCCACCGCTTTGCCGGCGCGGAGGCCGATCGAGCGCGACAGCGAGCCCGGCGCCGCCGCGTGGAGCGCGACCACCACTCCGGAGCCGTTCTCTTCGATTGCGCGCATCGCTCCCTGGAGCAGCCCCGCCCTCGGCCCGGCTTCGCCGAGCACGTCGGCGAACAGATCGAGGCTGTGCATCCGCACCAGCACCGGCTCGTCGGTGTCGAGGGTTCCGTGGATCAGCGCCAGCTGCTCTTCGCCGCTGGGCTTGTCGCGGAACACTTGCGCTTCCCACTCGGCGCCGCTCTTCGCCTTGAACTGCGTCGAAGCGGTACGCTCAACGAGATGGTCCTTCTTCAGCCGGTAGGCGATCAGGTCGCGGATGGTGCCGATTTTGAGCGCGTGCGATCGGGCGAAGTCCATCAGATCGTCAAGCCGCGCCATCGTGCCGTCATCGCGCATTATCTCGCAGATGACGGAGCTTGGATTGAGCCCCGCGAGACGGGCGACGTCGACTGCTGCCTCGGTATGGCCGGCACGCACGAGGACCCCGCCGGGGCGGGCGACGAGCGGGAAGACGTGGCCGGGCGAAACGATGGCGTCGGGCCCGTTGGCGGCATCAATTGCGACGGACACGGTGCGCGCCCGGTCGGCGGCACTGATCCCGGTGGAAATCCCCTCCTTCGCCTCGATCGAAACGGTGAAGGCGGTCTCGTTGCGGCTCCGGTTGGTTCGAGTCATCGGCTCCAGGCCGAGCTGGTCGGCACGGTCCTTGGTCAGCGCCAGGCAAATGAGCCCGCGGCCGTGGCGGGCCATGAAATTGATTGCGTCGGGAGTGGCCATTTGCGCGGGGATGACGAGGTCGCCCTCATTCTCCCGATCGTCATCGTCGACGAGGATGAACATTCGCCCGTTGCGCGCCTCATCGATGATGGCTTCGGCGCCGACCAGGAGGTCGGTGGTCCCGCGAAGGATCAGCTTTTCCAGCCGCTTCAGAGTGTCGGCAGTGGGGTTCCAGTCGGGATTGCCGAGCTTTCGAAGGCTATTGGGGTGAAGCCCGGCCGCCCGGGCAAGGGCAGATCGGCTCACCTCGCCAGTATCGATGATGGCGGTCAGCTGTTCGATCAACGTGGTGCTCATAACTGTCGCCATAATCACATTGAAATGTGATTGGAAGCGCCACTCGATGTGTTCCTATTGTGCGCGAGCGGAGATCATTCGGTCGATATAGCGAGCGAGCACGTCGGCTTCGACATTGAGCTGTCGTCCAGCCTCAACTTCGCCGAGGGTCGTGTGCGCGGCCGTGTGTGGAATGATGTTGACCGAGAAGTGAGTGGAACCGTCCTCCGCTTCCCGCACATCGTTGACCGTCAGCGACACGCCGTCCAGCGCGATCGACCCTTTCGGGGCGATCAGCGGCGCATAACCACTCCGAACCGACACTCCGATTCGAGTCGATCCACCCTCCGGGCAGACGCCGACGACCTCGCCGATGCAGTCGACATGCCCGGTGACGAAATGACCGCCGAGCTCGTCTCCGACACGAAGCGAGCGCTCGAGGTTGAGCTTCGCCCCTTCCTTCCACAGGTCGGGAGAAGTGCGCGACAGGGTCTCGGTCGAAAGGTCTACCGCGAACCAGTCTTTGCCCTTGTCGACGACCGTCAGGCATACGCCGGAGCAGCAGATCGAGCTTCCAAGCTGCACCGCCGACATGTCGTAGCCGCAGCGGATCGTCAGCCGCAGATCGGAGCGGTGCTCGGCGCTGGCGACGGTCCCCACGTCGGTGACGATTCCGGTGAACATGGCTGCCGCCTAGCCCTCACGGACGCGCTCGTAAACTTCCAGACGGTCGACTCCCAAGCCCTGCTCACCGGCCGGCCGCCAGCGGCCGTGGGCATCGGCGATGGCATCCAGGCCGACGTAGCCGAACGATGACTTCCCTTCGCCGACGATAATGGGCGCTCGGTAGATTAGGATCCGGTCGACCAAATCTTCGGCCAGGAAGGCCGTCGCAGTCGCAGAGCCGCCTTCGACGAGTAGGTCGTTGACGTCATGAAGCCGGAACACATCCTCCGGAGAAGAAAGCATTTCCCAGCCCTCAACCGGCTCTCCGCGGGTGAGCAGCGCGCGTCTCGGCGACCTCTCTTCGAGCCCGGGGAGACGCACGTCGAGCCGCGGCTTGTCGGCGAGATAGGTGCCGCGGCCGACAAGGATCATGTCGGAGCGAGCGCGCTCGAGATGGACGTGGCGGCGCGCGTCTTCGCCAGTGATCCACTGCAATTCGCCCGACGGAAGCGCGATCTTGCCGTCGATCGACAGCGCCAGCTTGAGCGTGATTCGCGGCCGCCCGAGCTTCAGCCGGGTCAGGTAGCCAGCCAGCGATTCCGAAGCCGCTTTCCGGCCGGTGCCGACCTTCACTTCGATTCCAGCGGCCCGAAGCCGCTTGATCCCATTGCCGCTTGTGCGCGAGTCCGGATCCCTAAGGGCAATCACCACTCGCGCCGGCTTCGCCTTCAACAGCAGATCGGAGCAGGCGGGGCCGCGGTCGCTTTGGTGCGCGCACGGCTCGAGCGTGACATAGACGGTTGCGCCGTTCGCCTTTTTCCCCGCCTGCTTCAGGGCAACGGCCTCCGCGTGCGGGCGCCCGCCGGGCGCAGTCGCTCCACGGCCGACGATTTTTCCGGCGGACGAGACGATGATGCAGCCTACATTGGGATTGGGTGCGGTGGATCCGCGCGCAGCTTCGCCCAGCGCTACGGCTTCGGCCATGAAGTGCCGATCGGCCGTCACCCTGCCGCTCACATCCCCAGCTGGTTCGCGAGTTGCTTGAACTGCCGTTGCTTTTCGGCCTGGTATGCGTGGCGGACGGCTTGGTCCTTCTTCTGGTCGGCGACGATTTCCGCGTCGGTGCGGTTGGGCGCGTAAAGCTGCACTTCCACGACCTGCGGCTGCGGCTGACTGCCGGTGTACGGATCCACCAGGAACTCGATGACGATGATCGCCGTGGCAAGAAGCGCCAGAGCGCCGCCGATTAGCTGCTCACGGCTGCGCTGCCGCATGAACGCGGCAAGATCGCTAAGCGCCGCACGCGGGCCGACGGGATGGGGAAACCACGACATGAGCCGAAGATAGGCGTTCCTGTCGCGCCTCGCCAGTCAGTGCCGCAGCCGGCTTACCGCTTGGCGGCAGCTTCGAGCCGCTCGATCACCCGCTCTTTTCCGATCCGCTTCACGAGCCCCGCCATTTCCGGGCCGTTGTCGCGCCCGGTGATCGCGACCCGAAGCGGGTGGAACAGCGCGCGGCCCTTTTCACCGGTCGCTTCCTTAACTTTGCTCGTCAGCTGCTTCCACGGTTCCGCCGACCAGTCGATTCCGGCGGCCGCCGAGGCGGCTTCGCGAACGACCGCCCGTTCGCCGTGACTGAGCTGCGGCGCGTCGATTTCGCCGCCCACGACTGGCAGCCACTTGGTGAAATCCTCCACTCGCTCGAGATTGGCTCGAAGAAGCTCCCAATCCTCCCGCGTTGCGCCGGAAGGGAGGCGCTCGCGCACCGCCTCGAAGGCGGTCGAGTGAATCAGCTTGGCGTTCACCAGCTCGACCTCGTGCAGGTCAAAATGTGCGGGCGCGCGGCCGAAATGGGCAAAGTCGAAGCCGCGGGCCAGCTGGTTCAGCTTGTGCACCGGTTCCACCGGCTGCGACGTGCCGATGCGCGCAAGCACAGACAGCAGCGCCATTGGCTCGACACCGGCCTCGCGGACCTCGTCGACGCCGACCGCGCCCAACCTCTTCGACAATTTGCCCTCGGCGGCGACGAGCAGCGCCTCATGCGCGAACGCGGCGGATTGCTCTCAAGCGCCTCGAACATCTGAATCTGAACGGCGCTGTTGGAGACATGGTCCTCGCCGCGAACGACGTGGGTGATCCCAAGGTCGATGTCGTCGATGACGCTCGGAAGAAGGTAGAGCCAGCTACCGTCCTCGCGGCGGATCACCGGGTCACTCAATAGCTTCGGGTCGAACTTCTGCGGCCCGCGGATGAGGTCGTTCCACTCGATCGGCTGCTCGTGATCGAGCCGGAAGCGCCAGTGCGGCGTCCGCCCTTCCGGAACGGGCGCGTCGGCGGGCTTGCGCTCATAGACCGGCGGCAGACCACGCCCGAGCAGAACCTTGCGGCGAAGCTCCAGCTCCTCGGAGGTCTCGTAGCAGGCATAGACCCGCCCCGCCGACTTCAGCCGCTCGAACTCCATTTCGTAGAGCGCGAACCGCTCCGACTGGCGGACCGTGGAGTCCGGCTTCAGGCCGAGCCAGTCGAGGTCGTCGCAGATCGACTGGTCGAACTCCGATGTCGAGCGCTCTCGGTCGGTGTCGTCGATGCGAAGGATGAACTTGCCGCCATTCTTCAGCGCGAACAGGAAATTGTGGAGCGCTGTGCGGATGTTCCCGACATGCAGGCGCCCGGTCGGCGAAGGCGCAAAGCGGGTGACGACACTCATGATGTGCCGGTCATGAAAAAATTCGTGATTGGATAGCGGCGGTCCCGCCCGAAATTGCGGACGCCGATCTTGACGCCCGGCGGCGCCTGCCGGCGCTTGTATTCGGCCCGGAGCACCATCCGCTCGATCTTCGACACCAGCGCCGTGTCGGCTCCGGTCGCAAGCGCCACCTCGTTGACGGACATTTCCTTGTCGACCAGCCCCTCTAGGATCGGGTCGAGTACGTCGTAGGGAGGGAGCGCGTCCTGATCCTTCTGACCGGGGCTGAGCTCGGCCGAGGGCGGCTTGGTGATCACCCGCTTCGGCATGACCGGCCCATCGGGCCCGAGTGCGCCCTTCGGCTTGTGCGCGTTACGCCATTCCGACAGCTTGAACACCGTGGTCTTGTAGGCGTCCTTCAGGACCGAATAGCCGCCGGCCATGTCGCCGTAGAGGGTGGCATAGCCGACGCTCATCTCGCTCTTGTTGCCGGTGGTGAGGAGCATCTGCCCTTCGGCATTGGACAGCGCCATCGCCGTGACCATCCGCAGCCGCGCCTGGATGTTCTCGGCGGCGACTCCCTTCAGATCAGGCAGCATTTCGCTAAACGCCTGAACTGCCGGGACAATCGGGATGACGTCATGGCGGCATCCCAGCAATTCAGCCGAACCCTTCGCGTCTTCGAGGCTCTCCTGGGAGGTGTATTTTGAGGGCATCATCACGCCCCAGACCTTGTCTGCGCCGAGCGCGTCCACGGCCACCGCAGCCGAGAGCGCGCTGTCGATCCCTCCGGATAGGCCGAGGATGACACCGGGGAAGCCGTTGCGGCCGACGTAGTCGGCGAGCCCCACCATCATCGCGTGATAGATATCCTCCGGGTAACGATCGAGCTGGTGCAGGTCGCGCGTTTCGCAGCGCCAGCCGTCTGGCGTCCGAGCCCAGTCGGTCACCAGCAGCGCTTCCTCCCAGTCCGGCATCTGCACCACCAGCTCCCCATCCGGGTGCATGACGAAGGACGAGCCGTCGAACACCACCTCGTCCTGCCCGCCGACGCGGTTGATGTAGGCCATCGGCAACCCCGTCATCGCGCAGCGCGAGCGAACCATCGCCTGGCGGATTTCGTCCTTGTCGAGCTCGTACGGGCTCCCGTTGGGGACGAGCAGGAACTCGGCGCCGCGTTCGGCAAGGTGCGCGCACATATAGTCGTGCCAGATGTCCTCGCAGATCGGGATCCCGATCTTCACACCCTTGAACTCAATCGGCTCGGGCATCGGCCCTGGAGTGAAGATGCGTTTCTCGTCGAAAGTGCCGTAATTGGGCAGCTCGCGCTTGAGCGTGCGCGCAAGCACCTTTCCCTCGCCGGCGAGGATGACCGCATTGTAAGTCGCGCCTTCCTCGGCGATGGCGGTGCCGATCAGCATCGCCGGGCCTGGCTCTGCGGTTGCTTCGATCAGCCGCTGCGTAACTTCCATGGTCCGGCGAACAAATTCGGGCTTCAGGATCAGGTCCTCGGGCGGGTATCCGGTGACCTGGAGCTCGGGATAGATGATGAGGTCGGCGCCCGCCGCCCTATCGCGCATCGCAAGCATCGCATCGGCGTTGCCGTCGAGGTCGCCAACTCGCTGGTTTAGCTGTGCGAGCGCAATTTTCAGCCGGTCAGTCATGCCAATGCGCCTTTAACGTACGGGTGCGCCGCGGCAACCAAGGCTTTACGCGCGCCGCCTGCACTGGCTAAGGCACGGCCAACGCCGCTGGGGAGCCGCAACGACATGAAATTGCTCGCCGGGAACAGCAATCCGCCGCTGGCCCGCTCAATCGCCGACTATCTCGAAATGCCGCTGACCCAGGCCAGCGTGCGCCGTTTTGCCGACGAGGAAATCTTCGTCGAGATCAACGAGAATGTGCGCGGCGAGGATGTCTTCGTAATCCAGTCGACCAGCTATCCGGCCAACGACAATCTGATGGAGCTGTTGATCTGCATCGACGCGCTGAAGCGCGCATCGGCGTCGCGGATCACCGCAGTCATCCCCTATTTCGGTTACGCCCGGCAAGACCGGAAGCCCGGGCCGAGAACGCCCATCTCCGCCAAGCTGGTCGCCAACCTCATCACCGTCGCCGGCGCCAGCCGAGTCCTGACGATGGATTTGCACGCCGGACAAATTCAGGGCTTCTTCGACATTCCCACCGACAACCTTTTCGCCTCGCCGGTAATCGCTGCGGATATCCGTGCGCGCTTTTCGACAGACAATTTGACGATGGTGTCACCCGACGTCGGCGGCGTGGTCCGTGCGCGAAGCCTCGCCAAGCGCTTGAACAACGCCCCGCTGGCGATCGTCGACAAGCGCCGCGAGCGGGCGGGCGAGTCCGAGGTGATGAACATCATCGGCGACGTTGAAGGGCGCACCTGTATCCTCATCGACGACATCGTCAATTCGGCGGGAACGCTGTGCAACGCCGCCGCGGCGCTTCGGCAGCAGGGCGCGACCGACGTCTTCGCCTACTGCACCCACGGCGTCCTTTCGGGCGGGGCTGCCGCGCGAGTTGCGGCTTCCGAGCTCAAGGAGCTGGTGATCACCGATTCGATCTGGAGCGGCGACGGCGAAGCGGAGGCCGAGAAAAAGATTCGCCGTCTCACCGTGGCGCCGCTTCTCGCCGAGGCGATCAAGCGAATCTCCGACGAGGCGAGCGTCTCCAGCCTGTTCGACTGAGCCCTGGCCGGTGTGCAACCTTTACCGGATCGAGAAAAACCCTGACGCGATCCGGCGACTGTTCGAAGGCGTGCAGGTCCCGCTGACCTTCCCGGAGGGCATTCCCAACATCCAACCGGTCGACATTCACATCACTGACCGCGCGCCGGTGGTTCGATGGAACCGCGATCATGCCGAGCTGATCGTCCGCCGCTGGTCCTGGCCGGCGCCGACCGGCAAGCCGGTGTTCAACATGCGCTCCGACGGGCGCGAATTCCCAAAGGACCGCTGCCTCATCCCGATGGACGGCTTCTACGAATATACGAAGTCGGACGACCCGGCGCAGAAGCGCAAGAACTGCTGGCTGTTCCGGCCGCGCGAGGGACACGAGTTCGCGATCGCGGGGCTGTTGCGGCCGAATCCGCAATACGGGGAGGCGTTCACTCTGCTGACGGCCCCGCCCGGGCCCGACGTCGAGCTCTACCACAACCGCCAGATCGCTTTACTTCGTCCCGACCAGTGGAAAAGCTGGCTCGACGGAAGCGTCAAATCGCTCGACGTCCTGCGCCCGACGAAGTCAGGCGAGCTCCAAGTCGCTGCGGCCTGACCTTTTTCGCCGCGGGGGCGTTACCAAGATATGCCAACAGTCCTGATAACCGGCGCGAACAGGGGCATCGGCCTGGAGTTCGCTCGCCAATATTCCGCCGACGGCTGGGATGTCGTCGCCACCGTTCGCGACAGCAGCGAAGAGTTGGATGCGCTCAACGTTCGCGTGGAGCAGCTCGACATGCGCAACCTGGAGGCGGTCGCCGGTTTCGGCGGTCGGCTGCAAGTGCTGGACATGCTGATCGCCAATGCCGGGACCTACGGTCCGAAATGCCCCGAGAGCGAAGAGGAGGGCGAGCAGTGGCTCGAGACGTTCGCGGTCAACAGCGTCGCGCCTTACCTGCTGGCGCGATCGGTACTTCCGATGGTCGCGGAAACCGAGGGAAAGCTGATCGCGATAACCAGCCGGATGGGCAGCATCGACGACAATACGTCGGGCGGCTTCGTCGCCTATCGCTCGTCCAAGACGGCGCTCAATTCGGCCTGGAAGTGTCTCGCGCTCGACAATCGCGACAAGGTGACCTGCGCCGTCCTTCACCCAGGCTGGGTCCAGACTCGAATGGGCGGATCGTCGGCCCCGCTTGCGCCGGAGGACAGCGTTTCGGGAATGCGCAAGGTGATCGACGACTTGACGCCGGCCGATAGCGGCAGCTTCTTCAGCTACGACGGGTCGGAAATTCCCTGGTAGCTTGCCCGAAGCACCAGCGCCCTCTATAGGCGCCGGCTTTCCAGACGACTGGAACAACAGAACGGCCCGGCCAAAGGGCTGCCGTGGCAGTTCACAAGCTCGATCCCGCAAGGGACAAAGGAGAGAAAATGCCCAAGCTCAAGACCAAGAGCGGCGTCAAGAAGCGCTTCAAATTCACCGCCAGCGGCAAGGTGAAGCATGGAGTCGCCGGAAAGCGCCACCGGCTGATCAGCCACAACGCCAAATACATCCGCCAGAACCGCGGAACCGAGCTTCTCGCCGAGGTAGACGTTGCCCGAGTGAAGCTCTGGGCCCCGTACGGCCTCAAGTAAGGAGCGCTAGACAATGCCACGCATCAAACGCGGCGTGACCACGCGCGCCAAGCACAAGAGGATCCTGGAGCAGGCGAAGGGCTATTACGGCCGCCGCAAGAACACGATCCGAGTCGCCCGCCAGGCGGTCGAGAAGGCCGGTCAGTACGCCTATCGCGACCGCAAGGTGAAGAAGCGGAGCTTCCGCGCTTTGTGGATCCAGCGAATCAACGCCGCCGTGCGCGCCGAAGGCCTGACCTACGGGCAGTTCATCCACGCGCTCAAGCTTGCGGGAATCGACCTCGACCGGAAGGTCCTTGCCGATATCGCGATGCACGAGGGCGAGGCCTTCAAGGGCATTATCGCCCAGGCGAAGGGCGCGCTCGACAAGAAGGAAAAGGCCTCGGCCTAAGCCTTCGCGTCAGACGAACAATGGGGGCGTCGGAAGCAATTCCGGCGCCCCTTTCCTTGCCCGCGGCCCCGCATTGGAGCACCATCCGCCGCAGGGGAAGAAATGCGCCGACTCGCCACTGGATTGCTTGCGCTCGCCGCTACGGGCACCGCACTCGCAAATGATACCAGCGCGAGCACCGCTGCTGGCGGTCTCGTGCTCGAGCACACCGATGCCATCGATATGCGCTCAGAGGATCTGTTCGTTTCTGCGGACGAAATTCGCGTCCGCTACGACTTTCGCAACGAATCGGGCGGCGACGTCGAAACGATAGTCGCATTCCCGATGCCCGACCGTGACCTGTCGAGGGAGTGGGAGAGCGACGTTGCTTACCCGTCGGACTTCCACACCATGGTGGAAGGGCGAGCGGTCGCGACCAAGCTTGAGCGCAAGGCCGTCGTGAAGGGCCAAGACCATACCGCCCTCCTCAATCGGCTCGGCATTCCCATAGCGCCCGATAATCTCGCGGACGCGACCAAGGCCATGGACCGGCTGCCGGACGCGGAAAAGGCGCGGCTCCGGTCGCTGGGGCTGGCGCGCATCGAGGAGTTCAGCTTCGGCTCCGACGAGCCGACTCGCCACCTGGTCCCGCTTTGGACGGTGCAAGATAAACATTGGTGGAGGCAGCGCTTCCCCGCCGGCCGCGACCTGCTGGTCGAGCACCGCTATGTGCCGGGCGCCGGCGGAAGCGTCGAGAGCCCCGTCGCAATCAAGGAGTACCGCAACAGCCACGAGGCCAGAGATTTCCTCGATCGCTATTGCGTTGATCGCGAGTTCCTCGCCGCCGTCGATCGGGCGGCCAGCCGCAACGGCATGGATGGGGCCGGAATGCCCGACCGGCGGATCGCCTACATCCTCAAGACCGGCGCCAACTGGCGCTCCCCAATCGGCAGCTTCCGGCTCGTCGTCGACAAGGGCAAGCCTGCCAACCTCGTCAGCTTCTGCGGGACCGGGGTGAAGAAGATCAGCCCAACGCAGTTCGAGGTGCGGCGGAAGGATTGGCGGCCGACGAAGGACCTCAACGTGCTTGTCATCGAACCGCAGCGCCGGTGAGTCAGCCGAGCCGTTCGTAAGCGGGCAGGGTCAGGAATTCGACGAACTCGTCTGAGACGATCATGCCGCGGAAAAGCTCGGCGGCTTCGTCGATATCCTCCACGTCCTGAAGAAGGCCGACTTCCTCGTCGAAAAGCTGGTCGAACAGGTCGCGGTCGAACACGCTTCCGTCGTCCAGCTCGGCTCCGAAATGCAGCCACTGCCATAGCTGGGCGCGGCTGATCTCCGCCGTCGCGGCATCCTCCATCAGATTGTAGAGCGGCACCGCTCCGCGCCCGCCGAGCCAAGCCGCGAGATATTGAACTCCGACGCGGACATTCTCGCGGGCGCCGGCCTCCGTGCGCGGGCCGGTGTGAAGCTCCAGCATCTCGTCGCGGCCGGGAATGTCCTCGGGCATTTCGTCGAGCTGGTTCGCACTCGGCATCGCCTCGAACGCTTCCATCGCGACCGGCACCAGCGCCGGGTGCGCGACCCAGGTCCCGTCATGGCCGTTGCGGACTTCGCGAAGCTTGTCCTGCCGGACTTTTTCCAGCGCCACTTCGTTGGCCTGCTCGTCGCCTTTGACCGGGATAAAGGCGGCCATTCCGCCCATCGCATGGGCTCCGCGGCGGTGGCAGGTTGCAACCAGGCGCAGCGAGTAAGCGGCGAGGAAGGCCTTATCCATGGTCATCGCCGAGCGGTCGGGAGTCAGCCGGTCCGCCGAGCGGCCGAGCCGCTTGATGTAGGAGAATATGTAATCCCAGCGGCCGCAGTTGAGACCGACGATATTCTCTTTCAGCGCGTAGAGGATCTCGTCCATCTCGAACGCCGCGGGGATGGTCTCGATGAGGATCGTCGCTTTTATCGTCCCCCGCTCGAGCCGAAGCTTGTTCTCGGCGAGCGCGAAGATGTCGCTCCACAGCTTCGCCTCCTCCATGCTTTCGAGCTTGGGGACGTAGAAATAAGGCCCGCTGCCCTTCGACAGCGCGGCGCGAGCGTTGTTCCAGACATAGATGCCGAAATCGAAGAAGGCGCCGGCGACCGGCTGGCCGTCCACGGTGACATGGTCTTCGGGGAGGTGAAGGCCGCGTGGGCGGACCATCAGCACCGCCGGATCCTCGCCCACCTCATAATGTTTTCCGGAATCCGGATCGGTGAAGTCGAGCCGTCCCTGCCAATAGTCGTGCAGGTTCACCTGCCCCTGGACCAGCTCGTCCCATACCGGCGAGGTCGCGTCCTCGAAGTCCGCCATGAACACCTTCGCGCCGCTGTTGAGCGCGTTAATGACCATCTTGGCGTTGGTCGGGCCGGTGATCTCGACGCGCCGGTCCTGCAGGTCGCGCGGCGCGGGGGAGACGGTCCACTCGGCTTCGCGGATCTCGCGCGTGTCCTCGCGGAAGTCTGGAAGCTCGCCGGCGTCGAACCGCTCCTGCCGGTCCAGGCGCTTGTCGAGGAGGCTCAGGCGCCTGCCCTCGAAGCGCTCGTGAAGCTCGGCGACGAAGTCGAGCGCGTCGGCGGTGAGAACCTGATCGGCGCCGCGGACGCGCGAGGGCTCGGCGGCAATTCGCTGAAGTGCAAGGACATCGTTCACAGTCGGACAGGCTCCACGCAAATGCAGAAGCGCTCGGTCGCCCCGCGATGGTCGCGGAACGTCAGGCGCTGCCATTCCATGCGCGCATGTAGCTCATCGTTGAACGGTCCCGAAATTTCCTCGGTGCCTGGCACGACTTCGTCGAACGCGCAGTTCCGATATTCCCCGCCGATGACCCAATAACGCTGTCCCATGGCTTCCTCCTATTCTGCGGCGACCGGCTCGCGCTTGAACTGGTCGGCCTCGGTGGATTCGTCGAGTGCGACGGTCGATGACTGACCGCCGGAAATTGCGGTCGTGACCGCGTCGAAATAGCCGGTGCCCACTTCGCGCTGGTGACGAGTGGCGGTGTAACCGTCGGCTTCGGATTGGAACTCGGCCTGCTGGAGCTCGGAATAAGCGGCCATTCCGCGGTCGCGATAGCCGCTCGCGAGCATGAACATCGAGTGATTAAGGCTGTGGAAGCCGGCCAGCGTGACGAACTGGAACTTGTACCCCATCGCGCCCAGCTCGGTCTGGAACTTCGCGATCGTGTCGCGGTCGAGGTTCGCCTCCCAGTTGAAGCTCGGGCTGCAATTATAAGCGAGCATCTTGCCCGGGAACTCGGCGTGGACGGACTCCGCGAAGCGGCGCGCCTGGTCTAGGTTCGGCTTGCTGGTCTCGAACCACAAAAGGTCGGCGTGGGGTGCGAACGCCTTTGCGCGGGCGATGCAATTGTCGAGGCCGCTGCCTTCGCGCAGCCGGTAGAAGCCCTCGGCCGTGCGCTCGCCGGTGATGAAGGGTGCATCGCGCCCGTCGACATCCGAAGTGAGCAGCTTGGCGCTCTCGGCATCGGTACGGGCGACGAGGATCGTCGGGACTCCGCAGACGTCCGCGGCTAGCCGCGCGGCGTCGAGGTTGCGGATCGCCGATTGGGTCGGGATTAGAACCTTGCCGCCGAGGTGGCCGCACTTCTTTTCGCTGGCCAGCTGGTCCTCGAAGTGAACGCCGGCGACTCCCGCCTCGATATAGGCCTTCATGATCTCGAAGCAGTTGAGCGGGCCACCGAACCCGGCTTCGGCATCGGCGACGATTGGGGCGAACCAGTCGCGCTGCGCGCCGCCTTCAGCATGCTCCACCTGATCGGCGCGCTGCAGGGCTCGGTTGATCCGCCGCGCGAGCTCGGGACCGGTATTGGCGGGATAGAGCGACTGGTCGGGGTACATCGAGCAGGCGGTGTTGGCATCGGCCGCCGCCTGCCACCCCGAAAGGTAGATCGCCCGCAGTCCGGTGCGCACCATCTGCATCGCCTGATTGCCAGTGACCGCGCCAAGCGCCCGAACCGGATCGTCCGACTGCAGCAACTCCCAAAGGCGAAGCGCTCCGCGGCGGGCGAGCGTGTGCTCGATGGGAATCGACCCGCGAAGCCTGAGCACATCGTCGGCCGAATAGGGCCGCTCTATGCCGTCGAACCGACCCTTTGGCGCCGACACGACTTCGCTGAACTCCGCCATCACCCGTCCTTTCCTCGCAATCAGGACAGCAGAGAACCTCACGCACGTTCAAAAAGATGCACAGAAAAGGGCGTATGTGTCAGATTTTGACTTGTGTAGTTTGTAAATGCGTTCACAAGTTGACATGTGGCGGCGCAACGCAAGCTTTTCCTCGGCGCGAGACTGAAGCGGCTTCGGCGCGAGCGTGGGCTGAACCAGGCGCAAATGGCCGGCGAGCTCGGGATTTCCGCCTCCTATCTCAACCACCTAGAGCGCAACCAGCGGCCGATGACTGCGCCAGTGCTGCTGCGGCTTGCGGAAGCCTTCGACATCGACGTGAAGACTTTTGCGGCGGACGGCGGAGATTCCGCCGGTGCCGACCAGCTCGGCGAAATTTTCTCCGACCCGATCCTCTCCGATCTCGCGGTCAGCCGTTTCGAGCTGGCCGAGCTGGCCGACAATGCTCCAGCAGCAGCCGACGCGATCGTCCGCCTCTACACCGCGATACGCGAGCTGCAGCGCCAGCCCGCGGACGAAACCGGCGCCGACCCGCGTGTTCTGATCACTCCTGAGACCTGGGTGCGCGACTATATCCAGGCGCAGCGAAACCACTTCCCCGAGCTCGAGGAGGGTGCAGAGACTCTCGGCGGCGCTCTAGGCGACCCGCTGTCAGTCGCCGAAGCGCTGCGGCGGCGGCTGAAGGAGGCCTGGGGAGTCGAATCGCGAGTTGTCGACCCCGAAATGCTCGACGACGTCAGTCAGCATTACGATTCGCAGCGCCGGACGTTCATGCTGTCGGCGCTGCTTCGGCCGGAGAACCGTACCTTCGGCTTGGCCTATCAGCTGGCGCTTCTCGAGTTCGCCCCGGTAATCGACCGGCTGGTGGACACCGCCCGCCCACCGGAGTCGGGGAGTCGGCGGCTCCTCCACATGAGCTTCGCCAATTACGCCGCCGGTGCCATCATGATGCCCTACGGCAAGTTCCTCCGTGCCGCGGAGGAGCATCGCTATGCGCTGGACCGGCTATGCGGCCAGTTCGGCGCCAATGTCGAGCAGGTGGCGCACCGGATCACGACGCTGGGACGCTCGGGCGCGCGGGGCGTGCCCTTCTTCATGCTTCGCGTCGATCCGGCCGGGAACATTTCCAAGCGCTATGCGGGAGAGAGCTTTCCCTTCTCCCACTTCGGCGGCACCTGTCCGCGCTGGCACCTTCACGCGGCATTTCAAACTCCGGGGCAGACGATCCGGCAGCTGATCGAGACTCCCGACGGCCAGCGGTTCTTCACGATCAGCCGAACCATCGAACGCCCGATCCGGCCCGACCTTCGCGACGACGCCTTGTTAGCGATCGGGCTCGGCTGCGATGTTCGCTACGCACCGCGGATCGCCTATGCCGACGGCCTCGACCTGGTGAACACGCCGGCGACTCCGATCGGGCCGGCCTGCGCCATCTGTCCGCGGATCGGCTGCGCCTATCGAGCGACTCCTCCGGCGGGACGGACTCTCGCGGTCGAGGAGAACCGCAAGACCATCTCGCCCTATCCGTTCGTCCCCGGCTAACCCTTGGCTTTGCCGGCCGACCACGGCAAAGGCGCTGGCCATGGCTGATCGCGACCTGATCGACGAAATCCGTTCCGCGCCCGACCTGGAGGCGCTCGAATCCGTGCGCGTTGCTGCGCTCGGCAAATCGGGGTCGGTCACTGCTCAACTGAAGTCGCTTGGCAAGATGAGCCCCGGCGAGCGGGCAACCGAAGCGCCGAAAATCCACGCACTCCGCGAAGCCGTCACGGATGCGATTGCGGCGCGGAAAGCCGAGCTGGAGGCTGCGGAACTGGAGAAGCGGCTCGCCACCGAGCGCGTGGACCTGTCGCTTCCGGCGCCGGAGGACCCGCAAGGGACAGTTCATCCCGTCAGCCAGGTCATGGACGAGCTCGCCGAGATCTTCGCCGACCTCGGCTTTTCGGTCGCCGAAGGGCCGGAGATCGAGGAGCAGTGGTTCAACTTCACCGCCCTCAACATGCCCGAGTTTCACCCGGCGCGGGCGATGCAGGACACCTTCTACGTCCGGCGGATCGACGGCGATCCGCAAGCCGAGCCGCACGTTCTTCGGACCCACACGTCACCCGTGCAGATCCGTACCATGACCTCAGCGCCGCCGCCGCTGAGGCTGATCGCGCCGGGCCGCGTCTATCGCTCCGACAGCGATGCGACCCACACCCCCATGTTCCACCAGGTAGAGGGGCTGGTGATCGATCGCGCCATCACCATGGGTCACCTCAAATGGACTCTGGAGACGTTCCTGAAGGCGTTCTTCGAGCGCGATGACATCGTGCTTAGAATGCGCCCCAGCTACTTCCCTTTCACCGAGCCGTCTGCGGAGGTGGATGTCGGCTGGTCGATGGAGAAGGGGCGGCGCGTCGTCGGCGGCTGCGAAGGCTGGATGGAAGTGCTCGGCTCCGGCATGGTCCACCCCACGGTAATCGCCAACTGCGGGCTCGACCCCGACGAGTGGCAGGGCTTCGCCTTCGGCACCGGAGTCGACCGGCTGGCGATGCTCAAATACGGAATGGACGATCTTCGCGCCTTCTTCGACGGCGATCTGCGGTGGCTGAAGCATTACGGCTTCCGAGCGCTCTGAACGTGCCGACGCTTAGCGGCGGAGTTGGCGCATGAAGTTCAGCTTGTCGTGGCTTAAGGCGCATTTGGACACCGACGCTCGGGCCGAGCAAATTGCCGAGCGGATGACAGCGATCGGGCTCGAGGTCGAGGACGTCAGCAATCCCGCCGAAGCGCTTGCGCCTTTCAAGGTCGCGAAGGTGCTGACTGCGGACAAGCACCCCAAGGCCGACAAGCTTCAGGTGCTGACGGTCGACGCGGGCGAAGGGCCGGTTCAGGTCATTTGCGGAGCGCCCAACGCACGCGCCGGAATGCTTGGTGTCTTTGGCGGGCCCGGAACATATGTCCCCGGAAGCGACATGACCCTCAAGGTCGCGGCGATCCGCGGAGTCGAGAGCCACGGAATGCTTTGCTCGATCCGCGAGCTCCAGCTCGGCGACGAGCATGAGGGGATCATCGAACTTGCCGAGGACGCGCCGGTCGGCGCCAGCTACGCCGACTATGCGGAGCTGAACGATCCCGTTTTCGACGTATCGATCACCCCCGATCGCGCCGACTGCATGGGCGTTCGCGGGATCGCCCGCGACCTCGCCGCAGCGGATGTCGGCACTCTCAAGCCGCTCCATGTCCCGCGAAATCGCCGGCGCGTTCACCTCCCCAATCGACATCCGCATCGAAGACCGTGAAGGCTGCCCCGCCTTCTACGGGCGCGCCATTCGCGGGCTGAAAAACGGCAGCTCGCCCGAGTGGATCCAGCGGCGCCTCAAGAGTGCCGGTCAGCGCCCGATCTCGGCCATTGTCGATATCACCAATTACGTGATGCTGGACCTCGGCCGGCCCAGCCACGCCTATGACGTCGCGAAGCTCGACACAGCGTTGATCGCGCGCCGCGCCAGCGACGGTGAACGAGTGCTGGCGCTCAACGAAAAGGAATATGTCCTCGATTCCTCGATGACGGTGATCGCCGACGACAAACGCGTTCACGATATCGGCGGGATCATGGGCGGCGAGGATTCGGGCGTGTCGGACAGCACGACCGAGATCATGCTGGAGGTCGCCTACTTCGATCCGGAGACGATCGCCCGCACGGGTCAAAAGCTGTCTCTGACGAGCGACGCCCGAAGCCGCTTCGAGCGGGGAGTGGATCCCGCGTTCCTCGACGATGGGCTTGCGATCCTCACCGGGCTGATTCTGGATATTTGCGGAGGCGAAGCTTCGGAAGCCCTGCTGGTCGGCGAGCCTCCGATCGAGCAGCGAACGATCCCGTTCGATCCCGGCCGGACTCTCAGCCTGGCCGCGATCGACGTGCCGGAAGACCGCCAGCGCGCGATCCTGCTCTCGCTCGGGTTCGAGTTCGAAGGCAGCGACAGTGTGAAGGTGCCGACATGGCGGCCGGATGTGGATGGCCCCGCCGATCTCGTCGAGGAAGTCGCGCGAATTGTCGGCTATGATCGCATCCCCTCGACACCGCTCGAGCGCGAGCGCGGCGTAGCCAAACCGACAGCGACGCGTACCCAGCTGATCGAGCGGCGGGTTCGACGCGCCGCCGCCGCACGCGGATTGGACGAAGCGGTCACCTGGAGCTTCATCTCAGAAGAGGAAGCTGGGCCGTTCGGACCGGCATGGCGGATCGAAAACCCGATCAGCGAAGAGATGAAGCTGATGCGGCCGTCGCTTCTGCCCGGCCTGATCGCCGCGACTCGCCGGAATCTCGACCGCGGCACCTCAAGTGTCCGTCTGTTCGAGGTGGGGCGACGCTATCTCGCCGACGTCGAGCGGCCTACGCTCGCTCTTGTGCTCGCCGGTAGCAATGGCGAGCGCGACTGGCAGAGCGGGAAACCGGCACAGTTCAACGCTTTCGACGCGAAGGCCGAAGCGCTCGCCCTACTCGATGCGGTCGGGCGCGCCGGTTGGCCAATCTGCAGGTTTTTCCTGACGCCGGCCCGACCTGGCACCCGGGCCGATCGGCGAAGCTCGGCCTTGGGCCGAAAAACATCCTCGCCAGCTTTGGCGAAATTCACCCGGCGCTCGCCAAGAGTTTGGACGCGCCGGAAGGTCTCATCGCGGCTGAAATCTACCTCGACGCCATTCCGGCCCCGCGGAGCGGCGGCCGTGCCCGTGCGCCATTTGCGCCCCCGGCGCTCCAGCCCGTCAGCCGCGATTTCGCCTTCATCGTTCCCGCCGATCTGCCGGCCGAGAACCTGGCCCGAGCGATCCGAGGATCGGACAAGGTGTCGATCACCGACGTTCGCCTGTTCGACCGCTTCGAGGCGAACGAGGGCCTGAGCCTTGCCTTCGAAGTGACGCTGCAGCCGGACGACAAAAGCTTTACCGAAGAGGAGCTCGCGGCAATTTCGGCGAAGGTGGTCGCTGCTGCAGAGAAGCTCGGGGCGAAGCTTCGAAGCTAGTGGTTGAGCGCGTTGATCGCGGCGTGGACGCGCGCTTCGACCTCCTCGCGCTTGAGGCCGGGCGGAATGGTCTCGCCGATGCGGAAGTGGACGGTTCCGGCTTTCTTCAGAAGCCCCTTCGTCCACAGTCGGCCGCTGTCCACGGCAACCGGAACCACGGGTAGGCCGAGCGCCCGGTAAAGACCGGCGAACCCGGGGCGAAGCTTCGGCGAGCGACCGTGCGCAACGCGAGTGCCCTCCGGGTAAATGATCACCGCGCGTCCCGCCGAAACCGCATCGCGTCCGGCCGCGACCATCTCGCGGAGCGCCTTAGCGCCAGCGCTGCGGTCGACGGGAATGACACCGTAGCGCCGGGTGAGCCAGCCGAAGAGCGGGATTTGCGACAGGCTCTGCTTGAGCACGATCACCGGCGTGTCGGCGAGCCGCTCCATTTCCAGGGTCTCGTACATCGACTCATGCTTGACGGCGATCAATACGGCCCCGGCAGGAATCTCGCCCTCCACTTCGCTCCGGATTCCAAGCACTAGCCTCGCCAGGCGGTGATTGAATTCTGTCCAGAAGCGAACGAGGCCGCGGGTCGCCCCGGTACCGAACAACGTGACGATCACTCCGACGAGCACCAGCACCGCGGTCGCAGGATAGAAGATGAGCGCGTACAGGAGCGAGCGCACAAGCGTCATAGGCCGACGACGACCGCCAGCCGGCGGAGCAGGTATTTGTTGTACTCGCCGAACAGATGTCCTGAAGCTCGGCTGCGTCCGTACCGCGTCCGGAATGACCGTGTACCGCCGGCCGAGTACGCGGCGGAACTCATACCGAGCGCGCCGCATGTGCCAGTCGCTCGTTACAAGCCGAAAGCTCCGGTAGCCGTGCTTTGCCAGCCAGCGGTCCGCTTCCTCCGCATTCGAACGTGTATCCACCGATTCGCTGCCGAGATCGACGCAGCATTCAACGAGCTTCTTTTTGCCGTTGAGGCGCCGGATTAGGTCCTTCTTGGTCACCGAAGGGTCGGCGCCGGCGATCAGCATTCGCTTCGCATAGCCGTGGGACAGGACGTCGACCGCGTGCTCGATCCGCTCCGGCCCTCCGGTGATTGCGATAACAGCATCCACTTTCTGGTTCTTGGCAGGCGAACCGAGAGTCACCGCGAATATGATGAAGCCGAGCAGGTAGAGCAGGAGCAGGAGCGAAAAGAGACGGGCGATCATAGGTTCGTGCGCAATGCCCTCAGAAGCGTCCAATGGGCAACGGCTACCGCGATCGCGACGGCAGCTACGGGAACGAGCGCAAGGACAGCGAAGTCCGTTGGAGTTAGCGGCGAGCTCCAGCCGAGGCCGGAGACGGCAGCTCCAACGCCGCCGCCGATGATCGCCAGGACGATCGCCGCGGCCGCGGCGGCCAGAAGTGCCCCGGCAATAGCGTCGATTGCAATCTTGCGCTCGAACAGCCGAGTCACCTGAATGTCGGTTGCGCCGATCCCGTGCATGATTTCGACAGTCGGCCGGTGCGTGTCGAGCGCGCTTCGAGCGGCAAGCGTTATCGCCGCCGCCGTCGCCCCAGCCATGAGAATGACTAGGGAGAGCGCCAGCCACTCTATCGCGCGAAGCGAATGAAGGAGCGGCGCAAGCTCGGCACTTTCGGCGCTGACCGCGGCGGCGGGAACGCGCGCCTGGACGGCTCTCTCGATTGTCGCGGGATCGGCTCCGGGCTTGAGCTCAACCGTTGCCATTGCCGGTATGGGGAGGTCGGGGCTGTTGGCCGATTCTCCCAGCCAGCGCTCGAGCGTTCGGCGCATCTCGGATTGCGGGACCGGCGTGACGCTCCAGACTTCGCCGGTCGCGCGCGCTGCCGCCACGGCTTGGGGTAAATCGGAAGCGGAGGCCGCAGGAAGTTCGATGACGAAGCGGCTGTGGGTCCCGTTGACCACCGCCGAGGCGGTGGCGGCAACGGCTAGCCCTGTGGCCGCGACGATGATCATCACGAAGGTCATGGCCGCCACGACTGCGACGGTCGGGCCATGCAGCCCCTCCGCCGGAAGCAGCCGCGATTCCGGCCGCGACGGCCAAATCCTGTGCACGATCACGGCCGCAACTCTCCCCGCTCAACCCGCGGCGGGTTCTTCAGCATTCCCGTCGGGTCGACAAGCGCACCGCGGTCGAGCCGCATAAGCTCGGCGGACGGATTTGACGCAATCAGCCCGAGATCGTGCGTTGCGACCACGACGGTGGTGCCGAGGTCGTTAAGCGCGGAGAACAGGTGCAGGAGTCGCTTTGCCATTTCGGGATCGACGTTGCCGGTTGGCTCGTCAGCAACCAGTAGGTCGGGCTGAGTAATCACGGCCCGGGCAATCGCAACCCGCTGTTGCTCGCCTCCAGACAAGGTCGGCGGCCGGGCCGCGGCACGGTCGCCGAGGCCCACCCACTCGAGCATTTCGCTGACGGCCGACTTGATGGCGGATTCCTCGCGACCGGATATCCTCAGCGGAAGCGCGACATTGTCGAATGCGGAAAGGTGGCGGATGAGGCGGAAGTCCTGGAACACGACTCCGATCCTGCGGCGGAAGTGCGGCAGCGAGTCACGCGGAGCATCGCTGAGGTCACGGTCGAACAGGCGAATCCGCCCGCGAGTCGGCTGTTGTGCCAGGTACAGAAGCTTGAGAAGCGATGTCTTTCCGGCACCGGACGCGCCAGCGAGGAAATAGAAGCCGCCTTTGGACAGGCTGAAATCGAGATCGCGAAGCACCTCCGCGCCGGTCCCGTAACGCAAGCCCACGCTTTCGAAGTCAACGATCGTCGTCAGCTTCACCCTCCCCGCGTGCCCAGCAGCTTTTCGCATGCGGCCGCCGCCTTGCCAACGCCCGCGCGTTGCTGTTTACGAAGCGTTGACTGGAGGCGCGCGCCACATGATCCTGACCTGCCCGTCGTGCGGGACTCAATATGCAGTGAAAGACGGCGCGATTCCGGAAGGCGGGCGCAAGGTCCGCTGCGCCGCGTGCGGTCACAGCTGGCACCAGATGCCCGAAGAGGCGTCGACCGAGGTTCCGGAAGACGCTGCTCCGGTGACGGAGCCCGCGCCCGAGCCGGGCGATCCCGCTTCGCCGGCCACCGCATTCGACGAAGCGCCAGGCGAACCCGAGCCGGTGGGGTACGAGCCGACGGAGCCAGCCGTTCCGGGTACCGAAGAGTTCGAGCCGCCGACTGCAATCCCGGTTCCTCCGCCCGAGGGCGATTGGCCGGAGAGTCGCTCCGACGAGGAGGGCTGGGATCCCGCCAAGGAGATTCCCGACCCGGAGGAAATCGCCGCAGCAGAATCGGAGACGGCGCCCGACCGCCAGCGTAGCTTGCTCATGGCCCTGCTGCTCGCGATTGCGCTGGTCGTCGTGATCGTGCTGGCGCTATGGTTCGTCGCGCCAAATTCGATCCGCCAGTATGTCGGCATCGCATCCGCCGAGCCGACGCCGCTGCAGATTGCGCCCGGTACACCCGAGCGTCAGAAGCTGGCGAGCGGCAACGAACTGGTGGTTGTGAGCGGCAGGGTGGTGAACCCCAGTTCCAAGTCCCAGAGCGTCCCGCCGATCCAGGCTCAGCTTCGCGACAAGTCGGGCCGCCTCCTCTATTCCTGGACCATCGCGCCCCCTGCCCGGACACTTCCTCCCGGCGGCGCGGCAAGCTTCAACAGCGCCGAAATGGGCGTCCCTCCGAGCGGCCTGGATTCGACAGTGACTCTCAGCCTAAAAGGCTGATTTGTCAGGGAAATTCAACAACACGAACGGTCTTGGTGGTGCCGTCGGCGCTGCGGATTTGGCGCTCGCTCAGCTGGGCAGTGTCGGGCAGCCGATCCGGAGCGATCGTCGCTCCGGAGACGATTCGCACCGTTGCGGTCGCCTGCCGAATCACCGGCGGCGCCGGGGCCGAGGCTGAGTTCGTCGCAGCAGCTGCGGCAGCAAGGGCGAGGAGCAACATGGCGCTGATCTAACGCGCCGCCGCTCCAATGGTAAACGAAGGATTAAGGACTGTCCCGATAAGGGACTGAAGCCTGAGCATTGCGCGCCTCCAATCGCTTTGATAGAGGCGCCCTCCTTGCCAGGAGCGGCGGCAGCAAGCCGTCCATCTTCATGCACGTGCGGTCGTGGCGGAACTGGTAGACGCGCAGCGTTGAGGTCGCTGTGGCCGAAAGGCCGTGGAAGTTCGAGTCTTCTCGACCGCACCAGCCTGCAAGGGCCGGCATTCCGGGGAATGACCCTTTGCAGGCTCGCACTCGATGCCGGAGGCACATCGGGCCGGGTGATCAAGTCACATTCTCAAACCACAGCACCAAGTGCGCACGAGGCCGCCGATGCGACTGCGTCGCAACAGCACGGCCTGCCTTTCACCGGAAAAGTCGTCCGAGACGACTTATTGCGACGAAGCGATCTTCGGGCGCGGTTCGAGCGTGATGGACCCGAGTCGAGCCACTGGACGATCATCGTTGATCGTCGCCTCAAGGTTGAGCTCCGGGTCTACTCCAATGACATCCGCGGAGGCCTTGGAGATGCGGACGCGATAGCTTCCGTATGCGACGCCTTCGAACAGGAAGTAGCCGTCGTAATCCGTCCTTGCGGTCGAAACCACATTGCCGGATTTGTCGACGAGTTCGAGGTCGATCCCTTCGAAGCCAAGGCCGCCGTTCTTCACGATCGCGCCCTCGACATCGCCGGCAGCAACCAGGCCGATATCGACACTCGCCGGGACACCCGGCCGGGGGACGACCACCTGAAGCGCCTTTTCGGGCGCAAGCATCGGGTCGGAAAGGCTGCTTCGGTCTATTCCGACAGTGATTGGAGTGAAGGTCTTCAGCCCGGCGACCATGACCATTCCCTTGGCGTTTGTCGGGCTTCTCGAAACAGTCTGCCCGGCGGTGACAAGTGCGCCCTTTTCCAACGGCTCGCCGGGATCGGCGACTCCATTGGCGTTGAGATCGCGATAAACACGCGCCCGCACCGAGCCCGCCGAGGCCAGTGGCTGGCGCGACAGAGACAGTCCGTGAGTGGGGTCAAGCGAGAAGTTGAGGTTGATTCCGACCGCTACCGATCCGTCGCTCGCAGCTTCGCCGGTTATTGCCAGCGCGAGGCTGTTCAACCGGTGGATATTGCTGATCCGAACGCGCGCCCGATGCTCCGGCCCGTCATAGGCGAGCGTGCCCTCCCAATCGACATTGTCGGAAGCTGACCAATAACCGCTGATTTCCGCCGAGCGCAGACGGCTCGACGGACTCACTTCGAAACTGGTGGAGCCGCGGACCCTGATCGGCCCGATTCGGCCGGTTCCGATCAGGTCCGCAATGACATTTGCAGGCGGTGCGGGCCCCTTCGCCAGATATTGGCGCGTGTATCTCACGTCCGCAGCGAGGTTGAAGCGGTCGATCGTGGCCGCGAGCCTCGCCGCCGCATCGAGCTGCGCACTTCCATCCGCCCTGGAGATGTAGTGAACGTCGCCGTGGGCGGGAATGACGGCACGCCCCACGCGGATCGGCGAATCGACCGATACGCTCGCAATGCGCTCCGTCGTCGCCGGTCCATCGGCAATGTGGAAATTGTTGGCGGCAATCGCTTCGGCACTCACGTTCAGCGAGCCAAGCTTCGCCAGCAATTGCGCGCGGGCGGCAGTACCGCCTGTGCTCTCCCTCGACGCACCCAGCTCGACCAGGGCTGAGCCGATCGAGCGCCGTACGGATCCTTCGACAAAAGTGACCCGCTGGTCCTGGAGCAGCATCGTTCGGGCAAGCAGTCCCACCGAGGTCCGGTCATCGATCCCGTGCTCGAGCGAGACCGCCGCCTGCACCTTCGGTTCAAGCGGACTAACCTGTTCATTGCGAAGCGAAATCAAGTCGCGGCCAGGCTGGTTGACGCCCGCCCAGTACCAGGTCTTGCCGGCCGGAACATTATCCTGGCCGACGTTGATCACTTCGTTACGTGTCCGGACTTGCCCCTGCGGACCGTAAAGGACGATGCTGATATCGTTGTCGCCGTACATCAGCTGGACGTCGTCGAAGACGTAACGCTGGCTGCCGTCCGAATGGGCAAAGGCGATTAGCTCTCCGTTGCGGTAAAGCTCCGCATCCCACCCGCTCGGCAGGTCGCCTTCGAAACGAGTCCGGTCGAAACTGGTCGGGGCGGAAACGGGCCGGTTGGTCAAGACGGCGCCGCGGCCGCTGCTCGCGCTGCCGCTGAGGCGGGTTGCGAACCCAACGACGTCGCCAAACCCGAAATGGGTCGCGTGAAGAGGACCAAGCAATCCGCCGTCCGGGTCCGACCGGTAGGCCCGTAGCCTTAGCGAGCCCGGAATGCCCTTGCGGTCGGTCGTGACCTGCACATCGTAAGAGAGAAGTGCGAGCTCACCGGCTGCATAGACGGAACTCTGGCGATCGACCCTGGTGCCCGTATGGGCGTTGTACGTGACCCCGGCGCTGACGACGAAATCGAGAGCCGGCGCCCGCCACATTCGATACGGCAGGCGAACCTGCGGAAGCGATGCGAGGTTGAATTTCGGCTTCTTTGCGAGATTTTCGGCTCTTTTCTTCCGTTCGAGAGCCATTTCGACCGGCAGCTTGGCCTCGGTCTCGATGATCAGCGCAGACCCGTTGGTGAACGGCTTCACGCCAAGGCCGAACCATCGCGACAGCGCGGCCGTGTCGACGCACCAGCCCTCCGGCGTCTCGCGAATGTCGGTCGGCGCCAGCTTTTCGGTTTTGCCCGCGTAATCGACCCGGCCTTCGCCCTCGTCGATGGCGATGGTGTTGCTTTCCTTGAACGCCCAGCCGCTCGCCTTGCGTGCGGTCAGGTTGATTTTCATCGGAACGTCGAGCGTGGTCAGGAAATCGCCGAAGACAATGCAGGTCCCTTCGGGCGTGTTGTAGGCACGAACGCCGTCGCCAAGCCGGTACTGGTGGAGCTTGACGTCAAGAAGGTACTGTTCGTCGGGATTGGCGGCCCATTTCTCGCCCACCGGGGACGCGGCAACGGCGCCGACAGCAGTCAGCCAGGCGACGGCGACGAGAGCGCCCGCCTTGCCGAGCAGCTTGCCGGCCGCGCGCATTGCCAATCGCCTGTGCCCGTCGGCCCTCGACCCTAGCGAAGCACGGCTTGGGTTTCGGCGATGGTCTTCGAGCCATCGTCGTACGTCTCGACATATTGCACCGTTACCGGCCCCGCGAGCGGGCCTTTGAAGCTGTCATTCACGGGAACTACGACCTCGCGCTTGTTGAGCTCGGTGTAGACGGCGACTGCGCGGGACATTGCGATCGGGTCCTTCACGCCGGGCTTGAGCACCCGGACTTCACCGAAGGTCGACCGTGCGCCGCTCCGGCTGAGCTCAAGCGCGACGACCGGCTTGCCATCGCGCTTGTCGAGGCGGACATCGGAGATCGCGGCTTCCACGCTGAGGTTTCCGAGACGCACGATCACGGGAATGGTCACTCCGTAGACCGGCGTCAGCTTGAAGGTCACGCCCTTCTGGGCGTCGCCTCCCGCCTGCGTGACTGGGGTAGACGGAGGAATCGCCCGGAACAGCAGGTGGACCCGGTATTCGCCGTCGGGGAGGCCCTTCGGAGGCCGCGCAGCAACCCGGATCGATTGTGGTTCGCGAGGGGCAAGAGTCACCCGGCGGGGCGCAAAGATGAGCATGTCGCGCGCCGCCTTGTCGGCCTCTGTCGGATCTTTCACCTCTTCGAGCGA
The DNA here is from genome assembly GCA_963839145.1 of uncultured Alphaproteobacteria bacterium. Taxonomy (GTDB): domain Bacteria; phylum Pseudomonadota; class Alphaproteobacteria; order Sphingomonadales; family Sphingomonadaceae; genus Sphingomicrobium. The sequence continues at coordinate 235,398 of CAWITR010000005.1, forward strand.
GCCGTCGGGCATCATTCGCCGGAATTCGGCCGAAATCCTGTAGGTTGCCGGTTCGTCGCCGATATTGTTGAGGATTACCTCGGCGCTTCGCCCGCCATTGAGCACAAGCCGCGTCGGCGCGACCAGGAGGTCGCCGACACCGGCTTGCGCCTGCTGCAGAGGAAGAAGAGGCGCAGTGATGAACGCGGCCGCGGCAACGGCTTTGGTGAACAAGTTCATATCGGATCCCCACTTTGCTCCGAATTGGAGTGTTCGTCGGGGCTAGTCCGGAATGGTTGATTTTCCGTTCACCATTAGCGTTCAAAGCGAAAAAGGGGCCGCCGAGACAGGCCCGGCGACCCCCGAACCGCGGCGGTGGATGCCGCGGAGCTTCAAACGCGCTTACTGATAGTCGGCAGTAACGTCGAACGTGCCGAGGTAGACGCCGTCCGCGGTGCTGCTCGAGATGTCGATTGAACCGCCGACGTCGAACGTGACGGTTCCGGTCGTCGCATCGAGCTGGACCGAGTTGGCGGCCGGGTAGGCAACATTGAGCGTCAGGTTGGGCGACGTCTGCGTCTGGTTGACGAGCGGAATGGTCGCCGAGCCGCTGATCGACAGCGTCTGGCCCGGCGTTCCGGTGGCCGTGTACTGCGCGGTCTGAGTCGTTCCCGAGCAGGTCACGTTGGCGCCGCAAGAGAACACGCCAGCCTGCGTGATTCCGACCGTGCTCGGGCCCCAAGTGCCGCTGCCCAGCACGATTGTGCCGAGGTCGAGGTTTTGGACCGAATCGAGCGTCAACGGAACCACGATTCGCGCCGTCGCAGTCGCCTGCGTCGTCGGGCTCGCCGCGAAGGCGGGAGCGGTGGCGAAAGCCAGGGCGGAGACCGCACCGGCAGCAATCAGAACCTTCTTCATTTCAGTTTTCCCCACTGGTTCAAAAAACAGCGGCTGCCCGACCGCTGGTCCGGTCACCCGTGATCACGTCATTAACCGCACCGGCTTACGCCTTCCCTCAAGGGCTTGGTTACTCGCCGATTAAGGATTCCTCCCATTTGGAGGCAGTTGGCTCAAAAATATTCCACGGTGATTGGTACCTCGCCCCGATACTCGCCGTCGGCATCGCCGCTGATCTGCAATCGGCCGCCGAATCGGAAGGTGAGGTTGCCGTTCGAATCGAGCCTCGGCATTCCGGGAAGATCGCTCTTGAGCTGATCGACGGAGATCCGGCCGCCGCCGAGGGAGTAGAGCAGGATTTGCGCCGGCATTTCGACGCGCACGGCGCGGTTCGGCTCACCGTGTACTGTGACCGATCCGACCATTGCGCTCGCGCTGATTGTAGCGACGTCGCCAGTTGCCGTACGCTCGCCGTCGGGAAGCAGTGTAGCGGCACCTGTCCCGCCGCCGAGGAGCACGAGACGGTCGAAATCAAGCGTGGTTTGCACATCCAGCCGGATGTCGCCGCCGCCCTCGTCGCTTTCGATCTGCGTCGTCGGGTCGGGGCACAGGCGGCATTGCGCGGACGCGGTGGCGGGGGCGCCGGCCAGGAGGGCGGCACCAAGGCTGCTTGCGAGGCGGAGTGTGCACCTCATCCGGCCAGCTATTCGCTACTGATGTAAAAACGGGGTTAATGCGCGCGTAACCCGCGATCGGCCATGGAAGACGAATGATGCTTTCGACAAGGCGCACCGACCCTCGTTGGACAGGCCGCTAATGAGCTTGCCCCACGTGCGCTGCCTTTCTATCGCCTGATCTCAGATGGCCCGAACCAAGACCGGCTCCGTACGGCGCCCCCTCGTCACTGCTCTCAAGCTGGCTCTCTATGGGGCGCTTCTCGCGCTCATAGCACTGGCGGTTGCAGTGGCAGTCGCGGTCGCATCGCTCCCCAGTTATGCGCAGCTAACCAAGCGCAATGACCTCGGTCAGATGATTCGAGTTCACGCCGATAACGGCGCGGTCCTCATCTCGCTTGGCCCGAGCTTCGGGAAGTGGCTCACCTATGACGAGATTCCGCCCACTATGCGGTCGGCGATGATCGCCATCGAAGACCGGCGGTTTCGAAGCCACTTCGGCATCGATCCGATCGGAATCGTCCGGGCAGTCGGATCGGCGGTCATCCAGAATCACCGGGTCAGGGCAACATCGACGATCACCCAGCAGCTCGCCCGCAACATCTTTCTTTCCACCAACCGAAGCATCGTCCGCAAAGCCAAGGAAGCGATCCTGGCAATGGCCCTGGAGCGGAAGTTCACAAAGGACCAGATCCTCGAGCTGTACCTGAACCGCGTCTACTTCGGGGGCGGCGCCTACGGGATCGACGCCGCGTCGAGGCGATTTTTCGGTCACAGCGCCGATCACCTGTCGCTCGCCGAGGCTGCGATCATCGCCGGGCTGGTGAAAGCGCCATCGAACTACGCCCCGACGGCCGACGTCGAGGCTGCTCGCGAGCGCTCCCAAGTCGTTTTGCACGCAATGGTGGAAAACGGATTCATCACTCCGGAGCAGGCGGAAACGGTGAACCCCGCCAAGGTCCACATTCAGGAGAACACGAAATCCGACGCGGCTCGCTATTTCACCGACTGGGCGCTGCCGCAGCTCGACACTTTGATTAACGAAACTTCCGATCCGATCGACGTCTGGACCACACTCGACCCGGCGATGGAAAAGGCGGCCCAGAGCGCCATCGTCGCCAATGCTCCCGATGGTGCGCAGGGGGCGCTGGTCGCGATTGACCGCGACGGCGCCGTTCGGGCCATGGTGGGCGGCAAGGACTACACTCAGTCCATCTACAACCGCGCCACGCAGGCGGAGAGACAGCCCGGCTCCTCATTCAAGCTGTTCGTTTACTTGTCTGCTCTTGAGTCCGGAATGAAGCCGAGCGACACCATGATCGACCAGCCGGTCACGATCAACGGCTGGAGCCCTCGCAACGATACCCGCAACTATTCGGGGGTGGTGACCCTACGAGAGGCGTTCGCCCGCTCGATTAACACGATCAGCGCGCAAATCGGCCAGCAGCTGGGCTTCTCCACGATTGCCGACATGGCGCACCGCTTCGGGATCACCACCAACATCTCGACCTATCCGTCAATGGTGTTGGGGTCGAACGAGGTGCGGCTGATCGAGATGACGCAGGCTTTCGCCTCGGTTGCGAACAACGGCATGGCGGTGACACCGTACGCGATCACCCGGGTCGTCACCGTCGACGGACGAGAGCTTTACCGCCACGACGCGCCCGAGCAGCGGGTGCTGGTGGCGCCCTGGGTCGCGGCGGAGATGACCGATATGCTGCAGGCGGCGGTCCTCACCGGGACGGGGCGGGCCGCGCAGATCGGCAGGCCGGTTGCCGGAAAAACCGGAACGACATCGTCCAACAAGGATGGGTGGTTCATCGGCTTTTCGAGCGGGCTGACCACCGGCGTGTGGATGGGCCGCGACGACGCCAAGCCGGTCGGCGGCCTCTACGGCGGCACTGCGCCAGCCCGAGCGTTCCATGATTTCATGAGTGTCGCCGTCGCCAACCGCCCGGTTCAGCAGTTCCAGACGCAGGTGCCGATGCCCGATTGGAGCCTGGAGCCCGACGAGGCCTACCCGGGCGGCGATTATATCGACAACGAGACCGGCCCCCTGGTGGATGAGAACGGCAACCCCTTGCCGGGCCAGGAGGGCTATCCGCCTCCATATGACCAGCAGCAGCAGCAGCCCAGCGCGCCCGCAGGACAACAACCTCAGCAGCAGCAACAGCCCGGTGGGCTCAACCAGCAGTGGCTCGATAACGTACTTGGCACTAACCGAGTACGGCAGCCGGCAAGACCTCCGGTCCAGCAACTCCCGCAGCAGATGCCCAACCGAGCGCAACCGCAGCCGCAAAATCCGCGTCAACCGCAACCGCAGAACCCGCGTCAGCCGCAACCGCAGCCACTGCAGCCTTCCGGCGCAAGCGGCTATACGCAGCCCTCAGGCGGCCAGGCCTACCCGGCGCAGCCGCGGTCCGGCTTCCCGCAGTAGTTTTTCGGCTGCGGCGACGTCGCCGTCGAACAGCTCACGCTCGAGCAGCTTGAAATCGCTCGAGTGGTTCAGGTGCTTCAGATGCGCCACCTCATGAGCGACTACGAAACGACGCGCCTGCGCCGACGCCAGGATGAGCCGCCAGGAATAGCGGATCGCTCCGCTGCTGCTGCAGCTTCCCCATCGAGTCCGGGCGTCGCCGACCCGGATCGATGACGGCTTCACTCCTGCGCGGTTGGCAATTTCAGTAGTTTCCGCTGACAAACGCTCCAGCGCCAGGCGCTTGAGGAATTGTTCGATCCTGCGCGGAAACGCGCTTTCGGGGCCGCCGCAGACCAGCTTTCCGTGGTGAAGCTGCGGAGTTCGAGGCCAACTCGACTCCCAAACCAGCTCGGTTTCGACTCCGTCGATCGGAATGACCGATCCGGGGACGAGTGGCTCGGGCGGGAGAGCGGAATCGAGCTGCTTCGTCACCCAAGGCTTCTGGGACACGGCCCAGGCCAGCGCCGCGGAATGGCCGATCCCACGCGGATGGGTCACCTTAAGCACTTGCTGGCGTTCGTCCAATCGCAGCCGCATTCGCCGGGCGCTGCGGATCGCGCACAAAAGCACCGGCAACGGCAGGTCGGGGTGGCTGACGAGCCGTCTAGAGCTCACGCTCGACCAGATGATGCTCGAGCTCGCCTGCGTTGACCTCGCTAACGGTCCAGCCGCGCGTTGACTGCCCCGCCTCGTGGACGGTCTCGCGGCTCCCGGAAATGAGGTAGTGCCAACGGGGAAGCGGTTCGCCGGCCGCACGCAGGCGATAAGCGCAGGTTCGCGGAAGCCACTTCAGCGATCCCAGTCTTCCGCGGTCGAGATGCACGCAGTCGGAAACCAGCTTCTTCCGATTAGCATAGTCGCTGCAGCGCCCCGTGAGGCGATCGAGAAGACGGCAGGCGACGTTTGTCGGATAAAGCTCTCCGCTGTCGTGATCCTCGACCTTGTGGAGGCAACAGCGCCCGCAGCCGTCGCACAAAGCCTCCCACTCGCCGCGATTGAGCTGCGACAAAGGCTTTTCCCAGAAGGGCTTGCGACTATTCATGACAAAGCCAGCAATGCTCTGCTAACCCGCCCCAATCAAGTGAGCTTCGGGGGATATTGAATGAATCGGTTCAAGGGTGCGCTGTTTGCGATCGCTGCGATTTCCGTCGCAGTCCCCGCGACTGCCCAGGACACCGGTTACGATGGTGCGCAGTTCGTAAAGGCTATCCAGGACGGCAAGGGCAACGACGCCCTCAAACTGCTTCAAAGCCAGCCTTCGCTGGTGAACGCGCGCGATTTCAATGGCCAAACTGCGTTGATCGCCGCGATCCAAAACCGCGACCACGACTGGGCCGCTTATCTCCTCAACCAGGGCGCGGACCCGAATCTTGCGGGCCCCAAAGGCGAAACTCCGCTGATTGCGGCGTCGCGGATCGGATTCCAGGATGCGGTCGAATGGTTGCTCACCGTCGGGGCTAAGGTCGATGCGACCAACCGCGCAGGTGAAACAGCGCTGATCGTAGCCGTCCAGCACCGGCAGATTCCGATTGTCCGAGATCTCCTCAAGGCCGGGGCCGACCCGGACAGGACCGATTCCATCGCCGGTTTCTCAGCGCGCGACTATGCCAAGCGCGACAACCGCACCCCTGAACTTCTGCGGCTGATCGAGGCCACCAAGCCCGGCGAGTGACGATTCGGCTTAGCGGCCGTCCCCGAGCGTCGGATCCAGCTGCTCCGACAGGCGCCGCGCCGCTCGCCGGGCAAATCGCACGAGTTCCGCCTTTCGTCGCGCTGGTGCAAGCGGGCGCTCCGCTGCATGGCGAACCAACGCAGCATCATAGCGGTCGGCGACGATCAGCCCCGCCTGGCCAGGCAGATATTCCTCGCCCTCGACGATAGCCGCGAGCTCGGGCGTCACGGCCCAGTAGAACTGGTCGCAATAGTCCAGGTAGTCGGTCCATTTGCAGTCGCCGAGAAGGTCCGCCTTGGCGACCTTGATTTCGACGATCGTCAGCTTGCCCTTGGCATCCACGCCCATCATGTCGGCCCGCCTGCCGTTCGGTAGCGGCACCTCGCAAATGGCGAACAGCTCTCGTCTGCAGAAAAGGCGAGTTACCCCACGCGCCACATCCGCCGCGACCGCGGGCAGTTCCTCAAACCGAAGGAGTTGAGCGCCGGTTTCCATGAGCCGACGCTAGAACCTTTGCAGAACGGAGAAAAGGCTGCCCTAGCGGAAGAAGACGTGGTTTCCGATCGAGGCGACGCGGTGCTTGTGCCAGCCGGGGCTGACCCGCCGCGCATGGAAATAAAGCGCGTCCTCGGCGCTCGACTCCTTGAGCTTCTCGTCGGCGATCTTTGCAATCGCAACCGCAGTTTTCCAGGATTTTTTGTCGCGGTTGATGTGCGGCCAGGACCCGTGGCGTACGAATGAGAATTGGCCGCGCTGACGAATTACTCCGCAATAGCTGTTTGGGAAACGTCCGCTGTCGACGCGGTTGGCAATCACCGAGGCTACGGCAAGCTGCCCAGAAAGCGGCTCGCCCTTCGATTCGAAATAAACGCCGACCGCGAGACACTCGAGCTCAGCGCTGCCGGGATCCGAACCGCGCAGCTGTGCAACCATGGTTGGAAGGTCCGCATCGGGATCGACTTCAGCCGCGGCCGAATTGTCGGCACTCTTCGCCTTCTCCGCCTCCGTTGGGATCGCAAGCGTTGCCGAGTCGCGAAGCAATTGCCTGGCGATATCCGGCGTGCTGATTGCGGTCGCCGCGGGAACCAGGGTACCGGCCCTCGGCCCGACCTGTGCCGGCGCGACCGAACTTGCACTCATTGCAGCACAGATCAGCAACGCCGAACGAAGGGAAGCCACCATATTGTCCGTGTGTAGATGCGGTTACCTGCCCGATCCGGGGCTGCTAAGCGCGGCTACTTTCCGCATTCGCCCCCGGGTGGGTCCCCGTCTCGCGTGGTGCTTCCGACCGGCCATTCGGCGGAAAAGCACCCCCCGCTCTCACTCCCCAATCGCAATTCCCGCGCCGGCCGCTGTGGTCAACCCGCCGAGCTCGTTTCAGCGATGAATCGTTCCGGCTGCGCGACGTCCAGTTCTATTAACCACAAATCTGGGTCAAATCGGGTGCGGCGCTCGAGGAACTGCGCGACGTCTCCGTCGGCAGCCGAACCCTCCGGCCCGACCGTTCCCCAGCTATAGGCGCCATCCAGGTCAAGAGTCCGCTCGAGACAGGAGACATAGGTCCCGCGGCTCGAGACGACGATCAGCAACGATCCGCGTTCGGGGTCGCCGCGCTTCAGGACGACAGCGAAATCGCCGTCTGCCTCCGTCTTCCGGACAAGGCCGGCCACTTCCATGGAGGTGTTCAGCCTGGCCGCAGTCATCGGCGGGTCAGGCGGCGTCGCGCTCGTCCGCTCCCATCAGCACCGCAGCAAGCGCATCGCGGCTTCGCGCACCGCGCATCTTTTCCAGCGTCGCGGCATTGCGAATGACCCTGCTTATCGCGGCCAGCGCCTTGAGGTGCTCGGCACCGGCGTCTGGAGGCGAGAGCAGCAGAAAGACGAGATCGACTGGCTTGCGATCGACTGCCTTGTATCCCACCGGCTCGGCCAGGCGAGCGAAGAGGCAGTAGATTTGCTTCAGTCCGTCCACTTTACCGTGAGGGATCGCGACGCCCTGCCCAAATCCAGTCGATCCGAGCTTTTCGCGCTCGGTGATGGTGTCGAGAATCGCCGAGGCCGGGAGATCGAGCCGGCCGGCCGCGAGGTTCGCCAGCTGGTTCAGAAGCGACCTTTTGGTGCCTGCGGGGAGCGCGGGCTTGATCGCGTCGAAGTCGAGAAAATCGGTCAAATGCATCGCAAACTTCTGCTCTAGCTTCCGTAGTACGGCCAGCGCACTCGTCGGCGCTGAAGCGCGGCTTAGCGCTCGTGCGGCTCAACCCAGCCGATATTCCCGTCTTCGCGGCGATAGACCATGTTCAGCTCGTCCGTCGTCGAGTTGCGGAACATCAGCGCGGTCGTGTTCCTGAGGTCCAGCATCATTACTGCATCGGCAACGCTAGCGTGGGGGATGTCCACCTGAGTTTCAGCGACAATCGTCGGATTGTCGGGAGCTTCTTGCTGTTGCGAGCCGGCTGCGAAAACGCGGTACGCGGCATTGGCTTGTAGCCTCGGTGCGACATCGTGCCCCGGCTTATGCTCCTTCAGGCGCTTGGAGTAGCGCCGCAATTGCTTTTCGATCTTGTCGGCCGCGCATTCGAAGGCGATCTGCGCATTCTGGGCGCGGTGAGAGGCCTTGAGGACGACACCTTGCCCCACGGGCGCGACGATGTCGCAGGTGAAGTCGTCATACGGGCCCTTGCCGAAGGTTACGTCGGCACCAACCGCTCTGGAATAATATTTGTCGGTTATCTCCTCGATCCGCTGGATCGCATGTTCCTTGATGGAATCGCCGGTTTCGACCTGATGGTCTGCGACTCGAACATCCACTGGCGAAGCTCCTTTCTTTTCGCTTCGGCCGCCGATTAGGTCGGCCTTCGACGCCGCGTCAACTCGCGGGCGTGAAGCGCGCCCAAAGCGGATTGACCAGCTTGGAGATAAACGCTCGGTGGCGCTCTAGCTCCTCAAAAGCTGCGCTATGGGGTCGAGCAGCAAGCGGTTCACGCACCGTCACGGTCGCTTCACCGCTAAGCACCTGGTCCTCGGTGACCGATTCGACAAGGCCAAGCCCAATCTGACGTCCGCCGGTCAGCTCGACGTAAACCTGGGCCAGCAACTGCGCGTCGAGAAGCGCCCCGTGCTTGGTTCGGCGGCTGCGATCGACTCCGAAGCGAGTGCACAGGGCGTCGAGACTGTGCTTGGCCCCGGGGTGGCGGCTGCGCGCGATTGCGAGCGTATCGACCATTCGGCTCAAGCAGATTGCCGGGCGCCCGCAGATTCCCAACTCGTTGTTAAGAAAACCGAAGTCGAACCCGGCATTGTGGGCAACGAGCGGCGCATCTTCAATGAATTCAAGCAGTTCTTCAACTCGTTCACCGAAGCGCGGCTTGTCCGACAGGAAAACGTCAGTGAGCCCGTGCACCGCCTCCGCTCCGGGCGGCATCGGCCGCTCGGGATTGAAGTAAGCGTGGAAGTGACGCCCGGTTTCAGACCGGTTCACGATTTCGATGCAGCCGATCTCTACGATGCGATCTCCACCCGCAGGATCGAGACCCGTGGTTTCGGTGTCGAAGACGATTTCACGCATGACTAGCTTTAATCACCGCGGCCGATCCCGAGACAAGACAATATGTCCTGCACCTGCTTTTCTGTTGTGGATAGGTCGCCACCTGTGTCGACGACGAAGTCCGCCCGGCGCTTTTTTTCCTCGTCCGGCAGTTGCCTGGTGACGAGGGCCTTGAACTTCTCCTCGGTCATTCCCGGCCTCGAAAGCACGCGCTCCCGCTGCACGTCGGCGGGCGCGGAGACGACAATCACCTTGTCGAAGGCCTCCGCGCCGTCGGTTTCGAAGAGCAAAGGGATCTCGAACAACAGCGCTGGTGCGTCGCCGTTCTCGACGATGAACCGCGTTCGCTCGTGGTGAACCGCGGGATGAACGATGGTTTCGAGCCTGGCCAGCTCGTCGGGGTTGCCGACCACGCGCTTGGAAAGCTCGTCCCGGTCGACGGCCCCGTCGCGGGTCGTTCCCGGAAAATGCTGCTCGATCCGCTCAACCAGCGCGCCGCCAGGTCCCTGAAGCCGCCGGACGACCGCATCCGCATCGAATACCGGCACTCCAGCCCGCCTGAACATCTCGGCGACAGTCGACTTTCCCATGCCGATCGAGCCGGTCAGAGCAAGTCTCATCATTTGACGAGCATTCCCCGGTCGCGGAGCGCCGCGAGCAGCGGAAGAAGCGGCATTCCCAAAATGGTGAAGAAGCTCCCGTCGATCGATTCGAATAATTGCACGCCGCGCCCCTCGAGCCGGAAGACCCCGACACAATAGCCCACTTCCGGCCATTCTGCATCGAGGTAAGAGCGGATGAACTCCTCCGAAAGCTGCCGCACCTTGAGCCGCCCGGAATCGCAGACGGACCAGTCGGTCGTCCCGTCACGGGCAAGAGCAACGGCGCTGGTCAAAAGCATCTCCCTGCCAGAGAAGAAGCGTAGATGGTCGGCGGCCTGGCTGCGGTCTGCCGGCTTGTCGAACATTCGGCCGTCGACAGCGACGACCGAATCGCTGCCGATAACCCAATCGCCGGGGCGGCCGCGGCTGACTTTGAGCGCTTTCGCCTGTGCAAGCGCGAGTGCGGCCTCAGCCGGGCTGCTGCTCTGTGCCTTCTCCGTCGACTCGTCGATTCGCGCCGGGTCGGTGTCGAACTCGACGCCGGATTGGGCGAGCATCTGCTGCCGAATGGGACTGCTAGAAGCGAGGACAAGGGTCAAAAGGGACAACCTTGTGGAAAAGGACGTGCGATCCCCTAGCGCGGCTTCGGGGATTGTCTCAACCGCGTCGTCATCCAGAGCCCGCCATCAGCAATTCGAGATTCCATCCACGGCCAGCGAAATCGCTCCCCAGCCTGTGAATCGCGGGAGAATCCCTCGGCAAGTGGCACAAATCCGCGAAGCCGCGGCGACCCCTCCTGTTGGAAAATACGGGACCAGCCTCTATTTCCCGACTCCAGCGTGCCAACGACAACATCAGTCTTTTCTTAAAGAATCTAAATAAGGAGAAAGTGGGTGGCCCCTTCGCCGAGCGGACCCCATTCGGCGGCCCCCCCGAAGAAGCCGTTGCTTGCTGTTCTCCAGGGACAGCGGCGCGACCCTCCGCCGATGTGGATGATGCGTCAGGCCGGGCGCTACCTTCCCGAATATCGCAAGCTGCGTGAGGAAAAGGGGAGCTTTCTCGACCTCGTTTACGATAGCCACTCCGCCGCCGATGTGACCTTGCAACCGCTCGAGCGGTTCGCTCTCGATGCGGCAATCCTGTTTTCCGACATTCTTGTCGTCCCATTCGCGATTGGACAGAATCTGAGCTTTGTCGCGGGCGAAGGTCCGCGCCTGACTCCGCCGCTCGCTTCGAACGATCTCGATTCGCTCGCTCCGAACCTCACTCGCCTTGAGCCGATCTACGAAACCGTGCGCAAGGTGAAAGCCAAGCTTGAGGAAGGCGTGGCCCTCATCGGCTTTGCCGGCGCTCCGTGGACCGTGGCGACTTACATGATCGCCGGCCAGGGGAGCCGCGATCAGGTCGAGTCGAGACGCCTGGCCTATTCCGATCCCGAGAGGCTGCAGGCGCTGTTCGACCGGGTCGAGGACGTCACCTTCGAATACCTCGAGGGGCAAATCGAGGCCGGAGCGGAAGCGGTTCAGTTGTTCGACTCCTGGGCTGGGAATCTGTCGCCGGCGCAATTCGAGAAGTGGGTCATTGCTCCGACCGCGCGTGTTCGCGAGCGGCTTGCGGCCGATTATCCGGACGTGCCAGTGATCGGCTTCGCAAAGGGCGCCGGAGGCAAAGTTCGGGCCTATGCGGACGAGACTGGTGTCGATTGCGTCGGGCTCGATGAAACTGTCGACCCCGTCTGGGCCGATCGGGAGCTGCCGGACGGCATGCCGGTCCAGGGAAATCTCGATCCGCTTGCGCTGATTGCCGGAGGCGATCAGATGAGAGGGGCTGTAGAGCGCATTCTAGAGGCATTTCGCGGCCGGCCGCACATCTTCAACCTTGGCCACGGAATTCTTCCGGATACTCCGGTCGCCAATGTCGAGCAGTTAATCAGACAGGTGAAGGGGAGCAAATGAACGACGTGACGGGATTTCTCGGAGTTACCTATCCCTGGGTCAAAGCCGCCCACGTGACTTTCGTGATCTTCTGGATCGCCGGGCTTTTGCTTCTTCCCCGCTTCTATGTGTACCACCACGAATCCACTCCGGGATCGGCCGAGGACAGGGCGTGGATCGAACGCGAGCGGCGAGTGCGCGGGATTATCCTCACTCCATCGATGATTCTCGTTTGGATCCTCGGGCTTCTACTCGCCTTCAACATCGACGCCTTCCACCAGGGCTGGTTTATCGCGAAGTTCGTGCTGGTCATCGGCCTTACCGGCTACCAGGGTTGGCTGGGAGTGTACGGACGACGGCTTGCGCAAGGGAAACGGCTGGCCGACCAGAAGACGCTTCGAATGCTGAACGAAATTCCCGGAATCGTGACTGCGATCATCGTCGTGCTCGTGATCGTTCGTCCTTTCTGAGGCTCCACCCTAAGCAAATCTTCAGCAAGGCCGATTGACTCGGCAACTGCTGCTGCCTAACTCCCCGCCAAGGCTGCACCGGCCTGGTCTCTTCTATTTGCCGTTCCAGCCTTCGCATCCTTCCAGCGGCGTTCTGCCGCCCGAGGCCCTGAACCGCTGACACTTCCCGAAAAAGCGAACCTCCATGCATCTCAAAGACCTGAAGCAAAAATCACCGGCTGAACTGGTTTCGATGGCCGAGGAACTCGGCGTCGAAGGCGCGTCGACCATGCGCAAGCAAGACCTGATGTTCTCGATCCTCAAGGTCGAGGCCGACGACGGTGCGCAGATCATCGGCAGCGGCACGATCGAAGTGCTCAATGACGGGTTCGGGTTTCTGCGTTCGCCCGAGGCCAATTATCTCGCCGGCCCAGACGACATCTATGTGGCTCCGTCGGTCGTTCGCCGGTTCGGGCTTCGTACCGGCGACACGGTCGAGGGGGAGATCCGCGCACCGAAGGATGGCGAGCGCTATTTCGCCCTCACTCGGGTCAACTCGATCAACTTCGACGATCCGGAGACGGTTCGGCACCGGGTCAATTTTGACAATTTGACGCCGCTTTACCCGGACGAGAAGCTCAAGCTCGACACGCTCGACCCGACCATCAAGGACAAGTCGGCACGGGTGATCGACATCGTCGCTCCGCTCGGGAAGGGGCAGCGCGCACTGATCGTGGCGCCGCCTAGAACCGGCAAGACGGTGCTTTTGCAAAACATCGCGCGGGCGATCACCGACAATAATGAGGAGGTCATCCTCATCGTGCTGTTGATCGATGAACGGCCCGAGGAAGTCACCGACATGCAGCGTTCGGTGAAGGGCGAAGTGATCAGCTCGACATTCGACGAGCCGGCTTCACGCCATGTGCAAGTTGCTGAAATGGTTATCGAAAAGGCGAAGCGCCTAGTCGAGCACAAGAAGGACGTAGTGATCCTTCTGGACTCGATCACCAGGCTCGGCCGCGCCTACAACACCGTCGTTCCGAGCTCGGGCAAGGTGCTGACCGGCGGTGTCGACGCCAATGCGCTGCAGCGGCCCAAGCGCTTCTTCGGCGCAGCCCGCAACATTGAGGAAGGCGGTTCGCTGTCGATCATCGCCACTGCGCTCATCGATACCGGCTCGAAGATGGACGAGGTCATTTTCGAAGAGTTCAAGGGCACCGGCAACAGCGAGATCGTGCTTGACCGCAAGGTCGCGGACAAGCGCATTTTCCCGTCGCTCGACGTCGGCAAGTCCGGCACCCGCAAGGAAGAGCTGCTGGTCGAGCAGGGTACGCTCACCAAGATGTGGGTGCTCCGCCGTATCCTGATGCAGATGGGCACCGTCGACGCGATGCAATTCCTCCTCGACAAGATGAAGGACGCCAAGTCGAACGAGGACTTCTTCGCTTCCATGAACCAATAGGAGCGAAGTAGGCTGGGCCGATGATCAGCGGCTTCAGCTTCTCCACCATCTTCACCGCCGCGGGCCTGGCGAAGCTCGGGCAGATCATCGTCGGCGACCTGACGATGGCCGGCGACAATGTCGTCATCATGGGCTCGCTAGCCTCCGGGCTTCCGCAGAGTCAGCGTCGCAAGGTAATCATGTTCGGCGTCGCCATGGCGCTGGTGTTCCTGATCAGCTTTGCCGTCGTCGCAACGCAGCTGTTGAAGGTTACCGGGCTCGTGTTCGCGGGCGGGCTCCTGCTGCTGTGGGTCGCCTATAATATGTTTCGCGAGCTTCACCCGAGGAAGGTCGTGATTGCAGACGAGCCCTCCACGCCGGAAGTCGAGGGCCCGCCGGCGACCAAGACCTTCTTCCGCGCTGCGGTCCAGATTACGATCGCGGACCTCAGCATGAGCCTCGACAACGTCCTGCTTGTCGCGTCCATCGCGCGCGAGAATCCCGCCTTGCTGATTGTCGGACTGACCTTTTCGGTGCTGTTGATGGGCTTCGCGGCAAATTACGTGGCTCGCCTGATCCACCGGTACCACTGGATCAATTACATTGGCCTTGCAGTGATACTCTACGTGGCTGCGACGATGATCTACGAAGGCTGGATGGGCGGGGAGCATGTGCTTGGATTGCGCCATCTTCTTGTGATGGGTTGAGCCGCAGATGGGGCTTGCTTCCATGATAACTGCGGATGGACTCGCCGCTCTCGTCCAGATCCTGCTGATCGACGTCGTTCTCGCGGGCGACAATGCTATCGTCGTCGGAGCGCTCGCTGCAGGCCTTCCCGCAGAGCAACGCCGCAAGGTGATAATGATCGGCGTCGCTGCCGCCCTGGTGCTTCGAATCACATTTGCGTTGCTGGTGAGTCAGCTGATGCGGTTGGTCGGGCTCATCTTTGCTGGTGGGCTGCTTTTGCTGTGGGTCGCATTCAAGATGTGGCGCGAGCTACGCCACAATGGCGAAAGCGCAGGCTCGGCCGAGGTCGAGGGCGACGAGCACAGCGGTCTCCGCGCTTCCAGGGGCTTCGCTGCGGCTGCGTGGGGAGTCGCAGTCGCCGATGTCAGCATGAGCCTCGACAATGTCCTCGCGGTCGCCGGAGCGGCGCGCGAGCATCCGGCAATCCTCGTGTTCGGTCTGGTGCTATCGGTCATGCTGATGGGCGTCGCGGCCAATGTCATCGCCCGTTACATCGAGCGCTATCGCTGGATCGCCTATGTCGGCCTGGCGGTAATCGTCTGGGTCGCGGTGAAGATGATCCACGAGGGCTGGGTGCATCCCGAAGTCGGGATCGGGCGGCTGTTCGCCTGACCTTTCCTCTCGCGGCGGGCTCGCTGTAAGGGCCGCAACAATGCCCGCCGAGACCATCTTTGCTCTGTCCAGCGGCCGACCGCCGGCCGCGATCTCGGTTATTCGCATCAGCGGCCCGCAGGCACATGGCGCAGCGTCGTTGCTGGCCGGCGAGCTGCCGCCTCCACGGCAGGCGGGGCTTCGTGAGCTCAGGGCCGGTGACGGCGGATTGCTGGACGAGGCGCTCGTGCTTCGATTCGATGCGCCGGCGTCCTCGACGGGCGAAGACCTGGTCGAGTTTCATTGTCACGGCGGTCGGGCGGTGGCCGCCGCGGTTCTCCGGGCGCTGAGCGGTATTGACGGGCTCCGAGAGGCGCAGCCGGGGGAATTCACCAGGCGAGCGTTCGACAACGGACGAATCGACCTGACCGAGGCGGAAGGCCTCGCCGACCTCATTGAGGCGGAAACGGAAAGTCAGCGTCGAGCTGCGCTGATGATGGCTGAGGGACGGCTCCGCGGTCAGATCGAGCGCTGGCAGGGGCGGCTGCTCGAGCTATCCGCGCGGGCGGAAGCAGCGATCGACTATGTGGACGACGATTCGGTGGATTCGGACCCGGGCCTCTCCAACGACTGCGCAGCCTTGGCCGAAGAGCTTTCACGCTGGCTGGAGCAGCCTCGGGCGGAGCCGCTGCGGGAGGGGGTCAGGGTCGTCATCGCCGGACCGCCTAACGCTGGAAAGTCTAGCCTTCTCAATGCGATAGTGGGTTTTGACAGGGCGATCGTAAGTGATTCTCCAGGGACGACGCGTGACCATGTCGATGTCCATTTGGCTCTGGACGGTGTGCCCATTCGGCTGACCGACACAGCTGGCTTGCGCGAATCGGGCGAGCTGGTGGAGCAGATTGGCGTCAGCCGCGCGCGGGAGCTGGTGGAGCTCGCGGACGTCGTGCTGTGGCTGGGGGCGCCGCAGGAGTCACCTGAGCATCCTCGCCTGCTCAGGGTGCACGCCCATGCCGACCTGCCCGAGCGGGCCCTCGCGCCGGACGGATCGATGCCCGTGTCTTCGAAAACTGGTGCGGGCTTGCCGCAGCTTACGAATGCCATCACGGAAGCCGCACGCGCAGTTCTTCCCGCCGAGGGTGAAATTGCGCTGAACCAGCGCCAGAGCGATTGCTTGGCCGCAGCAAAAGCCGCGCTAGACACTGCGGCGGTCTCCGCGGACCTGGTGATTGTCGCGGAGTCGCTTCGGCAGGCGAGGGCTGCCTTTGACCGCCTGACTGGCCGCGCTGGCGTTGAAGACCTCCTGGACGCGCTCTTCGGGCGCTTCTGCCTCGGGAAGTAGTGTTTCACGTGGAACATTGATGCGTTAAGGCCTCGCGAATGTACGACGTTCTGGTCATCGGAGGGGGGCACGCCGGCTGCGAAGCGGCGGCCGCGGCTTCGCGTCGTGGCGCGCGGGTCGGCCTCGTCACCTTTCGCGCCGAAGATATTGGCCAGATGTCGTGCAACCCGTCAGTCGGCGGTGTCGGCAAGGGCCACCTGGTCCGCGAGCTCGACGTGTTCGACGGGCTCATGGCCCGCGCGGCCGACGAAGCCGCGATTCACCGGCGGATGCTGAACCGCAGCAAGGGGCCGGCAGTCCAAGGTCCGCGGGTTCAGGCGGACCGCCGCCTGTACGCTGCAGCGGTCGCGCGGCTGATTGCGGCGAGCGGTGTTGAACTGCTCGTTTGCGAGGCGCTGCGGCTTCTCGTCCGTGGTGGCCGGGTGGAGGGCCTCGAAACGAGCTCCGGCAAGATCGGCTGCAAGGCGCTGGTGATTGCGACCGGCACATTTCTCGATGCAAGAATCTATATTGGCGACGAAATCGTTACCGGCGGGCGCCGTGGTGAACGATCGGCCGCGGTGCTCGGCTCGCAAGTCCGCGAAATTGGGCTGGGGCAGGGTCGGCTAAAGACGGGGACTCCCCCGCGCCTCGACGGGCGAACGATCGACTGGTCGCGGCTCGAACGCCAGCCGAGCGACCCGGAAGAGTGGACGATGTCAGCGATCGCCGACGTGCCTCGCCGCCAGCACCTTCATTGCGCGATCACCCGGACCAATGATCGCACGCACGACGTCATCGAAGCCAATCTGGGCCGCTCACCCCTTTTCGCCGGAGCAATCGCGGGAAGAGGGCCGCGCTACTGTCCATCGATCGAGGACAAGGTGAAGCGCTTTGGTGGCCGAGACGGGCACCAGATCTTCCTTGAGCCCGAGGGGCTGGATGATCCACTGGTCTACCCCAACGGCATTTCCACCTCTCTTCCCGCCGATGTCCAACGGGACTTCGTTCGGTCGATTGCGGGTCTCGAGCGGGTTGAGATCGCTCGGCCCGGCTACGCCGTCGAATATGAGTTCCTCGACCCGCGCCTGCTCGGCGCCACGCTCCAGGCCCACGAGGTCAGCGGCCTATTCCTCGCCGGCCAGATCAACGGCACCACAGGCTACGAGGAGGCGGCTGCTCAGGGGCTTGTTGCCGGCCTGAACGCGGCCGCGTTCGCACTCGACCGCGACACTGTCCGGTTCGACAGGCGCACTTCCTACATCGGCGTGATGATCGACGATCTGACGCTGCAGGGCGTCACGGAACCGTACCGCATGATGACTGCCCGGGCCGAATTTCAACTCGCGCTCCGCGCGGATAACGCGACTACGCGGCTCGGGGAGGCTGCGCTGCGGGCTGATTGTGTGGGAGAGCGGCGCCGCACCGCCATTGAAACGCATTTTGAAAGCCGCCTTTCTCCAGGGTGGGCCGAATCGCAGGAGGCTCGGGCGGACGCGCTCTATGCCCCTTATCTCGAGCGCCAGGAGCGGGAGTGGGACGCAGTCCAACGCGACTCCCGCATCTGGCTTGGCGGAGGCTTTGACTATGCTGCGGTGCCGGGGCTTTCGAACGAAATGGTGGAAAGGTTGTCCACAGCGCGTCCGGAGACGCTGGATCAGGCATCGCGCGTCCCCGGGGTTACGCCGGCGGCGCTGTCGGCGCTGCACGTCGCGGCCGATCGCGCCGCGGCATGATCGACCGCTTGGCCGAGGCGGCCGGTCGTGACGTTTCACGTGAAACATTTGAGTTGCTCCAGCGCTTTCGCGATCTGATTCGATCGGAAACGAGCCGGCAAAATCTAATCTCCGCGTCGACTCTCGATTCCGTGTGGGATCGGCACATTCTCGACAGTGCGCAGCTTGTGCGGTTCGAACCTTCCGACGGCGCGTCGTGGGTCGACATCGGATCGGGCGCAGGCCTCCCGGGCATCGTCATCGCGCTGTTGGTGAGCGGTCCTGTGCTGCTGGTGGAGCCGCGCCGGCTGCGAGCGGAATTCCTCGAGCGGATTGCCGAAGAATTGGGCCTTCAGGAGCGGGTGTCGGTTGCCTGTTCCAAGGTGGAGCGGGTGCGGGGCCGCTTCGGTGCAATTACCGCGCGCGCGGTCGCGAAGCTGGAGCGGCTGTTCGAAATATCCACCCATCTGTCCACAAGAAAAACAGTGTGGGTCCTGCCCAAGGGCCGGAGCGCCGAATCGGAACTGGCCGAAGCCCGGAGAAACTGGCACTGTGATGCCGAGATCGTGCCGAGCCGCACCGATCCCGAATCGCGGATCCTGGTGCTTCGGAATGTGAAAGCGAGGGGTGGGCGATGATTCGCGTCGCAATCGCGAACCAGAAGGGCGGGGTCGGGAAGACGACTACCGCAATCAACCTGGCGACGGCACTGGCGGCAATTGGCTGGAAGGTGCTGCTCGTCGATCTTGATCCGCAAGGCAATGCATCGACGGGTCTAGGCGTACCGCCATCGAAGCGGGAGAAATCGAGCTACGATGTCCTGATCGGCTCGGCGGCCGTGCAGGAAAGCGCGATCCCCACTCGGGTGCCGCGTCTGGACCTGCTTCCGGCGACGGTTGATCTTTCCGGCGCCGAAGTGGAACTGGTCGAGCTCGAAGACCGGGCGCGGCGGCTCGACAAAGCGCTGTCGGCTGCGCCGGCGGGGCGATGGGACATTTGCCTGATGGATTGTCCGCCATCGCTCGGGCTGCTGACCGTAAACGGGTTGGTTGCGGCGCGCCACCTGCTCGTTCCATTGCAAGCGGAATTCTTTGCGTTGGAAGGGCTTAGCCAGCTCCTGCAAACGGTCGAGAGGATTCGTGTCGCCTACAACCCGGAGCTTGCGATTCTCGGTATCGCTCTCACCATGTTCGATCGCCGGAACCGGCTTTCGCAGCAAGTGTCGGACGACGTGCGGGCATGCCTGGGGCCAGTGGTTTTCGACACTGTCGTGCCCCGCAACGTGCGCTTGTCCGAAGCGCCGAGCCACGGCTTGCCGGCGCTCATCTACGACCTGAAATGCGCGGGTTCGGAGGCTTATGTCAGCCTGGCTAGGGAGCTGATTGCGCGATTGCCAAGAGTGGCGGAGGCGGCATGACCGACAAGAGAAGCTCTGGGCTTGGGCGTGGTCTTGCCGCCCTTCTAGACGAGGCAGCGCGTCCAGGTACGGCGAAGGCTCAGGACGGGTCTGCAGACGAGAGCGGGCCTGCGGGTGTTCGCCAAATCGAGATTGGCCGAATCCGCCCGAATCCGGCGCAGCCGCGTGTGCATTTCGACGAGGAGAGCATAGCCGAGCTTTCCCAGTCCATTGCCGAGCGCGGAGTCCTGCAGCCGGTGCTGCTTCGCCCCGACGGAGGCGATTTCCAGCTTGTGGCCGGAGAACGCCGCTGGCGCGCGGCACAGCGGGCGCGGTTGCACACGATTCCGGCAATCATCCGCGAGATCGACAATTCGACGTCGGCCGAGATCGCGCTGATCGAGAACGTTCAGCGGCAGGACCTGAACGCGATTGAGGAAGCCGACGGTTACAGGAAGCTGATCGAGACGTACGGCCACACGCAGGACGAAGTGGCCAAGCTTGTTCACAAATCGCGAAGCCACGTCGCCAACCTATTGCGATTGCTCGAACTTCCGTCTGGCGTGAAGCAATCGCTATTGCAAGGCGATATCAGCATGGGCCACGCCCGAGCAATTCTGACGGCCGAGGACCCGGAGGAACTGGCATCGGAGATCGTGGCGAAGGGCCTTTCGGTCCGCCAGGCGGAGGCGCTTGCGAAGCGCCACAGGACAGATACCGGTGAGGCGAGTGGTCCCACGGAGCCCAAGCAGTCGCAGGCGCGGGACGCAGATCTGGCGGCGCTCGAGCGGCAACTCGGGGACATGGTTGGACTCAAGGTGAAGGTTGCCAACGACGGCACCCGCGGCACCGTGACCCTGCACTACTCGAGCCTCGACCAACTCGACATGATCTGCCAGCGCCTCAGTGGCGAAACGATTTAGTCACCGCCGCCGAGCTGTTCGCGCGATCGCGAGCAGTTCCTCTTCGACAGCCTCCGAGGCTGGCGGGCCGTCGCTTCGCATGAGCCGCCGCTCGAGCTCGCCCGAACGTTGAAGAACGCGCGCCAGCGCGGGCAAGTCCCACAACGTCACAAACCGGGTAACCAGGGCTTTGTCCTTCCAGAACACGGACTTACCCGCTGACGTCACGGCGTCATGGGGCCGCGCGCCCTTGTCCACCCGGGCACGGATGGGCGCCAGCATAAGAAGCCTCCGCTGGAGCGCGCGGATGACCGAGATCGGCTCGGCATCGGCCGCGGTGACGTCCAGTTCGTGACTGAGCTCATCAAGCTCGCCAGCGAGTGCCAGATCGCCAAGCCGCATCCAGTCGCCCTCGGAACCGGCAGCAATTTCGTCGAGAACGTCGCGATCTACCTCGCGCAGGTTCTCCCTGTCCGCGCCCATGTAGAGCGCGATCTTGGCAAGTTCCTGGACAATGATCCCGCGCTCGTTTCCCGCGCCCGCCGCAATCCGTGCTGCCACGCCCGACCCGAGCCTGAGCCCCTCCGCCTGCGCCAGCTCTTCGACCATGCGAACCGAGTCGCGGTCGCCGAGCGGGTAGGAAATGTGGGCCAGCGCATGCGGATCGCTCTCGGCAAGCTTGACCAGCGGCGACGTCTTCCGGAGCGCGCCCGCGATGGCGACAGCCGGGCTTTCGGCGGCAGGCGCGTCCAGCAGCGCCTGAACCGCTGGAGCAATATCGTCGGCTGCCGGCTCGATCCACAGCGCCCGCTTGCCTCCAAACAGGCCCATGGCTGCAGCTTCGTCGGCAAGGACCGCGGGATCCGACTTCGCCGATTGCGGAGCGATTGCGAACTTTTCCGCCGCAAGTCCTTTCAATAGCCGGTCCGCATGCCCTCGCGATTGGCCCTCATCGGGGCCGTAGAAGAGATAGAAGCGGATCGCCGGATCGGGCCGGTCGAGAGCATCGCCGAGTCTTCCCTTCGCCGGCCTCACTTCGATCCGCTGGTTCGAGTCGCGTACAGCGCAAGACGCGCGACTATCTGGTCGGCAACTACGTCGGCGAGCCGCTCCACCGCGCTCTGCTCCGCGGCAATCGTGGCGTATTCGGAGCTGACGACGTCGATTCCCGCATCGGAACCGGCAGTCGCGTCGAGAACCACCTGCCCGTTGGAGACGGTCACCAGCTGATAGCGCGCGCGCAGCGTCCGCCGCTCGCGGGTGGCAGCGCGGTCGCCGCGAATGCCGAGGCCGATGATCTGGTCATCGAGCTCGACGTCGAGCCTGATAGGCGGGAGCTCCGCTGCCGACCTCGCGGCAGCCTGTCCTTGAGCTTGTTGTAGACGAGCCAGCCGTTGTGGCCGGGAATCGGCGCCACGCGTCACGTGCCGCAAAGTCTCAGCGACCGTCCCGGAGGTCCCGCCGGCGTACATCGGGCGAAGCGCGCAGGAGCCAAGAAGCAGCGCTGCGGCGGCGATGACGAATCTGCGCATCACGCGACGATATTCACCAGCCGGTCGGGCACGACAATGACCTTGCGCGGAGTCGCGCCTCCAAGCTGGCGCCGCACCTTTTCCGACGCGAGCGCGAGCGCCTCGGCACCGGCGCGGTCGAGACCACGCGGAGCGGTCAGCGTATCGCGAAGCTTTCCGTTCACCTGCACGGCGAGCGTAACCTCGTCTTCCACCAGCAGCGCCGGATCGAATTGCGGCCAGTCAGCTCCGGCGACGAGCCCGGTTCCGCCAATGGCTTCCCAGCAGGATTCGGCGAGATGCGGCGCCATTGGCGCGACCAGCTTAACAAGAGTTTGGAGCGCATCGCTGCGAGTATCCGAAGCCGGCGCCCTCTCGATCGCGCTTACCAGCTCGTACAGCTGGGCGACGGCCTTGTTGAACTGCAATGCTTCGATCGCCCCGCCGACTGCGGCGACGGTCCGGTGCAGC
Organism: uncultured Alphaproteobacteria bacterium; assembly: GCA_963839145.1. Taxonomy (GTDB): domain Bacteria; phylum Pseudomonadota; class Alphaproteobacteria; order Sphingomonadales; family Sphingomonadaceae; genus Sphingomicrobium. Next base: position 257,722 of record CAWITR010000005.1, read on the forward strand.
TTTCGCTTCAGCGCCTCGTCTCCGCCTTCGCCCTCGCTCGAATCCGAAGCGAGTCGCCAGACCCGTTGAACGAACCGGGCGGCGCCCTCGATACCCGCTTCCGACCATTCGAGGTCGCGCTCCGGCGGGCTGTCCGACAGCATGAACCAGCGCACCGCGTCGGCGCCGTATTTGGCGACGATCGGCTCAGGGTCGACGGTGTTGCGCTTCGACTTCGACATCTTCTCGACCCGGCCGCGAGTGACCGGCGCTCCGGCGGCATCGATGAGCTTGCCGCCGTCGCCAGTTTCCACTTCGTCAGGAGCGAGCCAGCGCCCGTCGATCCCGCGATAGGTCTCGTGAGTGACCATCCCCTGCGTGAACAGCCCCTTGAACGGCTCCTTGATATCGAGCCGGCCGATGCGGTTGAGCGCCCTGGTCCAGAAGCGGGCGTAGAGCAGGTGCAGGATCGCATGCTCCACCCCGCCGATATATTGGTCGACCGGGAGCCACTTCTCGGCGTCGGCCTTGTCGAACGGCTTGTCGATCGGCTGGCTGGCGAAGCGGATGAAATACCAGCTCGAAATCGACAAACGTGTCGAAGGTGTCAGTCTCGCGTTCCGCTTCGCCGCCGCACTTGGGACAGGTCGCGTGCTTCCACGAAGCATCGCGATCGAGCGGATTGCCGGGAATCTCGAAGCTGACCTCTTCGGGAAGCAGCACCGGAAGCTGCTCGCGAGGGACGGCGACCGGGCCGCACTTGCGGCAGTGGACCACCGGAATGGGCGTGCCCCAGTAACGCTGGCGCGAGACTCCCCAGTCGCGAAGCCGGTACGCGATCTCGCGCTTGCCCCAGCCCTCCTGCTCGGCGCGCCGGATCACCGCATCCTGCGCCTCCTGGACCGAAAGCCCGTCGAGGAATCGCGAATTGACGATGACTCCTTCGCCCGGCTCGGCCTCGTCGCCGATCGGCGTGTCCGAGTCCTGGTCGGGACGAGCGACGACGCGGCGAATCGGAAGCTCGTATTTTGTCGCGAATTCGAAGTCGCGCTGGTCGTGCGCAGGCACTCCGAAAATCGCCCCGGTGCCATATTCCATCAGGACGAAGTTCGCGATCCACACGGGCAGGCGCCATTCCGGATCGAGCGGGTGAGTGGCGCGAAGTCCGGTGTCGAATCCGCGCTTTTCCTGGCTTTCGATCGCTTCTTCGCTGGTCCCGACCGACTTGCACTCGGCAACAAAGGCGGCGGCATCGGGATTTGTCGACGCCGTTGCGCGCGCGAGTGGGTGGTCGGGCGAAACCGCGACGAAGCTGGCGCCGAAGATGGTGTCCGGTCGAGTCGTGAACACTTCCACTTCGGGAGCGGCGGCAAGAGCGGCCCTGACCCAGGGATAATCGCATTCGGCGCCCTCGCCGGTGATGTCGAAGCTGAACCGAAGGCCGTCAGAGCGGCCGATCCAGTTCCGCTGCATCAGCTTCACCTTGTCGGGCCAGTCATCGAGCGCGTCTAGTCCGTCGAGAAGCTCGTCGGCGAAATCGGTGATCTTCAGGAACCACTGCGACAGCTTGCGCCGCTCGACCGGCGCTCCGGAGCGCCAGCCCTTCCCATCGATCACCTGCTCGTTCGCAAGCACCGTCAGGTCGACAGGGTCCCAGTTGACCTCGCTCTCCTTGCGGTAAACGAGGCCGGCGTCGAACAGATCGAGGAACAGCGCCTGTTCATGGCCGTAGTATTCGGGATCGCACGTCGCGACCTCGCGGCTCCAGTCCAGAGCGAATCCGAGTCTCTTCAGCTGGTCCCGCATCGCCGCGATGTTCGATCGCGTCCACGAGTCGGGATTGACGCCGCGCTCCATGGCCGCATTCTCGGCCGGCATTCCGAACGCGTCCCAGCCCATAGGGTGGAGGACTTCGAATCCCTGCATTCGGCGATAGCGGGCAAGGACATCGCCCATGGTGTAGTTGCGGACGTGCCCCATGTGGATGCGCCCCGACGGATAGGGGAACATCTCCAGCACATACGTCTTCGGCTTGCTGCTGTCCGTGTCGGCGATGAAACAACGCTCGTCGTCCCACCGCCTCTGCCAGCGGACGTCGGCGATCGCCGGGTCGAAGCGCCCGGTCATAGTTCGATCCAGTTCTTAGCCGGGTACGGTGGATCTGCGGATTTCACGGGCACGGGTCAGGATGATGTCCTCAAGCTTTTGAACGGTTGCTGCGGTCACGGGCGCCTCGACCCATGTGCCGTTCTGAAGAACTTCCCTCGAGGCCGCCACGCGCAGTGCATCGGCGCGAAGGTCCTGGTCGAGAATGGTGACTGTCAGCTTGACGCGCTCGCCGGGGGCCTTGGGATTGGCGTACCAGTCGGTGATTATCACTCCGCTGTTGGCGTCCGCCTGCAGCAGTGGCGCAAAGGAAAGCGTGTCGAGCGCTGCTTGCCACAAATAGCCGTTCACCCCGATCGTTGTCATCCGCGAAGGCGCAAGCTGGGTCGGCAGGTTGCGATTTCGAGCGCAACCGGGAAGGGCCACTGCAGCGAGGGCCAAAGCGGCGGCAGTAAACTTCAGGCGGGACATCGCTTATCCTTGCAGTGACTGGAGCGACACGCGTTATAGATGCTGCCCGCAAGGCCGCAAGCGCGCCGTCGAAGTGTAATCTTTGTTGTTGAACTGCAACAGGGCCGCAACGAATCGATGCCAGTCATGGAACCTTCAGGTTCGCGGGCCTATATGAGTCGCGACAGGGAGTCCGCCGACGTGAATTTCGGGCGCTTCAGTGCAGGAAAGCTGGCCACCGCGGCTGCCGCGGCGGGCCTTTTGCTGTCGCCTGCGTTCGCGGCCGCGGACAAGTCTCCCCCGCCCGTTTCCGTTACCGCCGATTCGGACTTCGGTTTCACACCAGCGACCGCCGATCCGCGGCTGGCTGCGGCATTCTCCGGACGCGTTCCGTCTTTTTCGGATTTCAAGTTCACGCCTGCAGCAGCAGCAAAGGGGCGGCCGTCGCAGGTTCGCGTGGCAATCCGGGCCAAGGCGACATCACCGAAGACTACTTCTGACACCGAAGCCTCGTCTCCTGTCAGCGCGCTTGCACCAGTGAGCTACAACCTCGGCGTTGCGGTCGGCTGGCGGCGGTTTGCCGTTTCCGGCGATGTCGCGAAGACGAGTTCGTCAGGCTCACCCGTCGACAGCCGCGAGAGCGCAGTTGTCGGCGTGAGCTATTCGCTTCCGCGCTTTACCGGCCGAGTCGCTGTGTCGGCAGATCGGTCTGAAGGCCGAGCAGCCCCCGCGCTTCGCGATCCGGACAATTACGCATTGGACGTCGGCGGCTCCTATGACCTGACCCGTCGGCTGTCCGTTACCGGAGGCGTTCGTTACAAGATCCAGCGCGACCGGCTCAATGCGCTGAATGACAACCGCGTCGACAGCCAGGCCGTCTACATCGGAACAGCGTTCAAGTTCTGATCCAGGCGTCGATCGCCGCCCAACCCGAAAACCCGAGCTTCTGAACGCGTCTAAACCGCTGCTCGTCCATGCCGCCCAAAGCGATGACGGGACGGTTGGCAAGGCGGACCAGGGCAGACGCCTGCATACGCCTTAGCGGCACCCAGTCCGGATGGCTCCTGGTCGGAAACATCGGGGAAAGAAACACTAGCGGAAAGCCGCCGAGTCCTGCCTGCCGAAGTTCGACTGGGCCATGAACGCGCGCAGCCTCGCCGGCAGCCTCATCCACAAGCGTCAGCGACCGGGCGCGAGCCAGTCGGCGAAGTTTCGCGAACAATTTCGCCCGGTCGGCTTTCGGCAGATCGCGACAGAGAATCAGGATTCCGCTTCCGATCGGCAGTCTCCTCACCGCCTGTCGCCAAGCGTCGCCAAGACGGCTGTCGAGGATCAGCCACTGGCGCGGGAAGCTGGTCTGGCGGCGCTTCATCGTCCTTCCTATAGCGCGCTCATGACCGCTGCAGAGCGCCTCCGCAAAATCAGCGACGGAATCGCCGCCGCTGCCAAAGTGGCCCGCCGCGACGCCGCAGATGTCACGCTGATAGCAGTGACGAAGACCAAGCCCGTGGAGGAGATCGAAGAGCTAATCGAAGCCGGGCAGCGCGTTTTCGGAGAAAGCCGCGTCCAGGAGGCGCTGGATAAGTGGCCCGCGCTCCTCCGTCGCAACTCCAACATCCGCCTTCACTGCATCGGGCGCCTTCAGTCCAACAAGGCCGGTGACGCCGTTCGCCTGTTCGACGCCATCCATTCGCTCGATCGCAAGTCGCTCCTCGACGCGCTGGTGAAGGAAGGCGAAAATGCCGAGCGCTATCCGGCGGTGTACGTCCAGGTGAACATCGGCGACGAGCCGCAGAAAGGCGGCTGTCCGATTGCCGAGGTCGGCGAATTCGTCGGCGAAGTGCGGCGATCGCCGCTCCCGCTTGCGGGACTGATGTGCATCCCGCCGCTCGGCCTCGAACCCTCTCCCTTTTTCGCGCTGCTCGCCAAGATTGCCTGCGAGCACGGAGTCACCGGGCTCAGCATGGGAATGTCTTCGGATTACGAATCGGCGGTGATGCTCGGGGCAACAGCCGTGCGCGTCGGGACTGCGCTGTTCGAAGACTGATGGCCGGTTTCCAAGCAATCATCTTCGATTTCGACGGAGTCCTTCTCGAAAGCGAGCTGCAGCTCAACCGCCTCACGGCAGAACTGCTGACGGAGCTGGGTCATGAAACAAGCCTTCGGGATGCGCTGACGCATTTCATGGGTCGGACCGGCAAAGAAGTGATCGAAGCCATCGAAGCGCGGATCGGCTCGCAGCTTCCGGCGAAGTTTCACGAGCGAATGAAGGAGAGCAGTGCGAACGCGCTCAGCGACGGAATTGCCGGCGTGTCCGGCGCGGTGGAGTTCGTCCGGTCGCTTCCGCCGTCGCTTGGCAGAGCGGTCGCGTCCTCAAGCTCGACCAGATGGATTCGGACTCACCTTCGCCACTTGGGTCTTGAGCAGGAGTTCGGCAACCACCTTTACAGCGGCCGCGAGCACGTCGAGCGCGGCAAGCCCGAGCCCGATCTCTACCTCTACGCGGCGGAGCAGCTCGGCGTTTGCATTGCCGACTGTGTCGTGCTGGAGGATTCGCGCATTGGCGCAACCGGAGCCGTGGCTTCCGGAGCCCAGGTGATCGGCCTTGCTGCCGGAGAGCATTGCCTCGACGGGCACGCCGAAATGCTCCGAGAGACTGGCGTCAACGACGTGGCTCACAGTTTCGATGAAGTGCGTCGGCTTCTCGCCCTAGAGTAGGTGACCGCTCTTATCGCGCTTCGTGGCAAGATAATCGGCGTTGTGCGGATTGGCGGGCATGTGGTGACCGACCCGCTCGGCAACGCCAATTCCGGATCGCTCCAGCCCCTCGACCTTGGCAGGGTTGTTCGTCAGCAGCCTGACTTCGGAGATCCCGAGCGACCGCAAAATCGCCGCCGCATGGTCATAGTCCCGCTCGTCGTCGGCGAAGCCGAGCCGAAGATTGGCCTCAACCGTGTCGAGCCCGCGGTCCTGGAGCGCATAAGCGCGGATCTTGTTGGCGATTCCGATTCCACGCCCTTCTTGCCGAAGGTACAGAAGCAATCCGCCGCCGGCTCGGGCGATGAGCCGCAGTGCCTCCTCCAACTGCGGCCCGCAATCGCACTTCAGGGATCCGAAAACGTCGCCGGTCAGGCACTCGCTATGCAGCCTGACTAGCGGCGGAGCGCCACGGAAGGCTCCGACGACCAGCGCCACATGCTCCTGACCGTCGTCGCTTGTCCGGAATACCGCGATTTGCGTTTCCGGCACGTCTTCGAGCGGCAAGGCGGCGCGAGCGAGTAGCTTGGCCTCGGGGGCTGCGCCCATCACAGCTTCGATTCGGATGCTCGTGGCGGCGGCTTCCGGGGGGAGTAGCCACAGCGCCGGAAGCAGCCCTGCAAGGCGGGCGAGCTTCAAGCCCGCTTGCGCTTCTTGTTGGCGGTCGAGCGGTCTCGGCGTCAGCGGGCCGATCGGCGGCCGATCCAGGTCCTGCCCCGAATCGGCGATGCTGCGGGCCGCCACGACATCGAGCCAGGGTTGTCGCTCGATCAGCACCGGCTCGCCGGGATCGGCGGCCTCGAGGCGGTTGGCGAGCCCAAGCGCCGCCGCTCTCCAGCCGCTAATCAGCAGGGGCGCTTGCGCTTGGGGGTCGATTTCGCCCAGCATATCGGGGGTGATCGTCTCGACGGAAGCGACCGTCAGCGGGTGGTCGGCTTCGATCCGTACCGCTCGCCCGTTCTTGAGCGCGGCGATGGCGGGGCGCAGTTGGTCGCCGCTCAAATGCCAATCTCGCAGATGAGCGGCACATGGTCCGACGGGCGCTCCCAATTGCGGCACGGCTCCAGAACCGAATGTGCCACCAAATGGTTGGCGAGCTCGGGGGAGGCCCACATGTGATCGAGCCGCCGACCACGGTCGTTCTTCGTCCAGTCGGGCGATCGATAGCTCCACCACGTGAAGCACCGTTCAGGAGCCGGCACGAAGCGGCGGCCGACGTCGATCCAGCCGTGCGCCTGCTGAAGCCGCCCCAGCGCTTCGACTTCGACTGGTGTGTGGCTGACGACCGTCAGCAGCGCCTTGTGGCTCCACACATCGCATTCGAGCGGGGCGACGTTGAAGTCGCCGACGATCAGCGTCGGCTCGCGAAGCTTCTCCGACCAGCGGGTCATCCGCTCGATGAAATCGAGTTTCTGGCCGAACTTCGCGTTGACTTTGCGGTCGGGAGTGTCGCCGCCGGCGGGAACGTAGACATTCTCAAGGCGGACTCCGCACTCCAGCCGGGCTCCGATGTGCCTCGCTTCGCCATTGTCTTGCCAGTCGTGGCGTCCGGGTTCGCTCAGAGGGACGCGGCTCAGGATCGCCACTCCGTGGTGCATTCGCTGTCCGTTGAGCTGGCGATGCAGGTAACCGTGGCGGTCGAACATTTCGACCGGGAAGATGCTGTCGACAACCTTCGTCTCCTGAAGGCACAGGATGTCGGGCTGGTGCTCGATGATGAGCCGCTCGACGAGCCCAAGCCGCGCTCGGACCGAATTGATGTTCCAGGAGGCGATCTTAAGCCGTTTCGTCACTGCCGCCGCTTAGCCTGCGTCTGTCCAAAAGGAAAAGGCGGGCCTTTTCGCGCCCGCGGCCTACACCATAGCGAAAAGGCCCTCGCACCGGGGGCATGGTGCGAGGGCCGACCAAGCGTTCGTCACGCAAGGGATTACCGCGGCAAGGGTAACAGGGGGAAACCCCTAGCCAATGCGGCAACCTTTCATTCTTTACGACAGCCTAGCTGACGCAGCGATGAACAGGTTTCGATCTGCTACGGGCTTTGTTTCGCTTCATCCACCCCGCTTCTTCGGTTCGGCGTAAGTGAAGGCGCTTGCCGGGACGGCAACGTTATAGCGCTGGTTCGACAGCGTAACCGTCGTCCGCTTTCCCTGCGCGTCTACCGCAGTCCAGCCATAGAGCTTCAGCCCGCCGGGAGCGCTTCCGTCGCGGATGAAGGCGAGGATCAGTTTGCCGAATTCGTTATGCGACGGATCGACGGCGCGAACAACGACAACTCTGGGATCATCGCTCGGTCGGATTTTGGCGATTCGGTCGAGGTCTGGCCTGGAGGAGAGAAGGACTCCAAGCGGTGTCTTGTTGAGCGCCCAGCTGGATTTCTGGCCAACATCATAGTCGACAAAGGTGAGCTTCTTACCGTCAGCGACGACTAGAATGTTCGTCTTGCCGTAATCGAACCGGATCCGGCCGGGCCGCTCCAGCTGCAGCGTGCCGGTAAGCACCCGTCCCTTCGAGTCCGTTTGCTTGAAGTCGGCGGTCATCGACCTGACCTCGGCCAAATGCTTCTTGACCAGCGCCATGTCGGGCGAAGTCGCCGCGTGCGCTGCAACCGGCGCGACGATCGCGATTGCCGGCATCAGCGCGCGCGCAAAACGGGTTGGAAAGTGCATTCCACAAGCTCCTGAGAGATGTCGCCGGATTTGGCGGTTTCCGCTTGAATGCGCTCTGAACTGCGCGGTTCCCGTGGGTTCACCTGGCGAAGGGGTTAGATCGGGTGCCCGTCCATGTCGATGAGCACTTCGCGGCGGCCGACGTGGTCGGGCATTCCGACCTTCCCGTCCTTCTCCATACGCTCGATCAGCCGTGCCGCGCTGTTGTAGCCGACTCGAAGCTGCCGCTGGAGATAGGAGACCGATGCCTTCTGGCTTTCCGCGACAATCTGTACCGCCTTGCGATAAAGCTGGGTCTCGGGATCGTCCTCGCCTGTCGGTTGCCCGTCGAACAAATAGTCCCCGTCCTCGGGCTCTTCGGTGACCGCCTGGATATATTCCGGCATGCCCTGCTTGCGCCAATGCTCGGCCACTGCCCGAACCTCTTCGTCAGAGACGAACGGGCCGTGCACCCGAATGATCTGCTTTCCTCCGGGCATGTAGAGCATGTCGCCCTTTCCGAGCAGCTGCTCGGCCCCCTGCTCGCCCAAGATCGTTCGGCTGTCGATCTTGCTCGTTACCTGAAAGCTGATCCGGGTCGGGAGATTGGCCTTGATGACTCCGGTGATGACGTCGACCGACGGACGCTGAGTCGCCATGATGAGGTGGATTCCGGCCGCCCGCGCCTTTTGCGCGAGCCGCTGGATAAGGAACTCGACCTCCTTGCCGGCGGTCATCATCAGATCGGCAAGTTCGTCGACGACGACGACGATCTGCGGGAGGACTTCGTATTCGAATTCCTCATCCTCGTAGATCGGCTGCCCGGTGGTGCCGTCATAGCCGGTCTGTATGCGGCGCTTCAGCTTTGCGCCCTTTGCCTTCGCCTCGCGCACTCGGGCGTTGAAGCTGGGAAGTGCCCTCACGCCGAGATTCGCCATCTTGCGATAGCGGTCTTCCATCTGCTCGACTGTCCATTTGAGCGCCCGGATCGCCTTGCCGGGCTCCGTTACGACCGGCGCCAGCAGGTGCGGAATGTCGTCGTAGATGCTGAGCTCCAGCATCTTCGGGTCGATCAGAATGAGTTTGCAGTCGTCGGGCCCATAACGGAACAGCAGCGACAGGATCATGCAATTGAGCCCCACCGACTTGCCCGAGCCGGTGGTGCCCGCAACCAGCAGGTGCGGCATCGGCGCAAGGTCGGCGACCACCGGATCGCCGGCGATATTCTTGCCCAGGATAAGCGGCAGCGACATGTCGCCATCGGCAAAAGCGTCGCTGGTGATCAGCTCGGAAAGAGCAACCGTCTCACGGCGGGCGTTCGGCAGCTCGATTCCGATGACGCTCCGGCCGGGTATGATCGCCACTCGCGCCGAGATCGCCTGCATGTTTCGGGCGATGTCGTCGGCAAGGGCAATCACGCGGCTCGCCTTGATTCCGCTCGCCGGCTCGAGTTCGTACATGGTGACGACCGGCCCGGGGCGGACTTCGACGATGTTACCGCGCACGTTGAAGTCTTCGAGAACCGCTTCGAGAATTTTCGCGTTGCGCTCGAGCGCCGCCCGGTCGACTTGGGCCTTGCCTTTGTCGGGAGCCTTCGCAAGCAAGCTCGAGTCCGGAACGACGTAGCTGTCGCCGAGTGCCAGCCCGGGCTGGGCGGCGCGCTTTCGCATCGCACTCTTCGACCGCTCCGGGGCCGCTGAACGCTCGGCTACGGCAACCGACGGGCGCGGCTCGGGCGGGGAGGCAACGGCGCTTCGCTCGTCGCGCAACTCCTGGGTCCGTCGCGGCGCTGACTTACGTTCGGGCGAACGAGCGAACAGCGCTCCGGCCCATGCTCTTTCCTCGTCGGTCAGAGCAATCGCGAACCAGGCGAGAACAAGCCCGGCAGCAGCGAACAGCACAAGCACCGCCAGCCGAACCGGCTCCACGAAGCGCGAATCGGGGATCAGCGAGATGAGAAACTCGAGCCCGTTCGCCGCAGCCAAGGCAATCGCGCCGCCCCATCCCGCCGGGAGCCCCGAAACCGCAGAGGCGCTGGTCAGGCTGAGCGCAATCCCGAAAAGAATCGCCGCTACGGCGGAAACGAGCAGCGCGCGGCCGAGCCGGCCGGTAGGAGCAAGCCGGACCATCCGTAAACCCGCGAGCCCAATCACCGGCAGGAACAGCGCGGATCCGATTCCGAACAGCAGAAGCGCGAGATCGCTCGAGTAGGCGCCAACCGCGCCAAGCCAGTTTTCTGGAGGCCCTCCGGCGGCAGTCGTGAAGGACGGGTCGGTGGTGCTGTGGGAAATCAAGGCGAGTGCGGCGATAATCGCAACCACCACCAGGACGCTGCCGAAACAGCGCCGAACGAGCCGGCGAACCAATTCGCGCAGCTTGTCTCGCCAGTCCGGCCCCAGGTCCTGCTTTGGCCGCGCTGCAGCCGTTGCCATTTCCCACCCCCAAAAAAAACCGCGTTCCTAAAATGCCTTCTCAGGGACTCGCCGGTCAAACGCTTTCTTGACGTCAGCATTTTTGCCGCCCCTCGCCAGAGGCGGGGCGGCGCGCTAGTGCACCCTTTTACATGGATCGTGCGGACGTCATTATCCTCGGCGGGGGGCTTGTCGGGCTGGCGCTCGCGGCAGCGCTCGATTCCAGCGGCCTTTCAGCAATCGTGGTCGATCCGGCCGACCCCGACCAGCGGCTCGACGCGGCATTTGACGGGCGGACCAGCGCCGTGTCGGCAAGTTCGGCGCGGATGCTGGAAACGACAGGAGTCGCCGATCATTTCCCGGTGCCGGGTTGCCCCATCCTGAAGATCCAGGTGGCCGACGGCCTCGATCCGGGCGGCCTCGCCTTTGAGCCGGGCCAAGACGAGGGGCCGCTCGGCTGGATGCACGAGAACCGCCACCTGAGGGCGGCACTTCGCGCCCGTGCAGAGGCGGGCAAGAATCTCTGGCTGTTGTGGAAATCGCGAGTCGCCGATGTCGATCGCGGCGAGCACCAGGTCGTGGTAGCGCTCGAGGACGGTCGCAAGCTCTCCGCCCCGCTGCTCGTCGGCGCCGAAGGCCGCAACTCGCCGATGCGCGAGCAGGCGGGAATCCGAGTTGCCCGCTGGCGCTACGACCACACGGCGATCGTGTCGGTGCTCTATCACGAGCTGCCGCACGAGAATGTTGCCTACGAAATCTTCTATCCCGGCGGCCCCTTCGCCCTCTTGCCGATGACTGACGAGGGGAAGCGCCATCGGTCGGCGATCGTCTGGTCGGTTCAAAGCGAAGATTCGCCCGGCCTGCTGTCGCTGAGCGAGAAGGATTTCGCCGCCGAGGCCAAGAAGGCGATGGGCGGGTTTCTGGGCAAGGTCTCGCTCGCTGCGCCGAGGTCAACCTATCCGCTCGGCTTTCACCATGCGTCCCAGATCACCGCGCAGCGGCTGGCGCTCGTTGGAGATGCCGCCCACGCGATGCACCCGATCGCGGGGCAGGGCCTCAACGTCGGCTTTCGAGATGTCGCCGCCCTTGCGCAGGTATTGGTGGAGGGTGCGCGGCTTGGCCTGGACCTCGGCGACGCGCAATTGCTCGATCGATACCAGCGCTGGCGCTCGCTCGACACGCTAATGGTGTCGATGGCGACGGACAGCCTCACCCGGATCTACGGTATTCCAGGCCGGACCGCCTCGGTCGTTCGCCGCTTCGGAATGGGCCTGATCGACCGTATCGGTCCCATCAAGGAACGGCTGATGGACGAGGCTCGAGGCACTAGCGGCGATCTTCCGCTGCTCCTTCAGGGGCTGCCGATCTGACCGGAGACTCACGCCCGGCGAACGCCCGGGCGTTCATTGCAACGTCGGCTGCAGGTCCGCGCTGCCCTGGCTGAGGCGCAGGAACTGCATCAGTTGCACCAGCAGATCGGCCCGGGACGAGAGAGTCTCCGCTTCCAGCAACGCCTGCTTTGCCGAAACGTCGAACGGGGCGACCTGGGCGATTGCATTGACCAACAGCTCGTCATCGAGACGGCTGACCGCCGACCAGTCCACTGCAAGCCCGAGCGAGTCGCCCAGTCGCTTCGCCTCGCGCTCGACCTCGGCGCGCTCGGTCATCGGCAGCGGCTCCGGCTCACGGTCGTCGAACGCGCCTACGTCGAGATCGCCGTTGCGATACGGCGTTTCGAGATCCACCTCGTGGATGATCCGGAAGCGGTTCGATCCGTTCAGGACGATATTGAAGCGGCCGTCCTCAAGCTCTTCGAGACCGACGATCTCCCCGACACAGCCGACCGGGTAAAGCGGCTGTTTCGAATCATCCTCGACTTCGACCAGCTGCGGCTGGACGACTGCGATCAGTCCGTCGCCGTCCATCGCATCGCGGACCATCTCGCGATAGCGCGGCTCGAAAATGTGCAGCGGCAATTGCGCTCGGGGAAAAAGAATTGCGCCGGGAATTGGAAACAGCGGCGCTCGAAGCGGGAGCGCTCCGCTCACGTGAATAGCAGGGCCGAAAGCCGGCGCCGCTGAGTGCGCGCCCAGTCGTCTTCGAGTCCCTGAGCTTCGAGAAGCTGCAGGAACCGCTTTCGGGCGGCGCCCTCGTTCCAGTCGCGGTCTCGCTCGATAATGGCGAGAAGCTCGTCGGCTGCGCGATCCCGCTTCCCGGCTGCCATTGCCGCCCCGGCGAGATCGTATCGCGCCTCCAGGTCGTCCGGATTCGTTGCCACGGCCTTTTCAAGTTTGGCGAGATCGGCGCCGGCCCCGGCGGCAGCCGTTTCGAGCGCCGCCCTCGCTCGCCCGACCGCGGAATCGCTCGCGACCTCGGCTGGAAGCGAATCGAGAATGCGCTTGGCCTCGTCATTTTCTCCGGCCGCAAGCAAGGCCCTGATCAGCCCTCCGGCAGCGCCGGGGTCTTCGGGAGCCATGTCGCGGACCTGACGGAAAATGTTGGCCGCTCGCTCGGCATCGCCGCCGGCGAGGACTTCTTCGCCCATGGCGATCAGCGGCCCGATCTCAGCCTTTGCCGGCTCGTCTTCGCCGCCGGCGACATCGAGCTGCGTAATGAGCTGGTCGAGAACCTTCTTGAGCTGTCCTTCGGTCCGATATTTGGTGAGGTCGGCGACCGGCTGCCCTTGGTAAAATGCATAGAGCGTTGGGATCGATTGGACCCGAAACTGCGCGGCGATGATCTTGTCGGCATCGACGTCGATTTTGACCAGCTTGACGCCCTTAGCCGCGTAATCGGCGGCAATCTTTTCCAGAACGGGGGCGAATTGCTTGCAGGGCCCGCACCACTCCGCCCAGAAATCGAGCAGGACCAGATTGGACATCGACGGCTGAATGACGTCGCGATCCAGCTTCGCGACTGCTTCGCGTTCGGCTTCGCTCAATCCCAATGTCGCCACGCCGGCCCTTTCGTTACTCCATCCAGGGCGCCCATATGGGCCGCGCCGGCGCTGGTCTCAAGGCGAGCTTGCAGGCGGGCCACACGCCATGCTAGGCGCCCGCCACCCTGCCGCCGGACCGGCGGCCGAAGCGCCAAATGAGCGGGCGTAGCTCAGGGGTAGAGCACAACCTTGCCAAGGTTGGGGTCGAGGGTTCGAATCCCTTCGCCCGCTCCACGCGCAGGACGTCTGGGGACGTTCGAGCAGAGAGCGCGCGAGCAAAGCTGGGGACGACACCCGCAATTTCGGAACGTCGTCGCGCCGAATCGCTTCTATTGGCGATGGCACTCAATGTCCGCTGGACGATCGGCGATGTCGCCGACGAAGGATTCGAATCGCTTCGTCTGTCGCTGTGCGGCGCGGATCGGCTGTTCGGGCCCGAGGTGGAATTCCACGTCTGCGTCAACACGCTTTCCGTGGAGGAAGCGAAGCGACGAACGGGCGAAGTCCCGGGAAGGGTGCAGTGGCGATTCGTCGAGCGGCAGGTCCCGCCCGTCCTTGAGCCGTTCCTCGACGGGGCAATGAGCGAGGGGACGGCATGGAAGTTCATCCCGCTACTGCTCGATTCGGACAAACGCGAGCTCGCCATCGACAACGACCTAATCCTGTGGCGACTGCCGGACCCGATTCGCGCCTGGCTTGACGATCCGGACGGGCGTCTGATCGCCGCTGACGTGACTCCGGCTCACGGCCAATTTGCGCAGCAGTGCGGACCGGAGCCGCGCAACTCGGGAATTCGCGGCACTCCTCCGGGCTTCGATTACGAAGCTGCCATTCGCGACGTGCTCGCCGAGAATCCCGTGACGCTGCACTCGGAGCTGGACGAGCAAGGGCTGCAGATCGCCGCCGTGTCCCGGAACGCGTCGCCATATGTCGTCCCCGTCGACGAGGTCGCCATCTGTTCACCGTTCCCGCCGCACCTGTCCGAACTCGGCCAGTGCGGCGCCCATTTCGTCGGGCTCAACACCCGCCACCTCCCCTGGGACTTCCACGGTCGGCCGGCTCGCGAAGTGCGCCTGGAGCATTGGCGCCGCCACCGGCCCGAGCTTTACCGCCGAGTGAACGTCGAGATGCCGGCGGAGCTGGAGCCGGCGGAATGATTATCCAGCTTCCGATCAAGTTTCGCCTGTGCGTCGAGGACGACCTGCCGGCGCTCGAGTGGATGGGCCTCCACACCACTCAACGGGAAATCATCCGCTCCACCTTCGAAGCGCAGAAGCGCGGCGACGCTGCGATGCTTCTCGCCATCTCTGGCGGGTTTCCAGTTGGCCAGGCGTGGCTCGACTTCACGCGCGGCGGCGGAAGTAAGCGGCCGCTGCTATGGGCGATTCGGGTCTTCCCGCCGCTGCAAGGCAGCGGACTCGGCCGGGCGCTGATGAGGCGGGCCGAAGCACTGGCGCAATCGCGCGGTGCGGGGGAAATCGAGCTCGGGGTCGAATGGGACAATGAAGGCGCTCGCCGGTTTTACGAGCGGCTCGGCTACGAACCCTCGGGCAAATGTGTCGAGGAAGTGAAGTTCATGTTCGAGGGCCAGCCGATGGAAATGACGGTCGACCAGCAGATCATGCGCAAGCAGCTTCGTTCGCCCGAACGGGCACAGTAACTAGGCGCCGCCCCATCGGCCGGTCCTCCGCGCCCCAGCGATATTTGTACTGCTCCTGGCCGCGAAGGAAATCGAACTCGGTACAGCCCTCCGCGGCCGCCTCGGCGATTGCCGTTCCGATGAGTGCGGTTCCGGGGCTGTACTTCTCCCACTCCGGATCGAATCCGCTCAAATAGAAGCAGATCGATCGGGCGCCACTCATGGTGAACAGGATTGCGATCGTCGTTCCTTCCGATCGGAGGCGGTACATGCGAAGCAACCCCGCTCTTGCGAGCTCCGGGATCGCAAGCCGCAAATGGCGTGCCGCGAGGTCGTCGGCCAACACGCCCTCTTCGCCTTCGGCTTGCCACCGAATCGCGTGAAGCCGCTCGAGTTCCGCCGCGGCTTCGGTGGCTTCCCCGGCGGAAACTGTTTCGATTGCCGCGCCCTCGCGCTTCAGCCGCCGAACCGAATAGCGCCAGTTGGAGCGCATCTTCTTTGGTATGTTCGCCATGCCGTCCTTGCCCTCGAGCCGCAGGACCACGCACCCCTCGCCTTCGCAGTCTGTACCGGCGGGCGAATTCGTTGGAAGCTGTTGCAGGTCGATCCGGTCGAACGGCTCATCGAACGCGCAGGCAAGCTGGTCGAGCATGTCGTCGGCGCAATCGCCTGATCCAGGAGCGAACAGAGCCGAGCAGTGGTCGCTCGGACCGGTACCCGCCGCAAGCAGCGCGCCTTCCCAGACGAAAGCGGCCAGCAGCGCTTTTAACTGGCCTTTGCATCGCAAGGCCGCGGCGCGGCACCGCCCCGGCGCGTAGACGCGAGACCATGGAACGAGCCACGCCGGATGTTGGAATGGACTTGCGTCGGGCACGCTGCTCCACAGCTGCTCCCATTCGTCGGCCATTGCCGCGATATCCTGCACGATTTCGACGCTCACTGAACGGGTTCCGCAACGGCGCTTCGCCAGCGCTCGCTGGTGATGTCCCACCCATAAAGGTCGTAAAGCGCCCGTCCCGGGGGAGCCGATCTTGCGAAGTCGTAGGATCGCGCGGGGCGAACATACTCGGGCTCGAGCGGGAATAAGGCGAGCGTGTCGCGCTGGCTTCGATAGGCGTCGATGCCCGCAGCCTTACGCTCCAGCTCAACCGGCGTGAGATGCAATTCCGTTCCCGTCTCGCCGTGAAAGCGGCCGTATACTGGTCCATCTGCCGCAAGATGGTAGCCGGCGAATTCGAACGCGGCCGGAGCTTCGGCTGCGAGCCGCCGCCGGGCCAGCGCGACGGCAAAGGCTGCTGTGTCGTGATCGGGATGGCCGTGCTCATATGCATGCGAGATGACGGCATCGGCACCGTCAAGCTCCCGGAAGAGCTGTTCCACGATCCAGTCGAGATGCTCGTGCGCCTGCTTGTCGGGAAGGTCATAGAAGGTCGGGTCCGCTGCGGCGTCGAGCGCGGACAGCGCCGCTCGCAACTCGCGCTTGCGAAGCTCGGCGTAGGCGCGCCAATCGCCACACCCCTCGCGCCGTGCATCTTCAAGGTCTCGCGGCGCTCCGTCCGTCAGGTAAATCAGCTTCGCCCACCGTGAACGCTGCAGCAGGGCGGCGGCGCTGGCACTTTCGTCGTCAGGGTGAGCGAGCACAACCACGACCTCGCCGTCGATGGGCGATCCCGAACCGATTACCTCGAGCAAATCCATCTTGGGTTTCGAACCGGTCGCAGCAGCGTCCGGTTCCGGTCAGGCAGCGAGGCGGCGGTATTCGTCGAAGTAGGAGTCGATCATTCGCTGGAGAGGGAACCGCTCGATCGCGATTCGGCGGCACTCGTCGGGGTCGAGGCGTCCGACCTCACCGATAGCGTCGGCCATTGCTTCGACATCGTCGACGATGAACCCGGTCCGGCCGTGCTCCACCACCTCCGGTAGGGCGCCGCTAGAATAGGCGATCACCGGCGTCCCGGCGGCGATTGCCTCCATCGCAACCAGCGACGAGGTTTCCGCAGCCCGGCTCGGCACCAACAGGCATTTCGCCCCGGTCAGGAGCGCCTCTTTGCGGCGCCCCGCGATCCGACCGATCCACCGCCGAGCCTCGTCCAGCCGCGGCCGAACCAGATCGCGCCAGTAGCGGCGGTGTTCCGCATAGGGGAACACCCTGCCGGCAAGAAGCAATCTCGAGCCCGCTTCGCGAGCCGCGTCGAGCGCATCGTGAATTCCCTTTTCCCTGCAGATCCGTCCCAGCGTCACCGCAAAGTCGCCCTTCCTGGCAGGCTGCTGAGGGATCGGGACGCCGTTCTCTATCGGCGCGCCCAAAGTCGCGCCCGTCGGCGCGCTGCGGGCCTGGCTCGCAGAGACCGGCACCAACACCACGTCGTCGCGCGATGGCTGCAGCGCGTGCGCCGGGTACCAGTCCAGCGGCAGGTGCAGCGTGATCAGGCACGGCGGTCCTTGCACCGGCAGATAGTCAGCGAAGTCGATGCCGTGAAAATGAATGACGTCGGGGCGGTCCCGTTCGATCGATTGCGCGATAACAGCACGAACTTCGCCGTGAACCGCCGCCCGAACCGAGTCGTCGATCTCGCCGCGGACCGAGTCAAACCCGCGCAACTCTCCAGCGACCGAAGAGCCCTTCGGCGCAATCACCACCGAAGTGTGACCTTCCTGCGTGAGCGCGGCATCGAGCCTCGAGAGCACCTGTTCCGCACCGCCGACAGGATCGGCTGAAACAGGAGCGAACGGATAGCCGACGCTGAGGATTGTGAGCTTTCGGCCGGTACGCGACTTGTCAGACATGCCGAGCAAGAAGGCTGCTTCGCCGCAGCGGCTCCGTCACTTGAGGACAGTCAAGCGCAGTCTTGATGACCAGACCGTCTCGGTGCGGGGACGGCCAAGCACGGCGGACGAGCCACGTTCGTAACCTGGATCAGCACGCCGCCGCCGTCCTTTGCACTATGCTTGTTGGAACCGCTCAGCTCGCCTCAGAATTGTACAGGTGTGACAGTGACCACGGCAGACAGGGATTTGGTTGCGCGGCTGCCGGTCTTCGAAGGACTTGGACGGCAGGAGCTCGCGCGTCTTCTCCAGTTTTCGACAGTTCAGCGATATCCCCCGGGAACCCTGCTGTTCCGCCAGGGCGAACAGCCCGACAAACTCCACGTCATCATCAGCGGCAGCGTCGAGATCTTCTCGAACGGCCATAAGCGCGAATGGGGCGTAATGCTGATGAACGCGGGCGACATCTTCATGCCCGGCTCGGTATTGTTCAGTGAGCCGTACACGACCTCCGCTCGAACGTTGGGATCCTGCCGACTGCTGCTGGTCGACGCGGAACGGATCAGGGCCGAAGCGGCCACCAACGCTCGGTTCGCAATGCATCTGAGTCGCGCCATTGCCGGCCAGTTCCGCGTAGCAATGCGGCAGGTCGTGGACCTCAAGTCCCGCAATGCTGCACAGCGACTCGGTTCTTTTCTCCTCAAGATCGTCGACAGCAGTTCTTGCCCCAGCCCCGAGCTGCCGATGCGAAAGCGCAACCTGGCGGCGCGGATTGGAATGACTCCGGAGACGCTGTCGCGAACGCTCCAGATTCTCGCCGACAACGGACTCGTGGTTCGCGGACGGCAGATCATCGTGCGCGACCGCGGCAAGATCGAGGAGTTCTGCGGCCCCGAGCCGTACCGCCCGGAATGTGAGGACCGGCTAGAGGTTCATGTTCTCTGACCGGATCGGGAATTGTCTCCTTCAATTCCGTGGAAGCCCGCCTGGTAGAGCGATTTGAGCGTGCCGGCGGCGACTTGCGGTGCCAAGACGAACGCGCAGTCGGCGCATTCAACGAACTCGTATCCGTCCACCTTGCCGGCAGCAGACAAGCGGGCGCCGCCGCAAATGCGGCAGCGCTCGCCTTGGTCTGATCTGGTGTGCGCCTGGGCTTCAGGCGCGAGGCTCAAGTGTCGACGCCGAGTTCGCGAGCCTTCTCGGTGAATTGCTTCTTGAAGTCGGGAAGCTTGGGAAGGCCGAGGTCGTCGAGCTCGTTGTCGATCTCGCGGGCGTCATCGGAGTCGAGGTCGTCCTGGAAGTTGTTGTACAGGTCCTGCGCGGAACTGTAATTCTGGTACCGCTTCCGCTCGTTCCGGGTGGCGCTTTGAACGTCCTTCAGCTTGTCCTTCTTGTCGCCGGAATAGTCGTCCGGGTCCTTGCTGAGGACAGGCTGGAACGCCTTGTCGTCGAGCCAGTCGAATAGCTTTTTCTGTTTCTCGTCCATCGCTCGCTCCGGTCACACCGTCGCGTGTTCGTGCAGGTTCTGAAGCGCGTCGTCGCCGAACCCGGTGACCTTGTCGACGTCCTTCATATTGTCGAACGGGCGGTTCTTCATGATCCGGTCAACGCAATCGTCGCCGATGTTCGGAATGCTGTTGAGCTGCTGGCGCGAAGCCGTGTTGAGATTCACCTTGTCGGGCATGAGTCCTCTCCTTTGCTGGGTTGTACGGATTCAACGCGAGGCGACGACTGCGAGCGCCCAGACTTGCGTGCGGTCAACCACTGGCTTGCGAAGGTTCAAGCCGTTGAAGATTCGGCCGTTTCCGGGACGAAGCGGTCGCCCCGAAACCACTCCGGGCGGCGGCTTTTGAGGAGCGCTACGCAGGCTGCTCCGAGACCTGCCATGGCCGCCAGGGCAGCCACCGTGAGAATTAGTGTCGGCCAAGTCCAATCCAGCTGCGGAAGGATGAACCACGCCGATTCGACTGGCCGCAACGCCAGAGTAAGAAGCGCAATCGCGACCATTGCGCGGCGGCTGTTGCGGACCGCCGGCATCAGCATTGCGAAAAAGGGGCCGATTGCCTGGCCCAGATAGAGGAGCGCCGTCACCCACTCCCATCCGTGCGTCCCTCGCGAGATATACCAGCCGACTTCGTCGGGAAGGTCGCCCGACCAGATGACTAGGAACTGCATCGCGTGCAGGTAGGCCCACATCAGCATCGCGACGAAAAAAGCGCCCGCGGCAGAGAGGGGGGCAGGCGTCCTCGCTGGGCCGAGGCCGACGGCAAGCGCAAAGGCGATCGCCGCCACCCATCCGCTTGCCAGCATCAGCAGCCCGTAAATCGACGAGTGGAAGTCAGGGGTGACGGTTTCGACAAGGTCGATTCCCATCCACGAGCCGACGAGCGCGTACACGATCAGGCCGGCAGCGGCGAAGGGCAGCCGAAGCGCCGGCCGAAGCAGCATCGTCAGCCATAGCCCGATCAGGATTCCCCAGTAGATCACTTGCCTCGCGGCGAAGAAGCCGGGCGACAGCCACGCCGCCTTGAACGCCGGGTAGGCGGAGGTGACGCTGGGATCGGTCCACGAGTAGATGACTCCCATCCCGACGAGGACGGGGACGACTGCGATCGCCGCAACCGGCAGCAGCGCCGAACCGAGGAGCAGCGGCCCGGTGTAGAGTCGCCGCCACGTGCCTGGCACCAGCACCACCATCATCAGCACCGCCAGGCAGCCGACGGGGACCGAAGCGAACGCTACGGCAGCGACGAGCCAACCGAGCAACGCCGCCTTCGTCGCGAACACCAGGCCCACGACCCACGCCGCGAGAGCGGCTAGTCCGACCGGGAGCGAATAGCGGATCACTTGCCGCGCTCCGCCGCGATAATCGGCCGGATCTGCGGGGGCACGTCGGCGAGGGTTCCCAACCGGCTCTTCTGAAGCGCCCGGATGTAAGCGGTGATCGCCCAGCGGTCGGGCACGCTCACCCGGTCGGCGTAGCTGTACATGACCCCGTGCCCGTTGGTGATGACGTCCACGAAATGGGAATCGGGAGCGGCGATCAGCCGCGGGTCGTGAAAGCTCGGCGGCTTGGGGAAGCCGCGCTGGACGACCATTCCGTCGGCGTCTCCGGCATAGCCGTGGCAAACAGAGCAATAGATGTTGAAGCGTTGCTGGCCCCGCTTGACCAGCGCAAGACTCATCGGCGGCCGCTGCTTGAGAAGATCGCGCGTGTCGGCGTTCGTCGCGACGGTACCCGCCGGCTCATGCTGGACGACCCTGCCGTTGCGGAACAGCGCCGCGCGTTCCCATTCGTCGTACTTCGGCTGGTCGCTCATCGTCAGATTCTGATGGCAACCGGCGAGCGCAAAGAGGATCAAGAAGGAGCGCTTCATTCGAGCACCGCCTCGATGCTCGCCGGCTTCAGCGATTTGAGGAATGAACGGGTCTTCTTATCGTCGAAATTGTGGTCGTCCGCGCCCACATAGAGGAAGAAGCGGTCGTCTGTGGCGAGGTTGAACCGCGGTGTCCCGAACAGCGGGTGATAGAGCTTGGGAAGGCCGTTGCAGTAGATCATCCCGATTGCCGGGAAGAGGACCGCGAACAGCACCATCAGTTCGAAATCGACGACGACGAAGGCCGTCCAGGCGAGGATCGGGCGCCCTCCAACATTGATCGGGTAATCCCAGTTGGTCAGAACCTGCACGAGAAGCGCTCCGAAGAAGCCGAACAGCCCGCCGAAGAAGCTTAGCCACCCCATCCTGTGGGTTGTGAGGCCCAGAGCCTTGGGCATTCCTTCGATCGGGTAAGGACTGAAGGCATCAATATCCTCGTAGCCGGCCTTGCGTGTGCTTCGCACCGCCTCGAGCAGAGAATCCTGGTCGGGAAATTCGGCGAGCAGCCCGAGAGGTGGCGGAGACTTGGCGGGAGACTTAGCGGCCACTGCGCGCCTCCTCTTCCTCCTCGGCGAGAACTTCCTTGTCCTCGGCCATCGAAATCGACGGGATGAACCGGAGGAACAGCAGGAAGGGCGTCAGGAACAGTCCGACAGTCCCGAAATAGGTGCTCCAGTCCCAGAAGCTGGCGTGGAACTCGCCGAACGAGGAGGGCAGGAAGTCCTTATAGAGGCTGGTGACGAGGATCATGTAGCGCTCGAACCACATGCCGATCATCGCCGACGTGCCGATCATGAACAGCAGCGGTCCGTTGCGGCGAACGGAGCGGAACCACAAAGCCTGCAACGGAACGAAATTCAGGAAAACCGCTCCCCAGTAACTCCAGGCATAGGGTCCGAAAAAACGGTCGTGGACTGTCGCTATCTCGTGCACGTTGCCGGAATAAAAGGCGTCCCAAACCTCGAACACATAGCCGTAGGCGGTCATCAGTCCGGTGGTCAGGAACACCTTGCCGAGCACATCGAGGTGGCGGTCGGTGACCAGGTTCTTGACGTGAAACATCGCCCGGACCGGCACTGCGATCATGGCGACGACCGCGAACCCGGAGAAAGCTGCGCCGAGCACGAAATAGGGCGGGAAAATCGTCGAGTGCCAGCCGGGGATCTGGCCGGCGGCGAACAGCATCGACACTTCGCTGTGGACGGACACCACCAGCGGCACCGCGATCGCGGCGATGATCCGGTAGGTTTTCTGCCAGCGGTTCCAATGCCGCGCCGACCCCCGCCAGCCCAGCGAAAAAATTCCGAAGAAGATTTTCTTCCCCCGCGAAGTCGCTCGGTCGCGGACGGTCGCCAGGTCGGGGATCAGGCCGATGTACCAGAACACCAGCGAAACGGTGAGATATGTCAGGACCGCCCAGATGTCCCATTCGAGCGGGCTTCGGAACTGCGGCCACACGCCCATGGTCGCCGGGTACGGGAACATCCAGTAAAAAAACCAAGGCCGGCCGAGGTGAAGGATCGGATAGATTCCGGCGCACATCACTGCGCACAGCGTCATCGCTTCGGCGAAGCGGTTGAGCGAGTTGCGCCAATCCTGCCCCATCAGCAGAAGCATCGCCGAAATCAGAGTGCCGGCATGACCGATGCCCAGCCACCAGACATAATTGTGGATTGCGAAGGCCCAGTTGATTGGGATGTTGAGGCCCCACACGCCCACTCCGCGCGAGAACAGGTACAGCACCGACACGAAGAACAAGGCCAAGAGGGACAGCGCGAAGAGGAAGGCGATTGTCCACGGCACCTTCGCCGGGAACCGCAGCGGGACCCGCGAGACCTCGGTCGTGATCTCACCGAACGTGTCGTCGAGGGGGAGTGCGCGCTCGCTCACGCTTCGTCCTCAGGGTCGATCTTGGCAAGGTAAGTGGTGCGCGGGCGAGTGCCCAGCTCATCGAGGAGCGCGTAATTGCGCGGGCTCGAGCGGTGCTTGGCCACGGCGCTCCCGGCATCTGCAAGGTTGCCGAAAGTTATCGCGTTGGTCGGGCAGGCCTGTTGGCAGGCGGTTTGGATTTCACCGTCGCGGACTCCGCGGCCTTCGATGTCCGCATCGACCTTGGCCTGTTCGATTCGCTGAATGCAATAGGTGCACTTTTCCATCACGCCGCGCCCGCGAACGGTGACGTCGGGATTGCGCTGGGCCTGGATCGAAGGCGCCGCTCCGCTGGTGTAATCGAACCAGTTGAAGCGGCGGACCTTGTACGGGCAAAAGCTCGAGCAGGTGCGGGTGCCGATGCAGCGGTTGTAGACCATCAGGTTGAGGCCGTCGGGGCTGTGGACCGTGGCATGGACCGGGCAACCCATCTCGCACGGCGCCTGTTCGCAATGCATGCAGGGGACCGGCTGGAAGACCGTGCCGGGATTTTCCGGCTCGCCCGAATAGAGGCGGCTGACCCTCAGCCAGTGCATCTCGCGGCCTTCGTAAACCTGCTTCTTGCCGACAACCGGGACGTTGTTCTCCGCCTGGCAGGCGGTCATACAGGCGTTGCAGCCGATGCAAAGGTCGTTGTCGATGACCATTCCCCACGCCGGATTGCCGTCTTTCCACTCCGGGTAGATCGTCTCGCGTTCAATCGGTTTTCCGTAATGAGCGTCTGCGCTCGCCACGGTCGGGACTTCCTCGCCGCCCTCCATGCGATGATGGGTTTGCGTCGTGGCGATGTCGGCCTTCCCCGGAACCACGGACAAGCTGCCGCTCGTCGCCCACGGAGCCGCCGCGGTCCTGATCGCGTAGGCGTCATAGCCGATGCCGTTGCCGACCCGGCCGACGCTTCGCCGGCCATAGCCGAGATAAACGGTCGCGACTCCGTCGGGCTGCCCCGGCAACACCCATACCGGCCCGCGGATGGTGCGGCCGCCGGATTTAACCTCGACCAACGACACGTTGTTGTCGGCGGGTTCGCCGGGAGTGCCGAGTCCGATTTTGCGGGCCGTTGCCGGGCTAAGCGCGATGACATTGTCCCAAGTGACTTTCGTCAGCGGCTTCGGAAGCTCCTGCAACCAGCCGTTGTTGGCGCCGCTGCCGTCGCGGATGGTCGGGTCGGGGCGAATGACGACCTCCACGTCGCCCGTCGGCTTCGCCAGCTGGATCTGCCCCGGCTGGGGCGAGGCGGCCGCGGGTTCCGCAGCGGTGCCGGGGACGAAGCCCGTCTTTAGCGCCGCGTTCCAGGCGTCGGCGCCCGCAAGCTTGCCCGACCAATAGTCGCTGACGATCGAGCGCGCATCGGGCGGCTGCCCGGCAGTCGTGAAACCTGCGACAAGAGTGTGGAGCGAGCGAGTATCGTACAGCGGCTGGATCACCGGCTGCATGATTGTCGCAAGCCCGTCGACGGCGCGCGCGTCGCTCCAATCCTCGAGCGAATGCGGAAGCGGCAGGTGCCAGTCGCTGGCTTGCGCGGTCTCGTCGACATGGAGGCCCGCGTGGACCTTCAGAGGGACCCGCTTCATCAGATCGGCGAGATCCACGTCCGCCGGTCCGGCGTAAGCGGGATTGACTCCGAGCATGAACAGCGCCGCGACCTTGCCGGCCTCGATGTCCCGGACCAGTTCTATGAAGCTTCCGTCCGGCTGGAGCGAAACCGGCGCGAGATAGTGGACGGCTGTGCCGGCGCTGCCGAGCCGCTGGTTGACGCCCGCAGCCAGCGAGTGAAGCGCCGGGTGCGAATGTCGGCCGATCGTCAGAAGCGCCTGACCGCGGTTCTGAAGAAGCGCGTCGGCGGCGCTGTTGGCCCAACCGAACTCGTCAGGGGTGAGGCCGGTGACCGACTCGCCGAGCCCGAGCCGGGCGGCAATCGCGGAGGCAAGCAGCGGGATTCGCGACGGTCGAACCCCAATCCGATGCTGTGCATTGGCACCCGTCAGGGTCGGTGTCGGCTCGGCCATGTAGAGGCGGATTCGCTCGCCGTTCGGCACGCCGCCGCGCCGCTTCGCCCAGCCGCTGGCGTTCACGACCTGCGCCGGGCCCGGACCGAGGAAATCGTCGTCGAGGCTCACGACCACGCGCGCATTCTCCAGCTGCAAAAGCGGCTGAACATTGCCGAGCGACTGGCTTATCGGGTCGGCGCCATAGCCGGCCAGCGGGTCGAACAGGTGGACACGCGCATTCGGAAGGGCCGCCTTCAGCTGCTCGATCTGCCTGATGAGGGTTGGCGATGTCGTCGGCGCTATCAGCAGCCGAAGCCCGGCGCCGCCGCTCTTCTGCCATTCTGCGCGCCAGCCCAGCATCTGCGAGTCGAAGTCCGACCAATCGGCGCTTGTACCGCGCAGGAGCGGCTCCTGGCTTCGGTCGGGATCGTAAAGGTCGAGCAACGCTGCCTGCGTGAGGAAGCTGGTCGCTCCGTTGCTCGCCGGATGTCGCGGATTGCCTTCAAGCTTGACCGGGCGTCCGACGACAGTCTGCGCCAAAACCGGCTGCGCGAAGCCGTCCGTCAGGACAGCCGTCGCATATTGCCGAGTGCGGCCTTCACCGGCCGGTGGAGCGTTGACGAACGGGACGACCTCGTCCGACCGCGCCGGCTTGCATCCAGTGACTCCGGCAAGCGCGAGCGAGGCCCCCATCACCCGAAGAAGCTCGCGACGATCGACCTGGAGCATGTCGAACAGCGACGGGAACTCGGCCTTGATCGTTTCGGCGAAATCCTCGCTTCCGGCCCATTCCTCGAGCGATTGCCACCAGCGGCGGCCCGTGACGTCCAGATCGGGAGTGGTCATCGGTGGCAAACTCCGCATTCAGTGAGCGTTCGCGGAGAATGGATGTCGTAAAGCCGCATGAGCTTTTGCTCGAGCGCTTTGCGGTCCGCAGGCGGTTGCCAGCCGAAGTCCAGAACCGCCTCGCGCGGGCGCAGGTGCGGCCCCGGGTCGCGATGGCAGTCCAGGCAGAACTTCATGGTGATCGGCTTCGCCCGGTACGTCAGCGGCATCCGGTCGATGCGGCCGTGACATTCGACGCAAGCAACTCCCTTGGCGATGTGGATGTTGTGGCGGAAATAAACGTAGTCCGGGACTCGAATGACCCTCTGCCACACGAGCGAACGGTCATTGGCGAGGCTTTCCCGGACCGGCTCCAGCATCTTGGCATTCGTCCAGATTTGCGAATGACAGGTCATGCACGTGTGGGTCGGCGGCATTCCCGCCTCGGCGCTGGTTTCGACAGTGGTGTGGCAATAGCGGCAGTCGATGCCGAGATCCCCGGCATGATGCTTGTGGCTGAATGGAACGGGCTGCAGCGGAGTGCGTGCGACATCGGTGGAATATTGCGAGCGGGCATAAACTCCCGCCACCAGCAGCGACCCGATGGCGAGGGCTAGAATCGCGAGCACGACGGCGCGGAACCGAGTGTCTGCTGTGCGCGAGAAGATTTGCGCCACCCGTTCCGGTTCCTCCGCTTGTCCCCTTTTCAGGGCCGAACGGAGCGAATAGCAATGAAGTTCCGTTTATCTGCTGTTGGTCAATAACGGGAACGGAACGACTAGCTGCGGTTTCCGTTCGCAGTTCGGCGGTTTGGCTTTGCGGGGAAGGCTCTTGTCTGACGTTCGGTCGGAAACGGCATCTGAGACTTCGGACGTTCCGCCGGCACTGCTCGCGGGCCTTGCCGGGGGCCTTGCGCTGGCAATCGCCATTGTCATCGGCGGAGTCGCAATTGGCTTCCCAAGCGTGTTGTCGCCCGCGCCGCGCGGACCGCTGCAGGCATTGCCGCCGGCGCCGCAGCTTCAGTCGGACCCGCGCGGCGACCTCGAACGATACGACCAACTTCAAATGCACCGCCTCGCCAATTACGGCTGGACTCCGGACGGGCATGTCCGGGTGCCGATCGACCAGGCGATGGACGAGGTTGCGGCCAACGGCTGGAGCAGCGGACAGTGAGGCTTTGGGCGGCGCTGGCGCTGCTTGCATCGGTTGTCGCCAGTCCGGCCCGGGCGATTATCCAGCCCTCGCAATTTGCGAGCTTCGCGTTTCACCAGCATCCCGGTGCACAGCTCCCGCTCGATGCAGTCCTGCGCAACGAACAGGGGCAACCGGTCCGGCTCGGCAGCTTTTTCGGAAAACAGCCGGCCGTGGTCGTCATGGAATATCTGCGCTGCCCCAATCTCTGCGGGCTGGTCCTCGGCCAGATTACCGCCGAGATGAAGCAGCAGAAGCTCGCGCCCGGGCGCGACCTTCAGTTCGTCGCAATCAGCATCGACCCTCGCGAAAAGCCGTCCGACGGCCTTGCCGCGCGCGCCGATTACATGAAGCGCCTCGGCTCGACCTCGGCTGCCGGCTGGCACTTTCTCACCGGCGACCCGAAACAGGTCAGGCGAGTCGCCGACGCAATCGGCTTTCCGTACAAATATGACGCGTCACTCGACCAATTTGCCCATCCGGGCGGGTTCATCGTCGCCACTCCTGCCGGGCACGTGGCGCAATATATACTCGGGTTCCAGACCAAGCCCGGCCAGCTTCGGCAAGCTGTCGAGAAAGCCGGAACGGGCGCGACGCAGCCACCCGCCTATCCGTTGCTGTGCCTGTGCCTGGGCTATGATCCGCAGCCGGGAACGGTGCAGGCGGCGGTTCTCGGAATCGTGCGCTGGGTGTCGATCGCCCTCGCGCTCGCGTGCGTCGCGATGATCGCGTTTCTTGCCCGGAGGCGCCGCGCCTGATGGGAAACGTGCCAGTCTGGCCTGTGGAGGCGAGCCATTACGCCGGTCAGCTGGACCTGCTGTTCGGCGGATTGCTTTTGATCACCGGCCTCACCGCAGGGTTCGTGTTCTTCCTGCTGATCCTGTTCGCCACCCGCTATCGGCGAGGAAGCGGAATCGAACGAAGCACTCCGACAACCAAGACCTGGGAATGGGAATGGAGCTGGACCATCGCCTCGCTTCTGATTTTCGTCGGCCTCGCCGTCTGGGGGGCCAAGCTTTACGTGACGCTCTACGAGCCTCCGGGCGACTCGATGCAGATCTTCATCGTCGGGAAGCAGTGGATGTGGAAGGCCGAGCATCCGGGCGGACAGCGCGAAATCAACGCTCTTCATGTGCCCGCGGGGCGCGATGTGCGGCTGGTGATGGCGTCGCAGGATGTGATCCACAGCTTCTATATCCCCGCCCTTCGAGTGAAGCAGGACGTGGTTCCCGGGCGCTACGAGTCGCTACACTTCCGCGCCGACCGTCCGGGGCGCTATCATTTCTTCTGCGCGGAATATTGCGGCACCGACCACGCTCGCATGGGCGGCTGGGTGACGGTGATGGAGCCGCGCGCCTACGCCGGATGGCTTCGTGAGAATGGCGGCGCCGGGTCGCTGGCGGAGCAGGGTGCGGCGCTGTTCCGAAGCTATGGTTGCAGCGGCTGTCACGAGCCTGGAGGCACCGTGCGCGCGCCGCCTCTCCAAGGGCTTTACGGCAACCCGGTACCGCTTTCCGATGGCCGAGTAATCCGCGCCGACGAAAGCTATATCCGCGACTCGATCCTGCTTCCCAAGAAAGACGTGGCGGCGGGATACGACCCGATCATGCCGTCCTTTGCGGGCCAGGCGAGCGAGGACGATGTCGCCAAGCTCGTCGCCTACGTCAAATCGCTCGGAGCTTCGGCGCCGGCGCGGGGTAGCCGCTGATGAGCGAGAAGCAGCCCCTCAACTATTTGAACTCGACAGTCGGGATCCGCTCCTGGCTGCTGACCACCGATCACAAGAGGATTGCCCTCCTCTTCTTCGTCTCGATCACCTTCTTCTTTCTAGTCGGCGGTGTCGCAGCAACCCTGATCCGGTTCGAATTGCTGACGCCGGGCCCGACTCTCGGAAGCCCGGATTTCTACAACCGCCTGTTCACGATGCACGGCGTCATCATGGTCTGGTTCTTCCTCATCCCGTCGATCCCGACGACGATGGGGAACTTCTTCATTCCGTTGATGATCGGGGCGAAGGACCTCGCGTTCCCGCGGCTCAACCTGACGAGCTGGTATCTGTTCATCGCCGGCGGACTGCTGACGATCGCTTCGCTTCTCCTCGGCGGCGTCGACACGGGCTGGACCTTCTACGAGCCTTATTCGACCTTCTACGCCACGGGCTATGTCATCCTCGCCGTGAGCGGCATCTTCCTGTCGGGATTCTCGTCGATCCTGACCGGGCTCAACTTCATCGTCACCACTCACAAGCTGCGGGCACCCGGAATGACCTGGTACCGGCTGCCGGTGTTCGTGTGGTCGATCTATTCGACCAGCGTCATCCTGATCCTCGCGACGCCCGTGCTGGCGATGACGCTCGTGATGCTGCTGGTCGAACGTTATGCCCACGTCGGGATCTTCAGCCCGTCGCTTGGCGGCGATCCGCTGCTCTACCAGCACATGTTCTGGTTCTACAGCCACCCGGCGGTTTACATCATGATCCTGCCGTCGATGGGCCTGATCAGCGAAATCGTCCCGACCTTCTCCAGCAATCGGCTATTCGGTTACAAGTTCATCGTCTGGTGCAGCATCGCCATCGGAGTGATCGGCTTCCTCGTGTGGGGTCATCACATGTTCGTGGCCGGGCAGTCGCTTTACGCAAGCCTGGTCTTCTCATTCCTAAGCTACCTCGTCGCCGTGCCTTCGGCGATCAAGGTGTTCAACTGGATCGCGACGCTTCACAACGGCTGGATCCGCTTTTCAGCGCCGATGCTCTACGCGTTCGGATTCATCGGCCTGTTCACGATCGGCGGCCTCACCGGGCTGTTCCTAGCCGCGCTTGCGGTCGATGTTCACGTCACCGACACTTACTTCGTCGTCGCGCATTTCCACTACATCATGGTCGGCGGCGCGGTGATGGGATATTTCGGAGGGCTCCACTACTGGTGGCCGAAAATCACCGGCCGAATGTACTCGGACATGTGGGCCCGGTTCACCGCGATCCTCGCCTTCTTCGGCTTCAACCTCACCTTTTTCCCGCAGTTCATCCTCGGCTATCTGGGAATGCCGAGGCGCTACCAGACCTATCCGCCCGAATTCCAGGTGTGGCACGTCCTGTCTTCGGCAGGCGCGAGCATCCTCGCGGTGGGGTACGCGCTGCCGGTCTTTTATCTCGGCTGGTCGCTGTTCAAGGGAAAGCGTGCGCCGCCGAACCCGTGGAACTCGACAGGCCTGGAATGGGAGGTGCCGTCGCCGCCAGCGACCGAAAACTTCACCCGGACGCCGCACGTGATCCGATCGCCTTACCAATATGATCGCGGCGAGCCGCTGCCGCAGGCCGAGCATGACTGAGCAGGCGGCGAGGGACAGCGTCGGCTTCCAATATGCCGACCTTGAGCAGGAGCGCGCTACCTCGACGCTTGGCATGTGGGCGTTTCTCGCCACCGAAGTCCTGTTCTTCGGCGCGCTCATCGCCGGCTACTTCAACTATCGCCTCTGGTACGGGGGCGAGCTGATCCAGGCGGCCAGCCACAGCAAGGTGGTTCTTGGGACGATCAACACAGCGGTGCTCCTGACCAGCAGCGCCTGCATGGCGATGGCAGTCGAGTTTGCGGAGGCGCGGGCGCGCAAGGCCGCGGCTCTTTGGCTAAGTGCAACGGCGGCGCTCGGGCTGCTGTTCATCGCTATCAAGTTCTTCGAATATTTCGAGGAATATCAGGAGCGCCTCGTCCCCGGCGTCAACTTCAATGTCGATGAATACGGGCGCGTCGCCGAGCTGTTTTTCACCTGGTACTTCTGCGCGACCGGCTTGCACGCGCTCCATCTGCTCATCGGCATCTGCTTCGTTAGCTTCGCCGCGCTTACCCTCGCGACTGACCGGCTGCCGCAATGGATGTCGATACGAATTCTCGGCCTCTACTGGCATTTCGTCGACATCGTCTGGATTTTCCTATTTCCGGCCATCTACCTGGCGGGGAGGAACGGATGAGCCAGGTTGCGAAGAGAATCCTCAAGGTCTGGATCGCATTGTGCGCGCTGCTTGCGCTTACCACGACGATGGCGTTCGTACCTCTGGGGTCCGGGAACCTGGCGATCGCGCTCGCCATCGCCGTCGCCAAGGCGACTCTCGTCCTGTGGTTCTTCATGGAGCTGAGGGGCAGCGCCGGGCTCGTCCGCGCCTTTGCAGCCGCGGGCTTTTTCTGGCTCCTGATCATGATCGTCCTTACCTGGACGGACTACGCCTACCGAAAGGACGTCCTGGTGCCGGTCACGATCAGTTCGCCCGACGTGCCCTAGCGATCGTCGCGCCGTTCGACTGCGGCCAGGTCGCCGTAGAAACGAAGCCCCACGAGTCCGCTGACCAGGGCCGAAGCGCGGCCGCCATCGGGCTGGTCCTCGGGATCGAGGTCAACCGCGGCGACCGTGACCGGCGGCAGATTGGCCTGCTGAAGCATCGCGTTGAACTGCGCCAGGTCATTGGCTTTGAACGCCTCGAACTCCGCCTCGACGTCCTTCAGCTCCCGGTCGAGCGCGTCGACGCGCTGCAGCATGTAGGCGGGCGGGCGGCCCTCGCTCGAGGTGATCCCGCCGTAGATGTCGTCGACATGCTCGCGAAGCCGCTCTTCCCCGGTGATCGCCCCGCCTTCCTTGGTGGCGACCAGCTCCTTGCGCAGGGCCTCGGCCCTGGCGATTAGCTTCGCCGCGGCCGCCTTGATCGCCGGCGGTGCCGATTCCTGACTGGCGATGGCGCCGGCGCCCTGGCGGACGCTGTTGATTTCGCCGACGAGCTTGCTCATCCGAGCGAACATCCCTTTCACTCGCTCGGCGGCGGCAAACTGCGCCTGGCGGTCGGCGAGTGTGAAGGTGGCGCGGTGGTCCAGCACGACCGTCAGCGGCTCCGTCGTCACCTGGCCGGCCTTCGTCAGGCGGATGGTGTAGGTGCCTGGAAGGAATCGCTCGCCCTGGGTCGATGCGCCGGCGATCGACGCTGCCGGTGGGACGATGGGCGGTTTGGTTCGCATCGGCCAGGACACGCGGTTAAGCCCGACGCGCCTCGAAACCGGGATTTCGTCGACCACCTTCCCCGACGAATCCAGCACTTCCATCTTCATCCGGCCGATGACGTGGCGCGCCTTCTGGTAATAGGTGATGACCGCTCCGGATGCCGGATTTTCGCCGGAGTAAGAGGCGTCGCCCTCGGCCCAGCCGCCATTGCCTTCGATTCGCTGCTGTACCGGTCCGCCGGGAATCAGCGACACCGTGCTTGCGAGCACCTGCGGCGTCATGTGACGAAGCGGCGAGACATCGTCGATGATCCAGATGCCGCGGCCGTGTGTGGCGAGCACGAGGTCGTCGCCACGCCCAAAGGCGAGGTCGCGAACCGGGACGGCCGGCAAATTATCCGGCTTGAACTGCGCCCAGCTCCGCCCGCCGTCGAGCGATGCGAAGAGGCCGAACTCGGTGCCTACGAACAGGATGTTCGGGTCGACGGGGTCTTCCTTGACCACATGCGCATAGCCGCGAACGCCGGGCGTGTTGGGCCCGACCAGTTGCTGCCAGGTGCGGCCATAGTCGCTGGTCTTGTAAAGATAGGGCTGCATGTCGCCGGACGTGTGGCGGTCGTTGGTGACGTAAGCCACAGCGGGGTCGTAGCGGCTTGCCTCCACCCAGCTGATCCAATTGTTGGCGGGAAGGCGCAGGTTGTTCGTTAGATTGGTCCAGTGCTGGCCGCCGTCGCGGGTCAGCTGAACATTGCCGTCGTCGGTTCCGACCCAGATCTCGCCCGCCGCCTTTGGGCTTTCGGAGATCGAATAGATGGTCGTATTCATCTCGGCTTCGCTGTTGTCGACCGTGATCCCGCCCGATTCCTCCTGGCGCTGGCGAATCGGATTGTTGGTGGTCAGGTCCGGCGAAATCCGGTCCCACGTGGCGCCGTGATCGCGGCTTCGAAACAGGAATTGCGAGCCGATGTAGATCGTGCCCTTCTCGTTGGGCGAGAGAGCGATGGGAGTGTTCCAGTTGTAGCGGAGCTTTTCCTTGTACCCCGCCCGCGGCTTGATGTCGGTAATCGCGTGGGTGTGCCGGTTTACGCGCCCGATGTATCCGCCCTGCGCTTCGGTATAGACGTAATTGTCCGGGTCGGCGGGGTCGGCCCAGGTCCAGAAGCCGTCGCCGCCGTAGAGATTCTCCCAGCGGCTGTTGGTGATCCCGCCGGGATATTCGCTGTCGCCTACCCAGTCGCTGTTGTCCTGAAGGCCGCCATAGACCTGGTACGGGTCCTTGTCGTCGACGCTGACGTGATAGAATTGGCTGACCGGAAGGTTGTTGGCCTTCCACCAGCGGTTACCGCCGTCATAGCTGTACCACAGCCCGCCATCGTCGGCGCCGATGAGGTATTTCGTATTGGCCGGATTGATCCAGATGTCGTGCCAGTCGCCGTGCGATCCGCCGCCGGTCTCGGCGAAGCTCTTCCCGCCATCTTCGGAGACGATTGGCGAAAAGCCCATCTTGAACAGGCGATTCTCGTCCTTCGGATCGACGACGATGTTGCCGAAGTAGAAGGGCCTCCACACCATTCCCTGGCTGGCGTCCTTGGCCGTCCAGCTCTTGCCGCCGTCGTCGGAGACATAAAGCGCGGAGTGGACGTTCTCGATGAACGCATAAACTCTTTTGGGATCGGTCGGCGCATATTCGATTTCGAGCCGCCCCCACGGCTGCGGCGGAAGGCCGGCGTGATTCCCGTTGTTGAGCTCCGTCCACGTCCTGCCGCCGTCGAAGCTCTCCGCCATCCGGCTTCCGGACGGCGCATCCGGTCCGTTCCCGCCGGAACGGAAGTCGTACGCGGTCCGGCGGAAATCCCACGTGCCGGCGAGAAGATGCTTCGGGTTCGACGGGTCGAGCGCCACCGCCGAGCAGCCGGTCGAAAGATTGGCTCCTGCGAGAACGAGAGACCAGGTGCGGCCGCCGTCGCTGGTTTTGTACAACCCGCGGTTGGGCGAGTCCGACCACAGGGGGCCCGGCGCGCAGACATAGACGGTGTTGCTGTCGGTCGGGTCGACAACGATCTTGTCGATCCGCTCGGTCCCGCCAAGGCCCATCTTGGTCCAGGTCGTTCCGCCGTCGGTCGACTTGTAAACGCCGTCACCAACGGAGACCGAGTTGCGGGTCCAGGTTTCGCCGGTGCCTGCCCAAACGATGTCCTTGTTAGACGGATCGAGAGCAAGCGCTCCGATCGACTGGACGTCCTGCTTGTCGAAGACCGGCTTGAACGTCGTTCCGCCATTCTCCGATTTCCACACTCCACCCGAAGCGGACCCGACGAAGATGGTGACCTTTCCGTCCGCTTCCTGGCGGGCGGTGACCGCGGCGATCCGGCCCGACATTGTTGCCGAGCCGATGTTGCGGACGCCGAGGCCGGAAATGGCAGCGCTGTTCGCCGTCGGCTGCGGGGGTGCCGCGACCGCCGGAGCAGCGATGAGTGCGGTCGAGGCGAGCAAAAGAATGCGGTTCATGGCGGCTACTCTCCCTTGCCCGGGTTTGACGGCGTCTGGTCGGCCGGTGGTTTCATCGGTTGCGGGTGCGGCTTCTTCGGCTGCGGTGGCTGCTCCTTATTGGGCTGCTGCGACTTGTTCGCCGCGTCGAGCGGCTCGGCACCGGCCTTCGCCGGCAGCGGCTGCGCTTCGGGAAGCTCGAACAGCGCCGGAGTGACCGGCGGGTTTGCGGTGGCGGTGTCGATTATAATCCGTTGCCGCTGGTTCGATTGTCCCTGGGGCCAATTGTCGACGGACATCGGGAAATAGACCCCACCGACTTTCATGTAGTCGCCAAGCTCGGACTCCGTCGTTTGCTCGGCGCCGCGGATCCGGCGGGTTTCGGTAACCTTGATCTCAAGGAAGGTGTCGGGGTCAAGAAGATACGTGAATTGATCGCCGTCCTTCTGGACGACTTTCAGCTTATAGGCCGGAGTGCCGTCGAAGTCCTCGCGGCCGAGATAGCTGACCGTGCTTCCGTCGTGGCGCGACGCCTGCAAAGCGCCGTCGATCAGCGCCTCGTCGGCAACCGACCGCGCCTCGTCGGCGGACATCGTCTCGGGGTCCTTTCGGCCCTGGAAAGGGTTGATCTTCCATCCTGTGTGGCCGTCATAGGCCTGCACGTACGTCAGGCCCTGAACGGTCGCGTTCATCCGGGTTTCAATCCCGTCGGCACCGCCGCGGG
Organism: uncultured Alphaproteobacteria bacterium; assembly: GCA_963839145.1. Lineage (GTDB taxonomy): Bacteria > Pseudomonadota > Alphaproteobacteria > Sphingomonadales > Sphingomonadaceae > Sphingomicrobium. The sequence goes on from CAWITR010000005.1 coordinate 292,916, forward strand.
CGCGGGTTTCATCGTACTTGAGCTCGAAATCGCCAGGAAAGATGATCTTTCCGTCGAAGCGTATCGACTTGATTGCCGCGAGCGCGTCGGCGCCTCCGCGGGCTTGCAGGTTCTTGTCGAGAAGCGTCTGCGCGGTGACTTCCTGAGCGCAGGCGGGAACGGCAACCGACGCACAAAGCGCGGCTGCAAGGACAAAACGTGCAGTCATTATCAAGCCCCCCTGGGATGCGTGAGCATGGAACTGCCGTAATCGCGAATCAAGCAAGGATCGGAGGCTCGTCAGCCGCCCGTCGAAGCGGCGCGTGGGTTGGTCAGTTGTGGATGCTCAGGGGCCGGCACTTTGCCGAAACCACTTCGTGATGATGTACTTGGTTCCCCGGCGGACCTTCATGCCTTGATGGATCGTCGCCGGGTTCGGCTGCGCGTCCGGGCCCAGGTTGTTCCACGCCAGGAGCTTTCCCGCTTCAGGTTGGATCGTCTTGCCGATGCGCTTGAAACGGGTCGCGCCGCCCTCTTCGGGCCGGTTGAGATAGACCATTGCCGTCCAGGTCCGCTGACCGGTTTCGGCCGTATGCACGTAGAAGTCATAGCCGCCGGGCTCGAACGTGTCGGTGTGCGCCTTGAACTCCTGCCCCACCGCATAGCGCTGTCCCTGAAGCGGTTCGCTTGCCGCAAGATCGAGTCCCAGGAGATCCGCAATCTTGCGGTCCACCGAGGCGACCACGGGGTCGGCGGAGTTCAGGTCGCAGGTCTCGCTCGTTCGAAACCTTTCAACCCCGATATCGTCGGCAATCTCTGACGGGCGGCGAGCTGCGTCGATCCGCTGAATAAGCGCGGCGCAGGTTTCAGCGTCGAGGAAGTCGCGGACGATGAACAGGTCCAGCTTCGGGTTGGGCACCTTTTGGATGCGGTACCTCCCGGCAAGCTCTGGCGCCGCACTCCGCATGTCAGTCGGCCTGGTCGCCGCCCGAGCTCATGCCGTGCTGGCGGATCACCGCTTCGACAACATTGTTCATCAGCGTCATCCGCACGCTCAACGGGGTCGAGGTCTTCTTGATCATCACCGCGACCGAGTAGCTCCGACCGTCCGGTGCAGTGAGGATTCCGACGTCATTATATCCGGCCTGCACTCCGTCCAGCTCCTGCCCGCTACCGGTCTTGTGACTCAGCGTCCACCCGGGCTCGAGGCCGCCCTTCAGCCGGTTGGGACCGGTATGAGTATGACTCATCACGTCCAGCAGATGAACAGTCGATTTCGCCGACAGCAGCTGGCCCTTTTTGAGCCGGGCGAGCGCGTTGACCACAGCGCTCGGCGCAGCGCCGTCGTACGGATTGGCGATGTATCGATCGAACGCCGCTTTTCGGACGGAATGGGGAAGGGCGTCCCGAACCTTCTCGAAGTTGCCGTTGAGCGCATAGTCCTGCGACCAGGTCAGGCCCGCAGTCCTGCTCTGCAGCGCTCGCTCGCCGTTGTAGAAGCGGATACGGCCGAGATGCTTGGCAGCGATCATCCGCCGCACTGCACGAGGCCCGCCGACCGACCGCATCAGCTTGTCGTTCGCAGTGTTGTCGCTGGTCGTGATCGCGCGGGTCATGAGATCCCGGAGAGTGGTCGTGTAGCTTCCGTCGGCGAGAACGTCGTAGATGATCGGCTCGTGGAACAGGGTCAGGTCGGACTTGGTGAGCGTCACCTTGTCGTCGAGGCTGACCTTCCCCTTGTCGACCGCGTCCAGAGCGGTAATCGACACCCACAGCTTGGAAACGCTTTGCTGCGGATACAATCCGCTATCCTTCCAGCCGGTCTCCCAGCCGTCGTCGATCGATTTGACGGCAATCCCGACCTGGCCGTCGAAAGCCTTCCCGAGCTGGTGGATTCGATCGCGGATATATGCCGGCGCGGGAACTGTCTTCGACTGATGATGCAGGGCGGCGGCGCGTCGGACGCTTCGAGCTTTCGCAGGCTCACTCGCCGCCTGCTTCGCCTTTTGCGAGGGCGCCGTGACTTGCGATGACTCGATTGCTGCGGCGCCGATTTGGGTCAGCCCGGCCAGCGCGATCGCCAGCCCTACGCCTCTCCAGATTGACGTCATGACCTTAATTCTTTCCTGTGAAATCCACTTTTATCAGTGGCTTATCACAAGCGGCCTGAACCTGCGCTGTGCGGCCGCCGAGTAGACAGCGAGGCTGGCTTCGATCAGCTTGGGCTCGGGGCGCCCATCAAGGCCGTGGATTCGATTTCGTCGAGAGCTCTCTGCGTGGCGACATAGTGCCGCGCGGAGTCGATCCAGCTGCCGGCCCGCGGCGCACCGGGAAGGCGCATCGTTTCCGCAAGCGCGGAATCGACTTCGCCGGCCATGAGGAACGCCAGCGCGCGGTCGTATCGCGCCTGCGGCTGACTGGAGGGCCTGTCGGACCGGTGGACCGTGACCAGCGAGGAAAACCCGTTCTTGATGCTGGTCCACAGCCCTTGGTCGGGAGGCGGGCCGACGAGCTGCGGCTCGAGGTCCTGGTAGCGCGCGATGAGGTCGGTCAGCCGGACCGGGGAGTGCGACGCCGTCACGATCGTCGCAACCGCTTGGGCGTGATCGGCTCCAAAGCGGTCGACCAGCAGCGGCTCGAGATAGCCGAGGCCGACTCCGCGCTCGATCGCACGCCGGGCGGCGAAAGCGATGAGCAATGCGTCGGCCCGTCCGGCGGAGCCCTTCGCCTCCTGATTCTCGCTTTCGACGCGCTGCATTCGCGCCTGAAGCTGGCCGATCTGCTCCGCAATCGCGGGATTGAGCGTGCTCTGTGTCGATTGCCCCTGCCGCGGTAGCTCGGCCGTCGTCGGGGCCTGGCGCGTTTGTGACGAGGCGGGTACCACACCAAGGTATCGAGCGGCAGTTGACGAGTGGGCGAGAGCCCACGTCGCCGCCGCGGCTCCCGTGAGAAGGAGCACGAGCGCGATCATCAATCGTGCGCCCCAGCCCATTCCTCTTGTCCCCGCCGGCTCCATCAGCGGGCGTTGTTGCACAGCCGTGCGGCGATGGCGAGAACGGCTGCGTCGGTCGGCTCGGCAGCGCTGGCCACCGTCTCCCAGCCCTCTCCGGCGGCATCGGCAGCGGCACTGCTGATTGCAGCGATTCCGATTCGTCGGCGGTCGAGCCCGCCGCAATCCACCTGCTGTGCGAGAAGCCTTGCCGCACGCGGGGAATGAATCGCGACGACCGCATCTTCGATGATTCCGAAATTGTCCGGAAGCGGGAGCTCGACCAACTCGTAGACGGGTAGGTGGTGAATCGGCTGCGCGGCTCCGTCCGGTTCGCGCCAATCCGCGCCGCACAGGTGAAGAAGCTTCAGCTCTGGCGAGAGAGAGCGGAGCAGCGCATCGACACCGCCGTCGCCCACACGGCTGACCTCAAAGCCCGATTCCCGAGCCACTGCCGCGGTCGCTTGCCCGACGCAATTGGCCGGGAAGTGCAGGAGCTGCCGCAGTCCCGGGCCGGCGTGGCGAAGCGCGTTGGCGCTGGTAAAAAGAAGCGCGTGGAACCTCTCAAGGTCGGGAACTGCCCAGTCTAGCGGCCTCGCTTCGAAGAGCGGCATGACAATGGGATGAAGTCCCAATTTCCGGGCAGCGGCTGCTGATGCGCTCGCGCCCGGTTCCGGGCGGACGATGGCGAGTGGCCTCATGCGGGCTCGAACAGGCTCCGGATTGCTTCGGGAGCGCGGCGGAGCATGTCGCGGGCAAGATCGGCAGCCTTCTGCTCGTGCCCACAGGCGAAGCTCACTTCGTCGCGGACCCGCTCCCTGCCGCCTTCCGAAAGCACTTCCCCGATCATGTGAACCTGGCCGTGGCGGACCCTCGCCAGTGCAGCGACCGGCGAGTGGCACGAGCCGCCGAGAGCGCGGGCAAAGGCGCGTTCGGCCATCACCGCAGTTCGACTTTCCGCGTCGTCGAGCAGCTTCAGCGACTGGATGCATTGCTCGTCATCGGCGCGGCATTCGACTCCAAGCGCGCCCTGGCCCGGTGCCGGGAGCATGACGTCGAACGGGAGTGGCGTTCCGATATGGTCGAGGCCTAGCCGGTGGAGCCCGGCAGCGGACAGGACGGTCGCGTCGACTTCGCCCGAATCCAGCTTCTTCAGGCGAGTATCGACATTGCCGCGCATGCTGACGACCTTGAGGTCGGGGCGGGCAGCGAGAAGCTGCGCTGACCGGCGCGGCGATGAGGTTCCGACCACCGCTCCCTCGGTTAGCGAATCGATGCTGTCGGCGCCGATCAGCTTGTCTTCGACATAGACCCGGGGCCGAATCGCGGCGAGCCGGATCTCCGGAGGGCGAACCACTTCCACGTCCTTCATCGAATGGACGGCGAAGTCGATCTCGCCCGAGAACAGCGCTTCGTCGAGCTCCTTCGTCCACAGCGCCTTCCCGCCGACTTCGGCTAGCGGGCGGTCGGCGATTCGGTCTCCGCTTGTCTTGACGACGACGATTTCGACATGCCCGGCCGGCCAGCGCTCCGCCACTTCGAGAGCGGCGGCGACCTTGCGCGCCTGGATCAGCGCCAGCGGCGAACCGCGTGTTCCAAGTCTCGGGTTTGCGGTCATCGGCTTTCACTAGTCCAACGCTTCGGGCAAAGGAAACAACGCATGTCCGTCATCCTTGGTCTCGAATCGTCCTGCGACGATACGGCTGCCGCGCTGGTCACCAGCGACAGGCGCATCCTGGCGCAGGCAGTGGTTTCGCAAAACGAGGCGCACCAGCCGTTCGGCGGTGTGGTTCCGGAGATTGCCGCGCGGGCCCATGTGCAAATCCTTCCCGGCCTGATTCGGCAGGTGCTCGGCGAGGCCAAAACCGACATTGATCAGGTTGATAGCATCGCGGCGACCGCTGGGCCGGGCCTCATAGGCGGGGTGATGGTCGCGCTGCTGACCGCCAAAGGACTCGCACTCGCGGCCAACAAGCCCCTGATCGCGGTCAATCATCTCGAGGGACACGCCCTCAGCCCCAGGCTCGTCGATCCGGATCTGAAGTTCCCGTACCTGCTGCTCCTCGTTTCCGGAGGCCATTGCCAACTTCTCGAAGTCATTGGCGTCGGCGACTACCGCCGACTTGCAACAACCATCGACGACGCCGCCGGCGAAGCTTTCGACAAAGCGGCCAAGCTTCTCGGCCTCGGCTATCCCGGCGGTCCCGCAATCGAGGAGCTGGCGAAACGCGGCAACTCGTCAGCGGTCCCGTTGCCCCGGCCGCTGGTCGGTTCGGGCGAGCCGCATTTTTCGTTTGCGGGACTAAAGAGCGCGGTGCAGCGCGCCGCCGCGTCCGGCGACTATTCGCCGGCCGCCATTGCCGCCAGCTTTCAGCAGGCCATCGTCGACTCTCTTGTCGACCGGACCCGGGTTGCGCTTGAGAGTAGCGATGCCCCGGCCCTGGTTGTCGCCGGTGGAGTGGCCGCCAACCAGGCGGTTCGTTCGGCACTCCAGCAACTCTCGGCCGAGTACGGCCGACGGTTCAGCGTACCTCCCGGCTGGCTGTGCACCGACAATGCGGCAATGATCGCCTGGGCGGGGGCGGAGCGCTTCGAGCGCGGGCTGATCGACGATCTCTCTGCGCCGGCGCGGGCAAGATGGCCGCTCGATGCGAACGCAGAGAAGGTCCGGGGAGCGGGGGTGAAAGCGTGACCATCGATCGCATCGCGGTTCTCGGCGGTGGAGCCTGGGGGACGGCGCTGGCCCAGGTCGCCGCGAGCGCCGGGCGCGACGTCCTGCTTTGGGCAAGGGAAGCCGAAGTGGTGCACGCAATCAACGCCGGTCATGAAAACCCCATCTTCCTGCCCGGAATTGCTCTGGACCCGGAGATCCGCGCCACCGGCGACCTCGATGAGATCGGGAATTGCGACGCGTGGCTGGTGGTGACGCCCGCCCAGTACATGCGACCAGTGCTCGAACGGGCTCCGCGGTGCGACCTTCCGCGAGTGCTTTGCTCGAAGGGAATCGAGGAGAGTAGCGGACTGCTGCTGCATGATGTCGCGGCTGGCGCCTGCCCCGGCGCACCGGTCGCTGTGCTCTCCGGCCCGACCTTCGCCCACGAAGTCGCGCGCGGACTTCCGACCGCGGTCACTCTTGCTGCCGAAGATGGCGAAGTTGGCGAGCGGCTTCGCGATGCAATTGCCCAGCCGACGTTCCGAATCTACCTCAGCAACGACGTCACCGGCGCCGAGATCGGCGGGGCGGTGAAGAACGTCCTCGCCATTGCCTGCGGAGTGGTCGAGGGGCGCGGCCTCGGGCAAAATGCGCGCGCCGCGCTGATCGCCCGCGGCTTCGCCGAAATGACCCGGTTCGGAGTCGCGATGGGCGCAAGCCCGGAAACGCTCGCCGGTTTGTCCGGGCTTGGCGATCTCGTCCTCACCTGCTCGTCGAGCAGCTCGCGCAACTATTCGCTCGGGTTGGGGCTTGGGCAGGGCAGGCCGGCGGGCGAACTGATGGCCGACCGCCGGACAGTGGCAGAGGGCGCCTTCACCGCGCCTGTGCTGGCGCGAATCGCGCACGAGCGAGGGATCGAAATGCCAGTTGTCGATGCCGTCGACCGGCTTCTGAAAGGGGCCGCAGTCGAATCGGTAGTCGAAGAACTGCTGGCGCGACCGCCCAAAACCGAGGGTCTCTAGAAATCGATCGCGATGCCCTTTTTCTCCCAATCGCCGTATCGCGTCGGATCTGGCCTGTCCTCCTCGCCGTCGGGCGGTCCGGCCTCGGGCAGGCGCTCGGGCTTGGGCACCGGCGGCGACGGCGACAGATGCTTCGGCGGGTCGAGATGTTTCGGGCGCTTCATCGTCCCAAGATGAACATTGCTACGGCCGATGCCAAGCGTTGAGGGGCTTCCCGCGCGCCGTTCGGCGCTGCAGATGCTCGACTCGGTTCTGCGCCGCGGGCGGACTCTCGATTCCGCAGCTGAAGGCAGTCGCGGGCTGCAGAAGAGCGACCATGCGCTTGCAATCGCAATCGCGGGCGAGGTTCTTCGCCGCCTTCCCGATCTCGATTCACTGATCGACAGCGCGACGAAGAAGCGGCTGCCCGACGATTCGAAAGCGCGAATGGTGCTTCGAATCGCGCTTGCGCAGGCAATTGCGCTCGACACTCCCGACCATGCGGTCGTTGCCACCGCTCTTCCGCTCGTCGACGGCGGTCCGCGCCGGCTCGTCCACGGAGTGCTCGGGACTCTGCTCCGCCGCGGGCTTCCGAAACTCGAATCGCCTCACCTTCCCCCGGAAGTCGAGCAGCGGTGGCGGGACGCCTGGGGCGAGCGGGTGGTCGAGGCAGCCCGGCGGCAGATCGCCAGCCGGCCGCCGCTCGACCTGACGTTCAAGTCTGACGAAGCGGCTGCGGCGTTCGCGTCGCAAACGGGGGGACTCACATTCGCCAGCAGGCACGCCCGCCTAAGCGGCGCGGGTTCGGTGGCGGAGCTCCCCGGGTTCGAAACGGGCGCATGGTGGGTTCAGGATCTCGCCGCTTCATTACCCGCGCGATTGATACCGGCCGAAACCAAGGACGTGCTCGACCTCTGCTCGGCGCCGGGCGGTAAGGCGATGCAGCTTGCCGCGGCAGGTCATGACGTTACCGCCGTCGATTCATCTGGGCAGCGGCTCGAGCGATTAGGCAAGAATCTCGCCCGCACCAGCCTCGCAGCAAAGCTGGTTACAGCCGACATGCTCAAATGGGAGCCGAAGCAGCAGTTCGACGCGGTCCTTCTCGACGCGCCCTGCTCCGCGACCGGCACATTCCGCCGCCATCCGGAGGTCCTCTACCGAGCCCGCCCCCGGTTCATTGCCGAAGCCGCCGAGCTGCAGTCGAAGTTCCTTTCACAGGCGGCGCAATGGGTGCGGCCCGGAGGGGCGCTCGTCTATTCGGTCTGCTCGCTCGAGCCGGCCGAGGGTGAGGAGGTGGTCGGGGCGTTCCTGCGCGATCACCGAAATTTTCGGACCGGAGCTCCGGGCGGCGAGCTTCCACGCTTCGCCGCGCCTTCGAAGGAAGGCTGGGTTCGTATCCTTCCCGGCCTGCTCGAGGACGGAGGCGGGCTCGACGGCTTCTTCACCGCGCGCCTTGTCCGGCGCGAATAAAATCGTCTAATCGGGCCAATGGCTCGTCCCCTGATCGCCCCGTCCATCCTGTCCGCCGACTTTGCCAAGTTGGGGGAGGAGGTGCGCGCGATTGACGAAGCGGGGGCCGACTGGATCCACATCGACGTGATGGACGGGCATTTCGTGCCCAACCTCACCATCGGCCCGGCTGTCGTTAAGGCGCTTCGGCCGCACAGCGAGAAGCCGTTCGACGTGCATCTGATGATCTCGCCGGCCGATCCCTTCCTTGAGGATTTCGCCGAAGCGGGCGCCGACCTCATCACGGTGCATCCCGAAGCCGGGCCGCACCTTCATCGAAGCGTTCAACGCATCCGCTCCCTCGGCAAGAGAGCGGGCGTGTCGCTCAATCCCGCCACTCCCCCCGACGCGGTCGACTATGTCCTCGACGCGGTCGACCTGGTGCTGGTGATGAGCGTGAATCCCGGGTTCGGCGGCCAGAAGTTCATCGACGGGCAGCTTCGAAAGATCGAGGTCATTGCCGAAAAGATCGCCAGGCGCGGCCTCTCGGTCGAGCTTGAGGTTGACGGCGGAATCGACTCCGAAACTGCGCCAAGAGCGGTGGATGCCGGTGCCACGGTACTGGTTGCGGGAAGCGCCAGCTTTCGCGGCGGCCCGGACAAATATGCGGGCAATATCCGGGCGCTTCGGGGAGAAGGATGAGCGCCGACTCGGCCCAAAATGCCGTTGTCCGAAAGCTCGCCAAGGGATCGCTGCTTTCAAGGTTGACGGGTTCGAGAAAGCAGCCCCTCCGGCTAGTCGCCGTGCCCCGCGACCACGTTCATGGCGATCGCTCGAGGGGCGATTCCCTGCTCGCCGGCCGCTTCGCCTGCGGCGCCAAGCAGCTGTCGTTGGCCGACCTCGACTTTGCATCGCTCGGCGTCGAGGGGCTTGCGGCGGAGCAGCTCCAGACTTTTTCCTGGCTTCGCGACCTCGCTGCAGCGGCGACCCGCGAGAAGGGGGCGCGGTTTGCCGAAGCCATGGTCGGGCGCTGGCTGCTTGCTCACGGGACTCGAGTCGATTCGGCCTGGCGCCCGGACCTCTGGGGCGAACGAATCCTCTTCTGGACCGCGTATGCGCCTTACATATTGTCGAGCACCGACCTCGGATATCGATCGGCGCTCCTCAACACGCTGGCCCGCGGAGCGCGCCATCTGGAAGCCAATGCCGATAAGGCGCCCCCGGGCCTGAAGCGTGTCACCGCCTGGGCCGGGGTCATCGCCGCGGCGCTGGTCATCCAGGGCGGAGTCGCTCGCCTGGCACGCGGCGAATCCGGGCTCGGCCGGGCGCTTGGCTCGGCGCAGTTCGACGACGGCGGGCTGGTCAGCCGAACGCCTTACGAGCAGGTCCAGCTGGTGGACCGGCTCGGGCTTCTCCGCTCCGCCTATTTCGCCGCCAAGCACAACCCGCCGGAGAGCGTCGAGACGGCGGCGGCCGCGGCACTGTCGGCGCTTCATGGCGTCATTCTCGGCGACGGCGGCCTGTCGAGCTGGGAAGGCGGCAATGCAGGCGACCCGGCGCGGCTGACCGCGATCATCGAAGGCTGCGGTCTTCGAGCGCGGCCTCTTCGGCAGCCTCGCGGATGGGGGTTTCACCGTTTATCGGCACTAGGAACCGCAGTCGTCATGGATGCGGCGCCGCCGCCGCCGCCGAAAGCCGCACCTTCCGGTTGCGCGTCAACCCTGTCATTCGAAATGTCCGACGGCGCGCAGCGAGTGGTGATCAACTGCGGCGGACCCGCCCCTCTGCCGTCCGAAATGCCGGCGGAGCTCGTCAACGCCCTTCGGACGACGGCTGCCCACAGCACCGTCACCGTCGCCGACACCAATTCCACCGCGATCCTTCCCGACGGATCGCTCGGAAAGGGGGTAGCGGACGTTCTGGTCGAGCGATCGGAGGATAACGATTCTAGCCGGATCGAGGCGAGTCATGACGGTTATTCGCGCTCGTTCGGACTGATTCACCGACGAACCCTGACGCTCGGCAACGACGGCAAGGAATTGCGCGGAACCGACGAGCTGCTGCCCAGGGGCAAGCGCAAAGCGAAATCGGGAACTGCCTTCGCGGTACGCTTTCACCTTGCCCGCGGGATCGAGCCGACGATAACCGCCGACGGAATGGGCGCGATCCTTCGCTCGCCGGGCGCTCCGCCGTGGAATTTTCGTTCGCGCGGTGCCGCGCTTGGCGTCGAGGAGAGCCTGATGGTCGACGGGCAGGGAATGCCGCACCGCACGATGCAGCTGGTGATCAATGCAGAGACCGCGGCGACCGGCGCCGAGGTCCACTGGCACTTCCGCCGGTCGAGCTGAAAAGGAGAGTGATGTGACTGACCTCGTGCCCGTGCGGCGGGCGCTGATTTCCGTTTCCGACAAGAGCGGGCTGGAGGGGCTGGCGAAAGCGCTTGCCGCGCGCGGCGTGGACTTGGTGTCCACCGGGGGCACGGCGGCAAAGCTTCGCGAAGCTGGTGCGGATGTGCGCGACATCAGCGACCTCACTGGATTTCCGGAAATGATGGATGGGCGGGTCAAGACTCTCCATCCGAAGGTGCATGGGGCCCTTCTGGGCGTGCGCGACAATGCCGAGCACGCCGCGGCGATGGACGAGCATCATATCGCTCCCATCGATCTCGTCGTCGTCAATCTCTATCCGTTCGAAGCGACTGTCAGGCGCGGCGCCCCGCGCGACGAAATCATCGAGAATATCGACATCGGCGGCCCCTCGATGGTCCGTTCGGCGGCGAAGAACCATGCTTTCGTGACAATCGTCACCGACCCAGCCGACTATGACGAGCTGATCGCCGAGCTCGACAGGAACGACGGCGCGACGTCACTCGAATTTCGCAAGCGAATGGCGGCGAAGGCCTTTGCTCGAACCGCCGCTTACGATTCGTCGATTTCGCAGTGGTTCGCCTTTGCCGACCAGAAGGAGAAGTTCCCGGAGCTCCGGACCATGTCCAGCCGGCTGGTCGGGACTCTGCGTTACGGAGAGAACCCGCACCAGGACGCGGCGCTTTATGTTCCCGTGGGCCCCCACGCGAACGGCCTTCCCCAAGCCGAGCAGGTCCAGGGCAAGGAACTCAGCTACAACAATTACAATGACGCCAATGCCGCGCTGGAGCTCGTCTCCGAATTTCGCGATTCCGACCCGACCATCGTCATCGTCAAGCACGCCAATCCGTGCGGAGTCGCCACTCGCACTTCGCTGATCGACGCGTGGACCGACGCGCTTGCCTGCGACAGCATCTCGGCCTTCGGCGGGATCGTCGCCAGCAACCGGCCCCTGGATGCAGCGACGGCCGAAGCGATCACGAAGATTTTCACCGAAGTCGTCGTCGCCCCCGGAGCGGATCAGCAGGCTCTCGAAATCTTCGCGCGCAAAAAGAACCTTCGGCTGTTGCTGACCAAGGACCTGCTCGATGCGCGACGCCCCGGGCAGACCGTTACGGTCATCGCGGGCGGAATTCTCATCCAGGACCGCGACAACGGCCACATCGACCGCGGCCAGCTCAACTGCGTGACCAAGCGGCAGCCGACGGAGCAGGAGCTCGAGGATTGCCTGTTCGCCTGGACCGTGGCCAAGCACGTCAAGTCGAACGCGATCGTCTACGCAAAAGACGGCGCTACTGCCGGAATCGGTGCTGGCCAGATGAACCGCCGCGACAGCGCTCGCATCGCCGCTATTCGCGCCCGCGAAGCCGCCGAGGCGAACGGCTGGCCGGAGCCGCGGACGGTCGGCTCCGCAGTGGCATCGGACGCATTCTTCCCGTTCCCCGACGGCTTGCTTTCAGCCGCAGAAGCCGGAGCGACGGCGGTCATTCAACCGGGCGGCTCGATCCGCGACGATCAAGTTATCGCTGCCGCCGACGAAGCGGGACTGGCGATGCTGTTCACGGGCATGAGACACTTCCGGCACTGACGAGCGCCCGACCGCAGCGAGGCCGACGCGAAGCGGCCCGGGGCGGCCTCACACGATGTCGTCGAGAATCTGGTCGCGAGCGGCGGCCGCTTCTTCGGCAGCGCGGAGCCCGGCGACGTCGCGCTTTCGCATCCGGAAGAGCTCCCGGTCCTCGGGGCCGAAGCCTTTCGTCCACAAAACCGCTCCGAACGAAAGAAGGATCGCAGGCACTCCGATGGCGAGCTGAAGCGTCTGCGGAAGGAGCCAGTAGACAGCGGCGCCGACGACTACGCCTGTCGCTGCAGCCCAGCCGATGTCCCAGCGCCATCCGGAGACCGGCGCGTGGAGTGTCCGACTGAGAAGTCGGGTTTTCACGATCGAAGCGAACCCCAGCGACACGCAAAGGGCAATTGCGGGCCCGGTCGCCTGGTACGCCAGGGTCCAACCCAACCCGCGCATTCCCAGAATGAAGGCAACACTCAGCCCCGCTTCCATCGCAAGCATCACTAGGCTGATGATCATGTTGCGGGTCCGGGCGACATAGATCAGCGCAGCCTCGCTGACGACGGCGGCCGCAGCTATGACTTCGGCAGCGAGGAGGAAGCCGAGCATCGCGGTGCCGCCGGTGAAGCCGGAGCCGACCAGACCCATTACAGCCCGGCCCGGGATTCCTAGGGCAAGCGCGATTCCCGCCTGAGCTGCGATGATCCAATAGGTGACCTGCCGAACCTGGTTGGCAATTCCCGGAAGGTCGCCGGCGGCTATCTTGCGGGTGATCGCCGGCCCCAGCACCGGTTCAAAGCTGGTTTTCAATTTCGCGGGCAAAGTCGCGACCTGCTGGGCTGCATAATAGATGCCGACGTAGGCTGCGGGAATGAAGGCGCCTAGAACGGCGAGGTCGATCCGCCGCGACGCCCATTCGACCGCATCGGCGGCGGCAACCGGAATATTGCGCACCGCGGTTCCCCACGCAGTCGCGAGGTCCGGCTTCCATCCGTGCGGGATTCCGTAACAGCGAAACAGCGGGATCAGCGCTGCAATCAGCGCCGCCACCATGGAGCAGACGTAGGAGATGATGAGCCCGTCCTCGAGCGAGATGAACGACCAGACCAGCGCGACAATGGTGCGTGTCCACGGCTCGATCACCGATCGCGCTCGAACGGTGGACCCAACGTCATGCTGATAAGCGAGCGCTGCGAGCGCAATATCAGTCCAGCTTATGGCGAGCACGGTAATCGCCAGTAGCCGGTCCATCCCGCCGACCGAGGTTGTCGGGTACATCGCTTTCGGGAAGACCAGCAGGATTGCCATCCCGGCCGCCGATCCGATCGCCGCGACGAGCATTGCATCTGCAACGACGCACGATTGCGGCTTCTTCGCGTCTGCTAGCAATTGCGCGAGCCCGCGGCGAAGTCCGAGCGCCCCGATTTGCGCCGCGAATTCGACCGTCAGTACAGCATAGGCGAACCGGCCGAGTGCAGCGGGCCCGTAAACCCGGCCTGCGATAAGCAGGAACGGCAGCGTCCCGGCCAGGCGGAGTACGAACCCGAATGTGTTGAGGCGGCCGCCGCGGGCAAGGGTTGCCATGTCGGCATCGGGCGCGGGCCCGCCGGCAGTCGCTTGTGCTCGTTTGCCATTGCTCAATGCGCGGCGCCCCAATGCTCGCCCCATCCCACCTCGACATCGAGCGGGACGTCAAGCTTCAGCGCAGGCTCCGCCGCCGATGACATCACGGAGCGGACGAGCTTCGCTGCGTCTTCCTCGCGTCCTTCCGGAACCTCGAACACCAGCTCGTCGTGCACCTGCAGAAGCATCTTCACGCCTTCCAGATTCGCTTGTGCAAGCGCCTCGTCCATGCGCGCCATCGCACGCTTGATCAGGTCGGCGCTGGTGCCCTGGATCGGCGCATTAATAGCGGCGCGCTCGGCTCCGCCGCGGATCGAGGGATTGCCGGCGCGGATGTTCGGGAAATGGGTCTTGCGGCCGAACAAGGTGCGGGTGAAGCCCTTCTCGCGAGCGAATTGCAGGGTCTGCTCGATGTAGCTTCGGATTCCGGGGAAGCGCTCAAAATAGCGGTCGATGATCGCCTTGCCCTCGTCCTTCGCGATGCCGAGCCGGCCGGCCAGACCCCACGACGAAATTCCGTAGAGGATCGCGAAGTTGACGGTTTTGGCCTTGTTGCGGTTCTCGCGGTCCGCCGACCCGAACAATTCCTCCGCGGTCATGTTGTGGATGTCGGCCCCGTCTCGAAATGCGGCTTTGAGCTGCGGGACGTCGGCCATGTGCGCTGCAAGCCGGAGCTCGATCTGGCTGTAATCGGCACTCATCAGCACGTTTCCGGGTTCGGCGACGAAAGCGTCGCGGATTTTGCGGCCGATTTCCGTCCGGATCGGAATATTCTGCAAATTGGGATCGTTCGACGCGAGCCGCCCCGTCTGGGCGCCTGACAGCGAGAAACTGGTGTGGACCCGCCCCGTCTCGGGATTGATCTGCGCCTGAAGAGCGTCGGTGTAGGTGGATTTGAGCTTCGTCAGCTGCCGCCAGTCGAGCACCAGGCGGGCGCACTCCACGCCCTCGCCGGCAAGCCGCTCCAGCTCGTTCACGTCTGTCGAATATTTGCCGCTCTTGCCCTTGCGCCCTCCTTTGAGGCCGAGACGGCCGTACAGCACTTCGCCAAGCTGCTGCGGCGATCCGATCGTGAACGGGCCGCAGGCAGCTTCGTAGATGCGCTCCTCGAGATTGGCGATTTCCCCGGCGAATTCGCGGCTCAGCCTGGCGAGATAGTCGCGGTCGACCTTCACCCCGCGCCGCTCCATTCGCGAGATCACCTGCACCAGCGGCCGGTCGATACGTTCGTAGACGCGGGTGACATTGTCGGTGGCCAACCTCGGCTTCAGCCGAAGCCACAGCCGCAAGGTGATGTCGGCGTCCTCGGCGGCATATTCGGTCGCTTCTTTCAGCGGCACCTTGTCGAACGTGATCTGGCTTTTTCCGGTCCCGCACACCTTCTTGAACGGGATGCACTCGTGGTCGAAATACTGCTTTGCCAGCTCGTCGAGCCCGTGCCCGCCGATCGTTCGGCCGGCATCGAGATCGAAGCTCATCACCATCGTGTCGTCGACCGGCGAAACGGTGATTCCCGCCTTGTCGAACATCACCCAATCATATTTGAAATTGTGACCGATCTTCAGGACCGACGAGTCCTCCATGAGCGGCTTCAGCTTCTCCAGCACGAGCGCCATCGGAAGCTGGTCGGGGGCATCGGAGTAAAGGTCGGCGCCGCTATGGCCGACAGGGATGTAGCAGGCCTTGTTCGGCCCGGTCGCAAGGCTGATCCCGGCGAGCTTGGCGATGATGCAGTCGATGCAGTCCGTCTCGGTATCGACGGCGACCCGCCCAAGCGCCGTCGCCTGTGCGATCCAGCGGTCGAGCGACTCTTCGTCGGTGATCGTCTGGTATTTCGAACGGTCGACATCGATCGCTTCCGGCTCGGCCGGGCGCGCCGGAGTCGAGGCGATCGACGCCGCCGTCAGGTCGAGACCGCCGCCGCTACTGCTGCGCCCGCTCGTTGGTCCCCCGCCTCCCGTGAGCCGGTTGAGAAGCGATTTGAACCCTTGCTCCTCGAGGAACTGCTTGAGCGGCTCGGGCGGGATATTCTTAAGCGCTAGCTCTTCCAGCGGCTCCGGCAGTTTTGAATCGCAAACGAGCTCGACCAGCTGCCGCGACAGGCGCGCGGCGTCGGCATGCTCGATCAGCGACTGCTTGAGCTTGGGCTTGGTGATCGTCTCGGCATTTTCGAGGACCGCCTCGAGCGAGCCGAAGTCGGCGATCAGCTGGGAGGCGGTTTTCGGCCCGATCCCCGGTACTCCGGGGACATTGTCGACCTTGTCGCCCATCAGCGCGAGGACGTCGCCGAGATCCTTCGGAGCCACCCCGAACTTCTCTCGCACATAGGCGCTGTCGATGCGCCGGTCGTTCATCGTGTCGAGCATGTCGACCGTGCCGTCCTCGACAAGCTGCATCAGGTCCTTGTCGGAACTGACGATCGTCACTTTCCAGCCGGCCTCTTTGGCTGCGGTAACGTAGCAGGCGATGATGTCGTCGGCCTCCAGCCCCGCTTCCTCGATGCAGGGGATAGAGAAGGCCCTGGTCGCCTCGCGGATCAACGGAAATTGCGGGACCAGGTCCTCGGGCGGAGGGGGCCGGTGCGCTTTGTACTGGTCGTAGAGCTCGTTTCGGAACGTGTGCTCGGAAGCGTCGAGGATCACCGCCATGTGAGTGGGGCCGTCGGCCTTGCTCAGCCCGTCGGCGAGCTTCCACAACATCGTCGTATAGCCATAGACGGCGCCCGCCGGCTGGCCGTGCCGGTTCGTCAGCGGCGGCAGCCGGTGATAGGCGCGAAAGATGTAGCTGGACCCGTCGACCAGATAGAGGTGCGGGCTCGCGGAAGGCGTGGAAACGTCAGGCATGGAGGACAGGGACTTAGCAGGGTGACAGCGGGAAGGAAGCTAGTCCCGATGTAGCAACCGAACTGCTTGGTTTCGACCCGTCCGGCTTTTCGAGGATGCCATGTCTGCTGTAGCGTCAAGTGCGGCGACTGCATCAATTCGCGGAACGCGCTTCAGCGGGTCCCGTTTTCGCCGAATGAATATCTCACCGATCGAGGTCTCGCGGGGCCAGCGGCCGCTATACATCATCCCGCCGCGCGGGGGCGTGTTCAGCGACGAGCACCAGCGGTGCGCCCGGACCGTCATCGGCAAATGCCTAGCCGAAATCACCGGCAGCGAGTTTGCCGGCGAACTCTCTGGCGAGGCGAATAGCGGTGTCGAGCCCTATTTCCTTCCCGCCGACACTTTGACTTCGGAAGAGGCGAAGCGGTTCGGAATCGAAAGCGACGACGACTTGTTCGGGGGAGTGGTCCCGCGGCCGTTCATCGCCAGCAAGGCGATCAGTCATCCGCTGGTCTCCGGAGACGCAACCGCTCCGCCCGAGTGGAACCGCGACTTTTCGCGAGCGATCGCTGACGTGGTCCTGCCGGGATTCACCGTCTTTTCCCGAGAGGACGCCGAATCTGGCGGAAAAGAGCTGCTCCGAAACGGCGCGGTGCAGGTGAAGTCGACCGGCGGCTTTGCAGGATTCGGGCAGACGACTGTCCGCGACGAGGGCGAGCTTCGCCAAAAGATGGACGAGCAGGATTGGGACGAGATCGCCCGGCAGGGCCTGGTGCTCGAACAAAGACTTGCCGACATTTCCGCCTCGAGCATCGGCCAGGTTCGAGTCGGCGGGATCACAGCCTCTTACTATGCGCTTCAAAAGGAAGTGAGCGACGAGAATCGTGACAATATCTACGTGGGGTCGGCGCTGCTGGTGGTTCGCGGCGGGTTCGACGACCTCCTGTCGCTCGACCTTTCGGAGGGCCAGCGCAGCGCAATCCTGGACGCATGCAAATTCGACGCCGCCGTGGACCGTTATTTTCCCGGCTTTTTCGCGTCGCGCCGAAACTATGACGTGATCCGCGGCTTCGATCCCGAGGGCAAGCTCGTTTCGGGTGTGCTCGAGCAGAGCTGGCGCCTGGGCGGCGCCACGGCCGCGGAAATGCTCGCTCTGCGCGCATTCAAGTCGAACCCCATACTGGACCGGGTCAAGTGCCGCACCGTCGAGGTCTTCGGTGAGCTTGCGGACGTGCCGGAGGGGGCGCTGCTGCTATACCGCGGCGTGGACCCGAAAGCCGGTCCGCTGACCAGATACGCCGTTTCGGAGAGGCAATGAGCGAATCGCCAGTCGACGTCCTGGTTGACAGCACGACGCTATCCGGCACCTGGCACGAGCCCAACAAGCTCATTCCCGGTGTCCTGTTCGTCCACGGCTGGGGGAGCAACCAGGGCAACAACCTTCAGCTCGCGCGAAGCATTTCGCGCCTCGGCTGCGTCTGCTTCACGTTCGACCTGCGCGGGCACGCGGCCACCTCCGACCTTCGCGGCTGCGTCACTCCCGAACAGAATATGGCCGACGTGCTGGCTGCCTATGACCTGCTTTCCTCTCACGATGCCGTCGATCGCGACGCAATTGCGGTGATCGGCTCCAGCTACGGCGCGTATCTGGCGTCGATTCTCACTTCGATGAGACAGGTCGATTGGCTCGTCCTTCGAGTGCCGGCGATGTACCCCGACGACCTCTGGACGAAGTCCAAGGCGAACTTCAATCGCGCCGAGCTCAACGCCTATCGCGACAGGTACCTTGAACCGGACGCGAATCGAGCGCTTCGTGCCTGCGCCGAGTTCACCGGCGATGCACTGGTCGTCGAATCCGAGCTGGACACGATTGTCGCCCATCCCGCGGTTGCGAGCTATGCGGCCTCATTCCGGCGCGCCCATTCGCTCAGCCATCGGGTACTGGACGGCGCCGACCACGGGCTCACCGACAGCAAGTGCCGCGAAGCCTATTACCGGATCGTCTCGCGCTGGATGTCGGAGATGATCGGTGCCGCGCGCGAGCATCAATAGGGAATCTACGGACCCCCGGTTTTGATCTGAATCAACGCTGCTCCGCGCGGCGGGCCCTAGCCAGGTCTCACGAAAGGAGTTTTCGTGATGACCGCTCGCCAAAATTCAAAAATCCTCGCCGCCCGCGAAGAAATCGTCGCTCCCCCGGCCCCGCGGGCGTGCGAGGATCACAATTGGGAGATCCCCAATGGTGTTTATGCGGCGATGGCGCTTTGCTTCGCCGGCGCGATCACCGTTCTCGCCACCGCTTTCAGAAGCGGAATGGCGGTGTCCTACGGGATCATCTTTGCGTTCCTGATCGCCTTCTTCGCAATCCCAGTGATTTTCGTCAGGGCGTCGCGCGGGAACGGCGACGAGGCGCTCCCTTGGGCCGAATTCCGCGAATTCGGCCTCGCGACCGCAACCGGCAGAACGCCAGCAGGCGAAGCGACCACCCTCGTTCTCCTGCTGCCGTTCCTGATCCTGTGCTGGGCAATTGCGGTCGCCCTCATCGCCGCGCTCGTCTGAGCGGTCGGCGCGGCGACGGCCCGGGGCGCTGAGGGGCGCTCCGGGCCATTTTTGGTGCTGCTACGGAATCAGAACCGTATCTTCGGCTTTCGATAGCGTCTTGGGGTGATCGAGCGTGAAGTGGAGTCCGCGGCTCTCGTCGCGCGACAGCGCGCTTCGGGTGATTAGGTCGGCGACCTCCAGCAGGTTGCGAAGCTCGATAAGGTCGGGCGGTCACTCGGAAGTTGCGGTAATAGTCCGCGACCTCCTGGCGAATCATGTCGATTCGGCGCTTCGCACGCTCCAGCCGCTTGGTCGTTCTCACGATCCCGACATAGTTCCACATCAAGCGCCGGATCTCGCCCCAGACCTGGTGGATGACCACCTCCTCGTCGCTGTCGGTGACCCGGCTTTCGTCCCAGGCGCGGATCGCGGGCGGCTCGGGAAGCGTGTCCCCGTTGGCGAGAATGTCCTTGGCTGCCGCTTCGCCAAACACCAGGCACTCGAGAAGGCTGTTGGAGGCGAGGCGGTTGGCACCGTGGAGGCCCGACTGCGTAACTTCGCCCGCGGCATACAGCCCCGGCGCGTCGGTTCGCCCGTGGATGTCGATGACCACGCCTCCGCAGGTATAGTGCTGCGCCGGCACGACCGGAATCGGCTCCTGGGTCATGTCGATGCCCAGAGTCAGCAGCCTTTCGCAGATGGTCGGGAAATGCTCGCGAACGAACTCCGGTTCGCGATGGCTGATGTCGAGCCAGACATAGTCGAGACCGTCGCGCTTAATCTCACTGTCGATGGCCCGTGCGACAATGTCACGAGGCGCAAGCTCGGCCCGTTCGTCGTAATCGGGCATGAAGCGGTGCTTTGTCTTCGGGTTGATCAGCAGCCCGCCTTCGCCGCGCACCGCCTCGGTGATGAGGAAATTCTTGACCTCGAGATTGTACAGGCAGGTCGGGTGAAACTGCATGAATTCCATGTTGGACACTCGGCAACCGGCCCGCCACGCCATCGCAATTCCATCGCCAGTGGCTCCGCGAGGAGCGGTGGAGAACAGATAGGCGCGTCCCGCGCCACCGCTTGCGAGGATGGTCGCTCGAGCCCTGAGGGTCTCAACGCGCTTTTTTTTCCGGCTGTAGGCGTACAGGCCGTGAACCGCTCCCTCGGTCGAAAAGTTGGTGGCGTTGCGGCCAGTGACGAGGTCGATCGCGACCATGTCGGGGATCAGCGTGATGTTCGGCTGCTTCGCCGCGGCGGCTTCTAGCGCTTGCTGCACCGCCCGCCCGGTGGCGTCGGCAACATGGACAATTCGGCGGTGACTGTGGCCGCCTTCGCGAGTCAGGTGGAGCGCCTCGCCTTCGGTCGCAAACGGAACCCCAAGCTCCATCAGCCGGGCAATCGCTGCCGGAGCTTCGCCAACCACGTGCTCGACGACGGACACGTTGTTCAGCCCCGCGCCCGCGATCATCGTGTCGTTGACGTGCGCCTCGAAAGTGTCCCCTTCCTCCAGGACCGCGGCAATGCCGCCCTGCGCCCAGTTCGTCGCGCCTTCCCCGATCGCGCCCTTGGCGATCACCCCGACTTTCTTGTCGCGAGCGAGGTTCAGAGCCGCCGTCAGACCGGCAGCTCCGGAACCGACGATCAGGACGTCGAAGTCGCTGCTCATCCCTCCGCCACGAGGCTAAGGAACACGTCCTCCAGATCCGGGTCGCGGGTCGAAACATCGACGATCCCGAGACCGTCGGCGGTCAGCGCGGCAAGCACCTGACCGGCGTTCACCTTGTCCTTGCGATAGGTGATCTCAAGCCGCCGGTCGTCGAGAAGCACGATGTTGTCGAAGCTGTTGTTCTCGGGAACCTCGTCGAGGTCGCGGTCGAACGTCACCACCACCGCCTTTTCCTGAGCCTTGGCAAGCAGCTCGCGAGTGGGCTCGTTGGCGATCACCTTGCCGTGATTGATGATCGCGATCCGGTCGCACAGCTCCTCGGCTTCCTCGAGATAGTGGGTCGTCAGGACGACCGTGATCCCCTGCCGGTTGAGAGAGCGCACATAATCCCACAGCTGGCGGCGAAGCTCCACGTCGACCCCCGCGGTCGGCTCGTCGAGAACGAGGATGGGCGGGGAATGCACCATCGCCTTCGCAACCAGGAGCCGCCGCTTCATTCCTCCCGAAAGAGTCCGCGAATAGGCGTTTGCCTTGTCGGTCAAATGCATCGCCGCGAGCAGTTCGTCGGTGTGCCGCTGCGATTTGGGAATCCCGTAGAGGCCGGCCTGGATTTCCAGCGTCTCGCGCGGCGTGAAAAACGGATCGAAAATGATTTCCTGCGGCACCACCCCGATCGACCGTTTCGCATTGCGCGGATGCTCGTCGATATCGAAGCCCCAGATCACCGCGTTGCCGCTGGTCTTCATCACCAGGCCGGCAAGAATGTTGATCAGGGTCGACTTGCCGGCGCCGTTGGGACCGAGCAGGCCGAAGATCTGCCCGCGCGGGACGTCGAAGCTGACCTGGTCGAGGGCGAGCTTGCCGCCTTCGTAGATCTTGGTCAGCGATTCGATTCGGATTGCTGGCTCATCGCTGTTCATGTCCCGGCGCATAGCCGCCGGTGTCCCGGAGCGAAAGCTGGCGAAGGTAAATCACGCCTTAACCCTAACCGGCAGCGTCATCTTGACGTTAACCCTCTAAACGCCGCTGCAAATGCATCGGATCGCACTCCCGCTCAGGCTTGCTTTGGCGGCGCTGCTGTTTGCAGCGCCCTCGCAGCTGCTTGCGGCGGCGCCATCGAAACAGTCGACCGGCTCTGCGATCGTCCTGAAGCCGCTGTCGCTGATCAAAAAGACCGACATGGATTTTGGCACGCTGATCACGTCCGCGACGGCTGGCACGGCGACGATCGACCCGGTGACCGGCGCAGTGGCGACCAGCGGTGGCGTAACGGCAGCGCCGGGAGCGACCTCGGAAGCTGTCTTCGTTGGCGCGGGATCCCGCGACGCGCCCTATCAGATCCGCCTTCCAAAGAACCCGATCACCCTGACCCGCGTTGGCGGTACCGAAACGATGACGGTGTCCAACTGGACCCTCGACGGGCCGACGAACCGCAAGATCGGCGCCAACGAGGCATTTGAGTTCGGGGTTGGAGCCCAGGTGAGCGTCGCCGCCAACCAAATGGACGGGACCTACGTCGGCACGTTTGACGTGACGGTTCACTATCCCTGATTGTGCCGCCGTGGTTTGCAGGCGTGGTTAAGCTCGTCCGCACCTTTTCCTTTCAATCGCCGGTGAGACGTCCGCAGCTAACTCTCACGCAATCGCAATTTCGCGTGAAAGGAAGTCTCGGTGGGTACTCGGCACGTCATTTTTGCGGCGACGATCGCCGCGCTTGCGCTGGCGGGCGCTCCTGCGGCCGCTGCGACTCCAGCCACTCAGGCCGACGGCAAGGCGCTGATTCTCGTCCCGCTCACGCTGACCAAGATTCAGGACCTCGACTTCGGCTCGGTAATCCCCTCGGCGGTTTCGGGAGTCGTCACTCTCGACGCGTCAACCAGCGCCCGGACCGTCGCGGGTGGAGTTACCCTGGTTCCGAGCGACGCCGGCTTCCATGGCTATTTCGCCGGCGCCGGCTCGCCCAACCAGCAGGTCATCATGACCATGAACCCGCCGAGTCAGCTTACTGATCCAGCAGGTGACAATATCACCGTGCTCGCGCTGACCTTCGACGGTTCGGCGATTCGCACCATCGATCCAACCACCCGCGCCTTCTTGGTCGGCGTTGGCGGTTCGATCCAGATCGCTGCCAACCAGCCGAACGGAGTCTACACGGCTACCTTTGACGTGACCGCCAACTACCAATAGCCGCTAACGCGCTTGTCGCGGCAAGCGGTCCACCTTAAGTGGCTGGGGCATGACAGCGCTTCCGCCACCCGAAACGTTCAAGGTCTCGACGTTGCAAGTCGCCTGCGACGGTTCCGGCGCGGTGTCGCCGGCACTGGGCCACCCGCGAGTCTTTCTTCGAATCGACCCGGCGGTCGGTTGGGTCGAGTGCGGCTACTGCGACCGGCGCTTCATACTCGAAGGGGGCGCTGCGGACAGGCCCGAGTGAACCCTCGCAACCTCCTCTACAGGACCCTCGATCCCGACGAAGCGAAGCGGCTCGCGGCCAGGCATTTGTCCGGCTGCGACGATGGCGAGCTTTTCCTCGAGCATAGCGTCAGTGAAGCCTTCGGGTTCGATGACGGCCGCCTGAAGACGGCCAGCTACGACAGTGGGTCGGGCTTTGGCCTTCGAGGGGTCGCTGGCGAAACGACCGCTTTTGCGCACGCCACTGAAATCTCGCCCCAAGCAATCGAGCGCGCTGCAGCGACTTTGAAGCTCCTGGATCCGGCAAAGGGCGCGCCTGCTCCGCCCCCGGCGAGAACCAACCAGGCGATGTATTCCCACGACAATCCGCTCACCGAAGTCCCGTTCAGCCGCAAGGTGGCGCTTTGCCACCAGGTGGACGCCGCCGCCCGCGCGCGCGATCCCCGGGTGGCGCAGGTCAGCGTCACCCTCACCGGAACATGGAAGGTAATCGAAATTCTGCGCGGCGACGGCTTTGTCGCGTCCGACATCCGTCCCCTGGTCCGACTCGGGGTCAGCATCGTTGCCGAGGAGAATGGACGGCGCGAAAGCGGCTCGTTCGGGACCGGAGGGCGCTACCTCTATGACCGTCTGTTCGAACCTGCGACCTGGAACCGCTGCATCGACGAAGCGCTCGACCAGGCGCTGACGAACCTTCGTTCAGTGCCCGCGCCGGCGGGCGAAATGCCGGTCGTGCTCGGCCCCGGCTGGTGTGGAGTGCTCCTCCACGAAGCCGTCGGCCACGGGCTCGAGGGCGATTTCAACCGCAAGCGGACGTCGGCCTTCAGCGGTCGCATTGGCGAACGCGTCGCCGCCCCGGGAGTAACGGTGGTCGACGACGGCGCCATCGAGCAGCGCCGGGGATCGCTGACCATTGACGATGAAGGCACTCCGACGCGCCGCAACGTTCTGATCGAGGACGGAATCCTCAAAGGCTATATGCAGGACCGGCTGAACGCCCGCCTGATGGGGACGGAGCCAACCGGCAACGGCCGCCGCGAAAGCTTTGCCCACGCGCCGATGCCGCGAATGACGAACACATTCATGCTCCCCGGTAACGACAATCCGGGCGAGTTGATCAGCCGGGTGAAGGACGGCATTTTCGCCAAAAGCTTCGGCGGCGGCCAAGTCGACATCACCAGCGGCAAGTTCGTCTTCTCCTGCACCGAGGCATACCGGATTCGTGGCGGCAAAATCGCCGAGCCGGTGAAGGGCGCGACATTGATCGGCGACGGACCGACGGTACTCACCCAAATCAAGGGGATCGGCAACGACATGGCCCTCGATGAGGGTGTCGGCGTGTGCGGCAAAGGCGGGCAATCGATCCCGGCCGGAGTCGGGCAGCCGTCGCTCCTGGTGGACGGGATCACAGTGGGCGGAACCGCAGCGTGAACAATCCACAAGGCTCAGCACAGTCGGACTGGCGATCGGAGGTCCTCGACTTCTGGTTCGGTCTCGACCCGAAGCAATGGTGGCGGGGCCCGCCAGAGCTCGATGATGAAATTCGCGAACGCTTCCTGGACCTGTGGAAAGACAAGCGCCAGCTTCCGCCGGAGAGCTTCCTTACCGGTCCGCGTACCGCCATCGCCGCGGTAATCCTGTTCGACCAGTTCCCGCGCAACATGTTCCGCGGCGATGCCGAGCAATTCGCTACTGACACGCTGGCGCTCGCAATCGCCAAGGGCGCGGTCGACGCCGGTCTCGACGACCAGCTGCCGCCGGTCCAGCGCAAGTTCCTCTACGTGCCCTTCGAGCACAGCGAGAATTTGCACGACCAGGATCGTGCCATCCTGCTGTTCACCAGGCTCGGAGACAAGGAAGCGCTCGACTTTGCCGAGAAGCACCGCGACATCATCGCCCGGTTCGGTCGCTTTCCGCACCGGAACGCGGTGCTCGGGCGAGAGCCACGGCCCGACGAGATTGCAGCGGGCGACGTCGTCCCCTGGTGAGCGGACTGGTCGAGCTCGCCCGCTTTCCCACCCGAGTTGCGGCGGACTTGGCGCGGCTTCGGCTTCAGTCGGAAGGTGTGGAAGCGATCCTCTTCGACGCCGAAACGCACGCCATCGGCTGGGAACCGATCATGCCTGTCCGGCTGATGGTTCTCGATAGAGACCGCTGGCTCGCGTCAAAGCTACTGGAGAGCGACGAGACTTAGAGCAGATGCTCGACTGGCGAGAGGTCGTACCCTGCCCCTGTCACCGATCGCCTGATGTCGTCGATGCTTGCGCCCTGGCTGCTGCGAGCGAGGGCCCAGACCAGCGACGAGCGGTTTCCGGACCGGCAATAAGCGTGAATTTTGCCGGGCGCAGCGTCGATCGCTTCTTCCATCGCTTCGACGTCGGACGGGCCGATGCCGCGGCTGATCGGAATGTGTCGAAACTCGATCCCTGCGTGTTCTGCGGCGCGTCCGATTTCGGCCGCGGTCGGTTGGCCCGGATCTTCGCCGTCGGGCCGGTTGCAGATGATCATCCTCACGCCCGACGACTTGAGACGGTCAACGTCAGCGGGCTGGATTTGCCCGCTGACGGTGGTCCGCTCGTCGAGCTTCCGGATCATTGCCCCGGCGTTGTCGCCGCCGGCGGTGCGGCAGGCGAGCTGGCCGCGGGGTCGGTTCCCGGGGTCAGTCCGTAATAGATGAGGTACGGCTGGATGCTGGGATCGTGGCCCGTGAATGCCTTGTACATGTCGGCATAATCTTCGGTGTTGCCGCGCGACAGGATCATGTCACGAAAGCGCTGCCCGTTCTCGCGGGTCAGGCCGCCGTGGTCCTCGAACCACTGGAACGCATCCTGGGCCAGCATTCGAGTCCACGGATAGGCGTAATAACCGGCCGAATAGCCGTTGCTCCAGATGTGGAGAAAGTAGCTCGAACGATAGCGCGGCGGCACGTCCTTGGTGTCGAAGCCGCTGTTGGCGAGCGCCTCCGCCTCGAACTTGTCGACGTCCTGCCGAGGGGCATCGGCGCCGAGCGAATGCCAGTCGAGGTCGAGCTTGGCAGCCTCGAGCACTTCGCCATTGTCATAGCCCTGATTGAAAACGCGCGATCGCTTGATCTTGTCGACCAGCGATTGCGGAATGGTTTGTCCGGTCTTGTAATTGACGGCGTAGTGCGGGAGCACCTTTGGGTCGAGCGCCCAATTCTCGTTGAACTGCGACGGGAACTCCACGAAATCGCGAGCCACATTAGTGCCCGACAGCGTGGGATAGGTCTGCGCCGCGAACAGGCCGTGAAGCGCATGGCCGAATTCGTGGAACATCGTTGTGACGTCGTCCCAGCTGATCAGCGCCGGCTGGCCCGGTGCGGGCTTGGTGAAGTTGGCGACATTGTAGATCACCGGCTTCGTTCCGCGCAGGTAAGACTGGTTGACGAGATTGCTCATCCACGCGCCGCCCGACTTGTTGTCGCGCTTCCAGTAATCGAAATACATCAGCCCCAGCGGCTTCCCGTCGGCGTCGAAAACCTCATAGGTCATCATGTCCGGGTTCCAGGTCGGCAGGTCGTCCCGCTTCTTGAACGTCACTCCATAGAGCTGGTTGGCGGCGTAGAAGACCCCGTCGGTCAGCACCTTGTGGATCTCGAAATAGGGTTTCAGCTCGTCCTGGTTCAGGTCGTAACGCTGCTTTCGGATCTGCTCGGCGTAGTAATTCCAGTCAGCCGGGGTGGGCGTGAAATTGGCGCCCTGCGACTTGGCCAGAGCGACGATATCCGACCACTCCTTCTTCTCTTTCGCTGCCGTTGGGGGTGCGAGGCGATTGAGGAAGTCGAGCGCCGTCTTCCGGTTCTTCGCCATCTGGTCGTAGAGCGTGTAGTCGGCCCAATTGTCGTAGCCGAGGAGCGCCGCCTTCTGCGCCCGAAGCTGGGCGATTTCACTGATGATGTTGCGGGTGTCGTTGGCATCGCCATGTTCGGCGCGGGTCAGGCTTGCGTCGAACAGCGCCTGGCGAGTGGCATGATCTTTCAGGTCCGCCAACGCCGGCTGCTGAGTCGTGTTCTGCAGCGGGAGAACAAAGCCGTCGACCTTGCGGTCCTTGGCCGCCTGCTCGGCGGCGGCGAGCTGCTCGTCGGACAGGCCGGCAAGCGCCGCCTTGTCGCCAACGTGAAGCGCCCCCGCCTTGGCCGCGGCCAGCAGCTTTTGGCTGAAGTCGGTCTGAAGAGTGCTCAGCCGCTTGTTCATCGTCTTGAGCTGCGCCTGCTTTGCGGGGGGAAGTTCCGCGCCGGCATGAACGAACTGCTTGTACCAGACGTCCAGAAGCTTCGTCTGTTCGGGGTTGAGATTGAGGCTGCTCGCCTCGTCATGAAGCGTCTTCACGCGGTGGAAGAGCTTTTGGTTGAGGTAAATGTAATCCTGGTGCGCGGCGAGAAGCGGCGACGTCTTGCTTTCGATTGCCTGGAGCTGATCGTCGGTGTTGGCTCCGCTGACTGCGAAGAACGCCAGCAACGCGCGTTCCAGAAGCGCGCCCGAGCGCTCGAGCGGCACCATCGTGTTGTTGAAGGTCGGCGGCGCCGGATTGTTGGCGATCTGCGCGATTTCACGCTTCTGCTGGGCCATCCCGGCCATGATTGCCGGAAGGTAGTCGCTGTCCTTGATCTTGGAGAAGTCGGGTGCTTCGAACGGGAGCGTACTCGGCTTCGCGAACGGGTTCGAGGCCGGCAGCGCCGCAGAGGTGGCGGCGGGCTTCTTCGCCGGAGCGGCGGCGGCGGGACTGGAAATCATTGCAACGGCAGCAGTCGACAGCAAAACGGTGCGGAGCATCTGTTATCCTTCGTTGATATTCGTTCCCTGTTAGCAGGCGGGCTCTGACGCGAGGCTGAATGGGCGAATTTGCGCCAAAAATCCAGCACGCGACCTATTCCGCAGCCTCTGCCGTTTCCTCGAGCCGCTCGGCGGCCTGACGGTACCACATGTCGGCATAAAGTCCGCCGCGGTCGAGCAGTTGCTCGTGAGTGCCGCTTTCGGCAACCCGGCCGTCGTCCAGCACCAGGATCTTGTCCGAGTTGACGACTGTCGACAGCCGGTGAGCGATGGTGATTGTCGTCCGGTCGCGGGCGAGCCGGTCGAGGGTCGACAGAATCGCTTCCTCAGTCTTGCTGTCGAGCGCGCTGGTCGCCTCGTCCAGGATCAAGATCGGCGGGTTCTTGATCAACGTCCGGGCGATCGCGACGCGCTGCTTCTCGCCGCCCGAAAGCTTAAGCCCACGCTCGCCGACCGCAGTGTCGTATTTGTCCGGAAGCACGGCGATGAACCGGTCGATCGCCGCGCCTTTCGCCGCAGCCTCGACCAGGGCCTGATGGGCCCCATCGGCGCCGTATCCGATGTTATAACCGATCGTGTCGTTGAACAGGACGGTGTCCTGCGGGACGATTCCGATCGCCGCTCGAAGACTTTCCTGGGTGACGCCGGAAATGTCCTGGCCGTCGATCAGGATCCGCCCGCCAGTCGGGTCGTAGAAGCGGTACAGCAGCCGCGCGATCGTCGACTTGCCGGCGCCGGACGGGCCGACGATCGCCAGCCGCGTTCCGGGCGGCGCGTCGAAGCTGACGCCCTTCAGGATGTCGCGGCGCGGCTCGTATCCAAAGTGAACGTCCTCGAAGCGAACGTCTCCGCCGCTCACTTGCAGAGGCTTTGCGTCGGGGCGGTCGGTGATCTCCTGTTCGGTGTCGAGAAGCGCGAACATCTGCTCGACGTCGATCAGCCCCTGCTTGATCGAGCGGTATACCCACCCCAGCATGTCCAGAGGCCTGAACAGCTGCAGGAGAAAGCCGTTGACCAACACCACGTCGCCAGGGGTGAAGCGGCCACGGCTCCAGCCCCACACGGTGTAACCCATGGCTCCGGCCATCATCAGGTTTGTAATCAGCGATTGGCCGATGTTGAGCCAGGCAAGCGAGGTTTCATTCTTCACGGCCGCATTCGCGTAGGCGGACATTGCCTCGTCGTATCGCCTCGCCTCGAGCTCTTCCGCGGCGAAATATTTCACAGTTTCGTAGTTGAGAAGCGAATCGACGGCCCGCCCGATCGCCCGGTTGTCGACTTCGTTCATTTCGCGCCGGATCTGGTTGCGCCAGTCGGTCACCCAGCGCGTGAACGCGATGTAGATGGCAACCACGACGAGCATGGCCGCGACCAGCCCGGCTCCGAACTTTACGAAGAAGATGACGCAGATCGCCGCAAGCTCGATGATCGTCGGGGCGATGTTGAACAGCAGGAAGTAAAGCATCGTGTCGATGCTCTTGGTGCCGCGCTCGACGATCTTGGTCAGCGAACCGGTTCGGCGCTCCAGGTGGAATCGCAACGACAGTGAATGGATGTGGCGGAACACCTGGCCGGCCAGGCGGCGGGCGGCGTCCTGGCCCACCTTCTCGAACACCGCGTTGCGCAAATTGTCCGACAGAACTCCGGCGAACCGCGCGCCGGCATAGGCAAGCACCAGCGCGGCAACGACTGCGAAACCTGCCGGCGTTCCGTGTCCGGCCATTCGGTCGATAACGCCCTTGTAGGCAAAGGGCATGGCGAGAACCGCGGCCTTGCCGGCAAGCACCAGAAGCACCGCCGCCACGACCCGCGCTTTGAGCTCCGGCTGCCCTTTCGGCCACAACATCGGCAGGAAGCGAAGAAGCGACGCGACGCCTCCCCGCTCCGACTTCGCGTGATCACCCGATTGAGCCATTCCGCCTAGGTAAGAACGCGTATCGCCCGCGGCAAATCGGCGATGACATTGGTCGTGCGAAATGTTTGGAACCGCGTGATTTTTGGGCGGTTGTCGAAGCGTTCACTTGCCAAGGCGGGGAAAATGGTAGCGGGTTATTTCATCATTGCGATTCTGGGCTGCGCGGACGGATACACGCAGTGCACTCCGGTGATGACGGTCCCCACCCATTACGAGAGCGAAGCAGCTTGCGAGGCAGCAACCACGCAGGCCCTGCTCGCCAACACCGAATTCGATTTCCCGAGCCTGCTCGCCAGATGTCGCCCCGAGACGCCAAGGAGCTCGGCGGACCGGCGGAGCAGTGGTGACAAGAACGCTCAAACGGGGAGAGGCTAAATGGCCGACGACAGCGACGTCCTCATTCCGCGGGTCCACGAGGACCAGCTTCCCGGAAGCGAAGCGAAGATGGAGCCGAAGCCCGATTGGCATCCGCGCTATCCGGGATCGGGCCGCCTGAAGGATAAGGTCGCGATCGTGACGGGCGGCGACAGCGGCATCGGCCGCGCGGTCGCGGCGCTGTTCGCGCGCGAAGGCGCCGACGTGGCGATCGTCTACCTCTGTGAGGACAATGACGCGCAAAAGTCCAAGGACATCGTCGAGAACGAGGGTCGCCGGGCGATTCTCATCCGCGGCGACGTCGGCGGCAAGGACTTCTGCGACCAGGCCGTCCAGAAAACCATCGACGCGTTCGGAAAACTCGACATTCTCGTCAACAATGCCGGCGAGCAGCACGAGGACAAGAATATCGAGGAGATCACCGAAAAGCAGCTTCGCCGGACGTTCCAGACCAACATCTTCGGCTATTTCTTCATGGTGCAGGCGGCGCAGCCATATCTGAAGAAGGGCGCCTGCATCATCAACACGACCTCGGTCACCATGTACAAGGGGTCGAAGGGGCTCCTCGACTACAGCGCGACCAAGGGAGCGATCACCGCCTTCACCCGCTCGCTTGCAAAGAACCTGGTAAAGGACGGCATCCGAGTGAACGCGGTCGCTCCGGGCCCGATCTGGACTCCGCTCAACCCGTACAGTGACGGGGTCAGCCTTAAGGAGTTCGGCAAGGACACGCCGATGGGCCGAGCCGGCCAGCCGAACGAGGTCGCACCCTCGTACCTGTTCCTGGCCTGCGAGGACTCGAGTTACATGATTGGCGAGGTGCTTCACCCCGACGGCGGCGACTTTACATCCAGCTGATCGACTCCGGCGCCTTTCTGCGGGGACAATCGCGACCGAGTTGGGAAATTACACCAACTCACGGTGACTGACTCGCGGTGCTCAATCTCCTCGCTACTGATTTCATTCGGAAAAGTTAAATTGGCACGGTCCCTGCATTGAAGGTTGCGTGGCCCAATGTTGGGCCAGACCGAAAAGGGACAAAGACAATGATCGCCACTTTCTCCGCCAGCCGCGAAGCCGCAACCGCATTCGCCGGCGCATTCATCACTGCAATGCTGCTCGTCAGCACCGCTACCTCGCTGATCGCCTGATCGGAGGGACATGTGACCAACCGTTTTCTCATCAATCGCCGCGACGGCAAGATCATGGGCGTTGCGGCCGGCCTTGCCGACTACACCGGGATTGACCCGCTGCTGATCCGCCTCGGCTTCGTCGCGGCTCTCCTTCTGACCGGGCCTATCTTCCTCGTCCTGTACATCGTTGCCGGACTGGTGGGGGCGGAGCGATAGCAGCTTCGCCGCCGCCACCGGGCTATACGGGCGCGGTGAGCCGGCCTTCCGATCCTTTCGATTTGCAGCGGTTTCTCGACGCCCAGGAGGCCGTCATCGAAATCGCGCTTTCGGAGCTTCGAAGCGGCTCGAAACAAAGCCACTGGATGTGGTTCGTCTTTCCCCAGATTGCCGGCCTCGGCCAAAGCCCCATCAGCCGACGCTACGCCATCCGCTCGCTCGCCGAGGCGAAGGCGTTTCTTGCCCATCCGGTCCTCGGGCGCCGTCTGAGGGACTGCGTCGATGCGCTGCTCGCCTGGGCAGGCAACCGTGGCGCCGCCGAGATTTTCGGAGAGGTGGATTCGCTGAAGCTCCGATCGAGCCTGACCCTGTTTTCCGTAGCCGCAACCACCGATCCGCGCTTCGATCGCGCGCTTCGTGCATTCTTCGATTCAGCCAACTCGGAGACGCTCCGGCGGCTTAAGGCTTAAGCGTTCTCTTTTGTGCCCTCGCGCTGCACGAACTTGTTGAAGTGCGCGCCCTCACGGTCGACGCGAAGGAAAGCGAGGTCATTATCATCGAAAATCTTGAAGAAGCGGTCCCAGCTGACGTGCTCAAGCCCTTCGTCCTGGTCTCCGTCGGGGTCGTTGAAGTCGATCCGGATCATGGCGCCCTTGCGTCCATTATCGGCGGTGCCCTTGACGACTGACGGCTTCCCGCCCCGTTCCTCGACCCACTTCTTGATCTCGTCATGATCGGTCGTAGTCGTCGCACTACGGTCTGTCGTGCTCATTTTCGCACTCCTTCATGTCTCTCAACCGTAATGATTTCAACGCGGTGACGGTTCCCTCTTTCGCCGCTGAAACGGAAAGGCGAATTAGGTGTTGTCACTTCATCGGGGCTAACCGGCAACTCGGAGAAAAAGCATGGCTACTGCGCGAGGATTTGGCTGGGGTGCTTTCTTCGCAGGCGTCATTGTGACGATCCTGGTGATCGTCATTGTTGGCGCCATCGTCGTGTTCGGAGGCATGTATCCGGTCGCTGCCTCGACCGGCGACCCGCCCGGCGTTGCCTCGCTCATGGCCGCCACTCGAGATCACGCAGTGGAAAATTCCGCTTCCGGGTTGAAGCCTCCGCAGCTGACCCAGGCCGACATCCGCGAAGGCGGCTCCCATTTCAAGGGAATGTGCGTGGAATGCCACGGCGGGCCAGGAATGAAGCCGGAAGACTTCGCTACGGCGATGAACCCCGATCCGCCGGACCTCGGCAAAGCGACCGACGACCTGAGCGTGTCAGAGGTGTTCTGGATTGCCAAGAACGGGCTGAAGATGACCGGCATGCCCGCGTTCGGAAAGGTTCACGACGACAAGACGCTTTGGAAGATCGCAGCTTTTGTGAAGCAGCTGCCGAAGGTGAGCCCCTCCGAATTTTCCTCGCTTCCAAAGGCCAGTGGAGAGAAGGGTGAGGGCGGCGGCGAGAACGGCGGCGACAAGGATTGAAATAGCCGGTAAACGGGGCGAGCCGTGGGGCTGCGGCGACGACACGGACAAGGCATGAAGGAGCAGATCATGCGCAAGATGCTCATCGCACTCGCCCTCGCAACCACTGCGGCGCCGGCCTGGGCAGCGCTTCCGGTCGGAACGAAGGCTCCGAGTTTCACGGCGCCGGGCGCTTACAAAGGCAAGCCCATCACCGTGAACCTGGCCGAGAAGCTCAAGCAGGGCCCGGTGGTCCTGTACTTCTTCCCGAAGGCGAACACGACGACCTGCGACCTGGAAGCCCACCTCTTCAGCGAGAAAATGCCGCAGTTCAAAAAGCTCGGCGCAACCGTCATCGGAATGTCGGCGGACGACCAGGGTACTCTCGAGACATTCTCGATGGCCAAGTGCGGCGGCAAGTTCCCCGTCGCGACGGCGAACGCCGATATTCGCAAGGCCTATGACGTGGTCCTCGCTCAAAAGCCGGAGTGGGCTACCCGCACTTCCTATGTGATCGCGCCCAACGGCAAGATTGTCATGGAATACACCGACCTCAAATCGGCACCCGAGCATGTAGCGCGGACTTATGCGGCCGTTCAGGCGCTGAAAGGCAAATAGCGGCTCGAAAGGAACTACCATGGCGGGAGCAAGGCTTGCGGCCGCAATTGCCGCTTCCATTGCGCTTGCCGGGATGAGCGCCGACAGGCCGGCAACGTTCAGCTTCGACCCGCAACCGCGCTGGCAAGACGATCCGGAGACGGAAGAGGTATGCAGGGCGATTCAGTCCGATTGCGCCGGCCAGCTGAAAGACGGCCAGATCGATTCCGAATGGGGCTATGCCGAAATCTACAACGCCGACGGTTATCTCGTCGGCTTGCGCTCGCTAAAGAGCACCGGCTGCAAGCCGCTCGACGAGCATCTGCTGCTCGAACACCGCCACTTCGTGACTATGTTCACCGACGGCGGCGGGCCGGATCTCGACGCGATTACGGTCGAGCTTGCTCCGGGAACGAACCCGGATTCGATTCGCCTCGTTAAGCGAGGCCTCACTCAGGTCAGTATCGGCTGCTGAGGAGGCTCAGCGCGTGGCGGCCTTGTCCTTCCGTGGGCGGTTGCGTCGCATCCTTCGCCGGCTCAGCGGATTTGATCGGTCCCAGCGCGGCGATGACTTTTGCATCGCGCTTGTAGATGTCGGCATAGTCGATGATCCGGCCGTCGACCGTTGCCGCCGACGACATGTAGACAATGTAAACCGGCAGCGGCTTGGGAAAGTTCGCCTGCACGGATTTGCCGCTTTGGAGGACGTCCTGAACCCGCTCCGGCGTCCATTCATCGCCGCCTTCGGTCAGCAAAATAGTCGCCAGCTTGAGCACGTCCTGAGTCCGGATACAGCCGTGGCTAAAGGCTCGAACCTTGCTGTTGAAACGGCTCTTGGCGTTGGTGTCGTGAAGGTAAATCGCCTTGGAATTAGGCATGACGAACTTCACCTGCCCAAGCGCGTTCCTGGGCCCCGGCGGCTGGCGCCAGCGAAGCACTTTTCCATTATCGTCCTTCAGCGCGACGAAGCCGTTTTTGCCCGCGACCTCGTGAGCGATGCTCGACGGCACTTCCCACCACGGGTTGAGGATCACCCCGGTGGCCGTTGCCGAAAGTTGCGGCGTCGGAGTCGAGACTTTGCCGGCGACCGCGTGATGCCTCGACACCGTCTCGCCGTTCTCGACCAAGGCCGCCGTGTAGGCCGGGACATTGACGATGATGTACCGGTCGCCGAGATTCTGCGGCAGCCATCGCCACCGGTCCATGTTGAGCCGGATCCGGTTGATCTTGTCGCTGTCCGATGCCGGCGTGATCTCGAGCGCATGCTTGAGCGCCGCATATTGCGGGTGCGTCGGCTCCAGCCCGTCCAGGGTCTCATCGATGTGGTGGGTGAGCACCGACCAGCGAAGCAGCTGGTCGAGCCGGTCGCCGTCGAGGTCGGGATCCTTGATCCACCAGTCGACCCGGTTCTTGGCCGGGGTATGGCCGAGCGCCAGGTCAGAAGCGAGCAGCCTGAAGTGATCCGAAGCGACTTCGCTCAATTTGATCGGGTCGCCGCCGGCAATGGCTGCGGCGAGGCCCTTCGGGTCGTAATCGGCCGGGTCCAGCCCGTCCTTGCCGATACCGCGGATGTAAGCGAGCAACTGCTGTGCGTCGGTGACGGTCCATTGAACCGGCGGTAATGGAGCCGGTTCGGCAGCGGTGTCGGCGGGCTGGGCCATCACGGGCTGCTGCGGTGCCGCACTCCGCGCCTGAGGCTGAGCCCAACCGTTTGCGGCGGGCGCAGGTTGCTGCGCCAGGGCCGGAACGCTGAGCGCCCAAGCAGCGCAGAATAGCAGGAAGGGGTTACGCTTGCTGTGTAATGCCACCGTCGTCTCGCTCTTCGGGTCTCTGTCTGAGCCCATCTTTTGCCCATCGCCACATTACACCGGCTGAACGGCAACGACCAGTGAGTGAAAGCCACAGTTCACCGGTAAGTGGTGGAGAAGAACCAATCTTTAAGCGATCACCCTTACTGACTGCGGGACCGTGAGGGAGAGGATGGCGAGCAAGTATCTCGATGGCTCGATGGTGCCGAGACGAGTAACACGCTACGTCGACCATCGCTCGGAGCCGCGCATGGAAACCGAGCTGGAAACCGCAGTTTTGCAGCATCGTGGCCGCCTGCACACCGTCGAACTGCTGAACGTTTCGGCCTCGGGCGCGATGCTCATCTTCTCCTTGATCCCTTACATTGGTGAGACAATAAGGTTGCGGCTCGGCGGGCGGGGGCAGCTCTCGGCAACCGTCTGTTGGGTCCGGGACGGCAAGATCGGTGTCAGTTTCGCCGACCCTGTGGAATAGCCGACGTGGAGATGAGCTTTTCGATGATTAAGGCGCGCATCGCCGAAGCCGAGGACCCTAAGGAACGGAGGCGGTTGCCCCGCGTGCCGGTGGAGCTCGAAGGGACGGTGCGCGAGCTCGGGGCCAACGGCGTCGAGGCGAAAATCCTCAACATTTCGGAGCGCGGCTTCATGGCGGAGTCGGAGGGCCGGTTCGAAGTCGGTGCGCGCGTGTGGCTGATGCTTCCCGGGCGCGAGCGCGCCAACGCCGAAGTCAAATGGACCGCCGGCGATCGTCTCGGCGCCGAATTTGCCGAACCGCTTTCGCTGGATGACCTTCCGCAAGGTAAGTAGCTGAAACGCAGGTAAATTCCCGCTCCTGAAATTGGCGGCAGCAGTCCCGAATCGGATCACGGATGCAACCGCAACTTCTTTCGCTCGTTCACCCGCCCCGAAAGGAACGTCACATGGCTGCCAAGTCAGGCCAGAACGAGCAAAGCTATCATCCGACGGTGCGCGGCTATCACGCGGTGTACCGCGAGCATGAGGTGAATCATTGCCCCGGCTGCGGCCGGACCCACTGGATTATCGGTCGAGTTTCGGCCGAATGTGCCTTTTGCGCGACGGCGCTGCCGCTGGCCGAAGCCAGCACGCAGTCACACAGCCGGCCGGTGATCATTCTTCACAAGAACGCCGATCAGCACGCCTGGGCGGCTTAGTCCGCTCAAGCCGCGGGGCGTTTTCTCACCGGCACCTGCACGTTGCACAAGTCGACCCCGCCCGCCGGGCGTGTGTAGAATTCGTCGTTTCGGTTCGCCCTGAGGTAGAGATAGCGGGCGAAGCTGGCGCTGTTGGTGTCCATATAGTCATAGGCTGGCCGCTCGCTCTCCGGCATCTGGCTGGCGAGGCGGATGGACGCGATCGGCACATATTGCGTTTTATCCTTGTAGAAGCCGAGAGCTTCGGTTCCGCGCGGAAGGGAGCTTAGCTGGTCGATGCCGTCGATGACCCGCCCGACAATCGCCAGGTTGCGGTCCATGTGCCGGGTCGGCTGCCCGATTACCGCGTAAAGCTCGCCGCCCGTTCCGGTGTCGGGGGCGAGATCGCGGCCCACCCCGACCGTCCCATAGCAATGAGTTAGGTCGGCCCAGCCGGCCTTTGGCGAATAAGCGATCGGCCAGCCGTCAGCAAAGCCCGTGTCGGGCGCGTAGGGGTCGGCATAGCCGAGCGGCTTGACCTTCAGCCCCTTTAGCGGTCGCGTATATTCGGCGGGCGGCTTGGCAGTGACTCCCTCCGGCCAGGGCTTGTCGCTGTCATTGAGTCCCCATTGGGCGACGTAATTGTCCTGCACTCGATAGATGGTTGCATCGTCCCAGTAATTGCTTCGAGCGAGCGCCTTGATGTTGGCGACGTGGACCGGCGCGAATTGTGGCGCCAACTGGATGACGATGCGGCCTCCGCTCTTGAGGTCCATCACCAGCAGGTCGTCGGCAGGGATCGGCTTCCACGCGCTCGCAGGTGCGGCGGCGACCACGTCGGACGGAGTCTTCAGCTTCGGCGGGGGCGCGGCGGCGGTCAGTGCAATCAGCGGTAGAAGGAACAGGGGGCGCATTGCGTTTCCTTGTCTTTTGGCGGGGACACGATAGGCGCGGCGTTATGCACATTGCCAGTCTGATGCTGTTGGGATCCGGTGAGCTCGGGCGCGAGTTCACCATCGCCGCAAAGCGGCTCGGCTGCCGGATCATCGCCTGCGACCGCTACGCCGATGCCCCCGCCATGCAGGTGGCCGACGATTGCGAGGTGTTCCCGATGCTCGACGGCGGCAAGCTTCGCGCCGCGGTCGAAAGGCACCGGCCAGACTTCATCGTCCCGGAAATCGAAGCCATCGACACTGCGATGCTGGGCGAGCTGGAAGGCGAAGGCTGGCACGTCGTGCCATCCGCAAAGGCGGTCCAGCTGACAATGAACCGCGACGGGATCCGCGACTTCGCGGCTCGCGAGCTTGGTCTCGTGACGTCGGAGTACCGATTTGCCGAGAGCCGTGACGAAGCCATTGCCGCGGCCGAAGCCGTTGGCCTGCCGTGCGTGATCAAGCCGGTCATGTCGAGCTCCGGCAAAGGTCAAAGCATCGCGCAGAGTCTCGAAGAGGTCGCTTCGGCCTGGGACTATGCAGTCGCCAAAATGCGTGGCGACCGTCCCCGGATCATTGTCGAGGAGTTCGTTCGCTTCGACAGCGAGATCACGCTCCTGACCGTCTCAACCAAGGACGGGATTCTCTACTGCCCGCCGGTCGGCCACCGCCAGGAGCACGGCGACTATCGCGAAAGCTGGCAGCCGGCAGCCATTTCCGCCGACGCGCTCGGCTCGGCCCAGAACCAGGCCAAGCGCGTCGTCGAGGCGCTCGGCGGTCGCGGAATTTTCGGGGTCGAATTCTTCATCCGCGGCGACGAAGCGATTTTCTCGGAATTGAGCCCGCGCCCGCACGATACCGGCATGGTCACCCTGATCTCGCAATTCCCGAACGAGTTCGAGCTTCACCTGCGGGCGATCCTCGGTCTTCCCATCCCGGCAATCGACCTCGCGGGACCGTCGGCTTCGGCAGTAATTCTCGCCGGCAGGGAGAGCGACGATTTCTCCTACTCGGGGATTGCCGATGCTCTTGCGCTGGGCGCGCCGGATAGGCCGGTCGATGTTCGGATCTTCGCCAAGCCCAGAACGCTCGAGCGCCGGCGAATGGGTGTTGCGCTTGCCCGAGCCAAAAGTGTCGAGCAGGCGGTCGAACTTGCCAAGGCGGCTGCGGCGAAGGTTCGGATCGGCTATCGCGACTGACGCGTTGGCGTTTGCAGAAGGAGGAGCAGATGCGCTCAAGGATTGCGGCCATCATCGCGACGATGCTCGTCGCGGCCTGCAACAACAGCCAGCCGCAGCAGACGCAGCCGACCCGCCGCATCGCGGTTCGCGGGCCCGAGCAGGAACGGCTTCACAAGCTGAACGACCTGAATCGGGCAATAGCGCTCAAGCGGGCAATTTACGATGCGGGATACACGTGCGGGCGAGTGACGAAGTCACGCTTCGTCGGCGCCTACAAGAATCTCGACGAATGGATGGTGAAGTGCGCAGACGGCCATGACTGGGCCGTGTTCACCGGGCCCGATGGAAGCGCCCAGGTCCGCGATTGCAGGGACGTCAACGGGCTGGGGCTCCCACGGTGCGAAGAGGAGTCGCCCGTCGGGCAGCAGCCGAAGAGGCACTGACCCGAAGATTACGAATTTCTCACTTGAGTTTGCTGGCGTCGCTGCGACTGCGGCTACGTGTTTCAGGCGCCGACCAGCGAAATCTTGAGCGTTCGCGGGTCGCGCAACCGCTGTAAGCTGACCGTGCTCATTGCATCCGCGATTGTCATTGCCGCGTCGGTGCTGTTCCGGTCCGCAGTGAAGGACGAAAGCCAGTATGTCGCCGCGATCGCAATGATTCGGCAGGGCTGGCCGTATTTCGACTTTCCCTATCTGCAGACGCCGCTGCAGCCCCTGGTGTTCAGCCCACTGGCGCTGCTCCCCGCGGGCTTTGTTTACGGCGGTCTCAGAGCTGCAAACGCACTTTGCGCATTCGCAACGCTGCTGGTGCTGTGCGCGAGCCTCCAAAGCCGCGTCAGTGCGCGAAGCGTGCTGGTCGCGCTTGCCGCACTCGTAACTTCGCAGCCCTTCCTGTTGGCGGCGTCTCTTGCTCGAAATGATTCGCTTCCGATGCTTCTCATTGCGCTCGCGGTCGCCGCACTGCTTGTCGCGGTCGACCGGCGATCGCCGCTTGCCTTCGCGCTCGGCGGGCTTTTTCTGGGGCTTGCGACATCAGCAAAGATCAGCGCCGCCTTACCGGCTGCCGGAGCCGTCCTGTTTCTCGCGATTAGGGTCCGCAGCTTCAAGTGGCGGTGTGCCAGTGCTTTCGCTGCAGGGTCGTTCGTGGGACTGCTCCCCTGCTTCGCATTCGCCCTCGCTGCGCCCTCGCAATTTCGTTTCGACGTGTTCGCGTACAGCCTCGACGCCCCGGTCCAGTGGTGGACTTCGGTCGGAAAGGCAGGCGATCTGCAGCCAATTCACCGCATCCTCCGGCTGGCATGGTTGGCGGCGCAAGGGTCCGTACTCATAGCTCTCGCAGCGACGGCGCTGGACCGCAGGAAAGGCGATGAAAGGCTGCTTCTCGATCTGATGATCGTCGGCGGAATAGTCGGTTCCTACATGCCCGAGCCGGCGTACGCGCAGTATCTGGTCCCGCTGCTGCCGGTGCTTTTTCCACGTTTTGCACTTGCGCTCGACGCCGCTCCCCCGCGCTGGTTCAGCGCCCTCGCGACACTTGTGGTGGTGGGCGGCCTCGCAGGGCTCGGCTTCGCAGCCTCACACGTGAATGGGAGAATAGTCGTGGCCGATGCAGCCGCGACGGGCCCGAAAGTCGCGGCGCTTGCCAGGGGCGGCCCGATTGCCACTTTGTCGCCGGAGTTCGTTGCCGGAGCGGGGGCGAATATCGATCCTCGTTTCGTTGCCGGACCATTCCTGTTCCGGACGAGCGGCCATCTCGCGCGTGCAGCCGAGCGGTACGGCCACGGGGTTTCAGCTTCAGACCTAGGCGAGTTCTTGGACAAGGACCGGCCGGCGCTTGTCCTCGTCGGTCGCGAGGCATTGCCGCATCCGCCCGTCTTTCCTCGCGGACTGGACGCTCCGCTCGTCGGCTGGGCAAGGTCGCGTGATTATCGGCCCGTCGCGATCGGCAACGGGTTCGTTGCGTATGTCAGGCCAAAGTTGGACGAATGAGGACAGACGGCTGATCAGCCGCAGTTGTGGGTTTCGCGATATTCGCCCTTCGCGGACATTTCCTTGACGGTCGTGCACTTGCCCTGGCGGATCTCTTCGCGCCAGCTGCCGTCCGGGTTCGTCACTCGGTTGCCCTTGGGTACGCGGTTGCCGTTCTTGTCCAACTGGTAACTCCACCCCTTCGGCGTGGACTGCGTCTGCGGCTGCTGCGGCGCCTCGGCAAGGGCAATCGACGCGAGCGCAAAACCCGCGACCATGATGCCCAATTTCGATGCCAGACGGCGATTCATCAACACTACTCCTCAATGACACCTTGGTACCACAGCGCAGGTGAACCCGCCCTGAAGTGGACGGCCACAGTCCCGCACCCGGGGAGAGCACTTGGGGAGATATGGGTGCGCAGGAGAGCCCGCGCAATGCAGCATTAGCCCTGCCGAGCTCGACCGGCCCAGGTCCCCGGGACCTTAGCCTTGTCTCGCTTTGAAGCGCCGGTTCGTCTTGTTGATGACGTAAACGCGGCCGCGGCGGCGAATGACCCGGCAATCGCGATGCCGGTTCTTCAGCGACTTGAGGGAATTACGAACTTTCATCGGGCGCGCCGCCTCGTCTTTCAAAACGTTGGTTGTGGGAGGTCTTCGAAACCGGCGGCCCACCTATGTGGAGAGCCGCCCCAAGTCAAGCCGATGCGTTCCCGGGGTGGCTAGAACGCCACCCAGGTGAAGACCCTCACCGTGTTGTTATCGGATGCGCTCCGGCCCGAGCCGTCAAAGTCGCTGCTGGCGCCGTTGAATCGCGTGTACATCGTATACTGTACGCCGACCCGCATGTTGAACCGCGGTCCCAGTGGCGATTTGCCTCTGCCGAACGGAGTTCCGTCGAGCTGGAACTGAAGACCGGTGCTGTCTGGGCGCATGGTTCGGAAGTCGCCGTAAATGAAGGGGTTCCGCGACCCGGTAATGTTGAAGCCGCTGACCGTCAGCCCAACTGCGTTATGCCAGTAATAGGACGCGTCCAGATGCTCTGCGTCGAGGCTGTTGTCGGCGCACTGCGAGAGCGGAACGATCGGGATCGACCCATCAGCCATTCCGAGCGCGCAGCTTCCATTGAGCGATTGGCTCTCGTGCACATAGCGCCCGTTGAGAGTCAGCGTTCCCGATTTCAGCGTTTTCACCCACGACGTATCGGCGCCGACATCCGTGAACCGGTCGGTGTAGCCGGTGGAACGGTCCCGTCCCGGCCAGATCGCCGACTTCAGCGCGAACGCTCCGACTTCGAATGTGCCGCCTCCGAGCCCGGTCTGATAGGCAAGCCGGCCGTAGGGCGCGATTCCATCGATATCGCCGGGATCGTAAGGATCCGCACCGAGCCACCGTAAAGTACCCCTTGAGGGAGTACTGTATCCGCCCGCCTCGGCGTAGAATTTCGAGTCGAGCCAGCCGTAGGCGGTCATTCCGATCGCCGCCTGTCCCAGGCCGCCGTCGATCAGCGGAGCGATGTCGGGCCCGGGGGCGTAATCCGAGTCGGTGTACGGGAATCCCCAGGCGGGGAGCGTGTTCCACGGGTCTTCAATGCCGGGATTGTTGTTGACCGTGAGTCCGTAAACGAGATCCTTGCCGCCCATCTTGCCGGTGTTGACGACGCGAAGATCGACATTGTCCCAGGCCCATGCCTCGTCGGCGCCGCTGTAGGTAACCTGGGCGAAGCCGCCGAGATGCGACCCAAGGCCGCCGGCGAGGAAAATGCTGCCTTCGTCAAACGAAAGATTGTCGTTCCTTTTGGCCTTGTCCGTCGGGGGCTCGTCCTGCGCCTTTGCCGTGTGAACGTAGGAGGCAACGGCCATTGCCGAAAGCGGTACACTTGGATGAAGCCGGAGGGTGTAGCCGCCGATCTTGAACTCGCGCCCGAAGGGCGTCAGCTGCGGGCCGTAAGCGCCGACGTGACAGGCGGCGCAATTCTGTCCCGTCTGTTCCGCGAAAGCTGGCACCGCGCGCGCCGGGCGATGAGCGGCCATTGTCGCCCCGAACAGGACAACTCCCGGTAAAATCGACCATTTGGCCGCGGCCTGAATCTGCTTCATGACGTCTTCCCCCTATTCCTCAGATCGCTCAGGCTTTCGGCTGGTAAAGCATGCACCAGCCGGCGGGACTGACGGGTCCTTCGACGACACTGCACGAGGCAGGTGGCTGGAACAGCGAGCAGTTCTGGCAACGCTGCCCGTTTTTGGGCACGGATTGGTAGTGCGCCTGCTGTTGCGAGAATTTCTTCGGCGCCGCAGACGCGGATTCGGTGAGGCCGACCGCAACGAGAATGCCGCCTCCGGCGATCGCCGCGGTGCGCATGAACTGACGCCGCGATAAACGGCCACCGGCTTCCGCTGTCCTGTCCGCCATTGCTCAGTCTCCTCCGAAA
The DNA here is from genome assembly GCA_963839145.1 of uncultured Alphaproteobacteria bacterium. GTDB lineage: Bacteria > Pseudomonadota > Alphaproteobacteria > Sphingomonadales > Sphingomonadaceae > Sphingomicrobium. The sequence goes on from CAWITR010000005.1 coordinate 335,942, forward strand.
TAACAATTCGTGGGAGGAGGTACGCCGCAGCTACGAACCGCAATATAGGTGAAGTCCCTAGGGGGGCGGGCCCGCGCTTGCGCAATCGCGGCCCCTAGAGACATGCCCGGCCGCTTCGACGTCCCGGGCAACTTGTTCGAACCGCGAGCGAGTAACCTCAGGGTTGGGCTTGGGAGAGCTTAGTGGGCGGCCCGAGGCTGTCCCGGGGCGAAGGTGTCGCCGAAGTAGTCGCCTTTGTACCACAGCGGCCTCTGGTCGGAATCAGCGAGAGCGCGCGAGATCCGGTAATTTAGCTCGGCGTAGCGCGCACCCTGCAGCCACAGGATGTGTTGCGACAGATCGTCATTCACGTTGTGATAGGTGTGGGCGAGAAAATCTTTCCACACCGCTTCGCCGCCATTGGCGTAGCCGGTCATCAGCAGGATCCCGGGAATCCCGCGGGTGACGAAGCGATAATGATCGGAACGCACGAAGATCGCTTGCTCGGGCATCGGGTCCGGCGACACCTTCACGCCCATGGACGAAGCGGCATCGGCGATGGTCCGCGCCAGCGTCGAATGCTCGCCGCCGAATGCGACGACGTCGGTGAACGGGTACAGGAGCAGCGGCATGTCCAAGTCGACGACACCGACGATGCTGTCCTCCGGGACGGTCGGGTGCGAAGCGAAGTAATCGGCGCCGCGAAGGCCCTTCTCTTCGCCGGTGTTGGCGATGAACAGCACCGAGCGCCGCGGCGGCTTCCCGGATTGGACGAACTCGCGCGCCGCCTCGAGCATTGTCGCCACCCCCGCCGCATTGTCGAGCGCTCCGTTGTAGATGGCATCCTCGCCGGGCTTTGGGTTCGCCTTCACGCCGAGGTGATCGAGGTGGCCCATCAGAACGACATACTGGTTCTTCAGCTTCGGGTCCGATCCGGGGAGAAGCCCGATCACCTCCGGGCTGGCGAAGTCGTCCCACTTCATCTGGTCCGTCAATGCGAGCCGCGCTCCAAGGTCGAACCCGCGAAGCGTTCCCGGCTTCTCGGCCCGTGCGAGCGTTCGCGACAGGTCGTGCCCCGCCGCGGCGAACAGCTTGGCGGCGGCGCTTTGGGACATCGCCGCGGAGAGCGGCAGGCTTGTCGATTGGCTTTTCGTCTTGCCCGTCGGATCCACCCAGTCGACGACAGGTCGGCCGTAATAGCCGACGAGGTTGCGGTTGCGCGAGCCCGTCCCGGAAATCTCGATGAGTCCGACGGCGCCCTTCGAGGCTGCAATGACCTGCTTGTACGACCCCAAATGCGCGCTGACTTCGCTTGGCAGTCCGGGCGGGCTTCCGGCGACGACGACGGCGATCTTGCCGCGGACGTCGAGGCCCGAATAATCGTCGATGCCGAGACGGGCATCGCTGATGCCGTGCCCGGCGAAGACGAGCGGCGCGTCGACCGAACGCTGCTGCTGCGTAAGGCTCGGGCGGACGGCGATATCGGTTCCCGGCCGGAGCTGGATCGGCTTGTTTCCGATCGTCAGCGTCACATCCGGCGGCTGCGAATGTTCTGCCCGTCGGAATGGCACCTGCTCGTACCAGCCGCCGTCGCTTCCACCCGGAGCGAGGCCCATCGCCCGAAATCGCGACACGACGTACGACGCGCCGATATCGTAGCCTTCCGATCCGGTATCGCGACCTTTGAGGAGATCGCTGGCGAGAAACTCGACGTCGGCGCGTACCCGGTCTGCGCCCCCGGGATCGACGGCTTGCGGCGCCGGGGCTGCCGCGACGGTCAGCACCGCCAGCGGCGCAAGCATCAGCTTGACTGGGTTCACGAGTAGGATTCGACCTGCAGCTTGCGCTCCCATTCGAGAGCGTGGGTGACGATCACGTCGATGTCGGCAAAGCGCGGCTCCCAGTCGAGCGTTTCGACCAGGCGACGGTTGGAGGCGACCAGCACGGGCGGATCGCCGGCCCGGCGCGGCTTCATCTCGCGCGGGATCGGCCGCCCGTTGACGCGATCGACCGCGTCGAGAACCTCGCGAACCGACAGTCCTTTGCCGTAGCCGCAATTGGCGACGAGATTGTCGTCAGGCCGATCGATCAGCCGCTCCAGAGTCAGCACATGCGCATCGGCAAGGTCGCTGACGTGGATGTAGTCGCGGATGCAGGTGCCGTCGGGGGTCGGGTAATCGTCTCCGAACACGTCGACATGGTCGCGCTTCCCGATTGCCGCCTCGACTGCGACCTTGATCAGGTGCGTCGATCCCCTGCCGATCTGCCCGGCGCGCAGCTTCGGGTCGGCGCCCGACACGTTGAAATAGCGAAGCGCTCCATAATTGAGATCGTACGCCGCAGAGCTGTCGGACAGCATCCGCTCCGTCATCAGCTTCGATGCCCCGTAGGGGTTGATCGGCTCTTTGCGGTCGTCCTCGTCGATTGGAATCGTTTCCGGCGCGCCATAGACCGCGGCAGTCGACGAAAACAGGATGTGGGGCACTCCGGCCTCAACCGCTGCAGAGATCAGCGCGTGAGTGGCGAGCGTGTTGTTGGCGTAATAGAGGAGCGGCTTTTCAACGCTTTCGGGAACGACGATCGACCCCGCAAAGTGCATGATCGCGCCGATGTTCTGCTCGCCGAAAATCCTTTCGACCAGCCCGCGGTCGGCAATATTGCCTTCGTAGAAGGGAACGTCGTCGGGCACCACTTCGCGGGTGCCGTTGGACAGATCATCGATCACTGCGACGGGCCAGCCGCGGTCCTTCAACGCGAGAAGGGCATGGCTTCCGATATAACCGGCTCCGCCGGTGACCAGGACTGGAATTTTGCTCATCGGCTCAGGTCGCTAGCGGAGCGAAGCGGCGGATTCCAGCCTGCCACGCTCAGAGGTGGGTGGCCGCAAGAACGCTAAGCGGGATGGAGACGACCATTCCTACCGTTGTGATCAGAAGCACGCTCGCAACCTCCGCTTCGGCGGTATGATATTGCCGGGCGAAGAGAATCGATATCGTCGCCGTCGGAAAGGCGCTCGCAACCACCGTCGCGCTGGCCACGATCCCCGACACTCCGCCCAGCCGGATCGCAAACAGGAACAGCAACGGCTGAATGGCGAGCACGATCGCCGATCCCAAGAGGACGAGCGGCGAAAAGCGTATCCGGTGCGACGCGAGAACCAGCCCGCACGCAAAGATGGCGATTCCGGAAGCGGCCGAGGCAAGCGGCAACAGCGCGTCCGCAACGTAGGGCGAGAGCTGCAGCCCGATGACCGCCAAGACGCCGCCAAGCACCGGAGCCCACACCAGCGGATTGGCTGCCGAGCGACCGATCGTACGAACGAGCGACACCTTCTCGCCGGGCTCTGGAGAAGCCGACTCGAGCAGGAAGACAGCGATTGAAACCTGCGCGAGATTGGTGACCAGGGCGACGAGTCCGACGACTTCGGAGCCTGTGCTGGCCCCGTAAATCGGCTCCAGCACCGTCAGCCCGAAGACGGGGACGCTGCTGGAGGCGAAGGTGTAGCCGAGCAGCGCCGCTTCGAGCTTGCTTCGCTTGCCAAGCCGAAACAGCGCGTACAGCAACAGATACAGACCGGAATAGCCGACCAGCATCACCGTCGCGATCGGTGCCTGTTCAATCAGGACGGACCGTTTGAAATGAGCCATGCTGAGGAACAGCGCAGCCGGAAGCGCATAGCTGAGCGCGAGATGGCTCAGGCCTCGGGTCTGATCGTCGTCGAAGCTGCCGTGCTTTCCCGCGGCAAATCCGAGGCCAAGCACGAGAAGCACTGGCGCTAGCGCTGCAATCAGTGTCGCCAGGTTCATTTCGTGCCTCGCCGCGAATGCCCGACCCCGCCGGTCACAAGCACCGCGGGATGGCATTGCGCCAATTCGCTACCCAAGCCGATTGGCGAAAGCCAGCCGGAGAAGCGGATGTTGCTCAATCATTGCGGCGGGTCGGTCGGTCCATTAAGCGCGGGGAAGAAACAGGGGGTCTATGTTCAACTGGTTTCAGCGCCTTCTGCCGCGAACCGGCGACTTTTTCGGAATGTTCGAAGCGCATGTGGCGACTCTCGTTGCCGCCTCGAAGGCGCTTCTCGAGCTGGTGGAGGGAAGCAATCCCTCCGCCGACCAGGTCGGCGAGATCGATCGCCGCGAGCACGAGGCGGACGAAATCATCCGCCAGGTGCTTCGCTCAGTGAGGCAGACGTTCCTCACTCCGTTCGACCGCGGTGCAGTCACGTCATTGATCGCGGCAATGGACGACACAATCGACGAGATGGAGTCCACTGCCCGTGCCATCACTCTCTATGAGCTCAAGACGTTCGACCCGGAAATGAAGCAGATGGCGCGGATCATTGCCGATGCTGCCGAGCTCACTTCCAAGGCGATTCCGCTGCTTCGCAACATCAGCCGCAACGGCGCCGGCATCCACGTCATCACGGAGAAGATCGTCAGGCTGGAGGGCGATGCCGACGAGGTTCACGCCGTCGGGCTGAAAAAGGCGTTCCAGCGAGACTCGGAGCGACCGATGCAGTTCATTATCGCACGCGAAATCTACAAGCACCTGGAACGCATCACCGACGCTTTCGAGGACGTCGCCAACGAGATCGACGGCATCGTAATCGATCACGCCTGACGTGTACGAGCTTGCCCTTCCGCTGCTGATCGGCCTCATTGTCGTTGCGCTTTGCTTCGACTTCCTCAACGGCCTCCACGACGCGGCCAATTCGATTGCGACCGTCGTCGGCACTCGCCTGATCAGCCCGGTGGGCGCGGTGGCGTTCGCTGCCTTCTTCAACTTCGCTGCGTATTTCCTCGCGTTGAAATGGCCCCAGCTCCACAATGTCGCCGATACCATCGGCAAGGGCCTGGTCGACAAGGACGTGATCACTCCTGCCGTGGTTTTCGGCGCGCTGATCGGCGCGATGTTCTGGAACGTCGTGACCTGGCTGAAGGGAATCCCGTCGTCGTCGAGTCATGCACTGGTCGGGGGAATCGTCGGTGCCGGAGTCGCGCATGCGGGATTCCCGAGCATCCAGTGGCTCGGCCTCAACAAGACGCTGATCGCCATCGTCGCTTCGCCGATGCTCGGCCTGTTCCTGACGATGGCGATCATGCTGCTGACGAGCTGGCTCGGCCACCGCGCCAGCGCCCGTGGAGCGGAGCGGTCCTTTCGCGGGCTCCACCTGGTGTCGTCGGGTACTTTGTCGCTCAGCCACGGCCTCAACGACGCCCAGAAGACGATGGGGCTAATCACGGTGCTCCTGTACTCGACCGGGTACCTGCACGGGAAATTCGCGGTCCCGAACTGGGTCGCGCTGAGCTGCTACATCGCCATGGGCCTGGGGACGCTGACCGGCGGCTGGCGAGTCATCGAGACCATGGGAACGCGGATCACGAAGCTGTCGCAGCACCAGGCATTCAGCGCGTCGGCGGGTGGTTCAGTGATGCTGTTCGCAGCCTCGTGGCTGGGGATACCGGTGTCGACGACCCACACGATGACCGGCTGCGTAATCGGTGCCGGCGCCGCGCGCAGGGCATCTGCGGTTCGTTGGGGTGTCGCCGGCAACGTCGTGGTCGCATGGGTGATCACCATTCCCGCCTCGGCGACGGTTGCAGCTATTTTCTACTGGCTGATCAGCGGCGACTTCCTGCAGGCCCTGATTGCAATCGGGCTCATCGCGTTCTTCGGCTTCTTCGCCTCCGCATGGCGAATCCAGAGCTGAAGCCGCGGCCGCCCGTTTGCCTGATCGGCGACCCCGCACTATCAGCGTGCCGCAATCGCAACCGCAGCTTCCAAGGATTTCATGAGCCTCACCATCTCTAGCGCGTTCGACGCCGGAAACATCCGCGTCGTCAGCCAGGACGGCGACACGGCCGACCTCGAAATCGTCAAGGACCACATGTCCGACTTTTACCAGTGGTTCTACTTCCGTGTTGCCGGCGGAAAGGGGCGCGAGGTCACTCTCCGGATCACCAATTGCGGCGGTTCTGCCTATCCCCACGGCTGGCCCGACTATCGCGCCTGCGTGTCGGCCGATCGCGACGAATGGCTCCGGGCGGATGGGACCAGTTACGACAACGGTGTCCTGACGATCCGTTTCACTCCAGCCGAGGACATCGTCTGGGTCGCCTATTTCGCGCCCTATTCGATGGAACGGCACCACGACCTGATCACTTCCGTGGCCTCGCTTCCGGGGGTGGCTTATTCCTCGCTCGGGAAGTCGCTCGACGGCCAAGACATCGACTGCGTGAAGATGGGCGAAGGGCCGCTCACCGTCTGGCTCTACGCGCGCCAGCATCCCGGCGAGAGCATGGCCGAATGGTGGATGGAGGGCGCGCTTGAAAAGCTCACCGACCTCGACGATCCGGTCACCCGGATTCTTCGCAAGCAGTGCACCTTCCACATCGTTCCGAACATGAATCCCGACGGGTCGCGGCGCGGGCATTTGCGAACCAACGCGGTCGGCGTGAACCTCAACCGCGAATGGCGCGCCCCGAGTGCCGACAAGAGCCCGGAAGTTCTGTGCGTCCGCAATGCGATGGACGAGACCGGCGTCGATTTCGCAATGGACGTCCACGGTGACGAGGCAATTCCCGCCAACTTCCTTGCGGGCTTCGAGGGAATCCCGTCATTGACCGACCGTCAGCAGCGGCTGTTCAAGCTGTTCAGCGAAACTCTCGAGCGGCTATCGCCCGATTTCCAGACCCGCCAAGGCTACGAAATTCCCAAACCCGGCGAGGCAAACATGTCCATGTCGACCACGCAGCTGGCGGAGCGCTACGGCTGCGTGTCGATGACCTTGGAGATGCCCTTCAAGGATAATTTCGACCTCCCGGATCCGGTCTTCGGCTGGTCGCCGGAGCGATCCAAGCGCCTCGCCGGCGCCTGTCTCGATTCGCTTCATGCGATCCTGCCGGAGCTGGCCAGGGCGAACTCCGGCGCGGCCAAGTCGGAAAAGGTCGACGCCTGATGCCGCAGCTGGTCCTGCTTCGTCACGGACAGTCACAGTGGAACCTGGAGAACCGCTTCACCGGCTGGTGGGACGTCGATCTGTCGGAAAAGGGCGTGGTCGAGGCGATTGCCGCGGGCGAGCTGATGCGGGCCCAGGGCATGGATTTCGACATCTGCTTCACCAGCGTGCTGATGCGGGCGATCAAGACGCTCGACCTCGCGCTCGAGGCGATGGACCGGCTGTGGCTTCCCGTCCGCAAGCACTGGCGGCTGAACGAGCGTCACTATGGCGGGCTCACCGGGCTCAACAAGAAAGAGATGGCGCAGAAGGTCGGCGACGAGCAGGTTAAGATCTGGCGGCGTTCGTTCGATGTCCCGCCGCCGCCGATGGAGTCGGGGAGCGAATATGACGTCGCTTCCGATCGCCGTTACCAAGGCGTCGAAGTGCCCGCGACCGAGAGCCTGAAGGACACGATCGAGCGCGTCCTTCCCTATTGGCACGAGGCCATCGCTCCCGCGCTCAAGTCCGGCGAACGGGTGCTGATTTCCGCGCACGGGAACTCGATCCGGGCGCTGGTGAAGCTGCTTTCGAACATCAGCGATGACGAAATCGTCGGTGTCGAAATCCCGACCGGCGAGCCGCTGGTGTACGAACTGAATGACGACCTCAGCGCCCGCGAGTCCTACTATCTGAAAGACCGCGCCTAGGCGGCCGCCGATTTTTCCGCGTACATCGCCTGGTCCGCTCGGGCGATCACCGCTTCCGCATCTTCATTCGGGCCAATCATCGTCACTCCGACGGCGATGCTGAGGGGTAGCCGGTTTCCGTCGCAGTCGCCCTCATGGTCCTCGATCAGCGAAGTCAGGCGAGCGGCTGTTTCGCGAGCACTGTCTTCCGACGCATGGGCGAGGAGGATTCCGAACTCGTCGCCGCCCAGCCGGGCAACGCAGTCGCTCCGTCGAACTCCGTTGGTCAGCACGCTCGCGACCTGGATCAGTGCCTCGTCGCCGGCCTTGTGGCCGAAGCTGTCGTTGATTCGCTTAAGCCCGTCGATGTCGACGAACAGCATCGCCGCTCCCTCGCCATAACGGCTGACCCGGCCGATCAGCGCGTTCAGCTCGCGCATGAAGCCGCGGCGGTTCGGCACCGGGACGAGCGGATCCTGGTGCGCAAGCTCGTCGAGAACCCGGACCCTTCGTTCGAGCGAAGACACCTGCTCGCGCAGCCGCTCGATCTCGGCGAACGGATCGGCCATCGACTCTGAAACGCGGTCGGTCACATTCGCGAAATAGCGGGATTTCGTGGCAGGTGAAATCTTGAACGATTCGACTGTCCTGATTGCGAACAGGCGAATCGCTTCCTAAACGACCGCTTCGGCGACGCGACAAGAAAGGCGAAGAGTGGCTGGCCCCGAGGTTGGGATCATCATGGGCAGCAAGTCCGACTGGGAGACGATGCGTCACGCCGCCGAGATGCTCGATAGCCTTGGCGTTGCCCACGAGACGAAGATCGTCTCCGCCCATCGCACTCCCAAACGGCTTTACGACTACGCGCATTCGGCGAGGGAGCGCGGCCTCAAGCTGATCATTGCCGGAGCCGGCGGAGCGGCGCACCTGCCGGGAATGACGGCATCGATGACGACCCTGCCGGTGCTTGGCGTGCCGGTCGAAAGTAAGTCGCTGAAAGGCATGGATAGCTTGCTTTCGATCGTGCAGATGCCCGCCGGCGTCCCAGTCGGGACTCTTGCCATCGGCAAGGCGGGCGCGATTAACGCCGCACTTCTCGCTGCTTCGATCCTCGCCACCGGCAATGAGGCGCTCGCGAAACGGCTCGAGCAGCACCGGGCGGATCAAACGGCATCGGTAGCCGAAACGCCCTGAATGCATGTGCTGAGCGAAGACAAGATAATCCCGCCCGGCTCGACCATCGGCATCATCGGCGGTGGGCAGCTCGGCAAAATGCTGGCGGTCGCCGCTGCCCAGCTCGGCTATAAATGCCACATCTTCGAACCCGGCGAAGATCCCTGCGCCAGCGATGTTGCGGCGCAATTCACCCGCGCCCGCTACGACGACGTCGAGGCGCTGACACGTTTCGCCGACAGCGTCGATGTCGCCACTTATGAGTTCGAGAACGTGCCGGTGGCGACACTGAGATCAATCGAGCCAAAGCTTCGCCCGGGCATCGCTTCACTCGAGGCAGGCCAAGAGCGCGCGCACGAGAAGGAGTTCCTCGAATCCGCCGGCGCGCGGGTGAGCCCATGGGCGCGGATCGACAGCGAGGCGGACGCCCTTTCAGCCGAGGAAAAGCTCGGGACTCCCCTGGTCATAAAAACGCGACGGCTTGGCTATGACGGCAAGGGGCAGGCTTGGGCGTCCTCGCCCGGAACGGTGCTTGCGGCGTGGGAGAGTATCGGGTGCAAGCCGGCGGTTGCGGAAGCGCGAGTCGACTTCGATTGCGAATTCTCGGTCGTAATTGCGCGCGATCCCGGCGGCAACACCATCACCTGGGACTTGCCGCTCAACGAACATGAAAACGGCATCCTGCGCCGCTCCACCGTGCCCGCTCCGGAAAGTGTCGAGCGGCACCGCGACGAGGCAGTCCGGGTAGCGTGCCGAATTGCCGAGGCGTTGGGCCATATCGGTGTCCTGACGGTGGAGTTTTTCGCCACGACCGATGGGCCGATCGTCAACGAGATCGCTCCGCGAGTGCACAATAGCGGCCACTGGACTATTGAAGGCGCGGTGACGTCGCAGTTCGAGCAGCACATCCGCGCCATTTGCGGACTGCCGTTCGGATCGACCGAACGCGTCGGTTCGTCGGCGGTGATGGAGAATCTGCTCGGCGACGAAATCCACGACTGGCCACGCCTGGTCGCCGAGCCAGACACGCACGTTCACGTCTATCGCAAGGGCGATGCTCGGCCCGGCCGCAAGATGGGCCATGTGACAAGGGTCGCATCTTAGCGGTTTGTCGCGGAAGCGTGTCCGTTCGCAGAACCCGCTCGCCATCGGCAATTCCGCCTCTTGTGCGTAGCAGCCGTTCAACTCATGAGCCGCAACATGAGTTGCGTTTCGCTACCTGATTGCCCGACGGAAGACGCTGCAGAGGAATTCGATCCAGCCGATGTCTTTTGGCCCGGCCTGGTCCAGGGCATCCGCGTCCATGCCGTCCGGCAGCCGCCGAAAGTCGCGTCCGAGCTTCTCCAGCTGGCCGAGCTTGCTCAGCGCCTCGGGGAACTGCAGCACGATGAGGAATAGCCTGAGCCGGGCGCTGGACACGCTACAAATATAGCGCTACAAATGTAGCGTCGTAGCTGAAAGGTTTTCGCGATGCGCTATTCTGTCCTCCTGCTCCCGATTATCGTGGCGGCCGTCCCCGCGCTCGCCGCCGAAACTGTCGAGGTGGCCCCTTTCCACCAGTTGGAGCTCCGCGGCGGCGGAGACGTCGTCCTCCGTCCCGGCCCTGTTCAACGAGTAACGATTCTCTCTGGCTCCACGCAGTTCACCAGCTTCCGAATGGTCCGTCCGGGCCAGCTCACGATCGATGCCTGCAACAGCCGCTGTCCCCAGCATTACGACCTGCGCATCGAAATCGTCAGTCCGCATGCGCCCGACGTAGCGATCGCGGGCGGAGGCTCGATCACCGCTGCGCCCGGTTTTGCGCCGCAGCCGCAACTCTCCGCTGCCATTCAGGGAGGCGGCGAAATCGATGTCCGCTCGATCAGCGCGGCGAGCGTGAATGCTGCGATCAACGGCGGCGGCAAGATACTTACGGGCCGCTCGTCCTCGCTCGCCGCCGCAATCAACGGCGGCGGAGAAGTTCGGTACCTGTCGAGCGGCAACATCACCGAGGCGGTGCACGGCGGCGGAGACGTCCGCCGCGGCGAATAGGCTGGACCGGCCGCCGGTATCTCGTCGAGAGAGGCGAGCTGTTAAGCGGCATTCGTTGACGCTGTCGTTTCGAGACTCTAACGATAACGGCTCCGGCCTTTTGGTCGGCTGGCTTGCCTCGCAAGGAGCATCCAAATGCCCTCAGTAGCAACAGTACGCTTGTTCGCAGCCGGTTTGCTGGCCGCCGCCGTTGCCGCATGCACGACCCAGGGCCAGCAGACCGCCACCGCCGGGGGCGGCCGCGGGCAGTGCTTCCTGCCGTCGCAGGTCTCGGGCTATCATCCGGTCAACGATCAGACCGTCGACGTCCTCGTCGGCGCAAACGACGTCTATTCGCTCGACCTCGCCGGCCCCTGCCCGAATGTCGATTGGTCGATGCAGATCGGCATTCGCGCGACCGCAGGCGCATCGTGGGTGTGCAGTGGTCTCGACGCCGAGCTTCTGGTTCCGGATCCCAGCGGCATGGGAACCAATCGCTGCATGGTGACGAACATCCGACAGCTCAGCCCGGCCGAGGCGAAAGCCGTGCGGTCGGGGCGCAGCGGGTAAGTCGGTTCTACTGCGGTTGCGCTTCCTCAATTGTCAGTCCGAGCTTTTCTAGCTGCGGGCGCACCTTGGTAGCATCGCCGACAACCACGAAGACCAGTCCGCTCGGGTCGAGCATCTTCGTTAGCGCCTCATCCACCTGCGCAGTGGTAAGCGCGCGGTAGCGGTCCGCGACCAGCTCGTAGTAATTATCGGGCCGGTGATAGAGCGCATTATTCTCCATCGCCCCGAGCACCGACGTGCTGGTTTGGAATTCCCCGGGAAGTTCGCCGACTGCGCTGGCGACCGAGATCTTGAGCTCTTCCGGTTTCACCTTGTCCGGCCCCAGCAGTCCCTTCACCAGCTTCAGTAGCTCGGCAACTGAATCTCCGGTGCGGTCGGCCTGGACCGAAGCCTCGATCAGATAAGGGACGGCTTGGGCGCGCATGACCGTCGTGCTGTACGGCGAATAGGCCCAACCTTTGCTTTCGCGAAGGTCCTGGTTGATCCGCGAAAAGGTGCCGCTACCGAGCACGTCGCTTCCGGCATAATAAGCGGTCAGGTCGCCGGTCGGATCGAGCGGAGTGACTTCGCCTCCAAAGATTACCGACTGCGGCGATCCCGGTCGGTCGATCAGTACGATTTTCGGCGAAGAGGCGCGCGGCGGGGCCGCTCCGAATTGCTTCTGGCCCGCGGGAACGGGTGGCGACCGCCAGCTGCCGAACGCTTTCTCCAGCTGGCCCTGCACATCGCCCAGCGGAAGGTCCGACACGACGAAGAATTCGGCCTTGTCGGGCCGTAGCCAGCGGTCCTTAAAGGAGATCAGGTCGGACCGGCTGATGCCCTTGAGTGCCGCTTCGTCGCCGAGAGCGGTGCTGCCATAAGGGTGACCGGGGCCGAAAATCGCGCGCATGTAGGCCCGGGCGGCCATGGAATTGGGATCCGTCTTCGCGTCCTCCACCGCAGTCACCAGCTGGCTCCTCACTCGCTCCAAGTCGTCGGGCCGGAAGGCGGGGTGGCGAACGATGTCGGCCATCAGCGCCAGGCTGGGCGCAAGGTTCGCGCTTAGCGCCGACAGCGAAACCGTGCTTCGGTCGGCGCTTCCGTCCGCGTCGAGATTGGCGCCAAGCCGCTCCTTTTCCTCGGCAATCTGCTGTGACGTCATGGTTGCAGTGCCTTGGTCGAGAAGGCTCATCACCATGTTCTCGAGTCCGCGCTGCCCCGGCGCGTCGGCGGCATAGCCAGCGTTGAAGACGAGCCCGACCTGGGTGACTGGAGCTGCGGCGCGGTGGGCGTAGGCGACCCTCATCCCGTTCGACAGAGTGACGTGCCTGACGTCCGGGAAGTCCAGCGGAACCGCCGGTCCCGATGGTGGCAGGTCGCGCTCGACCACCGGCACCTTGATGTCGGCCGAGCTCCTGGTCGGCTTGCCGGCGCTTTCGACATAGGGGGGGCGGTCTCCAGGCTCGATTCGAATGTTGAGCACCGGCCGGCCGAGCCATTTCTGCATGGCCGCTTTCACTTGCGCCGGAGTCACCGACGCGTAGCGCTGCAGCTCGTCTTTGTAGAAATTGCTGTCGCCGTTGTAGAGCAGTCCTTCGGCGAGCGCGGCATTCTGCGCCGCCACCCGTTCGAATCCGCGCACCCGACTTGCAACCACCTGAGTGGCTGCGCGCTTCACTTCGTCCTCGGTCGGTCCGTTCGCCAAGTAATCGGCAATGATTTCGTCGAGGCGCCGCGTGACAAGATCGGGATCGACACCGGGTTTCACGTCGGCATCGACCTCGAAGAAGCCGACCCTGTGAAACGGCTGCATGTCGGCTGAAACGGAGGTCGCGACCTTCTCTTCGCGGACGAGAATCCTGTCCAGCCTCGAGCTGGCGAGCCCGCCGAGAATTGACGCGCCGAGGTCGAGCGCCTCGAGCTGCGGCGACTGAAGCCCCGGAACCGCCCAGTGCTTTTGGATCTCCACCGTCGGGATCCGGTCCTTCATCACGATTGTCTTCGGTGCCGGCAGGGTCGGCACGTTCGCTTCTGCGGGATGGTTGTCGGCGCTGCTTCGGGATCGGCCCGAAATATTTCTCCATCAGGCTCTTCGCTTCGGACGGAGTGATGTCGCCCGACAAAGCAACGATCGCATTGTTCGGCCCGTATTTGTCGAGGAACCAGCGCTTCACGTCAGCGAGAGTCGCCGCGTCGAGATCGGCCATCGAGCCGATCGTGGAGTGGTGGTACGGGTGGCCGGGCGGGAACAGGTTTGCCAGAACCGTGTATTCGACCAGGCCCTTCGGCTGGTTGTCACCTTCGCGCTTCTCGTTCTCGACAACTCCCCGCTGCCGGTCGAGCCGCTTTTGGTCGAGCACTCCCAGAAGATATCCCATCCGGTCCGATTCCATGAACAGCGCCCGCTCAAGGTTCGGCTTCGGGACCGTCTCGAAATAATTGGTGCGGTCGAACCAGGTGGTCCCGTTCCAGTCGGTCGCGCCGATATTCTGGAGGAAGGGCATGATCCCTTCGCGCACATTGTCCGACCCGTAGAACATCAGATGCTCGAATAAGTGGGCGTAGCCGGTCTCGCCCTTGGGCTCGTCCTTGGAACCGACATTATACCAGACGCCGATGCCGACGACCGGCGCCTTGTGGTCTTCGTGGACGATCACCTTCAGCCCGTTGGAAAGCGTGAACTCATTGTGGGGGAGCGAAACGTCGCTGACGAGGCTCGCAAGCGACGCCGCCTCCGCTGGCGCAGAGGGAGCGGCCGACGAAGCAGCGTGCGGCGGTGGCGCCGCCGCTGGTCGCGGCGCCGATGCGCAGCCCGCCAGCGCCGAGGCCGCAAGCAGCAAAGACAGTCGTTCAAGGCTGGTGGTCACGCGGGGTTCTCCGGGATTGTCCCCCCGGAACTTAGCCGAGCGCGCGCGGGTGACAACTGCGGTTCGACTTGTTGGCGGGCGCTTGCCCCGTCCGGGTGACTCTAGTGCGGAATCGTGCCGAGCAGGTCTCCGAGGCCGAAGCCTTTCCGCTTCTTCGGCTGCTGCTGCTGAGGCGGCGGTTGCTGCAGAGACGATTGCTCGTCGGAGTCCTCGCCCATGCTGCCCATGCCGCCCATGCCCATCATCAGCGTCGCCGTCGTCTTGTAACGGGTGCGCACGGTCCAGGTCGGCGCCTTCGGCTTGTCGGAATAAAAGCCTTCCGGCCCGTAGCCGATCATCATCACCATTCCGTGAGGCGAGGCACGGACCACTTCGGCGGGTAGCGTGCACCGGCTCGTCGACGGCGCCAGTACTGCCCCGCTGGCGACGAGCGGTTTCACCTGCGCGGGCGAAAGATAATCCATGTTCGGAAATACCGCCGGCTTATCGCCCGAGGTCCACATGACCATATCGTTGCCGCCCGAGGAGCCGAACATCGCGAGCGCGTATCCGGTCGCCTGCGGCGCGGGATTCCAGTCGAGTGCGACCGCTCCTGAGGGCAGGCTTCCGCCCTGACGGAGGCCCAGCCCCGGCATGAAGTCCTGCCCCTGCCCGATCGAGAAGGCGATCGGCGGCGAGTAGTTGCCCTCGACCCGGTGCGATCCGACCAGCGACGCGGTTGCAGGCACTGGCCGCGAGTTTTTGTCGTTGGGCCATTCGCCATATCCGGCCGACTGCCCCGGCCGCGGCGGCTGCGCGGCTCGCACCGCACTCGCCATCGCTGCGAAGCCCGGCGGCATGTGTCCCGACGTGATCTTCGAAAAGTCGAGCACGGTCGGCTGGCCCGCGCCTGCATGTTCACCGCAGCCCCAGTAGATGAGCATGCGGCCGCGTGGCTGGTGGAAGTTTGGCGGCATTCCCGTCGGCGCGCTCTCCGGCTTCGCCGCTGCTGGAGCGATGAGCGGCAGGCTCGGCCCCATTTGCATCGCGGGCGGGATGAAGTGATTGGCTTCGGGGGCGGGCGCGCTCTTGCGCGACGCGAGATACAGGTTGAGCGTGTGCCCGACCTGGCTACCGCCGCCCTGCATCATCTGCATTATTTGCGCGGGGCTCGGGCGTCCGCCGCCCATGAAGGCCGCGCCCATGCCGCTCGCAGTTGCGGCATCCATCCAATATTGCGCCACCGGCGGAGGGCTGGCCGGAGCCGCCCCCATCACCACCGCAGCACTCGCAAGAACAGCCAAACGCTTCATCGATTGCCCCCCTCGAATCAGCCACTATAGCGCCGATGGAAATGACTGATATCTCGGCAATTCGCAATTTTTCAATCATTGCACACATCGACCACGGAAAGTCGACGCTTGCCGATCGGTTGATCCAGGCGTGCGGCGGGCTGACGCAGCGCGAGATGAAGGAGCAGCTGCTCGACAATATGGACATCGAGCGCGAGCGCGGGATCACGATCAAGGCGCAGACGGTGCGGCTCAACTGGAAGGGCCACGAGCTCAACCTGATGGACACGCCCGGCCACGTCGACTTCGCCTACGAGGTCAGTCGCAGCCTGGCCGCGTGCGAAGGCGCGCTGCTGGTGGTGGACGCGGCTCAGGGAGTGGAAGCGCAGACGCTCGCCAATGTCTACCAGTCGATCGAGCACGACCATGAAATTATCCCCGTTATCAATAAGATAGACTTGCCGTCGGCGGACGCGGAGGGGGCGAAGCAGGAAATCGAGGAGATCATCGGGCTCGATGCGAGCCAGGCGGTGCTTGCGAGCGCGAAGACTGGGCAGGGAATCGAGGACGTGCTGGATGCGATCGTCGAGCGGATCCCGCCGCCGAAAGGGGACGCGTCGGCTCCGCTCAAGGCGATGCTGGTGGACAGCTGGTACGACCCGTATCTGGGCGTTGTCATCCTCGTCCGAGTGAAGGACGGGACGCTGAAAAAAGGGCAGCAGATCAAGTTCATGCAGGCCGGCACGACGCATTTGGTCGACCGCGTCGGATGTTTCACGCCCAAGCGCACCGATTTGCCCGAGCTGCAAACCGGCGAAATCGGCTTCATCACCGCGCAGATCAAGGAAGTCGCGGAGACTCGGGTCGGCGACACCATCACCGACGCGAAGAAGCCGACGGACAAGCCTCTACCGGGCTTCAAGGAAGTGCAGCCGGTGGTGTTCTGCGGGCTGTTCCCGACGGACGCCAACGACTTCGAGAAGCTGCGCGATTCCCTGTACAAGCTGCGGCTCAACGACGCCTCGTTCAGCTTCGAGATGGAGACCAGCGCGGCATTGGGCTTCGGCTTCCGCTGCGGATTCCTCGGGCTGCTCCACCTCGAGATCATCCAGGAACGGCTGACCCGCGAGTACGACCTCGACCTCATCACCACCGCGCCGAGCGTCGTCTATGAAGTGCACCTACGCGGCGGCGAGACTCAGGAAATCCACAACCCCGCCGACTGGCCCGACGCGAACGCGATCGAAAGCGTCGAGGAGCCGTGGATCGAGGCGACCGTGTACACTCCGGACGAATATCTCGGCGCGATCCTTAAGCTGTGCCAGGACCGCCGCGGCGTGCAGAAGGATTTGACCTATGTCGGGACCGGATCGCACGCCCGGGCTCAGCTCAAATATGAGCTGCCGCTCAACGAAGTGGTGTTCGATTTCTACGACCGGCTGAAGTCGATCAGCCGCGGCTATGCGAGCTTCGATTACCACCAGGTCGGCCACCGCGAGGGCGACCTCGTCAAGATGAGCATCCTGGTCAACGGCGAGCCGGTCGATGCGCTGAGCATGATCGTCCACCGCGCCAATGCCGAAGCGCGCGGCCGCGGCATGTGCGAGCGGCTGAAGGACCTGATCCCCCGCCACCTGTTCAAGATCCCGATCCAGGCGGCGATCGGCGGCAAGATCATCGCCCGCGAGACGATCGGCGCGCTGCGCAAGGACGTTACGGCCAAATGCTATGGCGGCGACGCCACGCGGAAGCGGAAGCTGCTCGAAAAGCAGAAAGAGGGGAAGAAGAGGATGCGGGAATACGGGAGTGTCAGCATTCCCCAGGAGGCATTTATTGCTGCGTTGAGAATGGGGGAAGAATAAGCCGCCGAGCGTAAGGGAGCGCGCTGCGAAGCAGACGCGAGCTTACGTCGAAGAGACGGCGCATTCCGGCCGACACCCGAGCGTAGCGAGAGGTGATCGACGTCACGAAGCGAAGGCCGCAGCTTTCCGCCAGGATAAGCGAGGACCGGATGCAAACGTGGCGCTCCAATATCACCGGTCGAACCCCAATCTGTGGCCCATCACTTCGGCCCAGTTCGCTCGCGCCTTTGTCTTTTCGGTCTTTGCATCCCCGAACCAGCCAATCGCGAACTGCTTTCTTCGATGCATCGATCGAAACGATGAACAGCTCTTTGAAGGGTAATCGCGAACTGCTTTCTTCGATGCTCGATCGAAACGATGAACAGCTCTTTGAAGGGCATCCGTCGGATCGTAAGCGAAGTTACACTGTCGCCTCAGCCTCGGCGGGGTCCACCCTCAGCCGCAACCCCATCGCACCCAAAATCGACCGGATCCCCGGATCAGGTCCGGGGCCGGCTTACGAACGACGGGTTTCAAAGGCGTGGCGTTGGGGTGAGAAGAGGTAAGGTTCGTCACGCGGAGTAAATCCGACGTGACGTCGATCGACACGCCTTCGGCGGTCGTCGGCCGATCTGGCTTCGCATCTCTTCGCGCTGCTCCGGCGGCGGTACCCGCCGGCGTCGCTGCGCTCGGTGCTCTCGCCTCACACCTTCGCTAGAATCTGCTTGACGCCCTCCGGATCGGCCTCGATCATCGCAAGATAGACCTTTGATGCACTCTCCGGCTCGCGCCGGTGCTGCTCCCAGTCCCGCACCGTCCCGATCGGCAGCTTAAAGTCCTTCGAGAATTGCCCCTGGGTCTTGCCGATCCGCTGGCGGAGAGCCTTTACGTCGACCGGCTTCACGACACGCGCACGGCTCTCGTCCCCCTCGGCGAAGGCGATCGCGTCCTCGATACCTGCTGCAATCTTGTCGAATGCCTTCTTCATGTCTTCTTCCTCAAGCTGTGCCTCAGTTGCCCCGTCAGTTTGGCAAGTTCATTGCGCTCCGCCTTGCTTAGATTCGCGCGTTCATTCTTTCCGAAGACGCTGAGAAGGACGACCGGAATGTCATCGCCGCCGAACCAGCTGATGACCCTGTAGCCGCCCGACTTGCCCGTTCCCGGCTTGCGGTAGCGGAGCTTCCGGCATCCGCCGGTCCCCTGCATCACGTCTCCGATCGTCGGATTGTTGGCGATCATAGAAACCAGTGCTTCGCGCTCCTCTTCGTCCATTCCGGCGTCCTTGGCCGCTGCCAGGAACGCCCTCGTCTCGATTACGCTTTGCACGCAGACCGTGTACGGCAGTGCCGTAGTACGCGCAAGCAGCTTTCGGGTTCCTTAATGGCCGCGATCAGAGGGACCGCAATCTCGGCCCCGGCTGGTCGTGAGACGCATTTGAAGCGGGATCCCCGCTCAGGTCAGTCATGCCCCCGGCACAACCGCTGCCTTCGCGTCCGCGGGGATGACGGGAAGGCGGATCCCCGGTCGTAGCCGGGGATGACGGAGAGGGCGCATCTTCCGCCGACCAATCCACCGGCTCCTTCCCCTCCTCCTTCAGAAACTCATTCAGCGCCTCGCGCAATTCCGCCTTGCGATCGGGCCCGTACCCGCACTCGCCGAAGCTCCAGCCGTTCTCCGCCGTCAGCACCATGTCCGGCTGGCGCTGGTTGGCGTGGTTCCAGGGCTCGTCCGGCTGCGGCTCGAGCCGCCGGGCCTTGTCCCAATCGATCGGAAGCTCGGTCAGGATTTCGAACGCGGCGCGCTTGCCGGCCGACCCGCTGATCTCGGCAAGGAACAGCCGCCGCGCCCGGAGCAGCTTCTCGCGAATGCTGTCCTTCGCCTCCTCGGCGCGGGCGCGCATCGACGCCTCGTCCTCCCACTCGCCGAATTCGTTCATCACCTGGCCGGGCAGCGGGCCGGCGGTCGAGGCGAGCAAGTTCGTCTTTCGCGAGACGGTGCCGGGCACATCGAAGGGGAGCGGCGGGGCGGCCGCTCGCCTGGCCCGCTTGCGCGAGGCGGCGAGTGCGATCGCCGCTTTCCACGCCTGGCGGAAACTGGCCGCGCCTTCGGACCGGTAAAGATGCTTCGCGCCCGAGAGGTTCTTGTCCATCGCCTTGCAGGCCTCGCCGGGCGAGCCGGTGTCGGCGATCCGCGCAATGAGCTCGCGCTGACGCTCGGGAGTCCAGCCGTCGGGGCGCTCGACCTTGCGGCGGGCGGGCTCGAAATCGAGGAGCGGGGCGATCTCGGGTTCGGCGGCGAGGGTGGCGAACTCGGGGATTTTCGGCTGCGTCGAATCGTTCATCGGCGAGTAGGAACCAGATGAAATCCAAATAGGAAAGTTTCGCAGCGTGAGCGCCGGGGGAACGGGCACGAGCGAAGCTTCGAGATCTGCCGCTGGCGCTCGGCGAAGTTCGCGAATAATCGCGGCCGGTGAACCGCGTCGACCAACATCCCGTCAAAGCCTTTGCGGTCGCTCTCGCGGCGGTGGGGGCGCTGTCGATCATGGACGCGGTGATGAAGCATCTCGTCATCGTCATCGGAATCGTCGCGGTGAGCGTGTGGCGGGCGGCGGCGAACCTGGGGATCAGCACGGCGCTGTACCTGCCGACGCGGCGCAGCTGGCCGAGTGCGAGGACGCTTCGCATCCATGTCGCGCGGGGGGTGATCGTGACGGCGATGTCGTTCCTGTTCTTCTGGGGGATCGGGCGGATCCACCTGGCGCAGGCGATCGCGCTGACCTTCATCGCGCCGCTGATCGCGATGCTGCTTGCGTGGGGGTTCTTGAACGAGCGGATCGGGAGGCTGTCGATCGTCGGGTCGGTGCTGGCGTTCGGAGGAGTGATCGTCATCGTCGCCGGGCAGGTGCAGGGGCCGCTCGGGACTGACGCGCTCCTCGGCACCGCGGCGATTCTGGGTTCGGCGGTGACTTATGCGGTCAACATCGTGCTGATGCGGAGCCAGGCGATGGCGGCGCGGCCGTTCGAGATCAACTTCTTCCAGTCGGTGACGATCATGGCGGTGTGGCTCGCGGCGCTCGCCGTCATCGGCGTGCCGGAGCTTCCGCGCGGGCAGTGGCCGTGGGTGCTGGTGGCGGCGGGGCTGTCGACCAGCGGGACGCTGCTGTTCGCCTGGGCCTATGCGCGCGGGGAGGCGAGCTACCTCGCTGTGACGGAATATAGCGCCTTCCTGTGGGCGGCGGCGCTGGGGTGGCTGGTGTTCGCGGAGGACGTGACGGGCTACACGATCGCGGGCGCGGTGCTGATCGTCGGCGGGTGCCTGCTGGCGTCGAGGCGGAAGCCGGCAATGTTGCCCGAGATCGATGTGGCGGCTTAGGCGGGTCGGAAGGGGACTTGGATGGCGTGGGTGTGGCTCATCGTCGGCGGGTTGTTCGAGGTCGGGTTCACGACGTCGCTGCGGTTCGTGGACGGCTTCAGGAACGTGCCGTGGACGATCGCTTTCCTGGCGTCGGTGGCGGTCAGCATGGGGCTGCTCGAAGTGGCGTCGCGGTCGATCCCGATGGGGACGGCTTACGCGGTGTGGGGCGGGATCGGAGCGGTCGGGACGGTGGTGGTCGGGCTGATCTGGTTCGGCGAGCCCGCCTCGACGATCCGGGTGCTGCTGATCCTGACTATCGTTGCGGCGATTGCGGGGCTGCGGCTGGCGGCGTAGCGGGCGGGAGCTGCTGCGGTTCCAGGTCGGGGGCGACTTGCGGGCTGGTCTCGACCGACGGCATCAGCGTCGGCTTGGGAAACGGGCCGCGCGCCTGCTCATAGGAATAGCCGAGGTTGAGAAGCAGCTGCTCCGACCATTTGGGGCCGATGAAGCTAAGGCCCACCGGAAGGCCGTGGACCAGGCCCATCGGCACGGTGAGGTGCGGATAGCCCGACACAGCGGCGAGATTGCCGGCTCCGCCGCCCGCGGGCTGGTCGCCGTTGACTGCGTCGATCTTCCACGCCGGAGCTTCGGTCGGGCCGACGAGGGCGACGACGTTGTACTGCTTCAGGAGCTTGTCGATCCCGTTGGGGCCGGCAGCCATGAAGCTGTCGTGCCGGGCCTTCTTGTGGCCGGGCTCATCGACCCCCCTCGTCTTTTCCGACTTGAGGAAGATCTCCTGCCCGAAGAGCGGCATTTCCTGCGCCGAATGGGCCTTGTCGAAGGCGATCAGGCCGGCGAGGTCGCGCGATTGCACCGCGGGTGGAGTGGTGGCGAGATAGTCGTTGATGCCGGTCTTGAACTCGTCGACCAGCACCTTGAACTCGTTCGCGCCGATGCCGCTGTCGTCGAACTTCTTGATGTCGACGAGGATGGCGCCGCGGGCCTTGAGAAGCTTCAGGGCGGCGTCGAACACCGGGTCCGTGCCGAAGCCCGAGGCGAAGCGCATGACGCCGATTCGCTTGCCGGCCAGCGAATTGGGATCGAGCGCGGCCGCGTAGTTCGTCTTGTGCGCGTCGGCCTCTTTGGTCGCCGGGTCGGCGGGATCGCTGCCGGCGATCACCGTCAGGAGCTCAGCGGCGTCGCGGACGCTGTCGGCGATCGGCCCGGCGGTATCCTGGCTGACGCTGATCGGGACGATCCGGCTTCGGCTGACGAGCCCCACGGTCGGCTTCATCCCGACAACTCCGTTGACCGCAGCCGGGCAGGTGACGGAGCCGTCGGTTTCCGTACCGATTGCGAAGCGGACGATTCCAGCGGCGACGACGGTTGCGCTGCCGCTCGACGAGCCGCACGGGTCGCGGTCGAGCGCGTACGGATTGCGCGCCTGGCCACCGACCGCGCTCCAGCCGGAAATGGAGTTGGTCGAGCGGAAGTTCGCCCATTCGGACAGGTTGGTCTTGCCGAGAACGATTGCGCCGGCGTCGCGAAGGCGGGCGACGATCGGGGCGTCGCGATTGGTGACGTTGGCGGCAAGAGCGAGGCTTCCCGCGGTGGTCGGCATCGGGCCCTTCGCCTCGATATTGTCCTTGATGAGGACGGGCTGGCCGGCAAGCGGCCCGGTCTTGTCCGATCGATCGACCTGGCGCGCCTGTTCCAGCGCGTTCGGGTCGGTCGAGATCACCGCGTGAAGAACCCGGTTCAGTTGCGCGATTCGCTGCAGCGCTTCAGCAGTTGCGGCCTCGGCAGGGCCGCTTTCCTGAGCCGGCTGCGGAGCCGGAGCGGCGGTCGGCTGGGACCGGGCAGCACTCTGCGGCAGCGGAACCGCGAAGCCGGCGAGGGCCAAGGCGGCGGCGGTGCAATTCAGGACGCGCATTACAAGTCTCCCTTATCCCGAGCTGCGCCTTTCGATCGTCGCTCCGACGGCGGAGAGCTTTTCCTCCAGCCGTTCGTAGCCCCGGTCGAGGTGATAGACTCGAAGAACCTCGGTTTCGCCCTCGGCTGCCAATCCCGCCAGCACCAGGCTCATCGACGCCCTGAGGTCGGTCGCCATCACCTGCGCCCCGGTGAGTTTCTCCACGCCGTGAACGATTGCCGAGCGTCCGTGAATGTCGATATCGGCGCCCATTCGCCGAAGCTCCGGCACGTGCATGTAGCGGTTCTCGAAGATCGTTTCTTCGAGAAAGCTGTCGCCCCTTGCGAGGCTAAGCATCGCCATGAACTGCGCCTGCATGTCAGTGGCGAAACCGGGAAAGGGCGCAGTCGAAAGCGCAAGCGGCTTCAGCGGTGCGTCGGCGCTGACCCTGATCCCGTTTTCGTTGAACTCGAGCATCAGCCCCGCCTGGGCGAGCGCGTGGAGGGTCGCCTGCATGTCGTCGGGACGGGCGCCGACCAGGTCGATCGACCCGCCGGTAATCCCCGCGGCGCAGGCATAGCTTCCCGCCTCGATCCGGTCGGGCATCACCGCATAGGTGGTGCCGCCAAGGCCTTCGACCCCGTCGATCACCAGGTGCGAGGAGCCGATGCCTTCGATCTTCGCGCCCATTGTGACCAGGAGGTTGCACAGATCGGCAATCTCCGGCTCTCGAGCGGCGTTGAACAGCTGCGTGCGGCCGGTCGCCAGCACCGCGGCCATGAGGGCATTTTCTGTTGCTCCGACGGACACGACCGGAAAGCTGTAGTCGCCGCCGGAAATCCGCCCGGCGGGCGCGCTGGCCTTCACATAACCGGCGGTGAGCTCGATGTCGGCACCCATCGCCTCGAGCACCTTCAAATGAAGGTCGATCGGCCGGTCGCCGATTGCGCAACCGCCGGGGAGCGACACGGTCGCCTCTCCGGCACGGGCAAGCATGGGGCCGAGCGCAAGCACGGAGGCGCGCATTTTGCGGACCATGTCGTAGGGCGCGACGGTCGAAGCGATGTGGTCGGCCCGAAGAGTCATCTTGCGGCCGATCTCGCCGTTGCGGACGCCGGCGACGCTGGTGGAGACCCCCAGCTGGTTGAGAAGGTGGCCGAAGCTGTCGACGTCGGCCAGCCTCGGCAGGTTCGTGAGCGTGAGCGGCTCGTCCGTAAGAAGCGCGCACGGAAGCAGCGCCAGTGCGGCGTTTTTCGCGCCGCTGATCGGGATTTGCCCGTGCAGGCGATTGCCGCCCTTGATCCAGATACTATCCACGGTCGGGGCTTTACCCGCTTCTGACCTCCCTGCAAGGGAGAGGCTGGGGAGTGGGCCCGCGCAAGCGCGGGTCAGCCCTGAGGGCGAAAGATCAAGGGGTTATTGCATGTGTCACCGTAACCAGAGACATAGCAGGGCGGATCGGCAGCGTCTATCTAGTATTGTGTCCCCGGAATTCGTGTCCCCGGAATTCCTGTATTGTTCGGGATGTACGTCAGAAATAAGTACAACCATCCGAATTCCGGCTAATGCAGCCCATTAACTATCAAGACCTCTTTCTTTCTGCACTAGGTGCTGCAGTTGTTGTACTTGGGATTAAGACGGGCCGGATGCCCATTGTCGGCGGACAATTAGGGAGAAGCTCTAATCGGATCGGATTCTGGCTGATGGCTGTCTTTACGGCTGCAATGTCAGGCATCTTGTTCCTGGCGGCAGTTCATCTCATATGACGATAACAGCCCTCCGCGATGTTCAGCCGCGGGAACACGAGCGGGGTTCCAGGGACACGGCGTGGGGTTCCGGGGACACAATACTAATTAGCTTGCCCGCTTCGGTTTCGGCCCGCGTTTCTTCGGCTTGAGCGGACGCCCGAGCGCCATCTCCTGCTCGGCTATCCACTCGTCGGGCGCGAGCGGGCGGCCGGTACGCAGCCGCGCCTCGATCTGCTCCGCCAGTGCCTCGCCGGCGGCATCGGCATCGCCGAGCTCGGCGCCGTGGCGAAGCATCGCCCGCCAGTTGCGGACATGCCTTGCCAGCGCCGGGACGTCGGTCAGCGGATCGCCCTTGACGCGCTTGCCGGCGATATGGCTGCGCGCACTCGACCAAGGCCAGTCCTCCGCCTTTTCCACCATCCGCGCTGCGACGGGATTGTTCTCCACATAGCGGAGCGCAGCGACGAGGTGCGTATCGTCCATCGGATAGCTGGCGAAGCGCCCCTGAAAGAGATAGCCGCGCCAGCCTTCGCGGAAGTTGATCCGGCGGGTGTAGCGCCGGTGCGCTTCGCCGAGAGTTGAGCGAAGGCCGTCGGCGCTTTGCGGGACGAGGATCAAGTGGACGTGATTGTCCATCAGGCACCAGGCGAGGCAGCGGGTGCCGTTTGCGGCACACGCCTCGGCGACGAGGTCGAGATAAGCGCTGCGGTCGCTATCGGAGAAGAAGATCGGCAGGCGGCGATTGCCCCGCTGCGTGATATGGTGGGGGACATGGGGAATGACGATGCGCGCGAGCCTGGCCATAGACGGAGACGTAGCAGGGCGGATCGGGAGCGTCTATTTAGTATTGTGTCCCCGGAATTCGTGTCCGTGTCCCCGGAATTCGTGTCCCCGGAATTGGTGTCCCCGGAATTCTTGGTGTCCCCAGAATTCTTGCGTGCCAGGGTTTAGGGCTTATTGCATGTGTCACCGTAACCCTGGACCCGCATACAAGAAGGCTCACTGATGAAGCCAAACCTCGGTTGCGCGATCCTGCTGGCGGTAGTTAACACATTTTGCTTGGGTGTCCTAGCAGTAGGAATCCGAATAGGCGTTGCATACCATTACAGCTTCAGCGATTGGCTCGAAGTATTTATGCCGACCAGTAGTGAACCAGCGGAACTGGTCCGGTGGGCAACATTACTTCCAATAATTGCTGTTCCAATTGGGACAGTCGTCTTACTTGTAACGCAGATCGTGAATGCGAAGCGGGGAAAGTGAAAAAAGGCGCTGTTACGGAGGGGTTCGGTGACGGTTGGACAGTTGCGGTAATAGTTGGAATAGCCCGATCCTCGACCAAGACTACAGTGGCAGCTGCATAACTGCAGAGCCCGAATGGCGTGACCCAGACGAGTTCCAGTCTTCAGCCAGGGAGCCCGGTCAACTTCTCCTATGATCCGAAGGGCAATCTCACCTCGGACGGCACCAACGGCTATTGTTACGACAGCGAAAACAAGCTGACGGGCGCCGGGACCCCGGGGTTGCGGTGACAGTTGCATCAACCCCGGCGCTAGTTCGCCCTTAGGTACCGCCCGTCCCGGACGACGATGCTTCGCTTACGCTTTCTCCAGCGTGCACTGGAGCGGGTGCTGGTTTTCGCGGGCGAAGTCGATCACTTGCGAGACCTTCGTCTCGGCGACTTCGTAGGTGAAGACTCCGCAGACCGCGACGCCCTGCTGGTGCACCTGAAGCATCACCCGGGTGGCGTCTTCGATGTCCATGCTGAAGAATCGCTGCAGCACCAGGACGACGAACTCCATTGGAGTATAGTCGTCGTTGAGCATCAGCACCTTGTAGTTCGACGGCTTTTTGGTTTTCGGGCGAGCACGCGTGGCGACCCCGGTGTCGAGATCGTCATCGAGACCGTCGCCGCGTCCGGGGCCGTCACCCATGCTTTTCACTGGCCAGATCATAAGTCGCTTACAAATATGGCACGGTCAGAACGCGCCGCAAGCCGGGAGCGATGCGCGGCAGCCACAAAAAAGGCGGCCGCTCCGATAAAAGAGCGACCGCCTTGGCGTACCTGACGGGAGGGGAGGATTGTCAGGCAGCGATATCGTTGAACCGCTCGACGGCCGCGCTGGCGCGATTCGACAGCGGCTGGAAAGCCTCGCCGGCGAGCTTCACGAAGGACTCGGTCAGGCTGGAGCTCTCTTCGACGAAACGGTCGAAGGCGGTGCGGGCGAAGTCGCTCTGGAGCTGAAGCAGCTCGGTCGGGCTCTTCGCTTCCGCGAAGGAGCGGACGCTGTTGGCAGTCTGCTCGAGGTTGTCGCGGCTCTTCGCAGCGAGGTCCTGGCCGATCGACTGAGCGCCGGTGGCGGCGATCCGGCCGGCCTCGACGAACGCATCGACGTTGCCGCGGTACAGGTCGGCAAGCTCCTCGGCGGCCTTGCGCGAGCGCTTCACGGCCTCTTCACCGCGATTGGCGGCTTCGCTGAACAGCTTCTCGAACGCGGTGGCACCGGGGATGGCGCCGAATCCGGCGAACATGTTGGGGGTCTGGTTGGTCATCTCGTCATTCCTTTCCTTGGCGCTGCTCCGCGTCTTCCTGGGCGCGGGCTTTGCCTTGCGGGCCTTGGCGGTCTTCCGGACAGGCTTTTCAGTCTTCGCGTCGGCGGCAGCCTTCACGGCCGCTTCGTTGCCGGCCTCGACGGCCTCCACGACGGTTTCGACAGGGGTGTCCGTATCCGCAATCATTGAAATCTCTCCATTTGCTGCAATGCAACATAATTGGTGCGAAGCACAATTTCAAGGGGATTTTGTGCGCTGCAGCAAGCGCCCTTGACGAGGCGGCGGCGCGCATCGCAAGAGCGGCTATGGACGTGCCATCGGACCATATCGACGGGCTTGGCCGACGGGGGCTGTTGATCGTCCTTTCGTCGCCCTCGGGAGCGGGCAAGTCGACCCTGTCGCGAATGCTGATGGACTCCGATCCCTCGATCACCATGTCGATTTCGACCACGACGCGGCCGAAACGAGCGGGCGAGAAGGAGGGCGTTCACTATCATTTCGTCGACGATTCGGAATTCGACCGGCTCATCGATGCCGGCGAGTTCGTCGAATGGGCGCCGGTGTTCGGCTATCGCTACGGCACGCCCAAAGCGCCGGTGAAGGATGCGCTAAGAGAGGGCCGCGACATCCTGTTCGACATCGATTGGCAGGGGACCCAGCAGCTCGAAGCGGCAATGGGCGAGGACCTGGTTTCGATCTTCCTTCTGCCACCCTCGATGGCGGAGCTGGAGCGGCGGCTTCACGCACGCGGCACCGATTCGCCGGACGTCATCGCCGGGCGAATGAGCCGGGCGGCGGGCGAAATCAGCCACTGGCCCGAATATGAATATGTGCTGGTCAACGAGGCGACCGACGAGTGTTTGAAGCAGGTCCAGGCAATCGTTGCCGCAGAAAGGCTAAAGAAGGCGCGGCAGATCGGGCTTGTCGCACTGGTACGCGACCTCGTCGGGCCGTCTCACTAGCCGGATAGTAGAGCGAGGAACCGGGCCGCGGCGAAGAAATCGCTGCGCCGCGCCTCAAGCGCCGCTTCGGCCTCGGCGTCGGCGCCCCACTGCTCGGCCTGCCACTGCTCGTCGATGGTGACCGCGCTCCACGCCTGATCGGCGGTCAGCCGCCCTTCCACAACGCTAAGCGCCGCAACCAGCGAGCCGCCGATCGTCACCAGCGGCGACAACGCCGCGAGCCGGTACGGATCCAGCGAAGCGACGGCGTGGGACAGGCGCTGAACGGTCGCCTCCGGCTGGGCGACGTGAACGATTCCGGACGTGGTGCAGAAATCGACGTCGAACCTTCGGCGCGCCCAGCCGAGAAGCTCGTCCCAGCTTTTCTCCTGCCGGTCGACGAGCGCGCGGGGGGTGTCGGCGCGATAGCAGGCGAGGTCGCTCTCGCCATATTTGGCCAGTGCAGCGGCGAACTCTTCGGGATCGGGCGCAACCCGGTCGATCGCCGCATTGGCCAGGCCCGTCAGCGGCATCGAGCGCGGATCGATGCTTTCGCCGGCGTCGTTCCACTCGGCGGCAATGGCGTTGGCGAGCGCTTGCGTGGGGACAAGCAGCGGCCTGCGTGCCGGGGTGCGAAGCGGCTTTCCGTCGAGCCGGATCGCCCAGCCGTCACTCTGGCGGACGGCAGCGGCCTTCTTCCAGAAGCGCTTCATTGCTCGCCTGCGGCTTCGTCTTCTTCGCGCCACTTCTTGCGAAGCAGCCTTGGAGCGAACACCGCGTCGAGAACCCCGGCGATGATGACCAGCGCACCGACCGCCGGCCAGCCGCCGGGGCGGACGACGCCTGTGAAGGCGATTGCAAAGCCGGCGAGGAAGATGACGAGCCCAAGCAGCCGCGCGCCCATGAACAGGTAGAAGCGCTTCTTCCAGACCTCTTCGTCAGCCATTGGCGACCTCCGAAGCGAGCCGGGTGACGTCCTGGGGGCGATCGGCAACGGCCCGCGCACCGGCGGCAACAAGCTCGTGCGGCTGGTGATAGCCCCAGCCGGCGCCGATCGCGGTCGCTCCGGCGGCGACGGCCATCGCCATGTCGTAGCTGGTGTCACCGACGACGATCGTCGCGCCGGGCTCCGCGCCGGCGTCGGCCATTGCCTCAGCCACCATCGATGGATGCGGCTTGGACGGATGGCGGTCGGCGGTCTGGAGCGAAACGAAGCGTGCGTGGAGGCCGTGCGATTCAAGGCACAAGCGAAGTCCGCGGTCGGATTTTCCGGTCGCGACGGCGAGGAGCCAGCCATCGGCTTCGAGATCGTCGAGAAGCGGGAGGATTCCGTCGAACAAGGGCTCCTCGACCCGGCCTTGCTGCCGTGCGCGGTGGAAGCAGGACTTGTAGCTGTCGGTGAGCTTGAGGTGATCGCTTTCAGGCGCGTCCGGGAGCAGCGCCCGCATCGCGTGGACCAGGCTGAGACCGATGACCCGGCGGCACTCACCGGGCGGCGGCAGGTCGAAGCCGTGGAGTCCGAACGCCTCCTCGAGCGCCCGGTCGATGGTGGCGCCGCTGTCGACGAGCGTCCCGTCGCAGTCGAAGATGGCGAGCTTGGTCACGGGCGGTCTTTTCCGCGGCGTGCGCGGCGCTCGCCCCGGCGAGTCTCGCGGCGCGGCTTTGCCGGTTTCGGGCACGGCGCGGCGACAGGGACGATCCGGTCTCCGGCGGCGGCTTCGAAGCCAAGCGTTTCCAGGCTTTGCGCGAAATGGTCGGGGAGCTCGGCGGTAGCGTCGATTTTCCCGCCGCCCGGAGAATCGATTCGCAAGCGGCGCGCGTGGAGGTGAAGCTTGCGGCTGATCCCGCCAGTAAGGAAGGAATCGGCGCCGCCATATTTGCCGTCGCCGACGATCGGGTGGCCGATCGCCGCCATGTGGGCGCGAAGCTGGTGGGTTCGGCCAGTCAGCGGCTGAAGCTCGATCCAGGCGGCTCGGTTACCGGCTCGGTCGATGACCCGCCAGCGGGTCTTGGCCGCGGCTCCGCCCTCCTCGTCGACATGCATCTTCTCGCCGCCGGTTCCGGGCTGCTTGGAAAGCGGCGCGTCAATCAGCCCCTCGTCAGCGGAAGGGACTCCAATGACCAAGGCCCAGTAGATCTTCTTGGCGGTTCGCCCGGCGAACGACTTGGAGAAGAAGGCCGCGGAGCGGGCCGTCCGGGCCACGAGAAGGGCGCCCGACGTGTCCTTGTCGAGGCGGTGCACGAGCCTTGGCCGATTGCCGCTTTCGTCGGCGAGGCCGTCGAGGAGGCGGTCGAGATGATTGGTCGTCTTGGTACCGCCCTGCGTCGCGAGGCCCGCGGGCTTGTTGAGCACGAACGCGTTGTCGTCCCTGCAGATAACGAGCGAGCGGACGAACTCCTCCTCTTCGGGCGCGAGGGGGTCGCGCCTGGGCCGCGCCGGGCCGCGCTTCGCCGGCTGCGGCTCGACCGGAGGAACGCGTATCTCCTGCCCCGCGAGGATCCGTTCGCCTGGAGAGACTCGCTTTCCATCGAGGCGAAGCTGCCCCGTTCGAGCCCAGCGCGAGACCATGTTGAAGCTGATCTGGGGCTGGTTGCGCTTGAACCAGCGGTCGAGGCGGATTCCGTCGTCGTCCTCGCTGACCGTGAATGTCCGGGTGTCCGCCATTGCCGCCACTTAGCGACTGCAGCGGCGAATTCTAACCCGTCGCGGCGACCGCGTGCGTCCAATATTCGAAAGCCTGGCGCTGAAGCCTCTTCACCAGCCTCGTGGCTTCGGTGCCGGTCCAAAGGCCGTCGTGCCCGTGGATCATGGCGGCTCCTCCGGCCCACCACCCTTGCCCGGGAAGTCCGTCCGACTGCCGCACGACCAGCACCGCAAGCTCGGGCTCGCCGCGCTCAGCCGCCTCGTCGTCGACGGCCGCGAGGACCTTGCAAAGGGCGCGCATCTTGGGACGGGTGAAGCGGTGGCCGAGAGCGTTCAGAAGCTCGGAATAGGTGATCGCCTCCCCCGCAGCGGCGGATTCGATGAGGATCCGGCGCACTTCGGCGGGATCGGCGAGCCGCCCCGCCTGGATCATTCTGTCGGCTGGTCGGCGACCGGAGTCAGCTCGAACAATTCGAGCTTGGAATCGCTTCGCGGCCACGGGATCACCAGCCGCCATTCGAACGGGGCGATTCGTTCGAATACTCCGGCCATATCGCGCTTCGGATCCTCGCCATAAGCGAGCGGCTCCTTCTCGTCACCCAAGGCGAGGCTGCCGAGGAATATCATGCGATTTGGATTGTCGTCGGGCCAGAGCCGCCCGGCGGGGCGCTGGCTTCCGGTCTGCTTGACGATGGTCAGAACGCCGTCGTCGTCGGTCAGAACATAGCAGAAGAAGGGCTTGAACTTCTGGAACGTCGGCGACTTCGAGTCCTTCGCCCCGAGGCTGATCATCCGGCAATTGTAGCTTCCGGGGGTCGGTTGCGGCCGGGGAAGCGCCGATCGTGGCTTGAGCAGATCCCCCTCGGCCTCGATTTCTCTGGCGTGCTTCGCCTTCGCCTCCATCAAGGACTCCTGCCAGGCGAGGCCGAGCCGGTCGATTCGATTTTGGTCACTCACTTGCGCGACGGACTTCCAAGCGTCGCCGGCAGAGGGGGCCTCCACCGTCACGCTAGCCGCGCTTCGGGCGCGTTGCGTCGCCGTCTCGCACCCGCCCAGCAGGACGAGGGCAGAAAGCATCAATCCCAACCGCGAATATCTCAATGCAGCCTCACCTTCCCGCTCGTGACAGCCGGAGCCGTCGGATGCAACAAACGCGGCGTTAAGGCGATCGGTTCACTCCCGGAACGGACCTGCTGTGGCCAATCGCGGTAAACGGCTATGGTGACCGCGCACGTAGAAGAGAGCGAGGCTGACAGAATGCTGAACCTGGTTTCGATTACCATCGGCGTCGTCGCGCTCGTGTTTGCAGCAATCGCCTTCCTGCCGCTGCTCGGCTGGGCCAATTGGCTGGTGATCCCGCTGGCGATGATCGGCGCAGCGATCGGGGTGATGAGCCGCGGCGATGCCGGGCGAAACCTCAACATCCTGGTAATCGCGGTCGGTGTGCTCCGCCTGATGCTTGGGGGAGGGATATTTTGAGGCGCGATCCGCGAATCGACGGCTACATCGCCAAGGCGCAGCCGTTCGCACAGGAGATCCTCACCCATGTCCGCGAGCGAGTCCACGCGGCGGTCCCAGCCGTCGAAGAGGAAATGAAGTGGAGCATGCCCGCTTACCTTCTCGACGGCAAAATCATGCTCATTACCGCAGCCTTTAAAGCCCATGCGGCGCTGAACTTCTGGCGTGGGCAGGAGATTGGCGACGGCGCCCCTAAGGCCGGGGCTATGGGGCAGTTTGGAAAGCTCAAGTCAACGGCCGACCTGCCGCCCGACGGCGAACTCGATTCGCTGATCCGTGAGGCGGCCGAACTGGCGAAGAGATCGCCGCCGCCGCGCAAGGCAAAGCATGCGCCGAAGCCACCGCCGCAAATGCATCCCGATTTCGCCGCCGCGCTGGCAAAGGCGCCGAAAGCAAAAGCTGCGTTCGAACGCTTCCCGCCCTCGGCTCAACGCGACTATCTCGAATGGGTATCCGAGGCGAAGCAGGAGCCCACGCGGCAGAAGCGGATCGCAACTGCCATCGAGTGGCTCGGCGAAGGCAAGCGCCGGCACTGGAAATATGAGAAGTCTTAGCGGCTAGCGATCGCGGACATAACGCCCGGGAGCGTCTTCGATGGCCTTGAGCTTGCCCTTGCCAGGGATTCGCGCGCCGTCGGCCTTCACCATTTTCGAGGACTGCGACTTTAGCCAGTCCAGCCAGTCGGGCCACCAGCTTCCCTTGTGCTCGGTCGCTCCATCGATGAACTGTCGGAGCGAGCCGCTCCGCTTGTCATTGGTCCAGAAGCAATATTTGTTTGCCGCGGGCGGGTTGACGACGCCGGCGATGTGGCCGGAACCTGCGAGCACGAACCTCTTGTCGCCGGCGAAATGGTCCATGATCTTCCACACGCTTTCGGGCGGGGAGATGTGGTCTTCGCGCCCCGCCTGGATATAGGCCGGCGTGGTCACCTGGTCGATGTCGATCGGCGTGCCAGCGACCTCTAACGCGCCGTTGAGCGCCAGCTTGTTGCCGACATAGAGATCCTCGAGATAGGCGCGGTGCCACTTGGCGGGCAGGTTTGTCGTGTCCGAATTCCAGTAGAGCAGGTCGAACGGCGGCGGCTCCTCCCCGAGGAGATAGTTGTTGACCACATAGTTCCAGATGAGATCGCGGCCGCGGAGCAGGTTGAAGGTCGCTGCCATGTAGCGGCCGTCGAGGTAGCCTTGCTCGGCCGTAAGCTTGTCGAGCAGCGCCATCGTCTCCGGGCCGGTGAAGAGCTTCAGGTCGCCGGCGAGCGTGAAATCGACTTGAGCGGTCAGGAACGTCGCCGACGCGATCTTCGACTGCTCGCCGTTCGAATGAAGAAAAGCGAGAGTTGCAGCGAGAGTGGTGCCGGCGACGCAATAGCCGATCGCGTGGACCGATTTGACGCCCAGCAGGTCGCGAATGGTGTCGACCGCGTCGATCTGCCCGCGAAGCACGTAGTCGTCGAGAGTGGCGTCGGCGATGGTCTCGTCAGCCGATTTCCAGCTGACCATGAACAGCGAGATGCCGTTGTCGACGCACCATTTGACGAAGCTTTTCTCAGGGCTGAGGTCCAGGATGTAAAAGCGGTTGATCCACGGCGGGAAGACGACGACCGGAATTTCCAGCACCGTGTCGGTCGTTGGAGTGTACTGGATCAGCTGGTAGAGCGGAGTCTCCTTGATCACCTTGCCCGGAGTGGTGGCGAGGTTCTTGCCGACTTCGAACACGCCGGGCTTGGTCTGGGTAAGCTGGCCCGCGGCAATGTCCTTGAGCATGTTGGCGAGCCCTTTGAGGAGGTTCTCGCCGCGAGTCTCCATGGTCTTCTTCAGGACTTCCGGATTGGTAAGTGCGAAGTTGGAGGGCGCCATCGCGTCGACGAAATTTCGGGTCGCGAACTTCAGCTTCGACCTGGTTTCCTCATCGAGCCCCTCGATCTGGTCGACTGTCCCAAGAAGCTTGTCGGAAAGCGCGAGATACGTCTGGCGGATCTGGTCGAACAGCGGGTTGTCGTGCCATTCCGGAGCCGAGAAGCGGCGGTCTTTCCGTTCCGGCTTCGACTGAAGCCCAAGCATCTGGCCCCATGCCTCCAGGCCCTTGGCCCAGGCCTGCGCGCCTGCGCTCATCATGCTCATCGGATCGGCTGCCGCGGCTGCTTCAGGGCCGGTGAAACCGGGCGGAAACGCGCCCCACGACGGCGGGCTCGTCGGCCATGGCTCCGCGGTCTTCAGGCTCTCGGCCCACGCTTCCATCAGCATCTGCTGCGCGCGGCCCATCACCCACGTCCAATGCTGCCAATCCTCCAGAGAGGGGATCGAGCCAGTGCCGGTTTCGTCAGCCATCGCGCCCATGTAATGGCGAGAAGTGACCGCGACCAGCCACTTGCCCCAAGCGCTCCTCCTGCTCGATTATTTCGGGATTGCGGTGTTCGCGATTTCCGGAGCGTTGGTCGCCGCGGAGAACAAGCAGACTCTCGTCACGTTCATCTTCTTCGCGGTTGTGACGGGAGTGGGCGGCGGCACTTTGCGCGACCTGCTGATCGGTGCGCCCGTTTTCTGGGTGAATTCCAACGGCGCGCTACTGATCTGCATTACCGCCGCCGTTTTGGTGTGGGTGCTGACCAGCCGCCGCTTTGCCGGGACGGCGCTGGTCTGGTTCGACGCCGCCGGGATTGCCGCCTTTGCGACATTCGGCGCTGCCAAGGCGCTGGCCTATGGAGTTGCGCCGGTGCCGGCGTTCGGGATGGGCGTTCTGACGGCCTGCGCCGGCGGCATTATCCGCGATGTTCTTGCCGGAGAGCCGTCGATCCTGATGCGCCCGGAGCTTTACGTGACGGCAACGGCGCTCGCCGCGGGACTGTTGG
The DNA here is from genome assembly GCA_963839145.1 of uncultured Alphaproteobacteria bacterium. GTDB lineage: Bacteria > Pseudomonadota > Alphaproteobacteria > Sphingomonadales > Sphingomonadaceae > Sphingomicrobium. The sequence goes on from CAWITR010000005.1 coordinate 370,773, forward strand.
TGGCGCTGTCGCTTGCCGGAATCACCGGCCTTGCCGCTGCTCTTCCCGCGGCACTCGCCGGCTTCGCTCTGAGGGGGCTGGCAATCGCGCGCGGCTGGTCGTTGCCGACTTATGGTGGTTAAAGAAGCGAGATGATTCCGATCCCGCCGCACCCGACCAGAGTCGCCCAGGTCGCCGACATCATCCAGACGGCACTTGCGCCAGTGTTCCTGCTCGCCGGAATCGGGGCATTCATCAATGTCTGCACCGGACGGCTGTCGCGGATCGTCGACCGGGCCCGCGACATCGAGCCGCTGCTGCTGGCGAGCCGCGACGGGGAACATGACCGCTATTTGCGGGAGATCCGGACGCTCGACCGGCGGATGTCGCTCGTCGGCCGCGCGATCTGGGTCTCGGTTCTCGCTGCGGTCCTGGTCTGCCTCATCGTCGTTCTGCTGTTCGCTGGGACCTTGGTCCGCGGCCATTTCGGAACCGCCATTGCTCTGCTGTTCATCCTGTGCATGGTCCTTCTTGGAACCGGGTTCGCCTTCTTTTCGATCGAGACCCGGATCGGCTCCCGCTCGGTGCGCATCCGCAACGTGCTGCTCGAGCATCGGGCGGAGGACCAATCGCCAGTCTCGACAGTGCACGGCGCCGCCCCTATCGGCGCTGAAGATTCAGCCAAGGAGCTTAACGAGTGAGCAGTGACGTCCAGGGCTCGCATGTCCTCGACCGGGTCCTAGTCCTGGAGATGGTCCGGGTCACCGAGGCGGCGGCAATCGCGGCATCGAAGTGGATCGGCCGGGGCGATAACGATTCCGCCGATGCGGCCGCGGTCGAAGCGATGCGGACCGAGCTCAACAAGCTGCCGATGGACGGCACCGTCGTCATCGGCGAGGGCGAGCGCGACGAGGCGCCGATGCTCTACATCGGCGAGAAGGTCGGATCGGCGCAGGATTGCGGTCCGAAAATCGACATCGCGCTCGACCCGCTGGAAGGAACGAGCATCACCGCCAAGGCCGGCCCCAACGCATTGGCGGTGCTTGCGATCGCCGAGAGCGGCTGCCTCCTCAACGCGCCCGACGTTTATATGGAAAAACTGGCGATCGGGCCGGGCTATGCCGAAGGAACGGTGGGCCTCGACAGGTCTCCTGCGGAAAATGTCCGTTCGCTCGCAAAGGCGAAAGGGGTCGACCCGAACGAGATCATCGCCTGCGTTCTCGACCGGCCGCGCCACCAAGAAATGATTGCCGAGCTTCGCGAGCTTGGCTGCGGAATCACGCTGATCGGCGATGGCGACGTTGCCGGAGTGATGGCGACCGCCGATCCGGACACGGACATCGACATTTACATGGGCAGCGGCGGCGCTCCCGAAGGCGTTCTTGCGGCAGCTGCGCTGCGCTGCGTTGGCGGACAAATCTTCGGACGGCTGCTGTTCCGCAACGACGACGAGATCGGCCGCGCCCGAGGCTGGGGGATCGACGACCTCCACCGAATCTACTCGGTTACGGACATGGCGAAGGGCGACTGCATTTTCGCCGCGACCGGAGTGACTCACGGATCGCTCCTAAAGGGTGTTCACCGCCGCCCGGACTGCGTGACGACCGAAAGCCTGGTGATGCGCGCGAGCTCCGGCACCGTCCGTCGCGTCTTCACCGAACATTACAAGCTCGGAAGCCGCCGAAGCCTTTGACCTCGTCCAAGCCCGTCACCATTCGCGCAATCGGTCCGGGCGATCGCGACGGATGGGAGCCCCTGTGGGCCGGCTACAATCGCTTTTACGAGCGGGATCTTCCGCCCGAGATCACCGAGAGGTCGTGGGACCGCTTCCTCGATCCGTCGGAGCCGATGTTCGCGGCCGTCGCAGAGCGGGACGGAAAGCTCATCGGGCTAGTTCACTTCCTGTACCACCGCAACACGACCATGATAGAAGACGTCTGTTATCTGCAGGACCTGTTCACTGATCCTGAAGCGCGTGGAATCGGGGTGGGCCGAGCATTGATCGAGCATGTTTGCCAGACAGCAGCGGCGGCGGGCCTCAGTCGCGTCTATTGGCAGACTCACGAGGATAATCCCGCCCGCAAGCTCTACGATCAGGTCGCGACCCTGAGCGCATTTCGAAGGTACCAGAAGGAGGTCTAGTGAGCGCGTTCGCATGCTCGATCGAACGCTCCGTCACGGGCCAGCCGTGGAAATGGCGCGGGACGGGCGACGGCGCCCTCGACTCGCTTCTCGACGAGCTGCTTCTGGGTCGGGGGGTCGGGCGTGACGACCTGCCGCGGCATAGAGATCCGAGGATCCGCGACTTTCTTCCCGACCCGTCAGCATTTCATGACATGGACAAGGGCGCGAAGCGGCTGGGCGATGCGATCGAGGCGGGGGAGACGGTCGCGATTTTCGGCGATTACGACGTCGACGGTGCGACTAGCGCCGCACTCCTGACATTGCTCCTGAGGCGGCTTGGGAGCGAGCCGATCGTCTATATCCCCGACAGGCTGATGGAGGGCTATGGGCCGTCGGGGGCCGCTCTCGTAGAGCTCAAGAAGCGCGGCGCCGCGCTGGCGGTGACAGTGGACTGCGGGGCGCAGGCGTTCGACGCGCTGGAGGAAGCAAAGGCAGCTGGCCTCGACGTCATCGTCGTCGACCATCACCAGTGCGCGACATTGCTGCCGGTCGCTTTTGCGATGATCAATCCGAATCGGCTCGACGAGGGCGAGATCGGCACTGCCCACGGGCATTTGGCGGCGGTGGGGATGGCGTTCCTTCTGGGGGTCGCGCTGCTTCGCGAATTGCGCGGCCGCGGCTTTTTCGAAACCCGGAGCGAGCCGAACCTGCTCGACCTGCTCGACCTGGTGGCGCTTGGGACGGTCGCGGACGTTGCGAAGCTTCACGGCCTGAACCGCGCCTTCGTCGCACAGGGGCTGAAGGTGATGGCGGGGCGGCGGAACGTCGGGCTCTGCGCGCTCGCCGAAGCGGCGCGGCTGGTGAAGGCGCCGAGCTGCCGCGACCTGGGCTTTGCCCTCGGGCCGCGAATCAATGCCGGCGGGCGGGTCGGCAAATCGGACCTTGGGGTGCGCTTGCTGACCTCGGCCGATGCCGAGGAGGCGCGGACGATCGCAATCGAGCTCGACCGCCTCAATGAAGAGCGGCGGGCGATTGAGATGACCGTCTGCGAACAGGCGGAGGAGCAGGCCGAAAAGCTCAGCGGAGCGCCGGTTCTGACGGTGATGGCGCCGGGCTGGCACCCGGGCGTGATCGGAATCGTCGCCGGCCGGCTGAAGGAGAAATTCGGGCGTCCGGCAATCGTCATCGCCGAGGACGAGGACGGCACCGGAAAGGGATCGGGCCGGTCGATCTCCGGGGTCGACCTGGGCGCCGCGGTGCTTGCCGCGAAGGACAGCGGGCTACTGATCGCCGGCGGCGGCCACGCGATGGCGGCCGGGCTCACGCTTCCGAAGGGCGGCCTCGACGCTTTTCGAGAGTTCCTCAACGAGCGGCTTGCGGACGACGTCGAGCGGTCCCGCGGCGGGCGGGCGCTCCTGGTCGATGCGCTGGTCGCTCCAGGGGGGATTGTCGCGACGCTGTGCGATTCGCTCGACAAGGCAGGGCCTTATGGCGCCGGCTGGCCAAGCCCGAAGATCGTCGCCGGGCCGGCTCGGCTCATCCGCGTCGGGATTGTCGGCGACGGCCATGTGCGGGGGCTCGCCAGCGGCGACGACGGCAAGACTTTCAAGTGGATCGCCTTCAGGAGCGCGGCCTCCGAGCTGGGGCAGGCGCTGCTCGCCTCGCCCGGCGACCGGAGGTGGTGGCTCGCGGGAAGCGTGCGCCGCGACGAGTGGACTGGCGGCAATGCGGCAGAAATGCACCTCGAGGATGCCGCGCTCGCTTGACCCTGTCGGGAGCCTCGCCTAACTCGCGGCGGCTTTCCCGGCCCCATCGTCTAGCGGTCTAGGACGCTGCCCTTTCACGGCAGAAACACGGGTTCGATTCCCGTTGGGGTCACCACTTTCCAAAGTGCCGGGGGCACTTTGGAGAAAGTGGTGACAGCGCAAAGGAATGCCCGGGGGGCATTCGAGCATCGGTGACATTGCCGGTGCCTTCACAACATCGTCAGCCATGCGAACGCAATCGTCGCCGCCAGCACCAGCGTGCTCGCGGTGAGGGCGATTGCCGCCGAGCGGCCCTTGGCGCGGGCGAACACGATTGTCACACCGATCTTGACGGCCATGTTGGCAATTGCGGTGCCGCTGATCGCCATCGCCGCGACGAGCGGCGAGATGGCGTCTGCCGGGAGAGTGCCGAGAGTGACGATTGCGACGTCGACGTCCATGCTTCCGACGACGAGAAGCAGGACTGCGATGCCGCTCTCGCCGAAGCGGCCACGCGCCCATGCCGCAGCGACTGCCGCAACCGCGACAAAGGCAACGAAGCCGAGCGCCGGAAGCAGCGCGATGGGATTTCCGGGCGGCGCCGGTGCGTCCGAGCTCGGCGACTTGCGGTAGAGCCAGAAGCCCGCACCCCAGGCGGTAATCGCCGCCGGGGCGACCAACATAGCGACTTCCGGGAACACCCGCGTAGCGAGAACCGCGATCAGGACCGGAATTCGAAGGTACATGACCGCGCTCGCGAGCGCGATTCCCGCCGGTTCGGCGCCTCGCTTCTGCTCGCTTCCGAGCCGCTGGGCGAGCGCCTGAGTCACGGCCGTCGAGCTATAGACGCCGCCGATCAAGGCCGTCGCGATGGTGCCGTGGCGCTCGCCGAAAATGCGGTTGGCGACGTAGCCGAGGAAGGAAAAGCCGGTGACCAGCACGACCACCAGCCACAGCCGCTGCGGGTTCCAGGCCCCGAGCGGCCCGTAATGGCCGTTGGGAAGGAAGGGCAGAACTGCACCGGCGATCACCGCGTAGCGGGCGAGCGCCTTTACGTCGGCCTCGTCGAGCCGGTCGATCAGGCCATGCAGTTCTTCCTTGAGCGCAAGCAGGAGAGTGACGAGCGTGGCGCTGGCGATGGCGAGGCCCGGCTGGCCGAATCCGGCGATGAAGCCGAGCGCCAGCGTCACCAGCGCCGCAATCGGTGTCGTTGCATCGGGCCGTTCGTCGAGATCGGGCCTTCGCGCATAGCCGATCGCCAGCACCACCGCCGCTCCCGCGATCAGTCCACCGGCCGCGAACAGCTCCCCGTTCGCGGCGATCAGCCCGGCGAAACCGGAGAGGATGCCGAGCAGCGTAAAGGTGCGGACGCCCGCGACTCGGGTGCCTTCCTGTTCGCGGCGCAAGGTGAATCCGCGCTCGATGCCGATCAGCAGTCCGCAGGCGAGCGCGGTCGCGACCGCCAGCGCCTGCCAGTAGGTGATCGGGTTCAGCCCAGCCTCTGAGAATGCCAGCGCAGGTGATCGGCCATGAATGTCGACACGAAATAGTAGCTATGGTCGTAGCCCGGCTGTCGCCTCAGCGTGAGATTGATGCCGGCATCGGCGCAGGCCTTCTCGAGGAGCTCGGGGCGAAGCTGGTTCTCCGCGTAGGGATCGTCGCCGCCGACATCGACGAGGATTTCGTCAACGCGTGCTCCGTCCTCGATCAGCGCGACCGAATCGTGCTTGCGCCATTCGGCCAGGTCTTCGCCGAGGTAGCCGCCGAGCGCCTTCACTCCCCAAGCGACCTGCGACGGCGCCACAATCGGGGAGAAGGCGGAGACGCTTCGGAACCGGCCCGGGTTCTTCAGCGCGGCGGTCAGGGCGCCATGCCCGCCCATCGAATGGCCGGTGATCGCCTGCCGGCCCATATCGAGCGGGAATTCCTCAGCGACGAGCGCCGGAAGCTCCTCGGTCACATAGGACCACATCCGGTAATTGCGGGCGAACGGCTCCTCGGTGGCGTCAACGTAGAATCCGGCGCCGATTCCGAAGTCCCATTCGCCGGCCGGGCCGGTCGGGACCTCAGCTCCGCGCGGGCTCGTGTCGGGAGCGATGAAGGCGAGTCCAAGCTCGGCGCAGGTCTTCCGATATTCGCCTTTTTCGGTGACGTTCATGGGGCTGCAGGTCAGTCCGGACAGAAACCAGACGAGTGGAAGCTTCGCACTGTCCTCGGCCTGCGGCGGCAGGAAGATCGAAAATTGCATGTCGGTCGACGTTGACTTCGACCAATGCTCGACGACGAGCTGCCGGCCGCCGTGCGATTTCTCGTCGGAGATGATGTCCATGCCTGCCCCCTCCATCATGCTGAACTCGTTTCAGCATCCATTCCGGAGAGTGCGCAGACTTTCACGAAAATGGGCCCTGAAACAAGTTCAGGGTGACGGGTCAGTAAACGACCACGCTCCTGATGCTTTCGCCCGCGTGCATTAGCTCGAAACCCTTGTTGATTTCGTCGAGGCTGAGAACGTGAGTGATCATCGGGTCGATCGCGATGGTGCCGTCCATGTACATATCGACGATCTTGGGAACGTCGGTACGGCCCTTGGCGCCTCCGAACGCGGTGCCTCGCCAGTTGCGGCCGGTGACCAGCTGGAACGGCCGGGTCGAGATTTCCTTGCCGGCCTCGGCGACTCCGATGATGACGCTCGTTCCCCAGCCGCGGTGGCAGCATTCGAGGGCCGTTCGCATCACCTCCGTGTTGCCGGTGCAATCGAAACTGTAGTCAGCGCCGCCGTCGGTAAGCCCGGAAATCTCCTCGATGATCTTGCCGCGGTCCTTGCCGCGGGCGTCGACGAAGTCGGTCATTCCGAACTTGCGGCCCCACTCCTCCTTGCCGGGATTGATATCCACCCCGACGATTCGGTTGGCGCCGGCCATCTTCGCGCCCTGGATCACGTTGAGACCGATACCGCCGAGCCCGAAGACGACGACATTGTCGCCGGGCTGCACCTTGGCGGTGTTGATCACCGCGCCGACGCCGGTGGTGACCCCGCAGCCGATATAGCAGCTCGTCTTGAACGGCGCGTCTTCGCGTATCTTGGCGACGGCGATCTCGGGCAGGACGGTGAAGTTCGAGAACGTCGAGCAGCCCATGTAATGGAAGATCGTCTCGCCCTTGTACGAGAAACGGCTGGTGCCGTCGGGCATCAGCCCCTTGCCCTGCGTGGCTCGGATCGCGGTGCACAGGTTGGTCTTGCCCGAGAGGCACGACTTACACTTGCCGCATTCGGGCGTGTAGAGCGGGATGACGTGGTCGCCCGGCTTGACGCTGGTGACGCCGGGGCCGACTTCGCGAACGATCCCGGCGCCCTCGTGGCCGAGGATCGACGGGAAAATGCCTTCGCTGTCGAGTCCGTCGAGCGTGTACGCGTCGGTATGGCAGATGCCGGTCGCCATGATCTCGACCAGGACCTCCCCCTCCTTCGGCCCTTCGAGGTCGACCTCGACGATCTCCAGCGGCTGCTTGGGTTCGAAAGCGACAGCAGCGCGAGTCTTCATCTAATTCTTCTCCGTCAGGAAGCGCCTGATCCAGTCGCCAACTCGCGCACTGTCGTTCGGCTCGTCAAGCGAAGCAAGCGCGGGCCCCGGCTCGGGAACTGCGTCGTGCCGCTCCTCGATCAGCGCCTTGGCGAACGCGGGCGAAAACTCCGGGTGGAACTGGAACGAAATCGCCGGCCGGCCATCCCACGCGAGACCGGCGTAAGGCGTGAACTGGGATGCGGTAACTACCTTCGTTCCCGGCGGCTGGACGATCACTTGGTCCTGGTGCGACGCGGGAATGGCAATCGATTGTTCGCCGTCCATCCACGGTTCGCGGCGGACCACGTCGTAACGGTGAAGGCCGACGCCCCAGCCCTTCTCCGACTTTTCGACGCGCCCGCCCAGCGCCTCCGACATCGCCTGGTGCCCGAAGCAAATTCCGACCATCTTGGCTTTGTCGGCCGAGCGGATGAAATCCATCAGCGGCGCGATCCACGGCAGCGGGTCGTAGACCCCGGCCGGCGATCCGGTGATGAGATAGGCGTGGTGCGACTCGGGATCGTCCGGCAGCTTGCCTGAGCGCACGTCGAAGCTGGTGATATCGAAGCCGGGCCCAAGCAACTTTCCGAACATCGCCGGATAGTCGCCGAACTTCGCTTCGAGGTCGCCCGGCGGGACGCCGGTTTCGAGAATAGCAAGTTTCATGGCGCCGCCTTGCCACGTCGTTGGCCTTGGGCCAATGCTGATCGGCAGAGGGGCCGCGATGCAAAGAAGCCTTGAAGGACGCCACGCGCTGATCACCGGCGGCGGAACCGGGATTGGAGCCGCGGCCGCGGTGGAGCTCGGCAATGCCGGCGCGAAATTGTCGCTGCTTGGACGGCGAAGCGGACCCATCGAAGCTACCGCGGTGAGGACCAGCGGAAGCGCGTTCCGGTGCGACGTTACCGAGCCGAAGGATATCGAGCGCGCCTTCGACAAAGCGCGGGCAGTCAACGGGCCCATCGACATACTGGTCGTCAACGCCGGAATTGCCGAGAGTGCGCCGTTTCACAAGATGACGCGCGAAAGCTGGGACCGGATCATCGCCACCAACCTCACGGCGGCCTTCGACTGCGCTCGCGCAGCCATCGGCGACTTGCTGAAGAGCGACAGCGGGCGACTGGTCTTCGTCGCCTCGGTCGCCAGCCTTCGCGGCGTTCCCTATGCCGCCCACTACGCAGCATCGAAGCACGGGCTTCTGGGCCTCTCCCGCTCGCTCGCAGCCGAATATGCCAAGACCGACCTGACGGTGAACGCCGTCTGCCCCGGCTACGTGGATACGCCGATGACCGACCAGTCGGTTGCCCGGGTCTCGGAGATCACCGGCCGGAGCGAAGAGGATTCGCGCGGCGCGATCACCGACATGAATGCCAGCGGGAGGCTGGTGGATCCGGAGGCGATCGCAAACGTGATCCTGATGCTGTGCCTGCCCGCGAGCCGCGACATTAACGGCGCCGCGATCACCATCGACGGCGGCACCAGCGCGTGAGCTTCGACCCCGCGACCTTTGCTCCCACCCACTTCCTGTGGGACTTTGCCGACGGGGTAGCGACGATCACCCTTAACCGCCCGGAGCGGAAGAACCCGCTGACGTTCGAAAGCTATGAGGAGCTTCGCAAGACCTTCTGGGACCTCGACGAAAATTATCAAGTGAAGGCGGTCGTCCTGGCCGGCGCCGGCGGGAATTTCTGCTCGGGCGGCGACGTTCACGAGATCATCGGGCCGCTCACCAAGATGAATTCGGCCGGACTCCTGCGCTTCACGCGGATGACCGGCGACGTGGTTCGCGCGATGCGCGCCTGCCCGCAGCCGATCGTCGCCGCAGTCGAGGGCGTTTGCGCCGGCGCGGGCGCGATACTGGCCATGGCAAGTGACTTGAGGATCGCTGCGCCGAGCGCCAAGACGGCGTTCCTGTTTACCCGGGTCGGCTTGTCGGGCGCGGACATGGGCGCTTGCGCGATCCTGCCGCGGATCATCGGCCACGGCCGCGCCGCCGAGCTGCTGTTCACCGGCCGAAGCATGAGCGCCGACGAGGGTCATTCGTGGGGTTTCTGGAACCGGCTCAGCGACTCGCCTCTAGCCGATGCGAAGGCGCTTGCCGGCGAGCTCGCGAGCGGACCGAACGTCGCTCATGCGGTGACGAAGAAGCAACTCGACGCCGAATGGAACGTGTCGATCGAGCAGGCGCTGAAGATGGAGTCGGAAGCGCAGGCATTGTGCATGGAAACCAAGGATTTCCACCGCGCGTACGAAGCCTTTGCGGCCAAGCAAAAGCCGGTCTTCCAAGGCAATTGATGCGGCGAGCTATGCCTGATTCGAGCTTCCTTTCGTGGCCGTTTTTCGAGCCGCAACACCGCGAACTGGCGGCGGGAATGGAGGCCTGGTGCGGGCAGCAGCTAGGCCAGCCCAGCGGCGATATTGACGAGGATTGCCGAAGGCTGGTGCGCGAACTGGGGCGCGCGGGTTTCCTGAAACTGTGTGTTGCAGACGCCGACCGGCGGCCGGACGTTCGAAGCCTCGCAATCGCTCGTGAGACGCTGGCCTATCATTCGGCGCTCGCCGATTTCGCATTTGCGATGCAGGGGCTCGGCTCGGGCGCGATCAGCCTGTTCGGAACCGTCGAGCAAAAGCGCGACTGGCTCCCCAAGGTTGCGAGCGGCGAGGCCATTGCCGCCTTCGCGATGACGGAACCGGAATGCGGGTCGGATGCGGCGAACATTGCGACGTCGGCTCGGCGCGATGGCAGCGAATGGGTGCTCGTCGGCCAGAAGACCTACATCTCCAACGGCGGCATCGCCGATTTCTACGTGACCTTCGCTCGAACCGGAGAGGGCGAGGGCGCGCGCGGGCTTTCGGCCTTCATCGTTCCCGCCGATGCCGTCGAAGTGGCGGAGCGAGTCGAGACGATAGCCCCGCATCCGCTCGCCCGGCTCAGATATGACAAGACGCGGGTTCCCGCCGACGCACTGATCGGCGAAGCGGGCGAGGGCTTCCGGATCGCGATGGAGACGCTGAACCTGTTCCGGGTCACTGTCGGCGCCGCGGCGCTGGGATTCGCGCGGCGGGCAATGGACGAGGCGGTGGGTTTCGCGACCAAGCGCCGGCTGGGTAGCGGCACGCTTTCCGACAATGCGGTCACTCAGGAAAAGCTCGCCGAGATGGCGACAAGCATCGATGCCTCGGCATTGCTCGTCTACCGGGCAGCCTGGCAGCAGGATGTCGGCGGAAGCGACAACCGCCGGGCCGCTGCAATGGCCAAGCTGTACGCGACCGAATCGGCGAGCCAGGTGATCGACTCCGCGGTGCAGATGCACGGCGGCGCCGGCGTCACCAAGGGCGTGAAGGTCGAGGAGCTGTATCGCGACATCCGTGCGCTTCGAATCTACGAAGGCGCGAGCGAGGTGCAGCGGCAGATCATCGCCAGGGACTTGCTGAAGGGGGCGAGGCAATGAAGGTGATTCAACCGGCCGGATGGCCGCGGCCGAAGGGTTATTCCAATGGGGTTAGTGCGAAGGGACGGATGATCTTCACCGCCGGGGTGGTCGGATGGGACGAGAAGGAGATGTTCCCGGACTATCACCTCCACGGCCAGTTCGCGCAGGCGCTGCGGAACACGCTGGCGATCCTGGCTGAGGACGGCGCAGGGCCGGAGCACATCGTCCGGATGACCTGCTACGTCACCGACCGCGCCGAATATCTCGTCTCGCGAGACGAGATCGGCGCCGCCTGGCGGCAGATCATGGGGTCGAACTATCCGGCGATGGCGCTGGTCGAGGTGAAGGGACTGGTCGAGGGCGCGGCCAAGGTCGAGATCGAAACGACGGCGGTGGTGCCGGAATGACTACCCCACAAAGTGGTACTTTGCGGGGACCCCGAGATTGACGATGTACGACTCCTTTGTCCGTGACCGTCTGCCGCCGCCGGAGCTGCTTCCGGAATTCCGCTTCGAGCTGCCGGAGCTGCAGTACCCGGAGCGGCTGAACAGCGCGGCGGAGCTTCTGAAGGGCGGCAATCCGGAATCGCCCGCGGTCATCAACGAGCACGGGCAGTGGACCTTTGGCGAGATCGACGATTTCAGCGGCCGGATCGCTCGGTTGCTGGTTGAGCAGGAGGGGCTTGTTCCCGGGAATCGCGTGCTCCTGCGCGGGCCGAACACAATGACGATGTTCGCGGCCTGGCTCGGGGTTTTGAAAGCGGGCGGGGTCGTTGTCGCGACCATGCCGCTGCTTCGCCCGGGAGAGATCGCGACTGTCATCGAGCGCGCGGAGATCAGCCACGCGATCGTCGACAGCCGCTTCATCGGCGACTTTCGGCAGGCGGCGGAGCAGACGCACTTCGTCAGGCACATCATCAAATATGATGGCGACTACGGCCGCGGCGAGCTGGAGAGCCGGACCGAGGGGCTGGACCCGCTGCCGCCCGCCGACACGGGGCGAGACGAGCCGTGCATCATCGCCTTCACCAGCGGCACGACCGGCGTGCCCAAGGGCTGCGTGCAATTCCACCGCGACGTTCTGGCGCCGTGCGACACGTTCGCGAAGCATCTTGTCGGGCCGAAGCCCGGCGACGTGTTCCTGACCAGCGCGCCGATGGCCTTCACCTTCGGCCTGGGGATCACGCCGATGTTCCCGTGGCGCTTCGGTGCGGCTGCGGCGACGATCGAGAAGGCGAGCCCGCAGCTCATGCTCGAAGCGATTGCAAAGTTCGGAGTCACGCACCTCGGCACCGCGCCGACGGTCTACAAGGCGATGATATCCCAGCCGGAGCTGGACGAGGCGCTCAAGACGCTCCGCTATTGCATCTCCGCCGGCGAGCATTTGCCCGAGGCGACCTGGACTGCGTGGAAGGAGCGCACCGGAATCGCGATCACCGACGGAATCGGCTCGACCGAGATGATGCACATCTTCGTCTCCGCCGCGGGCGACGATATCCGCCCCGGCTCAACCGGCAAGGCAGTGCCCGGCTACAACGCGACCGTCCTCGACGAAGCCGGCAACCCGCTGGACGAAGGCGTCGGCCGCCTCGCGATCAAGGGCCCGACCGGCTGCCGCTATCTCGATGATCCGCGCCAGCGCGATTACGTGCAGAATGGCTGGAACGTCACCGGCGACACCTACCGCCGCGATGCGGACGGCTATTATTGGTACCTCGCCCGCAACGACGACATGATCGTCAGCTCCGGCTACAATATCGGCGCGCCCGAAGTGGAGAATGCGCTGCTGTCGCACGACGCGGTCGCCGAATGCGCGGTGGTGGGCGTGCCGTCTCCGGAGCGCGGGCAGAAGGTGAAGGCGTTCGTCGTCTTGGCGGCGGGGGTGAGCGGGTCAGACGAGTTGGTCGGCGAGTTGCAGGCCCACACCAAGGCGCAGATCGCTCCCTACAAATATCCGAGGCTGATCGAGTTCGTGGACGCGCTGCCGAAAACGGCGACAGGCAAGCTCAGGCGGAGCGAGCTCAGGATGTCGCGTGGATAGCTACGACTCTGACGAGCACATCGGTCGAGCATCGACCTTGAGAATGATTATCTTCGGTGTGCTAGTCTTTTGGGCACCTTACGTGTTCATCTGGTTCGTCCTGCGGCCGACGTACCCGAAGTGGTACAGGGTAGCGGCGGCCATCTGGGCTGTGTTTTGGGTAGCGTGCATAGTGATTTACATAGCCGCAGGCATGCTTGGGCATGCGTACTAGACGCTACTCAAACTCCACGATGACCTGATCGACCGCGAGGCTGTCGCCGGCCTTGGCCGGTGTTGCCTTGACCGTCGCTGCCTTCGGCGCGCGGAGGATGTTCTCCATCTTCATCGCTTCCATCACGGCGACCGGCTGCCCCGGCTCGACCTTGTCGCCGACCGCTACGTCAAGCTTGGTCAGGAGTCCCGGCATAGGCGCCAGCAGGAGCCGCGACAGGTCGGGCGCGGGCTTTTCGATCATGTGCTTCTTGAGCTCGGCGACGTGCGGCGGAAGCACCTGCACATTGTGACTGGCGCCGCGCGTGGTCAGCACGAAAGCGCGGCCGTTGCGGCGGACCTGGACCGTGCGGACTCGTCCGTCTATGGTCACCGAGAGCAGCCGCTGACCGGGGGTCCAGCGGCCGATGATGTCGATCAGCTCGCCGCCGTTGACCACGGCGAGCGTGCCGCCCTCATAGGGTTTGATGCGGACCACGTGCGCGTCGCCGTCGACGATCACGACCCGCTCCGAAGATGGGATCACCGGCGGGCCCAACTGGTGGTCGATGCCGGCCGCGCGCTCGTCGGTGATGGCGCCGATCATTCCGCCGATCACGGCGAGGTCGCCCAGAAGCTGCTTGTCCGCGGGCGCGCCGTGGAAGCCTTCGGGATACTCCTCGGCGATGAAATTGGTGGTGATGTCGCCGCTGCGGAAGTTCGGGCTCTGCATCAGTGCGGAGAGAAAATCGACGTTGTTGCCGACGCCTTCGACCTGGAACGCGTCGAGCGCGGCGACCTGCGCATCGATGGCCGAGTCACGGTCCGGGCCCCAGGTGATCAGCTTGGCGATCATCGGGTCATAGAACATGCTGATTTCGCTGCCTTCGCGAACGCCATCGTCGACTCGGACCACGACCTGTTCGTCACGAGTTTCGGGCGGCGGCGAGTAAGCGGTCAGCCGTCCCGTACTCGGCAGGAACCCGCGATACGGGTCCTCGGCATAGACGCGCGTTTCGATCGCCCAGCCGTTGAGCGTCACGTCGTCCTGCCCGAAAGCGAGCTTCTCGCCAGCCGCGACCCGAATCATCTGCTCGACGAGGTCGAGGCCGGTAACTTCCTCCGTCACCGGATGCTCAACCTGCAGACGCGTGTTCATCTCGAGGAAGTAGAAGCTCTTGCCGCTTTTATCGGCGCCGTTGACGATCAGCTCGACCGTACCGGCGCTATAATAACCGACGGCCTGGGCCAGCGCGGCGGCCTGCTCGCCCATCGCGCGGCGCATCTCGGGCGTGACGAAGGGCGACGGCGCTTCCTCCACCACCTTCTGGTGTCGGCGCTGGATCGAGCATTCGCGCTCGCCGAGGTAGAGGACGGTGCCGTGCTGGTCGCCGAGCACCTGGATCTCGATATGCCGCGGCTGCTCGATGAACTTCTCGATGAAGACCCGGTCGTCGCCGAAGCTGTTCAGCCCCTCGCGCTTGACGGACTTTCGAAGCCCTCGCGGACGTCCTTCTCCGACCAGGCGAGCCGCATGCCCTTGCCCCCGCCCCCGGCCGACGCCTTCATCATCACCGGATAGCCGATATCGCCGGCGATTTTCACCGCCTCGTCGGTGGTGGCGATGTCGCCGAGATAGCCCGGAACGACGTTAACGCCGGCCTTTTGCGCCAGCTTCTTCGATTCAATCTTGTCGCCCATCGCGGCGATCGCCTTGGGCGGCGGGCCGATGAAGGTGATGCCGGCCTTTTTCAGCGCCTTCGCGAAGCTCTCGCGCTCGGACAGGAAGCCGTAGCCGGGGTGCACCGCCTCCGCTCCGGTTTCCTTGCAAGCGTCGATGATGACTTCGGCGTTCAAATAGGATTCCGACGCGGGCGGCGGACCGATGCGCACCGCTTCGTCGGCCATCAGTACGTGCGGCGCGCGCGCGTCGGCGTCGGAATAGACGGCGACGGTCTTGATGCCCATGCGCTTGGCGGTGCGGATCACCCGGCACGCGATTTCGCCGCGATTGGCAATCAGGATTTTGGAGAACATACAATCACTCAGAAGGAGGTTTGGACGGTTGTGCTAGGCTGTCCAGCTTCTCACGAACGCCGGGTGCAGTCTTGTCGAAAAGGTACCAGATCGCCTGCTTCGGCTCCGAGGTGGCGCCAGCCAATGTAATCCGATCCAGATAACCTGAATCGGGATCTGTCCATTGAAGATAAAATCCGTGATCCTCTTCCGTAACGGCGTGTCCTAGCTCAGCTTCGACAGCGAGTTTGAGCATCGCGAGAATCTGGGCTCCTGTTCGCGGCTGAATGCTTCCAATCGACAGCGCGCATTCCGAAAACATCGGACTGATATTCAGGACTAGAAAAGCGCGTGGTGAGCTCCACGTAAACGAGCCGGCATTCTGATCAACGTGCTGCTGGGCATAGGCAAAGTCCGACGCCTCAATAGCGCCCTGAAATCGCTCGAGGCTCCATGCCGGTCGAACGCAGACGTCCATGAACTCAGCAATGGTTCGTTCTGCACTGACGCCTTTGACGGAGAGCTGTGCCGGTCGTTCGCCCACCTGACTGCTGAATGCCCTTCCCCATGCGTCCACCTGGGCTTGCGATGGATTCGCTGCCAACAAGCCTAGTAGGAAAGGATGAACCATCACTCCGCAGCCTCGTCCAGCGGCGGGCGGTTGTGGCCGAGCAGGCGCAGCACTTCGTCGGCGGCGTCGGCGAGATTTGTGCCGGGGCCGAAGATCGCCTGAACGCCCGCAGCGCGGAGGGCGGCATAGTCCTGCGGCGGGATGACCCCGCCCGCGACGACCTTGATGTCGGCGCGGCCCATCTCCTTCAGCGCCTCGATCATCTCCGGGATCAGCGTCCGGTGGCCGGCGGCGAGCGAACTTGCGCCGACCACGTCAACGTCCTTCTCGACCGCCATTTCCGCGGTCTCGCGCGGCGTCTGGAACAGCGGCCCCGGGATCACCTCGAAGCCGAGGTCCGTGAAGGCGCTTGAGACGAGGTTGGCGCCGCGGTCATGGCCGTCCTGGCCCATCTTGGCGACGAGGATACGCGGCTTGCGGCCGAGGCGATCGGCGACTGACTCCGTCCCTGCGACCGCCTGCTTCCAGCGGTCGTCATTGCGGGCCTTGCCGTAGATCCCGCGAACGGGCTGCGGCACCGTGTCGTAGCGTCCGAATGCCCGCTCCAGCGCATCCGAAATCTCGCCGAGCGTAGCCCGCGCCCGCGCGGCCTCGGCGCTGAGCGCAAGCAGGTTCGCATCGCCCTTCGCGCCTTCGGTGAGCGCGTCGAGCGCCGCACGCACCTTCTCCTCATCGCGGCTGGCGCGAACCTTCTCAAGCCGCGCGATCTGGCCGGCTCGAACCTTGGCGTTGTCGACCTCGAGGATGTTGTGCTCGGGCTCGCTGTCCGGCTGGTAGCGATTGACTCCGACAATCACCGTCTCGCCCGTATCGACTTTCGCCGCGCGCGCCGCAGCGGCTTCCTCGATGCGGTGCTTGGGAAGCCCCTCGGACACGGCCTTGGTCATCCCGCCGTGCTGCCTCGACTTCCTCGATCAGCGCCCAGGCCTTTCTCCTCCAGCTCGCGCGTCAGCGCCTCGACATACCAGCTCCCGCCGAGCGGGTCGGCGACCGCAGTGACTCCGCTTTCCTCGGCAAGGATCAGTTGCGTGTTGCGGGCGATGCGCGCGCTGAAATCGGTCGGAAGCGCGATTGCTTCATCGAAGCTGTTGGTGTGCAGCGACTGCGTTCCGCCGAGCACCGCCGCGAGCGCCTCGATCGTGGTGCGGATGATGTTGTTGTACGCGTCCTGCTCGGTCAGGCTGACGCCCGACGTCTGGCAGTGGGTGCGGAGCATCTTCGACTTAGCATTCTTCGCTCCGAACTCGCTCATGATCCTGTGCCACAAAGTCCGCGCCGCGCGCAGCTTCGCCACCTCCATGAAGAGGTTCATTCCGATGCCGAAGAAGAAGGACAGCCGCGGCGCGAAATGGTCGATGTCGAGACCCTTCGACATCGCAACACGCACATATTCCATGCCGTCGGCGAGCGTGTAGGCGAGCTCCTGCACCGCCGTCGCCCCCGCCTCGTGCATGTGGTAGCCGGAGATCGAGATCGAGTTGAACTTCGGCATCTCGCGAGCGCAATATTCGATCACGTCGGCGACGATCCGCATGCTCGGTTCGGGCGGGTAGATGTAGGTGTTGCGGACCGCGAACTCTTTCAGAATGTCGTTCTGGATGGTGCCCGTCAGCTTGTCATGCGGGACCCCCTGCTCCTCGCCGGCGACGATGAAGAAGGCCATCACCGGAAGAACCGCGCCGTTCATGGTCATGGACACGCTCATCTTGTCGAGCGGGATTCCCTCGAACAGCAATTTCATGTCCTCGACAGTGTCGATGGCGACCCCGGCCATTCCGACATCGCCGGCGACTCGCGGGTTGTCGCTGTCGTAGCCGCGGTGGGTGGCGAGATCGAAAGCGACGCTCAGCCCCTTCTGCCCCGCCTTCAGATTGCGGCGGTAGAAAGCGTTGGATTCCTCGGCGGTCGAGAAGCCGGCGTATTGGCGGATTGTCCACGGCCGCCCCGCGTACATGGTCGCATAGGGGCCGCGGGTGAACGGCGGCTCGCCCGGTACTCCGGGGTCGACTCCTGCAGCGTCCTTTGGGCCGTAGACGACCTTCAGGTCGATGCCCTCTGGGGTGGTTCGGCTGACTTCATCACTCATCGGGGGCTGCACTAGCAGGGCATTTCGCTTTTCGGGAGTGGTCAGGAGCGCCCGTAGAGGCGGTCGAGTGCTTGCGCCGTCTCCAGCAGCCCCGTCGTCGTGCCGTCGAACTTCTCGCCCGCGTCGAGCTTTTGCACCCACTCGGCGGCGGCGCGACCGCCCCATTCGTCCGGATAGCCGGACAGGCGCTCGCGGTCGCGGCCAGTGAAACGGTCGGCGACGAAGTCGAAGAAGCTGCCGTTCTCGTTGCGCATTTCGACGCTGCCCTCGGTGCCGTAGAAGCTGGCGCGGATTTCCGCATCCTGCCCCGCCGCGAGGTTCCAGGAGCAGGCGATTCGCACGCCGACCCCGTTGGCAAGCTGAAGCTCGCCGGTAACGAAATCCTCGCACTCGTCGGCCTTTGCGGGGCGGCCGTCCTTGAGGAGGCGCGCGTGCGCATCAGTGACTTCGGGGAAGTCGAACAGCCATAAGGCGAGATCGACGAGATGGACTCCGAGATCGATCAGGCAGCCGCCGCCCGACAGCTTTGGATCGTAAAACCAGGCGTTCCCCGGCCCATAAGCGTTGTGGAAGACGAGGTCGGCGGCGAACGCCTTGCCGAGCGCGCCGGTGCGGATGAGCTGGCGGATTGTCTGCATCGCCGCAGTGTGGCGGTAGGAGAGATCGACGCCCAGCAGCCGGTCTGCCTCGCTGGCGGCGTTCAGTACCGCTTCGACTTCGGCGGCGTTGCGGCCGAGCGGCTTCTGGCAAAACACCGCGGCGCCGGAATTGAACGCCTCCATGCATTGGTCGGCGTGAAGCGCGCTCGGCGTTGCGATGACGACCCCGTCCGGCTTCATCTCGAGCATTTCGTCGAGCGAGCCCACAACCTTCGCTTGCGGGGCGAGCACGTGCGCTTCGCTGACCGCCTCTTCGCCGGGGTCGCAGATTGCGATTGCTTCCGCTTTGCCCGTGGCAAGCATCGCTTCCATCCGGTTGCGGCCGATCCAGCCCACCCCCAGGAACCCGAGCTTGACCGTCACGGGCAGACCACCGCCTTGACGAAGCCCTCGGGCCGGTCGCGGGTGGCGTCGAGCGCCTCGTCCAGCTCATCGAGACTGTAGCGGTGGGTGACGACCTTCGACGGGTCGATGAGGCCGGAGCGGATCGCTTCGATGGCGTCTTTCACGCCCTGCATGGCGACGACGGGATCGCGCTCATGGGCATTGATCACGTCGAATCCGCGCCAGTTCCAAAGCTGCATGTTCACCTGTCTCGGCCCGTCCTGATGGTAGCCGGCGATAATCAGCCGGCCGCCCTCGCGGGTCAGCTCGGCGGCGAGATCGAGCGGCCATTGCTTGCCGACGGCTTCGATCACGCGGTCGCAGAAGATGCCATTGGTGAGGTCGCTAACCTTGTCGATGATCGCCTGGTGGTCGTCCATCGCGATTGTCTCGTCGGCGCCCATTTCGCGGGCCAGGTCGAGCGAGCTCTGGCGGCGCGAAATTGCGATGACCCGAGCTCCGGCTTTCGATGCGAGGCGGACGAGGATCGCGCCCAGGAAGCCGATGCCGATGATGGCGACGGTGTCGCCCTCGCCTATCGCGCTTCGCCGAAAGATGTTCATCGCGCAGCCGAACGGCTCGCCGGGAAAGTCAATGTCCGCCAGTTCTTCCGGAATCGGAACGACGGCGGTCGAATGGACGAGGTCGTACTCGGCATAAGCGTTGGTCCCGAGAGTAGCGACCCGGTCGCCCGGCTGGAGGTTCTCGACCGTTTCGCCGACCGCGTCGATGATTCCCCAGCCTTCGTGGCCGAGATCTCCCGGCTCGGTCGGGAAGGTCATCCATTCCGGCCCTTCCCACGGAGTGAGGTTGGACGCGCAAACTCCGCATCCGGAAAGGCGTACCCGCACCTGGTCGACTGCCGGCTCGGGCAAGGGAACGTCGCGGACTTCCATTTTACCGGGGCCGGTCACGACGGCCGCGCGCATCGTCGAGCGGCTGTCGCCGCTGTGGTTGTCAGCCATGTCTCCCCCTTTACTCGGCGGCCTGGATGACCGGCGCCTCGAGGCCGGCTGAAGCGACTCCGCGCCACTTGGGCCGCTTTGCGCGCTGCTCTTGAGCGAACCAGGAGATGGTTTCGGACAAGCCTTCGCGCAGGTCGACTTCGGGTTCCCACCCGAGCAGCTCCTTTGCCCGTGAAATGTCGGGCTTGCGGCGTCTGGGGTCGTCCTCCGGAAGTGGCCGTGTGACGATCCGCGAGCGCGATCTCGTCATTTCGACGACCAGGTCGACGAGCTCGTTGACTGTCATTTCGTTGGGATTGCCGAGGTTGACGGCGACTCCGTCGGCCGAATCCGAATCCATCAAGAGCATGAGGCCCTCGACGAGATCGTCGACGTAACAAAAGCTGCGCGTTTGCGAGCCGTCGCCGTAGATGGTGATGTCGTCGCCGGCGAGCGCCTGGCAAATGACGTTGGAGACGACCCGGCCGTCATCGCCCCGCATCCTCGGCCCGTAGGTATTGAAGATCCGCGCCACGCGCACTTCTGCGCGGTCGCCGCGGCGATAGTCGAAGGCGAGGGTCTCGGCGGCTCGCTTGCCTTCGTCGTAGCAGGCCCGCGGGCCCGTGCAGTTGACCCAGCCGCGATAGTCTTCGTGCTGCGGGTGCACTTCCGGATCTCCGTACACTTCGCTTGTCGAGGTGAGCAGCAGCCGGGCGCCGGTGTCTTCGGCGACCCGGAGCATGTTTCGGGTGCCGACCACGTTCGTCATCATCGTATGCTCTGGATCGGCCTGGTAATGCGGCGGCGATGCTGCGCAGGCGAGATGATAGATGTGGGTGAAGCGGATCCGCCTCAGCCGCGGCGGAAGCTCGTCAATGACGTCGTGGTCGACCAGCTCGAAGCGGGAATCCTCTTGAAGGTGGGCCAAGTTGGTTCGCCGGCCGGTCTGGAAATTGTCGACGCAGATCACTTGGGCGCCCTCGTCGATCAGCCGGTCGCAAAGATTGGAGCCGATGAACCCAGCTCCCCCGGTGACAAGCGCAACCCGTTCTTTCCTGTTCGTCACTCGATACTCCCTGGATTGTAATCGAATGCGCCGCGGGCGTTTCGCCGCCGCTTCGTTGATGTGGCGCTCGAGCTCCGCGGCGCGATGGGCGGCGGTGTGCTCGGCGAGGACTCGCCGGCGAGCGGCCTGTCCGATGGATTTCTCCGGATCGCCGCTCTCGAGCTGTTGGACGACGTCGGCCGACGTTTTGGCGAGGATGAGCTCGATTCCCGGCTCGAACAGCCGGTCGAGACCGTCCCAGCGGTCGGAAATCACCGGAGTGGCGCAGGCTGCCGCCTCGAACAGGCGTACCGAGGGCGACCAGCCGGCCTTCACCATATCGGCCCGGGTGACGTTCAGAGTGTAGCGGGACCGGGCGTAGAATTGGGCGTGCCGCGACGGCGGCAAATGCTCAATGCGCTCGACATTGTCCGGCCAGTCTACCGAGTCGGGATATTGCGCGCCGGCGACGACGAAGCGGAGGTGCGGAAGCCTTCGCGCGGGCTCGATAAGCAACTCTTCGAGCGCCGGCTGCCGGTCATCGCTGTAGGTTCCGAGATAGGACAGGTCCCACTGCTTCGCCACGTCCAGCGGCTCGTAATGGTCGGGATCGACGGAACAGTAGAGCGCCCGTGCGGCCGGCGATCCGTACCTTTCTTCAATTCGGTCGAGGGTCGGCCCGCCGGTGAACGAGAGATAGAGGTCGTAGCCGGCGATCAGATCGGGCGAGAGATATTCGAAATCGCCCGATTCGAGCTTCGACAGCGTGACGGGTGTGTCGATGTCGTAAAAGGCTTTCACCCCGCGGCCATGCTTTTGGACGAAGCGGCCGACAGCAACTCCGTCCGGAACGTACGACCCGACAATGACTGCATCGGCCCCCTCGATCTCGCGGCGCCACCGGTCGAGATCGGCGACGGAATCGTAGAATTCGAGGCGGCAATAGTCCGGGTCGGTGAAGTCGCGATGATTGCGGTACCAGGGCACGTCGCGTTCGAGAAACAGCACTTCGTGCCCGCGCTTGGCGAAGGCTCGAAGAAGCGCACGGTAGGTAGTCGCGTGACCATTGCCCCACGACGACGACAGGCTGAGGCCGAGGACGACGAGCTTCATGCCGGCACCTCTGCGGCGAGCGGCATCGGCGCGCGCTTGCGCTCGATCGCCTCGGTAAGAAGCTCATCCACCTGCTCGCCGCGATGAGCGTAGGTGTGCTCTGAAAGGACTCGCCGCAGCGCAGCCTCGCCGATGGTGCGCGCAGTCACCGGTGTCAGCGCCGAGACGAATTCGGCGACGTCCTTGCCATCGCGGGCGACCAGCACTTCGGTTTCCGGCTGAAGGAACAGCTCGATCCCTTGCCACGAGTCGGTGATCAGGCAAGCGGCGGCGCCGGCGGCTTCGAACACCCGCGTCGCCGGCGAAAAGCCGACATTGGCCATGCTGTCGCGGGCGATGTTGAGAACCGCGAGCGGGGTGCAGTTGAAGGCATTGTGCTCGTTCGTGCCAACATGGCCGATATGCCGGACGTTGCTCGGCATCGCTTTCGATTCCCACCCGTTGCCGCCGATCAGGAAGCTCTTGCCGGGGAGCGCCTCCGCGGGGGCGAGAAAGAATTGCTCCACCCGGCTCTCGCGATCGGGAAGCCGATTTCCGAGGAACGACAGGTCGGCGTCGAAATTCGGATTGGGATCGACCGCGTGATGGGTGGTCGGATCGAGCGCGTTGTAGATTGGAACGCAAACCGCGGCGCCGGCGGCCTCGTACGCGGCAACGACAGGCGGGCCACCGCCATAGGTCAGGACCATGTCGAGCGACTTGAGCTTGCGCCGGACCGGGTGATCTTCGGCGAATTTCATCTCGTCGAGGGTCGCCGCGGCATCGACATCCCAGAAAATCTTCAGCGCATCTTCGCGCGCGCTTGCGACTATTCCGTCGATTAGCTCCTCGTCGAAAACTCCGACTCCGCTCGCTTTGACGACGATGTCGGCTTCGGCGGCTTGGGCGAGCACCGAGGCAAGCCCTTCGGCGGTGGCCGGATAAACCACCGACTTGGCCCAGGACGGCGCTTCCATGTCCTTGTGTTGTTGCCGGTCGAACGCGTCCGGCTCGTAAAAGGTGATGTCGTATCCGCGGCCGGCGAGGTCGCGCAGAAGCCCCCGATAATAAGTTGCCGCGCCATTCCACCAGGACGACAGCAAACTGGATCCGTAGAACGCAATCTTCATGCGGCGCTCTCCAGCGCCTGGACATCGATTCGCTTGACGGTCCGCAGCAATTCCCGGGCGCGGTGGGCGCAGGTGTGCCGCTCCAGAATCGTCTCGAGACCATGGCGCGACAGGCTGTCGCGAAGGTCCGGCTCGTTCTTCAGGCGGATGAGGGCGTCCGTCATTTCTTCTCCGTTACTGACCATCAGGAAATCTTCTCCGTCCCGGAACAGCTTCTCGCTGTCACTCCAGGGCGCCGTCACCAGCGGGATTCCGCAGGCGAGCGCTTCGAACACGCGAATCGTTGGGATTCCGGGAAGAGAATCGGTGTAGAAGCGCCTCGGGACATGAACGGTCGCCATGTGCCGGGCGAACACGTCCGGCGCGGCGGCATTCGCCAGCCAGCCGTGATAGCGAGCACCGTAGCGCCACAGCAGGTCGCGGGCTTCGGCAGGATAGCGCACTCCGTAAATGTCGAGCGGAAGCCCAGCCCACTGAGCCGGCTGGAGAAGGAAATCGACCAGCTCTTCGCTCCGTTCGCCGTCGCCCCAGTTGCCGATCCATACGATGCCGTCACGCGCATCGTCGTCGGCGGGCGGATGGAAGTGGCGGATATCGGCAGCCTCGTGCCAGACGAACACGCGGTCGCCCCATCCCCAGCGGCGATAGACCGCGGCCAGCGCTTCGCCGAACGCGAGGACTCCGTCATATCCGTCGAGGTCGAAGGCCCGCATCTCGTCGGGCGCGGAGACGGCCCGGTGGTGAGTGTCGTGGAACAGAAGCGTGAATTCGGCTCCCCGGGCGCGCATTCGGCCAAGCGCGGCGACGAGCTCCGGCTCGTTCCATTCGTGGACGATCACCAGGTCCGCATCGTCGACGAGCTCGGCCGGATCCGAACCGGGCTCGTAAACAGTCGGCCGGAGGTTCGGGTAATGGACTGCGAATTTCTCGAGAGCCGCAGGGCCGTGGTCGGCAACGAGGTTCTCGACGCTCCACGCGCCCTTCGGCTCGAAAGCTTCGACCTCGTGTCCGAGGGCCTGCAGCTCGCGAAGCACTCCGCGGAGGAAATGGGCGTTACCGTGGTTCCAGCACGAGCGCAGCGAGTGGGTGAAATAGGCGATCCTCACGCGGCTGCTCCCGCTATCTGAACCTGCGACTGGACGGGCTCGATGTCTTGCCGGGGCAGTAGGTCCGCGTAAATCTGCGCCATTCGCGACGCCATCGCTTCGGGGGTGTAGCGTAGCGCCCGCATGCGGGCGGCGATTGCCAGGTCGGCCCGGCGGGTGGGATTCGCGAGCAGCTGTTCGATCGCGGTCGCGAACCCTTGCGGATCGTCGGCGCCGACGAATATCGCTGCCCCGCCCCAGAGTTCACGGAATGTCGGGATATCGGAAAGGACGAGCGCGCAACCCGCTTGCGCGGCTTCGAGGACCGACAGCCCGAACGGCTCGTAAAGCGCCGATGAAACGAAGATCGGCCGCTGTGCAAGACGTTCGGCGATCCGACCGAGCGGAAGCTCGCCGGGCGTGTGGAGATTCTCGAACGAAGCGGCGGCGCCGTTCGGGCCGTTCAGCGGCCCGATCGCCTCCATCGGCACGTGCAGCCGGGAAGCAGCCTCGTCGAGAGTGCGGACGTTCTTGCCGTCGTCCCAGAGGCGGCCGACGGTGAAGACGAAATCTTCGGGACCGCGCTTCTTCATCGGCAGTGCGCGCCGCCCGTTGTGGACGCATTGAACCGGACGCGAGAGACCATAGGCCCGCGCCAGATGAGCGGCGAAGGCGGCGCTCGGCGCAACGACGGAATCGGCGGCGTTGAAGCCCGCACTCGATGAGGTCGCGGCGCCAGCGGAAATCCGACGGAAGCGGCCCTTCGCGAACCGCATCCCACCAGGTGGTGACGCAGCTATGCTGGACGACGACGACCGGCTGACCGAACTCGCAATCCGCGACAATCGCTGCGCTGTTGAGCTGGACGACGTCGGCGCTGACCCGGTCAGCGACTTCGGCGAGCGCGCAGCCGGTTCGGCGAACCTGGTCCGGGCGGGCGGCGGTCCAGTCGAGCGGAAGTCCCGTCTCGACCAGTTGCAAGCCGTCCGCCTCGCGCCGCTGCTCGGCATTCGGCGCCGGGCCGATGACGGCGAGCACGGTTTCGATGTCCCATTCGCGCAACTCACGGGCGAGCTCGAGGCTGTAGGTCCACACGCCGCCAACGGCGTCGGTCACCAGCAGCAGGCGCATCGCATCACTCATTCCGCGGCACCCGTAAGCACGGCTTCGACCTGAATTGCCGGCTCACGCTCGCTGCGCAGCCAGTCGGCGAGCGCGGCAACACCCTCGCGCCACGGCCGCGCGTCTGGCAGCCCAAGCAATTCCTTCGCCTGCCTCGTGTCGGACACGTACCAGCGCTGATCGCCCTGCCGCCACGCCTCGAATCGAAGCTCCGGCTTACGGCCGGTGATCCTGCCGATCTCGTCGATCAGTTGCAGAAGGCTGATCGCGTTGGCCGGACCGCCGCCGAGGTTGAACGCCCGGCCCTGGACCATATGAATCTGGTGGAGCGCGCGCGCATAGGCCGCGACCGCATCCCTGATGTCCAGCACGTCGCGGACCTGGCGGCCGTCGCCGTAGATGGTGATCGGCTCGCCGGCCAGCGCCCGGATCAGGAAATGGGCAACCCAGCCCTGGTCCTCGGTCCCCATCTGCCGGCGGCCGTAAATGCAGCTCATCCGGAACACCGCCGTGGGTATTCCGAAGCTTCGGGCATAATCGAGGACATATTGGTCCGCGGCGCCTTTCGAGCAGCCGTAGGGCGTGTGAAAATCGAGGGGCCGGACCTCGCTGACGCCGGTCTGGGCAAGCTCGCCTTCCGGCGCGTAGCGGTCGCCCTCGCGACGGAAGCGGATGTCGCCGAGATCGCCGTAAACCTTGTTGGTCGAAGCGAAGATCACCGGGACGGGCTCGCGCCGGAGACGGATCGAATCGAGCACGTTCAGAGTGCCCCGCACATTGGTCTCGAAATCGTCGCGCGGGTCGTCGAGACTGGTGGTCACCGCGACCTGGGCTGCGAAGTGGAACACCGCCTTGGCGTCGGCCGCCGCCCGCCTGAGCTCGTCTTCGTCGCGAACGTCGCCGACGACCGAAGTGATGCGGCTTCCGTGGCGATCCTTCAGCCATTCCAGGTTGCGCTCGACGCCGGGCCGGGAAAGCGCGTCATAAATGACGACCTCGCTGCCCTCGCCGGCAAAATGGTCGGCCACGTTCGAACCGATGAAGCCGGCGCCGCCGGTGATAAGGACCGGTCTTGAGTCGGGTTGGGTCATGCCACCAGCCCCCGCTGTTCAAGCTCGGCGCGGGCCTGTTCGACCCGGTCGTCGGCAGTCTGGCTCGCCACCCAGCCGGCAAGTTCCTCGAGCCCTTCGCCGAAATCCTTGGTGGCCGTGAAACCGAGCTCCTCGGCTGCCTTCGACCCGTCGCAAAAACAGTGGCGGATATCGCCGGTGCGCGACTTGCCGGTGATCTGCGGCTCAATGTCGTCGCGTCCCATTGCGCAGGCGAGATCCCGGGCGACTTCGGTGACGCTTCGATCGTGGCCGGAACCGATATTGAACACTTCGCCGTTGGCGTTGTCGGAGACCAGGGCCTCGGCGAATGCCCTGGCGACGTCGCCGACATAAACGAAGTCACGCCGCTGCTCCCCGTCCTCGAAGATGAGCGGCGGTTGCCCGTTGAGCAATCGCGAGGCGAAGATCGCCAGGACTCCGGTATAGGGATTGGAAAGCGCCTGGCCCGGCCCATAGACGTTGAACAGCCTGAGGCAGGTGCCTTCCATGCCATAGGCGGCGGTCATGATCAGCGTCTGGCGCTCCTGCACATATTTGCCGAGCGCGTAGATGGACGCGAGGCTCGGCCGTTTCCCTTCGGGGGTGGCGACGGGAGTCAGTGGCCGGCCGTGGGAGTCGACCGGGTTCCAATTGTCGTCGTTCGCAGCGCGTGCTTGCCGCTCCGCGTCTTCGACGAGATTGCCGTCGGCGTCGCGATAGAGCCCCTCGCCATAGATGCTCATTGACGAGGCGGTGACGACTCGCCGGACCGGATTGTCGATCAGCGCTTCGAACAGCACCGCCGACCCAGTCTCGTTCACCGAAGTGTAGCGTTCCACGGCATACATCGACTGCCCGACGCCGACTTCAGCGGCGAGATGGACGACGCTGTCGATTCCCTTCAGCGCCTTGTCGACCACATCCCGGTTGCGAATGTCGCCACGGATCAGCTCCGCGTCGGAAGGCAAGAATTCGGGCCTTTCGCAATTCCCGTGAACTTGCTCGATAAGGCTATCGAGAACACGAACCGTGTTGCCGCGCTCGAGAAGCTCTTTAGTTACGGCGCTGCCGATAAAACCCGCGCCGCCGGTGACTAAGACTTTCTCCCCCAAGTTGCAGCCCTTTCTTCGTTGCAAATCCAATGAATGACATAAGAACAGCGAATGTTTATCGATCTTGTTTCAGAGCCGAAGCGGAACAGTAGATCACCATCATCTACCCACGACTGCGGCTACTGTTCCAAACCAACCCATGTTAACGCCGCGATGTCGGCGCTTCTTCTTCTTCAACCGACGCAACCAGCCATTGTTCCGGACGAGGTTCGTTACAGCGGTTAACTAATCCGCTGGAACCTTGGGCGAATTGGCTCATTCAGCTTTGTAGATGCTTTGTGTTCCGGCTTCGAAACGGTGAGCGCGACCGTCCTTCTGGTGCGTCATGCAGCCCATTCGGAGCTTGGCGACACGCTTACTGGGCGGAGACGTGATGTGGCGTTGAGCAATGACGGACTCGAGCAGGCGGCGATCGTCGCCGATCTGCTTGGCACGTTGCCGATAGCTGCCGTTTACACCAGCCCGCGAGAGCGCGCGTGGCACACGGCCAATGAAATCGCGGAGCCCCACGAGCTGGAGGTTTCAGTGGCCGACGGCCTGGATGAAATTGACTTTGGTCAATGGGCAGGCGCCCGCTTCGCCGATCTCGAGGGCGATGAAGAGTGGCAGCGCTGGAACGAGGAGCGCGGCTCCGCCCGCTGCCCGGGCGGCGAGTCGATGTCGGAAGCGGTCGAGAGGGCAAAATCCGCTCTCGAGGAGATCGCCCGGACCAACGACGGGGAAACCGTCGTCGCCGTCACGCATTGCGATATCATTCGAGGAGTAATCGCCCACTATCTCGGGATGCCGCTGGACAATGTCCTTCGGTTCGACGTGGATCCCGCATCGATCTCGACGCTTGATCTCGGGCGCTGGGGCGCTCGAGTCCGCTCAATGAACGAAAGGCTTTATCAATGACACTTGCCGAACGCTCGATTGAACGGGTCCGGGACCCGGAGTTGCAGCGACGGGTGGATGAGCTCGCGCCGTGGTTCCATAACATGAATCTCAAGGGGGTGTGGACCGCGCCGGACCACTTCCTCGGCGACTATCCGGGTTCGAAGTTCGAGCGGTTCGCGCCTCACCTGCCGAAAAGCCTGGAGGGCAAGAGCGTTCTCGACATCGGCTGCAACGCCGGTTTCTATTCGATCGAAATGAAGCGCCGCGGAGCGGAGCGGGTGGTAGGGATCGACTCCGACGACCGCTATCTCGCCCAGGCAGAGCTTGCCAGCGAAGTGCTCGGTTATGACGACATCGAGTTTCGCAAGCTCGACGTCTATGACGTCGGAGCTCTCGGAGAAAAGTTCGACCTCGTGATCTTCATGGGCGTGCTTTACCATCTGAGGCACCCGCTCCTCGCGCTCGACCTCATCCGCGAGCATGTCGCCGGGGACATGATGCTGTTCCAGTCGATGCAGCGCGGCTCAAGGAACGTTCTCCAGCTCGACGAGGATTACGAGTTTTCCGAAAGCGAGCTGTTCTTCGAGAGCAGCTATCCAAAGCTTCACTTCGTCGAGCGCCGCTATTCGGGCGACTGGACGAACTGGTGGATTCCCAACCGCGCCTGCTCCGAAGCGATGCTCCGGGCTTCCGGATTCGAGATCGACGAGCGGATCGAGGACGAAGTCTACCTGTGCCGAGTGACCGAGCGCCCGTACGGCGAATGGGACCCGGCGGTCGTTTATCCAGCAAGGGACCAGCAAAAGGGGGTGCTGAATGATTGAAGCCGCGATGATCTGGAACGAGCCGAACAACAAGTCCCACTGGGACCCGGAGCTCGATCCCGACTGGTCGCGCTTTGCCGAAATGGTGAAATTGGCGGGAACGGCAATCGAGGCCGCGAACCCGCGGGTAAAGCGTGTCCTTGGCGGAATTTCGCCGATCGATCCGCTCTTCGTCGACCGCATGAACGGCTACGGCGTGCTGGATAACATCGACGTCGTCGCAGTCCACGGCTTTCCCCTCGACTGGAACCTGTGGCCGATCGATCAGTGGCCCGCGAAGATTTCGGAGATTGAGGCGGTAGCGCCCGATCACGAAATCTGGGCTACCGAAGTCGGAGTCGGAAGCTTCGGCGCCGAGGAGGTGCAGGTCTTCGGAGTGAACCGCACGGCCGAGCTCCTGCTCGGGCGGGTTCCGCGGGTCTATTGGTATTCGCTGTTCGACCTTCCGCAGGAATGGGGCGCGACCACTCGCCACAAGGAAGCTGAGGGATCCAGCTACTACCGCCACTTCTACATGGGGCTGATTCGCGCCGACGGGACTCCCAAGCTCGCGCTCGACCATTTCCGCAAATATGCCCCAGAGATGGGGCTGATGCAGTGGTTCCACTTCAACGATCCGCGGCTGGACGAGGCGGTTCGGTGGCTGAAGGATCTCGGAGTGACGAAGCTTCGCACCGGCCTTAGCTGGTGGGACAGCTACCGGCCCGGGTGGGAGGACTGGTTCGACCGGCAGATGGAGGCGCTCGAGGATTTCGACATTACGCTCACCCTGTGCTTCACGCCCGACAGCGAGGGGATCGAGCCGCACCACACCAGCCCGCCCAAATATCCGGAGAGCTTCGCCGAGTTCTGCGGGCGGATGATCGAACGCTATGCACCCTCCCTCGAACAGCCCGAGCGGGAGAGGAAGGTCGCATGAGCCTTCACGACCCCAAGCGGACCGATATCAACCTGGCAATCGTCGGGGTCGGCAACTGCGCCAGCTCGCTGGTGCAGGGAATCGCGCACTACCAGAACGGCGGCGCCAACGAGCAGATCGGGCTGATGCACTGGGACCTCGGCGGCTACCGTCCCAAGGACATCCGGGTGGTCGCCGCCTGGGACATCGACAAGCGCAAGGTCGGCCGCGACGTGGCCGAAGCGATTTTTGCCAAGCCGAACTGCACTCAGGTGTTCTGCGATCACGTCGAGGACACCGGAGCGACTGTCCGGATGGGGCGCGTCCTCGACGGAATTTCCGACCATATGGCGAATTGGGACACGGACCGGACTTTCGTGCCGGCATCCGACCCGCAGCCCGAGAAGAAAGATGTCGTTGAAGTGCTTCGCGAGACCAGCACCGACGTCCTCATCAACTATCTTCCGGTCGGATCGCAGGAAGCGACTGAATTTTACGCCGACTGCGCCATCGAGGCGGGCGTCGCCTTCGTAAACTGCATCCCGGTGTTCATCGCCAGCGATGACAAATGGGCGAAGAAGTTCGAGGACGCCGGGGTCCCGGTCATCGGCGACGACATCAAGTCGCAACTCGGCGCAACCATCGTCCACCGAGTGCTGACCGACCTGTTCAAGAAGCGCGGAGTGAAACTCGACCGCACGTACCAGCTCAACACCGGCGGCAACACCGACTTTCTCAACATGCTCAATCGGCACCGGCTGGAGCAGAAGAAGATATCCAAGACCGAGGCGGTCCAGTCGGTCGCTCGGCACAGGCTCGACCCCGAGGACATCCACGTCGGCCCGTCCGACTATGTCGCCTGGCAGAATGACAACAAGGTCTGCTTCCTGCGGATGGAGGGGCAGCTCTTCGGCGGCGTTCCGATGAACCTGGAGCTTCGACTGTCGGTCGAGGATTCGCCCAACAGCGCCGGAGTGGCGATCGACCTCATCCGCTGCGCCCGGATTGCAAGGGACCGCGGTCTCGGCGGCCCGGTCAAGCCGGCGGCGGCCTATTTCTGCAAGCATCCCCCGGAGCAGCTGACGGACGACAAGGCTTTCGCCGCCGTCGAGGAGTTCATCGGCAACTGACGAACCCGACGCAGTGCTGATGCGTTTTTCCAGTGAAAGGAGAACGTAAATGCCAGCTAAATCGAAAGCACAGCAAGAAGCTGCCGGAATCGCCCTCTCCGTCAAGGAAGGCGATGAGGACAAGAGCAAGCTGAAGGGCGCATCGAAGAGCATGTACGATTCGATGAGCAAGAAAGAGCTCGAGAAAATGGCCTCGACGGACCGCAAGGACCTGCCCGAGCACGCCGACTAAGCCTTCAGCAGACGCTCTCCGCGTCAGCTTTCGGCACCAACGGCCCATCGCCCATCCGGGCGGTGGGCCTTTTGGATTGGCGGAGAAGGCCGGTACTGGGCGTGGATGGCTAATTGCTCAACCGTCACAGGTAACGAACGCATGGCCGGGCTGCTGCTCATGGCGGCGGCGGCTTTCGCTCTCGTAGTTGCCAATTCGCCCGCGGCGGGAACCTACCACTCACTCCTCGACTTCCACGTCGGCCCGCCGTTGCCGAGGCTTGGTGTGCCAACGGTGCACGAGTGGATCGCCGATGGCCTCATGGCGATCTTTTTCATGCTCGTCGGTTTAGAAGTGAAACGTGAATGGTATTTGGGCGAGCTGTCGTCGCGATCGCAGAGAAAGCTGCCGTTCGTTGCCGCCGCAGCGGGAATGGCGGTTCCGGCTTTAATCTACCTCGCCGTGACGGGCCTGCAACCCCATCTTCTGCGCGGCTGGGCGATCCCTGCTGCGACTGACATCGCCTTCGCGATCGGCGTGCTGGCCCTTCTAGGCAGGCGTGCACCGCCTTCGATCAAGCTGCTGCTGGTAACCATCGCCATCGTCGATGACATCGGCGCAGTCATCATCATCGCTCTCGTGTACACCGCCGAGCTCAACCTTATTGCGCTCGGGACGGCGATCGTCATCGTCGGGTTCATGTCCGGCCTCAACATGTTCCGGGTGCACCGGCTGTGGCCGTACCTGCTGTTAGCCGTCGCGCTTTGGCTCGCCGTACTGGCAAGCGGCATTCACCCGACTATCGCCGGCGTAGCCGCAGCCCTGACCATCCCGCTGGGGCGGAATGCGCCGCACTCGCCATTGCGGCACCTCGAGCGAACGATTCATCCGTGGGTGATGTTCGGAGTCATGCCACTGTTCGGCCTTGCTGCGGCGGGCGCCAGCCTCAAAGGCGGCCCGTCAATTCTGTTGCACCCACTGCCGCTCGCCATTGCCGCAGGATTATTCATCGGCAAGCAGGCGGGGGTGTTCGGGTCCATCTGGCTGAGTGTACGGACGGGTATTGCAAGCATGCCGGCCGGAGCGGGTTGGCGACAGATCTGGGGGGCCGCGCTCCTTTGCGGCATCGGCTTTACGATGAGCTTGTTCATAGGCGAGCTGGCGTTTCCCGAATCCGATACGGCCACAGATATCGCGAAAATCGGCACTCTCGCTGGGTCGGCGCTATCGGCCATTGGCGCGTGGCTCGTTCTGCGGGCGCCGCCGTCGCCTCAGGAGCATGCACCCGCGATCAATCCGTCCGGGCTGTTCGCCGCGAATGAAGCCTGCGAACACCGGCGCGATCGATGGCCGCGGGTTTTTCATCCGCAGCCGCTCGCGTAAACGGCCCCAATGCACCTTGCGGTAACGACAGTGCCCGCGCCGACCCTGCTTGGCGCCCCGATTGAATTTTACATCTTCGGGCTAATGCTCGCCGGAGTGGCGCTGTTCCACAAGCGCGCTCTCCTGGTCAGCGTCACCGGCCTGATTGCAATCCTGCTCTATGAGTCGCTGGTCACCAGATTTCCGACCGGGCAAGGTGCCGGAGCATTGTTGCTCCACGCCGAGCACGAGTGGGTGACGATTGCCAACCTGCTGCTGCTTCTGATCGGGTTCGAATTGCTGTCGAACCATTTCGAGCGAAGCAACCTGCCCGATCATTTGCCCAACCACCTGCCGGACGGCTGGACCGGAGGACTGGTGTTGCTGATCGCGGTTTTCGTGATGTCGGCGTTTCTCGACAATATCGCGGCGGCAGTTCTCGGTGGAGTTGTTGCGAGGCACGTCTATCGCGGGCGAGTGAG
Organism: uncultured Alphaproteobacteria bacterium; assembly: GCA_963839145.1. Taxonomy (GTDB): domain Bacteria; phylum Pseudomonadota; class Alphaproteobacteria; order Sphingomonadales; family Sphingomonadaceae; genus Sphingomicrobium. The sequence continues at coordinate 404,033 of CAWITR010000005.1, forward strand.
CGTCGGATTCCTCGCAGCGATCGTCGCTGCGTCGAACGCCGGCGGCTCCGGAAGCGTCATCGGCGACACGACCACGACGTTGATGTGGCTTCACGGAGTGTCGCCGGCACTCGTTCTTCCCGCCTACATCGCGGCGGTTCCGGCGCTGGCGATCATCGCTCCGCTGGGCGCGTGGTCGCAGCATCGGTACCAGGCGATCCTGTCCCATGACCAGCCCGGTCATCCGCTCCACTGGCGACGGATCTGGATCGTCGGAATAACCCTCGCCGCTGCGGTGGCGACCAACGTCACTGCAAACGTGCTTGGCGGCGGCGAGGAAAATGCGCCGTGGCTGGGGCTGGCGCTATGGGCTGCGCTCATCCTCACCAGCTTCATCGCACCGCCGGACTGGAAGCTGGCAAAGCCTGCTGCCAAGGGCGCGGTCTTCCTCTGCTCGCTGGTCGCGGCAGCGTCGCTGATGCCGTTGAAAGCACTTCCCACGCCGAGCTGGCAATCGACCTTCGGGCTGGGAGCACTGTCGTCGGTATTCGACAACATCCCGCTGACCGCGCTGTCCCTGGCCCAGGGCGGCTACGACTGGGCGCTTCTTGCTTTCGCCGTCGGCTTTGGCGGGTCCATGACCTGGTTCGGCTCGTCGGCGGGCGTTGCGATCACCAACGAATTCGCCGAAGCGCGCTCGCTCCGGCGCTGGATCAGCCAGGGATGGTTCGTTCCGGTCGCCTATGTCGTCGGGTTCGCCCTCATGCTGGCGCTGTGGGGCTGGGACACGCGGCTGGTCGAGTAGATTCGATGAGAAGCTTTTGGGACCAGCGCCAGCGAGCGCATAGGCCGGCAGGCGAGTTCTTCAACGGCAAGATGCATCGCGCCGCCGAGCATGGCGGCCGGATCGACGCTATCCTCGACGCGATCGGCCCCGCCGAGGCGCCGAGCGATCGCGGCATGGAGCCGCTGATTAGGGCGCACTCGGCCGACTATCTCGCCTTCCTCCGGTCGGCGCACGGCGAATGGCTTGCCGCCGGGCGTGACGGCGATGCCTTCCCCTACAGCTTCCCAATCGTACGGCGGCGCCCGCGGGCCTTCGACCGGATCGACGCGAAGCTCGGCTATCATGGGTTCGATACCTCCTCGCCCATCGGCGAGGGAACGTGGGAAGCCTCGTACTGGAGCGCTCAGACCGCGCTTGCTGCGCTTCACGCGGCACTCGACGAGCGACGCGCCTTCGGCCTCTGCCGGCCCCCGGGCCACCATTCCGGCGCCGATTATTTTGGCGGCTATTGTTATTTGAACAACGCCGCCATCGCGGCCGAGGAAGCGCTGGCCCACGGCCGCAAGCGGGTCGGTATCCTCGACGTCGACTATCACCACGGCAACGGAACCCAGGACATCTTCTACGGCCGAAGCGACGTTTCCTTCGCATCGATTCACGCGGATCCGGCGACCGATTATCCCTTCTTCTGGGGCCGGGCAGACGAGACTGGCGAAGGGGAGGGCGAAGGCGCCAATCTCAACCTGCCGCTGCCCCGCGGAACGCGGTGGCGCGATTATGATCGGGCGCTCGATCAGGCGCTGGAGTGGCTTGCCGGCTTCGGCCCTGAGTTGCTGATAGTGTCGTTCGGAGCGGACACCTGGGGCGGCGACCCGATCAGCCACTTCCGGCTCGAGACCGCCGACTATCGCTCGATCGCGGGCCGGATCGCCGCCGCGAGAGTGCCGAGCCTGGTCCTGATGGAAGGCGGCTATGCGGTCGACGCGCTCGGCGCCAATGTCGCCGAATTTCTCAGCGGGTTTTAGAGCTTCTCGGTCAGCTCGGGCACGACTTTGAACAGATCGCCGACCAGGCCGATGTCGGCGACCTGGAAAATCGGCGCGTCCTCATCCTTGTTGATCGCGACGATGATCTTCGAATCCTTCATTCCCGCGAGGTGCTGGATCGCGCCGGAAATGCCGATGGCGATATAGACTTCGGGAGCGACGATCTTGCCGGTCTGGCCGACCTGGTAGTCATTGGGCGCATAGCCCGCATCGACTGCGGCGCGCGATGCTCCGACCGCCGCGCCGAGCTTGTCGGCAAGCGGTTCGAGAAGCTTATGAAAGTCCTCGTTGGAGCCGAAGCCGCGACCGCCTGAGACGATCACGCCGGCGCTGGTCAGCTCCGGTCGCTCGCTTTCCGATGCTTCGAGTCCGACGAAGTCGCTCAGGTTGGCCGGCTGGCCCGGAATCGACCTGTTCGACCGACGCGTTGCCGCCCTCGCGCTCCGCCTTGTCGAAGGCGGTCGTGCGGACGGTGATGACCTTCTTTGCATCGTTGGACTTCACGGTCGCGATTGCGTTTCCGGCGTAGATCGGCCGCGTGAACGTGTCGGGTCCCTCCACCGAGAGGATGTCGCTGACCTGCATGACGTCGAGCAGCGCCGCGACGCGCGGGGCGATGTTTTTCCCGAAGGTGCTCGCCGGGGCGACGAAGGCATCGTAGCCGTCCATCAGCTTGGCGGCGACCGGCGCAATTTCTTCGGCGAGCTCGTGCTTCAGATGCTCGGCATCCGCGACCAGCACCTTCGCAACGCCGTCGATTTTCGCTGCTTCGTCGGCGATAGAGGAAACGCCCGAGCCGGCGACGAGCGCGTGGACTTCGCCAAGCTTTGACGCTGCGGTGACGGTGGGGAGCGTGGAGTCCTTGATCGCCTTTCCGTCGTGCTCAACCAGAACGAGTACGCTCATTTCGCAATCCCCAGACCTTTGAGCTTTTCGACCAGCTCGTCGACCGAGCCAACCTTGATTCCGGCCTGCCGCTTGGGCGGCTCAGATACTTTCACCGTCTCCAGCCGGCGGGAGATATCGACCCCAAGCTCGTCGGGAGTCTTCGTCGCCAACGGCTTCGACTTGGCCTTCATGATGTTGGGCAGGCTCGCGTAACGAGGTTCGTTCAGGCGAAGGTCGGTCGTCACGACGGCCGGGATCTTGAGCTGCTCGGTTTCGAGCCCGCCATCGACTTCGCGGGTGACTTTCACCTGCCCGTCGCCGGCCTCGACTTTCGAAGCGAAAGTGCCCTGTGGCCAGCCGAGAAGCGCCGCCAGCATCTGGCCGGTGGCGTTATTGTCGTCGTCGATTGCCTGCTTGCCGAGGACGATCATGTCCGGCTTCTCTTCGTCGGCTACCTTGGCGAGGATCTTGGCCACGCCGAGCGGCTCGACCTCTTCGTCGGTCTGCACGAGGATCGCCCGGTCCGCGCCCATCGCCAGAGCGGTGCGGAGAGTCTCCTGCGCCTTTTGCGGCCCGATCGAAACGGCGACGATCTCGTCCGCGACGCCCTTCTCCTTGAGCCGGATCGCTTCTTCGACAGCGATTTCGTCGAAGGGGTTCATGCTCATCTTGACGTTGGCGAGATCGACCCCGGAGCCGTCCATCTTCACCCGCGGCTTCACATTGTAATCGATGACGCGCTTGACCGCGACGAGGAGTTTCATTGGATTTGCTCCTGGTTCCTAGGCCGGCTCGACCTGCTTTACGGCCGCGACGACCTTCCTGGCGGCATCGCCGAGATCGTCGGCGGGGATGATTGCAAGGCCGCTAGTGGCGAGAATGTCCTTGCCCTTCTTCACGTTGGTGCCTTCCAGCCTGACGACCAGCGGCACCTTGATATCCATTTCGCGCGCTGCGGCGACGATTCCCTCGGCGATGATGTCGCAGCGCATGATCCCGCCGAAGATGTTGACGAGAATGCCTTTCACCGACGGGTCGCTGAGGATGATCTTGAAGGCGGCGGTGACCTTTTCCTTGTTGGCGCCGCCGCCGACGTCGAGAAAGTTGGCGGGCTCGGCGCCATTGAGCTTGATGATGTCCATCGTCGCCATCGCCAGGCCCGCACCGTTCACCATGCAGCCGATGTCGCCGTCCAACTTGATGTACGACAGGTCGAATTTGGAGGCCTCGACCTCCATCGGGTCTTCTTCGGTGAGGTCGCGGAGCTCTTCGAGTGCCGGATGGCGGAACTCGGCATTGTTGTCGAAGCCGACCTTTGCATCGAGCACGAGAAGCTCGTCCTCGTCGGTGATGGCCAGCGGGTTCACCTCGATCTGCGAGGCGTCGGTGCCGAGGAAGGCCTCGTAGAGCTTGGCGAGCATCTTCGCGCATTGCTTCGCGAGGTCGCCCGAAAGCTTTAGCGCCGCGGCGACTTCGCGGCCGTGGTGAGGCATCAGCCCGGTGGCGGGATCGACGGTGATCGTGGTGATCTTTTCCGGCGTGTCGTGGGCGACCTTCTCGATCTCCACTCCGCCCTCGGTCGAGGCGACGATCGCGACTCGGCTGGTTTCGCGGTCGACGAGAAGCGCCAGGTAGAATTCCTTGGCGATGTCGACTCCGTCGGTGATGTAGAGGCGGTTGACCTCCTTGCCTTGCGCGCCGGTCTGGACGGTGACGAGGGTACGCCCAAGCATTTCGGCGGCATTCTTCCGCACCTCGTCCACCGAATGGGCGAGTCGAACGCCGCCCTTGGCGCTGTCGGGCAGTTCCTTGAACTTGCCTTTGCCGCGGCCGCCGGCGTGGATCTGCGCCTTCACGACCCACAAGGGCCCGGGAAGTCTTTCAGCAGCTTCGACCGCTTCGTCGACGCTCATTGCCGGATAACCCGCGGGCACAGGGACGCCGTACTTCGCGAGCAGCTCCTTGGCCTGATATTCGTGGATGTTCATGGCGCGGGGCCTTAATCAGAAGAGTGCCGTGATGCAAAGTGCCGAGCGCCTCGAGGTTCCACCGACACGAAAGATCATCCACGTCGACATGGATGCGTTCTACGCGTCGGTAGAGCAGCGCGACAATCCCGAGCTTCGAGGCTCGCCGGTCGCGGTCGGCGGCCAGCATCGCGGGGTTGTCGCCGCGGCCTCATACGAAGCCCGCAAGTTTGGCGTTCGCTCGGCGATGCCATCGGTGACTGCGAAGCGGCGGTGCCCGGAGCTGGTGTTCGTGAAGCCGCGATTTGACGCTTATCGCGAGGTGTCGAACCAGGTCCGCGCGATCTTCGCCGATTACACGGATCTCGTCGAGCCGCTCAGCCTGGACGAAGCCTATCTCGATGTCAGCGAGGACCGGCTAGGGCTTGGCAGCGCCCGGGCGATCGCCGAGGACATCAGGCGGCGAATCGCCAGTGAGACTGGGCTGACCGCCTCTGCGGGGGTCTCGTACTGCAAGTTCATCGCCAAGCTCGCGTCGGACTATCGAAAGCCCGACGGGCTGACGGTAATCCGGCCGGAGAAGGGTCCCGAGTTCGTCGCCTCGCTTCCGGTCGCGAGGTTTCACGGAGTCGGCCCGGTGACCGCCCGAAAGATGGAGGCGTTGGGGATCCTGACCGGCGCGGATTTGCGGGAGTGGAGCCTGCCAGAGCTCGAATCGCGGTTCGGAAGTGCGGGGAAATGGTACCACCAGATCTGCCGTGGGATTGACGAGCGCGAAGTCAGGCCGGACCGGCCGTACAAGTCGGTCAGCGCCGAGCGTACCTTCGACCAAGACTTGAGCGAGCCGGTCCGCCTGGCTTCGGAGCTCGACCGAATCGCCGGCTACGCGTGGGTGCGGGTCCAGCGGGCCGAAGTGGCCGGAAGGACGGTGACCCTGAAGGTCAAGTTCGGCGATTTCACCACCGTCACCCGCTCCAAAAGCTTCCCGGGCGCCGTTCCCGATCTCGAAGCATTCGCCGCGGCGGGACGGGGACTTCTCTCGTCATTGCTTCCCCCGCGGCAGGGAATCCGGCTGCTCGGCCTCGGACTCCACAACCTGACCGACCGCTTCGACCAACAGCCTCAGCTACGACTCGCTTTTTGAGCCCAGTTCTGATATAAAACTGTCATAGAGGCCGCCGCCTTCTGCGACGGTCGCAATTAGCAGGAACTCTTAAATAGGCGGAGAGCCACGACCCGTTGTTCCAAGGGGCAGGTGTCGTTTTGGGGGACGATGCACGATGTGTCGGCTCTCTTCGCCGTCAAACAGAAAGGTGTTCGAATGGCTGCCAAGGCTTTGAACTTCGACGTCGGCGATTATGTTGTTTACCCCAAGCACGGTGTCGGCCGGGTCGTAGAACTGCAGAGCACTGAAATCGCCGGTACTCGTCTCGATCTTTACGTTCTCCGGTTCGAGAAGGAAAAGATGACCCTTCGGGTTCCCGTCAACAAGGCGGATTCGGTGGGCATGCGCAAGCTGTCGTCGGACAAGACGATGAAGGACGCGCTCGACACCTTGAAGGGCAAGCCGAAGGTGAAGCGCACCATGTGGTCGCGGCGCGCCCAGGAATATGAAGCGAAGATCAATTCGGGCGATCTGACCTCGATCGCGGAAGTCGTGCGCGACCTGTTCCGCCCCGACGACGCTCCCGAGCAGAGCTATTCCGAGCGGCAGATTTTCGAAGCAGCGTCGTCGCGCCTGGCGCGCGAGCTCGGTGCGATGGAGCAGACCGACGAGAAGTCGGCGCTCGCGAAAATCCTGGAGATCCTCAACGAGGCTGCGGTGATCCACCACAAGCCCAAGGAAGAGGTAGCCTAACGTTCCTGGCGGCCTCTTCGGTCAAGAGACAGGGGCGCCCCTCACCGGGCGCCCTTTTCTTTTGGGCTTGCGGGCGACGGCAGTTGTACTGTATTGTGTCTATAACACACACAGGAGACTCTTGAATGCGCAAGGCAGTTCTGATGGGCATCGCGGCGGCGGCAACGGCCACGTCTGCTTGCAGCCATAGCCGCGCCGAGGATGCCGGGCCGATGGTCGACCGCGCCTACCAGGTGGACAATTTCAGCGAGATCGAAGTTGCCGGCCCGTTCGACGTGACGGTCCACACCGGAGCCGCGCCAAGCGTGAAGGCGCACGGCAATCAAAAGCTTCTCGAAAAGCTGGTGGTGGAAGTGAAGGGCGACAAGCTCGTCATTCGCCCGGAAAATCATCGCGGCTTCTTCAACTGGGGCTGGGGGACGGCGGGCAAAGCGAACGTCGCGATCACCGTTCCGGCGATCAGCGGCGCAACCCTTGCGGGCTCGGGCGGGGTCGCGGTCGACAACGTCAAGGGCGACACTTTCGACGGATCGGTTGCCGGATCGGGAACGCTCACCCTCAATTCGGTCCAGGTGCAGTCCCTGAAGCTGGCGATCGCCGGGTCCGGCGACGTTCGCGCCAGATCCGGCCAGGTCGGGAACGCTGCTTACAAGATCGCCGGCTCGGGCGACATCGATGCCAGGAACGTCAGCGCAAAAACCGCGGACGTGAAAATCATGGGGTCGGGCAGCATTCGGGGCCAGGCGACGACAACGGCCGACGTAAAGATCATGGGCTCGGGAGATGTGATCCTCACCGGGGGAGCCAAGTGCAGCGTCACGCAGGCCGGATCGGGCAACGTCAACTGCTCTTAAACGCGCGTTAACCATATCGGAGGAAGGTGAGGCCATGAGCGCCCGTCTTCTTGCCTGCGCCTTAGCGGCACTGGCCTTCGCTTCGCCGGCCGATGCTGCACAGCGAAACTTCACCGTCACTGATTTCAGCAGGATCCGGATCGACGGCCCCTATTCGGTCCAGCTAAAGACCGGCGTCTCGCCCTTTGCTAAGGCGACCGGATCCGGCTCAGCGATCGACGGCATTTCAGTCCAGGTCGAGGGGCAGACGTTGATCGTCCGCAAGGATCCGTCGGCGTGGGGCGGCTATCCCGGTGAAGCGCCCGGTCCCATCGAGATCAGCGTCGGGACTCACGATCTGTCCAATATCTGGTTGAACGGGTCGGGAAGCCTGAAGGTGAACGCGGCAAAGGGGCCGTCGCTGGGCATCGGACTCGCCGGATCGGGAACGATCGCGGTCGATCAGATCGCCGTAGACACGCTGGAGGTGAGCCTCGTCGGCACCGGCTCGGCAGTGCTCGGCGGCACCGCCAATGAAGCGCACGCGGCGGTCAGCGGGACGTCGGCGCTCAATGCCCATTCCCTAACGGTAAAGAATGCCACCATCGGGGCTGACGGCGCATCGGTCGTCAAGCTGACGGCGACAAATACGGCCAAGGTCAGCACCCGGGGCACGACTACCATCGACCTCGGCGGCGGACCGTCCTGCACCGTTACCGCAGCCGGTGCCGCAGTTGTCACCGGCTGCCGCAAACGGCCCGATTAAAGGGCGGCTGGTCGCTCGACCCCCGCAACCGCTTCCGTGCCGGCGCGTTCAATCAGAAACAGCCAAATAAACGGGAGAAAAGCGATGTATATCGGTATCGGCGGACTGATCCTTCTGATCATCCTGCTCGTCATTTTGCTCTGATCGGAGCGGGCTAAACCAACGCCAGCGCAGCAAGACGCCCGTAGAGCCGGGGCGGCAGGTCGGAAAGACCGGTGCCGTCGTCGCCGCTCTTGGGCGCGTCTTCATTGGCCAGATAACGCCAATCCTGGTGCGCCCTCCGGTGCGCCGGGGTGACGCGCGCGAACTCGGCCGAGCAGACGATGTCGATCCTGCCGTCGTCGCGGTCGTCGAGGCGCAGGATCCGGTTGCAGCCAACGAGGCGGTGCCTGACGATCCAGTAGAGGTTCCCGCCGATCAGCTCTTCGGCGCGGCGCGGCCGCATTCTGGTCGCGACCCGAAACTCGCCGTCGCCGGCGCGCGAAGCAATTCGCGCAGCAAGCGCTTCAACGTCGCGGCAGCCAAAGGCGACCTTCGTCAGATGGAGATTCGGCACACCATTTAGGTGGCCGGAACAGCGTTCGAATTCAAGCGGTTAACGGCCCAGGCCAACGAGAGCGGCAAGGCCGAGAAAGCTGAAGAAGCCGGTGACGTCGGTGATGGTGGTGACGAATACTGCCGACGACACGGCCGGATCGATCCGCAACCTGTCGAGCGTGACGGGCACGACGATTCCGCCGAATCCGGCGGCGAGATTGTTGATGATCATCGATGCGCCCATGACCCCGCCGAGAAGCGGGTTGTGAAAGATCAGGGTCACGCCCACGCCGATCAGGATTGCAAGCGACAGTCCGTTGGCAAGCGCAATAGTCAGCTCGCGCCCGAACGCTCGAAACGTATTGGACTCAGTCAGCTGGTTGGTCGCGATCGCCCGGACGGCCACCGCGAGTGTCTGAGTGCCCGCATTGCCGCCCATCCCGGCGACGATCGGCATGAGCACGGCGAGCACCGCATATTTACCGATCTCTCCCTGGAACAGGCTAACCACGCTTGCAGCGACGACCGCGGTGCCGAGGTTGATCACCAGCCAGAACAGCCGCCTTCGAACCGTCAGGGGAACCGGCTCGTTAATATCGCCCTCGCCGGCGCCCGACAGAAGCAGGACGTCCTCGCCCGCCTCTTCCTGAATGATGTGGACCACGTCATCGACGGTGATCATTCCGACGAGCCTGCCCTCGCCGTCGATCACGGCGGCGGAGACGAGCGCATATTTCTGGAACCGGAGCGCGACGTCCTCCTGGTCCATGTCCACCGGGATCAGGGTCTGCTCGCGGGCCATGATGTCGGCGACCGGGATCGACCGAGGTACCCGGAGCACCGTGGAAAGCTTGCACGTGCCCACCGGGTGATGACTGGGATCGACGACGAAAACTTCCCAGAAGTCGGTCGGTAGCTCGTCCGTGGAACGCAGATAGTCGATGACCTGCCCGACCTTCCAATGTTCGGGCACAGCGACGAGATCGCGCTGCATCAGGCGTCCCGCGGATTCCTCCGGGTAAGTCAGCGCTTCCTCGACCGCGGCGCGGTCGTCGGGCTCCATCGCCCGCAGGACCGCCTCCTGCTCGTCGCGGTCGAGGTCCTCGATGAGGGCGACGGCGTCGTCGGATTCGAGCTGGCCGGCGAAGCCCGCCACCTGCTCGGGGGCCATTGCGTCGAGCAGCGTCTCGCGAACGTGCTCGTTCATCTCCGAGAGGACATCCGCGTCGACGATTCCGGCGAGCGCCCGCACCAGTCCCTCGCGCTCGTCGCGGGCGGCAAGTTCGATCAGGTCGGCAACGTCGGCGGGATGGAGAGGCGCTACGAGTTCGCGGGCGGTTTCATCATCGCCGGCCTCGACCGCATCGAGGACTCGCTCGACGAATTCGGGCCGGAGCCGGTCCTCCTCGTCGATAGCGGAAGCGGCGGCCGCGCTCAGCGGCTCGGCCTCGAGATCCGGTTTCGGGACAGCGGCGACTTTCTCGCTCTCGCTCATGACCCTCACCCCTTCCCGACGCTTCGGCGTCCTCCTATTGTCGGAGCGAGTCTGGCGCAAGGACTGCTGCGCGCCTAAACCCCCGCGCTTTGACCGACAGGAGCGCACCATGGCCGACGACCGGCTTACCCTCACCCTTTCCACCGGCGGTGACGTCGTAATCAAGCTTCGGCCCGACCTGGCGCCCGAGCATGTCGAGCGAATCACGACGCTCGCCAACCAGGGATTCTACGACGGGACCGTGTTCCACCGGGTCATCCCCGGCTTCATGGCTCAGGGCGGCGATCCCACGGGAACTGGAATGCACGGATCGGACCTGCCGAACTTGAAGGCGGAGTTTTCCAACGCGCCGCATGTGCGCGGCACCTGCTCGATGGCTCGGGCGCAAAATCCCGACAGCGCCAATAGCCAATTCTTCATCTGCTTCGACGACGCGCGCTTCCTCGACGGCCAGTACACCGTGTGGGGCGAGGTCGAGGACGGGATGGACTATGTCGACGCTCTCCCCAAGGGCGAGCCGCCGGCCAATCCGGGGAAGATCGAGAAGGCCAAGGCGAGCTGATTGGAGTCGCCTAAAGCGTCATTCGCCACTACCCCGGTCCACGGGGGAGACAGCGACCATCGACCGCTTCAGTCTGTTCTTTGCATTTTACGGGCTGATCCTCGGTCTCGCGCTGACGGAGATATTGTCCGGATTCGGTCATCTCGTACGGACGCGGTCACTGCACAGGATGGAAGCTCAGACGGCGCTTCTCGCGCTTTTCGGTTTCCTGGCGATCACGACGATCTGGATCGATGCTTTCAGCACCCTGCAGAAGGTGGAACTCACCTTCGAGTCGCTGTGGCCTCCGATCCTGACCGGAACTTTCTATTATCTTGGCGCAACGGTGATCTTCCCATCAGATCCCGCCGACTTCGACCGGCTTGCGGAATATTATGCCGAGCGAAAGCGCTTTGTCATCACCATGTTCTTCGCCTGCGAGCTGCTCGCGACCTACATGGTCTGGCCGGTCATCGTCGTCGGATTCTACGACGCGCCGGCTGCCACATTTCTTTATTACCTCCCGTTCAACCTGCTGATCAAAGGTAGCTATTTCGGCGTCTTCTTCGCGCGCAGCCGGCGTGCAAACCTGGCTTGGCTGATGATCCTGATCCTGATGCTTCTGATCCAATATTGGGAGAATGGGGCGATCGGCGATTGGGTCCAGCAGCGTTATGGAGGGATATGGCTCACGTAGCGCTGATCACCGGTGCATCGGCCGGGCTGGGCGAGGAGTTTGCCCGGCAGCTGTCGGCGCGCGGTTACAGGCTTGTCCTCGCCGCCCGCCGCAAGGACCGGCTGGAGGCGCTTGCCGCCGAGCTGGGCAATGCGCGGGCGGTAGCGATCGACCTCAGCCGGGCGGGAGCCGCCGACCGGCTGGTTGCGGACATGGAGGCGGCGAACGAAAGGGTCGGGCTGCTGGTGAACAATGCCGGCTTCGGGCTTCACGGCCGGTTTGCGAAGGCGGATCCGAAGCGGCTCCGCCAGATGATCGACCTCAACTGCGGCGCTCTTGCCGAGCTGTGCCGGGCCGTCCTGCCGTCGATGATCGAGAATCGGTCCGGCTCGATACTCAACGTTGCTTCGACCGCGGCTTTTCAGCCCGGGCCGGGAATGGCTGTTTATTTCGCAACCAAGGCTTTCGTGCTGTCCCTGTCGGAAGCACTTCACGAAGAAGTGAAAAGCACTGGCGTGCATGTGACCGCGCTTTGCCCCGGACCCACTCGCACGGAGTTCGGCGAAGTTGCGGGGTTCAAGGGCAAGCCTTCGATCGACCGCTTTTTCATGGAACCGCGGCCGGTGGTCCAACAGGGGCTGGACGCGCTCGACAGGAACAGGGCGGTGGCCATCACCGGCGCGATCAACAAGTTCGGCGCGCAACTGGCGCAGATTGCTCCGCGCGCGCTGGTCCGCAAAATCGCCGGGGCGATCAAGTTTTGACTTCGGCCCTTTTAACGCACCGTTGCAGCCCCAAATTGAACCCTGCGAGCCCGTCGCCGTTTCGATTCAACACGAGCGGGTAGAGGAGAGCCAATGGCGGACACCGAGGTGGCAGAACGGCCGAAGACGCGGCGCGTGCAGGTGGCGAACCTGCCGCCGGGCGATAGCGGCCGCGGGATCGCACGCCTTCCGGCGAAAATGATGAAAGACCTCCACCTCAACGAGGGGGACGCGATCGAAATCATTGGCAAGCGTTCGACCGCTGCTCGCGCCATCCGCCCCTATGGCGAAGACGAAGGGCTCGACATCATTCGCCTCGACGGCCTGTCGCGCACTAATGCCGGGGTCGGCTCGGGCGATTTCGTCGAAGTGAAAAAGGCGAAGTCGAAGCCGGCAACTCGAGTCGTCTTTGCTCCAGCCCAGGACAATATCCGACTGCAGGGATCGGCCGGGGCGCTGAAGCGCACGTTCGCCGGTCGGCCGCTGACCGAAGGAGACACGGTCGCCACCGCCGGTCACCAGCGGGTCAATGCCGATATTCCCGACACGGTACGGCAAATGCTCAATGCGCCCGCCTTCGCGTTGCAGGAAGTGCGGCTGAAGGTGGTGACCGCGGTTCCCAAGGGAATCGTGCATATCGACGCCAAAACCGACGTCGAACTGCTACCCGAATATCTCGCCGGCGGCCCCGAGGAGCGCCGCGCCGATGTCACCTATGACGACCTTGGCGGGATGCGCGGCACCATCGATGCGCTCCGCGAAATGGTCGAGCTTCCGCTGCGACACCCGGAGCTGTTCCAAAGGCTGGGAGTGGATCCGCCGAAGGGAGTCCTGCTTCACGGGCCGCCCGGCACCGGCAAGACGCGGCTGGCAAGAGCGGTCGCGAATGAAAGCAGCGCCCACTTCTTCTCGATCGCCGGGCCCGAGATCATGGGCTCGGCCTATGGCGAAAGCGAGCGCAAGCTTCGCGAGATTTTCGAGCAGGCCGAGGCCGCGGCGCCATCGATCGTCTTTATCGACGAGATTGACTCGATCGCGCCCAAGCGCGGGCAAGTGACCGGCGAGGCGGAAAAACGGCTCGTGGCGCAGCTGCTCAGCCTGATGGACGGAATCGAGCCGCGCCAGAACCTGGTCGTCATCGCTGCGACCAACCGTCCGGAAGCCGTCGACGAGGCGCTTCGCCGCCCCGGCCGCTTCGACCGCGAAATCGTCGTCGGAGTTCCCGACGAGCAGGGCCGCTACGAAATCCTGGAGATCCACACGCGCGGAATGCCGCTTGCGCCGGACGTTGACATCCACGGGCTTGCCCGCCGCACCTACGGCTTCGTCGGCGCGGACCTGGCGGCGCTCACTCGCGAAGCGGCAATGGAGGCGGTGCGGCGGATCATGCCGCAGATCAATCCGGACGAGGATACGATCCCGACCGAGGTGCTCGACCAGCTGTCCGTCGAGCGGCGCGACTTCGAAAACGCGCTCAAGCGGGTTCAGCCTTCGGCGATGCGCGAAGTCATGGTGGAGGCGCCGCAGATTCGCTGGTCGGATATCGGCGGGTTGGACGACGCCATGGAGAAGCTTCGCGAGGGCATCGAGCTCCCGCTCAAGCACCCGGAAGCATTCCGCCGGATCGGGATTCGGCCCGCGAAGGGCTTCCTGCTTTATGGAGCGCCCGGAACCGGCAAGACCTTGCTTGCGAAGGCGACGGCGAGGGAAAGCCACGCCAACTTCATCGCCACCAAGTCGTCCGACCTTCTAAGCAAATGGTACGGCGAGAGCGAACAGCAGATTGCCCGCCTGTTTGCTCGCGCCCGGCAGGTCGCTCCCACGGTCATTTTCATCGACGAAATCGACAGTCTCGTCCCGGCACGCGGCGGCGGTCTTGGAGAGCCGCAGGTCACCGAGCGGGTGGTGAACACGATCCTGGCGGAAATGGACGGGCTCGAGGAGCTCAACAATGTCGTCGTCATCGGTGCGACGAACAGGCCCAGCCTGATCGACCCGGCGCTTCTTCGGCCGGGCCGGTTCGACGAGCTGATTTACGTGGCGCCGCCCGACACTCCGGGACGCAGGCGAATCCTGGCGATCCACACGTCGGAGATGCCGCTGGCGGACGATGTCGACCTCGAATCGCTGGCTCAGAAGACGGAGAATTTCACCGGCGCCGATCTCGAGGACCTCGTCCGGCGAGCCGGGCTTACGGCACTTCGCCGGGGCCTCGATTCCCCCAAGGTCACGCAAGCCGATTTCGACACTGCGCTTGACGAAACGCGCGCTTCAGTCACTCGCGAGATGCTCGACGAGTATGAACGCATCAGGCACACGTTGAAGAGCAATGCTGTTCGGCCGACGGGTATCGGCTTCGTTCTTCCCGGCATGCTTCGCCCGAAGAGCGAGACGCAGGAGGACGAAAGTCCGACGCAACCACCGCCTCAGCCGCGACAGGAGCACGACTCGTAGCGACTGCGCCGCCGCAAGCTTGATAATCGCGGCTTCATTTGCCAACGCAACTCGCTCTGTTCAGGAGAGACCATGCCGACCTCGACCGCGCGAACCCTCAAAGGCCCACGTCGCCTGGCCCGGCGGGCCGGTCGGCGTCCGAAAAGCCCGCACTGGCAGTTCCTCCGTGGATTCCTGAAGCACCCCGTGATGGTCGGCTCGGTGATTCCGTCAAGCCGCGTCGTCATCGAGCGGATGTTGAAGCCGGTCGACTGGGACAAGACTCGGCTGTTCGTCGAATATGGGCCCGGAGTGGGCACCTTCACCCGCCCGATCCTCGACAAGATGGGCGAGGATTCGACGCTGATCGCGATCGACACGAATGGCGACTTCATCGAGTATCTTCGCAAGTCGATTCAGGACCCGAGATTCGTCGCAGTCAAGGGCTCGGCCGCCGACGTCGAGGAAATCGTGAAGGAGCATGGCTTCGACTGCGCGGATTACGTGCTGTCGGGGCTGCCATTTTCGACGCTTCCGCCGGGCGTCGGCGACGACATTGCCTCGGCCACGGCGCGGGTGATTCGGCCTGGCGGGGCGTTCCTCGTCTATCAGTTCAGCCCGAAGGTGCTCGATTTTCTCAAGCCGCACTTCGACGACATCGACCGCGGCTTCGAATGGATCAACGTCCCGCCGGCATCGCTGTTTTGGGCGCACAAATAGATTCGCGCCGGCTCAATCGCGGAAGTTGAGCCGCCGAGTCACCGTGTAATCCATGACGTTCACCAGAAAGTGGGAAAGCGCCCACTTCAGGCGCCGCAACAGGCTTGCCCGCCGCCGGTGGACGTCCGGAGTGATCCACTTGCTGGCCCGAAGTTCCCGCTCGAAATAGCCGCGCATTGCGTCGGCAAAGCCGGCGTCCTCGATTCGGATCATTACCTCCATGTTGAGGTAGAAGCTGCGGTAGTCGAAGTTGGACGAGCCGATGTGGACGATGTCGTCTACGATCACGAGCTTCGTGTGCAGCTTGGCGGGCGCATATTCGTAGACTTCCACGTGACGGCGAAGAAGGCGGCTGTAGGCATGCCGGGCAGCGGCGATGGTGGCGTTGTTGTCGGACCTGGCGGCGGTGACGATTCGCGCTCGCCCGCGGTTGCCGAGTTTCCCGATTCGCCGAAGCATCGCTCCGGGCGGTGCGAAATAGGCGAAGATCATGTCGAGCCGGGAACCGCGGCGAAGGTCGCGGCCGATGCTCCGCCACCAGCTGTTGCGAAGGCTCAACGGCCCGGTGAACTTCCACTGGATCGGCCCGCGCCACTCACTGTGCTCGCCGACCATCCGGCGAAGCGAGCGCATCGTCGCGTGCTTTCGCTTCGACCAGCGGAACAGGGCATCGAAATAGCGTCCGGCGACGGCGGCTTCAGGGCCGTCGATTCGAAGCCACAGGTCGCGCCAGTGGCCCGGCCCTTTGTCGCTCATGTAACTAGTGTCGATATTGGCGCCGCCCACGATTGCCGTGCGGTCGTCGGCGACGACCAGCTTCTGGTGATTCCTGAGCAGGTAACGGCGTCCATATTCGGCGTTGAACACGCAATAGCTGCCGCCCGCGGCGGCGAGGTCGGTGAAGAATTGCGCCGGCGCAGCCGACCCGAAGCCATCGATCAGAAGCTTGACGTCGACGCCCCTCGAAGCGGTCTCAATGAGCGCATCGCGAACCGCTTTGCCGACCTGATCCGGGTCGAACATGTACATCAGCATCCTGAGATTGTGCTGCGCGCCGGCGATCAGATCGAGAAGGGTTTCGAGACGCGCCGCTCCACTCTCGATCAGCTCGAGCCGATTCCCGGCGACTTCGGCGCGGATTGGCTGAGCAGTCGCTGTTGGACGTAAATCGGGCATCACCCTCGGTTTTGTTGACTTTTTGACACGTCGCAAGCTATTGGCGCGGCTCTCCCGACATCCCATATTCCTGCAAACGGAATAACTCACGGAGCGATGAATGGCGCGCGTTACGGTCGAAGATTGCGTAGACAAGATCCCGAACAGGTTCGACCTGGTCCTGCTCGCGGCACAGCGCGCGCGTCAGATTTCCGGCGGCGCCGACCTGACGATCGACCGCGATCGCGACAAGAACCCGGTGGTTGCGCTCCGCGAAATCGCCGACGAGACAGTCAAGCCGAAGCATCTGCAGGAAGCGATCGTCACCAATCTGCAGAAGGTACAGATCGACGAGGAAGACGAAACGGACGAGCTCGCCTCACTGAGCGAATCGGCCGAGGCGCTTCGACTCACCGCTGCGGCTCCTCCGCGCCCGACGCCAAGCAGCGGCGACTACGAATAGTCCTCGCGCCGACTGCCCCGAAGAAGGGCGGTTAGCAAATCAGCAGCCTAGGCGGCCCTGCTCCCTTTGGCCGCAATTTCGTCGCGGCTGATCCACGTCATGTCGCGGAGCGACAGTTCGCGCCCGTCTTCGGCGAGCACACGCATTCGGCGGACCGGCCGACGGGTGGTCGAGTTGGCGAGAACAATTTCCATTTCGCCGTAGCCCCAGTCTTCGCCCCACTGGCGGATCGCCAGGACGACCGGCAGCAGTGCCTCGCCCTTGGTCGTGAGTGAGTAGATCACCTTGCGCCGGTCCGACGGGTCGGGCGAGCGCTCGAGTATGTCACCAGCGACGAATTTCGCCAGCCGGTCGGAAAGGATGTTGCGGGCAATCCCCAGGCCGGCCTGGAACTCCTCGAAATGCTGCAGTCCGTTGAAGGCGCCGCGGAGAATCAGAAACGCCCATTTCTCACCGATCAGTTCGACAGCCGCGGGGATCGGGCATTGCAGCGCCGCTTCGCGAAACGCGTCGATGTCGGCACCAGAATTGTCGCCAGAGGTCACTACATCCTCCCTCTCACGTCATTAGAAGCACAAGTCCGCAAAAAAGACCAGTTGCAAAAAAAAACGGGCATTGGTATCCAGTTTCGAATCGCAACGTAACAGGAGTTGGCGATGTTCCGTTCACTTCTCGCGCTTGGATTGCTTGCTGCCGCCGCCGCTCCGGCTTCTGCCGCAAATTATTCCGCCAAGACCGAAGCACCGGCCTCCGCCCAGCGAATCGCCGTTCGCGATCTCCTGTGGACCTGCGACTCCGACGCCTGCACCGGCTCCACCAGCAACAGTCGGCCGGTGGTCCTGTGCGAAGGGCTGGCGAAAAAGACCGGGCGAATTCGAACGTTCCTCGTCGACGGCCGCGAAATGCCTGCTTCCGAGCTGGAGCGCTGCAACGCTTCGGCGCGCGAAACTCATTCGGCGGTCGCTAACGCACGCTAGCACCGCCGTCAGCCGCGCTTCGGCCCTCCCCGGAGCGCGGCTTTTCGCGCTTGCACAACGGCCATGCCACGCCCCATCTTAGGCAAGTGCTTCGACAGTACGAACTGATCGAGCGGGTCCGCTCCTACGATCCCGACGCCGACGAGGGGCTGATCAACCGCGCTTACGTCTTCTCGATGAAGGCGCACGGCGGACAGCAGCGCGCATCCGGCGATCCATATTTCAGCCATCCGATAGAGGTCGCCGGAATCCTGACTGACCTTAAGCTCGACGATCAGACGATCGTCACTGCTATCCTCCACGACACGATCGAGGATACGGTCGCCACTCCGCAGGAAGTGGAAAGGCTGTTCGGGAAGGACGTCGCTCGCCTGGTCGACGGAGTCACCAAGCTCAGCAAGATCGAAGCGCAGTCGGAAAACGAGCGGGCGGCGGAAAATCTACGCAAGTTCCTGCTGGCGCTCTCCGACGATATCCGTGTCTTGCTGGTGAAGCTTGCCGACCGGCTCCACAACATGCGGACTCTCTATCACATCGCCAATGAAGAAAAGCGGCACCGAATCGCCCGCGAGACGATGGATATCTACGCTCCGCTCGCCGAGCGGATCGGCATGTACGAAATGATGACCGAGATGCAGACACTAGCGTTCCGGGAGCTGGAGCCCGACGCCTATGCATCGATCACCCGGCGGCTGAAGCATTTGCACGAACAGGGCGGCGACCTGGTCAGCAGGATCGGCCTGGGACTCCAGCTCCACCTTGCTGACAACGGCCTGCAGGCAGAAGTCACCGGGCGCGAGAAGCATCCCTATTCCATCTGGCGCAAGATGGCCGAGCGCCACATCAGCTTTGAGCAGCTGTCCGACGTCATGGCTTTCCGCGTCATCGTCGATTCGCCCGAGGATTGCTATCGCGCGCTCGGGCTGATCCACCAGCGCTGGCCGATGGTTCCGGGCCGCTACAAGGACTATATCTCGACCCCGAAGCGGAACGGCTATCGTTCTCTCCACACCTCGGTGATCCACGATTCCCAGATGCGGATCGAAATCCAGATCCGAACCCGTGAAATGCACGAGCAGGCGGAGCGCGGCCTTGCTGCGCACTGGGCCTATAAGGAAGGCAAGCCCAAGGCCGACCTGAAGGTGCCTTGGGTCGACGAGCTGGTTGAAATCCTCGAGCATGCGGCGAGCCCGGAAGAGCTGCTCGAGCACACCCGGATGGCGATGTACCAGGACCGGATCTTCGCCTTCACTCCGAAGGGCGAGCTGATCCAGCTTCCCAAGGGCGCCACTCCGGTCGACTTCGCTTATGCCGTTCACACCGACCTCGGCGACCGCACGGTCGGAGCGAAAGTGAACGGGCGAGTGGTTCCTCTTCGCGCAATCCTGGAAAATGGCGATCAGGTCGAAATCCTCGCTTCGGAAGCGCAGCACCCGCAGCCGTCATGGCTGCGCTTCGTGGCGACCGGAAAAGCGCGTGCAGGAGTTCGCCGATTCGTCCGCCACAAGGAGCGCGACGAGACGATCGAGCTTGGCCGCAAGATCTACGACGACATCGTCGAGCGGCTTCCGGCCGAGCTTGGCGAAGACGCCGTGAAACGGGCGCTTAAGAAGCTGAAGGTGGAGGACGAGGACGCGCTGATGATCGCAATCGCGAGAAAGCGGGTCACCGACGAAGACGTCATGGAAGCGCTGATGCCCGGTTCTGCAGGGGCCGATGTCGCTCCTCGCCCGCCGGCGCAACGAACGGCTATATCAATCAAGGGTCTAACGCCCGGCGTTGCCTACCACCTCGCCCAATGCTGCCACCCGATTCCGGGCGACCGGATCGTCGGCCTTCGCCGCGAGGACGAGGAAATCGAGGTCCATGTCATCGGCTGCGAAACGCTTGCGAGCGGGGTCGATGCCGACTGGCTCGATCTCGCCTGGGGCGAGGGCTCGGGCGGCGCAGCGCGTCTGTCGGTGGTGCTTCAGGACGTCCCGGGAGCGCTCGGCACGATGGCCGGAATCCTCGGTGGCAAGCACGCCAACATCATCAATCTTCACCTCGTCCATCGCGACGGAAGCTTCCAAACGTTCCACCTCGATATCGAAGTGCACGACCTCGCGCACCTGCATGCGATCATCGCCGGCTTGCGCGAAGCGGACCCGGTCAGCTCTGTCGAGCGGATTTAGGTTTCGTTTCGCGGGCGCTTCCCGCGGCGAGAACTGCAAGAGTCACCAGGTCCGAAGCACTCGCCGTCATCGGCGCGATCTGTACCGGCAGTTCCAGGCCGACGATGAATGGGCCGAGGACGGCTTCGCCGCCGAGGTTTTTGAGCAGCTTCGATGAGAGATTCGCCGACTGTAGCCCCGGCATGATCAGCACGTTTGCCGGTCCGCTGAGTCGGCTGAAGGGATAGAACCGCCGTTGCATGTCGTAGTTGAGAGCGACGTCTGGGCCCATCTCGCCCTCGAATTCGAAATCGGTGTTGATCGTGTCGAGCAGCTTCACTGCCCCTCGAAGCTCGTCAATGTGAGTTCCCGGCGGGTTGCCGAACGTCGTGTAGCTGATGAAGGCGATCCGCGGCTCGATACCCATTCGCCGGGCGAAGCCGGCGGAGCGCATTGCGATTGCGGCAAGCTCTTTCGCTACCGGCCGCTCGGTGACCGCAGTGTCGGCGATCAACACGGTTCTGTTACGCGCAACGACGACGTTGATCCCGAACGGCACCGCATCCTTTTCGTCGTCGATGACCTGTCGAACCTGGCGGAGCGACTGGCTGAACGGCCGGGTTGTTCCGGTGATCATCGCGTCGGCCTCCCCAAGCGCCAGCATGGCGGCGGCGAAATAGTTGCGATCCTGGTTGACCATCCGCTCAACCTCGCGGCGAAGCATTCCGTGCCGCTGATGCTTCTCGTAGATGTAATCTGCCGCCCGGCCGACGAGCGGCGAGTTGCGGCTGTTGAGCACCTCGTAAGACTTGGGGTCATCCACGCCCATTTCCTTGAGGTGGTCGTAAACCTCTTCGCGGCCGACCAGCACCGGAGTGCCGTAGCCCGCTTCGCGGAAGGCGATTGCGGCGCGAAGTACGTTGGGTTCCTCGCCCTCGGCGAACAGGACTCGCTTGGGCTTCGCCTTGGCGGCCTCATAGGCAAGGCTGAGAACGGAAACCGTCGGGTTCAGGCGGGCCCGAAGCTCCTGCCTGTAGGCGTCGAAATCGGCGATTTCGTGCTGCGCCACGCCGCTCTTCATGGCTGCTTCGGCGACGGCCGAAGCGACCACCTCCATCAGCCGCGGGTCGAACGGAGCAGGAATGATATAGTCGCGACCGAAGCTTTGCGCCTGACCGCCATAAGCGGCGGCCACTTCCTCCGGCACCGGTTCGCGAGCCAGCTCGGCCAGTGCATTGGCGGCGGCAATTTTCATCTCTTCGTTGATTGCGGTGGCGCGCACGTCCAGCGCCCCTCGGAAGATGAAGGGGAAGCCGAGAACGTTGTTGACCTGGTTCGGGAAGTCGGAGCGGCCGGTGGCGATGATCGCATCGGGTCGCGCCTTCATCGCGTCGGGTGGCCAGATTTCGGGATCGGGATTGGCCATTGCGAAGATGATCGGCTGGTCGGCCATTTCGCAGACCATCTCCGGCTTGAGCGCCCCCGCGGCGGACAGGCCAAGGAAGACGTCGGCCCCGACCAGTGCCTCCTGTAAAGTCCGAGCGTCGGTGTCCACCGCATGCGCGGACTTCCACTGGTCGAGGTCGGTGCGTCCCTTGAAGATGACGCCCTTGCGGTCGCACATGATGACGTTGCTGCCTTTGACGCCCATCGCCTTGACCAGCTCGGTGCAGGCGATCGCGGCAGCTCCGGCGCCGTTCACGACGATCTTGATGTCGCCGAGCTTCCGCTCGGTCAGGAGACAGGCGTTGATCAGCCCGGCGGCGGTGATGATCGCGGTGCCGTGCTGGTCGTCGTGGAAAACCGGGATGTTCATCCTCTCGCGAAGTGTCTGCTCGATCACGAAACAGTCGGGAGCGGCAATGTCCTCGAGATTGATTCCGCCGAAGCTTGGGGCGAGCAGGGCGACTGATTCGATGAACTTGTCGCAGTCGCCGGTGTCGACCTCCAGATCGATGGCATCGACGTCGGCGAAGCGTTTGAACAGGACGGCCTTGCCTTCCATGACCGGCTTGGCCGCGAGCGCTCCGAGATTGCCTAGACCGAGGATGGCGCTGCCGTTGGAGATCACTGCGACGAGATTTCCTTTCGCGGTATAATCGTACGCGCAGGTGGGGTTTTCGGCGATTGCGCGCACGGGAATGGCAACGCCCGGCGAATAAGCAAGGCTGAGATCGCGCTGGGTCGCCATCGGCTTCGAGGCGATGATCTCGATCTTGCCGGGGCGCCCGCGCGAGTGAAAGTCGAGCGCTTCGCTCTCCGAAAACTTCACGTTACTATCGCTCATTCAGGGCTCCTTGAGCGGCGGCTTTAGCCAAAGGGTGTGGGAAGAGTCACGCCAAGCCGCTACCACCATCGCCATGGCCCGAGCCGACGCCCCGACGCCGATGATGGCGCAGTACCGGCGCCTCAAGGATGAGGCGGGGGACGCGCTGCTCTTTTACCGCATGGGCGATTTCTTCGAGCTCTTCTTTGACGATGCGAAAACCGCCTCCGCATGCCTCGACATTGCGCTCACGAAGCGCGGCGAAAATGCCGGCGAGCCGATCCCGATGTGCGGGGTGCCGGCCCATTCGGCCGAGTCCTACCTGGCGCGGCTGATCAAGGCCGGTCACCGGGTCGCAATCGCCGAGCAGACCGAAAGCCCCGCCGAAGCGCGCAAGGCGCGCGGAAGCAAGGCTCTTGTCGAGCGGGCGATCATCCGCCTCGTCACTCCGGGGACTCTCACCGAAGAAACGTTGCTCGAATCGGGTGCGGCGAACTGGCTTGCGGCAATCGGCAGGGCCGGCGAGGACTGGGCAATCGCTGCCGCGGACATTTCCACCGGCCGTTTCGAGCTGATTGCCTGCGGCCCCGGCGAGCTGTCGTCGGAGCTGGCGCGGCTGTCGCCGGCGGAAACCGTGGCAGAAGCTCCAATTCCGGGTGTTCGAACCCGCGAAGGGCAGGGCGGCTTCGACAGCATCGCCGGCGAGCGGGCTCTGAAGCAGCGATTCGGGCTTGCAACTCTCGACGGAATTGGAGCGCCCACGCGCTCAGAGCTTGCGGCCGCGGGCGGCTTGCTCGCCTATCTCGACTCGACCCAGAAAGGTGCTGGCGTCCTTCTCGACGCGCCTCGGCGAGTCGCTCGTGCCGAGCATATGCAGATCGATTCGGCAACTCGCGAAAGCCTGGAGTTGACCCGGTGCGCCCAAGGCGCAGTCCAGGGCAGTCTCCTCGGCGAGATCGACCGCTGCGTCAGCGCCGGCGGGCGGCGGTTGCTCGCCGGTGACATCTCGGCGCCGCTTACGGGGAAGCTGGAAATCGAGCGCCGGCTGGCGCTGGTCCAATGGTTCAACGACGACCAGCTGCGGAGAGAGCGCACGCGAGCGGCGCTCAAGGCGCTACCGGACATCGCCCGAGCGCTCGCCCGGCTAACCGCCGGACGTGGCGGTCCGCGCGATCTGGCCCAGCTTCGCGACGGCCTCGCCGGTGCCCAGGTGCTCAAGGCGGATCTTCAGGCCGAGGCAGGCAGGCCGGCGGTTCTCGACCAGCTGCTGCCGAGGCTCGGCGGCCACGGCGCGCTGCTGGGACGGCTTGTCGAAGCGCTGGTCGAATCTCCGCCGCTCGATAGCGCCAAGGGCGGTTATATCGCACAAGGATTCGACGAGGCGCTGGATTCGCTTCGCGCGACGTCGGCTGACGGGCGGCGGGCCATCGCCGCGCTCGAAAGCCGCTATCGCGAATCGACGCAAATCCCGTCCTTGAAGATCCGTCACAATGCGGTGCTCGGCTATCATGTCGAGGTCGCGTCGAAGTACGCGGACAAGCTGATGGCGGAAGGCAGCGGCTTCACGCATCGGCAGACGCTTGCCGGGGTGGTTCGCTTCAATTCGCCCGAATTGCACGAAGAGGCGGCGCGAGTGGTCGAGGCGGGTGCGCGTGCGCTTGAGCTTGAGGCGAAGCACCTCGACGAATTGACGACGGTTGCAGTGGCGCAGTCGGCGGCGATTCTCGCCACAGCGGAAGCGCTTGCCCGGCTCGACGTCGGTGCGGCGAACGCCGAGCGTGCGGCAGAGGGCGGATGGACAATCCCGCACCTCACTGAAGAGGCGTGCCTGGAGATCGAGGCCGGGCGCCACCCGGTCGTCGAAAGCGCTCTCACGGCTAGCGGGGAGCGGTTCGTGTCCAACGATCTTTCCCTCGGGCGGGATGACCGCCTGTGGCTGATCACCGGGCCCAACATGGGCGGCAAGTCGACCTTCCTTCGCCAGGCGGCGCTAATCGCGGTTCTCGCGCAGTCAGGGAGCTTCGTTCCGGCAGCGCGAGCGAAAGTGGGCCTCGTCGACCGATTGTTCAGCCGGGTCGGAGCCTCGGACAATCTCGCCCGCGGCCGCTCGACCTTCATGGTCGAAATGGTCGAGACCGCGGCAATCCTCGCGCAGGCAACCTCGCAAAGCCTGGTTATCCTCGATGAAATCGGGCGTGGAACTTCGACTTATGACGGGCTGGCGATTGCCTGGGCGGTGGTCGAGGCGATGCACGACCAGGCGAAATGCCGGACATTGTTCGCGACCCACTATCACGAGCTGACGCGCCTGTCGGGCCGTCTGGATGCGCTGTCGCTCCACCATGTGCGAGCGCGCGAGTGGAAGGGCGACCTGGTGCTACTGCACGAAGTCGCCGACGGCGCCGCCGACCGAAGCTATGGGATCGCGGTGGCCAAGCTGGCCGGATTGCCGCCGGCCGTGGTCGCTCGCGCAAAGGCGGTGCTCGCGAAGCTGGAGGCGGGACGCGACGCGACCGGCGGAATCGCAGCAGGGTTGGACGACCTTCCCTTGTTCGCGGCCGGCGCGGAGGCGCAGCAGTCGGCGGACCCGCTCGGCGAAGCCGTCGAGGCGATCGACCCGGATTCGCTAACCCCCAGAGAAGCGCTCGAAGCGTTATACCGGTTGAAGAAAGTCTGGGCCGAACGGTGAACGCTCCCTTCAATCCGGTCGAGGACCGCCGCGCAATCATAAATCCGCGCGAGGTGGGAGATAAGCTTCACGGGAAGGGCGACTCCAAAGCGGCGGAAATTCTCGGCAAGGCGCTCGAGGCCGGCCGCAAGGAGATCGCCAAGCGACTTCGCGCCAACCCGGGCCGCGGCAGGGCGGCGGCGCACTCGACAGCCTATCTGCATGTCCAGCTCGTTCGGCTGGCTTACGAATATGTGACTGGCGATGACCCGCCGCGGCTGGCGATCGTCGGCCTTGGCGGCACCGGGCGGGGCGAGATGGCGCCCTACAGCGACCTCGACCTGATGTTTCTAACTCGCGGAGAGCCGTCGCGAGGCGTCGAGAAGACCGTCGAGGCTGTGCTCTACCTGTTGTGGGACCTGCAGCTGAAGCTGGGCCATTCGCTTCGCTCCGTGGGCGAGCTGATGAAGCTCGCGAAAAGCGACATGAGCGTTCGGACCGCCTTTCTGGAGGGACGGCTGCTGTGGGGCGCGGAGGACATTTTCGAAGAGGCCTGGCGACGCTTCCAGGGGAAGATTGTCGCCGGATCGGCGGCCGAGTTCGTCGCCGCCAAGCTTGCCGAGCGCGACGAGCGGCACCTGAAGATGGGCGACAGCCGCTATGTTGTCGAGCCGAACGTCAAGGACGGCAAGGGCGGGCTTCGCGACCTTCAGACGCTCTACTGGATCGGCAAATATGTTTATGACGTGCGCGAGCCGTCGGAGTTGGTCTCGGTCGGACTGTTGAGCGCGGACGAGTTCACGTCATTTGAGCGCGCCGAACGATTTTTCTGGGCGGTTCGCTGCCACCTTCACCTGGAGGCTGGACGAGCCGAGGAGCGGCTCGGCTTCCAGTACCAAAAGGCGATCGCAAAGCGCATGCGCTACGCCGATCGTCCCGGCAAATCCGCGGTCGAGCGGTTCATGCACTTCTATTTCCTCAATGCGAAAACGGTCGGAGACCTGACCGGTGTCTTCCTTGCGCAGCTCGACGAGAAAATGGCTCGCAAGGGGCTTCGATTCGCGCTTCCGACGATCCGGCGCAGGCCCAAGGCGCTCAACGGCTTCGTCGTGGACCGCGGGCGGCTGTCAATTCCGTCGGACGACTTCTTTGCCGCCGACCCGGTGAGGCTGGTCGAGATGTTCGCTCTTGCCGCGCGCGAGCAACTCGAAATCCATCCGACGGCGATGCGCGCCGCCAGCCGCGACTCCAAGCTGATCAAGGCGCGGGTTCGCAAGGATCCGCGCGCCAACGCGCTGTTCATGGAAGTCCTGACCACCGTCCATCATCCCGACCTGGTTCTCAGGTGGATGAACGAGGCGGGCGTCTTCGGACGCTTCATTCCCGACTTCGGCCGCGTCGTCGCGCAGATGCAGTTCGACATGTACCACCATTATACGGTCGACGAGCATGCGATCCGGGCGATCGGCCTACTTGCAGCGATCGAGCGCGGCGAACTGAAGGACGATCATCCGCTTTCGACCGCCCTGTTCGGGCAGATCGGCTCCAGGCGGGCGCTGTACGTCGCGGTGCTGCTCCACGACGTCGCCAAGGGCCGTGGCGGCGACCACAGCATTCTTGGAGCCGAAGTTGCTGTGAAGCTTTGCCCGCGCCTGGGGCTCGACCAGGCGGAAACGGAAATGGTCGCATGGCTGGTGCGGCACCACCTCCTGCTTTCCAACACTGCGTTCAAGCGCGACCTCGCCGACCCCAAGACGATCGAGGATTTCGTGTCGCGGGTGAAGAGCCCGGAGCGGCTGCGGCTTCTGTTGATGCTCACGGTGGTCGATATCCGCGCGGTTGGCCCCGGCGTGTGGAACGAGTGGAAGAAGCAGCTGCTGAGGACCTTGTTCGACGCCGCAGAGGAGAAGCTTCGGCTCGGCCACAAGCAGCGCGGGCGAAGCGAGATCGTCGCCCAGAAGCAGGCGGAGCTTGCCCAGGCGCTGGGCTGGAAAGCCAACATTGCCCGCGCTTATTCCCGGCGTCTTCCCGACAGCTATTGGCTCGCCGAGCCGCCGGACGTGCAGGTATCGAACGCGCTGCAGGTGGCCCAGGCCGAAGCGCAAATCGGCGATTGGCGCCCCAGCATCGCGGTCGAGGACGAGGTGGAGCGCGGAGCCACTCGGGTCACCGTCTTTGCCCCCGACCGGGAGGGCCTATTCTTCCGGATATGCGCGGGGCTGGCGTCGGCGGGAGCGAGCATCATCGACGCTCGAATTCACACCACGAAGGACGGCATGGCTCTCGACAATCTGCTGGTGCAGGACGCGCGCGAACGGCCCTATTCGGACAAGAGGCTCCGCAACCGGCTGGTGCGGTCGGTGCAGTCTGCGTTGAGCGCCGAATCAGCTCCACCGATCCCGGGCGGCAGCGGCGGAAGCGAGCGAGTCGAGGCTTTCCACATCGCGCCTTCCGTCACCGTCGCCGAGCGCGCGTCATCGCGAACAACCGTGGTCGAAGTGAACGCCCTCGATCGGCCCGGGCTGCTCGCCAGCCTGGCCCGGGCGATCCTCGAATGCGGCGAGCAGCTTCATTCGGCGCACGTAGCGACCTACGGGGAGCGGGCGGTGGACGTCTTCTATCTCAGCAACGCGCGCGGGCAGAAGCTGTCGCACGATGAAGCGGAGCGGCTCCGGGCGGCGCTGTTGAACGCCGCCCGACAGCAAGGCGGTCGTTAGTCGCGCTCTTCCTTGCTACCCGGTGCGGGCGCTCCCGGCATCGGCGGAACGCCGACACTGTGAGGTGCCTCGGGCGAGAGTTCCGGGACGTCGACGATCCCGCGGCCGACGTGGCTTCGGCTGCGCGAATAGGTGAAGTAGATGACCAGCCCGATTGCGCCCCAGACGACGAGCACCAGTTTCGCGATCGTCGGAAGGAAGAGGTAGAGGCCCACGCAGCCGATGATTGCCAGCGGCGCCACGACCATCAGCGCCGGAGTGCGGAACGGACGATGCCGCCCCGGGTCCTTCTTGCGAAGTATCAACACCGACAGCGCGACCATCGCGAAAGCGAAGAGCGTGCCGGAGTTGGAGTAATCGGCGAGCGTTCCGACCGGAAGGAAGGCGGCGGCAAAGGTGACAACGATGCCGGTGAATGCAGTCACCACGTGGGGCGTGCGGAACTTCGGGTGAACTGCCGACAACCGCTCCGGGAGAAGACCGTCGCGAGCCATGACGAAGAAGATTCGAGTCTGCCCGAAGACCATCATCAGCACTACCGACGGAAGCGCGACGAATGCGGCGATGCCCATGAAGTCGCCGACCCTGGGATAGCCGATGCTGCGCATGACGTGCGCAAGCGCTTCCTTCGAGCAGACCAGCGGCTGAGTGAGACCGCTTGCAACGATCGACTTGCACTGCGCCGCCAATTCGGGCGACCCGGGTGGAAGCACTGCTCCGGCTGCGTTGCGGACCGGATCCGCCCCCATTGCACCGATCGCTCCGGCCGAGACCAGGATGTAGAAGACCGTGCAGAAAAGAAGCGAGCCGATGAGGCCGATGGGAACGTTGCGCTGCGGGTTCACCGTCTCTTCGGCAGCCGTGGAGACGGCGTCGAACCCGACATAGGCGAAGAAGATGGAGGCGGCGGCGCCGACAACCCCGTAGGTCCCCCAGCCGTTGGGGATGAACGGTTCGAAATGCGCGCCGTTGAGGACAGGGAAGGTGAGAACGACGAACACCGTCAAGGCGAGCACCTTCACCGCGACCAGCGCCGACGTGAACCGGGCGCTTTCCTTCGTTCCGAGAATCAGCAAGGCCGTTACCAGCAGGGAAATGACGACTGCGGGGAGGTTTATGAAGCCCCCCTGGCTCGGGCCGACGGCCACGGATAGCGGAACCTCCACGCCCCAGCTTCTCAACAATCCGACAAAATAGCCCGACCAGCCGACCGCAACTGCCGACGCACCAACCGCATATTCGAGGATCAGCGCCCAGCCGACCATCCAGGCGAGTATCTCGCCCATCACGGCATAGGTGTAGGTGTAGGCAGAGCCGGACACCGGCACCATTGCCGCCAGCTCCGAATAGCAAAGAGCCGCAACCGCACAGACGAAGCCGGCGATCACGAAGCTGATCATCATCGCCGGGCCGGCCTTCTGCGCCGCTTCGGCGGTGAGGACGAAGATCCCGGTGCCGATGACCGCGCCGATCCCCAGCAGGGTCAGCTGGATTGCCCCCAGCGAGCGCTTCAAGGACTTCTTCTCGGCGGTCGCGAGAATCGCGTCGAGTGGTTTGACGCGCCCGAATATCCCGTTGCGCGGTGCTGCTGTGGCCATCATTGTCCCCTCAAATCGAATTCGCGGCGGAGCCTAGCGGCTGCTGCTGCTCGTGCAACGGCGAATTCGACTAACGGGCCAACATCGGTCCGAGCGGCTGTCCCCCGAAGATGTGGACGTGCAGGTGCGGCACCTCCTGGCCGGCGCGCTTTCCGGTGTTGGCGAGAAGCCGATACCCCTGAACGACCAGCTGCTGGTCGCGGGCGACCTTGCCGACAGCACGGACGAATCCGGCGATTTCCTCAGCCGATGCCTTTTCCGAAAAGTCGTCCCACGACACGTATTGGCCCTTGGGAATCACCAGGATGTGGACCGGCGCCAGCGGATTGATATCGTGGAAGGCGAGCGCCCATTCGTCTTCGTAGACCTTTTTGCAGGGCAGCTCACCGCGAAGAATCTTCGCGAAAATGTTGCTTTCGTCATAGGGCTTGGTGGGATCGATGGGCACAAGTCACTCCGCTTCCGCTTGACCGGGAACGCTGCCTCGTTACCACCGGAACCGATGACCGACGAGACTCCGGAGAGCCTGATTCCCTACGATGAGATCGTCCAGGAGGCGCTTCGCGACGTGGTCGGCCGGGTTTTGCGGGAAGTCGAGCGGTCGGGCGGACTCCCCGGCGATCACCATTTCTACATCACCTTCAAGACCAAATTGCCGGGAGTCGAAATTCCCAAGCATCTGATCGAGCGTTTTCCCGAGGAAATGACGATCGTCATCCAGCACCGATTTTGGGACCTGAAGGTCGAAGACAACGAATTTTCCGTGGGCCTCTCGTTCGGCGGAGTGCCGGCAAGCCTCCGGGTTCCGTTCGCTGCGGTGACGGACTTTGTAGACCCTGCGGTCGATTTCAGCCTCAAGTTCCAGGCCAATGCCGCAGAGCCGGTTCACGAGGAGCACGACGAGGCGGAAAACGATGCTCCCGTCGGCGAGACCGAAGACGGCTCCAATGTCGTCAGCGTGGACTTTACGCGCAAAAAGTGACCGCAGGTCACCCTGAACTTGTTTCAGGGTCCCTTTCAGAGCATCGCTCCGGCGGTAGAATGGATGCTGAATTGAGTTCAGCATGACGGAAGGAAAGCATGAGACCAACCCGAACCGAAAGCGACAGTTTCGGAGAAATCCAGGTCCCCGGCGACGCCTATTGGGGAGCTCAAACCGAGCGTTCGATCGAAAATTTCCCCTTCGGCCCGCGCGAACAGATGCCGGTCGAGATCGTCCATGCTCTCGGCTTCGTGAAGCAGGCGGCAGCGCGCGTGAACGCCAGGATGAAGCTGCTCGACCCGGAAATCGCCGAAGCGATCCAGCAAGCCGCTGCCGAAGTCGCTCGCGGCGATCTCGATCGCGAGTTCCCGCTGGTCATCTGGCAGACGGGGTCGGGAACCCAGTCGAACATGAACGCCAACGAAGTGATTGCCGGCCGCGCGAACGAGGCGCTGACCGGCAGCCGCGGCGGCAAGTCGCCGGTCCACCCCAATGATGACGTGAACAAGAGCCAGTCGTCGAACGACAGTTTCCCGACTGCGATGCACATTGCTGCTGCCCGGTCCGTCACCGCAAAGCTTCTTCCCGCCACCAGACAGATGCAGGTGTTGCTGGCGAAGCTGGCGAAGAAGTGGGACGGGATCGTCAAGATCGGGCGAACGCATCTGCAGGATGCGACTCCGCTGACGCTTGGCCAGGAATTTTCCGGCTACGCGGCGCAGATGGAGGCGAACGTGGCTCGAATCGAGGAAGTGATGCCGCGGCTGTTCCGGCTGGCACAAGGCGGAACCGCGGTCGGCACCGGCCTCAACGCTCCTCCGGGATTCGGAGAGGCCTTCGCGAAGGAGGTCTCGAACCTCACTCGCCTGCCGTTCACGTCGGCGCCGAACAAATTCGCGGAGATGGCCGCTCACGACACTCTGGTCGAGCTTTCCGGGGCAATGAACACGCTTGCGGTGTCGCTGACGAAAATCGCCAACGACATTCGCCTGATGGGCTCCGGGCCGCGCTGCGGGATCGGCGAGCTCAAGCTTCCGGAAAACGAGCCGGGAAGCTCCATCATGCCCGGCAAGGTCAACCCGACCCAATGCGAGATGCTGACCATGGTCGCCGCGCAAGTGATGGGAAATCACGTCGCCATCACCGTCGGGGGAATGCAGGGTCACCTCGAGCTCAACGTGTTCAAGCCGCTGATCGGAGCCAACGTAATCCGCTCGATCAACCTGCTGTCGACGGGGATGGAGAGCTTCTGCAAGCGCTGCCTGGAAGGACTCGAGCCTGACGAGGGGCGGATAACGGAGTTGCTTAACCGGTCGCTGATGCTCGTCACCGCGCTCGCGCCGGAAATCGGCTACGACAAGGCGGCGGAGATCGCCAAGCACGCGCACAAGACGGGCAAGACCCTGAAGGAGGCCGGCCTCGAGCTCGGCCATATCGACGAGGAAAGCTTCGGGCGGGTGGTGAAGCCGGAGAGGATGGTCGGGCGCTGAAGCCTAGGGCAGCGCGACGTTCACCCGGACCCCGATATTGTCGATTCCGGGATTTTGCCGTCCGAACAGCTGCGCGTGGCTCATGTGCACCCAGCTCGCCTCAGCAGAGACTCGAGGTGCAACCTGCACTCCGATTCCAAGCTCCGGCTCGAACAGGACCCGGGAGCCGAACTCGATCTTGTCGTTGTACGGGTTGCTGTACTTGGCGGCCGAGCCGCTGTGGATTGCCAGTCCCACACCAGGCCGGACGTAGACCCTGCTTCCGAACTTCAGCGCCAGCCCTGCTGCCGCATAGCTTGTGTTCCCGGCCGTGTTCAGAGCGCCGAACGCGTACGGCTGGAGATCGCCTCCAAGAAGGCGGGTGATGCCGCCGCCTCGATATCCGAGCTGGACATCGGCCCCGCCTTCGGTGTGCCCGCCAAGCGAGAATGGAGTGTCGACATTGTGGGCATAGAGGCCGCCGAAAATCTCGCCTGCTGACGCGGCCGCCGGACACAGTGCGATTGCAGCCCCCGTGCAAAGCGCAATTGAGAATCTCGGCACAATGTTCTCCCGTTCAGTCGCGCACCGTTAATGCTCGAACCAGCCTTTCGTGCCGATTAAGCCGCAGACGCGCCCTTCGGTGCAACCGGCACCGAACCTGCTTGCCAACCGCTACAGTTGAGCGGCAGATACTGGCGATGTTGCGCGCTTACGGTCCCGGATGCACTGGCCAGTTGGTCGACGCCAGTCGCGAGAAAATTCCCGACGACGCCACCTGGATCGACCTCGAGGAGCCGACGAAGCAGGAAGAGCTGCTAGTCGAGCAATGCCTTCAAGTCGCGGTTCCCACACCCGAGGAAATGGCCGAGATCGAGCCTTCGAGCCGGCTGTATGCACGCAACGGAACGATTTACCTGACCGCCAGCGTGTTGTTCGGAGTCGCCGAGGGTTCGCCCGCAATCTCCCCGATCAGCTTCGTCCTTTCCGAAGACCGCCTGGTTACCGTCCGCTTCGTGACTCCCAGGCCGTTCCAGGCGTTTGCCGAAGCCGCCTCCCGCGACCCCGAGGTCGCGAGCGATGCACTAAGCGCTCTCTGCGGCCTTCTGGACGCGATCGTCGACCGCCTCGCCGACGAGCTGGAAAAACTCGGCGCCGAAATCGAGAAAATCTCCAGCCACATTTTTTCGTCGACTGTCGACGCCCGCCGAATACCCGCCCAGAAGCTCACCGCGCTTCTCACCCGGATCGGCAAGACTCACATGCTTCTGGCCAAGATCCGCGAGACCGAGACGAGCACCAATCGCGCCCTTGGTTTCCTCAGCGGGACACCGCGATTGAGATCGCGCAAGTCGGCCGACGCTCGCGAGCATGTCGCCAGCCTTGCCGCGGATACGCAATCGCTTGGCGACCACAGCACCTTTCTCGCCAACCACCTCTATTTCCTGCTCGATGCCGCGGTGGGCATGATTAGTATCGAGCAGAATGCGGCGATGAAGCTGTTTTCCTGGGCAGCGCTAGTGCTTCTTCCGCCGACCTTGGTGGGATCGATTTACGGGATGAATTTCCAGCACATGCCGGAGCTCAACTGGTACTTCGGCTATCCGCTCGCACTGGGGCTCATGCTTGCCAGCGCAGTCCTACCGCTTTGGTATCTGAAGCGGCGCGGATGGCTGTAGCGTCAGCCCTCGACGACTTCCATCAGCGGCGGCACGGCTTCGGCTGGTGCAGGCGGGGATTTCCTCCGCGCCAGCGCGGCATAAGCAAGCGCCAGCTGCCCGGCGACCTCGGCATCTTCGCCCTCGTCGCGACGGAAAGCGGCGGCGCGAGCCTCGGCTGCGCGACGGCGAAAGTAATCGCTATCATGGGCCATGCGGCACTCCCCTCCTTTCCGTGGATGATTCCTTGTAGCCGAGATCGACGCAAATCGGGAGTCGAAGCCGCACAGGTTGTCCCGCATCCGTATCGACCGAACGCAAGCATTCCGCGTAAAAAACCGTTTCGGTTCGGAGCAAAACAGGAGGTGCTGTGAACGACGAGGTTGAGCCGAAGCCGAAGCACGGCTTCGGAGCGGCGGCGACGCACGCGAAACGAAAATTCGAGCTCGGATTCGGAAGGCTCGGCCCAGGCCTGATCACCGGCGCCGCCGATGATGATCCGAGCGGGATCGCGACCTATTCCCAGGCAGGGGCCCAGTTTGGGCTCAACATGCTGTGGACGCTGATTTTTACTTATCCGCTGATGGTCGCGGTGCAGGTGATCAGCGCCAGGATCGGGCGTGTTACCGGAACCGGGCTGGCCGCCAACCTTCTCGAGATCTTCCCCCGGTGGAGTGTCGGCCTTCTCGTCGCGTCATTGTTCGTCGCCAACACCATCAATATCGGCGCCGATCTTGCCGCAATGGGCGCTGCGGCCGAGCTGGTGGTCGGTTACGGAGCGGCATTCTTCACTTTCGCAGCCGCAGTCATATCGCTGCTTCTCCAGGTTTTCGTCCCGTATCACTCCTACGTACGCTACCTGAAATGGCTCACTCTGGTGCTGTTCGCCTATGTGGCCGTCGCGTTCGCGGTGCACATCGACTGGCTTGAGGTCGCCGCTCGAACGGTTGCTCCGCACGTCCAGTTCTCGCCGGCGTGGATGACGGTCGTCGTCGCGGTCTTCGGAACGACGATCAGCCCGTACCTCTTCTTCTGGCAGACCGCCGAAGAAGTCGAGGACATGCAGCTTCATCATAAAGCCGAGCTGCGGCAGATCCCGCCGGAGGGCGCGCGCCTTCAGCTTCGGCGCTTGTCCACCGACACCTTCACCGGGATGGCAATTTCCAACCTGATCGCTTTCTTCATCATCCTGACGACTGCAGTGACCTTGAACCAGAGCGGGATCACCGACATCCAGACCTCGGCCGAAGCGGCGCAGGCGCTCCGTCCGATCGCTGGGCAGTTCGCGTTCCTGCTGTTCAGCCTCGGAATCATCGGCACCGGCTTTCTCGCCGTGCCGGTGCTTGCGGGGTCGGTCGGCTATGCGGCTGCGGAGAGCTTCAACGCGCCGAAGGGACTGGAAAAGAAGCCGCGCGACGCGAAATTGTTCTACTCCGTCATTGCGGCCGCGATGGGCGTTGCCCTGGTGGTGCTCCTGTCTCCGATCACGCCGATCAAAATGCTGTTCTGGAGCGCTGTCGTGAACGGCATCATTTCGGTCCCGATTTTGGGCGCGATGATGGTCGTTTGCCGTCGGCGTCGGCAGATGGGCGCCTACATCGCCACTCCCTGGCAGCGGATCTTCGGCTGGGCGGCGACTGGAGTCATGGCATTGGCCGTCGTCGGCATGTTCGCACTTTAGCTGAACCCACGCTTTGCGGCTGCGTTGGCTCATTGCTAATGGGCGCTCGCCGCGCGTGCGGCCGATAAACCAAAGGGAATTGTGATGACGCCGACCGGCAAGGACAGCCTCGATACACGTTCGACACTCACCGTCGGCTCAAACACCTACACCTACTTCTCGTTGGAAAAGGCGGAAAAGTCTCTCGGCGATATCTCGCGCCTGCCTTTCTCGATGAAGGTCCTGCTGGAAAACCTGCTTCGCTTCGAAGACGGCGAAACCGTGACCCGCAAGGACCTGGAGGCGATGGCGGAGTGGCTGAAGGAACGTCGAGTCAATCGAGAAATCCAGTACCGGCCGGCGCGAATCCTGCTCCAGGACTTCACCGGAGTTCCGGCAGTCGTCGACCTTGCGGCCATGCGCGACGCGATGAAGCAGCTTGGTGGCGACCCGCAGAAGATCAATCCGCTGGTGCCGGTTCATCTGGTCATCGACCACAGCGTCATGGTCGACGAGTTCGGGACTCCTCGCGCTTTCGCAAAGAACGTCGAGTTCGAATATGAGCGGAACCTCGAGCGCTACCGTTTCCTGAAATGGGGCAGCGAGGCGTTCGACAATTTCAAGGTCGTGCCCCCCGACACCGGCATCTGTCACCAGGTGAACCTGGAGCATATCGCCCGCTGCGTGTGGACTGCAGAGGCGAACGGCAAGACCCTCGCCTACCCGGACACCCTGGTCGGAACCGACAGCCATACGACCATGGTGAACGGCCTCGGCGTTCTCGGCTGGGGAGTTGGCGGGATCGAGGCCGAGGCGGCCATGCTCGGGCAGCCGATTTCGATGCTCGTGCCGGAGGTCGTCGGTTTCCGCCTCGACGGCGAGTTGAACGAGGGCATCACCGCTACCGACCTCGTCCTGACGGTCACCCAGATGCTTCGGCAGAAGGGTGTTGTCGGGCGTTTCGTGGAATTTTACGGCCCCGGGCTTGCCAACCTGCCGCTGGCCGACCGAGCCACGATCGCAAATATGGCGCCCGAATATGGCGCGACCTGCGGCTTCTTCCCGATCGACGATCGGACGATCGATTACCTGCGCCTGACCGGGCGCGACGAGGACCAGATCGAGCTGGTCCGCGCCTATTGCCAGGCCCAGGGCCTATGGCGCGACGACAATTCGCCGGAGCCGGTGTTCACCGACACTCTGGAGCTCGACATGAGCTCCATCGAGCCGTCGCTCGCCGGGCCCAAGCGGCCGCAGGATCGAGTGCTCCTCACCGACCTCGACGAGAAGTTCAACGCCGATCTCGAGAAGATTTATCACAAGGGCGATGACCCCCGTGTCCCGGTCGAGGGGCTGGACCACGACCTTGGCAACGGCGACGTCGTCATTGCCGCGATCACCAGCTGCACGAACACCTCGAACCCGTCGGTCCTGATCGGGGCCGGGCTGGTCGCCCGAAAGGCGCGCGAAAAGGGGCTGAAGGTGAAGCCCTGGGTAAAAACCAGCCTTGCTCCGGGGAGCCAGGTTGTGAGCGATTATTTGCAGGAAAGCGGCCTTCAAGAGGATCTCGACGCGCTTGGCTTCGACCTGGTCGGCTATGGCTGCACGACGTGCATCGGCAACTCCGGCCCGCTCCCCGAGCCGATTTCGAAGGCGGTGAACGACAACGACCTGGTCGCGGTCAGCGTGCTTTCCGGCAACCGGAATTTCGAAGGCCGTGTGTCGCCGGACTGCCGCGCTAATTATCTCGCCTCACCGCCGCTGGTGGTTGCCTATGCGCTCAAAGGCACGGTCCGGTCAGACATGGTTTCCGAACCGCTTGGGACCGGCTCGAACGGGGAGCCGGTGTTCCTCAGGGACATCTGGCCTTCGAACGAGGAGATTCGGTCGCTGATCGACTCCCACGTCCATTCGGAGATGTTCCGAAGGCGCTATGCCGACGTCTATCGCGGGGACGACCGGTGGCGGAAAATCGCCGTTGCCGGTGGCGACACTTACAGCTGGCCGCCTGAATCCACCTACATCCAGAACCCGCCCTACTTCACCGGAATGACGATGGAGGCGGCAGCGCCGAAGGACATAGAGCGCGCCCGGCCGCTGGCGGTGTTCGGGGATTCGATTACGACCGACCACATCTCGCCTGCTGGAGCGATCAAGCCCGACAGCCCCGCAGGCCGCTACCTGCTCGAGCACGACGTCTCGCGCGGCCAGTTCAACAGCTACGGGTCGAGGCGTGGTAATCACGAAGTCATGATGCGCGGCACGTTCGCCAACATCCGAATCCGCAACAAGATGCTCGACGACGTTGAGGGCGGCTACACGCGCTATGCACCGACCGGCGAAACGATGCCGATCTACGACGCGGCAATGCTCTACAAGCAGGACAAGCGCCCGCTCGTCGTCATCGCCGGCAAGGAATATGGCACCGGAAGCTCGCGGGACTGGGCGGCCAAGGGCACGATCCTGCTGGGCGTCCGCGCAGTCGTCGCCGAGAGCTTCGAGCGGATCCACCGCTCCAACCTTGTCGGGATGGGCGTCCTTCCGTTGCAGTTCAAGGAGGGCGACAGCGCCGAGAGCCTCGGCCTGACCGGAAAGGAGAAATACACGATTTCCGGGATCGCCGATCTAAAGCCAAGGCAGGAGGTCGAAGTGCGAGTCATTCCCGACGAGGGGGACGAGTTCACCTTCACCGCCCGTTCCCGGATCGACACGTACAACGAGCTGGAATATTTCAAAGCCGGCGGGATCCTTCAGTACGTCTTGCGGAGGCTGGCCGCCTGACCGCGGTCCAGCTGGCGGTTGAGGTCGCAGGCTGGGGCGGCGCGGCGCTGATCCTGCTCGCCTACCTTCTCCTGTCGATGGGCAGGCTCAGCGGCCAATCGCCACTGTATCAGTGGATGAACGTCTTCGGCGGCGCCGGCTTCGTCATCAACGGCTGGTGGCACGACGCGCTTCCGTCCGCGGCGTTGAATGTCGTGTGGGTGCTGATCGGAGGCTTCGCTCTCTGGCGGATCAGTCGAAGACGAAAATCGTCGGCCTAATCGGGCTTCAGTCCAGTTGCGCAGCAAGCGCGATATCGATGACGTCCCAAGCCTCGGCGATTTGACCGTCGCGTACCTGCAGGATCGCGGTCGACGTGAAACTTACCTGGCGGCCGTTTGGCGGATGTCCCATGAATTCGCCCTCGCGCGTGCCTGTCCATCGCTAGTGCGCGCTGACGAGGTCGCCCTCCGCGAGGATAATCAGGATTTGATGCCGAAGGTCCGGAAAGGCGCTCAGGAATGCGCTCACGGCCTCGCGCTGCCCGGTTCGTCCCCGCCGTTCGCCATTGTGCCGGAAGTCATCGGTCAAAAGCGCATCCACCGCGCTCAGGTCGCGGCGGTTGATGGCGCGTTCGTAGAATTCGCGAACGACGCTCTTCGGGTCAGGATCGTGCGGCATCGATCGAGCTCTTCAGCCACTCCGGGATGATCGCATTGTCGGGAATCGAATCCATGCGAATGTGGGCAACGGATAGCCCGACTTGCGGGTATTCGACTCGCGTTCGCTCGCCGCCCCCTTCGAGAACGAGCAGGCGCCGGTTGATCTTGGAGCGCCAGTTCATTCGCGCGGTATTCTCCTGGCCGACGTAGCAGCCCTTCGAGAAGCTGACTCCGTTCAGCTCGGCGGCATTGCACTCCAGCCACAATATGTCGCCGAGCTCCGCACGGCCCTCGCACACGCCGAGGCGCAGGCGATGCTCGAGCCACCCCGATGCAGCCTCGCTCGGCGGCCCAAGCCAGCGGCGGCCCAGGTTCGCGAGGCGCGGATCGGGAACGCCGTCATCGCCCTCGCGCGACCAGTGCACGGCCACCGAATCATCGCGGCCGAAGTCGATCTTTCGGCGGAGGCGATAGATCGACAGGCGCTTGACGAGATCGTCGGCAGCTGCGGCTTCGCAGTCGAGGAGCAAGTCGTCGCCATCCGGCCACACTAGAAAGTCGAAGAGGCATTTGCCTTGGGGAGTGAGAAGCCCGGCCCAAACGGGAAGCTCACCCATGACGTCGTTCGTGACCAGCCCCTGCATGAATTCGCTGACGCCTTCGCCCGAGACTCGGACGACTGCGCGATTCGCGAGGCTGGTAGCGGCCATGCCCCTCAGTTAAGGAGGCGCGCAAGCAATGCAAACGCTCACCATCCGCCGCCCTGACGACTGGCACGTTCATTTCCGCGACGG
Organism: uncultured Alphaproteobacteria bacterium; assembly: GCA_963839145.1. Lineage (GTDB taxonomy): Bacteria > Pseudomonadota > Alphaproteobacteria > Sphingomonadales > Sphingomonadaceae > Sphingomicrobium. The sequence continues at coordinate 443,305 of CAWITR010000005.1, forward strand.
GGAGATGCTGAAGCTGGTGGCGCCGTTCACCGCCCGCCAGTTCGAGCGAGCCATCGTCATGCCGAACCTGGTGCCGCCGATCACGCAGATCGGCGCCGCCGCGGCCTATCGCGATCGCATTTGGGAAGTGACCGGGCGCGACTTTCGTCCGCTGATGACCTGCTATCTCACCGACGAGACCAATCCGGATGTTGTCGAGCACGGTTTCAACGACGACGTGTGGATCGCGGCCAAGCTTTATCCCGCCAATGCGACGACCAATTCCGCGCTCGGGGTCACCAGCATCCGCAACATCTATCCGGTGCTCGAACGGATGCAGCGGATCGGAATGACGCTTTGCGTCCACGGCGAAGTCACCGACCCGGAAATCGATATCTTCGATCGCGAGGCGGAGTTTATCGAGCGAGTGCTCGAGCCGCTGTGCCGCGATTTCCCCGAGCTGAAGGTGGTGCTCGAACATATCACCACCGAAGAGGCGGCGAATTTCGTCGAGACGTCGGGCCCGGCGATGGCGGCAACGATCACCCCGCACCACCTGATGATCAACCGCAATGCGATGTTCGAGCGCGGAATGAGGCCGCATTCCTACTGCCTGCCCGTCGCCAAGCGCGAAAAGCACCGCCTTGCAATCCGTCGCGCCGCCACTTCCGGCTCACCCAAATTCTTCCTCGGCACCGACAGCGCGCCGCACCAGCGGCATGCAAAGGAGTCGGGCTGCGGCTGTGCCGGCATCTTCAATGCACCGGTGGCGCTGGAGGCTTATGCGACCGTGTTTGAGGAGGAGCGCGCGCTCGATAGGCTGGAAGCCTTCGCGTCGGAGAATGGCCCCGATTTCTATGGCCTGCCGCGAAACGAGGGCAAAATTACGCTCGAGCGCGAACCGACGGAAATTCCAGATTTGCTGGGTCTCGGCGAAATCGAGTTGGTCCCGTTCCTCGCCGGAGCGAAGCTGCCGTGGAGCCTGTCCGGCTGATCAGCGGCAGTCGTGGCCGAAGTCGCCGCCGATGACGTCCGCGAAATGCTTCTCAAGGGCCTCGTAGCATTCGCATGCGCGCCGCTTGAGCCCGGCGCGATCGGCAACCTGAATGACTCCCCGCCGAGTCGTGATCAGCCCCTCGTCCTGAAGGATCCGGACCACCGCATTCACGGTCGTTCGCTGCACCCCAAGAAGCGCAGCAAAGGCCTCCTGCGTCAGCTCGATGCTGTCGCCGGCCCGATCCTGGGCAGTGAGAAGCCAACGCGCCGCCCTCTGCTCGATCGTGTGATAGGTGTTGCAGGCCACCGACTGCATCACCTGAGCCAGCAGATAGTCGGCGAACCGGCAAAACAGGTTGCGGATGTGAGCGGACCGCATCTTCGCATCTTCCAGGGGCTCCATCGGCACTCGGAGGGCGGGACCGGGGACCAGCACCTGCGAACGGGCGAAAGCGGGCGCATGGCCGCAGCTTACGATGCCGCCGATTGCGCCTTCATGGCCGATCGACGCGACCTCTATCGAGCGGTCGCCGGCAAGCTCGACCATTAGGCAAACCATCGTCGGGCCGAACGGAAAGAAGCTGGCTTGCACATCCGAACCGCGCTCATGGACCACGTCTCCGACAGCCAGGTCTGCGATCGTGGCGAACGGCTCGATCAGCGCTCGGTCTTCGGCCCCGAAGGTGGACAGCAGCCGGTTCCCGGCGAAGGCTTCGTCGAGGCGATCTAGTTCGTCGGTGCCGGTCCGGTTCATCAGCTTGCGTTCCCGCCTACAGAGTCGTGGAACAGCCGATTTGTTCCCGCCGCGTAACGCAGGTTACAGCGGCACTGCCGCGACCTCTTCGCGGCTTCCCGCGAGAAGACAGTCGGCAACCAGTCTCAACGGGCGGACATCGACATCGCTTCGCCGCTCGTCGATGAGTTGGGCAAAGCGCCGATAGATGTCCGGATATTCGCCGGGCCCGCCGCTCTCCAGCTCTTGTCCGTCGATGGTGAGCGTTGCTCCCCCGTCGGTGAGCAGCAGCTCGCGGCCATCGCTGGTGCGGATCTCGATGGTCCATTGCTCGCGGCCGGTCCCCCGCCAGTCGAGGCTGCAGGTCAGCGGCCCGTCGGCGGCGGGACTTGCGAACGCGATTTCCGCGGCAATCGGCGTTTGCGATCCGGCGGGGACGCTGAGCGACGCGGAGTCGACGAACAGAGCGCCCGGGAAGATCCGGGTCGCGATCGAGAAAGCATTGATTCCCGGATCGAAGATTCCGAACCCGCCAGCCTGCCAGATCCAGGTCTGTCCGGGATGCCACTTGTTCACATCCTCGTGCCAGCGGATCGCCATCGAGGCCACTCGCTTTCCCGCCAGTGCGGCCGCAGCGGCTTGGACGGCCGGGTTTTGCCGCGCATGCCACGTTGCATAGAGCGTTCGCTGCTCCGCCTCGGCAACGCAGGCGAGGTCCTCGGTCTCGGTAAGCGTCGCCGCCGGCGGCTTTTCCAGGAGCACCTCGAGCCCAGCCTGGAGGCAGGCGCGGGCAATTGCATAGCGAGGCTTGGGCGGAGTGGTGATTGCGACCGCCTGAAGCCCCTCGACCGATTGGATCAGTTCCCGCCAATCGGTGAACGCCGGTTTCGGGCCGACGCCTGACCGGCTCGAGGTTGCGGCGAGCTCGAACCGCGGGTTGCCTGCGATTGCGCCCGCGTGCTGGTCGGCGGCGATCTTGCCGAAGCCGATGATGGCGATTCGAATTGGCCTCACGGCTTCACCGCGCTGACATAGGCGCGCGCCTTTTCGAGTGTTCGCTGCGCATTCTGTCCGGGCTTGTAGAGCCCGCCGCCGAGGCCGAAACCGTCGACTCCGCCCTCCAGCCAACCGGAGATGGATTCGGGCGTGATCCCGCCGACGGCCAGCAGCGGAACGCCTTTCGGCAGTACTGCGCGCAAGGCCTTCACGACCTTCGGCGAAGCCGCTTCGGCCGGGAACAGCTTGAGCGCGTGGGCCCCCGCTTGAAGGGCTTCAAACATTTCCGAAGGCGTGAAGCCCCCTGGCATGGACACCATGCCGGCCTCGGCGGTCGCCTGGATCACCGATGGATTGGTGTTTGGAGAGACGATGATTTGGCCGCCACTATCGCGAACCCGGCCGACATCGGATGCGCTCAGCACCGTCCCGGCACCGACCAGTGCGCGCTCGCCCAGGCAGTCGGCAATCGAGCGAATGCTCGCCAGCGGGTCGGGCGAGTTGAGCGGGACCTCGACGATCCGGATTCCGCCCTCGAACAGCGCCTGCGCAATGTCCGCGGCCTCGGCCGGCTCGACGCCGCGGATGATCGCAACCAGCGGGCACTGGCTGAAATAGGATTCGAAAACTTCTCTGGCGCTCATTCGACTCGCTCCACGATGGCCTTGGCGCCGGCGATAAACGCGGCTTCGCCGTCCTTTTGATCGCTTTTCACTCCCGCAACCTCGAGCGCCGCCGAGTAGAGCGCCGTCAGCTGCGGTCGGCCGATTACGACCACGCTCGAAGCGGCGCCCCTGCCGAGGCCGGAGCGAAGGTCTTCGCCGATGAGCAGGCCACTGACCAGCGACGCGCCTTCGTGTCTCTTCAGGCGGCCGAGCAGAAAGCGCGCTCGCACCTCGAACAGCTCGGCGGTGAGGCCATCGCCCGAGAGCCCTTTTCGAACGCCCGAGCGAAAGGCGTCACCGTCGGCGGCGCGTCCGGCAATCAGGTCGGAAAGGATGCTCCGGTGTTTCAGCATGCTGAATAGCTCGCCGGTCATGACCGTCCGGAACGACGCGATGCGGCTGCCGCTGACGTCGATCCATTTGTTGTGCGTGCCCGGATGGCAGACGAGACAGTTGGGGGGAATCTGGCCGGCGGCCACTGCCCCGGCGATCTGGATTTCCTCCCCGCGCATGACGTCGCAGCGACCGTTCGAAAGCGACACTCCGGGGACGATGACGACGTCGTCGCCGATTCTCACCAGACCCTTTGCGATCTCCTCGATTCCCGCCGGGCAGGGGACATAAGGCGCTTCGACCCAGCCTCGATTGGAGCCTACCATTCCGGCGAGCAGAAGCGGGCGGTCGCCGAGGCGCTCGCGGATCTCGGCAATCGCTGCCTCGAACCCGCCGCGCCGCACCGACAGGATTCCCTTCCCGTCTTCGAATTCGGCTTCGCTTCCACCCGGCGAATCGACGAGATAAGCGCGGCGATTGGTGGTCCCCCAATCGACCGCAATGAAACCATCTGCCCAAGACGTGCGTCCGCCCATTTGAGCTATTTAACTGCGGGAGAGCGACATGGCTCCGCCGAGCAAGATAAAGACCGACGTCGACTGCATCGCGGACGTCAAGGCGAAGGTCGGCGAAGCACCGGTCTGGGTCGCAAGCGAGCAGGCGCTCTATTGGGTGGACAACAAGGGGAAGACGATCTTCCGCCGCGGCCCCGACGGCGACATTCGCAGATTCGAAACGCCGATGCAGGTTGGCTGCCTCGTGCCGAGGTTGAAAGGCGGGTTCATCGCCGGGACCGACCGTGGAATAGTCGAGATCGACCTTCAGGAGCGCATCTTCGACACTATTGCCGACCCGGAAAAGGATCTTCCGCACAACCGCTTCAACGACGGCAAGACCGACCCGTGGGGCCGCTTCTGGACCGGGACGATGGACAATCGCGAACAAGAGACGACCGGCTTATTGTACCGCGTCGACGCCGATCTCTCCATCGCGAAGATGGACAGCGGCTACAAGGTCACGAACGGGCCCGCGTTCGACCGTTCGCTCGGGCGGATGTATCACACCGATTCGGGGGCGAAGACCATTTACGCATTCGACATCTCCGAATCTGGCGAGGTTTCGAACCGGCGAGTCTTCATGCAGTTTGCGGACAAGGACGGCTCGCCCGACGGGATGACGGTCGACAGCGACAGCCACCTGTGGGTCTGCTTCTGGGACGGCTGGTGCATCCGCCGGATTTCGCCCGGGGGAGAAGTGGTCCAAAAGATCGACATGCCGGTGCAGCGTCCCACCAGCTGCTGCTTCGGGGGGCGCGATCTGGACCGGCTCTACGTGACCTCGGCAAGCCGCGGAATCGATGAAGATACGCTCGATATGCAACCTTGTGCGGGCGGACTCTTTTTAGTGGAAACGGCCGCCCGTGGCGTGCCCGAGACGAGCTTCGCGGGCTGAGCCGAAGGGGCGAGCCGCTTAAAGGAGATCATCCATCGCCAACTTCATGTTTGCGACCGGGATCGAGAACAGCATCCCGACGATCGACAATGGCAAGACCCGCGTCGACGAGATGGAGCTGTGCGGACATTACGAACATTGGCGTGAGGATTTCGATGCGGTCCAGGAGCTCGGGATTCACTATCTTCGCTACGGTCCCCCGCTCTATCGCACCTTTCTCGGACCCGACAATTACGACTGGACCTTCGCCGACGAGACCTTCGCCGAAATAAAGCGGCGCGACATCACTCCGATCGTCGACCTGTGCCACTTCGGAGTGCCCGACTGGATCGGCAATTTTCAAAACCCGGACTTTCCGCGGCTGTTCGCCGACTATGCCGGCGCGTTCGCAGAGCGCTTTCCGTGGGTCCAGCTCTACACGCCCGTGAACGAGATGTTCATCTGCGCAATGTTCTCGGCCAAATACGGCTGGTGGAACGAGCAGTTGCGGAGCGACACGGCTTTCGTCACCGCACTCAAGCACCTCGTCAAAGCGAATGTGCTGGCGATGCTTGCGATCCTAAGGCGCCGCGCCGACGCGATCTTCGTTCAGTCGGAATCGTCCGAATATTTCCATGCCGATAGCCCGAAGGCGATACATATCGCCGAGCAGCTGAACTCCAGGCGATTCCTGTCGCTCGATCTCAACTACGGCCGCCGCGTCGACAGCGACATGTACGAATATCTGATGGACAACGGCATGACCCAGGAGGAGTACCACTTCTTCCTCCACAACCGGCTGAAACAGCACTGCATTCTCGGCAACGACTATTACCGGACCAACGAGCATCGGGTTTTCGAGGACGGCCGGACGGCCGCATCCGGCGAGGTGTTCGGCTACACCGAAATCACTCGCCAATATTACAACCGCTACCGGCTTCCCGTCTTCCACACCGAAACCAACCTGACGGAAGGGCCGGTCGGAGACGAGGCCGTTCAGTGGTTGTGGAAGGAGTGGGCGAACGTGCTCCGGCTCCGCAATATCGGAATCCCGACCGTCGGCTTCACCTGGTATTCGCTGACCGACCAGGTCGACTGGGACACCGCGCTCCGCGAGCAGAATGGGCACGTCAATCCGCTTGGGCTGTTCGATCTCAGCCGCAATATCCGCAACGTCGGCCGGGCGTACAAGAGGCTGATCAAGGACTGGCGTGAAGTGCTTCCGGCGTCCAGCCTGTGCCTGACGGTTCCGGTCGTATCGCCATCGCACTACGCGCAGCAGCATTCACGCGAGCAGGAGGCGAAGGCAGCCGAGCGGCTCGGGCATGAAGAGGTGGATTTCCAAACCGGGAACGGCCCATGAAAATCGGCAAGATCGAGAGCTTCTACGTCGCCCCGCGCTGGCTGTTCGTCCGGGTCGAGAGCGACGACGGGGCGTTCGGCTGGGGGGAAGCCAGCCTCGAAGGCCACGCCGAGGCAGTCGACGGCGCCCTTGAAGCGCTCCGCGACAAATTCGTCGGCGCCGACCCGTACCGGATCGAGGACATCTGGCAGGTTGGATATCGGAGCGGCTTTTATCGCGGCGGGCCGGTGCTGATGTCGGCGCTTGCCGGCCTGGAGCAGGCGCTTTGGGACCTCAAGGGCCGCACGTTAAACTTGCCGGTGTGGGAAATGCTCGGCGGCCGAGTGCGCGACAGGATCCGCGCTTATGCCTGGATCGGCGGCGATCGACCGAACGAGATCGGCGTGGCCGCGACCGCACGCCGCGAACAGGGCTTCTCGGCGGTGAAGATGAATGCCACTCCGGAGATCGACTGGATCGGAACTCCCAAGCTGTTCGACGCCGTGATCGAGCGGGTGGAAGCGGCACAGAAGGCTGGAATGGACGTCGGGCTGGACTTCCACGGCCGCGTTCACCGCCCGCTGGCAAAGCAGCTCGCGAAAGCTCTCGAGCCGCTCGGATTACTGTTCATCGAGGAGCCGCTGCTGTCGGAAAACCCGGAAGGGCTGCGGCAGATCGCCGGGCTGACGTCCATCCCGATCGCGCTCGGCGAGCGGCTTTATTCGCGCTGGGATTTCAAGCCGTTCTTCGAAAGCGGGGCCGTCGACATCATCCAGCCCGACCTCAGCCATGCCGGCGGCATCCTCGAGGTGCGAAAGATCGCCGCGATGGCGGAAGCTTATGACATCGCCGTCGCTCCGCACTGCCCGCTGGGGCCGCTGGCGCTCGCCGCCTGCCTACAGGTCGCCGCCTGCGCACCAAATGTCGCAATCCAGGAAATGAGCCTCGGCATTCACTACAATGTCGGGGCCGACCTGTTCACTTACTGCCGCGACAAGACGCAGCTGTCGCCGAGGGACGGCTATCTCGCCATTCCCGCAGGCCCCGGGCTTGGAGTCGACATAGACGAAGACGCCGTCCGCGAATCGAACAAGGAGCGCCACCGGTGGCGCAATCCGGTGTGGCGTCTTTCCGACGGCAGCTTCGCGGAGTGGTAGTCGTCGGGGCGCTTAAGCGACCCGGCGGAACCGGCGGCTGTCTTCCGAGTGGTACGGAATCTTGTCCAGTTTCTCGCGGAGCTGGTCGATGTCGGGATCCGGCTCGACGACCGCGCCGGTGTAGCGGGCGTCGCATTCCGCTTCCTCTGCCGTCAACTCGCGCATGTAGCTGATGGTCAGCCGCCGCCCGAAGACATCGTCGCCGAGCAGCTTCAGCTCAGGCTCCGCATCTTCCGGGAGATTGTCGCGGATCGCGACCAGCGTGTTGATGAGGCTGTCCAGCGATGTGTAGTCGCTGATCTCGATGAAGTCCTTGACTCGTCGACCCATTATTCCTTCCCCGTACCGCGGGGCCAATTATTGTTGCGCTAAAAGCGGGCGCAACCGTTGATCCGAATTTATCCCCAAGAGAGTTGCGTCGGCGTGAACAATTGTTGCGCCAGGGCTTTGGACTGACATGGCCGGAGATTCGCTGACCCTCTCATCGGAGATATTGGAATTGCGCCTTAGTCCTTCAATTGGCGGGGCAATTTCGAATTTTGCACTCACCGCCGAAGGCGGCTCGCGCCCGATATTGCGCGAGAGCCACAGTCCCCTCGAAAACGTTCTCGACGCCGCCTGTTTCCCGCTGGTTCCTTTCGTGAACCGGATTCGCGGCGGATGCTTCACGTTTTGCGGCCGGCAGGTTCGTCTTTCGCCCAACATGAAGGGCGATCCGAACCCGCTTCACGGACAGGGGTGGACCAGTCGGTGGCGGGTGCAATCGAAATCGGCGAGCGATGCGCTGATCGAGTTCGATCACGAGCCCGGCGAATGGCCTTGGGCTTACTGCGCGAGGCAGGAATTCAGGCTGGACGCGAACGCACTCCACCTGCAGCTAACCTGCCGCAACAGCTCGAGCGAGCCGATGCCGTGCGGGCTCGGTTTCCACCCATACTTTCCGTGCGGGCCGCAGACTCGCATCCACACCCAGGTCGAGCATGTCTGGACTGTCGACGAGGACGTCTTGCCCGTCGGTCGAATGCCCGCCGTTGGCCGCTATTCGATCGCCGACGATCCGGCCTGCAGCCGGGACCTGGACAATGGCTACGACGGATGGAGCGGGCGAACGCTGCTGACCGATCCCGATTGGCCTTTCGAAATCGAGCTATCTTCGCCGCAGGCGCGTTTCTTCCAGCTCTATTCGCCGCAAAACGGCGGGATCTTCGTCGCCGAGCCGGTGACTCACGCCAATGCTGCTCTCAATCAGCCGGAGGAGGATTGGGAAGCGCTCGGCATACAGATTCTGGAACCCGGCGAAGAGGCGCTGCTGCAGGCGCGAATTGCTGTCCGGTTGCTTTGACGCGTCGGTTGATACGCCAACGAGCGCCCTATATAGGCCCCGGCTCGGCCTCGCGCGGAGACCTTCCGGGGGAAGGGCGAGCATGAGGGTCCGCTGCGGAGACGTGGGTGAGTGGCTGAAACCAGCGGTTTGCTAAACCGCCGTACGGGGAATTCCCGTACCGAGGGTTCGAATCCCTCCGTCTCCGCCAGCGGCGCCTTAACATATGTCAAGCGGAACACTCTTCAGGCAGCCTGAGCAACAATCGGCGGTGTTCGACCGTTACGGAAGTAACGGAGAACTCAATGCCCCAAATCAAAGAAACCAACGAAAAGGACCGCCTTCAGGAGGGTGTGTTTCAGCCGAGCCGCGCCGAAATCGCCCGCGAGATGAAGTGCCGGCTAGACCTGGAGTGCTCCGAGGAGGAACGGCCCGAGCACCGCAACGAAATCAGCGGATCGACGGAAGCGACTGATCGGCCGATCCCCAACCGGCAAGCGCGTTCGCACGCTTAAGCAGGCGCTCGGCGTCAATGATCGTGAACCGGCTGGCGCAATCGATTTCGTCCAGTTCCGCCCAGTCGACAGGTGCCGCCACCGGCATCCCCGCGCGGGCTCGCGCCGAATAAGGAAGGACCGCCGTCGCGGTGCGATGGTTGCGGAGATAGTCGAGGAAGATCTTCCCGCGTCGCTTTTGCTTCGCAAGAGCGACCGTGAAGCGCTCCGGGTCCGCGCTGGCCAGAGCGGTTGAGAAGTGCTTCGAAAAATCGCGCACCTGGTCCCACGTCAATTCCGGACGGATCGGGACGACGACGTGGATTCCCTTGCCGCCCGACAGAAGCGCAAAGCTTTCCAGGCCGACAGCCTCGAACGACCGTCGCACCTGAGTGGCTGCGCTTTTGACCGATTCGAAGCCGAGCTTTGGATCGGGATCGAGGTCGATGACCATCCGATCGGGTTTCTCGAGCGATCCCGCCCTGCTCGCCCAGCCATGAAATTCGACCGTTTGCACCTTTGCGCAGGCGACGATCTCGTTGCTAGTCGTGACATAGAGATAATCTTCGGTGCGCCCGTTCTTCTGCTCAATGGGCTGCAGGTGCACGATCTTGCCGAACTCGCCGCTCGTCGGCGGGTGATCGGCGTTTCTTTGAAAGAAGCAGGTCTCGCCACGGCAGCGGAACAGGTTGAGGATTCGCTTGTCGGCAAACGGCAGCATCAGCGGCGCGATGATCTCGTAATAGAGAGTCGTTGCCCGGACGGAGATCTCCGGCTTTTCGTAAGTCGGTTCGGGCGTCCACACCATCAGCCGTCAAACGCGGGCGGGGCCGTCGCGGCTCCGGAAAAGACAAACGCGGTAAACGCGACTGGAACCGTGAATGTTTCGAACTCGGTAAACTGATACAAGTTAATGCTGTACCCGGACGTGGAATTCGGCGGCCGAGTGGACATGGCGCGCCGGCCTGCGTGGACAGCAGGCGGTGGGCTTTAGCCCCCAGTTTCGAAAAGCGGTCCGCCTGACGCGGCCGTGACGTTCGCTGCCATTGTGCGGGCAGGGGGCCAGAGTATGAACACGAGCAAGAAACTCGGAAACTGCATCACTACCAGGCGCGAGCGCCGGGTGACTCTCAACTGCGAGGCAATTCTTACGGAAGCCGATGGCTTCAACGTGGACGTCACCCTCGTCGACGTGTCGAAGGATGGTTTCCGCCTGCGCTCGCTGACCGACCTTGAAGTCGGCTCAAAGGTGACGCTGCAGATGCACGACGCAGCCGCGGTTCGCGGTCAAATCCGCTGGATCTGCGGCCACGAAGCCGGCGGCGTCTTCCTCGACCCGGTGATCGTCTAGACTTTCAGCGCCGCCGCTGCGGCTTCGGCTTCGCGCTTCAGATTGCGGGCGAGCTGCGCCTGCCCGTTGAGATATTGCGGCGGCACATGGATGTCGCGGTAATCGAGAGCTGCGGCGGCGCGAAGCGTCCAGAACGGGTCGATCAGGTGCGGCCGCGCGAGTGCGACCAGGTCGGCGCGGCCGGCGGCGAGGATCGAATTGGCGTGATCCGGCTCATAGATGTTGCCCACCGCCATCGTCGCCAGCCGGCCTTCATTGCGCAACTTGTCGGAGAAGGGCGTCTGGAACATGCGGCCGAAGACCGGTTTCGCCGCGGTCGATGTCTGGCCTGCAGATACGTCGATCAGGTCCGCACCTTCCCGCCAGAACGCCTCCGCGATTTCGACCGCATCCTCGGGCGTAATTCCGTCCTCGCCGACCCAGTCGGTCGCGGAAATGCGCACCGACATCGGCCGGTCCTTGGGCCACGCTTCGCGCATCGCCCGGAACACTTCGAGCGGATAGCGCAACCGGTTCTCGAGGCTGCCTCCATAGTCGTCGGTTCGGTTGTTCTGCAGCGGAGTAAGGAAACCCGACAGCAAGTATCCGTGAGCGGCGTGAAGCTCGACCATGTCAAAGCCGGCTTCGATTCCCATCTCGACCGAGCGAACGAACTCGTCGCGGACCCGGTCCATGTCGGCGCGGGTCATCGGTCTCGGCACCTGGCTTACCGGGGACCAGGGCACGTCGGATGCTGCCATGACCGGCCAGTTCCCCTTGTCCAGGGGCACGTCATTGCCTTCCCAGCCGAGCTTGGTCGAACCCTTCCCCCCGGAATGGCCGAGCTGGAGGCAGATCTTGGCCTTGCTGTTCGCGTGGACGAAATCGACGATCCGCTTCCATGCGGTGACGTGACCGGCATTCCACATGCCGGTGCAGCCCGGGCTGATCCGGCCCTCCGGCGATACGCAGGTCATTTCAGTGAAGACGAGGCCAGCGCCGCCGAGCGCCCGCTCCCCGTAATGGACGAAATGGAAGTCGTTCGGAACGCCCTCGACCGCGGAGTACATGTCCATTGGCGAGACGGTGATGCGGTTCTCGACCTGCATCCCGCGAAGCCTGAACGGAGCGAACATCGGCGGCGCCGTCTTGTTGGAGCGGCCGTCCGTCGCGCGCTTCCAGAACCAGCGCTCGACGCCCTCGAGCCATTCGCGGTCCCGGAGCCGCAGATTCTCGTGGCTGATCCGCTGCGAGCGGGTGAGCAACGAATAAGCGAACTGCAGCGGCTCGAAATGAAGATAGCGCTCCAACGTCTCAAACCATTCGGTCGAATTGCGGGCGCTGTTCTGGAGTTTGAGCACTTCGAGGTTGCGCTCGGCCTGGTACTCGAAAAGCGCTGCGTCGCGGGTCAGCCCGGGGCGGTTCAGAACCTCCGCGAGCTTGATCGCGTCCTCGAGCGCAAGCTTGGTCCCGGAGCCGATCGAGAAGTGAGCGGTGTGCGCGGCGTCGCCGAGAAGAATGATGTTGCGATAGGCCCAGTTGTCGCATTTGATCCGGCGGAAGTTCAGCCAGGCTGCCGGTCCGGTGAGATGGGTGGCGTTAGATTGGAGCGAGTGGCCGTCGAGATACTTGCCGAAAATCCTTTCGCAGGTTGCGATGCTCTCGTCCTGCGACATCCCGTCGAAGCCGAATGAGCGCCACGTCGTTTCGGAGCATTCCACGATGAATGTCGAGCAGTCGGGCGCGAAGCGATAGGCGTGCGCCCAAATCCAGCCGTGCTCCGTCTCCTCGAAAGCGAAGGTGAAGGCGTCGAACACTTTGCTCGTTCCGAGCCAGACGAACTTGTTGGCGCGAACGTCAATGTCGACTTCGAACGCTTGCGCATGCGCATCGCGAAAGCGCGAGTTCGCACCGTCGGCGGCGATCACCAGGTCGTAGTCGTCCCACTTCGGGTCGGCGGGATCGCATTCGGCTTCGAAGTGGAGGATTGCGCCGAGCTCGCGGGCGCGGTCCTGCAGAATCTCGAGTAGCCGCTTGCGGCCGATGCCGATGAAGCCGTGGCCCGAGGAGGTGATAACCTCGCCCTTGATGTGGACGTCGATGTCGTCCCAGTGGGCGAATTCGGAGGCGATGATTTCGGCGGTCTTGGGATCGTTTGCGGTGAGGTTCTCCACCGTCTGGTCGGAGAAGACGACGCCCCAGCCCCAGGTAACTCCGGGCGGATTGCGCTCGAAGATGTCGATGTCGTGCTCCGGGTTTTGGAGCTTCATCGAGATGGCGAAGTAGAGGCCCGCGGGGCCGCCGCCGATGCAGGCGATTTTCATTCCGCTGCCCTAATGGAAAGTTTCGGGCGGATCGCGGCGGCACGGTTGATCGAGGGCACAAGCGTCGGTCCAGTCATGCTGCGCAGCATGGCACAGCCGGGCCTCTCTAGGACAGACACTATCGCGGCCAGGCGCACCGTGCCGCTTCGGCGCGACCGCTTCCGCGGCGGCGAGCCGCAGCCCCGCGACATCTGGTCATTTTCTCGTCAACTCAGCATAACCGCACCCTCATAGGGGGGTCTTGTCATGGTTGCTTTTACTCGCGTGCTTTCAATCGGATTGTTTTCGTCGGTTGTGTTTGCGGCGGCCGCTCCGGCCGCAACTGCCGCAACCCGCCCCTCCGACGTGACTTCGGTAGCGAAAATTGCTGCAACCCAATCGTCCGCCCGGGCGCTGGTCCCATTTACCGGCTATTACGCCCTCAGTTCGGCTCCCGGCGCTTTCGTCATGGTGGCCACTGAACTTGCCCGGCAAGGCGCTCCGGCGCCAGCCCTTTACACCGCGACAATTACGATCTCGCTCGATGGTAAAACGTCGCACGCTTACACTCTGGGGCAGAACTGCACGTTCGACGCAGGCCGCCTCAAAATCACCGGCGCGGGCGGCAGCACGGTTGCAGACCTGAACTTCAGCCAAGCGCATGGGGTTCGCTCAGTGCGCGGGCGTGTCGGCGGCAAACCCGTAGCCGCAACCACCCCGTTCGGGCCCATTCAGCTGTCGACCTGGAGCGGCACCTACTATCGGCAAAGCCAATCGCCCGGCCCGAATGGTACGCGGTTCAGTTACGCGCCGGCGCTGCAGATCGACGCGGACGGTAGCGTGAAATTCGCGGCGGACGGCGGAGCGCTTCAGCCGGTTCCCGCCTACACCTATGACTTCAGCATGTTCGTCATTGCGTTCGTGGTGCAGGGCAAGGTACACGTCTTCGAGATGGGAACCGCCTCGAAGTGGGGACGGGTTGCCGGGGACGCGTCGCACGGCTCAATGCTGGTCAGCCTAAAGCTGAACGAGGCTATTCCGCACTTGTAATCGCCTGCGTTTCGCGTGAGTCAGCGGAGCGCCTCGATTACAGTGACGTTGGCGATTCCGCCGCCCTCGCACATGGTCTGAAGACCGTAGCGGCCGCCGTGGCGGTGGAGGGCGTGGACGAGAGTCGCCATCAGCTTGGCTCCGGAGGCACCGAGAGGATGCCCGAGCGCGATCGCGCCGCCGTTGACGTTCAGCTTTTCGGGGTCGGCTCCGGTTTCGGCGAGCCAGGCCAGCGGCACCGGGGCGAACGCTTCGTTGACTTCGTAGAGGTCGATGTCGGCGATCTTGCGGCCGGATTTTTCGAGCGCGGTTCGGGTGGCCCGGATCGGCTCATCGAGCATGATCACGGGATCGCCAGCCGTGACGGTGAGCTGGTCGATTCGCGCCAGCGGTTTGAGGCCGTGCGTCTTTACCGCAGCTTCGCTGGCGACGAGCACCGCCGAGGCCCCGTCGCAGATCTGGCTCGCATTGCCGGCCGTGATTACTCCATCGGGTACGAGGGTTTTGAGACCGGCAAGCGCTTCCAGCGAGGCGTCGTAGCGAATGCCCTCGTCGCGTCGGTGGTCGCCGATTTGGACGATCTCCTTGTCGAAAGAGCCGGCCTGAGTCGCGGCGGCCGCCTTGCGGTGGCTGTCGAGTGCGAAGGCGTCCAGCTGCTCGCGCGATAGCCCATACTTCTTCGCCATCATCTCGGCGCCGCGGAATTGCGTGAACTCGGCGACGCCGCAGCGCTCCTGCACGCTCTTGGGCCACGGCCCGGTTCCGATGCCCGCCTGCAGGGGAAGGATAACGGGCGTGCCCATCGGCACGCGGGTCATGCTCTCGACGCCGGCGGCAATGACCAGGTCCTGCGTGCCGCTCATCACCGCCTGGGCAGCGAAGTGGACCGACTGCTGCGAGCTTCCGCATTGGCGGTCGATGGTGACCGCCGGGACGCTGTCGGGAAGCTTCGAAGCCAGCACCATGTTCCGGCCCACGTGGCAGCTCTGCTCGCCGATCTGGCTGACGCAGCCGACGATGACGTCGTCGATTGCCGCGGGATCGATTGCGGTCCGCTCGACGAGCGAATTGAGGACCGCAGCGCCTAGGTCGGCCGGGTGCCAATCCTTCAGCGCTCCGTCCCGCCGGCCGCCGCCGGTCCGCACTGCGTCGATGATGTAGGCGTCAGCCATTGCCGATGAATTGTTCGACGATCCGGTCGAATTGCGCCGGGCGCTCGAGGTTGGAAATGTGACCGGCGCCGGGGATCAGCTCGAGCTTCGCTCCGGGAATGAGCGCCGCAAGATCGCGCGAAAGCGCGGCCGGGGTCACTTTGTCGGCTTCGCCGCACAGGACCAGCGTGGGGACTTGGATGGCCGAAGCGCGATCGCGCTGGTCTGCAAGCCACACCGCTTCGGCACCGATTCGATAGGCGGCGGGATCGATCCGCGCCATGGTCTCGACGACTTCGGTGCGGACGTCTTCGAGGGCGCCCGGTGCGAGAAGGAAATCGACCCGCGCTTCGGCGAGCGCGCGAAGGTCGTCGCTCGCGGCGATGCTTCGCTCGTAAATCGCGGGTCCGTCGGGATGAACCGCAAAGGTGTCGGCGAGGACCAGCGACTTGCAACGCTCGGGCGCAAGCGCGTGCATGGCGATTGCGACCACTCCGCCGAGCGACAGCCCGCAAATGTGGGCGGATTCGATGTCGAGCGAATCCATCGCCGCGAACATCGCCGCGGCATAATCGTCGCGGGTCGTCCCAGCAGGAGCGGGGTCGCTTTCCCCGTAACCGGGATAGTCGAAGGCGACGGCGCGGCGGCTTCGCCCGAAGTGCGCCAGCTGCGGGTCCCACACGGATTTGTCGGAGCCAACTCCGTGAAGAAAAATGATCGGAGTGGCGCCCGTTCCGTCCTCGGAGAAGCCGATTCGGCCAAGCGAAGTGTCGATTGCAGTCACACGTCAGGGATTGTGCGTATGGGCGCAGCTTTGCAAGCGGACCATTTTTATGAACAAATGGACTCGTGACGGTTCAGCAACGGCTAAGCGATGCTGGTGTAGGGTAGGTTCAAATTCGAAAGAGGTGTGTCATGCGTAAAGTCCTATTCTCCCTATTACTTGCCACGACGATGGCGACTCCGGCGTTTGCCCAGAGCACCGCTGCCGATCGAGCCCAGGCGCGACAGGAGCGGCAGGCGGAGCGTGAGAAGGCGCGCGAAAGCCGCGCCGACGCCCGCCAGGAACGCTCGCAGGCTCAGCAGCAGCGCGAGCAGGTTCGCCAGGAGCGTGTTGAGCAGCGTGGCAACCGCGGCGTGCAGGCTCCGCAGCGCGATGTCCGTGTTCGCGAGCCGGTTCGCCAGTCCCGTCCGGCCAACATCAACGAGCGCGGTCGTCCGACACTTGGACAGGTGCGCGACACCCGCGACAGCGTCGCCAATTTGCGCCGCGACCAGCGCGAGGCAGTTCAGCAGCAGCAGGCCAACCGGCGCGAAGCGGCTCGGGAGCAGCAGGCTAACCAACGCGAAGCGGCTCGGCAGCAGATGCAAGAGCGGAACGCCGCAGCCCGTGAGCAGAGGCAGGACCGCCGCGCCGAAATGCAGCAGCAGCGCCAGCAGTGGCGCGACCGGTGGGTCGATGCGGCGCGTACCGGGCGTCGGCTGCCACCCCCGACGGGCGCCCGTCCGGATCGTCCGGCGCCGCCGCCGCCGACTGCCTACAATGGCAATTATCGGGCTCCCACGTGGAACCGCAACTGGCGCAACAGCGGCCGCTACGATTGGCGCGATTACCGGAACCGGCACCGGTCGACCTTCCACGTCGGTTTCTACATCGACCCGTTCGGCTGGGGCTATCACCGCTACAATATCGGGTGGCGGCTGTGGCCGAGCTATTACAGCAGCAACTACTGGCTCGACGACCCGGCGATGTACGCTCTGCCGTACGCTCCCTGGCCGTACCGCTGGGTGCGCTACTATAACGATGCCATGCTGGTGAACGTCTTCACCGGACAGGTCGTCGACGTGATGTACGACTTCTTCTGGTAGTCTGACACCGCACATTGATCGAAAGGGCGTTGCGGGAAACCGCGGCGCCCTTTTTCGATTCCGCCGACACTTGCGGCCGCGTAACGACTGTATTAAGCGGTTAAGACACTAACGAGCCTTCCGGGGGATTTGCAATGACCATTCGTGCATCCGCTATTGCCGCGCTTCTTTCGACTTGCGCGCTTGCTGCCTGCGCCACCGCGCCTGCTCCAGCCCCGGCGCCGGTCGCTCCTGCGGCGGTGCCCGAGCAAGCGGCTCCGGCTGCGCCTGCGCCTGCCCCGGAGGCCACTCAGCAGAGCGAGCACGAGAAGCTGTTCGCTCTGTTCAAGGCCAGCGACGAAGCGGAGCTCAAGCGCAACCCGCTGCAGGGGATCTTCCGCGGCGACATGCGCTACGCCGACAAGTTCGGGGATTATATTACCGACCAATATTATGCCGCCGAGCGCGCTGCTGCCGAGCACGACCTGGCGGCGCTTCATACAATCGACCGGTCGAAGCTTAATGAGACCGACCAGCTCGCCTACGACACGTTCGAATGGCAGACCAAGGACACTCTTCGCGGACTTCAGCCCGATCTCCTGGCGCTGACCGAAGTGCGCCCGCTCAACCACTTCTTCGGGCTTCACACATTCTACCCCACCTTCGCCAGCGGTCAGGGCGCGGCGCCGTTCAAGACGCTCGAGGATTACGAGAACAATCTGAAGCGCCACAAGGGCTTCGTCATCTATCTCGACCGGGCGATCGAGCGCTTTAAGCAGGGCGAAGCGAGCGGCGTGGTCGAGACCAAGCTCACCGTCCGAAATATGATCGAGCAGCTCAATAACCAGCTGAACCAGAAGCCGGAGGACTCGCCCTATTACAAGCCGGTCACGAAGTTCCCGGACAGCATTTCGCCGGCGGACCAGGCGCGGCTCAAGACGGAATATCGAGCTGCGATCACCGATGAAATCTATCCTGCGCTGACGCGGCTTCGCGACTTCTTCCAGAACGAATATCTCGCCAATGCGCGCGAGGGCGTCGGCCTCAAATATATGAAGGGCGGCGACAAGCTGTACCGCTACGACATCGAATCGACGACCACCGAAAAGCTCGACCCGGCGGAGGTTCACCAGCTCGGGCTCAACGAAGTCGCGCGAATTACGAAGGAGATGGAGAAGATCAAGACCCAGGTGGGGTTCAAGGGCGATCTCCAGCACTTCTTCGATTACATGCGCACAAGCCCGAAGTTCCAGCCGAAGAGCCGCGACGAGCTCAAGCAGGGCTTCCTCGCGGTCAAGGCCAAGGTCGAAAAGAAGATCCCGGAATTTTTCTCGCTGACTCCGAAGGCGCCGCTGGTGATCCGCGCCTACGAACCGTTCCGCGAGAAGTTCGAGGCAGGCGGATCGTACGAGCAGGGCACTCCCGACGGGTCGCGGCCGGGCACCTTCTATTACAATGCCTATGACCTTCCCTCACGAAGCACGTGGGAGGAGACGACGCTGTTCCTTCACGAAGGCGAGCCGGGCCATCACTTCCAGATCAGCCTGGCGCAGGAGAATACGGCGCTGCCCGCGTTCATGCGCTTCGGCGGCAACACCGCTTATGTCGAGGGGTGGGCGCTCTATTCGGAGAGCCTGGGCTACCCGATGGGCATGTACGACGATCCCTATCAGCGCTTCGGCAACCTCAATGACGAGATGCTGCGCGCAATGCGGCTTGTCGTCGACACGGGAATCCACGCGCAGGGTTGGACCCGCGACCAGGCGATCGATTACATGCTGACCCACTCGGGCATGAGCAAGACCGATGCCACTGCCGAGGTCGAACGCTACATCGCCATTCCGAGCCAGGCGCTTGCGTACAAGATCGGGGCGCTGACCATCCAGCGGCTCCGCGACAAGGCGCAGTCCGAGCTTGGCGACAAGTTCAGCTATCCGGAATTCCACGCGCAAGTGCTGGATACGGGCGCTCTGCCGCTGCCGGTGCTGGAGGAAAAGATCGACAGCTGGATCGCGGCTAAGAAGGCGAGCTGAACGTCCGGGGGACGTGCGTGGCGAGGCTGCCGGCCAGTAGAGATACGCGGGGAGATCTCGCTGGCTTTCTGGCGAGCTAACCGTTCCTGAGGCGCCGCTAAGCCACTTGGGCTAGTGTCCGTTTTGGGTGGGAAACGGACATTGGCCTCAGCAAATCCACAACCGTGCCATTCTCAAGTATTTCGACCTGATACGCAGCGATCCTTTGCGGCACATGGGAGTGGCTGCGGGCTGAACAAACTACTTCTTTGATCGCTTCTGCCTGTGATGCGAGGAGCTAAACCTCCAAAGGAGCAGAGGCCAAGGCTCGTCAGGCGCCTCACTATTGTCCACGCCGTCCTTTACGGAGTGGGTGTAACGGTCGGTGCAGGCATTTATGTTCTGGTCGGAGTTGCGGCCGATCGCAGCGGAATGTCGGCGCCTGTCGGGTTCATCGCAGCCGCTGTCGCGATGGGACTGACCGCCGCCTCGTTTGCCGAACTCGGCACGAGAATGCCGGTGAGCGCGAGCGAGGCCGCTTATGTTGAAGCAGCCTTCCATCAAAGGTGGATCACTATGGCAATGGGCTTGCTGGTTGCGATTGGCAGCATCATCGGCGCAGCGACCATCGTCGCAGGCAGTGGCAGCTACCTTGGCGTGTTTGTCCCAATTCCACGACCGGTCACAATCACGATCGTGGTTTTATCGATGGGCTTTATCGCCGGACTTGCGACGACGCAGGCGATTGCGGTCCGGTTTCCTTACTTTGATCGAGGTCGGCGGGCTCCTTCTGATCGTCGGTGCGGGCTTGTTTCAGCATGGCGCGTTCATTGATCGAATGCCGGAGATGGCGATCTCGATTGGCAATCCTGCAGCATGGGTTGCGGTCGGCAGCACAACGATCATTGCAGTGTTCGCATTCACTGGTTTCGAGCACATCGTGAATGTTGCCGAGGAGCTCGAGGATCCGCAACGAACGTTGCCGCGAGCCCTTTTTCTCACCCTGGCAATTACAGCCATTCTCTACGTGCTCGTCGTCTGGACTGCGGTTGCCGCAGTACCTCCCGCAGTGTTGGCGACCTCAGACGCACCGCTTGCACTGGTGTTTCAACGTCTCACGGGTGTGCCTCTAATCTGGATGGGTCTGATCGCAATTGTTGCGACGCTGAATGGCGTCGTGATCAATATGATTGCAGTGGCACGGGTGCTCTATGGAATGGCAAGGCAGGGGAATCTTCCGACCGCGCTTGCCTACGTGAATAGCGTCACGCGGACGCCGCTCATTGCGACGGGGGTAACGGTCGCGGTCATTCTCGTGCTTACACTGTCAATTCCGCTGGTGGGTCTTGCGCATCTCGCGTCTCTTTCCACCCTGGTCGTGTTCGCAGGAGTGAACGGAGCACTTATCCGGATCAAGGCCAATCAGCCTTTTCAGCCGGCCGGTATTTTCAACTGTCCGCTTCCCATCGCGTATGCGGGTCTTCTGTCATCGCTACTGCTGCTTGCATTCGGGAGTCTTTCGTGAACCGGGCCGGAGACAATCGATGCACGGTGAAGGCGGAAAGATCCTCTCTCCGACCTCAAGCACGATCAGACCGTGCCGGTCGTCAAGAATGCGGCCAATCACGCTAAATGGACGCACTCGAAGCAAGAGCTTGAGGCAAGGCTACGGCAGCACGCGGGTTCGCGGCGGTAAGCAATCCAATTACCGCTGAAAGCAAAACAATCGCGACGCGGGCTCGCTGTTCGATCCTGTGAACCATTTTCTCGTCGGCATCTAATGTGCCGCCCCGAATACGACCGTCCTGCGATCTGTTCATTAGGGGATTTTGCGTAGCCCGAGGGGCTAGCGCGCGCGGTTTACCAACGTCCGCAATGGGTGGAAAGCTGCCGCTAGCAGCAGCCGCCGCTCAAGCTGGGCGATCCTTGCAGCATAACGGGCCATCGCCTTCAAGTCATCGTCCGAAAAGCGCCGGGGCTTCCTGAGATAGGTGGATAGGACAGCAATAAGAGCCTCAGAACGGTCCCTCACCGGAGATGCGTGACAGCCTCAAATCCGGCCTCAAGCGCAGATCTGCGGTGGGGTTGAAAGGCGTTGTTCGTCTTCACATCCTCCACCGCGGCAGGATCGCCCGTCTCCAGACACCGTCCACAGCGGAACCGTCACCAGGTCGCACGGAGGAAAGGTGGAGGAGGAACGGAGCGCGGAAGTTCTTTTGCGCGAGAAATTAGGCGCTCCCGTGCTTCGTCGTAGATTTGCAGCGTGCTAAACTGTGCCGCGTGCTCGCGCACCGCTTCCTCAACGCATTGTCGGCGTAGAACCTGAGGGCGTCGCTACGCTGCGCCACAAGCGGCGTCGAGGCTTGCTCGAGTTCGTCAAGCTCCGTTGAGCTTCCTCTAGCAACTGCCGCAACATGCCGCGTTTCTCGGCGGACTGTTCAGTTGCAAGTAGCGCCCGGATCGGCTGATGTTCTCCCGAGGACAAACCGCCACATTCAGCTTCCTCCGCCCCTAACCTGTGTTAGCGGATACACCCTTTGGAATGGGCAAGGAGCCGCTAATGTCCGCAATGGGTCGAAAACGGACATTCGCTGTTCCCCAACCGACAATCGTCTCCTCGATCGGGCACCGCATGGTTGTCGCTTCCGCGGAACGGATGATGAGAATGTCGATTTCGCGTTCCGTGCTACTCGGACGCCGCTCCGATCCGGCGCCTGTTGGCGTAAGCGGCGGCAGGCGGCTACAAACATTCCGACTCCGTTCCGTTGGCGGGTGCTGCGCCTGCCGTTTCAGGAGACCAGAATGAGCCGTTCCGTCGCCTTCACGCGTGCCGCCGCGATTTCCGCTGCAGCGGTTTCGATCGCCTTTCTCCAGCCTCACCGCGCACGAGCGACCGACCTCCCGTCATCCGACCCGGTCAGCAAGCTCAAGTGGCGCGATGTCGGCCCATTCATTGGCGGACGGGTCGTCGCTGTCGCCGGAGTGCCCAGCCGGCCGAACCTTTTCTACATGGGCGGCGTCGACGGCGGGGTGTGGAGGAGCACCGATTACGGGATAAAATGGAAGAACATTACCGATAACTGGCCGAGCGCCAGCGACAGTATCGGCGCGCTCGCCGTCGCCCCGTCCAACCCGAACGTCATCTATGCCGGCACCGGAGAGAGCGACATCCGCGGCGACATGATTACCGGCGACGGCGTGTACAAGAGCACCGACGCCGGCAAGACCTGGTCCTACGCGGGGCTTCGCGACACCCACACGACGATGGACCTGATCGTCGATCCAGGCGACCCGAACACCGTCTACGCAGCGTCGATGGGCCACGTGTTCGTGCCGGGGCCGAACCGCGGCGTGTTCAAGACGACCGACGGCGGCAAGACGTGGAGGAAGGTCCTCTTCGTCGACAACAATACCGGCGTGGTCGACCTGACCATGGCTCCGAGCGATCCCAAGGTGCTCTACGCCGCCGCCTGGCAGGCGTACCGCAAGCCCTGGCACCTGGAGAGCGGTGGCCCGGGCAGCGGCATCTACAAATCCACGGATGGCGGGGAGCACTGGACCAACATCACCAAGGCACCGGGCTTTCCGCCCGGCGTCCTCGGCAAGATCGGGCTCGCAGTAGCGCCAAGCAATCCGAACGTCGTCTATGCCGCGGTCCAGGCGAAGGACGGCGGGATCTTCCGCTCCGACAATGGCGGCGCCTCGTGGCGGCTGGTCAACGCCGACATGCAGCTTCGCCAGCGCGCCTTTCTATTACATGGCGATCTTCGTCGATCCCAAAGACCCCGACACAATCTATTATCCGCAGGTGGGCGGGCTTTTCGTGTCGCACGACGCGGGCAAGACCTTCACGAGCCTGCACACGCCGCATGGCGACAATCACATCGTCTGGATCAACCCCAACAACACCGACATACTGCTCGAGGGCAATGACGGCGGCGCCACCGTGTCGACCGACCGCGGCAAGAGCTGGAGCACTCTCGACAACCAGCCGACCGGACAATTTTACCACGTCAATCTGGACGAGCGGTTCCCCTTCCACATCTACGGAGCGCAGCAGGACGAAGGCGCGATCGAAGGACCGAGCGCGACGTCGGAAGGCAGGATCGAGCTCGGCGACTGGAAACCCGCGGCGTACGGCGAAAGCACGTGGGTCGTTCCGCAGCCAGGCAAGCCGGGAACCACCTACGGCAGCGGCTACTACAGCATCTTCGTCCGCTACGATCCCGACACCGAGCAATATGAGAGCGTTAGTCCGTGGCCGCTTTACCGCGACGGCTCCTCGTCCGCGGAGAACGAATTCCGGATGGCCTGGACTCATCCGATCCTGTTCTCTCCGACAAACCCCAAGGAGCTGCTGGTGGGCGCTCAAAGCGTCCTGACCAGCGACGATTATGGTTCCACGTGGCGGCAGATCAGCCCCGACCTGACGCGCAACGACAAGAGCACCCAGGGGCCGAGCGGCGGCCCGGTCGATCTCGACCAGACCAATGCCGAAATGTATCCGTACATCGAGGCGCTTGCCGTCTCACCGCTCGACGGCGACCTGATCTGGGCGGGATCGAGCGACGGCCTCGTGCACGTCACCACCGACCACGGGCGCACGTGGCAACAGGTTACTCCGGCGCTGCCCGGCTGGGCCGAGATCAGCTCGATCGAGCCTTCGCACGTCGACAAGGGCACGGCCTATCTCACGGCGAACCGCTACATGTGGGACGATTTCGCTCCCTATGTCTTCAAGACCACGGACTACGGCCGAACCTGGACTCCGATCACGTCGGGGCTTCCCGGCGACCAATATGTCATGGCCGTGAAGCAGGATCCGAACGCTCCCAACCTGTTGTTCCTCGGCACGAAGAACACGGTCTATGCGAGCCTCGACGGCGGATCGAACTGGCGGCCGCTGTCGCTCAACCTGCCGCATGTGCAGGTGCGCGATCTGGCCATCAATTCGCGCCAGGGCGACCTCGTCGCTGCCACCCACGGGCGCGCGTTTTGGGTTCTCGACAATCTCGCGTTGCTCGAGCAGCTGGCGCGAACTCCACCCGCGAACCCCGCAAGCACGCTGCTGTTCGCTCCCGAGCGCGCGTGGCTGACCCCGGACTACGGCAGGCCCGGCGAAGCCTGGCGGCAGGAAGGTGCGGGCAAGAACCCGCCGTTCGGAGCGACCGTGTTTTTCCGGGTTCCGGAAAGCTACCACGGCAAAACGCCGGTCCGGCTTTCGTTCGCGGATTCGAATGGCACGATCATCCGCAGCTTCGACCTGCACCTGAAGACCAGGGGCGACGACAAGGACGAAGCGGATCGCGCCGGGAAACGCGCGACGAAATCGCCGGAGCTAAGCGCCGAGCCCCCCGCCGAAAAAGGCAAGGAGCTGAAGCCTGCGAGCGGCCCCAATGCGCAACCCGCTGAAGAGGAAAGCGACGAAGACAATCCGCTGGCGAAGCCGTCGGTGCTCAAGGCCGAAGGAATTCGCAAGGCAACGGCGATCGAGCCGGGGATGAACGTGTTCCAGTGGAACTTGCGCTACCCGGATGCGACGGAAGTGAACGGTTTCTACACGCCAGCCGCGGCTGGCGGCTATGACAACAGCGTAGCCGGCCCCGCTGTCGTACCCGGAACGTACCGGGTCATCCTCGACTATGGCGGGAAGCGGACGGAGCAGCCTTTGCAGGTCGCGCTCGATCCGCGCATCAACGTCACTCCCGCCGACCTCCAGGCGCGCTTCGACCTGCTGATGCAGATCCATCGCACGCTCGACCAGCTCAACCGCAAGATCAATGAGGCGATTGCGGCTCGCGACCGGCTCGAGGCATCGGGCGCACCCGGCGCGGCGGCGAAGGTTGCGGCGCTGAATGCGGAGATCGGCAACCTCGTTCAGCTAGCCGCGCAATCGGATGAGGGCACGGTTCTTCACGAGGTGAAGTTGCGCAGCCAGCTCGCCTATCTCGCCGCCGATATCGAGCTCGCCTACGCCAGGCCGAAAGCAGCCCAATATGCGGTGTTCAAACAGCTCCAGGCGCAAGCGAGCGCGGGAGAGCAGAAGATCGACGCGCTATTGGCTTCAGCGAAGTAGCGGGTCGCGTCACTGTCGCTTCGCGTCACGACACAGGCTATGGCGAAGACCATCCCGATCACCGCAGTGCGCAGAATGTTGCGCCAGCCCTGGTAGGCATGTGCGAGTCCGAACAGGATGGCGGATGCGGCGTCGGCGAGGGTCTGCCGGCTGGCTTGCACCGATCAGTCCACACGCCTCGTTCATTGGTGACTGCATCGGGGACGGCGGGACTAGTCGGTGGCGTTCAGCTCGACGAACGGAGCGAATTTCAGCTCGCGCTTGACGAAGCTGGTCTCGTAGCGCCGCACCGTGGGATCGGAGACGAGCACTGCCTCGGCCGTTTCGGTGAACTCATCCATGTCGGCGCAGTCGAACAGCAGGATCAGGTCGTAACTGCCGGCGATCTCGTAGCAGAACTGGATTTCGCGGGTACGAGAGATGCGCTCAATAAGCGCCTGCTTTCCGGTCCTGTCGGCATGTTCCGCCAGCTGGACCAGGACCACGGCGCGAAGTCGCCGGCTCGTCAGCTTCGGTGAAATCAGTGCGATTGTGCGGGCAATCCATCCCTCGGAACGGAGCCGTCGCAACCTTCGCGCAATTGCTGAGGGCGACAGCGGTACGTCGATCGCAAGCGAATCGGCAGTTCGCGAATCGTCGCGCTGAACGAGATTGAGAAGAGCGAGATCGAAACGGTCAAGCACGACCAACATGTGCCAAAATCTCGCATGGCGTGCATCAACTTTGCACGAAAAAGCCTGGCCGCATCGCTAAATCTGCGACCGTCTTAAGCGGAGTGTTCCCAAATGAGTCGTGTCCTCGTCGCGGCCTTTGCGGCCTGTCTCGTTAGCCCCCTTCACGCTCAGGCAGCCGCTCCGCTGTCCGCGCCGGCCAACACCATCGCGGCGTCGGCACCGGACACCGCATCCATTCCCCTGCAGCCAGGTGAAGGACGAAAGGTCGCGAACGCACTCGCCGACCGGCTTCTCAGCGATTTCGTCATTCCGGCGAACGCGGAGGACTATGCCGCCATGCTTCGTGCCAACGCCGAGGCCGCGCGATACGACCGCGGCACGCGGGGCGACCTTGCAAAGCTGCTCACTGACGATTTGCTCGCAGTCCACAAGGACGGCCACCTTCACGTGGAGCTGCTTCGCGCCGATGGCCAAAGCGGCAGCCGCGCCGGAGCAAAGCCGCTGCCGCCGGACATCCAGTCAGAGAAGTGGATTGCGCCGGGGATCGCCTACATCCGGCCAACAATTTTCCGCTCCACGCCGGAAGAGGTCGCGTCGTTCAAGGCTTTCATGGAGGAGCACAAGAACGCGAAGGCGATCATCTTCGACCTTCGCAACCACCACGGCGGCCGCCTCGGCGAAATGGACGTTATCTTCTCGTACCTGTTCGCGACCAAGACGCCGCTGGTGAGGATGGAGATGTCTCGCAGCGTTTATGACGAGAACGGATCTCCGACGGGCGAAGCGCCGACGCTGCAGGTCGAGAAGGGGCCGAAACTGGTCACGACCACCCATTTCGCAATCCCCGGCAGCGACACGCCTTTACGCACGGCAAAGGTTTTTCTGCTGGTGTCGAACGCGACCGCGTCCGCGGCGGAGCATTTCGCATTGGCGATGAAAAGCACCGGGCGGGGAACGCTGATCGGCGAAGCGACCGCCGGCGCCAATCACTTCGGCGGCGGCGAGGAGCTCGACGACCATTTCGGCGTGTGGATGCCGATCGGCAGGACTTACGACATCAGGACCGGCAAGGATTGGGAGGGCGTCGGAGTTCAGCCCGATATCGCGGTCGATCCAAAGCAGGCGCTCGTCGTTGCACTGGAGAAGGCGGGGTTAACAAAAGCTCAGGCGGAAAAACTCAATGCGGAAGAAATCCCGGCCGAGCCCGTCCACCGGGATAAACTCGCGGCGCGCTGACCGAATTCCCTAATGTCCGTTTTGGACGGAAAGCCGATATTCGCCATGACTGATAGACCACGACAGGAGGGCCAATTCTGCGCGTTCAAATGAGCGCGTCGGGGTAGCGGCAACGCGCCCGCGGGCCCTTCGGTCAGCGCGCTCCGCCCCAGATGGTCTCCGGAATGAACACCTCGCCGTCGCGATAAATTTCAGCGGCATAGGGATCGTCAGTGAGCCCGTACGGGCCGTCGAGATCAATGTAATCGCACAGCTGGCCGAGCACGAAGCCCGGCGCCATTGCCAGCGACGAGCCGCCCATGTTGCCGACCATCACCTCTTTCCCGAGCAGTCGCGCCGCCCGCTCCATCGCCAGCGCTTCGGTGAGCCCGCCGCACTTGTCGAGCTTTAGATTGACGACGTCGAAGAAATCGGCGCGCTCGCGAAGCTCGATTAGGTCGAGAATGCTTTCGTCGGCAGCGACGGGAACGCCGGGCCGCCAGCCGGCGAGAACGGCCTCCTCGCCGCGAGCGACCGGTTGCTCCACGAGAGCGACTGCGAAATCGGCCACGAGGCGCGCCAGCGAGTCGAGATCGGCTTCGCGATAGCCCTGGTTCGCGTCGACCATCAGCCACACGTCGGGGCGGAGGCTGCGGACGGCTGCGAGGCGTTCTCGGTCGGCATCGACGTCACCGTCGAGTTTCAGCTTGATGGCTTTGGCGAAATCGAGCTCGGCGAGGCGCTTGGTGATCACCGCTGGCTCGTCCGCCGGCAGGGTGAACACGGTCACCAGCGGCTTTGGGCGTGGCAGTCCGGCAAGCGACCAAACGGGCCTGCCTGTCAAGTTTCGCCTCCAGATCCCATAGCGCGCAGTCGAGCGCGTTGCGCGCGCCACCAGGCGGAAGCAAGCGACTGCAAGTCCTTCCGGCCGGCGCCCGGCCTCGATCGCGGGGCGTACGCTTCTTCGATCGTCCGGACCATGCGATCCTGGTCGTCGTCGAGGTAATAGACACCCGCCGCCTCGCCGCGCCCGCACAAATCCCCATCCGTAATGTTGGCCATCACCGACGGCATCGAATCGAAAATGTAGCCCGAGATTCGAAGCGGGGCCGCGAATCGCGTTGCCTGCCGCTCTACAGTCAGTGAACGCGCTGCGGTGGTCGTCGCCATTGCCGAGTGCATAGCAACGAAAAACAAAGTTTCAAATATAGAAACAGTCAGTCGAGGCGCTGGTGACCTTCGTCGGTGAGCCGCCAGCTCTTTCCGGCAGCGCCGGCGAGCTGCTGGATTCCGGGGCCTGCGCAGACCGCCAGAACAGTGCATTGGCCGGCGCTGGTGCGGACATAGCCATGAGCCATGCCGCTGTCGAAATATACCGAGTCACCTGGGCCGAGCGGAAGCGGTGCGTAAAGGTCCGAGTGAAGCTCCATCGTGCCCCTGAGGACGTAGAGATATTCCTCGCCCGAGTGGCGAACCAGGCCACCCAATTCCTCGACGCTTCTGGCCTGGACGTCGATGATGATCGGAATCATCATTTTCCCGAGCAAATCCGCCGCTGGGTAGTGGTGGACGTGGCGTTCGGACTCGGCGTCGCGCTCTTCGCCGGCGCGGGTGACGCTGCGGCGCCCGACCGCCGCCGCAGCGGTGGCGGGATTCGTCTCGGTGATGATGTCCTGGAGGTCGAGGTTGAGCGCCTGGGCAAGCCTGATCATCTTGTCGTAGGTGAGCGCCATCTTGCCGTTTTCGAGCTTCGACAAGGTCGAGTAAGGAAGGCCCGCTCGCGCGGACAGCGCCCGCAGGCTCAGACCCTGGCTGACCCTCGCCTGGCGAATCGCCCGGCTCGGCGCCGGAAGCTCCGCCGCTCCCGCCTCCTCATCGTCAGCGGCCGAAATCCTGGTCCGTGATCCAACCATTTTGCCCCATTCTAGAAACCAGTTGCTATTCTGGAAACATATGACAATGATGCCATCAACATGGCTGGGAGGGCTAGAGTCATGATTCACAAATCGACAGCGCTATGTCTCGCGGGAACCTGTCTTGCTGCTTTGGCGACGCAGGCACAGGCGAAGGACGCGCCACCAGCCGCTCCTGCGAATGCGGCCGGAGCGGCGCAGGAGACGACACCGCCGGTCGATAGCGCCGGCGAGCAGGACATCGTGGTTACGGCGACAAAGCGCCCGGAGCTGCTTCTCAACGTGCCGCAGTCGATTACGGTGGTCAGCGGCAAGACGCTCGAAACTCAGCACGCAAACAGCTTTCAGGACTATTTGAAGCTCGTCCCCGGACTCCAGCTCGACCAGGACACGCCCGGGGAGGGGCGGCTGATCATGCGCGGAGTGAACACCGGCGGTGTCGCATCGACGGTCGGAATCTACGTCGACGACACCCCGTTTGGGTCGAGCAGCGGCCTCGTCAACGGGGCCGTCCTGGCCGGCGACTTCGACACGTTCGACATCAACCGGATCGAGGTGCTTCGGGGGCCGCAGGGGACGTTGTACGGCGCCAGCTCGCTTAGTGGCGTCCTGCAATTCGTCACCAACTTGCCGTCAACCGACCGCTTAATGGTCCACGGACGGGTGGGCCTGGACAGCGTCGCGCACAGCGGCGAGCTCGGTTATTCGACGAACCTCATGGTCAACGCGCCGCTCGGCCCGACCGTCGCGTTCCGAGCCTCCGGATTCTACCGAAAAGACCCGGGCTTCATCGACTCTAGGGGAGCCACGAGCACTGATGCTTTCGGTTTCCCGTTCACATCCGACGTGGCAAAGGACATCAACAGCGCGAAAAGCTACGGCGGGCGTGCGTCGCTTCTGTTCAGGCCCAGCGATTCGGCGTCCATCCGGCTGACTGCAATCGCCCAGGACATCAAGGCGGATGCGCCGTCGGTGATCATGGCGGACCCGGTGACGCTGAAGCCGCTCAACGGACTGACCCAGCCTCAGTTCGTGCCGCAGTTCAGCGACGTCGGCTATCGCATCTACAACGCGACCGGGATCTTCGACTTCGGTTTCGCGACTCTGACATCGTCGACCAGTTACGGAACTCAAAACCAGCATTTCCGCAGCGACTTCAGCTTCGGCCTGAGCGGCCTGCTTCAACTGCTTCTCGGGCTTCCGCCGAACGAGTTTTTCGAAACGCAGCAGACCAACGACAAGAAGTTCACCCAGGAGCTTCGGCTTTCGAACGAGGGGCCGCTGCTCGACTGGCTCGTCGGGCTTTACTACACCGATGAGAAAGGCCTGATCGCCCAGGATTTCACGGCGGTTAAGCCTGGCACTCTGACGCCGATCGACCTTACCCCGTACATCGGGAATCTCGGGCTCGGCAGTGCGACTGTGAATTCCAAGTACAAGGAATATGCTGGCTTCGCCGACGCCACGGTCCACATCACTCCGCAATTCGACCTCGAGCTCGGGGGGCGCGAGAGCCACAACAAGCAATCCGCTCACCAGATCAGCTCGGGAGTTCTTGCTGCCGGACCCGAGCTCTTCGGCCATTCGTCAGAAAGCGTTTTCACTTATTCAGTCGCGCCGAAGTACAAATTGAGCGCGAACGCGACCATCTACGCGCGCGTCGCCAAAGGCTTCCGCCCGGGTGGGCCGAACGTGCTTCCGCCCGGTGCTCCGCCCGAGTTCGCGAGCTACCATTCCGATTCGCTGGTCAGCTACGAAGCGGGCGTGAAGGCGCAAAGTGCGGATCACCGCTTCAGTATCGATGCCGACGCATTCCATATCGATTGGAAAAACATCCAGCTGTTCGCTGTCGAAGCGGGGTTCGGGTTCAACAGCAACGGCAGTTCGGCAAAGAGCGACGGTGTTGAAGTTACGGTCGCAGCGCGCCCGTTCCCCGGCCTCGATCTGTCGGCGAACGGCGCCTACACCGATGCCAGGCTAACTGGCCCGACGCCGCCCACTGTCGGCGGCCGAAAAGGCGACCAGCTGCCCTTCACGCCCAAGTTCGCGGGTTCGCTCAACGCCAATTACCAGTGGCTTGTCGGCGGGATGACAACTGCGCACATCGGCGGGTCTTTCCGGCACCTGTCCGGCCAGACGGCTCCCTATGACTCCGATTTCGTCGCCGCCTACGGCCGTCAGAGGCACATACCGGCTTACGACGTCATCGACCTCAACGCGGGCGTCAACTTCGGCCATTGGGATATCGAGGCTTACGTCAAAAACCTTGGCGATAACCGGGGCATTACTTCGGTGACGGCATTGACGGTGTTCGGTGCATCGCCCGATACCGGATACCCGCTGTACCCGGGGGGAGCGATCGGGACTGGCATCATTCGGCCTCGGACCGTCGGCATCACGGTCGGGTTTCAATATTAGGGGGATCGAACTCATGGCATGGGTGAAGTGGGCGCTGGCCGCGATCGCGGCGCTGGCAATCCCTGCGGCGGCGCAATCGCCGGCGCAGCTACAGCCGACCAAGTCAAATGCCGCCGTGCTGCCCGCGCCGGCCGCGGCGAATGCCGAACCCGCAACTCCCAACCTGACCAAGGCCGACGTCGATTCCTGGCTCGACGGCTTCATGCCCTACGCCCTCAAGGCCGGCGATATTCCGGGAGCGGTTGTCGTCGTCGTCAAGGACGGACAGCCGCTGACGATGCGGGGCTTCGGCTATTCCGACGTGAAGAAGCAAACGCAAGTCGACCCGCTAAACACGCTGTTCCGGCCCGGCTCCGTCTCGAAGCTGTTCACCTGGACCGCGGTCATGCAGCAGGTGCAGGCCGGCAAGATCGATCTCAACGCCGACGTCAACAGATATCTCGATTTCAAGATTCCGCCGTATCACGGCAAGGCGGTCACCGTTCACGACCTGATGACGCACACGCCGGGATTTGCCGAAACGGCGAAATATCTGATCAACTTCGGAAAGAAAAAGCCCGTGTCGCTCCGGGCCGCGCTGATCCGATCGAAGCCGCCGCTGATCTACACGCCGGGAACGATGCCGGCTTATTCTAACTACGGCGCGTCTCTGGCGGGCTATATCGTTCAGCGAGTCTCAGGCGAGCCGTTTGAGGAATACATCCAACGGCACATTTTCGCTCCTCTCGGGATGACGAAATCCTCGTTCCGGCAGCCGCTTCCGGCCAACCTCGATCCCTTGATGTCCAATGCGTACCGGGCCGGCACGGACGAACCGCAGCCGTATGAGGTCATCGACCTGTCGCCGGCTGGGGCGCTTTCGTCATCGGGCGAGGACATGGGCAAGTTCATGATCGCCCAGCTCAACAACGGCGGACCGCTGCTGAAACCCGCGACGGCGCAGCTGATGCACGGAATCGGCAACAAGCCCTATTCGGCTCTTCCGGGAATGGCGCTTGGTTTTTACCACGAGGACCGCAACGGCCTCGACATCATCGGGCA
Source organism: uncultured Alphaproteobacteria bacterium (assembly GCA_963839145.1). Classification (GTDB taxonomy): domain Bacteria; phylum Pseudomonadota; class Alphaproteobacteria; order Sphingomonadales; family Sphingomonadaceae; genus Sphingomicrobium. The sequence continues at coordinate 475,783 of CAWITR010000005.1, forward strand.
TGGCGGCGACACGGTCTTCTTCCACTCGGACCTGCACCTGTTCCTTCAGAAGAATGTCGGGCTCTACATCTCGATGAACAGCATCGGGAAGAACGGCGCCGGTCATTCGCTTCGACAGCAACTGTTCGAGCAGTTCACCGACCGCTATTTCCCGGCCCCGCATCCCTATCTTCCGACTGCTGCAACTGCCAAGGCGCAGGGGCAGGTCATGTCCGGCCATTACGTGAGCAGCCGAGCCGGCGGGTTCAATTGGCTTCGGCTGGTTGCCCTTCTCGGCGAAACCACCGTCTCTCTCGACAAGGACAACTATCTCGTTGCGTCCTCGATCACCGATGCGTCGAATACTCCGGAAAAGTGGCGCCAAGTCGGGCCGTGGCTGTGGCAGGAAGTGAACGGGGAGAATTACCTGCAGGCGATTCCCGACGGGAATGGCGGCATCAAGATGTTCTCGATCACGCCTTACGCGCCGATCATCGAATTCCTTCCAGCGCCGACCTCGCTCAACGCCGGATGGATTCTCCCGGTTGCCGCAATCGCGCTTCTGGTCATCATTATCGCCGCGCTCGGCTGGCCGACCGTTGCTCTGGTCCGCTGGCGCTATGGTGTGGAGCGGACGATGACCGGCAGGCCTTTGCTCCTCCACCGGCTGACCAGGGTCGCCGCCTGGCTGTTCGTCATTGTTCTCGCGGGGTGGCTGATCCTCCTGCAGTTCCTCAGCAGCGACTTGTCCGTCCTCGACAACCGGCTCGATATCTGGATGCGGCTCCTGCAGCTGCTGCTGATCGGCGCCATCGTCGGCACTGCGGTTGCGATTTGGAACGCGTGGACGATCGCGACGGCGCCCGGGCGGCACCGTTTCGCGACCTTGTGGTCGATTGTGATCGCGATTGCCGCAGTGTTCCTGGTCTGGCTTTCCATCGACGTCGGATTGCTGACACCGTCCTTGAACTACTGATCAGGTGAAGCTGGCCGGCGACACGGACCGAAAGGGGAAGCCGACCCGGACTCTGTTTGGGCATCCGCCCGGCCTGACGGTCCTGTTCCTGACACAGATGTGGGCCGAATTCTCCTTCTTCGGCCTGCAGGCGCTGCTCGTATATTATATGACCAACCACCTCGGCTTCGCCCAGTCGAAGTCGTCGGTGATCTACGGGATCTACGGCGCTGCGGCGTTCTTCAGTCCGTTCTTCGGGGGGCTGATCGCCGATCGCTGGCTGGGGCGGACAGCGAGCGTAATCATCGGCGGCGCGATGATGATGTTCGGCCATTTCGCGATGGCGTTCGAATCTCTGCTCTTCCCGGCGCTGACCTTGGTCGCGCTCGGAAACGGCCTCTTCATCCCGCCGCTCGCAACGCAGGTTGGAAGCCTTTACCGCGATAACGACCCACGAAAGGCCTACGCCTACAGCGCCTACTATATGGGGATAAACCTCGGCGGGTTCCTTGCGCCCTTGGTCTGCGGGACGCTGGGGGAGCTCTACGGGTGGCACTGGGGCTTCGCCGCGGCCGGCGTGGGGATGGGTTTCGGCCTGGTGATTTACCTCACTTCGCTGCGCCTGCTGCCCGTTGAACCGGATCGGAGCCGGAGCGATACGGATCGATCGACCGGCGGCACGAGGATCGATTCGGCCAAGCTGCGAACCTTGTTCCTCCTTGTGGCAATGGTTGTGCTGTTCCGCATCGGATACGAGCAGAGCGGCAACGTAATCGCGCTTTGGGTGCGCGACTTCACGAATCGCGGAGTGCCGCTGTTCGGGACCGGCGCAGCGATTCCGGCCACCTGGTTCCAGTCGATCAACCCGCTGCTGATCATCCTCCTGACGCCGGTCCTCATCCGGTTCTGGCGAGCGCGCGGCGTCCCCGAGACCGTTCCCAGCCTGCTTCGCCGGATGAGCTTCGGCTGCCTTCTGGCGGGCGCCGCGATGGCGCTGATGGTCGGAGCTGCGGCCGTCAGCGGTTCACAGGGAGTTCGGGTCAGCTACTGGTGGACCGTCGGCTATTTCGTCCTTCTCACGCTCGGCGAGCTCTATGTCATTCCCGTGGGCCTCACGTTGGTGGAGACACTTTCGCCCGCGGCATTCGCGGCTACGGCGATGGGCGGCTGGTACATAGCCAAGTTCCTCGGCAGTCTCCTTGCCGGGTTGATGGGCGCTTACTGGCTCAAGATCCCGACCAGCGACTTCTTCGCGCTGGGAACGATATCGCCGTTCGTCGCGGCGCTCTGCCTTTTCCTGATGGCGAGAATGTCGGGATCCAAAGAGGGGTAATCGTTGGCAGATCTATGGTGCGCTGCTTCAGCGGTAGCTTTGCACCCCTGAACTGCCGTTTGATCGCCGGGCAGTGGTGTCGGCCATTTAGCTGCTCGTCAAAGGAGCTTCAGCGGACGTTCTTACGCCAGTCTCTGAAATGGCTGGAAAGCTGACGCTGCGGTTAAGCTACGCGCCGAGCGCCTCTTCAATGATTCGGCGGGTGTTCTCGATCCCGTAGAGGGCGATGAAGCTGCCCATTCGCGGTCCTTGGGACGAGCCGAGCAGGGTCTCGTAGAGCGCCTGAAACCAGGCCCGAAGCTTGTCCTTCCCGAAATGCTGCTTCCCGACCTCGAAAACGAGGTGCTGGATGGCTTCGGCGTCGGCGTTTTCGGGCAGGCTCGACAGTTGTGAATCCAGATCGCGGAGCGCGGCGGCTTCTTCGGCCGTCGGCTCTCGGCGCTCCAGCGTCGGCACCACGAAATCGCGCGCGTAATTGACGGCAAGGCCGATCAGCTGGTCGAGTTCGGGGTCCGTTTCGGGAGATGTCCCGGGCGCGTAGCGCTGGACGAACTTCCAGGCGGTCTCCTTGTCGGCCACTCCTGGAAGGCTGACGAGGTTGAGGAGAAGGCCGTAGGTGACGGGGAGAAGCTTCTCCGGGACGTGACCCGCGTGGATGTGGTGCACCGGGTTGCCGAGCTTCTGCTCGATCGGCTGGCTCGGATAGCGTTCGCGGAACTGCCAATAGTCGTCGACAGCCCGGGGGATCACTCCGATGTGAAGGCTCTTCGCCTTTTTCGGCTCGCGAAAGGCAAAGAAGGCGAGGCTCTCTTCGGAGCCGTATCGGAGCCATTCCTCGAGGGTCAGCCCGTTGCCCTTCGACTTCGAGATCTTCTCGCCCTTTTCGTCGAGGAACATTTCGTAATTGAAGCCCTCGGGCGGTTTGCCGCCGAGGATTCGGGCGATCTTCCCCGACTGGACGACGCTGTCGATCAAGTCCTTGCCGGCCATTTCATAGTCGATCCCAAGCGCCACCCAGCGCGCCGCCCAGTCGACCTTCCACTGCAGCTTGGCCTTTCCGCCGAGCGCCGACTGCTCGATCCGCTTTTCGCCTTCGTGGAAGGCGATGATCCCCGCCTCGGCATCGACGACTTCGACCGGCACCTGGAGGACGACCCCGGTGTCGGGCGAGATCGGCAGGATCGGCGAATAGGTCTTGCGCCGCTCCTCCCGCAAAGTCGGAAGCATCACGCCCATAATGGCGTCCCAGTTGCCAAGCACCTGGCGGACGACCTCGTCAAACCGGCCAGCGGTGTAGCATTGGGTCGCCGAGTAGAATTCGTAATCGAAGCCGAAGCGGTCGAGGAACGTGCGGAGCATCGCATTGTTATGCGCCGCGAAGCTGTCGTGGCTTCCGAACGGGTCGGGAATGTGCGTCAGCGGCTTGCCGAGATTGGCGTGGAGAAGCTCGGGATTCGGGATGTTGTCGGGCACCTTCCGGAGCCCGTCCATGTCGTCGCTGAACGCGATCAGGCGCGTCGAATTGCCGGTCAGCTCCTCATAGGCGCGGCGGACGAAGGTGGTCCGGAGCACCTCGTTGAAGGTGCCGATGTGGGGAAGCCCCGACGGGCCGTAGCCGGTCTCGAAGACGGCCGGCTCGCCGTTCGGCTTCCCGTCGGGCCAGCGCTTGAGGAGCTTGCGCGCCTCTTCATACGGCCAGGCTTTCGATTGCATAGCGGCAGAGCGGACGTCGTCAGCAGTCAAATTCGTTGCTCTTCTGTTCTCTTGGCGGCACTGTCGCGGGAGTGGCCGCTCCTTTGCCTCTTCCAGCGTTACACGCAACCCATGCCGGAATCTGGATCGCCGATCCGGCAGGCGAGGTGCGCGAGGCGAGCCGCGGCGAAGCGATCGCCCGGGCGGCCGAGACTCCGCACATCATCCTCAACGCGCCGCTGGTCGGCCAGAGGCTCGGCTATGCGGAATTGTCGGGCCTCGACGTGCTGGAGCTATTCGCATTCATCCACCCGGCGCGCTTCGCGGTTCCGACTCCGGCGGGGCTGAGCCGGGCGGCTGGGCTGGAGCCGCCCGCGAGCGATGCCGAAGCTGCGGCGGCGCTTCAACGGCAAGCAGCAGCACTGATCGAGCGGCTGGCGGATCCGGACTGGCCCGAGCGCGAGGGGGCGTGGACGGCCAACGCCAGCCTTCATCGTCTCGGTTGGGCCTGGGCGCCGATAGTCGCCAAGCGACTGGAACGGCCGGAGCGCGGCGAGCGGATGCTGTTCTCGCGGCTTCCGCAATGGGAGGAAACGGGCGAGCAGGTGCCGCCGCTCGCGATCAGCGTGGATGCGCATGAAGCGGAGGCAAAGCTGGCGAACCTGACGGGCGCGTCGGCGGAACCGCGCGAGGGACAGAAGGCCATGGCTGCTGCCGCGGCTTCGGTCTTCGCTCCAAGGCGCTCGCGCGAAGGGCCGAACGCGCTTCTCGCCGAAGCGGGCACGGGAATCGGGAAAACGCTCGCTTATCTTGCCCCGGCGTCGCTGTGGGCGCAGCGTTCGGGCGGCACCGTGTGGGTGTCGACCTTCACCAAGGCGCTTCAGCGGCAGCTCGATGGCGAGGGGGCGCGGCTGATTGCCGATTCGAAGGAACGGGCACGGCGGATCGTGATCCGCAAGGGCCGCGAGAATTACCTGTGCCTTCTCAACCTCGAGGACGCGCTCCAGGGCGGCTTCGCCGGCCGCGCAGCAATCCTGGCGCAGCTGGTCGGGCGCTGGGCGGCCTACAGCAAGGATGGCGACATGGTCGGCGGCGATCTTCCGGGCTGGCTTCCGAGCCTGTTCAGGCGCGCCGGATCGACCGCGCTCACCGACCGCCGCGGCGAGTGCGTCTATGGCGGCTGCCCGCATTATCGCCGCTGTTTCATCGAGCGCGCCGAGCGGGCGGGGCGGGAGGCCGACCTGGTGATCGCCAATCACGCGCTCGTGATGATCAACGCCGCGCGCTCGCGCGAGACGGCGCCGCAGCAGATCGTGTTCGACGAAGGACACCACCTGTTCGATGCCGCCGATTCCACCTTCGCCATTGCCTTGAGCGGGCAGGAAGCGATCGAAATGCGCCGCTGGATCGTCGGGCCGGAGGGCCGCTCGCGGGGGCGGCGGCGTGGCCTTGCAGCGCGGCTTCTCGACCTTGCCTCCTATGACGACCAGGGCGGGGAAGCTCTGGAGCAGGCAATCGAGGCGGCACGGGCGCTTCCATCCGACGGCTGGCTCGCGCGGATCGCAGAAGGGGCGCCGTTCGGGCCCGTCGAGGCGCTTCTCGCGGAAGTCCGCGGAACGGTTTACGCGCGCTCGAAGGCGCAGGACGCGGGGTACGGCCTGGAGACGGAGCTAGCGGAGCCCGACGGAGCGCTAGTGGACAGGGCAGAGACGGCGCTGCAGTCGCTCGAGGCCTTGCTGAAGCCGCTGTCGGTGCTGTCGCGGCGGCTGGAGGCAGTGCTGGAGGATGGTCCCGACTGGCTCGACTCGCAGGCGCGTGCGCGCGTCGAGGGGGCGATCAACGGGCTCAAATGGCGTCGCGACACGCTGTCCGCCTGGGGCGCGTTGCTTGCCCGAATCGGCGGCCCGGCCGACGAGGATTTCGTCGACTGGCTCGCAGTCGAACGGATCGACGGGCGGGAATATGACATCGCCATCAACCGCCGCTGGCTCGACCCGACACGGCCGCTTGCGGAGGTTGTTCTTAAGCCGGCGCAAGGCGTGCTCGTGACGTCGGCAACTCTTCGCGGCGGCGACGGCTGGGACAGTGCCGAGCAACGAACCGGGGCGGCTCACCTCGACTGCGGAGTCGAGCATTTCGAGGCGGACAGCCCGTTCGACTACAGCTCGGCGTCGGAAGTGCTGATCGTGACCGACGTCCGGCAGGGCGACATGGCCGCGCTTGCCGGAGCCTATGCGAAGCTGATCGAAGCGGCCGACGGCGGGACACTCGGGCTGTTCACTGCGATAGCGAGACTGAAAGCGGTACACTCGCGGATTGCCGACCGCCTCGCCCGCGCGGGGCTGCCGCTGCTCGCCCAGCATGTCGACCCAATCGACCCCGGCACGCTGGTCGACATCTTCCGCGACGATCCGCACGCGTCGCTCCTCGGCACCGATGCGTTGCGTGACGGAGTCGACGTGCCCGGCGAATCGCTTCGGATGGTGGTGATGGAGCGGGTGCCATGGCCGCGGCCGACGGTGCTCCACGCGGCCCGGCGAATGGCGCAGGGCGGGCGCGACTATGACGATCGCGTGGTACGGGCGCGGCTTGCCCAGGCGTTCGGCCGGTTGATCCGCCGGCAGGGCGACCGTGGACTGTTCGTGATTCTTTCGGCGGCAATGCCGTCGCGGCTACTGCGGGCCTTCCCAGCCGAGGTTCCGGTCAGCCGAATACCGCTGGACGAGGCGGTCGAGCGGGTCCGCTCGTCCCTGGCTCGCGGCAGCGAACCCGCCTCAGTCGTTAAGAGCGGAAGCGAGACGGTCGCGGATCGCGACTAATCGGCTGACGTCGAGGCGTCCGGCGCATTGGTTCGATTGCGGCTGTTCCGAAGCGCGCTCTTCCTCGGCGCCACCGCCGCCCTGTCGAAGCACTTTTTGAACTCCGCGTACGGTATAGCCTTGCTCGTTGAGAAGGCGGTTGATGCGGCGCGCGAGCTCCACGTCGTCGGGGCGATAATAGCGGCGGTTCCCAGCGCGTTGAAGCGGCCTTAGCTGTGGGAATTTCGTCTCCCAATAGCGAAGGATGTGCTGGGCCACGCCGAGCTCGGCCGACAACTCGCCAATGGTGAGGAAAGCGCCCGGTGCTTTTTCGCCGGTCGCCATCGCCGATTCGGCTACCTTGCGATCCGGTCGCGAAGGATTTGGCTAGCGCGGAAGGTCATCACCCGGCGCGGAGCGATCGGTACTTCGACGCCCGTCTTCGGGTTGCGGCCGACACGCTGTCCTTTGTCGCGAAGAATGAAGCTTCCGAAGCCGGAAATCTTCACATTCTCGCCTTCGGCAAGGGCGTGGCACATGTGATGGAGGATTCGTTCGACGAAATGGGCGGACTCCGCACGCGACAGGCCAAGATTGCGATGAACGACATCGGCCAGGTCGGCACGAGTCAAGGTGCTGGTCAGGCCAGGCTGCGCGTTCATCCGTGGGATTCCCAAATCGGCCATGTTTTTCTCCCGCCCCCGTCAGATTGCCGTCCGATTCCGGTTTCAGGACCGTAACGGAAATGTGTCATGTCGGCAATTCAACTCTTGTCGAATTCCCGAATTAATTCAGTATTTGAGCGCTGCTGCACCCCATGTAAAGCCACCACCCATCGCTTCCAGCACGACGAGGTCGCCGCGGCTGATTCGCCCGTCGCGGACGGCCGTGTCGAGCGCCAGCGGGACCGATGCCGCCGAAGTGTTGGCATGCTTGTCGACAGTGACCACGACCTTTTCCGCAGGAAGGCCGAGCCTTTTTGCAGTCGCATCGAGAATTCGCGCATTGGCCTGGTGCGGGACGACCCAGTCGACCTCGTCGGCGGTGGCGCCGGCAGCGGCGAGAACCTCGTTCAGGACATCGGCGAGATTGACGACCGCATGCCGAAAGACTTCGCGCCCTTTCATCCTGAGCTTGCCGACTGTGCCGGTTGTCGACGGGCCCCCATCGACGAACAGCATGCCGTTGTGGCGGCCGTCGGCGTGAAGGCGAGTGGCGAGGATTCCGCGGTCGCTTTCCTGCGCTTCCAGCACGAGCGCACCGGCGCCGTCGCCGAACAGGACGCACGTGGCGCGATCCTCCCAGTCGAGAATCCGGCTGAAGGTCTCGGAACCGATTACCAGTGCCCGCCTCGCGGCGCCCGAACGAAGCATCGAGTCGGCGACGCTCAGCGCATAGAGAAATCCGGTGCACACGGCGTGAACGTCGAAAGCGATGCAATCATCGATCCCGAGCATTGCCTGCACCTTCGTCGCGGACGAGGGGAAGGTCTGGTCGGGAGTTGCGGTCGCAAGAACGATGAGGCCGATGTCGGAGGGCTGAATTCCGGCGCTCTCGATCGCCTTTAGAGCCGCCTCGCGCGCCAGAGTTGCCGTCGTCTCGCCTTCGCCGGCGATGTAGCGCGAACGGATTCCCGTTCGCTCGACGATCCACTCATCCGATGTGTCGACAGTCTTGGCGAGCTCGTCATTGCTCACGCAGCGCTTCGGAAGCGCCGAGCCGGTCCCGGTGATGACCGAGCGCAACGTCACGCATCCTCGTGATTGAAGGCGTGAGCACGGAAATTGTCGAGATTGTCGCCGATCCGTCGGGTGATGTCGTTGCGGACCATCCTGGCGGCGACCTTGATCGCGTTGGCAACGCCCTTCGCGTTGGCGCTTCCGTGGCTCTTCACCACCAGCCCGTTGAGTCCCAGGAAAACCGCGCCGTTGTGATTGTTCGGGTCGAGATGGACCTTGAGCAGGTTGAGCGCCGGGCGGGACAAGGCAAATCCGGCCTTCGACCGAAGCGAGCTCTTGAAGGCGCGGCGAAGAAGGTCAGTGACGAACCGGGCGGTGCCTTCCGCCGTTTTGAGCGCGATGTTGCCTGAAAAGCCATCGGTGACGACGACGTCGACATTCCCGCGCGAGAGCTGGTCGCCCTCGGTGAAGCCGTCGAAGCTCAGCGGCAGGTAATCGGCCTCGCGGAGAAGCGCCGCCGCTTCCTTGAGCTCGTCGGTGCCCTTCAATTCCTCGGTTCCGATGTTGAGAAGCCGTACTCGCGGATTGTCGATCTTGAGGCCGGTTCGAGCATAAGCCGCGCCCATCACCGCGAACTGGACGAGGTTCTGCGCATCGCATTCGGTGTTGGCGCCGAGGTCCAGCATGACGACGTCGGTGTCGCCGAGGGTCGGCAATAGTGCCGCGAGCGCTGGCCGGTCGATCCCGGGCATCGTCCGAAGCGCAAGCTTCGACATCGCCATCAGCGCGCCGGTGTTGCCGCCGGAAACCGCCGCATCGGCACGTCCGTCCTTCACCGCGCTGATTGCCATTCCCATCGACGTGGTCCTGGCGCGGCGAATCGCCTGGCTCGGCTTTTCGCTGGCAGCGATGGCTTCGGGCGTGTGGACGATCTCGACGGCGCTTTCGAAGCTGCTGTCGAGCTCGGGCCGGATCAGCCGCTCGTCGCCGTAAATGATGAAGCGGAGGGTCGGATCGCGACGATATGCGCGGGCAACCCCGGCGACCATCGCCTCGGGGCCGGTATCTCCGCCCATTGCGTCAATCGCGATGCGCGGGGCTGCGTCCATCGCTCTTGCCCCTGCCCCGCTTCGCTCAGCCCTCGTCCGAAACGATCTCGCGGCCGTTATAGTGGCCGCAGGCCGGGCACATGTTGTGCGGCAGCTTCAGTTCGCCGCAATTCGGGCATTCCTGGAACTGCTTTGGCGTCAGCGCATGATGGCTTCGGCGCATGTTGCGCTTTGACGGCGTGGTTTTTCTCTTGGGGACAGCCATTGCGGCACCTGTCTATGTTCTCAAAAAAATTAGCGACGATCTGCGCCTTATCTCCAGCGGGATTAGCCCGCGGGCGGCGGCCGGATCGTCGCGAACCGCGGCTCCTATAGCGCAAGCGCGGCGGAGCGCAAGTCAGGCGGATGCAAGCGCCGAATCGCCGACCAGCGGGTTCGTCCGCCGTTCGTGGCCGAAAGTGGACATTGGCCCGTGCCCGGGGACGAAGGCCGTATCGTCGCCCATCGGCCACAGCCGCTGCGTGATCGAATCGATCAGCTGTTGGTGGTTGCCCATCGGAAAGTCCCACCGGCCGATGGAGCCTTTGAAAAGCACGTCTCCGACGATCGCCAGCCTCGATTGAGGGTGATGGAAGACCACATGGCCGGGGGTGTGCCCGGGGCAGTGGCGGACGTTCAAGGTCAGCTCCCCGACTGTGACCTTATCCTCGTCACTCAGCCAGCGGTCCGGCTCGAACGGGACCCCGTGGACTCCCCAGCGGCGGCCGTCGTCGTCCAGGCGCGAGATCCAGAAGCGGTCTTCCTCCTGCGGCCCCTCGATTACGACTCCGAGCTCCTTGGCAAGCACGCCCGCCTCGCCGGCATGGTCGATGTGACCGTGGGTGAGGAGGATCTTTTCGATTCGCACGCCCGCCTGGGACGCGGCCGCCTTAAGTCTCGGAAGGTCGCCGCCGGGATCGACGAAGGCGCCGCGCAGTGTCTTCGTGCACCACAGCAAAGTGCAATTCTGCTGCAGAGGAGTGACCGGCGTGATCACTGCCTTCAGAGGCGGATTCGACCCGGTCATTTCCACACGTCGTCAGTCGGGAAAGGCGTCAGCCTGGCCATCGACGGCGGCTCGTCCTTCATCGCGCGCGAAACGGCTTCGGCCCGGCGAAGCACTCGAAGGACATTGCCGCCGGCGAGCTTGGCCAAATCGGAATCGCTCCAGCCGCGGCGGATCAGTTCGGCGAAGACAAGCGGGTAGCCGGCAACGGAATTGAGGCCAGCCGGGGCTTCGTCGATACCGATCCCGTCGAGATCGCCGCCGATCCCGACATGGTCGTGACCGGCGATTTTAACGATATGCTCGATGTGGTCGGCAACCAGCCCGACGTCAGCCGTGGGCGCGGGGTTCGACGCCTCCCACGCCTTCAGCTTCGACTCTCGGACGTCGGGCTGGCCGACGTAGTAAGAGTTCAGCCGTGCCTCTTCGGCCGAATGCTCCGCCGACCACAGCCGGTACGGCTCCGACAAGTGGCCGATGTAGAAATTGACCATCACCACTCCGCCGTTGGCGGGAAGGCGGCGAAGGACGTCGTCCGGGACGTTGCGCGGATGCCCGGCTAGCGCTCGGGCATCGCTGTGGGAAAAGATTACCGGCGCTTTGGTGACGTCCAGCACGTCGCTCATGGTTTCGGGCGAGACGTGGCTCAAGTCGACCAACATCCCAAGCCGGTTCATCTCGTGGACGACGGAGCGGCCGAAGTCGGTGATGCCATGATATTTCGGATCGTCGGTGGCGCTGTCGGCGAACTCGTTGTTCTTGAAATGGGTGAAGGTCATATAGCGTGCGCCGAGGTCGTAGAACTGGCGAAGCGCCGCCATGCTTCCGCCGATCTGGTGACCGCCCTCGATTCCGATCAGCGAAGCGACCCGGCCGCTCTTGTGGATTCGGACGATGTCGTCGGCCGTACGGGCAAGGGCGAGGTCGTCGGGATAGGCTTCGACGAAGCGCTTCACCGTGTCGATCTCTTCGATGGTATCTCGGATCGCGTGGTCGCCGGTGACTTCCGACGGGATGTAGACCGACCAGAATTGCGCACCGACTCGGCCCTGGTGAAGCCGCTCCATGTCCGTCATCAGCGGATGCGCGCGAGTGCCGGTGCCGCGTTCCAGTCCGGTGACATCCATCTGGTAATTTTCGCGGAGCTGCTCGGCGAGGTCGTTGTGGCCGTCGATCAGCGGCGTTCGTTTCAGGATTCGGTCGATTCGGGCCATCGTCCTGGAATCGATTGCCTGAGCTGGCGCCCGCGCGGCCACCGTCAGGAGAGCGAAGCCGGCCAGAAAATGAAAGGACCTCATGGCGGTCGTTTAAAGCAGCCACCGGGGCGCGCAAATGGGCTTGTCTCGGACCGGACGGTTGGCGATGGTTGGGGAATGGACACTTCGCCGAAGCGGGATCTCGAAGAAATTATGGATTTCGACCCCCAGGAGGGGATCGCAAATCTCGAGGAGCACCTCGACCGCATGAGGGCCAAAGCCGATTCGCTCGGCTTCAGGTTCGACCGCCACGCCGTTCGGAACGAGCTCCAGGCGGCGACCTTCGGCAGGCAAGGAAGCGGCAAGGCGCGGCTCCTGCTGGCGCCGAGCGGGGCCATAGCCATCGAGCTCAAGACGACTTAGGCGGCGATCGGGAAGCGGAGAAGCCGGTCGGCTACGGGCACAAGTGCGACCGCGTCGCCGTCTATGGCCCGGATGATTTCCGGATGGCGAACGTCGAGCCCGCCGGTCAGCGACCCGAAGGCGGGCAGGATCAGCTTTCTTTGCGAGGCGAGGAAGCAGCGGCGCGAGATTCGCCGGCCGTTGAGGTTGACCCGAAGCTTGGGGTGGAAATGACCGGAGATTTCCGGGCGCTCTTCGGCGGCAAGCGCTTCGTGACGAAGCAGGACGCCCGCGATTTCCGCTTCGTCGACGATGCTTCCGCCGCAATGGTCGGCAAAGCCCGTGTCGTGGTTGCCGACGATCCAGAGCCACTCAAGGCGAGAGGTCAGCGATTCCAGCAGCGCTCGCGAATTGGCCGGAAGCCGCTCGCAGCCGAAGCGGTCGTGAAAGCTGTCGCCCAGGCAGTAGAGGCGCGATGCTCCCGTCCGCTCCACTTCTTCGCTGAGCGCGCTGAGAGTCGCGTGCGAATCATAGGGCGGAAGCAACTGCCCAAGCCGGGCGAACCAGCTTGCCTTTTCAAGGTGCAGGTCGGCGACGAGCAAAGCTCGCTGGGCCTGCCAGTAAAGTGCGCCGGATGGTGAGGGCACGAACGTTTCGCCGGCGAACGAAAGGGGAACCATGCGCTCGCTCTTAAAGCGCTATTCCATGCTCCGATAGTGGTCACGAAGTGCCCGCGCGTCGTGCAGCGCATTGTGCGGAACTGCGCTGTTTTCGGCGGTGCTGAAATTGCTGAGCGGAAGCAGACGGAAAGTGATGTGGCGGACGTCGATCATGTCGCCGGGCCCGGTGATCATGAGGTTGCAGAACTGGGCAACGTCTTCCGGCCAGTCGGCGACGATCTCCACTTGCTCGTCGTGCCGCAAGAAATGTTCGAGCGCATCGGCGGCATCGCCGCGGCTCAACCTCGGCCAGGCAAGCTGCTCCGGAACATGGTCTAGATGGGGCACCACATGCTGCTGGACCCACTCCACCAGCGGCTCGTCCGTTTTGAAAGTGAGATACAGCTCGTCGCCTTCGTCGGCCACCAGGGCGAGGCTCAGGAGCGCGCCGCCGATGCCGTCATATTCGGTGTCGAGGAAGTATCTCAGCGGATCGGCGCCTGATTGCAAACGTCAGCCGGAAGCGGCTTACCGTGCCTGCACCGGGCGGCCATTTCGCGCGCTTCACGGCCGCGCCTCTCCTCTTCCTCGCGGATCTCGCGACCGCGCTTCTGGTCGGCTTCGGCCTGGCTGGTCGTCATCGCATCGACCCCCGCCGAGGCGACCTTCACGGGCAGGGTGACGACATCGACCGCGGTCTTGGCGACAGTTTCGACGACGCAGCCTCCGAGAAGCAAGGGCAAGACAGCGGCGGCGCCAAGGCGTTTCATGCTCGCGAAAGTCGCAGATGCGAGTCTCCGCCGCAATCGAAATCAGGACCGCATCGCTTCCTCAGCAAGCTGCTCGGCCTGAACCAGCAGCGCTTCGTCGGCTTCGGCCCCGGCGGGTAGAGCTTCGCGGCCGACGATCACCATCAGCGGCACCGCCATTGGAGTGATCCGCTCGGCCTCGACATGGACCATCGTCGCCGCCGCCCGGTCTACCAAGCGGACCAGGCGCCCAAGCTCCGTCATACGGGCGCGGGCATCATCCCAGGCGGCGCGAAGCAGAAGGTGCTGCGGCTCGTACTTGCGAAGAACGTCGTAGATGAGATCGGTCGAGAAGCTGACCTGCCGCCCGGTCTTGCGGCGGCCCGGGTGATGGCGCTCGACGAGGCCGCCAATCACTGCAACTTCGCGAAAGGCGGTCTTGAGCAGGTACGAATTCTCGACCCAATCGATGAACTCGCGCTCCAGGATGTCGGGCGAGAACAAGGCTTGCGGGTCGCGGATCGGCTCCAGCCCGTAGCAGGCAAGGCCATAATCGTTGGCGACGAAGCCAGTCGGCTTCAGCCCGGCGCTCTCCATTCTTCGAGTAATCAGCATTCCAAGCGACTGGTGCGCGTTCCAGCCCTCGAAGCTATAGGCGACCATGTAGTGAAGCCCTTCGTGCGGGAAGGTTTCGACAAGCAGCTCGTTGGGCTCCGGTATCCGGCTGCGGCGGTCCTGAACCTCAAGCCATTCGCGAACGTCGTCGGGGAAACGGCGCCAGTCGTTGCGGTCGGCAAGCATGTGGCGAACCCGGTTGGCAAGGTGCGTCGTCATGCTCATCCGCTGACCGCCGTAGGTAACGATTCGCCCGCTCTTCGATGAAGCGTGGACGATGATGTCCGTATCCTTGAACTGCTCGACCTCCAGCCCGAGGCCGGCGAAAACGAACCGATCGCCGGGAGCAAGCGTCGAGGCATAGCCTTCCTCGATCGTGCCGAGCCTTCGGCCGTTTCGAAAGCGAACGGTGAGTAGGGGTTGCTCGACGATGACCCCGGCGTTCATCCGGTGCTGCTGCGCAATCGCGGGGCGGGTGATCCGCCACCGTCCGTCGGGATCGCGAACCAGGCGGCGGAAGCGGTCGTACGCCTTTAGCGAATAACCGCCGGTGGCGATGAAGTTCAGGACTTCGTCGAAAGTCTCTTCTTCGAGCTCGGCATAGGGCGAGGCCGAGCGAATTTCGGCGAGCAGCTCGCTCGGGTAGAATGGTGCGGCGCAGGCGACCGCAAGCATGTGTTGGGCGAGCACGTCGAGCGTTCCCGGGCGAAAGATGTCGGGGTCGAGCTCGCCGGCGTCGATCGCGTCGAGAGCGGCGCGGCCTTCGAGATATTCGAAACGGTTGCCGGGGACGAGGACACCCTCGCTGGGCTCATCGAGGCGGTGATTTGCACGCCCGATCCGCTGCAGCAGGCGCGAGCTGCCCTTTGGGGCGCCCATCTGAACGACCAGGTCGATATTGCCCCAGTCGATGCCGAGGTCGAGGCTCGCAGTAGCGACGAGCCCTCGCAGCCGGCCCGCGGCCATCGCCGCCTCGACTTTGCGGCGTGCTTCGAGGGCAAGGCTGCCGTGGTGGATTCCGATCGGAAGCGCCTTCTCGTTCACGCTCCACAGGTCCTGGAACATCAACTCGGCGAGACCCCGGGTATTGCAGAAGACGAGAGTCATCGCGTGCTTCTCGATCAGCTGCATGACCTCGCTCACCGCATGGCGGCCAGAGTGGCCGCCCCACGGGATCTTGCTCTCGGGGATCAGGATTTCGAGACGCGGCTCAACACCGGGCTCGCCGGTAACGAGGTCGACCAGCGGCTTATCGCCGTTCGCAGCGAGCCAGGTGCGGTAGGCGTCCGGGTCGGCGATGGTCGCTGACAGCCCGACCCGGCGAAGATCGGGGCTGAGCGTCTGAAGCCGCGCCATTGCGAGGGCCAGCAGGTCGCCCCGCTTCTCCCGGGCGAAGGCGTGAAGCTCGTCGACGACGATTTCCCTCAGATTGGCGAAAAGAGTGCCGCTGTCCGGGTAGCTGAGAAGAAGGCTGAGCGATTCGGGCGTGGTCAGCAGGATTTGCGGCGGGCGTACCCGCTGCCGCGCCTTCCGGTCGGGTGGCGTATCGCCGCTTCTCGTCTCGACGCGGATGTCGAGCCCCATCTCCGATATCGGGCCGAGCAGGTTGCGCTGAACGTCGACCCCAAGCGCCTTGAGCGGGGAAACGTAGAGCGTGTGCAAAGTGTCGGTGGGGTTCTCGACCAGGTCGCATATTGCGGGGAGGAATCCGGCCAGCGTCTTGCCCGATCCCGTCGGCGCGACGAGCAGCGCATCGCGCCCGCGGCGGGCGATGTCGAGCATCTCCAGTTGGTGCCGCCGCGGCGACCAGCCTCGGGCGGCGAACCATTGCTCGACGACTAGGGGGAGATCAGCGGCGGTCAGCGATCGTCAATCCCCCGGCGGCGGCGCAACTCCTCTTCGGCATATTCGCGGCGAGTCGCCCGCTCGGTATCGACGCTGGTGCGATTAGAGCGCCTCATGAACACGAGCCAGATCAGCGCCACCAACAGGAGGATCGGACCGATGATGCTGATCAACCAGAATAATGCGTTGGCCATTTCGCTCTCTCCTCTAGCCGGAACCTCTTGCGTGGGTCAGTACCTATAGCTCCGATGGCGCGCCTGGGTTCCTGGATCGAGACTTTCCCCGACGGGCTGTATGTGCGGCCCGCCGATTCGTGGGTCGACCCGTCAGAGCCCAAGCCACGGGCCCTGATCACTCACGGCCACGGCGATCATGCGCGTGGCGGGCACGGGGCGGTGCTTGCCACACCGGAGACGCTCGACATCATGGCGCTTCGCTACGGGCCGCAGAACGGACAGCCAGTCGCCTACGGCGAAAGCGTTCGTCTGGCCGATGTTGACGTCACCTTCGTCCCCGCCGGCCATGTACTCGGGAGCGCTCAGATCGTGCTCGAGCATGCTGGGGAGAAGGTGGTCGTGTCCGGCGATTACAAGCGTCGCCCCGACCCGACGTGCCATGAATTCGTGCCCGTTCCGTGCGACGTCTTCATCACCGAGGCGACATTCGGGTTACCGGTGTTCCGCCACCCCGACACCGGCGGCGAAATCGACCATTTGCTCCATCGCCTCCAGTCGGACGAGAGCCGCTGCGTTCTTGTCGGAACCTATGCGCTCGGAAAGGCGCAGCGGGTCATCGCAGAGCTGAGGCGGCGCGGTCACCACGAGCCCATCTACATCCACGGCGCGCTGGAGAAGATGTGTGCGCTGTATGAGAGGCATGGAGTAGAGCTTGGCGAGCTTCGCGCGGCCACGGGCGCACCGAAGGAGGAGCTGAAGGGCAAAATCGTCCTCGCTCCGCCGGGATGCCTCAACGACCGCTGGTCGCGGCGGCTTCCGGATCCAGTGACGGCGATGGCTTCGGGCTGGATGCGGATCCGCCAGCGCGCCCGGCAAGCGAATGTGGAGCTTCCGCTGGTGATTTCCGATCACGCCGACTGGGACGAGCTCACCGCGACCATCCGCGAACTGGAGCCTACGGAGGTATGGATCACCCACGGCCGCGAGGAGGCGCTAAAGCACTGGTGCCTTACTAACCAGATCTCCGCGCGTGAGCTGAACCTGGTCGGCTATGAAGACGAGGACGAGAGTTAGGCCTCAAGGTCGATGAGCGGAAGCCCGGTTTCCTCATCCTTGCAGCGCTGAAGGTAAGCGGGCGTTTCGCTGACGATCAGCTCGAGCGTCGGCCGGACATGTGCGGGCCCGAGATGCCCCGCCATCGCGCTTCCGTCGCGCTTGCCGATGACGAGGTGAATGTGGACCGCCGGCGAGCCGTCGGGCTTCTTGCCGATGTCGCCGACAAGCGAGGCGACCTCGACCTGCTCGTCGACCTTGTTGTCGAGATAGTCTTTTCGGGTCCAGTCGAAATAACGGAGAACGACGTCGCTGAAAGCGCCGATGCCGGTGATCTGTGCCCCGGTGATTTCGTGCTGTGAGGCGAATTGTTCGACCTTCGGGAGGACTTCGTCGCCCTTGTCGAAAATGAGCGCGAACGTGCGCTGTTCGCCGCTTTGGTTCAGTAGTTTGCTTTCCATGACATCACGACAACGGGCAACTAGTGCTCGCTTTCCGTCCGCTCCACGCCCGACTGCGCCAGCTGATCGTCAAGCTGCTTTACCAGGCGGTCGAGCGCGGCCTTGTCCTTGCCCTCGGCGCGGCCGACAAGGACGTCCTGGGTGTTGGAGGCGCGTAGAAGCCACCAGCCGTCGGGCGTGTTGACCCGTGCGCCGTCGACAGTGTCGATATCCGCGCCGTCGTGCGACAGGCGCTCCTGGACTTCGCGGACGACGGCAAACTTGCGGGCTTCGTCGACGGGGAAGCGCATCTCCGGAGTGGCGACGGACTGAGGCATTTCGTCCATCAGTTCGCTCAGGCTCTTGCCGCTTTCGCTGACCGCCTCGATCATTCGGACAGCGGCGTAGAGCGCGTCGTCGAAGCCGTACCAGCGGTGCTTGAAGAAGATGTGCCCGCTCATCTCTCCGGCAAGCGGAGAGCCGGTCTCCTTCATCTTCGATTTGATGAGGCTGTGGCCGGTCTTCCACATCAGCGGCTGACCGCCGAGCCGATCGATGTGATCGAACAGCGTCTGGCTGGCCTTGACGTCGGAGATGATGGTCGAGCCGGGGCATTCGTCGAGCACCGGCTTCGACAGGATCATCATGATCTGGTCGCCCCAGACGACCCGGCCGGTCGAATCGACCGCGCCGATGCGGTCGGCATCGCCGTCGAAGGCGAAGCCCATGTCGCAATTCTTGTCGCGGACCAGCGCCTTCAGGTCGTCGAGATTGGCCTCGACCGTGGGGTCGGGGTGGTGTGCCGGGAAGGTGCCGTCGATCTTGGAATGAATGACAAAATGGTCGCCGGGGAGCTTCTTCACCAGCTTCTCGACGGCGGGGCCGGCGGCGCCGTTGCCCGGGTCCCAGCCGACGCGATAGCCTTTGCCGCGGAAGTCCTGGACCAGCCGGTCGACATAGGCGTCGAGCACGTCGCGGGTTTCCGCCATCCCGTTGCCGTCGCTGTAGGCTCCGGCGGCGGCGCGGCGGCCCAGCTCCTGGATCTCCTCACCGAAAATCGAGCGGCCGTTCAGGAGCATCTTGAAGCCGTTATAGTCGGGCGGGTTGTGACTTCCGGTGACCTGGATTCCACCCTGCACTTCGAGGACCTCGGTCGAGTAATAGAGCATCGGGCTCGGCCCGACGCCGATCCGGATCACGTCGAGCCCGCTCTCGAGGAGGCCGTCCACAAGCGCATCTTCCAGGTCCGGAGAATGGAGGCGGCCGTCGCGGCCGACTGCGATCGACCTCGCGCCCTCGTCGCCGGCGAGCGAGGCGTAGGCCCGCCCGAGCGCGAAGGCGTCTTCCCTGGTGAGAGTTTTTCCGACGATCCCGCGGATGTCGTATTCGCGGAGAATGGTTGGGTTGAATTGGTGTGTCATCGCCTGGGCGAACACACGAATTCGCCGAATGGTTCAATAGCCGGCTTGAGAGCTCAGGCCACCTTCTGTTCGGGCTGTGCACCGGGGATGCCGAGGCCGGACACCATCTCCCGAAGTTCCTGCCGGGCGGTGATGTGGCCGATTCCGACTTCGCCCAACTGCTCGAAATCAAGCAGGGTTAGGCCTTTGGGGAACAGCTCACGGTAGATCACTCGCTCGCCAAGGCCCGGGATCACCCGGAAGCCGACCCGCCGAGCAAGCTCGTCCAGGGCGGCGCCGACCCGGCGAAGATTGTGCGATTCGATGTGCTGCAGGCGATTGCGCAGGACCACCCAATCGACGCTCTTGCCGGTCGCCTTGGCGCGCTGCGTCCGGCTGTTCCAGATCAGCTCCGCGTAGAAGCTCGGCTTGGTCACCTTGAAATTCTCGGGATGAACCTGGCCGATAAGGTCGAGGTCAACGAAGCTGTCGTTCATTGGCGTTACGAGGGTGTCGGCCGTGAGAATAGCCTCGCGCGCGACCGGGTCATCGCGGCCCGGAGTGTCGATGACCAGAACGTCGGCATCGGCTGAAAGGGTGGCGATGGCTTCGTCGAGCGACGCGCCGTCGTCCAGCACCCGATAGTGCGCCTGCGGAAGGTCCGTCTCGAGCCGGCGAATGGTTGCGTCGCGGTTCTCCAGATAGCGGGTCATCGTGCGCTGCCGATTGTCGAGATCGAGAGCGGCGACCCGGCTGCCGATCGCGGCGAGAGCGACGGCGGTGTGAACGGCAGTCGTCGACTTGCCGGTCCCGCCTTTTTCATTGGCGAAGACGATGATGTGCGGCTGGACCATGTCGGCCCCCTTGAAATTGACCCCCCGCGCGTCGAAAGCGCGGCCCACTTCAACTTGTTTACCGGAGGCGAATCCTCGGTGCAAACACTCCGTGACATCGGCCAGCTTGGAAGCGCTCTGGTAGCACTTCGCGCCGGAGGCAATCGAATCGCCCTGGTCCCGACCATGGGGGCGCTCCACGCCGGCCATCTCGCTTTGATTGAGGAGGCGAAGCGGCAGGCCGACCGTGTCGTCGCGACGATTTTCGTCAATCCGCTTCAGTTCAGCGAGGGCGAAGACCTCGAGCGCTATCCCCGGCGGGAGAATGAAGACCGGCAAGCGCTGGAGCAGGCTGGCTGCGATCTGCTGTGGGTCCCGACGCCGGAGCAAATCTATCCGCCGGGATTTTCCACCAGGGTTTCGGTCGCGGGGCTGAGCAAGCGCTGGGAAGGCGAGGCCCGGCCGGGCCATTTTGACGGCGTGACCACCGTCGTTGCGAAGCTCTTCTGCACGATTCGGCCCGAGGTGGCAGTCTTCGGCGAAAAAGATTTCCAGCAGCTGGCGATCATCCGGCGGATGACAATCGACCTCAACCTGGGCGTCGCGATCGTCGGCGTGCCGACGGTCCGCGATGAACACGGGCTCGCCCTGTCGTCGCGCAACGCCTATTTGTCGGATGAAGACCGGGCGCGGGCGGTGCGCTTGCCAAGGGCGCTCGCCAAAGCGGCGGAGGAGATCGGCAGCGGTATCCCGGTCCAGCACGCGCTTGAGCATGCAAGTCACGCGCTTGGCGACGCCGGGTTTTCGTCCGTCGACTATGTTGCGCTGGTCGATGAAGCGACTCTCGAGCCGGTGACCGAGCCAGTCGGCCGGATGCGGCTGATCGCAGCGGCCACGATCGCCGGAACGCGGCTAATCGACAACCTCGCCGTGGACGCACCGGAAATAGAGTGAAACCGCGTTAACCATTTTTTCGCGAATAGCCGCTGAAACTCCCCGGCAACGGGAAACAGGGGAGTTTGAAAGTTATGGCGATTAGTCAGAAAGCGCAGGAGTTCCTGATCCGCAGCCGAATTGCCGATGCGGAGCACGGCGACGTCGATGCGCTGTTCGACCTTGGAGTCACCTATTCGACCGGCCGTGGGGGCGTTTCGGTCGACCTCATCGAAGCGCACAAGTGGTTCAACCTCGCGGCTCTGTCTGGGTCGACCCGCGGGCAGGAATGCCGCGCCGAGATCGCGCTGGAGATGACTGCTCGCGAAATCGCCGAGGCGCAGCGCCAGGCGCGGGCCTGGCTCGGTGCGACGCAGCAGCGGTACGCGGCCTGAACTAGCGGGCTAACGGAGGCACAAGTCCCGCCGGTGGTGGAACGATGACGCTGACCACGCGCGGGCCTGTCGCAACGACGGTCTGGCCGATCATCACCCTGCCGGGGCGTTCCTTGCCCCAGCTCAACACCGAAATCCGCTCTGGAGCGACCCCTTGCGAGACGAGGAAGTCGCGCACTGCATTGGCCCTGCGGTCGCCGATCGCCAGCGCATAGTCGCGGCTATCCGTTCCGCCGCCGTGCCCCTCCAGCCGGATTGTCACATAGGTATTGGCAAGCAGCCAGCGGGCTTCGGCGGCGAGAGTTGCCGTCGCTGTTGAGTCCAGAGTCGACCCGTTCGCCGGGAAATAGACGGTATCGGTGCCGATGGCGCTGACGAGGGCGCCCTGCGCCACTCCCGGTGCAGCATTCGGCGGTGGCGCCGGTGGTGGTGGCGGCGCATTCGACGAATGAAGCGGAAAGATCACCGGAAGGCGGATCTGGGCATCGGACGCGCTTGCCGAAGCGGCAAGCAGAAGCGCGGCGGCAAGGGCGGATTTGCTGATCATGTCGAGACTACTCCTGCCGCTCGGCCCAGCTCGGGTCGGAGCCGCCTTGCGGCGTCGCTACTGGCTTCACCTCGCCACCCTCTGCAGGAACCGTCGCCAGAAGCGTGCGCTGGCTTGCCGGATCCAAGCGCTGGTAAAGTATGTGGCTGCCGTCGGGGCTCCAGGCCGGCTGGCCGTCAATGGGCCCGCGGCTGACGAGATGCTCGTCGGTTCCGTCCGCCGACATGACTCCGACGTGCGAAAGCTGTCCCTGGATGTGGACGAAGGCGATGCTGTCGCCGGCCGGGCTCCACACCGGCGCTCCGTAGGACCCCGGGCCGAAGCTGATCCGGCGCTGATTGGAGCCGTCATAGTCCATCACGTAGAGCTGCGGACTGCCCGACCGGTCGCTTACAAAAACGATTTTCTTGCCGTCTGGCGAATAGCTTGGGCTGGTGTCGATGGCCGGCGATGTGGTTAGCCGGCGCGGATATCCGCCGACGCTGTCGACTGCGAACAGGTCGACATTGCCGCCGTTCGACATCGACAGGGCGATCGTCCTCCCATCGGGCGCGAACGCCGGTCCGAAGCTTTCGCCTCTGCCGGAGATCACCGGGCGTTTGTCGCCCGTTCCGACGTCGATCACTTCCGCGTGGAGCGTGCCGCCGCTGAAGCTGGTGTAGGCGATGCGGTTCCCTTTGGGCGACCAGCGCGGCGTGAGCACCGTGGAATCCCCGGCCGTGAGCCAGGTGTGGCTGGCCCCGTCGAAATCCATAATCGCCAGGCGTTTGACCAGCAAATCGCCACTTCCGCTTTCGGCGATATAGGCGATCCGGCTGTCGAACATCGGCGCGTTTCCGGTGGCCTTCACATAGGCCATGTCGGCGCAGCGGTGAGCGGCGCGGCGCCATTCCTTCGTCGCGACGGCAAAGCCCTGCCTGGCGACCTCCTGGCCCGACTGCACGTCATAGAGATAGCAGCCGATCGTGAGCCGCCCCTCCGAGCGAGCATTGACGAAGCCCGAAAGCAGGAGCTTCGCGCCGGCAGACCTCCACGCTGGAAAGGAGGGTGCAGTCACTTCCGGATAAGAGGGAATCCGGACCTTTTTCACGTCGGCGACGATGAAATTGTTGGTCAGCTTCAAATCCGCACTGATGAGATCGGAAATCTGGTTCGCAAGACCCCAGGTCGTGCCCGATTCGGTGTCGGTGACCTTCTCCGTCGCGAGCGGCGGGATTGCGATCACCTGCGCAGTCGCCTGCTGCTGGGCGAATGCGGAGGCGCCAGTCAGGAGCAGGGCCGGAAAGAGGATTGCGAGACTAAACTTGGGCATTCGGAACTGCATCATTCTCCGTTAGCGATCGACCGGAAGCGCTCAACCCAGGAACTCGGCTGCCGCCGCGGCCGCTGGTCCGAGGTCAGGAAGGCCGCGGTAACCATTGCGTCCGCTATCTCTTCGGCTCCACGCATGACTCTCTGATAAATCGTTACCGATGCCGAGCGGACGGCGTGGATCGTGCTGACGACCAAGAGATCGTCGCCCAGACGGGCGGGCTTGCGATATTTGATCGCGACCTGGGCGACTGCGTAGGCGCTTCCGGTCGAGTGCAGCTCGGCTTTCTGGTCGATGCCCGCGCAGCGGAGCATGTCGGAGCGCGCCCGCTCCATGAACTTCAGGTAGTTGGCGTAATAAACAATGCCGGCCGTGTCGGTGTCCTCGAAATAGACGGTAAGCGCGAACCGATGCTCGCGTCTGCCATTTGCTCCGGCGACGAATCCGCCGCGGTAGGGCTGGTCTAAATCGCGGCTCACTTTCTTTTCGACAGCTCGCCCACTTCGCGGACCAGGTCGCCCTGCGCTTCGGACATGTCGGCGAGGTGCATTCCCCACCCTGCGAGGAAAATGCCGCCGACGCCGACCTCGCCGGGGATTCGGTTGGTGCGCTTTGCGCCCGTCGTGCCGTTCGTTCGCACCAAAAGGTAGCCTCGCCTGCCGTCATTTACGCAACGCGCGGAGACCAGGCCTGGAGTGCTGACGAAGGCCGTCGGTGCCGACCCTTCGGTCGACCACTGGATAGGCCCGCCCTCGGCGGGGTAAGACGATTTTACGAACCAGTCGCTGTCGAGAGGCTCCCACTTGGTGGATCCCGGGTCGGCGGGATTGGTGCAGCCGACTGTCATCCCAGGCGCCGCATAACCGAACATGGCTGTTTCGGGCGGCTGCGTTCCTTCGCGATAGCTGACCCAGCTCATGACGCAGCCCGTCTCCGCGGAATGGCTGCACAATGGCGTCGACCTGAAGGTGCCGCCGATAAGCTTTCCCTGCGGGACGAGGACGTTGAAGCCGGGAATGATCGCGCGGACCATCCGCTTTGCGATTGGCTTGCCCTCGATTTCGTGCTCGATCAGCTGCTGGAGCATCAGCGAGCCCTGGCTGTGACCCACCAGCACAAATAGGCGGCCGTGGTTATATCTGGCGAGATAGCTGCGCCATGCGGCGGCGACGTCGCGATAAGCGATGGTCGCCGGAGTCTTGACGTCGCCGCCGGCCATTGCCGCGGCGACCGCCCCCAGCGTCATCTGGTGATAAATGGGAACGAACGGCCGGCAGACGGACGCGAACCGCGCGAACTGAGCCCTGGTCGCGCCGATCTCCTCGCTGACGTTGAGGTCGCTGTTGAGGCCCTGGTCTTCGGAGACGGTCGGATAGATATAGAAGCAGTCGATCGGCGGGTCCTTGGCGGCGGCCGCAGTTTCGCGCGGGCCATAGCCGCTCGCTTCCAGGACAGTCGTTTCCAGCGGAGCCGAGCAGGCGTCCTTGCGGCCGGGAAGGCACAGCCAGTGAGCGTCGCTCGAGTAATTCGTCGGTGGGGGGAGCGGTTGCGGCTGCTGGGGCGATGGAAGCAGCGCGGCAATCAGGCTGCCGAGGAAATTGTCGATCACTTCCCTTCGCTTTCAGCGTCGAACAGGCCGGTCTGGCTGCCCTGCGGCGGATTCAGGCCGAGATGTTGCCATCCCCGGCCGTTGAGGCAGCGCCCCCTTGCTGTGCGTGCGATGAGGCCGAGCTGAATGAGAAACGGCTCGATCACGTCCTCGATCGTGTCACGCGGCTCCGACAGGCCGGCGGCAAGCGTTTCGATTCCCACCGGTCCGCCGCCATAGAGGTCGGCGATCATCGTCAGGTAGCGCCGGTCCATCGAATCGAGACCCAAGGCGTCGATTTCCAGCCTGTCGAGCGCGGTGTCCGCGACTTTCGAATCGATCGAGTCGTCGCCGGCGGCATGGGCGAAATCGCGGACGCGGCGAAGCAACCGCCCGGCGATCCGCGGCGTCCCTCGCGAACGCTTGGCGATTTCGTGGGCGCCGTCGTCGCTGATGTTTGCCTCAAGCAGCCGGGCCGCGCGCCGGACCACCTGCTCAAGCTCTTCTATTGAATAGAAACTCAGCCGGACCGGAATCCCGAAGCGGTCGCGGAGCGGAGTTGTCAAAAGTCCCTGGCGGGTGGTCGCTCCGATCAAGGTGAACCGCGGGAGAGCGATCCGTACCGATCGTGCCGAGGGCCCTTCGCCGATCACGAGGTCGAGGGCGCGGTCCTCCATAGCCGGATAGAGCACTTCCTCGACCGCCGGATTGAGCCGGTGAATTTCGTCGATGAAGAGGACGTCGCCGTCCTCAAGGTTGGTCAGCAAGGCGGCCAGATCACCGGATTTTGCGATCACCGGGCCGGAGGTTGCGCGAAAGCCGACTCCCATTTCGCGGGCGAGAATTCCCGCGAGAGTCGTCTTTCCCAGTCCCGGTGGCCCGTGAAGGAGTACGTGGTCCAGCGCCTCGCCCCGGCTCTTCGCCGCGTGAACGAACACCCGCAAGTTCTCCCGGGCAGACTTCTGTCCGATAAACTCGTCGAGGCTCTTCGGGCGAAGCGCATGATCCGAGTCTTCGCTGGTGCGCTCGGGCGTGGTGATCCGGGCCGGGTCGGTTGCCATCGACGCCTGATTCGCAGATGCATGCGCGCTCGACAAGAAGAAGCGGGAGGGGCGAGTGGAGCTGGATCGGCGAACGGTGATGATCGGGGGAGCGGCGGCGGCGATTACTGCCGCGGCTCCGGCATTCGCTCGGGGCAAGGCGCCGCCGGCCTGGTACCGGAACGCAATCGTCATCGACGGCCTCGGCGGGATCAACGATCCCTATGCTCCGGACGAGGACCTGAGGCTAAGCGACCGCGCCTGGGCAGAAATGCGCCAGACGGGGATCACCGCGGTTCGCGACACCGTCGTTCCCGTCGGCAACCACGTGGACGATTGGGAGCAGTTCCAAAAGAACCTGGCGAATTTTCACGACATCGTTCGCGCCAACCCGGATCGCCTCGTGCTGGTCGGCAAAGCGGCGGATATCGCTGCGGCGAAACGGACGGGCAAGATCGGCCTCATCCTGGGAACGCAGGACACGGCGATGGTCGGCCCTGCTCTCGACCGGCTGGCGGAGATGAAGACGGGCGGTATCCGCGCCATCCAGCTCACCTACAATCTTGCCAACCTTTCGGGCGATGGCTCGATCGAGCCGCGCAATGCGGGGCTGACCAACCTCGGCCGCGATACGATCCGGCGAATCGAGTCGGAAAAGCTCCTGCTCGATCTGTCGCACGGCGGCGCCCGAACAATCGAGGAAGCGATCGCCTTCGCAAGGCGACCGATGACGATCAGCCACACCGGGGCCAGAGCGCTCACCGATCACCCCCGCAACAGCTCCGATGCGGCGATCCGCGAAGTCGCCGCAAAAGGAGGCGTCGTCGGCGTCTATTTCATGCCGTACCTCTCACCCGACATGCATGCGAGCGGGCCGATGCTTCTCGATCACATCGACCACGTCGCCAACGTTGCCGGCGAGGATCATGTCTCGATCGGGACCGACGGCGGGATTCTTCCCGTCGTTATCGACCAGAAAGCGAGGGACGCGGCGCGAAAGGACTACGAGCAGCGCCATGCGGCCGGAATCGCGGCTCCGGGGGAAGGACCGGACGTGTTCCCGCTGGTCCTCGACTATAACAGTATCGACAAGATGGAGCGGCTCGGGTCGGACCTGATGAAGCGCGGCTGGACGACGGCCCGGCTGGAAAAGCTGTTCGGGACGAACCTGATGCGGCTCTACGGCGAGGTTTGGGACGGCTAGACCTCGCGGCGAGCGCGGCCGCCGCGGTGCCACGGCCAACGGCCTTCAATCTCTACCTCCAGGCTGAAGCTGAGGAAGGTCCGAATAAGGACAATTCCGGCGAGGACGGCGACGCTGAGCAGCGTCGGCTCCACCGCGACGGTGTTGATGATGTCGGCGGCGACGAGGAATTCGAGGCCGAGCAGGATCGCCCGGCCGAGATTGGAGCGGAAGTTGGCAATCGCCTGGGCATGGTCCTGCTTGCGCGCGAGCCGGACGAAAAAGACCAGGAGATTGCCGAAGGCGCCAAGCGCGATGATTGCCACTCCGGTGAGCTCGACCACGCGGCTCACGTCGTGCGCAGTCGCTGTGGCAAATTGGTCGAAAAGCATCACTTGGCAGCCTTTCTGAGCGCGAGGCGAACGAGCGCGTCCAACGATGCATCCTCCCCGAGCTCGTCCTGAGCGGCATTGACCGCGGCGCTCGCGTCCGCGGGTTTGAACCCGAGGTTGGCGAGAGCGGAAAGCGCGTCGGCCGCGGCTCCGGCGCGAGGCGCGGGTGCCGCTCCGCCCAAGCCCACGGCGCCGAGCTTGCCCTGAAGCTCGTTTGCGATTCTCGCGGCGAGCTTGGGTCCGACTCCATTGGCTCGTCCGATCATCGCCTTGTCCTGCTGGCTGACTGCTCGGGACAGCTCGTCTGGAGACAGAGCGGAAAGGATTGCCAGTGCGAGGCGGCCGCCGACACCCTGGATCGAGGTCAGTGCGCGAAAACAATCGCGCTCGGCCGGGGAGCCGAAGCCGAACAGAGTCCACGCATCCTCGCGCACCTGAAGTTCGGTGAGGACCAGTACGTCGCTGCCGACGGCACCGAGTGAGTCCAAAGTCCGTCCGCTGCAGTGGATTTGGTAACCGACTCCGCCGACATCGATGACGACCGTGTCGGCGCCGGCTTCGGCGAGGGTTCCGGACAGTCGAGCGATCATCGGTTCAACGCGTAATCCCCGCGCGCGAACTCGCCAAGTGGTGCGCGTGGGTGATTGCGACGGCAAGGGCATCGGCGGCATCGGGCCCGGCGATCTTCGCGCCCGGAAGCAGCCTCGCGACCATCGCCCGAACCTGGGTTTTCTCCGCACCTCCGGTGCCGACCACCGCTTTCTTGATAAGAGCGGGCGCATATTCGCCTATGTTCAGCCCGACGCGCGCCGCGATCATCAAAAGAACGCCGCGGGCCTGTCCGAGCTTGAGGGTCGATTGGGGGTTCTTGTTGACGAAAACCTCCTCCACCGCGGCAGCTTCGGGGCAATAATGGGAGAGGAGACGTTCGAGTTCTTGAGCGAGGGCGGCCAGCCGCTCGGGCAGTGGCGATGACGCCCTCGTCCGGAGCTGCCCGTCGGCAACGTAGCGAAGCCGGTTTCCTTCGGCCTCGATAATCCCCCAGCCGGTGGTGCCGAGGCCGGGGTCGAGGCCGAGGATTTTCACGAGAAGTTGGCCAGCTCCTCGTCGGGGATGTTTTCGTTCCCCCAGACGGTCTGGACATCGTCGTCGTCGTCGAGCGCGTCCATCAGCTTGAGAAGCGTTTGAGCATCGTCGCCGCGAACCTCCACCTCGGTTTGCGCTCGCCAGGCGAGCTTCGTCGTCTCCGCCTCGCCGAGTATTTCTTCGAGGCTCTTCGCGACTTCATGAAGTGAGTCGACGTCGGTCCAGATGCGATGCTGGTCATCGTCCGATTCGATATCCTCGGCTCCCGCTTCGAGCGCCGCTTCGAGCACCCTGTCGGCACTTCCGGCGCTCGCGGGATATTCGATCAGCCCGAGCCGCTCGAACCCATGACTGACGCTCCCGGCAGTGCCGAGGTTGCCGCCGTTTTTTGAGAAGATGGTCCGGATGTTCGTCGCAGTGCGGTTCCGATTGTCGGTCAGCGCCTCGATTATGAGAGCGACTCCGCCGGGGCCGAAGCCTTCGTAGCGAAGCTCCTCGTAATTTTCGGTGTCGCCGCCGCTCGCTTTGTCGATCGCCCGCTGGATATTGTCCTTGGGCATCGACTGCGCCTTTGCAGCGAGAACCGCGGCGCGAAGACGCGCATTCGCCTCCGGATCGGGAAGGCCCATCTTCGCGGCGACGGTGATTTCGCGCGACAGCTTGGAGAACATTGCCGAGCGCTTCTTATCCTGCGCGCCCTTGCGGTACATGATGTTCTTGAATTTGGAATGGCCGGCCATGCTTACCCCAAAAAGTGCCCGTTTTCGGGACCCCGGAAGGTCCCTTCTGTCCCTTACTCCAGCCCAAGCGCGGCGCGATAGGTCTCCAGGATCGCGTCCTGCTCCTGGCGCGTGTGCGACTCCATCTTTCTCAAGCGAACCACCATACGCATGATCTTGGGATCATAGCCGTTGGCTTTCGCTTCCGCGTAGACGTCGCGGATATCGTCCGCGATTCCCTTCTTTTCTTCTTCCAGGCGCTCGATGCGCTCGATGAACAGCCGCAGCTGGTCGGCTGCGACGGTGCCGTCCGCCATGTCTCACTCCGCTCTTTTCAGATTCGCCACAGCGTCTAGGCGAGCAGCGCCAAGCGCTCAAGCCGGTTGAACCGCAACATTCATCCGCTATTGGCCATCACTGATGACGGAAACGCTCAAGCCGCGCTCGCGCAAGGTGAAGATCCTCGCGACCCTGGGTCCGGCGTCGAGCAGCGCGGCCATGATCCGCAAGCTGATGTTCGCCGGAGCGGACGCGTTTCGGATCAACATGAGCCACGGCACGCACGCGCAAAAGGCGAAGCTCGTCGAACACATACGGGCGCTCGAGAAGGAGCTCCACCGGCCGACCACCATCTTGTTCGACCTGCAGGGGCCGAAACTTCGGGTGGGACATTTCGAAGGCGGGTCGGCCGAGCTCGAGAAAGGCGGCCGCTTCGTCCTCGACCGTCATCGCAACCCGGGCGATTCGACTCGGGTCGAGCTTCCGCACCCGGAGCTGTTCGAGGCGATAAGCAGCGGTGACCGGGTGCTCATCGACGACGGCCGGATCAGGCTCAAAGTCGTCGAAGCGGGCGAGTCCGAAATCATCACGCAGGTCCAGGTCGGCGGGACAATTTCCGACAACAAGGGCGTCAACGTTCCCGACGTCCTGGTGCCCATCCCCGCGTTGACTGAGAAGGACAAAAAGGACCTCAAGTTCGCGCTCGAGCAGAAGACCGACTGGGTGGCGCTGTCGTTCGTCCAACGGCCCGAAGATGTCGCCGAAGCGCGCGAGATGATCGGCGAGAAAGCTGCGCTGATGGCGAAGATCGAAAAGCCTGCGGCGCTCGAACGATTGTCCGACATTATCGCTCTTTCCGATGGAGTGATGGTCGCTCGTGGCGACCTTGGAGTCGAGCTTCCGCCGTGGAAGGTGCCGCCGATCCAGAACCGCATCGTCGCCAGTGCCCGGCAGTTTGGAAAGCCGGTGGTCGTTGCGACCCAGATGCTGGAATCAATGATTTCCTCGCCATCGCCGACCCGCGCGGAAGTCAGCGACGTCGCCACCGCGATTTACGACGGCGCCGATGCGGTGATGCTGTCGGCCGAAAGCGCGACCGGCGACTTCCCTTGCGAGGCGGTGCAGATGATGGACCGGATTGCGCAAAGCGCGGAAAGCGATCCGGTCTATCCGGCGCGTATCCACTTCACCCAAACCGAGCTCGAGCCGACTACCGCCGACGCTCTTGCGGGCTCGGCCCGGCAGATCGTCGACACCGTCTCCGCGCACGCCATGGTCTGTTACACCAGCTCCGGTTCCACTGCCCGGCGGATCGCGCGCGAGCGGCCCGCAGTGCCGGTTCTGGCGATGACGGCGTCCCATCACACGGCGCGGCGAATGGGAATGTTGTGGGGCGTTCACGCAGTGCACACGCGCGACGTCGAGAGCTTCGAGGAAATGGTCGCCAAGGCCAAGCGAATGGCGCTTCGCCACCACATCGCCCAAGGCGGTGACCGGCTCGTGCTGATGGCCGGAGTGCCGTTCGGCATTTCCGGCTCGACCAACGTCATCCACGTCGTTCGGCTCGTCGGGGACGAGCTCGAGCGGTACAACAAAGGCAAAGCTTAGCGCGCTAGAAGCGCCGGGATTTCACGGGCAAGCTCGCCGGCGAGGAACCCGACCGGGCCGATCTTGGCCGACAGCATTTCTCCTGCCTCGCCGTGAATCACCACGCTCCACAACAGCGCCGTCAGCGGGTCGGCTCCGCGGGCGAGTAGGCCGCCGACAATGCCCGCAAGGGTGTCGCCGCTGCCGGCGACGCCAAGGCCGGGAGCGCCGCCGCGATAGGTCCAGGCGCGTCCGTCAGGAGCAACGACGTGGCTGATCGCGCCCTTGGCGAGGACGACCGAGTTGTAACGCTTTGCCGCCGCCCTCCCAGCCGCAAGCCGGTCCGAATCCACTTGCTCCCGAGTGCAGCCGAGCAGCCGTGCCATCTCTCGGGCGTTTGGCAGCAGGATCGGCCCGTGGGGAAAGTCGCGGCATTGTGGCTCCAGCTTTGGAAGTGCGTAGAGCAGCGCGACGTCAACGACCGCCGGGACGCGGCACTCAAGCAGCCCCCGAGCCAGCTTCTCGCCGAACGTTTCGCTGACGATTCCCGGGCCTGCAACGACCGCATCGGAGTCGAAAACGTCGTCGGCGACCTGGGGCATCGGCGTTTTCGTCGATCCCGATCACCCACAGCTCGGGCATCTGAACTGCAATCGGGACGGCCAGTTGCGATTCGGTAGCGAGCCGAACCTGGCCGACTCCGGAGCGAAGCGCGGAATTCGCGCACAGCAAAGCGGGGCCGGGAACCGCGGCGCTTCCGGCCACAATCAGCAACTGCCCGTGAAAGTCCTTGTCCTTGTCAGCCTGGGCCGGAAGAGGGAAGTCGGCGAGTGCCGCCCTGGTTAGCTCGGTCGGGCTCATCGCGAGCGGTCGAGAAGCTCTGGCTGGGTGGTTTTCGCGACATCCTCGCGGTCCAGCGGAGCGCCGAAGTTCCACATCGTCAGCCTGGGTACGCAAAGGCCTTCGTCGTCCGCTTCAAAATCGTACGCGGAATCCCGCAGTTGAGGATTTCGCTCTCCCGGTCGATGGCAAGGATATCCCGCTCTTCGAGTTCCTCGAGGATGTAGCGGAAGCAAAAAACGACCACCTGGTGGCAAACGACCAGGACTCGGCGGTCGGAATAGTGGAGGTTGATCGTGTTGAGAACGGAGCGCAGCCGAAGGATCACGTCGGCCCAGCTCTCCCCGCCCGGAGGCCGGAAGTAGAATTTGCCGAGCATTGCCCGGTGCGCCGCTTCCCGGGGGTGGCGCTCCCGAATTCCGAAATCGGTCAGCCGGTCGAAAATGCCGAACTCGCGCTCGCGAAGTCGCTCGTCGATGATAGGCCGCTTTGGGCCACCCGACAGTGCCCCGGCTTCGCAGATGATGCTCGCCGTCTCGCGAGTGCGGATGTAGGGGGAGGCGAGGATTGCCTCCGGGCGTTCGTCCGGGGGCAGCGAGGCGAACCATTCGCCGGCCGCCTTGGCCTGGCGACGTCCGAGGTCGGTGAGCGGAACGTCCACGTCACGGACATCGATGCCGATTTCGCGGTGGCCGGCTTCGTCGGCAATTTCGCGCGCGACATTGCCCTGGCTCTGCCCGTGGCGGACGAGCCAGAGCCGCTCCGGCCAATGCTGTCGAGCGATCATGGCATTAGGAAAGCGCGAGCGGCCGTTTTTATCCCGCGACCGGGACTAGCAGATGTTATCCGGCCGCGACCGAAGTCGCCCCGGCATCTGCACGATCCCGCCGCTTTTCATCGATTCGCCGGAAAGTGGCCAGCGCCTGACCGACGATCTGGTCCATGTTGTAATAGCGGTAGGTCGCGAGCCTTCCAACGAAGGTGACGCCCTCGGTTTCGTCGGCGAGCGCCTCATAGCGTTTATAAAGCGCCTGATTCTCTTCGCGGGGGATCGGATAATAAGGATCGCCCTCAGCAGACGGATATTCGTAGGTGATGCTGGTGCGCGGGTGCTCCTGCCCGGTCAAATGCTTGTACTCGCTGATCCGCGTGTAGGGCACATCGGGCGAGGGATAGTTCACCACCGCCACCGGCTGATGTTGTTCCTCCTCGAGCGTCCGGTGATCGAACTTCAGGCTCCGGTACGGCAGCTTGCCGAAGCGGAAATCGAAATATTCGTCGATCGGGCCGGTGTAAATGACGTGATCGGCGAGCTCGAAAGCCTTGTCCTTGATCTCGCGAAAGTCGGTGCCGAGTTGCTTGTCGATCAGCGGGTGGTCGAGCATCTTCTCGAACATCGCCGTGTAGCCATGCTTCGGCATCGCCTGGAACTTGTCGGTGAAATAACGGTCGTCAGTGTTGGTCCGGGTCGGGATCCGGCTCGTCACCTGCTTGTCGAGATCGGACGGGTCGAGACCCCATTGCTTGCGCGTATAGCCCTGGAAGAACAGCTCGTAGAGCTCGCGCCCGACGGCGTTGATGACGACGTCCTCCGAAGTCTGAATATCATCGACCGGTTCGGCCCGCGAAGCGAGATACTCCGCCGCTTCCTCCTCCGTCTTCAGGTCGAGGTCGAACAGCTTGTTAAGAGTTGTCCGGTTGATCGGGATCGGAAGAAGCTGGTCGCGAACGCAGGCCCGAACCCGGTGCTCGTACGGCCGCCAGTCGGTGAACTGCGACAGATAATCGACAACCACGTCGCTGTTGGTGTGGAAGATGTGCGGGCCGTACTTGTGGTAGAGAATCCCGGCCTCGTCCTTTTCGTCATAGGCATTGCCGCCGATGTGCGGCCGCCGGTCGATCAAAAGCACTCGAGCGCCATGCTGGCTCGCCAGCCGCTCCGCCAGGACCGAGCCGGCGAAACCGGCTCCGACGACCAGGTAGTCGTAAGGTTTGCGCCCTTTGGGCGCTTCGAACGGAGCGTTCATTCCGCTGCCACCAAAAGTGCAGAGGCATCGGATGCAGCGCGCTCGCCGAGAACCTCGGCGATGAGTGCGGCCATCCGCGCTTGAGTCGTGCTCCAGCTGGTTGCGGAAAGAAGCACGTCGGCCTCGGCAAGCCATTCGCCATCACGCTCGAGGCCAAGCATTCGCTCGCACTCCTGCACGAAATCATCGGCGGTCCGGGCGATTCCAACGCCTTCGAGATCGCCATAGTGGCGGATGACATCCTTGATCGGAGTCGAGACGACGGGCTTTCCGCCGGCGAGATATTCGGGCGTTTTCGTCGGCGAGATGAACTGCGTCGATTCGTTCATCGCGAACGGCATCAAAGCGACGTCCCAGCCGGCCAGATAGGCTGGAAGCTCGTTATATTTCTTGCTTCCGAGATAATGGATGTTGGGCCGCTTCGGCAGGTCTTCCTCGGAGATCTTCACCACCGGGCCAACCATTACGAACGACCAGTCGGGCCGCATTTGCGCGATGCTGTCGAGAAGGTCGATGTCGAAGCGCTCGTCGATCACCCCGTAAAAACCGAGGCGGGGACGGCAAAGTTCTTCCTGGTCGGCGGGGTCGAACTGCCGCACCCGGGCCTTCGCGAAATGCGCCCGGTCGACTGACGACGGGAACAGGTGGACGCTGTCGTGGCGGTCCTTCTTGGCTTCGTAGAGGCTCGATCCGCCGGTGAAGATGAGGTCGGCGCGGTCGATCAGCTCCTGTTCGAGGTCGAGCAGGTTTTCGGGAGCGAACTTGAACTTCGACAGCTCGTCCATGGAATCGAACACCACCACGCTCGCGTCGAGATCGCGCGAGAAGGGCAGCATCATCGGCGTGTAATACCACGCGACGATCGGCCGGCTCAGCCCCGCCGCATAGGCGTCGAGGAGGCGCTTTAGGGCAGCGTTCGTCTTGTCTTCATTTAGCCCCTTCGGCAGGTGCGGAACGACGATCCGGACGTTGGGATAGCCGTCGGCTGCACGCACGCGCAGCATTGGCGTGTCCTTCTCGCCGATTTCGACCGGCTCTTCCCAGAAGACGACCGTCATCTCCTCGGCGAAGCGGCTCATGAGTTGCTGTGGCCGCTGGAAAACGAAGTCCCAGCGCAGGTGGGAGAAGCAAAGAAGGGTGGGCTTGTCTGAATCCGGCGCCACGGGTTCGGCTTGGGACTCAACTGGCACCCTGACGCGGGTCATCATGTGGCGGGTCACTCCTTGAAACCGTCAGGATCGTTTCACGGTGGAAACTCTCACCTCTCCAACGGCCTTGCTCCGACCGCAGTTCCGCCCCGCTAACCTGCCTTAGCAAATTTTCGCATGCTGCGCTGCAACAGTCGATTAGGCGACAATTGACCGCGTGACCGCAGCCGTGGAAGGACAGCCGGGACTCGGCGCCTGCAGAGGGGAACAATGGCCACAACCATCGAAGAACTGGAAAAACGGCGCGAACTTGCCAGGCTCGGCGGCGGCGAAAAGCGTATTGCAGCGCAACATGCAAAAGGGCGGCTCACTGCTCGCGAGCGGCTGTCCGTCCTGCTCGATGCCGGAAGCTTCGAAGAATATGACATGTTCGTCGAGCACAATTGCTCCGACTTCGGGATGGAGAGCCAGAAGTTCCCGGGCGACGGAGTCGTCACCGGGTCGGGCACCATCAACGGACGCCTCGTCTATGTCTTCGCGCAGGACTTCACCGTCTTCGGTGGCTCGCTCTCCGAGCGCCACGCGCAGAAGATCTGCAAGGTGATGGACATGGCGATGAAGGTCGGCGCTCCCGTCGTCGGCCTGAACGACAGCGGCGGGGCCCGAATCCAGGAAGGCGTCGCAAGCCTCGGCGGCTATGCCGAAGTGTTCCAGCGCAACGTGCTGGCCAGCGGAGTCATCCCGCAGATCAGCCTAATCATGGGCCCTTGCGCGGGCGGCGCGGTCTATTCGCCGGCGATGACCGACTTCATCTTCATGGTGAAGGACTCATCCTACATGTTCGTCACCGGGCCGGACGTGGTGAAGACCGTCACCAACGAAGTAGTGACCCAGGAGGAGCTTGGCGGAGCTGTCACCCACACCACCAAATCCGGGGTCGCCGACGTCGCGTTCGAAAACGACATCGACGCGCTGCTCGCCACCCGCGACTTCTTCGATTTCCTGCCGCTGTCGAACCGTCACGACTTGCCGTTACGGCCCACCGACGATCCCCCCGACCGCGTCGAGGAGAGCCTCGACACGCTCGTTCCGCCGAGCGCGAGCACGCCGTACGACATGCACGAGCTGATCCGGAAGGTCGCCGACGAAGGCGACTTCTTCGAGCTTCAGCCGGCGCACGCGCAAAACATCATCATCGGCTTCATCCGGGTCGAGGGGCGCACGGTCGGAGTCGTAGCCAACCAGCCGATGGTGCTCGCCGGAGTGCTCGACATCGCCAGCTCCAAGAAGGGCGCGCGCTTCGTTCGCTTCTGCGACGCCTTCGACATCCCGATCCTGACCTTCGTCGACGTGCCCGGATTCCTTCCCGGCGTGGCGCAGGAGCATAACGGGATCATCAAGAACGGCGCCAAGCTGCTTTTCGCCTACGCCGAGGCGACGGTTCCCAAGATCACGGTGATCACGCGCAAGGCCTATGGCGGCGCCTATGACGTGATGGCGTCAAAGCATCTTCGCGGTGACTTGAATTACGCCTGGCCCACCGCCGAGATCGCGGTGATGGGCGCCAAGGGCGCGGTCGAGATCATCTTCCGCAATGATCGCGACAACCCGGACAAGATCGCAGAGAAGACCCGCGAATATGAAGAGCGCTTCGCCAATCCGTTCGTGGCGGCGAGCAAGGGCTTCATCGACGAGGTGATCATGCCGCATTCGACCCGCAAGCGCGTGGCGCTCGGCCTTCGCAAGCTGCGCGACAAGCAGCTGGAGAACCCGTGGAAGAAGCACGACAACATCCCGCTCTGACACGAGAGCAACACCTCTTCGCACTTCTTTCGAGGAGCAGTCTGGCAGCCGTCGTCGCTACCGTCGTGGGTTTCATTTTATTCGGCAGTAACGGCGTGATGATTGGGCTGATGGCCTTCGTGTGGCTTCGCTTGGGCGTGGAAATCACCCGCGCATCCATTGCCCGACAACTTAAGCAGAACTTTGGCTGGTGCGTGCTCCTCGTACTGGTACACGCCGCCTTCG
The DNA here is from genome assembly GCA_963839145.1 of uncultured Alphaproteobacteria bacterium. Lineage (GTDB taxonomy): Bacteria > Pseudomonadota > Alphaproteobacteria > Sphingomonadales > Sphingomonadaceae > Sphingomicrobium. The sequence continues at coordinate 512,785 of CAWITR010000005.1, forward strand.
CGTGCTTTGTCACGTACGCATTCACACCGTATCTCTTTGGATGGAGTTGATGAGCACCTACACCGCCACCATCCGCTGGACCCGCGAAGCCGAACCGGAGGATTTCGCCAGGGGCCGCTACAGCCGCGCCCACAAGTGGGAGTTCGACGGCCTCATCGTCCCCGCCTCGCCGAGCCCGCACATTGTCCCGAGTCCGTGGAACGACCCCAACGGAATCGATCCCGAGGAGGCGTTCGTCGCCTCGCTCGCCTCCTGTCACATGCTGTTCTTCGTCGATTTTGCGCGGCGCGCGGGGCTGGTGATCGACAACTATGTGGATGAAGCGGAAGGGACGCTCGAAAAGCGCGACGACGGCAGGATGTGGATGAGCAAGGTGGTGCTCCGCCCCAAGATCGACTGGGGCTCCGACAAGCCCGACGAAGCGACGATCGCCGAGCTCCACCACAAGGCGCACGACGCCTGCTTCATCTCGAACAGCGTGACGACGAAGGTGGTGGTGGAATGAAACTCGGGCGCCTGAACCATGTCGGGGTCGCGACCCCGTCGATCGAAAAGAGCCTGGAGCTGTACCGGGCCATGTTCGGCGCCGAGCCGCATGGCGAGCCGTTCGACCTGCCCGCACAAGGCGTCCGGGTCTGCTTCGTCGACACGCCCAATTCGCAGATCGAGCTGATCGAGCCGCTGGGCGAGGACTCGCCAATCGTGAAGTTCATCGAGAAGAACCCGGCCGGCGGTCAGCACCATGTCTGTTTCGAGGTCGAGGATATCGACGAGGCGCGGGCGCATTTCGAAGGCAAGGGCGCCCGGATCCTCGGCCCGACCCGCATCGGCGCTCACGGCACGCCGGTGTTCTTCCTCCACCCGAAGGACATGGGCGGAGTACTCACCGAGCTGATGGAAACCCCGAAGAGCTAAATCTCTTCCTTGATCTGGGCGAAGGTGAAGACTGCGAACAGGCCAGTTCCGCCGATGATGTTGCCGATCACCGCGGGAAGAACGAAGCCGTACAGCGGCCACAGCGCCGGCGCGTTTCCGGTAAGAGCCAGCAGGTACGCGTCGACGGCGCTCGCGATCACGTGCGCGAAGCCGCCGATGGCGATTACGTAGGTCAGGATCAGCACCAGCCAGAAATGGTTCGTCTTGGCCGCCACCATCATCCAGGCGATCGTCGCCATGAGGAAACCGGCTGGAATGGCTTCGAACAAGGTCGCCGTGAAGCCGCGGTCGAGCATGGGCCGGCTAACCTCGACCATTGCCGCCGTCAGCTCGGGCGAGGTCAGCCCGAACCAGGCGAATGAAATCGCCGCGATGAGCGTCCCAAGCTGGTTGGCGATGAAGACGAGGCCCCATAGAGTGGCCAGCTTGCGAAGGTTCGACACCGACGGCGAGGCAATAGCGGGCATGACCGCGACGACGGTGTGCTCCGTGAAGAGCTGAAGCCGGCCGAGGATGACGACGATGAAGCCGATCGAATAGCCAAGGCCCGTCACCAGATCCCGCCACGGCACATCCGGAAGCCGCTGGTGGAGCGCGCCTTCGGCAACCAGTGAATTGCTGATCGCTACTCCGGCTGCCAGTCCGGACCAGAACAATGAGGTCGCGGGGCGGTTCAGCTCGTGCTCGCCTCTCAGAACCATCGCCTGGTAAAGGACGAGCGACTCCGGGCCGGAGCGCTTTACCGCTTCCTTCTCCTCGTCGCGCTTGAGGTTCGTTTTCTCGCTGGCTTCGTGCTTCATCCGCCGCTGAACGAGCGGTTGCGGAGTTCGTTTCGGAAGAGTTCAGTTACGCCGGTGTAAGTAGCGCAAGACCCTCGGGAGATGCGGCGATGCCTCGAGCAATCGACAGGCGCACGTTGATCGGCGCGATTGGCGCCGGGGCCGCAACAATCGTCCTCGCAAAATTCCCGGCGGCAGCTTCCGAAACCCAATTTCAGGTCCGCCATAGCCCCGCCGAATGGCGCTCGATGCTGGGTCGCGAGCGGTACGCGATCTTGCGCGAAGCTGCCACTGAGCGGCCGTTCTCAAGTTCGCTCGACGGCGAGAAGAGACGCGGCATCTATGCCTGCGCAGGATGCGCGCTGCCGCTGTTCAGCTCCGCGACAAAGTTCGACAGCGGCACCGGCTGGCCGAGCTTCTACGCGCCGCTGAAGAATGCCGTCGCCACCCGTCCCGACCACAGCCTGCCGATCGCGCGGACGGAGGTCCTGTGCCGGCGCTGCGGGGGCCATCTCGGCCATGTTTTCCGCGACGGACCGAAGCCGACCGGATTGCGATATTGCATGAACGGGCTGGCGCTGCAGTTCCACCCGGCCTGAAGGAGGAGCGGATGACGAGTCTCGCCAGGTTGGGGCTTGCCGCCGCTGCACTGGCTGGCGCCCCCTTGGCGGCCCCGCAGCCGCACCTGCAAACCGCGGTGCTTGCCGGCGGGTGCTTCTGGGGAATGGAGCTGGTGTTCGAGCACGTCAAAGGCGTGAAGGAGGTCGTGTCCGGGTTCGCGGGGGGAAGCGCGTCCGATGCCACCTACGCCAGGGTGAGCTCCGAAAAAACGGGGCACGCGGAGGCGGTAAAGATCACCTACGATCCGTCTCGGATCAGCTATTTCGACCTACTCAAAATCTACTTCACCGTGGCTCACGATCCGACCGAGATGAACCGGCAAGGCCCCGATGTCGGCCCGAGTTATCGCTCGGCAATTTTCCCGCAGGATGCGCAGCAGAGAGCGATTGCGCAGAAGGTGATTGCCGGACTGCGCTCGCATGGAAATCCGATCGCGACGAGGGTCGAAAGCGGCGGCTTCTATCCCGCCGAAGCGTACCACCAGCATTTCGCGGACAAGCACCCTGACTATCCGTACATCGTCATCAACGACCGGCCGAAGCTGGCGGCGCTGAAGAAGGCGTATCCGCAATGGTGGAAGGGGTAGGGCGGGGGTGCGAGACCATGACGCCGTCCGGTGGATCATCAAAACGTGAACATGCCCCCGGCATGTTGAGTTTTGATGATGGTGCCCAGGGGCGGGATCGAACCACCGACACCGTGATTTTCAGTCACGTGCTCTACCAACTGAGCTACCTGGGCATCGCGTAGCGGCCGGGCGGCCGCTCGAGCGCTGCGCTCACTAGCTTTACGCCATGTGCCTGTCCACCCCAACCGCGGGGCGATGCCGCTGTTGGAACTTCGCAGGACTACAGTCGTAAATTCCGCATTCTCAAGATCCTGCGGAGGCTCGAAAGATGGCTGAAATCGTCGAACCGGCGGAGAGCACGGTCGCGGCCGTGACCGGCCCCGTCTATTTGATGCTCTTCCCGATCCCGGTCGTCTGCTTCATCGGCGCGCTGATAACCGACCTGGTTTACATCGGCCCCGGAGGCGCGTTCCTCCTGTGGCTGCACTTTTCCGAGTGGCTGATCGCCGCGGGCCTCGTTTTCGGGGCCTTTGCCGTTCTCGCTTCTCTCGTCGAGCTGATTGCCGCCGAGCCGCTGAGGACCAGCATTCTCGGCTGGGGTCACTTCTTCCTCTTCTGGGCAGCGATGATCGTCGAGCTGTTCAACTCGTTCGTCCACACCATCGACGGCTGGACGGCAGTGGTTCCGACTGGGCTCATCCTTTCCATCATCGGGTCGATACTGTCGGTGCTTGCAGTTGCGACGCTGTTCTTCGTTCCAGTCACCTGGGTCCCGGCACGGGAGGTGCGCCGTGAAAATTCGTAACGTTGTTCCCCTATCCGCAGCACTCGCCGTCGCAGCGTGCGGCAGCAGCCAGAAAATCGACCCGAATAGCCAGTTCGGAGCCAACCCAACCCTGCCGAAGCCCGCCCGCGGGCTGCTTCCGAACATGCATATCCCGAAGGTCGTCGGCTGGAAGGCCGGAGAGACTCCGAGCGTGCCTGCAGGGTTCAAGATCGAGCCGTTTGCGACCGGGCTCGCCAACCCACGCAAGGCGATCCCCCTGCCCAACGGTGATGTCATCGTGGTTGAAACAGAGAAGGGCGGAAGCGAACCGCTCGACAGACCGAAGCGGCCGATCATGGGATGGATGGAGTCGAAGGCGCATGGTGGCGTGGGAAATCGACCCAGCAACCGCCTTCTCCTGTTCCGCGACACGAACGGGGACGGAAAGCCCAATTCAAAGAGCGTGCTTCTCGACCATCTCAACGCGCCATTCGGAGTGGTCGCCCAGAACGGCTATCTTTACGTTGCCGATACCGATGCGCTCCTTCGCTATCCCTTCAAACCGGGACAGACGAAGATCACGGCCAAGCCTGCGCTGGTCACCGAGCTTCCAGCCGGCCCGATCGATCACCATTGGACCAAGGACCTGACGGCGAGCCCCGACGGTTCGAAGCTCTATGTCGGGGTCGGGTCCAACAGCAACGTCATGGAGCGGGGCGAAACGGCCGAGCGCGGACGCGCGCAAATCTGGGAGGTGGACCCGAAGACGGGCGAGCATCACATGTACGCTTTCGGCCTCAGGAACCCCAACGGCCTGACCTTCTACCCCGGCACCGACACGCTTTGGACAGTCGTCAACGAACGCGACGAATATGGCCCGAACCTCGTCCCCGATTACATGACATCGGTGAAGCCCGGCGCTTTCTACGGCTGGCCGTACAGCTATTGGGGCCAGCACGTTGACGATCGTGTGCGGCCTCAGCGGCCGGATTTGGTGAAGGCGGCGATTATGCCCGATTATTCGCTGAGCTCGCACGTCGCTCCGCTCGGGCTGACCTTCTACACCGCTTCACAGTTTCCCGCGAAGTTCAGCGGCGGCGCCTTCGTTGGTGAGCATGGCAGCTGGAATCGCCCCGATCTCAACGGCTACCAGGTCGTGTTCATCCGCTTCCAGAACGGCAAGCCCGTTGGCGATCCGCAGAAATTCGTCTGGGATTTCATCGACAAGGATGGCCATGCCCGCGGCCGTCCAGTCGGAGTTTCCGTAGACCGTACCGGCGCGCTTCTGGTCGCCGATGACGTCGGCAACACGGTGTGGCGGGTGACCTATGCGGCAAAGCCGTTCAAGGTGACCGGCGCTCAGCAGATCAGCTTCTGAAGCGCTAGCCGTCGCTGGACTCGTCCGGCGCATGCGGCGCCTGCGGGCCCGGAATTCGGTAGCCTTCGCCAAGCCACTTCAACAGGTCGCGGTCCTTGCAGCCGCGCGAGCAGAAGGGCGCGTGCTCGTTCGACGGCGGCTTGCCGCAAATCGGGCAAGGCTTCGCTTCAGCTCTTTTCGGCATAGGCCCCATGGATGGGGAGCGAAGCGTCGGCGCGCAAGGTGACGACGCCGCCGATCTGGCGCGAAACCGCTTCGATCCAAGCCGCCTCGCTTTCGAGAATTGCAATGACCGCGGGGGAGGCGACCAGGCGAGTGGCGCCCGATGCGCGCAGCGCAACGTTTCGGAGCAGCGCCCGGGCATCGAACGAAGCGCGATCCTGCGCCAGCTCGATTAGCGAAGGCCGCCGTCGCGGCCTGACGATCTGGAGGAAACCGAAGCCGTTCACAGCAGTCCGCTCGAACGGCTTGGGAAGCCGCTCGTCGACCGCGTCCGCAATGGCGTTCCTGGCGGGCTTTCCTGTCACGGTCGGAAAATCCACCCCGATCGACCCGCCGATATCGAGGCGGCGAATAGTCTCGGCGGCTGCGACAGCTCCGGCAACTGCCAGGTCCGAAGCCGGTAGCCCCCCATCGACGTCGATCAGTGTCATGGCCGGAGTGACGAAAATACCGAGGCTGCCGCCGGGAAAGTCAACCTGACCCGTCCGTGCTTCCTCAATGAGGTCGTTCCAGCCACTGCCGCCAAGCTCGTCGCGGGGAGACGGAAAGGTCGTAACCCGCACCGGCAATCCTGACGAGCGCAGCTGCTCGGCAAGCGAATGCGGCCGCCGCCGCTCGTCGCGCGTCGCTTTCGCCAGCGCCCGCTTCCACGGCTCGGACCCGGGAATGCGCGGACGAGTCACCTCGATGTTCAGCGTTGCACCCTCGCTCATGTTGCGAGGCACGTGGGGCAGCAGATATTCGACCCCGCTATCATCGCTGGCGATTCCGTTGCGGCCATTGCTGCCGCAGTCGACCAGCCGTGCTTCAAGGATGGTTCCGGCGGGAATTGTTCCGTCCAGCTCGATCCGGGCCTCGACAATTCGGCCGCCCTCGAGAAGTGCGGCGCGGGTTTCGCCAATTCCGCGCTCAACCAGCCACTCAGGCAATCGGATATCCAGCCGACTTCAACAAGTTTCGGGTTTCCGCCAGCGGAAGGCCGACCACGTTCGAATAGCTGCCGGCCATGTGGCGAACATAAACTTCGCCATAGCCCTGGAGCGCATAGCCGCCGGCCTTGCCGCGCCATTCGCCATGAGCGGCGTAGAAGTCGATTTCATCCTGGCTGAGCGGCTTCATCGCAATGCTAGTTTCGACCAGTCGGGTGCGAAGCTTCTGCTCCGGCGCCGCGAGGGCCACTCCGGTCAGGACTCGATGGCGGCGCCCCGAAAGCAGCTTCATGCAAGAACGAAGCGTTTCCTCCTCCTCGACCTTTGGGAGGATTCGGCGACCGACCGCAACCACCGTGTCGGCAGCAAGAACGAGCGCATCGGGATTGCGCGCCGCGACCGCTTCGGCCTTTTCGCGAGCAAGGCGAAGCGCATGGTCGCGCGGAAGCTCGCCCTTGGGGACGCTTTCGTCAATTCCGGCGGGGATGACTTCGTCGGGCTCGATCCCGATGCGGGCCAGAAGCTCGAGGCGACGCGGGCTCGCCGAAGCGAGTATCAAACGCATTCGAGGTCCCTACGGACGGCCCGGCGGCCCTCCGCGGCCCGGCATGAAGCGGTAGGTGATCCGGCCCTTGGTGAGGTCGTACGGGGTCATCTCCACCAGCACTTCGTCTCCGGTGAGCACGCGGATGCGGTTCTTGCGCATCTTGCCGGCAGTGTGGCCGAGGATTTCATGGCCATTCTCGAGCTTCACGCGGAACATCGCATTGGGCAGCAGCTCCACCACCTGTCCGCGCATTTCGAGAAGTTCTTCCTTGGCCAAACCTTACCTCTCCGTTCGTGTCCAAAAGTCGCGGTGCCTTAGCGGCACGGCTGCGAAATGTGAAGGCGGGCTTCACACGGTGAGGATCGTCGAGCCCGTCGTCTTGCGCGCTTCGAGCGCGCGGTGCGCTTCGGCCGCATCCTTCAGCGGGAAGCGCTGCTTCACCTCGATCTTCACCTTGCCGGAGCCAACGACGTCGAACAGATCGCTTGCGGACTGCTCAAGCTCGGGGCGCGTCGCAACATAGTCGAAAAGCGTCGGCCGGGTCAGGAACAGCGAACCTTTCTGCGACAAAATCAGAGGACTGATCGGCTCGACCGGCCCGGAGGCGTTGCCGAAGCTCACCATCAGCCCGCGCGAACGAAGACAGTCGAGGGATTTGACGAAGGTGGCCTTGCCGACCCCGTCGTACACGACCGAGACCTTTTGGCCGGCCGTGATCTTGTCGACCTCCGCGACGAAATCCTGCTTTGTGTAGAGGATCGGGTGAGCGCAGCCGTGAGCGCGGGCAAGCTCCGCCTTTTCCTCGGTCGAGACGGTTCCGATCACCGTCGCGCCAAGCGCGCTGGCCCATTGGCACAGGATCAGTCCAACGCCACCCGCCGCGGCGTGAACAAGGATCGTGTCGCCGCTCTTCACTTCGTGAACCGCCCGAAGAAGCATTCGCGCGGTCATTCCCTGAAGCATCATTCCAGCCGCTTGATCGAACGCGATGTCCTCGGGCAGCTTCACCAGCCGATCGGCGTCAATCAGCCGCTCCTCGGCATAACCGCCGATCGGGCCGGCATAAGCGACACGGTCGCCCGGCCGGAGCGCATCGACGCCCTCGCCCACGCCGTCCACGATGCCCGCTCCTTCGACTCCGGGAGTGAACGGTGTCTGCTGCGGGTAGAGACCGGTGCGGTGATAGACGTCGATGAAGTTGAGCCCTGCCGCCGCCTGACGGATCCGTACCTGGCCCGGCCCCGGCTCGCCGACATTGACCTCTTCCCATTTGAGGGCATCCGCCCCGCCGGTTTCGTGGATTCTGATCGCGTGTGTCATGTCAGGCCAACGCATCAGTCCGCGACGAGGTCAAAAGAAAAGCCCCGCCGCGGCAGTGCCGGGCGGGGCCTCCTTTCATCGCCATGCGACCGGCTTAGCCGGCGACGTGACCCGCAAGCGCCGCAAGCAGGAGCAGTGCGACGATGTTGGTGATCTTGATCATCGGATTGACGGCCGGCCCCGCAGTGTCCTTGTACGGGTCGCCGACAGTATCGCCGGTCACCGCGGCCATGTGGGCGTCGGAGCCCTTGCCGCCGTAATTGCCGTCTTCGATGTACTTCTTGGCATTGTCCCAGGCGCCGCCGCCGCTGGTCATCGAAATTGCGACGAACAGGCCGGAGACGATCACTCCGATGAGAAGCGCGCCGAGAGCTGCGAAGCCCTGCTCCGGCCCGGCCACCCAGCGGACCAGGAAAAAGATTACGATCGGCGCGAACACCGGAAGCAGCGACGGAATGATCATTTCGCGGATCGCCGACTTGGTGACGAGGTCGACCGTGCGCGCGTAATCGGGGCGCGAGGAGCCGTCCATGATCCCGGGATTGTCGCGGAACTGGGCGCGGACTTCCTCGACCACTGCTCCGCCGGCGCGCCCGACAGCCATCATTCCGAGCGCTCCGAACAGATACGGAAGAAGCGCGCCGATGAGGAGGCCGACAATCACGTACGGATTGGCGAGGCTGAAATCGATCTTGCCGAAGGACACGCCGAGGTCGCCGGCGAAGCGGCGAAGGTCGGTCGTGTAGGCAGCGAACAGCACCAGCGCGCCAAGCCCCGCCGAAGCGATCGCATAGCCCTTGGTGACCGCCTTCGTGGTGTTGCCGACCGCATCGAGCGCGTCGGTGCGCTGCCGCACCTCCTCTTCAAGTCCCGACATTTCGGCGATTCCGCCGGCATTGTCGGTGACCGGGCCGTAAGCGTCGAGAGCGACGATCATTCCGGCCAGAGCCAGCAGCGCCGTCGCCGCGAAACCGATGCCGATCAGTCCGGCAAGACTGTAGGCGATGATGATCCCGACGCAGATGACGATCGCCGGAGCCGCGGTCGCCTCCATGCTGACTGCCAACCCCTGGATGATGTTGGTCGCGTGACCAGTCTGGGAAGCGCTGGCGACCGCCTGGACCGGGCGGTGGTTGGTGCCCGTGTAATATTCGGTGATCCAGACGATCAGGCCGGTGACTGCAAGCCCGACCAGCATCGACCAATAGAGGTCCCAACCGGTGAAGCTGGTCACATTGCCCGCTGCATCGGTGACGCTTCCGGCAACCGCGTTAAGGTCGCCGAGGACGTAAGCGGTCACTCCGTAGAGCGCCGCCACCGACAGTACGGCGGTGACGATGAAGCCCTTGTACAATGCGCCCATGATCGAGCCGCCGCGGCCGAGCCGGACGAAATAGGTGCCGATAATAGAGGTGATGATGCAGGCACCGCCGACCAGAAGCGGAAGGCTCATCAGCGGGAGAAGCCCAGGTCCGGCCGTCACGAGAAGCGCGAGAAGGACCATCGTCGCTCCGACGGTGACGACATAGGTCTCGAACAGATCGGCTGCCATGCCGGCGCAGTCGCCGACATTGTCACCGACGTTGTCGGCGATGACGGCCGGGTTGCGGGGATCGTCTTCGGGAATTCCTGCCTCGATCTTGCCGACCAGGTCGGCGCCGACGTCGGCGGCCTTTGTGAAGATTCCGCCGCCGAGACGGGCGAAGATGGAAATCAGCGACGCTCCGAAGGCCAGCGCGACGAGCGCGTTGATCACTTCATGATCGTTCGGGGCGTGACCGCCGGGCCCGGTCAGGGCCCAGAAAAAGACGGAGATTGCGAGGAGCGCCAGGCCGGCGACCAGCATTCCGGTGATCGCGCCGGCTCGGAAGGCGACGGTGAGACCGCTTTGAAGGCTCTTCCGCGCCGCTTCGGCAGTGCGGACGTTAGAGCGCACCGAGATGTTCATGCCGATGTAGCCGGCCGATCCGGACAGGATCGCTCCGAGCGCGAAGCCGACCGCCTGGATCGGCCCGAGGAGGAAGAAGATCAGGACGGCGACGACCACGCCGACGATGCCGATGGTCATGTACTGGCGGCCAAGATACGCCTTGGCGCCTTCCATGATGGCGTCCGACACCTCGATCATGCGCTGGTTGCCCCTGGGGGAACCGAGCACCTGGGAGCTGGTGAAGATGCCGTAGATGAGGGCGATCACGCCACAGGCGATCGCGATCAGAGTGAGGTTCATTGCTTTCCCCGTTGGCGGCAAAAACTGACGGCCGGCGTGCGGCTGCACCCGGCGGATTGGCGCCCTTTATGGCGGGTTTGCGCGGCTGGCAACCGCGAGCAGCAGCTTCAGCGCAACAGGAGTGCGGCCGCCATCCCGCAGGCGAGACCGCTACACGCGATCATCCACTGGCGCAGTCGAAGCGCGATGCTCATAGCCCAACCTCTCCGGCAGGGGCACGTCGCCGTCATCGTCGTGGAGCTTCACCCCGCTTCCGGCAACGAGCCGCCCGATGCAGGTCAAAGTCGGCGCTTCAGGTAAAGAAAGGCTTACCGGGTCGGTGTCGGCGGGGAGCGCGGCGAGCAATGCATAATCGTCGCCGCCGGTCGCTGCGAACAGCCGAGCCGGCCGGTGCTGCCCGCGTTCGGCGATAAAGGCTGCCGAAAGCGGCAGCGAATCGAGATCCACTTCAGCCCCGCACCCGCTCGCTTCGGACAACCGCTCGAGGTCGATGAGAAGCCCGTCGGAAACGTCCATCATTGCCGTCGCATTGGGCGCAAGCGCCCGTCCCATCTCAAGCAGCGGGATCGGTCGCCGATAGGTGTCGACGAGCGCTCCCGTCGCCGAGGCGCTGGCACTGAGAAGCGCCAGCCCCGCCGCCGAGTCGCCGAGCGTTCCGGCAACCCAGAGTCGGTCTCCTGGACTGCCGCCGGAGCGGCTCGGCGTCTGTTCGCCAGCGCGCCCGATCGCCGTCAGACCGTACACCCGCGGCGCCCCCGGCTGTAGAGCAATCGTGTCGCCGCCGATGAGCGGCAGGCCATAGCTTTCGCAGGCCGCTTCGATTCCGTCGATAACGCCGCGGTCCCAGTCGGGATCGGACAGCGGCAGCGACAGCAACGCCCCGACCGGGCTTGCCCCTTTTCCGGCGAGGTCCGAGAGATTCACCGCGACCAGCTTCCAGCCGATGCTCGCCGTCGGGTCCGTCGCAAGGAAGTGCACATCCTCGGCAAGACTGTCGTGAGTGATCACCAGCCCGTCCAGGAGCGCCGCATCGTCCTTCAAATCACGGGCGGCGGGGTGGGTGGCAAGCTGGCGAAGGCGGTCGATCACTTCACTTTCATTCATCTCGCCCGGACTGTGGGGAAGGCCGGCGGCGACCGCAACCGCTACCGGCGGACTTCCTTTGCGATGCCGTCGAGCAGGCCGTTGACGAACCCCGCTTCGCGCTTGTCGTAGAAGGCGTGGGCGACGTCGACATATTCGGAAATCACAGAGCCGACCGGGACGTCGGGCCGGGCGATCAGCTCGTACGTGCCGGCGCGAAGGATCGCCCGCATCGGCCGGTCGAGACGCTCGAGCGTCCAGCCGCGACGCGAGCTTCGCTGATATCGCCTCCGTCGATGTCGCTCCGCCGCGATTCCACGCCGGTGACGATGTCGTCGAAGAAGTCCCGCTCGGCCTCGTGGTACTGCTCGTCCTCGATTGTCGCTCCAAGCCGGTGATCGTGGAATTCCTTCAGCAGTCGAGCAACGGGCGTGCCCTCCATCTCCTGCTGGTAGAGGGCCTGGACGGCGGCAAGGCGGGCGGCGGAACGCGAACGGGATCGGGCGGCAGTGCTCATTGCGGCGCGGCTGTAGCCACCGCTTCGCCGGCAAGGAAGGGGGCAAGCGCCTGCGCTACCTCATCCGCTGCTTCCCATGGCGCGAAATGGCCGGCGTCGGGCAAGCGGACGATCCGCAGATCGTCGACCACTTCGTCGAGTCCGTCCAGCTGCACCGGAAGGAGCGCCTTGTCCCGCATTCCCCACACCACAAGCGTCGGGATCTCAATCTGTGTTGAGAAGCGCAGCAGCGCGTCGGGAAGCGGCACCGTGATGCCCGGCGGAGGCACGACAATCGGCGATGCCCGATACCAGTTCAGCATCGCGGTGAAGGCGCCCGGCCGCGACCAGTCGGCAATGTAATGCGCGCGCTCCTGGTCGGGGATCGTGGCCAGGTCGACGTGGCCGGAGAAGCTTCTTTGGAAGAACCAGTCGAAGCCTTGCAGCTCGACCATGGTTTCGAATCCGTCGCTTCGAAACGCGGTGATATATTGGGAGGAAGCGCGCTGGGCGGCGCCTTCGATCAGGCTTTTCTGAAAGATTGCCGGATGCGGGGCGTTGAGGATCCCCAGCCGGGAAATTCGCGGATCGCCGCGGATTGCTGCCGCCCAGGCGACAGCGCCGCCCCAGTCGTGGCCGACCAACGCAAAGGAGTCGACCGAGAGCGCATCGGCTAGCGCGAAGACGTCGGCAACGAGCTTGTCGGGACGATAGCAATCCACCTCCTGCGGGCGGTCGGAGGCGCCGAAGCCGCGCTGGTCGGGCATGATCAGTCGAAAGCGATCCCGAAGGCGCGGCGCGATTTCCCGCCAGGTCCGGTGCGATTCTGGAAAGCCGTGCAGGAGGACCACCGGCGGCGCGTCGGCAGGCCCGTCGACCGCGACATTGAGCGCGACTCCGGTGGAGAGCGACACTCTCCTGAATTCGATCACGGATAGCTGACCGTCAGCGGGATTTCGGGAAGCGGGATCCACTCGTCGTGGTCGTCGGGTGGAAGTGCGAACTCGCCGGCTTTCCACGCGCGCTTTGCCTCGTTGATCCGGTCGCGGCTGGAGGAAACGAAGTTCCACCAGACATGCCGCTCCCCGTCCATGGGAGCGCCGCCGCACAGCATCAGCCGAGCGCCGTTCTTGGACTTGAGCACCGGCTTGTGCCCCGGAGCGAGAAGGACGAGATTCTGCGGCTCGAGCGCCGTTCCGCTAATGCTGGCGTCGCCGTCGAGCAGGTAGAGCGCGCGTTCGTCGGCTTCGTTCTCGATCTCGAGCGACGAGCCGGCCGGCATTGCGACCGACGCATAGAGCGTGGGCGAATGGCAGGTGACCGGCGACGTCTCGCCCCAGGCGTCGCCCATGATCAGCCGCACCTTCACTCCGTCGATATCCATGTTGGGGAGATTGGCAGCGGGCACATGCTCGAACGCGGCCGCCATTTCTTCCTTTGCCCTGGGCATGGCCAACCACGTCTGGATTCCGGACAGATGCGGGCCGTTGGCGCGCTCGTCGGCGGGGGTGCGCTCTGAATGGGTAATCCCGCGGCCGGCGGTCATCAGGTTCACCGCCCCGGGCTCGATCCGCTGGTTCGATCCGATGCTGTCGCGATGCTGGATCGCTCCTGCGAACAGGAAGGTGACGGTCGACAGGTTGATGTGCGGATGCGGGCGCACATCGATGCCGTGCCCGACCGACAGGTGCGCCGGGCCCATCTGGTCGAAGAAGATGAAGGGCCCGACCATCGTCCGCTGCTTGTGCGGAAGACGTCCGGTGAACCTTGAACCCGCCGAGGTCGTGAGTGACGGGGGCGAGCGTCAGTAGGATGTCGTCGTTCACTCCCCCGGCGCTTTCGCTTTGATCGACAGCGCGTGGACTCGCTCGCCGACCATCTCCCCGAGCGCTTTGTGCACCATCCGCTGGCGCTCGACGCGCGACTTGCCTTCGAACAGCGAGCTTTCGATCAAAAGCGTGAAATGGCTCTCCCCGGCGGGGTTATAGCCGCCGTGGCCGCGATGTTTTTCGCTGTCGTCGATGAGCTCGATATTGGCCGGATCGAGCGATTGCAGGCGCCGCAGCATTTCGCTTGCAACCGGTCCGGTGGCGAGTGCGTCCATGGCACCTATATAGTGAGGTTCAACGAGCGAGGAAGTTAGTGGCGTCGAGACACCCCAGAATGCACGGAAAGGTCGACGGAGCGACGGAGCAATGCGCGGTGCCCGGCTGTGACCAGGTCGGAGAGTACAAAGCACCCATCCAGCCGGCGAATTTCGACGGGCCGGGAGTTTATCGGCTGCTGTGTCTCGACCACGTTCGCCAGCACAATTCGAAATATAATTACTTCCACGGGATGAGCCCGGAGGAGATTACCGACACGCAGCGCCCGCTCGCCGGGTGGGAACGCCCAAGCCGCCGCTTCGCCGACAGCGGCGCCGACCGGGCTCCGGCGTGGACGGACTTCGCCGATCCGCTCGACGCAATCGCGGCGCGATTTCAGCGGGCGGACCGCGGACCGCCGCAGCGGTTTACTCCAAACGAGCGGCGGGCGCTCGGGGTGCTCGGCCTTGCCGAGGACGCCGACCTGCACAGCGTCCGGCAAAGCTATTCGAAGCTCGTTCGCCGCTTCCACCCGGACCGTAACGGCGGCGACCGAAGCTATGAAAAGAAGCTCGGCCAGGTCATCGACGCCTGGCAGACGCTGAAGACGGCGAAGGCGTTCGCTTAATCGCGGTCGGGCGCGCCGGGCGGGAAGTAGGCGCGATAAGGCCGAGCTTCCTCGACACATCGGCTGACCGCCGGGATCGCCAGCAACTCGGCTCGGAGCGACTTGAGGTGCGGGCAGTCGTCGGGAATTCGTTCGACCCAATCGGCATAGAATAGCGACGGCGCTGCGGCACAGGAGACCAGCGAGACGTGCGGCGGCAAATCATTGCCCGCGAGCCACTTCTCAAGCCAGTCGTAGGCGCGGCGCAGACCCGCTTTTCCGGCCTCGAATTCACGCGGGTCCGGATCGCCGACCCCTGCCATCGGATTGTCGCGATCGAGAAAGTGGGCAGCGACGATCCGGTTCATGTTGTGCATCACGTAATTGTCGAAGACGCGGTCGAGCATCCGCGCGGTTAGGGCGGCAATCGGGGTCCAGCCGGGATCAGCGGCGCGGGGCCGGGGTGATGCAAAGCGAGATATTCGATGATCGACGTTGACCTCGATCACCGTCGTGTCGCCGTCGACAAGCACCGGGAACTTGCCCGCGGGATGAGCGCGCCGGAGGAATCCGGCGTCCTCCTCGTCGCCGGGCGTGAGAGCGCGGAACTCGAATGCGGTGCCGTTGGCGTAGAGCGGGATCAGCGCCTTCCACGTGTAGGACGAGAACGGGTGGCCGTGGAGGACGAGGCTCACCAGCTGCCTTCGCGAATCTTCTCGCGCCGCTGAAGCTCGACTTCGCTCGGCTCCCCGACAAACGAGCCCTCTGGCACTTCGCCTGCCGGTTCATAGGTGGCGAAAACGACCCCGCTGTCGGAGACGAAATGGTCGACGAGCCTTAGCCGGCCGGGGCATTGGCTGCCGTCGAAGATCGACTTGCCGCGCCCGAGGATCACCGGAAAGGTCATCACCATCAGCCGGTCGATGAGCCCGGCGGAAATCAGCGGCGGATACAGCGTGCTGCTGCCCTGGATCAGCAGGTCGCGGCCGCCACTGTTTTTCACCTCGGCGACGGCCTGGGCGGTGTCTCCCGAGAGCTTGTAACTGTTGTCCCACTCAAGCGGCGCATCCGACTGGGTCAGCACATATTTGTTGATGCGCTGGAATGTCTCTCCGATCGGGTTGTCCCGGTTGTATGGCCAGTAAGCGGCGAAAATGTCGTAGGTGCGCCTGCCGAGGAGCAGGTCGTACTCCGCCCCGATCACCTTCCCGAACGGCTGCTCCATGCTGCCGTCCCAGAAGTGGAAGGACCATCCGCCGAGCTTGAACCCGCCGGTAGGATCCTCCTCCGGGCCGCCCGGCGCTTGCATGACTCCGTCCAGCGACTGGAAGACGGCTCCGACAAGCTTACGCATCGGCGCTTTCGCCGTTCAGCGCCGCTTCGATTGTCGCGATGTCGATTTTGCCCATCGTCATCATGGCTTCGAATGCGCGCTTGGCGGCCGCCTTGTCGGAGCTGTTGTTGGCGTCGAGCAGAACGCGCGGAGTGATCTGCCAGGAGAAGCCCCATTTGTCCTTGCACCAGCCGCAGGCGCTTTCCTCACCGCCATTGTCGACGATCGCGTCCCAGTAGCGGTCGGTTTCTTCCTGGCTTTCCGTCACCACCATGAAGCTGACCGCCTGGTTCGGCTTGAAATTGGGACCGCCGTTCAGGCCCACGAACGAGCGGCCGAGGACGGTGAAATCCACCGTCAGCTCGTCTCCGCCTGCGCCGCCGGGGAATTCGCCGGGCGCCTTCATCGAACCGCCGACATGGCTGTCCGGGAAAACGGAAGCGTAGAATTCGGCGGCGTTGCGGGCCTCCCCTTTGTCGAACCAAAGGCAGGTGATCATCTTGTCGGTCATCAACTCGCTCCTGCTGATTACTCGCGGCCGACCAGCGCGAACTCCGCCCCTTGCGGGTCGAAGCCGATCAGAATCCAGTCGCCCGTGGGGACCTGGTGCGGACCCATTGCGATCGTCCCCCCTCCCGCTTCGACAGCAGACTTGGCGGCGGCAACCGACGGCACGCGAAAGTAGTAGCGCCACTTCGACTGGTGCCCCGGCATGGTGCCGCACAAGGCGCCGATACGCGTGCCGTCCTGCTCCAGGAACCGGTATTCGCCCATCTCGCCCATATCCATGAACTCGTCGGCGCCCCAGCCGAACTGCCCGGTGTAGAATTTGCGGGCTGCGGCCGGATCGCTGGTACTGAGCTCGTTCCAGCCGCAACGCTGCTCCGCGTCCGTGGAAAAGACGTCGCTCCTCGCGTCGGGCTTATCCGCGGGCGGGATTGGCTTCATCACGTAGAAAGGCGCGCCCTGCGGGTCGGCGACCATTGCGATTCGGCCGACGTTCGGGAGGTCCGTCGGCGGCATCAGCGCTTTGCCGCCAGCCTCTTCTATGGAGCGGACCGTGGCATCTACATCCTCGACGGAGATATAGGCGAGCCAGATCGGATTCGCGCCATGCTCCCGCATGTCGTCGGTGAGCGGGAGGACGCCGCCGGCCTGTCCGCCATCGGAACGGCCGATCATTCGGTAGCCGTTGAACTCCGGCGCAGGTTCGCCGATCGTCCAACCCACCACGGCGTCGTAGAACTCCTTCGCGCCAGCCTGGTCGGAAGTGATGAGTTCGTACCAGATGAAATCACCTTCGGGATTGGGACCGGTGGCGTTCCCGCTCGAAGGCGCAGAAACAGCATCTCGAACGTCGGTCATGTTCGACTCTCCTTCGTCCAGAAATGGTTGGCGGGTCAGGCGCTGATCGGCACGCCCGCCTGAATCGGGGCCTGTTCGCGGGCTGTATCGATCACCACCTCGAAGCCGCCCCAGAACAGCCGCTTGCCGTCGAACGGGGCTTCGCCGGGCTGCATCCGCTCATCCTTCATGAGCTTTTCCCAAGCCTCGTCACTGGCCTGCGTCGATGGCCATTCGATGAAGGCGAAGACGACCGCCTCGTTGGGCTCGGCTTTGACCGCCCGGCGGAAATCGGTGACCTTGCCTTCGGGAACATCGTCTCCCCAGGCCTGCACGAACCGAAGAGCGCCATATTCGCGGAAGATGGCGGCGTGACGCTCGTTCATCTCGCGATAGACGTCCTTGTTTTCGACCGGCACGGGCGCAATGAAGCCGCTGATGTAATTTCCGCGCCCGCCGCCTTCGTCGAGAATGGAGTCGAAGCCGCCGATGATCATGCGCTTCCCGTCGAACGGCACGTCGCCCATGTCCTGCATCCGCGGGTCGCTCATGAACTTCTCGTTCGCCGCGTCGCGCGCTTCTCGCGACGGATATTCGAACCAGGAGAAGACGATGCTCTCGTCATCGCGGGCATTCACGGCGCGATAGAAATCGGTGACCTGGCCGTGCGGCACGTCCTCGCCCCAGGCCTCCACCTGCCGCTCGACGCCGAAGTCCTTCACGATGCCGGCGAATTTTTCCGCGTGCTCGCGGAACTTGCCCTTGTTGGCGGTCGGAACCGCGAGGACGAACCCTTCGAAATAGGTCATGCTGCCACTCCTTCAGGTTGATTCTGAGCGAACGGCGCCAGGTGGTCGGCCATGGCGCGCTTGAACGCGGGCCGCGCCTCGCCCCGCTCGACGTAGGCGGCGAGCATCGGCGTTTGGTCGAGGAGGCCGGCGGCATTGGCCAGCCTGAGCACCGTGACCATGACGAGGTCGCCGATGGTGAAACGGTCACCCTCCAGCCAGCTCTTTTCGCCAAGCCAGTCCGAAACGCGCTTCAGCTTGAGCCGAGCAAATTCGTCGGCGCTCGGCTTGCGAAGCTTCGCCCATTCCTGGTCGGCGTAGAACATGTCGAGCAGCGCCCGGTGCTGGACCGCCGGTTCGACGCTGTTCAGGGCGGCATAGGTCCACTGGATTGCGCGCCAGCGGGGCTGCGGCTCCCGCGGCAGGAGCACTTCGTTCCTCTCGCCGATATATTGGACGATCGCGCCACTCTCGAACATTCGGACGCTGCCGTCGCTGAAGCAGGGCACTTGGTCGAACGGCTGCTCCTTCAGATAATCGGCCGGGCGGTCGCCGGAGAGCAACCGCACCCGGTAATCGAGTCCCGCTTCCTCGAGCGCCCAGCGCACGCGAAGGTCGCGGACGAAGCCCTGGGCGAAGTCGGGCACCCACTGGAATGCGGTGATTTCGATTTCGGCGTCGGGATTGAGAGCCATTGTCCCCACTCCTCTACAGCGCGGTCGCGGCGGCTTCGACGGCCTCGGCGCCGCGTTCGGCAGCGGCGGCGTCCATCCACATGATCTCGAAGATGTGACCGTCCGGATCGGCGACGCTGCGCCCGTACATCACTCCATAATCCTGTTTCGGCGCCGGATCAGCAGTGCCGCCGGCCGTTACGGCGCGTTCGACAGTCGAATCGACCAATTCGCGGCTGTCGGAAGACAGCGCGATCAGCACTTCCGATGCCGCGTTCGCGTCGGCGATCGGCCGAGGAGTGAACTGGCTAAACTTCTCGTGCGTCAGGATCATGACGTGAATCGACTCGGAGAAGCTCATCATCGCTGCCGTATCGTCGGTGAAGCGGGGCTCGTTCTTCGCGCCCAGCGCCTCGAGGAAGCGGCGGGACCTCTGGAGGTCGGAAACCGGCAGGTTGACGAAAATCATCTGGTGGCTCGCTGTCATTCTTCCCTCCTTCAGCGACTCGATTCGCTTGCCTTTTGCGCCCCAAGCTCCTAAATTGCAACCAGGGAGTTAGGAAAAATAACTAAGACGCGGCAAAATGAGGAGAAACGGCGCTACGACGATGCTTGCGGGCTTGCTCACGCGCTCGAGTTGATCGGCGAACGCTGGGCGATTCTCGTGATGCGGGAGCTGATGTTCGGCCCCCGCCGGTTTTCGGAGCTGAAGGGGGACCTTCCGGGGATCAGCGCCAATGTCCTCGCTCAGCGGCTGACGGAGCTCGAGCGGCGCGGGCTCGTCCGCAAGACCCGGCTGCCTCCGCCTGCTTCGGTGCAGGTCTACGAAGCGACGGAGTGGGCACTCGAAGCGGCGCCGATGATGCGCGAGCTCGGCAAATGGGCGGTCCGAAGCCAGGCCCACGATCCCAGCCGTCCAGTCAGCCACGTGTCGATCATGATGTCGCAGGAGACTATGTTCGATCCCAAGCTGGCGGGAAGCTTCGAAGCCCGGGTCGGCTTTCGCTTCGGCGATACCAGCTACGTTGGGCAAGTTTCTGGCGGCCGGATCCAGGTCGAGCGCGGAGAGGCGACGGATTGCGATTTCACCCTTGTCGCTGAGCCGGCGCAGCTTGCGGGCGTGCTGTACGGCGGCGCGCCTCTTGAATCGATTACGGTGGAGGGCGACATTGCCCTGGCGCGGCGATACGTCACTTTCTTTCCGCTCCCTCCGAAAGTGGAACCCGCCGGCTAATCCTCACATTCAGCCCGATCCTGAATTGAGCAACTGGGGCCGCTGCCGTAAGGGCCAAGAATGAACGACATTTCCAACGTGAACCCCGAAAGCCGGAGCGAAACGGTGATGGCTGCGCCCGACCGGATGGTGAAGGTGCGAGAAGCGTTCGGAGTCGATTCGGACATGGAGGTCCCGGCCTTCAGCGAAGCCGACGAGCGCGTTCCCGACCTCGACCCCGCTTATGTCTTCGACCCGAACACGACGCTCGCCGTCTGTGCCGGCTTCGCGAACAACCGAAGGGTGATGATCCAGGGCTATCACGGCACCGGAAAGTCGACCCACATCGAGCAGGTGGCGGCACGGCTCAATTGGCCGATGATCCGGATCAACCTCGATGCCCATATCAGCCGAATCGACCTGGTCGGACGCGACGCCATCGTGCTTCGCGACGGGCAGCAGGTCACCGAGTTTCGCGAAGGCCTGCTTCCGTGGGCGCTACAGCACCCGGTGGCGCTCGTTTTCGACGAATATGATGCCGGGCGGCCGGACGTGATGTTCGTCATCCAACGAGTGCTTGAGGCCGAGGGCAAGCTGACTCTGCTCGACCAGAACCGCGTCATCCGGCCCAACCCGTGGTTCCGGCTGTTCGCGACGACCAATACCATCGGACTGGGTGACACGAGCGGGCTCTATCACGGCACACAGGCGATCAACCAAGGGCAGATGGACCGCTGGAATATCGTCAGCACCCTCAACTACCTGCCCGCGGCAGTGGAGGCGCAGATCGTGCTCGCCAAATCTGGCGAATATGACAATCCCGACGGCAAGGACACGGTCGAGAAGATGATCAAGGTGGCCGATCTGTCGCGGCAGGGATTCATCAACGGCGACATTTCGACCGTGATGAGTCCGCGGACGGTCATTAGCTGGGCTCAGAATGCGCTGATTTTCGGCGATATCGGCTTCGCCTTCCGGGTGTCGTTCCTCAACAAGTGCGACGAGGCCGAGCGATCGATCGTGGCGGAATATTACCAGCGGGTCTTCGGCTCCGATCTGCCCGAAAGCGTCGTCGGGGCCGCGTAGCGGTTGCCAATGGCCGAACGAATCGATCTTTTCCGCCGTGCGCTTGCGGGCGCTGCGCGGGCGCTCGCCAAAGACGCTGAACTCGACGTCGTGTTCGCGTCGGAGACCGCATCTCCGGCGGGCAGGGCTGCGCGCGTGCCGTCGCCAGGGCCGGGGCTGGAGCCAAAGCTGGTCGCAGAAGCGCGCGGCGCCGCTGATTCGGCAGCATTGAGGCTCCGCTACCACGACCCTCGGCTTCACTCGTCGCTTGCTCCCTCCGATCCCGAGGCGCGGGCCGTCTTCGACGCTCTCGAAACCGCGCGCGTGGAGGCGCTTGGCGCACGGGCGATGAGCGGGGTTCGAGCCAATCTTGCCGAGCTCGCCGACTCGCGAATCCGCGGCGACGCCATCGTCCGCGCCCGCAACGCCGAAGAAGTCCCGCTGGCGACTGCGGTCGGGCTGATCGTCCGCGAGCGGCTGACCGGAGAAGCGCCGCCGAAGGCAGCTCGCCAAGGGCTGAAGCTCGTGGAGCCCTGGATCGAAGACAAAGCCGCGGCCGAGCTCGACGGCCTTGGCCTGACACTCGACGACCAGGCGGCTTTCGCCAGGCTTTCGCGCCAGCTGCTCGAGGACCTCGATCTCGCCGCCGCTCCCGAAGAGGGCGAGGAGGCGCTGGAGCAAGAGGGCGAAGAAGAAGACGAAGAAAAGGGCGGCGACGAAGGCGAAGACGAGGGCGAGTCGGCGCCCAAGGACGGCGATTCCGAAATGCGCGCCGAGCAGTCCGAGGACAGCGCCGACGAGGAGGGGTCGGCCGACGACCTGGAGGTCGACGAAGACCAGCTTGCCGAGGGCGAAGAGACCGGCGACAGCGGCCGCCCCGGACAGGTGCGGCGAAATTGGGAGCTCGCTCCGCCCACCGACTACAAGGCCTTCACCACCCGATTCGACGAAGTCATAGAAGCGCGCGAGCTGTGCGACGAAGCCGAGCTCAATCGCCTTCGCGCGTATCTCGACCAGCAGCTAGGGGGGCTTCACAACGTCGTGACCAAGCTCGCCAACAGGCTGCAGCGGCGGCTGATGGCGCAACAGGCGCGAAGCTGGGATTTTGACCAGGAAGAAGGACTACTCGACGCTTCGCGGCTTGCCCGGGTGGTCGTCAGCCCAACCCATTCGCTGAGCTACAAGGTCGAACGGGACACCGAATTTCGCGACACGGTCGTCTCGCTCCTGATCGACAATTCAGGGTCGATGCGGGGACGCCCGATCGCCATTGCCGCAATCTGCGCCGACATCCTTGCCCGCACTCTGGAGCGTTGCGGCGTTGCGACGGAAATCCTCGGCTTTACCACCCGCGCCTGGAAGGGCGGCCAAAGCCGCGAGGCCTGGCTTGCGGAAGGCAGGCCTCCGCACCCCGGCCGCCTGAACGACCTTCGCCACATCGTCTACAAGGAAGCCGGCGAGCCATACCGTCACTCGAGGCGAAATCTCGGGCTGATGATGCGCGAGGGGTTACTCAAGGAGAATATCGACGGCGAGGCGCTTCTTTGGGCGCACAACCGCTTGATCGCCCGCCCCGAGGAGCGGCGAATCCTGATGGTGATTTCCGATGGCGCCCCGGTCGACGATTCAACCGCGTCGGCCAATGGCGGCGCCTATCTCGAACGCCACCTGAGGCAGGTGATTGCCTGGATCGAGCAGAGGTCGCCTGTCGAGCTAGTGGCGATCGGCATCGGCCACGACGTCACCCGCTATTACGACCGCGCAGTCACCATCATGGACGCAGAGCAGCTCGGCGGAGCAATGGTCGAGCAGCTCGTCAATCTTGTTCGAAACCCCCTGATTAAGAAAGAGCCCGGCGCAGTCTCCTGCACCGGGCCCGCCCTCGATACGCGACTCGAGGGGAACTCACGGCCTCAAGCCGCACCATGGGGCAGGGAAAAGGGGGAAACCCTGCCACTGCAGCGCTTATGCCAGAATGATGGCCAACGGACCCTGAACCGTCATTGCAGCCGTCGTTCAGCAACGTTGACCGCCCGATTTAACATTTGCCCCGGTTCGGGTGATAAGCCCCTATCTCCGCACGTAAGCGGGGCGACACGGGGGGTCTGCAATGTCACCGCCTGTACGCATTCTGATCGGGTTGGCCGCAGGGCTCGCTGCGGGCTTCTCGCTTGCCGCCGCCGGCGTTCACGCCGACAGCATGATCGTCGCGGTGGCTGACACCGTCGGCGGAGTGTGGATCGCGGCGCTGAGGATGACAATATTGCCGCTGGTTTTTGCGCTGGTGGTGACCGGCGTCGCTTCTCGCGTTGAGGCTGGTTCGGCGGGCGGGCTCACGCGCAAGTCGTTCGGCGTTTTCTTCGTCATTCTCATCGCCGGCACTGCCCTCACCGCGGTAATCGCACCTTTCATCTTGTCGCTGTGGCCGACGTCGCCTCAAGCTTCCGCGGTCATTCGGAACGCCCTCTCGACTGGGGCCAAGCTTCCTCCGCTTCCGGGTCTCGGCGACATGCTCAAGGGATTCGTGCCCGTTAACGTTTTCAGTGCCGCTGCCGCCGACAACATGCTTCCGGTCGTCATGTTCGCACTAGTCTTCGGATTTGCGGTTGCGCATGGGCCGGGGGAGCGCCGTGCAGGACTCGCGACTTTCTTCGAATGGATCCGTGAGACGATGCTGGTCATCGTCGGCTGGGTGCTTCTGCTCGCTCCGATCGGCGTTTTCATGCTTGCTCTGGAGCTTGGCGCGAAGACCGGCCTCGAAGCTTTGGGGGCGCTGGTCCAGTTCGTGTTCCTGATATGCGCGATGGCAATACTTGCGATTGTTTTTGCGATCGCCGTCGGTTGCATCGGCGGAGGCATCGGCTTCGGGCGCTTCGTTCGCGCGACACTGCCGGCACAATCCATAGCGTTCAGCACTCGATCATCCGTCGCCACGCTCCCGGCGATGATTTCTGCCTGCGAGAAGCAACTCGGGCTGCCGCGGCGGGTTACTTCGGTCACCTTGCCGCTTGCCGTGTCGATGTTCCGCATCTGCGGCCCGATGGCGAGCTTTTCCACCGCAATCTACGCCGCGCACGTGCTCGGATTGCAGCTGAGCCTCGCCCAAATCGCGATCGGCGGCTTTGTTTCGATCATCATCATTTCCGCGGGCGCGGGAATTCCGGGCGAGATCACCTTCTTCGCGACTTACGTGCCGATCTTCAACAGCATGGGCGTACCGATCGAAATCCTCGTCCTGCTTGTCGCGGTCGATTCGATCCCGGACATGTTCGACACCGTCGCCAACGTCACGATGGACATGGCCGCGACAACAGTTGTGGCGAGGCTCGCCAGCCGAAATGCCGTTGCGGAGAGTGCGGTGCCGGAGCCGATCCCCGGCGAGTAGCTCAGGCCGCGGCTGTCTCGGCGAGCTTCTTGGCGATTTCGCGCTTGAGCTTGCGGGCCTTGGGCGAAAGCTTTTCATCGCCCGTCTTCTTGAGCCAATTGTCGAGGCCGCCGACATGCTCGACCGAGCGCAGCCCGTGAGTCGAGACGCGCAGCTTCACGCTTCGCCCGAGGGTGTCGGAAATGAGCGTGACGTCCTGCAGATTAGGCAGGAACACCCGCTTGGTCTTGTTGTTGGCGTGGGAAACGTTGTTTCCCACCTGCCGGCTCTTGCCGGTCAGCTCGCATACGCGCGACATGGCTTGATCCTGATTTGTGTCCGGGGCCACATGGCCCGAAAATGCGGGGCGTCCGTTACCCGCTGGTCCCCCGCTCGTCAATGCACGGGCGAAACACTAGCGACAGTTCTGCGTTCCGCCATCGTTCTTTTGCGACAAAATCAAACGATCGACACCCATGCGCGCGCTACTCTTCATCTTGATCCTGGCGGTTGTCGCCATCCTGGTTGCGATTGCCACCGGGTTCCTGGATGTCAGCCAGACGCGCACCGCAAAAGCGCCGGAGGTGAGTGTCAACCGCTCCGGAGTGAGCGCCAGCGGCGGCCGGACTCCCGCCTTCGACGTCGAGACGGGTTCGGTCGCGGTTGGGACCGCTGACGAAAACGTCACCGTGCCGACGGTCGACGTTAAGCCGCCCGATTCGACAAATCGGCAGGACGCCAACGTCACCCAAAACGCTGGCTAGAACTCGGCCATGACACTGCGCATCCGCCGCGCTACGCCAAGTGGAATGGCCGGTCCCCGAAGCTCCCGAAGCGCCTTTCCGCTGCCGCCGCCGATGCGCAGGGCGCTCGATCTCGCCGCCGAGGCCTCCGAGTTCGGGCGAAGTGCCCGTCGGCGCAGTCGTCACTCTTGGCGACACGATCATCGCGGAGGCGCGAAACGCGATGCGCGGCTCACTCGATCCCACCGCTCACGCCGAAGTCGTCGCGATCCGGGCCGCGGCCTTGGCCCTGGGGCAACCGCGGCTCGACGGATGCACTTTGTGGGTGACCCTGGAGCCGTGCGCAATGTGCGCTGCCGCGGCTTCGCTGGCCCGCGTCGAATCCATTCGCTTCGGAGCCGAAGATCCCAAGGGCGGCGGAGTCGTCCACGGCGCGAGGGTATTTTCCCAGCCGACCTGCCATCACCGGCCGGACGTTCTCGCCGGGATCGGCGAAGGCCAATCGGAGGCGCTCCTGAAGCGCTTTTTCGAACAACGCCGGGGCTGATCGTCGGCGTCGGCTTGCTGGCGGCTGCAATTGCGGGCAAAGACCGATTGCCGCCATGAGCGACCACCTCTCCCCATTCCCGTGGATCGACGTCGTCGTCATTCTGGCGCTGATCCTCGTCAACGCCGTGCTCGCGGCGAGCGAGCTGGCGATCGTTTCCTCGCGTGAAGCGCGCCTGAAAGCGATGGCGCGAAGCGGAAGCAGCGGCGCCCAGGCGGCTCTCGAGCTTGGCTCGAATCCCGGTCGCTTTCTTTCGACGGTGCAGACCGGGATCACTTTGATTGCGATCGTCGCCGGCGCTTATTCGGGCACGAACCTCGGCGAACCGACGGCGCAGCGGCTGCAGCTGCTGGGGCTCGCCCCCGAAACCGCACAAAAGCTCGGATTTGGTCTCGTAATCGTCCTCGTCACCTATGTTTCGCTCGTGATTGGCGAGCTTGTGCCCAAGCAACTCGCGCTTCGCTCGCCGGAGCCGATCGCGGTGGTGATCGCCCGTCCCATGCAGTGGCTTTCGCGCGCCGGCGCTCCCTTCGTCTGGGCGCTGGATCGAACCAGTGCGCTCGTGTTCAAAATGCTCGGCCTGAACCGTGAATCGCAAAAGGCCGTCACGGCCGAGGAGCTTCACCTGGTCGTTGCGGAGGCGCAGACCGCGGGAGTGCTCGAGGAGAGCGAACGTGCAATCATTTCCGGAGTCGTGCGGCTCGCCGACCGGCCGGTGCGCGAGGTGATGACTCCCCGAACCGATGTTGACTGGATCGACGTTTCGGCATCGGGCGCGGAGCTTCGCGAGGCGCTGAAGGAAACTCCGCACAGTAGAATCCCGGTCGCCGACGGTTCGGTCGACAATATTGTCGGAGTCGTCCAGGTCCGGGACCTTCTCGAGGCGATGCTTGAAAAGCGCTCGCTCAGTCTCCGCCGCCTGGCGCGACCGGCGCCGGTGATTCCCGACCTCATGGACGCGATGGACGCGCTTGCAGTCCTTCGCTCGGCCGACGTTCCATTGGCGCTTGTTCACGACGAATACGGCCACTTTGACGGAATCGTCACTCCCGGAAGCATTCTCGCCGCTCTCGCCGGAGCGTTTCGCCACGACATAGACGAAGGCGAAGAGCCCGACGTCGTCGAGCGCGAGGACGGCAGCTACATCCTGTCAGGCGCGGCGAACGCCGACGTGCTGGTGGACCGGCTTGGAGTCGAACTCCCCGCTGACAGGGACTTTTCGACCGTTGCCGGTTTTGCGCTGGATGTTCTCAAGCACCTTCCCGAGATCGGAGAGCGCTTCACTCACGACCGCTGGTCGTTCGAGGTCGTCGATATCGACGGGCGAAAAATCGACAAGCTGATCGCCACCCGCCCCAAGCGGAAGAAATCGCCCGAGCCGGAGTGATCCGGCTGTCCGACGCGCGTCAGAGCTTTCCGAACCTCTGCTCGTACCCATCGACGTCGCCGCGGGCGAGATAATCGGCCTGAAGCGGGATCTGGTCCCGAGCCAACCGGCCGCGGAATGGCCCGAGGTGACCATCAAGGCGATCGAGGTCGCCTTCCGAGAGGCGCGACAGCTGATCGAAGCGAATGATCCCCAGGTCGTTCAGCAATCGTGCGAACTTGGGACCGACACCCTTCAGCCGGGTGAGATCGTCGGGCGGCCCCGATGCCCCGGGAAGACTCTCGTGTATCGGCGCGCCGATGATTTCGCCGCCCACGTCGCCGACTGCGGCAGCAGCTTCGGCGGCAATTCCGCGGCGCTCGTGGTCGCGGACCTGCATGTGCGGCCGAACCGGAGAGTCGGTCTGGCTGAGGTGGACCCGCTGCCGCGGCCGGAGCAACAGAAATGCGATGATTGCAATCACCACTACCGCGATCAGGATTGCGGGCCAGTAAGCGTTCAGGACGTCCATTCGTTCACCATCTCCACTGCGCGTTGTACCGTCGACGAAGCTCGATCACATAAGCGAGGACGAGGCCTGCAAGGAACCCCAGGATCGAGGCGATTTCCGCTTCGAGAAGCAACGGCATTCCGGCGGACTTCGAGGACCAGGTCGCCCCGCTCACGCCCGGCAAGCTGCCCATGATCCGCACCAGCTCGGTCGACTGGAAATCGTCGGCAGGGCCGGAGAGCACCAGGCGGCGTGTAAGGGGTCCGCGATGGAGATGCGCCTGGACCCGGTACATTTCATAGGCATCGAGTGTCTGCCGCGCCTGCTTTTCGACCGTCGTCGAAAAGCGGTCGGCGGCTCCAAGCGGCCAGTGCCAAAGCGCAGGAACCGCAATGATGACCAGCGCCGCCGCAACCACGAGCCAGGCGCCGTGGCGGCGATGAAAACCGACGACGCCGCTGATGAGCCCGAGCGCCACGCCGACAGCGACCACCGGCCAGAAATAGGCCCAGAACGGACCGCTCATGCGGTCTCCCTTT
The DNA here is from genome assembly GCA_963839145.1 of uncultured Alphaproteobacteria bacterium. Lineage (GTDB taxonomy): Bacteria > Pseudomonadota > Alphaproteobacteria > Sphingomonadales > Sphingomonadaceae > Sphingomicrobium. The sequence continues at coordinate 540,838 of CAWITR010000005.1, forward strand.
CGATTTCGCGCCACCCGATATCGCGCCTGTGGAAACCGTCGGCGAAGTCGATCTGGTCGACGGCGCGATAGGCGCGGGCGCGGGCGCTGGCGAAGGTGTCGCCGGTAGCCGTGACTGCGAGCACTCGGCCGCCTTTCGCGACCAGCGCTCCGTTCTCCTGCGCAGTGCCGGCGTGAAACACCGTTACGCCCTCGACCTGCTCGGCTGCCTCCACTTCGCGGATCAGGCCGCCGCTCACCGGAGTGCCGGGGTAGCCCCGGGCGGCGACAATGACCGTGACTGCAAAGTCGCTGGAAAGCTGCGGCTTCGCGCCTTGAGGACGACCGCTCGCAATCGCCATTAGAAGCTCGGAAAAATCGCCCTCGACACGTGGCATGATCGCTTCGCATTCGGGATCGCCGAACCGGACATTGTACTCGATGAGCTTGGGGCCTTCGGCCGTAAGCATCAGCCCCGCATAAAGAACGCCGCTGAACGGCGTTCCGGCTGCAGCGAGCGCCCGCGCGGTGGGCCGGAGAATCTCGTCGATCGCTCGGCGTTCCAGCTCGGGAGTGAGCACCGGGGCAGGGCTGTAGGCGCCCATTCCGCCGGTGTTCGGCCCGGTATCGCCCTCGCCGACGCGCTTGTGGTCCTGAGCGGTCGCGAACGGCACCACGGTCTCGCCGTCGACGAGAGCGAACAGGCTCGCCTCCTCGCCTTCGAGGAATTCTTCGATGACGAGCGGGGAATCGCCAGCGGCCGCGATCGCTTCTTCTGCCTGTGCGCGGGTCACCGCGACGGTGACTCCCTTGCCCGCGGCAAGCCCGTCCGCCTTGATCACTACCGGTGCGCCGAAATCGTCGAGAGCAGCCATCGCTTCCGCAGCGGAGCTTGCGCGCACGTAGGCGGCAGTCGGGATCCCGTTCGCTTCGCACAGATCCTTCGTGAAACCTTTGGAGCCCTCCAGCTGCGCTGCCGCTTCATTTGGGCCGAATACCGCGAACCCGGCGCGACGAAGCGCGTCGCCGACGCCCGCCACCAGCGGCGCCTCCGGGCCGATCACGACAAGATCGATCGAGCGGTCGCTCGCCAGGTCGACGACGGCTTTCGAATCGCACGGGTCGATGGTGACGCAGTCGGCCCAGCGGGCGATCCCCGGATTGCCCGGCGCAGCGACCAGTGTTTCACAGCTGGGCGATTGCCTCAGCCGCCATGCAAGAGCATCCTCGCGCCCGCCCGAACCGAGTAGAAGTATGTTCAATGCACTTTCCCGATGAACGAATTGGCCTGTTAGCCAACGTGCCGCCCGGCGACAATTCACCGGCCCTCAGTGTCGGCGAGCTTGCGGGATCGCTCAAGCGGCTGATCGAGAGCGAGTTCGGCCAGGTCCGGGTCCGCGGCGAAATTTCCGGGTTCAAGCGTCACAGTTCCGGCCACTGCTACTTCTCCATGAAGGACGAGAACGCCTGCATCGATGCGGTCATCTGGCGAAGCAACGCCAACGCGCTCGCCTTCCGCCCCGAAGACGGCGCCGAGGTCGTCGCTACCGGCAAGATGACGACCTACGCCGGCCGCTCCAAGTACCAGCTCGTCGTAGAGCGGCTCGAGCTTGCCGGCGAAGGCGCGCTGATGGCGCTTCTGGAAAGGCGCCGCAAAGCGCTCGCTGCGGAAGGGCTGTTCGACGAGCGCCGAAAGCGGAAGCTGCCGTTCCTGCCGGGCGTCATCGGTGTGGTCACCTCGCCGACCGGAGCAGTCATCCGCGACATTCTTCACCGGCTTGAGGACCGCTGCCCCAGCCACGTGATCTTGTGGCCGGTGCCGGTCCAGGGAGAAGGCGCATCGGGCAAAATCGCCGCAGCGATCCGCGGCTTCGGCGCAATCGACGGATCGGGCCCGATTCGCCGCCCCGATATCGTCATCGTCGCGCGCGGCGGCGGCTCTATCGAGGACCTCTGGGCGTTCAACGAGGAAGAGGTGGTGAGAGCCGCGGCGGAATGTCCGATCCCCCTCATTTCCGCAGTGGGGCACGAAACCGACACGACGCTCATCGACCACGCAGCCGACCGGCGGGCGCCGACTCCCACGGCCGCCGCTGAAATCGCGGTGCCGGTCCGCTCCGAACTGCTCGGCTTTGTCGATGAGCTTGGCCGAAGGGCGCAGCATTGCCTGTCGCACCGCGCCGACCGTGCCCGGGAGCGGCTTGAGCTCACCGTCTGCCGCTGGCCCGAGCCGCAGGCGCTGTTCGCGCCGGCCGCTCAGCGGCTGGACGAGATTGGCGACAGGCTTCCGCGGGCGCTCTCCTCGCGCGCGGGCGACGCGCGCGCGGACTTGAATGCAGTTGCGCCGAGGCTTCGCCGGGAACTTCTGCTCGACAGGGTGTCGCGAGCGTCAGAGAAGCTGCAGTCGCTGTGGAAGATGGCCGAGCTCGTCCATCCCGACCGTCCTTTGTCGCGCGGCTTCGTCCGGGTCACCGATCGCGCCGGCAAGACTCTTGCCCGAGCTGCCGATGCGATCGCCTCGAAGCTGCTTACTCTCCACTTCGGCGACGGGAATGTCGCTGCGTCGACCGACGCTGGTGCCGCTCCGGTTGAGCGCAAGCGCCGCACTTCCTATGTTCCGCCACAGCCCGGGCTGTTCGACGAGCCCGGCGGGTAAGAGGAGCGAGCAGCGGATGTTGATGAGCGGAACCGGAGCGCCGGCGCGGGTGCGGTATCTCCCAGGCACTTTCAGGGTGCTCAGCAACGGAGATCATGTGATCTGCGCGGTGACCGGAGTTCGGATCCCGCTTCACGAGCTGAAATATTGGAGCGTCGAGCGCCAGGAGCCCTACGTCGATGCCGACGCCAGCCTGAAGGCCGAAAAGCGCGCCGGCACGATTTAGCGCCCTAGCCGGTCCGTTTCACCTTGATGCCGTTCTGGCCGGGAATGCTCAACCAGAAGGTTCCGAACGTTCCACGCTTCACAATCACCTTCTTGCCGGGCCTCGGGTCCAGGCCGGGCCAGTCGTCGGTCTGAGTCCACTCCGAACCATCCTGGAGCGTAATTATCCAGGCGCCATAAGGTCCATGCGTTGCGCTTTTGATGGTGCCGTCGATCTGCTTCAGATCTTCGTCGCCGCCACCGAAGAGGCCGCCGAAACTCGGGACCGAAAAGCCGAACAGCGACCGCTTCGTCGCCCGCGCCTTTTCGCGGTCGAGGAACACCAGGTCCTTGGCTTGGATCTGCTTTTGCATTGCCGCCGATTCCCGGTCGAAGCATGCGAGTCGCTGATCGGCTGCTGTAATGGTGCGACAGTTCATCAGTCGCTGAACCTGCGCAGGAGTGCCGGTGTCAACTCGTTTGGACGCCTGGGCCGCTCCTGCAACAATCAATGCGCAGGCGCCGGCAAGCAGTGCAGATCTGGTCATTATACCCCTCGCTGATCGAGCAGTTTTACACTAGGCCGGAGCCCGCAACGGCGGCAAGAGGGGCGCTGTTGCAAATTTGATACAGCGCATTGACAACTTCATTCGATTGGCCCGCCAAGCGTTGCCAGCGCCTTTAAGCTTCACTTATCACCGCCCGCAGTTCGGCAGTTTCCACTGTCGCGCCATGGCGGTCGTGCAGGTGGCACGGCCTTTAAGGGGATGGATTTTATGAAGCTCGAATTCCGCCAGCGTCTTCTTGCAACGACGCTTCTCGTCGGCGCCAGCGTGGCCGCCGCTCCCGCGTTCGCCCAGGACACGATGCCGCCTCCGGCGCCGGATCCCCAGGCGACTCCCAATGCGCCGGACACCAGCGCTGTTCCGACGATCCCGCAGACCACGGCGCCCGTCGAAGGCACGCCGGTCCCGAGCAACAATGCGATGGGCGAGCCGGTCAAGAAGCCGCAGGAAATCATCGTTACCGGTTCGCGTATTCCGCAGCCGAACCTCGAATCGAACAGCCCGGTCACGGTTGTGACCAGCCAGGAAGTGAAGGTTTCCGGTACGACCCGTACCGAGGACCTCGTCAACTCGCTTCCTCAGGCGTTCGCAGCCCAGGGTTCGAACGTGTCGAACGGCGCCACCGGTACGGCGACGGTCGACCTTCGCGGCCTCGGCTCGAAGCGTACCCTCGTTCTGATCAACGGCCGGCGCATGCAGCCGGGTGACCCGAGCAGCTCGACGGCCGACATCAACTTCATCCCGGCGGCGCTGATCAAGCGCGTCGACGTGCTGACCGGCGGTGCCTCGTCGGTGTACGGTGCCGACGCCGTCGCGGGTGTTGTCAACTTCATCATGGACACGACCTTCACCGGGTTCCGAATCGACGGCCAAGCGAGCGTGTTCAACCACCACCAGCACATGAACAACGACCTGGTGGTCGCAAACGCCGGCGCGGGCTATTTCCCGCCGACCGGGTGGAGCACCAATGGCGGCGCGCAGGATATCGCCGGGGTTTGGGGCGCGGCCTTCGACGACGGCCGCGGCCACGTCCAGGCTTATGCCACCTACCGCACGCAGGATCCGGTTCTCGAATCGACCCGCGACTATGCGTTCTGCGCGCTCGGTTCGATCCAGCCGCAGTACCGCAGCTATTACGGGCCCGATTACGGCAACTTCTACTGCGGCGGTTCGGCGACGTCCGACAAGGGCACGTTCCTTCGCGGTTACGTCGACCCGGAGACTGGCAAGCCGAAAACCGACATTTTCCAGGTCTCTGGCAATGAGTTCGTTCCGGGTTACACGACCTTCAACTACGCGCCATACAACTACTTCCAGCGTCCGGACGAGCGCTACACGCTCGGCGCCTTCGCGGATTATGAAATCTCGCCGGGTGCCAAGCCGTACCTCGAAGCGATGTTCATGGACGACCATTCGGACGCCGTCATCGCTCCTTCGGGCGACTTCGGTGCCAGCCGGGTGCTCGCCTGCGACAACGCACTTCTGACTCCGTCAGAGCTTGACCGCATTTGCGGTGCCGGCGTTCCCGGCAAGCCGGCCGACACGTTCGTTGGTCCTCTCAACGGCATGCAGGACGTAACTCAGGCGCATGTCCAGATCCTTCGCCGTAACGTCGAAGGCGGCGGACGCGACGACAACCTCGAGCATACCGACTGGCGTATCGTTGCCGGTATGCGCGGCGACATCACCAGGGGCGTTAGCTACGACGCTTACTACCAGTTCGGTACGTCGCACCTGGCGGAAACTTACTTCAACGACTTCTCGAAGATCCGTCTGAACCGGGCTCTCGACGTCGTTGCGGTCAAGGACGGCGCGATTGTCGCTCCGGGAACCGAGGGGGCCACCCTCGAGTGCCGTGCGGCCTTCACCGGAATCGACACCAGCTGCGTTCCCTGGAACATCTTCCAGGCGGGTGCAGTCAACCCGGCCGCTCTCGACTATCTGCAGACGCCGGGCTTCCTGCGCGGCTACGTCAACGAGACCGTTGCTCACGCCGACTTCACCTTCACCGGTGACGAGTATGGCTGGAGGCTGCCGTGGGCTGAGACCGGAGTGGGCATCAACGCCGGTGCCGAGTACCGTAAGGAAGCCAGCCGGACCATGGTCGACACGGAGTTCCAGACGGGCGATCTCGCCGGTCAGGGCGGTCCGACCCCGCCGGTCCAGGGTTCTTTCGACGTTCGCGAGCTGTTCGGCGAAATCCAGGTGCCGATCGTTGAGCACAACTTCATCGATCTGTTGCAGCTGACCGGTGGCTACCGTTGGTCGAACTACCACATCGGTGCCAACAGCTTCGACACCAGCACGTACAAGATCGCGGCCGAGTTTGCTCCGGTGCGGGACATCCGTCTCCGCGGCAGCTACAACCGGGCGGTGCGTGCGCCGAACGTTGTCGAGCTGTTCTTCCCGCAGAGCCTCGGCTTGTCGGGTAACGCCGATCCGTGCGCCGGATCGACTCCGACGGCAACGCTTGCGCAGTGCGAGGCGACCGGTCTTGCTTCGAACCTCTACGGAAGCATTCTGGCGAACCCGGCGAAGCAGTATAACGGCGTCTTCGGCGGCAACACGAACCTGGAGCCGGAGAAGGCCGACACCTACACGGTCGGTGTCGTTCTCCAGCCGCGGTTCATCCCGGGCCTGGCGATCACCGCCGACTACTTCAACATCAAGGTGAAGAACCTCATCGGTTCGCTGCCTTGGAACACGGTGATGAACGCCTGCGTCAACAGTGGTCTCTACTGTAACCTGATCCACCGCGATGCTTCGGGATCGCTCTGGCTTAGCGACAATGGCTACATCACCCTCACCAACCAGAACATCGGTGGTGAATCGACCAAGGGTGTTGACGTCCAGGCCAACTACTCGCGTCGTCTTGGCGGAATCGGCACTGCGAACGTCAGCTTTGTCGGTACCTACATGGACCAGCTGAACTACGATCCGGGCATCGGTGACATCATCAAGTGCTCGGGCCTGTACGACGGCAGCTGCGGCACGCCGAACCCGAAGTGGAGGCACAAGCTTCGCGTCGGACTGACGATGCCGAGCGGTCTCGGCTTCTCGGCTCAGTGGCGGCACTTCTCCGGTGTCAACGACGTGGATCCGGAGGCGCCTGCTGGCAGCGCCAGGCTCAGCTCGCGGGATTACTTCGATCTCGCGTTCACCGCCCGGCTCGCCCAGCGGCTCAACCTGCGTCTTGGTGCTAACAACATCTTCGACAGGGACGCTCCGGTTCAGGGCGCCGGTCTCGGCAACGGCAACACCTTCCCGCAGGTGTACGATGCTCTCGGTCGCTATCTCTTTGCGGGCTTCACGGTCGACTTCTAAGAAACCGACCGGTACTCACAACTGCGGCGGGTCCCACCGGGGCCCGCCGCTTTTTTTGTGCTTCATTCGACGGAGGCGGGGCTGCGCTCTTGCCTAAGCGGTCGGCTCCCGCTTGAGTGCGGCCGATGACACGCCGTGCGACGACTCCTTCGGGCAATGCGGTGGATGCCGACACCCAATTCAAGGTGGCCCGTGCAACCATCGTTGCCCCGTCCTCTCCAGAGGAGTTGCGCTACGGCGTCCAACTCCTCGTGATCGCGTCCGATGCGGGGTCTGCTGGCGCCACCGAACTTCGCGCGCTTCTCGAAGCGATGGGCGTGGTCTCGCGGCAGAGCTGGGACAGGGCGTTCGACCTTCTCGTCCTCGCTGCGCAACAGGGCTCAGCCAATGCGAAAGCCCAACTGCGACTGCTCGCTCGCCTAGAAGTCGCCCCCAATTCGGACGACCGCGATTGGACGGCGGTTCGGTCGGCGATAGACATCGATCGTCTTCTCGCGGTTGGAAACCGCATCCGCGTTTCCGATTCGCCGCGGATCCGAGTCGTTGAAGGGTTCGCCACGCCCGACGAATGCAAGTGGCTGATCGGGCGTGCCCGCCCGCGGCTGACCCGCACCGTCGTCTTCAAGAAGACGGGTAAACAGGAGTTCGACGAGGGGCGGACCAACTCCGGTACCGCGTTCCAGGTCGCCGACATGGACGTCGTCATGGAGGTTATCCGCGCGAGGATCGCGGCCGCTACCCGAGTGCCGCCGGCCTTGTTCGAGCCAACCCAGGTCCTCCATTACGCGGTGGGCCAGCATTTCGCGCCGCACGTCGATTTCCTCGATCCGGAAAACGAAGCCTATGCGATTGAACTGACCGACGGCCAGAGAATCGCGACTTTCCTGCTCTATCTCAACGACGAGTTCGAGGGCGGCGAAACGGAGTTTCCCCTTATCGACTTCCGCTACCGGGGGCATGCCGGCGACGCGATTTTTTGGGCAAATCTGAACACCGAAGGTGCCACCGACCCGTTGACTCTTCACGCCGGGCTGCCGCCTGTGTCGGGCGAAAAGTGGATTCTCTCGCAATGGATCCACGACCGGCCGAGCGGAGCCCGCCGGTGATCATTTCCGCCCGGCACAAATATGTCTTCGTCGCCGTGCCGAAGACCGGCACTCACGCGGTTCGTGGGGCGCTTCGCCCGCACATGGGCCCGGGCGACATGGAGCAGGTCGGGCTGTTCGTTCAGCGGAAATTTCCGGTCCCTCAGCTGGCGCAGATCGGGCACGGACACATTTCGCTTCAGCAGCTGAAGAAGTTCATGGACCCGGCAAAGTTCGACGAATATCTCAAGTTCGCTTTCGTCCGCAATCCGTTCGACCGGTTTGTTTCCTATTGCTCGTTCGTCACTCGCGATCTCGGCAATTTCAAACGCGATCCGAAGAAGGTCATGCGCAACGTGCTTGCGAACCCTCCGCACAAGCACATTCTGTTTCAGCCGCAGCACAGCTTCATTTCGGCCGAAGACGGCTCGCTGCTCACCGATTATGTTGGGCGGGTTGAAACGATGCAGGAGAGCTTTGAAATTATTGCGAGCAAAGTCGGCATTCCCGCTGTACAGTTGGAGAAGGTGAATTCGACCGACAGGGCCGCATATCGGGATTATTATGACCAGGAACTCATCGACGCAGTCGCAAGCCTTTACGCCCGCGACCTCGAAACGTTCGGGTACGATTTCTAGCATCCCGCCTTCGCGGAACCCAAGGAAGACCCCGTCCATTCGCCGGCTCGGCAAGGTGGACGTTTCCGAGCTCGCCAAAGCAGTGGCCGCCATTCCCGAAGAGGTTTGGGAGGCGGAGAATGCGGCAAAGCGCAACAAGTTCGAAAACCTCTCGACCACCCGGCACATCGTGCTGCGGTTCGTTCGCACCTATTTTGACTGGCGCGAATCCGTCGACGGCGCCCTCTGGAGCGAATGGAAGCCGCTCGTCGAGCCCGTCCTGGAAGCGGCAACCGCCGCTTACGGCTACGAGCGCGGAGCGTTTCCGCGCGTGATGTTCGCTCGAATGCAGCCCGGCGGTGTCATTCACCCGCACATGGACAACGCTCCCGCCGCTCACTGGCCGCACAAGATCCACGTGCCGCTGCAGACGAACGACGACGTCTTCTTCTTTCAGGAAGACAATCCCCACCATTTCGCCGCCGGTGAAGCCGTGGAGGTCAACAACATGGACCTGCACAGCGTCCAAAACCGCGGGACGACTGACCGAATCCACCTGATTTTCGAATATTACGATCTCGATCAGCCGGATCCGGCCTGGGCGCCACCACGCGCGCGACTGGGGTAGCGTTTTTGCAACCGGCGCGTGACCGGCTCACGGAGCAAGAGGCTTACGCCCGTGCTGTCGAGGCTCTCGAGCAGTGCGCGCCCGAAGAGGGATTGCGGATCCTCGAGCCGTTCGTGCCCACCAATCCGAGCAACTACCGTTTCTGGCACTTGCACGGGCTGCTGCTTCGCGCCGCCGATCGCAGGCAGGAGGCGCTGAGATCCCTGCGGCGAGCCGTCGAGCTCGCTCCCGATGCCGTAAGCGCGGCGCACGCGCTTGCGCGAACACTCTACGAGGCGGGGCTGCCGAGCGTCGATGCGTTCGGCCACGCCCTTCGCCTTGCCCCCGAGGATACCGAGATCGTCATCGGCCTCGCAGGCGCATTTGTCGCCGATGGCGAGCCCGCAGCCGCGATTTCCGGGCTCGAGCGAATACTTAGCCGGTCACCGCATTGGGTGGAGGGGCATGTTTTGCTCTCAAAGCTTCGTTGGGCGCAGGGCGAGCGGGCGGGATTCGCCAGGAGCTTCGAGGAAGCGCTTCGCGTGTTGCCGCAGAATACGGAGCTTCGGCGCGAACATTTCATCGCTCTAATGCACGCAGAGCACTGGGACGACGTGTTCAAGGCGGTTGCAGAGGGGCGAAAAGCCATCGGGGAACACCAGATCATTCTGTGGAACGAGGCGGCCGCCTATTCCGAGATCGGCGACGTCGAGCGCGCGGACCCTCTCCTTGCGCGCCTGCGCGACATCGACGACTCGTCGGTGCAAGAGCGGCTTGTCCGGCATTTCCTTCGCTCGGGCCGTCCGGAGGAGGCCGACCGGATTGTCAGCGAGTGGCTGAAGCGCCCGGAAGCGGATCTCTTCTGGCCATATGCCTCGATCACGTGGCGAATGCTCGACGATCCGCGCTGGGAATGGCTCGAGGGCGACGACCGCTTGTTCGGTGTTTACGACATCGCCGACCGGCTTCCGCCGCTGGATCAGCTCGCACAGAGACTAAGGCAGCTGCACACGCTTGTCGGGCAGCCGCTCGAGCAGTCGCTTCGCGGGGGAACTCAGACCGACGGCAACCTCTTCAACAGCATCGATCCCGTCCTCGTGCAGCTTCGCGAGGCGATTCGGGGGACCGTGCGGGAGCATGTCGCCCAGCTTCCGCCCCGCAACTCCACTCATCCGCTGCTTTCGGCTGAGCGCGAACCGATCGGCTTTGCCGGCGCCTGGTCGGTTCGGCTTCACGGCGGCGGCTATCATGCCAATCACGTGCACCCGTACGGCTGGTTCAGTTCGGCTCTCTATATCGCCCTGCCGCCCGATCTCGGCCGCGAACAATCCGGAATCCTGACGATCGGAGACCCCAATTCCTCGACGCTCAAGCTCGACGTGGAGCCGTTTCGAGTCGTCGAGCCAAAGGCTGGCCGGCTTGCACTGTTTCCATCGTATTCGTGGCACGGAACGCGGCCGTTCGGCGAGGGCGAGCGGCTGACGGTGGCCTTCGACGTTGCCGTTCCGGGTCAGCGGCGCCGATAGGCGGACCGCTGGGACCGAGTAGCAGGAGATGCGAAAGCATGTTGGCCCTAGGGCACGGACAAGTAGTGAATCGCGTCCGAGGCTATTCTGTGCTAATCCGGAACACCCCTCGTAGCGGAGTGTAGTGATGCGGAAGCTATTGATTATCGCCATTCTAGCCGGTTCAGCGGTGCCCGTCGCAGCGCAATCGCAGCAAGCAGCCCAGCCGGCGTCGCAAAAGGCCAAGGCCAAGGACCCCCTCGACAAGATGATTTGCCAGCGCGAGGAGGAGATTGGGTCGCGGCTTGGTGGCCGGAAGGTCTGCATGACCGCCAGGCAATGGAAGGAACAGCGGGACGTTCAGCGCTCCGACTTCGAGAAGGTGCAGCAGGTGGTAAATCAGCGGCCCAGCGGCTGATCGCTCCTTATTCAACCCCAATTCCAATGCGGCCGGCGAGCCTGTGCTCGCTGGCCGAATTTCAAGAGAGCCGGGCGTGCAGCAGTATCGTGCGGGAATGACCAATGATGACGCGACTCGCGTCGCGGAGCAGGCTCGCCGAGCCATCGAGGCGAACCCCAACGACGCCGGCGCATATCGGCGACTGGGCGCGGCGCTGCGACGGCTAGGCGACGATGTTGCAGCGAACGAGGCGGAGCTTGCTGCGATATCCGCATCCGAGCACGACCCTCAGCTTAGGCAGGCGGCCAGTGCTCTCGTAAGCAACAATCTTGCGCTGGCCGAGGCGATCTTGCGAAGGGTCCTTTCGGCGCGGCCCGATGACGTCGGCGGCATCCTCATGCTTGTCGAAATCGCTCTTCGCGCCGGGCGCGTTGAGGACGCGGAGCGCCTTTGCCGCAGGGCACTAGAACTAGCGCCGGGGTTCGACCATGCGCGATTCAGTCTCGTCATGGCTCTCAATAGCCAGAATCGGTCGGGCGAAGCGCTTGCCGAGCTGGACCGGATCGGCGAGCAAAATGACGACGTGGTCGCGATGCGCGCTGCATTGTACAGCCGCATCGGCCGTTTCGATGAGGCCGCCAAACTCTACGGCGAGCTGGCCGAGCGCGACCCCAACAAGGTCGAGCTGTGGATCAGCGTGGCAAACGTGCGCAAGTTCGCCGGCGATCACGAAGCCGCCGTCGCTGCATACAGGCGAGTGCTGGAGATTGAGCCGCATAACGGTGAAGCCTGGTGGAGCCTTGCCGACGTAAAGACTCTGCGCTTTTCCGACGCCGACATCGAAGCGATGGAAAAGGCGCTGGCCAACGCGAAATCGCGCGAGGAGGGTTGGCGGCGAGGTGCGGGCGGGCCGCGCCACGATCGGCTGCAGCTGCATTTCGCCCTTGGAAAGGCGTTCGAAGATCGCGGCGAATATGAGACGAGCTTTCGCCATTATCTCGAAGGCAACGGCATCCGAGCTCGCCAATTCCTCTACAATCCCGCCGAGCTGACCAAGCTGGTGGAAAAGATCGAGGCAACGGTGGACGAGCCTCTGTTGCGGTCCCGTGCTGGAGCGGGATCCGATTCACGCGACCCCATTTTCATCCTCGGAATGCCGCGCGCCGGTTCAACTCTCATCGAGCAGATACTCGCAAGCCATCCGATGATCGAGGGCACGGCCGAACTGCCCGACATCATCACCATCGCCCGCTCGCTCGAAGAGGCAGTCGGAACCTTTTCCGAGACGCCGTGGACCCGCTATCCCGGCATTCTCGCGGACTTGTCACCGGACGACCTAGCCCGTTTGGGCGACCTGTACATCGAGCGGACCCGGATCCAGCGGCAGACGAATCGGCCATATTTCACTGACAAGATGCCGAACAACTGGCTTCATATGGGCCTCATCCGTCTGATTCTGCCCAATGCGAAAGTCATCGACGTGCGTCGCAATCCGCTCGCCTGCGGATTTTCGAACTTCAAGCAGCACTACGCTCGCGGGCAGGAATTTTCGTACGACCTCGAACATTTCGCCAAATATTATCGCGACTACGTGAGGTTGATGCGCCACTTCGACCGGGTTGCCCCGGGTTTCGTGCACCGCGTTATCCACGAAGACCTTGTGGAGAACCCGAAAGCCGAGGTCGAACGGCTGCTGGAATTCGTCGGAGTGCCTTTCGATGAGGCGTGTCTTCGTTTCCACGAGACGAGCCGCTCCGTAAGGACCGCAAGTGCCGAGCAGGTCCGGCGCCCGATCAACGCCAAGGGCGTCGATCACTGGCGCCGTTTCGAGCCGTGGCTGGGGCCGCTAAAAGAGGGGCTTGGTCCGGCTCTAGAAACCTGGCGAGATTAGGGATCTATTCCGCTGCTTCGCGCACTTCGCCGACAGGCTCGAGCACCAGCTGGCCGTCCCCTTCGTCGACCCGAACCGTGTCGCCGTCCTTGATGCGACCGGAAAGGAGTGCGTCGGCGAGCGGATCCTGCAGATATTTCTGCACGGCACGCTTTAGCGGGCGAGCACCGTAGATCGGGTCGTAGCCGACCCGCCCGAGCCACTCGCGGGCGGCAGGAGTCAGGTCGATCCTGATTTTTCGATCCTCGAGCAGCTTTTGCAGCCGGGCCACCTGGATGTCGACGATCGGGCCCATGTGGGCAGTGCCGAGCCGGTGGAAGAGAATGATCTCGTCAAGCCGATTCAGGAACTCGGGCCGGAAATGGGCGCGCACCACTTCCATTACCTGCGGCTCCACCGTCTCGGCCGGCTCGTCTTCGCCGAGCCCGGCGAGGAACTGTGAGCCGAGGTTCGAGGTCATGATGATGATGGTGTTGGTGAAGTCGACAGTGCGCCCCTGGCCGTCTGTTAGCCGGCCGTCGTCGAGCACTTGCAGAAGCACGTTGAAGACGTCGCCGTGCGCCTTTTCGACTTCGTCGAACAGCACCACCTGGTACGGACGCCGGCGAACTGCCTCGGTCAGCACGCCTCCTTCCTCGTAGCCGACATAGCCGGGAGGAGCGCCGATCAACCTCGCAACGGCGTGTTTTTCCATGAACTCGCTCATGTCGATCCGAACCATCGCGCTCGGGTCGTCGAACAGGAATTCCGCAAGCGCCTTGGTCAGCTCGGTCTTGCCGACGCCGGTGGGGCCGAGGAACAGGAACGAGCCGAGCGGCCGGTTAGGATCCTGCAGACCGGCGCGGGCGCGGCGAACGGCGGCGGAAACTGCTTTCACCGCATCCTCCTGGCCGATGACCCGGGCGCCGATGGCGCTTTCCATCTGCATAAGCTTGTCGCGCTCGCCCTCCATCATCCGCTCCACCGGAATCCCGGTCCAGCGGCTGACCACCGCGGCGATGTCCTGATCGGTGACCTCTTCGCGGAGCATTGCCCCGTGCGTTGCCGCCTGTGCGTCGGCGAGCTGCTTTTCGAGCTGCGGGATTCGCGCATATTGAATCTCGCCGGCCTTGGCGAGGTCGCCGCTGCGCTGCGCCTGCTCGAGCTCGATCCGGGCCTGGTCCAGTTGCTCCTTGAGCTTGGCCTCGCTCGAAATTTTGTCTTTTTCGGCCTGCCACCGCTGCGTCAGCTCGGCCGACTGCTGCTCCAGGTTGGCAAGCTCGTGATCGAGCTTTTCCAGGCGCTCCTTCGAGGCTTTGTCGTTTTCCTTCTTCAGCGCCTCGCGCTCGATTTTCAGCTGGATGATTCGCCGGTCGAGATTCTCGATTTCTTCGGGCTTGGACTCGACCTCCATCCGGATTCGGCTCGCCGCCTCGTCCATTAGGTCGATTGCCTTGTCGGGCAGGAATCGGTCGGTGATGTAGCGGTTGCTGAGCGTTGCCGCGGCGACGATTGCAGCGTCGGTGATCCTTACTCCGTGGTGAAGCTCGTACTTCTCCTTCAGTCCGCGGAGGATCGAAATGGTGTCGGGGACACTGGGCTCGCCGACGAAAACCGGCTGGAAGCGCCGTTCCAGGGCGGCATCCTTCTCGACATGCTTGCGATATTCATCGAGCGTGGTCGCTCCGATCACGTGCAGCTCGCCGCGTGACAGCGCCGGCTTGAGCAGGTTGCCGGCGTCCATCGCGCCTTCGGTTTTGCCGGCGCCGACGAGCATGTGCATCTCGTCGATGAACAGGATGATCGTTCCTTCGCTCTGCTTGACCTCGTCGATGACGCCCTTGAGCCTCTCTTCGAACTCGCCGCGATATTTGGCTCCGGCGATTAGCGCGCCCATGTCGAGCGCGAGGAGACGACGGTCCTTGATTCCGTCGGGCACGTCGCCGTTCGCGATCCGGATCGCCAGCCCCTCGACGATTGCGGTCTTGCCAACTCCAGGCTCGCCGATCAGCACGGGATTGTTCTTGGTGCGCCGGGCAAGCACCTGGATAGTCCGGCGGATTTCCTCATCGCGCCCGATCACCGGGTCGAGCTTGCCCTCGCGGGCAGCCGCCGTGAGGTCGCGGGTATATCGTTTCAGCGCTTCGTAGCGGTCTTCGGCGCTCTGCGTGTCGGCCGTTCGCCCGCCGCGGAGATTTTCGATCGCGGCATTGAGCGCTTGCGGGCGAACGCCGGCCTTTTCGAGCGCTTTGGCGACGTCCGTGCCCTTGGCCAGAGTCATTGCCAGCAGGATTCGCTCGACGGTGACATATTGGTCGCCCGATTTCTTCGCGACCTCCTCGGCCTGGTCGAGAATTCGGATCGTGTTGCCGTCGAGAGCCGGAGCGGAGGAGGCGCCGCTTCCGGTGACGGTGGGGATTTTCGCGACCAGCGAATCCACCTCGCGCTGCGCCGCCTTGGAGTCGCCGCCGGCGGCCTGGATCAAGCCCGCGGCCATTCCCTGCTCGTCGTCGAGCAGCGCCTTCAACAGGTGCGCCGGAGCAATCTGCTGGTTGTGTTCGCGCACTGCGATGGTCTGGGCCGCCTGCAGGAACCCACGGGCGCGGTCGGTCAGTTTTTCAAAGTCCATTCATTCCCCCTATTCGGTCGGGAGCGATATGGTGTTGCATCAGTGCAACACAAGCCTTCGGCGACGGCTAATGTTGTTTGACCTGCGACACCTTTGGCGGAGGGGAAACGGGAGCTTGCGCCTTTGTTTCCGCCGTTTGCGGTTGCGCAGGAAGCGGCTGGCCAACCGAGGCAACATCGGAAGGGTGGAGGATCGGCGGGCAAAGTGCCTGCACCTGCGGGTCCATGTTCCAGCGGCGGTACTTAGTGCTGTCGACGTGGAATCGCAGGAATGCGTAGAAACCGAGCCCGGCGCCGTAGGCAGCGCCATATCTGGTGTGATCGACGCACAGGGTCTTGATCAATTCCTCCCGAGTGATCGGCTTCAAAGGGACCATGTCGATGGCCGAATCGAGCTTGTGCGCGCTTTCCGGAGCACCGCCGGCGCACTGGTTCAGCACCGGATTGCGATAGACTGAGACCGGTTCGACTGGGCCGACCGCCGGCACAACGTAATCGCGAACGTAACGGAGCGTCTGGATGAGGTGAGGCCAATCGCTTGTCGGCGGCACCTCGAACGGCTGGCCGCCGCACTCGGACCACGACGTCGCGGTCCGGAGCAGCTCCCAGGTCGGGACCACTCCGGCGACCCCCGCCGAGCCGAGATAGGCGTTGAACGCCTTCACCTCGACCGCGCGCGCGGGCAATGCGAGATACCACGAGCGATAGCCGGGCTCGTCCTGGCCGGCGCTGATGTAATCGGCGGCCGGGTCGAACGCCGGCGCCTGCTGAGCCGGCGCAACCTGCGCGGCTGGCGCAGGCGAGTCCTGGGCGGCAGCCGGGCTAGGGCCAAGCATCAGCAGGAGAGGCAGCAGTGGCATGTGTGGGATGATACTCTCGTCCAGCGGCTTGAAAAGCTTCCAACGGTGGGCGACATCGTATTTATGAGTCAGCCCATCGACGTCGACATCCCGCACAAGCTTGGCAAAGAGGAGGCGAAGCGGCGCCTCGGCAACAACATTCACAAACTTCACGATCAGCTTCCCGGCGGCGGTAATGTGTCCTCGCGTTGGGAAGGGGACACCCTCAAGCTTGCGGTCGCGGCAATGGGCGATTCCATCAATGCCGATCTCACCGTCTACGACGACAGGGTTCACTGCCATTTCGACCTGCCGGGGCTGCTTGGAATGTTCGCGCAGCCGATCGCGGCGATGCTGAGGACGAAGGGAAGCGATATCCTTCTCGAGGATCAGCGGGGCTGATCACTCGGGCCCGATCGCGCATTCGGCTTTGGCATCGGCCGCTTCGGCATGTACAGCTAAGCGACGAGAAAATTCGATGATTGAACTCGCAAAGCCCTTTTACAAGCTGCCGATCCGCTTCGACGCGGAGGCTCTGGCGAAGCAGCTCCAGGCGCTTCCTGAAAGTGCCTGGACGCCGCACCCGACGGGCTTTGTCGGCAACGAGGCGGTGCGCCTGATCAGCCCGGGGGGCGAGGCTACGGACGCGATTGAAGGCCCAATGGCTCCAACCCCGCACCTTCACGCCTGTCCTTATGTGATGGAGGTGATGGCGGCGATCGGAGGTGTGTGGGGCCGAAGCCGTTTCATGGGACTGGCGGCCGGCTCCGAGGTGCCGCAGCACATCGATTCCAACTATTACTGGCGCACTCATCTTAGAATTCACGTGCCGGTGATCACCACCCCGGAAGTGGTCTTCACCTGCGGGACGGAGTCGGTCCACATGGCCGCGGGCGAATGCTGGGCATTCGATTCCTTCCGGCTTCACGACGTCCAGAACAAGGGCACGCAGCGGCGAGTTCATCTCGTCATGGACACCGTCCCGACCGCCGGGCTCTGGGATCTGATGGAGCATTCCCTCGACAATTCGGCGCAGCAGGGCCGGCTGGTGCAACCGGGCGCGACCGATACCCGCCAACTCGCGTTCGAACAGGTGAACCGTCCCAAGGTCATGTCTCCGTGGGAGCTGAGGGCCCATATCGCCTTCCTGCTTAACCACAGCCTTCCCGACCCGACGCTGGACGAGGTGAAGAAGCGGCTCGATCGGTTCGCAAGCGCCTGGCAGGGGGCGTGGGCGCGCTTCGGTGACAGCGACGCGGGCCTCAACACGTTTCGGCAGCTCGTCGACTTCGTCCGGCAGGATCTCAATCGAATTCGGGGCAAGATCTTGCTGGACAACACGCAGACGCTCTATTTCTTTCTCGACCGGATGATCTTCACGCATGCGGTGATTCCGGCCCATCGCGACTCCATGGCCGGATTTCCCGGACAGCCCGGACAGCGGCTCGCGTCCTAGATGCGGCACTTCGCGGTTGTCGGATCTGGGCCGGGAGGCTTCTACACCGCGGAGGCGCTGAACAAGGCTTATGGCGACAGCGCTCGGGTCGATATCCTCGACCGTTATCCGGTCCCCTATGGACTGGTGCGTTTCGGGGTCGCTCCGGATCACCAGTCGCTGAAGGCAGTCAGCAAGCGCTACGACCAGACCGCCGATAGCGCCGGGGTCGATTTCATCGGCAACGTCACCGTCGGCCGCGACGTTTCGATTGCCGAAATGCTCGACCTTTATGACGCGGTGATATTGGCGATCGGGGCTCCTCACGACCGCAAGCTGGGCATCGAGGGCGAGGATTTGCCCGGCGTCATCGGCTCGGCGGCCTTCGTCGGCTGGTACAACGGCCACCCCGAATTCGTCGACCTGGACCCGCCGCTCGGCGGCACTCATGCGGCAGTGATCGGCAACGGAAATGTCGCTTTGGATTGCGCCCGGATCCTGTCGAAGACCCGCGGCGAGCTCGAGGGCGGCGACATCGTCAACCATGCGCTCCGGGCGCTGGAGGAGTCGCCAATCCGAACGGTGACCATCCTCGGTCGCCGTGGACCCCTGCAGATTTCGATGACCCCCAAGGAGCTGGGGGAGCTGGGGCGGTTGGAGGATGCGGCGCCGGTCGTCGATCCCACCGATTTCCCGCCGGTAGACGCCGACGAGCTGCTCGAGCCGGGACAGCGGAAATCGGTGTCACTGCTACGCGAATTTGCCGGCCAGGGGCCGGACCAGTCGAAATCGACGAAGATGGTCTTCGACTTTTTCGCGAGGCCGGTCCGAATCGAAGGCGACAACAAAGCCGAGCGGGTGATCGTCGAACGAACTCGGCTCGACGAGAACCTCCGCGCAGTCGGGACCGGCGAGACCTACCAAGTGCCCGCAAGCCTGGTGATCAGCTCCATCGGCTATTCGACTCCGCCGCTCGATGGCGTTCCCTATGACGAGCGCGGCGGCAAATTCCTCAATCAAAACGGGAAGATCGCCGACCGGCTCTACTGCGTTGGCTGGGCGCGGCGCGGCCCCACGGGAACGATCGGCACGAACCGCCCTGACGGCCAGGAGGTCGCCGCCTCGATCAAGTCGGCGATGTCGCCGGGAAGCTCGAGCGACCGTCGCGGGGCCGAAGGGCTGAAGGCGCTCCTCAGGAAGCGCGACGTGATGGCGACCGATTACGACGATTGGCGCAAGATCGAGCAGACCGAAGCGGCGAACGCCCGCCCCGGCTCTCCGCGCGAGAAGTTCGTCCGCGTGGGTGACTGGCTGAAGGCTCTCGGACGGTGAATCTGCGGTTGCGCTTGCAGCAACCCCCATCTATCTAGCCGCGGCCTTGGCTCCCGCCGCGACGTTGCAGTCGCTTCGTGCGGGTTCCGGTCGGGGAGTAGCTCAGCCTGGTAGAGCACTGTCTTCGGGAGGCAGGGGCCGGAGGTTCGAATCCTCTCTCCCCGACCATCAGCCGCAGCACCAGCATGCGGGCCATGCCGGTGACCGGCTGATCAGCCTCTGTCCAGCGTCTCCGCTGCGATCTCGCCGATGCTGGTGTGCCCAGTCAGCGCCATTGCGACGCGCATTTCTGCCTCGATCAGGTTGAGGACATGCGCGACGCCCGCTTCGCCCGCAGCGGCGAGCGCGTAAGCCCAGGCGCGGCCGAGGAGAACGAAATCCGCGCCGAGCGCGAGCATCCGCACCACGTCGAGGCCGGAGCGGACGCCGCCGTCGACGAGCACCGGCATCTTACCGTCGATCGCCTCCGCAACCTTCGGCAATGCACGAGCGGTCGAGCTCACTCCGTCCAGCTGTCGGCCGCCGTGGTTGGACACCACAATCCCGTCGACTCCGGCGTTCAATGCGGCCCGGGCGTCACCGGCATCGAGAATCCCCTTGATGACCAGCGGCCCGTCCCAGCGCGAGCGCACCCATTGGACATCGGCCCAGCTGACGCTCGGATCGAAATTGTCGTGGATCCATGTCTGAAAGTCGGCGAGCGGCGCTTTCCTGCCGACGATCGGCTCCAGGTTGCCGAGGCTGATCGGCCGGCCTCGAATCGCGACGTCCCAAAGCCATTCCGGCCGGCCAAGCAGCTGCGCCAAGCGCCGCGTTCCACCGCCGGCGGCGCGCGAATCGCGATAGCGGGCGCCCGGCACCGCAAGGTCGGCGGTAAGCACGAGGGCAGTGCATTTCGCTGACTGCGCGCGCTCGATCATGCTTTCGACGAAGCCGCGATCGCGGACGAAATAGAGCTGGAACCAGAATCCCGGCACCGCTCGAGCGACCTCCTCGACCGAGCAGCCGCCGACTGTTGAAAGCGTGAATGGCACATTCGCCTCGGCGGCGGCCTTGCGCGCCTGGACCTCGCCGCGACGTGCAAAAAGACCGGACAGCCCAACGGGGCCAAGCCCCACCGGCATCGCCCATCTCTGCCCGAACAGCTCGGCCGACAGGTCGATGTCGGAAACGTCGCGAAGTACCCGCTGGCGGAGCGCAACCGCCTCCAGGTCGGCGACGTTCCGCTTCAAGGTCACTTCGGCGTAGGAGCCGCCGTCAAGATATTCGAACAGGAAATGCGGCAGCCGCGCCTTCGCGAGCGCGCGATAGTCGCTGGCGTTGGCGGCCCCCCTCGGCACGTCAGGTCGCGAAGCTCGGGTCGAGGCGGTATGCCTTGCGTTTCAGCGCCGGCCAGGCGAGCAGGTTGGCTGCGACGTTGAGCCCCGCGGCGCCCTGCTCGGCCGTGACTTCGGGAGCGCCCTGCGGCGGCATGCTGACGTCCTGGCCTGCCGACAGCGCCATCACCTGCGCTTGGCAGGCGCGCTCGAGGAAATAGAGCTTCACGAAACATTCGCCGACGTTCTTGCCGACCGCCAGCGTGCCGTGGTTGCGAAGGATCATCGCGCCTTTATCGCCCAGGTTGGCGACCAGCCGCTCGCGCTCGTCGAGGTCGACCGCGACCCCTTCATAGTCGTGGAAAGCAACATCTTGGCGGACCAGCATCGCCGTCTGCGTAAGCGGCAGAAGCCCTTCCGAATGGGCCGAGACCGCCTGCCCGGCGGGCGTGTGCAGATGCATCACTGCATGCGCGTCCTCGCGCGCCATGTGGATCGCGGAATGGATGGTGAAACCGGCTGGATTGGTGATGAATGGAGTCGGCTCCACCGGATTGCCGCTGACATCGACCTTCACCAGCGACGAGGCGGTCACTTCCTCGAACATCAGCTGATAGGGATTGAGCAGGAAATGGTGCTCGGGCCCGGGGATCCGCGCCGATAGATGCGTGAAGATAAGGTCGTCCCAGCCGTAATTCGCGACCATCCGGTAAGCGCAGGCGAGATCAACCCGGATCGCCCATTCCTCGTCGGAAACCTTGCCCTTCATCGACGGGATTTCGACCGAATCGAGCGCTTTCGCGTCCGTTACCCCGCGGTTCATGCTGTCGACGCGGTTCATTCCGCCTGCTCCTGTTTGTCCGGGTGTGCCGTCGCGAATGCCGGCAGTGAATTGGCGCTGTCATCGGCCCTCACCAACGTCGGGTATGCCTCGAGCGGTACGTTGAATCTGCGTGCATTATACATTTGCGGCACCAAGCAGATGTCGGCGAGGGTGGGCCGGTCGCCGAACAGGAACGCGCCGGACCGCGGCTTGGCGAGCGTTTCCAGCGCCTCGAAGCCCTCGGTCACCCAATGGGCGTACCATTCGTCCCGCTGCTCCTCTCTCTGGTGAAGAGGCCCGGAAAGATATTTCAGCACGCGCAGATTATTGAGCGGGTGAATGTCGCAGGCGATCGTCAGCGCCAGTGCCAGTACGTGCGCTCGATCGCTGGAGTCCTCGGGCACCAGCGGCGGGTCGGGAAAGCGGGCGTCGAGATAGTCGCAAATGGCCAGGCTTTGGGTGATGTTGTGGCCGTCGATCTCGAGCATCGGAACGAGTCCCTGCGGGTTCAAAGCGCGATATGCGGCCTGCTTCTGCTCGCCTTCGCGAAGGTCGACGGGCCTGCTCTCATACTCCACGCCCTTGAGATTGAGCGCGATTCGAACCCGGTACGCGGCCGAAGAGCGGAAGTAGTCGTGGAGGATAGCGCGCGTCATTGCCGCTGCTTACTCTGGCTCAAGGAACGGCGCCACCACCTCGGGCGGGACCCGCACGGGACGGCCGCTGGCCTTGTCGAGAATCGCCCAGAAGGTTCGCGCGCGGACGCAGGTCTTGCCCTCGGCATCGGTGAATTCTACGAAGCGGTCGAACCGGGCGCCTAGCGGCGCGTCGCCGACCCAGGTGCGCGCAGTCACAATGTCGCCCTCGTGTGCGGCACGCAGATAATCGATTTCATGCCGGACAACGACCCAGAAATAGGCTTCGTCATGCTCGAGAAGCGCGACCGAGCGCCAGTGCGCAACGGCGATCTCCTGGATCCACTGAACCCACACGGCATTGTTGACGTGTCCAAGCTCGTCGATGTGCTCCGCAGCGGCCGTAAACCTCATCTCGAAGACGGGCCGCTCCCGCATTTCACTCGACCTGGGTCAGAACGAAGGCGAACGCCTCCGCCACCTCGTGCAAATGTTCCCAGCGGCCCGACTTGCCGCCGTGGCCCGCACCCATGTTGATCTTCAGGAGCAGCAGGTTGTCGTCGGTCTTGGTGGCGCGCAACTTCGCCGCCCACTTGGCCGGCTCCCAATATGTCACGCGCGGGTCGTTGAGGCCGCCGGTGATCAGCATCGGCGGATAGTCCTGGCGCTTCACATTGTCGTACGGGCTGTAGCTCCGGATCAGCTCGAACGCGGCCTTGTCCTTCAGCGGATTGCCCCATTCGGGCCACTCGCCGGGGGTGAGCGGAAGCGAATCGTCGAGCATCGTGTTCAGCACGTCGACGAACGGAACGTCGGCAACCACCGCTCCCCAAAGCTCAGGGTCGGTATTGGCGACAACGCCCATCAGCTCGCCGCCCGCGGACCCGCCGTTGATGGCGATCCGTCCGGCGCTCGTGAACTTCGCCGCGATCAGCCCCTTCGCCGAGTCGACGAAATCGGTGAAGGCGTTGGTCCGCTTGGTCAGCTTTCCTTCTAGGTACCAATTGTAGCCGAGGTCGTCGCCGCCGCGGATATGGGCGATCGCATAGGCCCAGCCGCGGTCGAGAAGGCTGATCCGCGCGGTCGAAAAGCCGGGCGGGATCGCATGGCCGTAAGCGCCATAGGCATAGAGGAAGAGCTTGCCTTCGCCGTCCTTCTTGAAGCCCTTCTTGTAGACGACGGAGACGGGCACCTGTTTGCCGTCGCGCGCCGGCACCATCAGCCGCTCGGTCGCATATTGCGACGCATCGTAGCCCGATGGGATTTCCTGGACCTTGAGCGTCTCCAGCTCGCCGCTTTTCGGGTGGTAGTCATAGACCGTGCCCGGCGTCACCATCGACGAATAGCCGATCCGGTAGGCGTCGGGAGCGAACTCCGGGTTGCCGGCGAAACCGGCGCTGTAGCTCGCCTCGGCAAACGGGATGCGGGTCTCCTCGCCCTCGTACGTGCGCAGGATCAGCTGGTCGAGCCCGTCCACCCGCTGGTGCATGGCGATATGGTCGCGATAACTGGCTGCGCCCATCAGATAGACCCGGTCCGATCCGGGAAGGACCGTCTTCCACTCGCCCGGTACGGCGATGTCGGCCTCGGCAAGGCGGAAGTTCACATGATCGTCGTTGGCGACGATCCAAAGCTTTCCGTGCGCCGAATCGACCGAATACTCGCGGCCTTGCCTGCGCGGCGAAATCAGCACCGGCTCGGCAAGCGGGTTGGCGGCGGGCACGAACCGCACTTCGGTGGTCGTATTGTCGCCGGTGGCGATGAAGATCAGGCTGCGGTCCTGCGAATCGTCGATGCCGACGGAAAAGCCGAGATCTTCCTTCTCCTCGTAGAGCGTCTTGTCCTCGTCCGGTGACGTGCCGAGCCGGTGATAGCGGGCCCGGTAACTTCGCCAATTGTCGTTCACTTCGGTGAAGACGATTCCCTGGCTGTCGCTCGACCACACCGGAGAGCCGATCCCGACGTCGGTAATCGTCTCCAGCGTCTTGCCGGTCGAAAGCTCGCGAACGCGAAGCGTGAACCGCTCCGACCCGTTGGCATCCACCATCGTCGCCAGCAGCTTGCCGTCAGGGCTGACCTCCAGCGCACCAAGGCGGAAATAGTCCTTGCCCTCGGCTTCGGCGGGCTCGTTGAAGATGAGCTCGTCCTCGCCCCCGGAAACAGGTTTCCGGTACCATTTGCGATACTGCGCGCCGCTGTCGAACTGCCACCAGTAAAGCCAGTCGCCGTCGCGGATCGGGACCGAGCTGTCGTCCTCCTTCATCCGCCCCTTCATCTCGTCGAACAGTTGGTCGATCAGCTCCGAGTGAGGCTTCTTCCAGGCTTCGAAATAGGCGTTCTCGGCCTTGAGATAGGACAGCACCTTTTCGTCCGTGACGTTGGGATAGCCGGGATCCCGGATCCACGCCCACGGGTCCTCGATCGAGTGACCATGATGTTCGTATTTGTGCGGGCGCTGTTCGGCCTTGGGCGGGGCAGAGAGGTCGGCGGTGTTCCGAGACTCGACAGGGAGGCGATCGGAAGTTGTGCGTTTGGCTCGGGCATTGCTCATGCAACCGCTCTTAACGCTATGGCTCGCCATCGAAAGGGGAAAGCTGTCGCGCTGGTGCCCTCTTTCGGTGGAATGCGGGCGCTCCGGTTCTCAGGTCCCGAGTGCGAACATGATGCTTCGGACGGCCATATGAATTATGAGAGCGATCGGGCTACGCAGCCTTATTTGCAGATCGCGACGACATCACTTTGGCTAACCCTTTCGGTCCATTTGGAAAGGGTCGAACCGAAGTACTGAAGGCGCTCGACAACGCCGCCACCAAATACAAGGACGGCACAGTCGTCGGGGTCGATCGGCTCGCCGTTTATGGCGATGATAGATTCGTCAGCCCGAGCTGCGACTTCTCAAAGTTCGCGGCCGTGTCACGAGCGTATTTGAAAAGATCGGGGACAGTTGGAAGTTGGTTCACCGTCACGCCGATCCCATCTCGACACCACGTCCGGCGGAATCCATGTCGGGCAAGTGACCTCAGGCCAGAGTTTGATCGCTCACCAACGTCCGCAATGGGTCGAAAGCTGGCTCTAGCGATCTCGTGGCAGGAATGAGTTGAAAACGGACAATAGCAACACCAGCGATGCCGCCGCGAGCGAAAGAAACGGCTGTGCGGCGGTTTCGAAATGCTGTTCGCGCCGATATTGAACTTGTTGTTCTCTCGCTGGTTCACATTTGGAGTAGGGAGCGGCGGCGGATTCTAGGTGCGTGGAAAACTGATTAGGTCGCCTGGGCCCAAGGGCTTACGGCCATTGCTGCTCTATTCGGGGGCGATCATCCTTATTCGTTCGGTCGCCGCACCTGCGGCCGCTGACGCCGCAGTGGTGCTGTCGAACAGTAGTGGTGACATGGTCTCGCCGCAGCCCGCCCAAGCGGATCGGCAGGAGGGTTCCGGGGCCAGTGGCACATCCACATCCCAGGACGAAGAACAGCTCATTTCCAAGCCGGAGCTCGAGCAGGCGGTTCCCCCGCTCACGTACCCTGCCGGGCAGAGTTCGGCGCCCGCGCAGGACCTTAGCGGTTTCTCGCAGCAACTGACGCAGCCGACTGGAACGACCGGACCTGCACCTTCGGAGGACCCTGAACTCAGGCGACCGCTTCCGCCGCTCGACGAATTCGACGTTCGCTCGGTCGATGTTGCGCAACCGGCAGCGGAGTCTCGGCAGATCGAGCTTCGCTATACGGTCAGCGTCACCGGTCTCGCCGGCGCCGCTGCCGAGTTGGGAGCCGATTTGAAGGGCGAGTTCGACAACTTGTCGGCGCTGAAGGAGGGGAAGGGGAAGGCGGCAAACGAGGCCATGCTTCGCGCGAGGCTGGCTCAGGATACGGACCTCCTGCAGTCGATCCTGAAATCGCAAGGCTGGTATTCGGGAACCGTTGACGCCCATATCCGGCGCGGCTCGAGCAGCGGCAACGTCGTTGCCGTCCTTAGCGTCTCGCCGGGAACTCGCTACGACATCGGTTCGGTGAAGGTAACCGGCGGCGCGACCGTTCCGCCCGACCTCGTCTCGAACAATTTGCCAGTTGAAAGTGGCGACCCGATCGTTGCTGCCAACATTCTTGCTGCCGAGGCAAAGCTTTCCGTCGCGCTTCCGGAACATGGCTATCCTTTCGCCACGATCGGCCAACGCGACATCCTCCTCGATCCCGAAACTCACCTCGGCGACTACACGCTGCCGCTCGACCTGGGGCCCCGCAGTCGCTTCGGTGGTTTTAAAACGACTGGCGACCTGGCCTTCTCGGCCGATCACGTTCGCACCATTGCCCGGTTCAAGCGCGGCGAGATCTACGACAGCAGAATGGTCGACGACCTGCGCCAGGCGTTGATCGCGACAGGGCTGTTCAACTCCGTGTCGGTCGAACCGAAACCGACGGGCAAGGTGGCTCCAGACGGAACCGAATATGTGACCATGCTGGTTACGCAGCATGCTGGACCGCCGCGAACGATAGCCGGGAGCGCCGGCTATCAGACCGGTCAGGGCTTCCTCGTCCAAGGCAGCTGGACTCACCGCAATCTGTTTCCGCCGGAAGGAGCGCTGATCGCCTCGGCGACCGCCGGAAGCGGCGAACAAGGCGCAAGCTTGACGTTCCGGCGCTCGAACGCAGGCAAGCGGGACCGCACGTTCCAGCTGATCGCCGAAGCGGCCCGAAGCACTTACGACGCCTTCAACGCAGTGACCGGCCGGATTGCGACACGCCTGAGCTACGACAGTACGCCAATTTGGCGGAAGCCGCTCACCTGGGCCGTGGGCGCCGAACTAATCGGCAGTGTCGAAAAGGCATACGACCCTTCGGTCGGCGAACGCCGAAGCCGAAAGTACCTCATTGCCGGAGTGAACGGCGAACTCGGCATCGACCGAAGCGATAGTCTCCTGAACCCGACAAAGGGGTTCAAGGCCAAGCTGCTCGTTCAGCCAGAGGCCGCGCTAAGCGATTCGCTTCGGCCCTATGTTCGTGGCCAGATCGACGCCAGCGCCTATCATCCGTTCGGCGACAGCCTGGTTCTCGCCGGGCGATTCCGGTTTGGAAGCACGCTCGGCATCGACCGCTTCGACCTGGCTCCCTCCCGCCGCTTTTACGCCGGCGGCGGAGGCTCGGTCCGGGGCTTCGGATATCAGCAGCTTGGGCCGAAGGACCCCGACGGCCATCCGCTCGGCGGGCTCAGCGTCGTCGAGGGTGCGGCCGAGGTCCGTTACCGGTTCGGAGACTACGGCGTCGTCGCGTTCGCCGACACCGGTCAGGTGTATGCGCAAAGAATTCCGACATTCCGCGACCTGCGTGTGGGGGTCGGTGTCGGCGTGCGATATTATACGAATTTCGGGCCGCTGCGCATTGACGTCGCGACTCCGCTCGACCGGCGTCCGGGCGAAAGTCGATTTAACGTCTACGTTTCGATCGGGCAGGCATTTTGAGGAGCCGCCGGGGGAGCGAACGGGATTTCCGCCACTGCTCCGGCGGAGACGCCGGGGACGTGCGATGAGCCTCGGTTCTGCCCGCGTCGCGAGCGTCCTGAAGTGGTTCGGGATCGGCATTCTCGGGCTGATTGCGCTTGTCGCCGTTGCGCTCGCGTTTCTGGACACCGGGCCCGGGCACCGGTTCGTGGCCGACCGGATAGCTGCCCTGAGCTTTCAGAACGGAATGCGGATCGGCGTCGATGAGATTGACGGCTCGATTTACGGCAAGGCCACGATCAAGGGCATGACCTTGTACGATCCGCACGGAGCGTTCTTCCGTGCTCCCGTCGTCAAGCTCGACTGGAATCCTTTCAACTATGCCCGAAATCACCTCGATATCCGCTCGCTAGTCGCGCCTCAGGCGGAGCTTCTACGAAGGCCGCAGTTCAAGGCCACGCCGCCAAGTAAAGGTCCACTACTCCCCAACCTCGACATCACGGTGGGGCGCTTTCAAATTGCCCGGCTACGGGTCGACAAGCCAGTCACCGGAGATCTTCGGGTGGGCGCTGTCGCGGGAACGGCGCAGATCGCGGACGGGCGCGCCCAGGTCCATCTCGATGCAAAGGTCATCGGCGCGAAGGACCGGCCCGGCGGTGATCGGATCTCCTTAGCGCTCGATGCGGTCCCAAGCGACAACAAGCTCGATCTCAACGCCTTCGTTTCAGCGCCGGCCGGCGGAGTGATCGCAAGCATGGCCGGGCTCAATCAGCAGCTTCGCCTACGGGTGCAGGGGAAGGGCGACTGGAAGCATTGGGACGGGCGGTTGGCGGCCGATCTTGGCCAGGCGCCGCTCGCTCGCCTGGGGCTGATCGCGCGCAACGGCACATTCGGAGTGAAGGGGCTGGCGCGGCCGGCCCGGCTTCTCAGTTCCGGGCCGCTTTCCACGTTGCTGGGGCCGGTGACATTTGTCGATCTGAAGTCGAGCTGGAGGAAACGCAGCGGCAACATTGCCGGACGAATCTCGAGCGATTCGTTCGCCCTCGATGCCAATGGCGGCGTCGATCTGGGACGCAGCCGGTTCGACAACCTCCATGTCAAGTTCGCCCTCGCACGACCGTCGGCTATCGCGCCCAACCTCGCGGGGCAGGATGTCCGAGCCGCGGCCACTCTCAATGGCGCAATCACAAAGCCCGACGTCGACTATTCGGTCACTGCCGCACAACTCAGGCTCGGCAGCACCTCCGTCGCTGGATTGCGGGCGAACGGGAGCGCCCATTATCAGCGCGATCATTTCGCCGTCCCAATTCACGCGCGCGCCGCGGCTATCGCCGGATTGGATACGGTGGCCGGCGGCAGCCTGCGCAACATCAGCATCGACGGCGACTTGGCAGTCGATTGGCCTCGGATCCTTTCCGACAATCTTCGAATTCGCTCCGATCGCATCGACGCCACCGCAATGGTCCTCGCGAACGTCTCGACCGGACTCTACAGCGGAGCGCTCCAGGGACGCATCGCGAATTACCGGGTCGACAGCGTCGGGATCTTTAATGTTGGAGCGAACGCCAATCTCAAGTCGGGGCCCGCGGGCCTCAGCCTGGACGGCACGGTTCGGGCGCGATCGACAAAACTGCTGAATGGGAGCGTCGCGAGATTTGTCGGCGGCAAGCTAGTTGCATCCACCCATGTGAACTACGGACCCGATGGAGTGGTCCGCCTATCCGGCATTCGGATGACCTCTCCAAAGCTTCGGATTGCACACGGCAGCGGCCGCTATTCGACGAATGGAGCGATTGCGCTTCAGGCCAGCGGCGAGTCCAGTCAGTACGGTCCGGTGTCGATTCGGATCACCGGCACTGCAACCAGGCCGAACATCGTCGTCAACGCAAGCAGGCCCGGCCTCGGTCTTGGGATTTCGGGCCTTCAGGCGACGATCGCTAGGAGCGGCAACGGCTACGGCATCAAGGCGAGCGGGCTGAGCAGTTACGGGCCGTTCTCTGCCGACGTCATGCTTGCGACGGGCGGCGGATCCCTCTCGATTACCGCGCGCAACATTCGGTTCGCCGGAATCGACTTCGCCGGACGTCTTCGCCAGTCGGCTTCAGGACCGTTCGCCGGGCAATTGACGGCGCGAGGCAATGGCGTCGATGGGCTGGTACGGCTGAGTGCCGCAGGCAAGTATCAGCATGTGCAGGCGCATCTCACTGCGCACCAGACGGTCCTTCCGGGCGCGGCGGGAGTTTCCGTCGGCGCGGCCAAGATCGACGCCGACGTAATCCTCTACGACCAGCCGCAAGTGGTCGCCGACGTGCAACTCGCCGATTCCACGTTCGGATCGTTTCGAATAAGCGCCGCCCGAGCGTTGGTGGATTATCGAAACGGCCGCGGCTCGGCCAAGGCGATCGTCGAGGGGAGGTCGGGTGTTCCGTTCCGGGTGGCGGTGAATGCCGATTTACAGCCGCGGCTGTGGAGAGTCGCCCTTGCCGGGCGGGCCAACGGAATCAATTTCCATACTGCCGATCCGGCGCGAATTGTCCCGGACTCCGCGGCCTACACGCTAGAACCGGTTCAGATTCAGTTCGACCAGGGCAGCGTCCGCGTGGCGGGTCGCTACGGCGCCGAAACGCGGCTGTTGGCGTCGCTCGATTCACTCGATTTGTCGGTGGTCAACAGCTTCGCGCCGGGGCTCGGCCTGGGCGGTCATGCCTCCGGCACGATCCGCTTCGACCAAAGCGGCAATGGCTTCCCGACTGCTCAGATCCGGCTCGCCGTCCGCGACTTTACCAGAACGACTGCTGCGGCCGTAAGTGAGCCAACGAGTATTAACCTGCTCGTCGACCTGCAGGCGTCCCGTGCGACACTCGACGCAGTGATGCGAACTCGCGGTACAGTGATCGGCCGGCTTCAGGCGAGCGCCGATCCGCTTGGCCCCGGCCGCGGCTGGACAGAGCGCGTTGCGCTTGCACCGCTCAGCGGCGGGATGCGTTATCTCGGGCCCGCGGACACGCTATTCTCCTTTGCGGGACTTGCCGACCAGACGCTGAAGGGGCCGCTTGCGGTTGCCGCAGATTTCCATTGCCGAGTCAACGCGCCGTGCTTGCAGGGCGTGGTTCACGGCAAAGGCCTGGCCTACGACAACCTTACCTACGGGACTCACCTGACCGCCATGAGCCTCAACGGCCAATTCTCCCGCGATCGGCTGGAAATTCGCAATTTGACGGGCCAAGCCGGCGACGGCACCGTCACCGGCTCCGGCTACATCAGCCTCGCCGCATCGCGCGGCTACCCCGCAAAAGTGGACCTGAAGCTTCATGATGCTCGCCTGGCCAATAGCGATGATCTTCGAGTGACGGCGACCGGCCAGTTGCAGCTCGTCAAGCCAGCAAACCAGCAACCGGTCCTCAAAGGCACGATCCGCTTGCCCTCCACCCGCTATCAAATCGCGCGTCAGGGAGCCGCGGAGGTTCCGACTCTGACCGGCGTTCACTTCAAGCCGCCGCGCCAGCGGCCGCGAGTGACGGGCGACGCAGCGCAGACCCCTACCGCCGCTTTCGGCGACATCGCTCTGGACCTGCACATCGTCGCGCCGAACCAGCTCTACGTGAGCGGGATGGGACTGGAATCGGAATGGAGCGCGGACTTGTCGGTCACCGGCACCAGCAGCGACCCGCGAATTGCCGGTTCGGTTCGTCTCGTTCGCGGCACCCTTGGCTTCGCGGGTCACTCCTTCGACCTCGCCGACGGACGCATCCGCTTCCAGGGGGGCAGTGGAAGCAACGCTGTTATTTCACTTACCGCTGAGGACACAATCAACGATGTCGATATCACTATCAACGTCAGCGGTTCCGTTTCCAATCCGCGCATTTCTTTCTCGAGCAGCCCCGGCCTTCCGCAGGATGAAATCCTGTCGCGGATCCTGTTCGGGAACTCGGTCGGGAGCCTCTCCGCCCTGCAGGCGGTGCAGCTCGCGGCGTCGTTGAACTCGCTTCGCGGATCGGGCGGTGGATTGAACCCCATCGGCAAACTCCGGGCAGCCACCGGCTTTGACAGGCTGAGGATATTGGGCGCCGACCAGACCACCGGCCGCGGCACCGCAATTGCGGCCGGCAAATATATCACCAACGACATCTACCTGGAGATCATCACAGACGCGCGCGGATACACCGCGACTCAGCTGGAGGTGGCGCTGACTCCCAGCCTGTCGATTCTCAGCCGGGCCGGTGGCACCAGCGGCACGAATCTGACAGTCCGATACAAGAAGAGCTATTGATGAGCGCCAAGCAACTTCTGATCCTTGTCTGCGTCGCCTTGTCGGCTGCATGCGCGAAGCAGAAGAGCTTCGATGAGCGCTATTCGGATTCCGCGAACGAGATCGGCGCCAGGGCTGCGAACATCGATGCCGAGCTTAAGTCCGGCGAATCGCAAGAAAATGGCGCAACGGAGTCGCAATCAAGCCGCTAATCTCAAAACGGAAGCGGCGCCGACATCGCTGGCACCACGAGTTGCGCAAGTCGTCTGCTGATGTCCTTGGCGGTTCCCCCAAGTCTGCCGCTGCAAAGGCGAAGCGGATGAAGCGGAAGGCCACCGCTTTTTCGCTGCCCCGCTGTCGACTGGTCCAACTTGTTGCCTTTGGGCGGGCGGCGTAGAGGAGCGGCCATGTCCAGCTATGCAGATCGCCTCGCTGCTCTTCGCGAGCAATTGAAGTCAGAAAAGCTCGACGGCTTCGTCGTCCCGCTCACCGATGAGCATATGAGCGAATATGTCGGCAGCTACGCCCAGCGGCTGCAGTGGCTGACCGGATTCAAAGGCTCGGCGGGCTCGGCGGTCGTTCTGCCGCAGGAAGCGGCGATGTTCGTAGACGGCCGATACACGTTGCAGGTCCGGCAACAGGTCAGCGCCGACGACTGGAGCTACCAGTCGGTCCCGGAGACCAGCGTCACGGAGTGGCTGAAGGACCACGCCCCCAAGGGTGCCCGGATCGGCTACGACCCGTGGCTCCACACCCGCGATTGGGTCAAGAAGGCGAAGGAAGCGCTCGCCAGCCGCGGCGCCGAGCTGGTGCCGGTCGGCAAGAATCCCATAGACAAAATCTGGATCGACCGTCCCGAAGCGTCGAAGGCGAAGCTGGTCGTCCAGCCCGACGAATATGCGGGCAAGAGCGCTGCCGAGAAGCGCACCGATATCGCCGAGTGGCTGGAAAAGCACGAGGCCGACGCCGCGGTCCTGTCAGCGCTCGACTCCATCGCATGGGCGTTCAACGTCCGCGGCCAGGACGTTACCCACACGCCGGTCGCCCTGGCCTATGCCATCGTCAACAGGGACGGCACCGCCGACCTGTTCGTCGCGGAGGAGAAGGTCGGGCCCGACGTCCGCCAGCATCTCGGCAACGGGGTTCGGCTCCACGACCGCCACGACTTCGAGGACGCGCTGACCAAGTTCGACGGAAAGACGGTCGCGGTCGATCCGGAGCGAGCCGTCTCCGCGATCTTCGACGCCCTCGACAAGGCCGGGGCGAAGGTTGTGCCGCTTCGTGACCCGACGATCCTTCCCAAGGCGCTGAAGAACCCGGTCGAGATCGAAGGGCAGAAAGCCGCTCAGGCGCGCGACGGAGCGGTAATCGCCAAATTCCTGCACTGGATCGACGAAGAAGCCCCAAAAGGCGATGTCGACGAGCTGAAAGCTTCCGATCACCTAGAGGCGCTGCGCCGCGAAAATCCGGAGCTTCGCGACCTGTCGTTCGATTCGATCTCGGGCGCCGGGCCAAACGGTGCGATCATCCACTACAAGTCTGACGAGAAGACGAACCGCAAGCTCGAGACCGGAACGCTCTACCTGATCGATTCCGGCGGCCAGTATGTCGACGGGACCACCGATATCACCCGCACGGTGCCGGTCGGCGAGCCGACCGACGAAATGCGCGATCGCTTCACTCGCGTACTCAAGGGACACATCGCGCTCGCCACGGCCGTCTTCCCGAAGGGCACTCGGGGAATGCAGCTAGACAGCTTCGCCCGCCGGCCTTTGTGGGAGGCGGGGCTGGATTACGGGCACGGGACCGGCCACGGCGTGGGAAGCTATCTCGCCGTCCACGAGGGGCCGCAGCGGATCGCTCCTGCGTCGAGCTCGCAGAGCGGAGTCGACGAGCCTCTGCAGGCGGGGATGATCCTCTCCAACGAGCCGGGCTATTACAAGGCCGGCGAGTACGGCATCCGGATCGAGAACCTGGTCCTCGTCGTCAAAAAGCAGATCGAGGGCGCAGAGAAGGAGATGCTCGGGTTCGAGACTTTGACCTTCGCCCCGATCGACCGCCGGCTGATCAAGAAGGACATGCTGAGCAAGAGCGAGATCGACTGGCTCAACGATTATCACCGGCAGGTCGTGGACAAGATCGGCCCAACTCTCTCCGGCTCCGACCGCGACTGGCTCGAACAGGCCTGCGCACCGATTTAGGAGGGCGCTGATGACGCACTCGCTGTTTACTCACCCGATTCACCTCGGCACCGGAGCGAGAGCGGTCGCCGAGCCGGAGATGACCGGCGGGATGGAATGGTACGAGGGATACAGCGAGCGTCATTCGGGCGACGGCCCGGAGGGGCGGCTGGTATCGCTATATCGCTTCGAAAAGAGCTGGGACATGTGGGAGATGCATCCCGCCGGAGACGAAGTCGTTTGCTGCGTCGACGGCTCGATGACGCTCCACCAGCAGCTTGCCGGAGGCGGCGAGAAGACAGTTCATCTCGGCCCTGGCGACTATGCGATCAACCCGCCGGGGACCTGGCACACGGCCGATTGCGAGGAGCCGGTGACGGCGCTGTTTATCACTGCCGGTTGGGGGACTCAGCATCGTCCGAGGTGACGTCCTGCTCCAATTCGCGGGCCTGCGACTTGCGGCGGCGCAAATTCTCGCGAAGTGCTTTCGCCAATCGTTCCTCGCGCGACTTGTCCTGTTTCGCCATGCACTTACATTGCGATGACGCAAGGGCGGGCGCAAGTCGGGTTGACGGCAATGAACCGCTTGGCCATAGCGCCGCCTCTTTCTCCGAACCGTGCTGCCGTAGCTCAGTGGTAGAGCGCATCCTTGGTAAGGCTGAGGTCGTGAGTTCAATCCTCACCGGCAGCACCATTTCGGCCTGCAGCCAGTCCGGGGGACTGGCGAAGCCCGAAATCACCCACAGGACTGCCGGGCGCAGTCCGAGCATGGAAATCACCCGCAGGACTGCCGGGGGATATCCGGACCAGCCGGTCGGCCGCGCATGACCGAAATCCCCGCCTTCGACGTTTCGCTCGCCGACAGCGGCGATGGCCTGACCATCGCCGTTCGTGGCGGCGGCGATACAAAGGTCTACAGCCTGAGCGGCACCGACCAGGGCGATTTCGTCCGCTTCTTCGACGAGCTTGCCGGCGACTTCGGCACTCGGCGCGCCGAAAATGCAGCGGTCATTCCCGCCGACTGCGACGACCCGCCGTGGCAACCGCTTCTCACCGAGAACATTCACCCGAAGATCCTGGCCGGCTACGGCGATCCGGCCGTACTTCGCACCGATAGCGGTTATTTTCTCGCTGCGACCTCCAATGATTCGCCGGACTCGCTGCCGCTTCTGCATTCGGACGACCTCGAGCATTGGCGGCTGGCCGGATTCGTTTTTGCCGAGGAGAATGACGGGCCGGCGTGGGCTTTACGCGGCGTTCGCAAGGGCGACTTCTGGGCTCCGGAGATCGCCCGAGTCGGGGACGAATACTGGCTGGTTTACACCGCCCGCGACCTCAGTCACGCTCTCAACATCGGCCTTGCGAAGTCCGCTTCGCCGGAAGGGCCGTGGGTCGACATCGGCCGGCCGCTTCTCACCGGCGGCGTGATCGACGGACACATATTCGTCGACGACGACGGTGCGCGATTTCTGTTCTGGAAAGAGGACCGCAACGGAATCTGGCCGCGAAAGCTCGCCAGCTTTTTTCGCGAGCGGCCGCAGCTGATCGACCGAGTGTTCGAGAACGAAGCGGACCGGCGGACGGCGCGGTTCGCGGCGGCCGTGGTGCCCTGGGCTGCGCCGAGACGGCCAATCGAGCGGTTCTTCCTGATGCAGACGTTCATCCGGGCATCCGTCGCTGCGTGGCCGAGCCTGAGAGCCGTGCTTTGCGAATGCGACGACGGCGAAGATATCCTCGTGGCGATGCGCACTCCGATAAAGGCGCAGCGCCTGTCGGAAGACGGCGAGTCGCTGGTCGGAGCGCCGGTCACGGCGATCACCAACGACCTCGATTGGGAAGGCCACCTCGTCGAGGGTCCGTTCCTGTGGAAACAGGATGGCCGCTACTGGCTGTTCTATGCCGCCAACGATTTCACCGACCCCGCCTACGGTATCGGGGTCGCCGTCGCCGAAAGCCCGCTCGGCCCGTTCGTTAAGCAGCCGAAACCGCTGCTCAGCTCCTCGAAAAGCTGGTCGGCGCCCGGCCACCCGTCGGTGGCGATGGGCCCGGACGGAATCCCGCAAATCTTCTTCCACGCCTATTTTCCGGGAACGGGCGGCTACAATGTTTTTCGCGCTCTGCTGACAGCGCGATTGAAGTTCGGCACCGGCGGAGTGTCGATTTTCTGAGCTTGCCATTGCCGCGACCATCGGCTTGACCGCCGCCATGCGCTTCTTCTCGGACAATGCGGCCCCCGCGCACCCAAAGGTGATCGAGGCTATTGAGCGGTCGAACCGGCTCGACACCGCCTATGACGGCGACGAGTGGAGCGGGCGGCTCGACAGCGCATTCTCAGATCTTTTCGAGCGCGAGGTGAAGGCGCTGTGGGTTAGCACCGGGACCGCGGCCAATTGCCTGGCGCTTGCAGCTCTGTGCCCGCCGTACCGGGGAATTCTCTGCCACAAGGACGCGCACATCGAAGTCGACGAAGCGGGTGCACCCGGTTTCTTTACCGGCGGGGCCAAGCTGATGCTTCTCGACGGCGCCGGCGCGAAAGTCGCCCCGGAGACGGTCGAAGATGCCATCGGGCTGATCCGGACGGATGTCCACCAGGTGCAGCCGGCGGCGATCTCTATCACGAACGCCACCGAATATGGCCTCGTTTACCGGCCGTCCGAGGTCGCGGCCCTGGGCGATGTCGCGGGGCGCCACGACCTCGGCTTCCACATGGACGGGGCTCGCTTCGCCAATGCCGTCGCCAGCAACGACGCGAGCCCTGCCGAGCTGACGTGGCGGGCCGGAGTCGATGCATTGTCGTTCGGCTTCGTCAAGAATGGCGGCCTCAACGCCGAATGCATCGTCCTGTTCAGGACCGACCTTGCCGAGGAGGTGGCGGTCCGACGCAAGCGGGCCGGGCATTTGTCGTCCAAAGGCCGGATGCTCGCCGCGCAAATTCTGGCGCTTCTCGAAGACGATCTGTGGCTCGACAACGCGCGTGCGGCCAACGCCGCCGCGAGGCAGCTGGCCCAAGCCGCGCCCGACCGGCTCGTCTATCCGGTCGAGGCGAATGAAGTGTTCCTTCGGGCGACGGCCGACGAAGCCGCGTCGCTCCGCGCTCGCGGTTTCGATTTCTATGACTGGGGGCCGGGGGAAATCCGGCTCGTGACGAGCTGGGACCAGGGCGGAGACGCCGTCGCGCAACTCGCAGAGGCGATCGCAAAGCTGTGACGAAGCGGCCGACCTCGACGGCGCTCGAGATCGTCCTTCCCTTCATCATTTTCACGACCATCTGGGGATCGACCTGGATCGTCATTCGCGACCAGCTGGGCGTGGTCCCGCCGCAATGGTCGGTCAGTTACCGCTTCGTCATTGCGGCGATGGCGATGGCCCTGCTGGCAAAGGTGAAAGGGCGTTCGCTTCGTCTCGACCGGCAGGGGATGCAGGCGGCGCTATTCATAGGAATCGCCCAGTTCGGGATCAACTTCAACTCGGTGTACCTCGCCGAACGGCACATCACTTCGGGCGTCGTGGCGACGATCTTCGCGCTTCTGCTGATCCCCAACAGCCTGCTCGGCTGGATCTTCCTCGGCCAGCGACCGGGCCGTCGCTTCGCCGTCGGCTCGCTCGTCGCGGTGACCGGAATTGGGCTCCTTTGCGTCCACGAGCTTCGCGCCAATCCGGCACCAACAGAAGAGGTGCTCACCGGAATCGGCTTCACCCTTCTGGGTCTCACAGGCGCATCTTCCGCCAACGTCTACCAGGCACGCGAGCATGTCCGCCGGCACCATCTCGCCAGCCTTCTCGCCTGGTCGATGGCAATCGGCGCGCTGATCGACATTGCCGTCGCCTGGGCCGTCGCCGGGCCGCCGGTGTTCACAGCACGTACGGGATATTGGGCAGGCGTCCTCTATCTTGCACTGTTCGCTTCGGCGCTGGGCTTCAGCTTGTATTTCCCGGTCGTCCGCAAGATCGGGCCCGGCAAGGCGGCCTATTCGAGCGTCCTGGTCCCGGTGATCGCAATGAGCTTCTCAACTGCTCTTGAAGGCTATCGCTGGAACTGGGTGGCCGCGGCCGGCGCCGTCCTGACGCTCGCCGGAATGCTGATCGCGATGAGCCGCGGCCGCTTGGTTGTGCAGTCGCCCGACGCCGCCTAAGCCTTCGCCATGGACGTCAGAGTGAACGCGGAAGCTCCGCAAGCCCCCACGCATGTCGAAATCAGGCGCGAGGACTACCAGCCGCCGGACTGGCTGGTCCCGCAGACAGAGCTCAAGTTCACGCTCGGGATAGAAGAAACTCGCGTGCAGTCGAAGTTGGCCGTCGAGCGCAATCCGCAGGGTGCGGCCGATGCGCCGCTCCGCCTCAACGGAGACGAACTGCGCCCGCTCGGCGTCTGGGTCGATGGCGCACTGTCCGACAGCTGGACGATGGACGGCGACGATCTGCTTATGGAGCTTCCCGGCGACAGGCACGAAATCGGTGTCGAGACGCAAATCAACCCGGCGGCGAACACCAAGCTGATGGGCCTCTACGCGTCCAACGGGATGCTGTGCACCCAGTGCGAGGCGCAGGGCTTCCGGCGGATCACCTTCTTTCCCGACCGGCCGGATGTCCTGAGCAAGTACCGGGTGCGAATGGACGCGGACAAGGCGCAGTTCCCGATCCTGCTTACCAACGGCAATAGCGTTTCGTCCGGCGAAGGCGAAAACGGCCGCCATTGGGCCGAGTGGGAGGACCCGTTCCCGAAACCGTCCTACCTGTTCGCGCTGGTTGCTGGCGACCTGAAGGCCAATCGCGACAGTTTCACCACCATGTCCGGCCGAAAGGTCGATCTCGGCATCTGGGTTCGCGAGGCCGACCTTCCGAAAACCGCACATGCGATGGCGAGCCTCAAGCAGGCGATGAAGTGGGACGAGGAGACCTACGGGCGCGAATACGACCTCGACCTGTTCAACATCGTGGCGGTCAGCGACTTCAACATGGGCGCGATGGAGAACAAGGGCCTGAATATCTTCAATTCGGCCTATGTCCTCGCCGATCCCGACACCGCCACCGACAACGACTTCGACAATATCGCGCGGGTGGTCGGCCATGAATATTTCCACAACTGGTCGGGCGACCGGGTGACCTGCCGCGACTGGTTCCAGCTGAGCCTGAAAGAGGGCTTCACGGTGTTCCGCGACCAGAGCTTCTCGGCCGATATCGGAAGTCCCGCGGTCAAGCGGATCGACGACGTGCGAACGCTTCGAATGATCCAGTTCCAGGAAGATTCGGGGCCGCTCGCGCATCCCGTACGCCCGGACAGCTATATCGAGATTTCCAACTTCTACACGGCGACCGTTTACAACAAGGGCGCCGAGCTCATCCGAATGATGAAGACGATCCTCGGCCCGGAGAAATTCCGCGCCGGGACCGACCTCTACTTCGAGCGGCACGACGGCGAGGCTGCGACGTGCGACGATTTCGTCAAAGCGCTCGAGGATGCCAGCGGAGTCGACCTCACGCACTTCAAGCTGTGGTACTCGCAGGCAGGCACTCCTCAGATCGCGGCGAGGCTCGAGCAGGATGGCGGAAAAGCCGTCCTGCACCTGACCCAGAGCGTTCCGGCGACGCCGGGCCAGCCGGTGAAGAAGGCGATGGAGATTCCGCTAAGGACGGCGCTGATCGGCGAGCAGAGCGGCGCCGAAGTCGCTCCCGAGCGCTTGATCCTGCTGGAAGAGGCGGAGCAAAGCTTCGATCTCGGCGAAGTGAGCGAGCCGGCCCTGCTGTCGATCAACCGCGGCTTTTCCGCCCCGGTGGTGATGAACGTGGACCGGCGGACAGGCGATCTTGAGAAGCTGGCGGCGAGCGATACCGATGCGTTCGCCCGCTACGAATCAACCCAGGAACTGATGCTCCAGTGGCTGATCGCGACTGCGAACGGTGACGTCGTCGATCCGGGCCCGGTGATCCGCGCGGTCGGGGACACGCTTCGCTCGAACCGGCTCGACGCCGCATTCAAGGCGGAGGCGATCCTGCCGCCCAGCGAAAGCCTTATCGGCGATCGCATGGAGAAGGTCGATCCGGATGCAATCCACGCCGCGCGCGAACAGCTTCGCTCCGCACTCGGGAGTGCATTGGACGGCGAGCTTGCCAATGCGCAGCGCGGCGGCGGCCAGTCCGGCGACGACCTCAGCTCCGAAGCGAAGGGCGCGCGCCGGCTTCGCACGGTTGCTTTGAACCTGCTTGCCGCCGGCAACCATGCCAAAGGAGCCGAGCTCGCCAAGGCACAATTCGATTCCGCCGACAATATGACCGACCGGCAGGGCGCGCTGACTGTGTTGGCGTCGCTCGATGCGCCGGAGCGCGAGCAGGCGCTAAAGGCGTTTTACGATCGGTACGAGGACGACCCGCTGGTCATCGACAAATGGTTCTCGGTCCAGGCGGCGGCGCAGCGGGCCGACACCATTGACCAGGTTGAGGCGCTGACCCGCCACGAGAAGTTCAACCTCGCCAATCCCAACCGGCTGCGTTCGATCGCCGCCGTGTTCGGAATGAACCAGTGGGCGTTCCACGATGCGTCGGGCCGAGGCTATCGCTTCCTCGCCGATCTCATCCTCGCGGCAGACAAGGTGAACCCGCAGGTGGCGGCGCGAATGGTGCCGCCGTTCGGGCGCTGGCGTCGGTTTGAAGAGAAGAGGGCGGCGCTGATGCGCACCGAGCTGGAGCGCATGCTGGCCACCCCGAGGCTTTCAAAGGACCTTTACGAGCAGGTCAGCAAGTCGCTCGCCTAGTGTCCGCTTTGGGTGGAAAGCGGACACTGGACGAACATAGATTGAACTATCTGCTCCCACATGGTTTAAGTCAGTATCGCCACCGCATGTTCGGGCCTCTTGGCGACTGAGAGATTCTTTGAGCTCCCGCCCCCCCAGGCTGGGAGACATTCCATGAACCTGCAAAGTGCGCGCAGCGGCAACGACTCGGTGCTTGAGCCGATGCTCCGCAAGCTTGAATATCATTGGCAACTCGGGGCCGACGACCGCGCGGCCGTTCTCGCCCTGCCTTTTACGGTCAAGCAGATGGAGCGGCATCACTTCATCGCCAGGGAAAGGGAAAGCACCCTCAATTCCTGCACACTGCTGTCGGGCTATGCGATCAGGTCAAAGCTCGTTTCCACAGGAGAACGGCAGATCGTCTCGATTCACATGAGGGGGGAGATCGTCGATCTTCAAAACTCCATGTTCCAAGTTGCCGATCATAGCGTGCAGATGCTTACGTCAGGCAAGGTTGCCGTCATTGCCAGAGAAGAGCTTATGCGCATTGCGTTCGAGCGGCCGGCTGTCGGCAGATCGATGTGGATGAATACGCTCGTGGACGGTTCCATTTCCCGCGAATGGACAGCAAACGTTGGTCGCCGTAATGCGCGCTCGCGCATCGCTCACCTGCTGTGCGAGTTCTCGCTTCGACTGAAGGTTGCAGGGCTCGGGGAGCAGACGGGTTACGAGCTCCCGATGACACAGGCGCAGCTGGCCGACGCGACCGGCCTGACCTCAGTGCATGTCAACCGCACGATCAAGACGCTGGAGCGCGAGGGTCTGATCGATCGCTATGGTTCGCGATCCATTCACATTGGTGACTGGCGCAAGTTGGCGGAGGTGGGTGACTTCGACAGCAATTACCTGCATCTCGAAGAAGACGAGCCGGCACTCCAATAGCGTTCGTTCTATCGGTCCACTTGGACCACGTCGCGAAAGTGG
This sequence comes from uncultured Alphaproteobacteria bacterium, assembly GCA_963839145.1. Classification (GTDB taxonomy): domain Bacteria; phylum Pseudomonadota; class Alphaproteobacteria; order Sphingomonadales; family Sphingomonadaceae; genus Sphingomicrobium. The sequence goes on from CAWITR010000005.1 coordinate 582,232, forward strand.
ACTGTAGCGATGGTGTGACCGCCCTCGTCGGTTACCTCGATCCTGTGTTGCAAGGACAAGCGGCCGTCCATAACCTCGGCGCAGGCCATCTCGCGCGCATTCGCGATGGCTACATCGTTCGCAGCCGCGACGTTGGCAAGCTGCTGCCCCTCGTCATCCAGGAAGATGCCATCGTCATACAGGTGGAAGTAGAACCGCGGCACGGTACGGGACAACGCACCGTTGCGCCGGCGGTTGCTGTTTCGAGGAGCGGCGGGCCAACCGAGGCAACGGCCCGGACCACCAGCGACTGCGCTCCTAATGTCCGCTTTGGGTCGAAAACGGACACTAGCCGCCGATCCAGGCAGCGACTTGCTTGGCGACCTGGTTGGCCGCTTCGTTGAGCGCCGGCGCGACGGTCGCGGCAGTGCCGTCCGCGGGGACAGTGGCCTCGAACCGGCGAGTTTCCACATGCGTTCCGCCCTCCGTCGCGAGCGAACCGTCATATTGAACCACCGCCAGCCCCTGCTGGGCATCATAGCCAAACCGGTTGAGCTGGCCAGTGACGACGAGGCCGGGGTCGACGGCCGATTGCTGGGGGTCGAGAACGACCCGCGATGTCGTCCGGCGAATGGTTTCCTCTAACAGATCCTGAAACAGCCGGCCCGGCATATCCACCCACTGTAGGCCGGTGACATACTGAACTTCAGTCGGACCGATCTCCACCGGGACCCGGCTGGTGCGAAGCTCGCGGCTGACAATCGGCTCCCGGACGGTCACCGCTTCGCCAACTGCGGCGGATCGCTGCGGCGCCGCCGGCGGCGCATCTGATGTGAGCGTGTACAGAACCGGCGGAGCCTTGCCGCCGCCGCCCAGCATTCCGCTCAGCGAGCAGCCTGCAAGAGAGCCCGCGAGTGCAAGTGCCGTACCGATACGCAGGATCGCTCTCATTTCGTTTTCCCCGGTTTGTAATCAGGCAGCTTCTCAGGCCCGAGTGCGCCGCCTATTCCACCCTCATTTACCCGGTCGGACAGATCCTGGAGCGATCGCGCGAGCCCGCGCATCTGCCGCACCGTCTGGTTCAGTTCCGGAATCGTCGACTTGCTGAAGTTTTGGACGCCGGGCCGGGCATCGCCGATCATTGCGTCGAGACTGTCGGCGGCGTGCTGAATCGAAGCGATCGCCTTGTTAAGATTTTCCATTGCCGGACGGCCCTGGTCGTTCACCAGCTGGTTTGTGTTTTTGGCGAGTGCGCTGACTTGTTGCGCGGCATCACCTGCGTTGCGGACGGCAACGCGTGCGTCCCTCAGGGTATCCGCCATTTCCGGAGCGCGATCGGCGAGCACCCTCGTCGTCCGGTCCATGTTCTCAAGGATGTCGGACACCGCGTTCTGGTTCTTGTCGCTCAGCAGCTCCGTCAGCCGCTCCGTCAGAGTTTGGATTCGCTGCATCAGTTCCGGAGCGCTGTTCAGCAGCGCGCCAAGGCCGCTGGTGCTGGCCGGAATGACCGGGCATCCCTCCGGCCCGATGCGGTCGATCGGGGGCGCGCCCTTGACCGCTCCGTTGAGCTGGATTTCGTTGGACCCCGTCAGGCTGATCGCCTGGATTTGAGCATTGGTGCCCTGGAGAATGGGCGTGTCGCGATCCACCTCGATCCGGACCCAGACAAATCCCGGGTTCTTCGGGAGCAGCGAAATCTTGGTCACATCGCCGACCGGGACGCCCGAAAAGGTAACGTTTGACCCTTTGTTGATCCCGCTCACCGCCGGGAAGTAGATGTCATAGCACTTGGTCGCCTGGTTGGAGACGCCGGCGATCCAGACGGTGAAGACGAGAAGGCCGACCAGCATGGCCAACGTCACGGCGCCCACGAGCACGTAATTCGAACGGGTTTCCATCAGGCCTCAATGCTCCCCACGGTTTCGGCGTGCTCCTGCGCCGTGTCGGCTGCGGAGCGCCCCCTCGGCCCGTTGAAATACTCCTGGATCCACGGATGATCCAAAGCCAAGAGTTGCGGAATTGTCCCGACTGCGATGATCTTCCTGTCCGCGATTACCGCTACACGGTCGCAGATGGCGTACAAAGTGTCGAGATCGTGCGTAATCAGGAAGACGGTGAGGTCGAGCTTCCTTTGAAGCGAGCGAATGAGCTCGTCGAAGGACGCGGCGGCGATCGGGTCGAGGCCGGCGGTCGGCTCGTCCAGGAAAAGCAGCTCGGGATCCAGCGCAAGCGCACGTGCAAGCCCTGCACGCTTGATCATTCCGCCGGACAGCTCGGAGGGATATTTCGGCCCCGCATCGGGCGGGAGAACGCTCATCGCGATCTTGTACGACGCAATTTCGTCGAGGAGCTTGCGATCGATGAACGGGAAATATTCGCGGATCGGTACCTCGACATTTTCGGCCACTGTCAGGGTCGAGAAGAGGGCGCCGTTCTGGAACAGGATTCCCCAGCGGCGGCGGATATTCTTCGCTTCGTCTTCATCGCGGTCGAGCATATCCTCGCCGAAGACCTTGATCTCCCCGGCATCGGGGTGCTGCAAACCAATGATCGAGCGCATCAGCACGGATTTGCCGGTGCCCGACCCACCGACCACGCCAAGGATCTCTCCCCTGCACACGGTCAGGTCGAGATTCTCGTGCACCACCTGATCGCCGAAGCTGTTGCGCAAGCCGCGGACGGTAATGACCGGATCGCAATCTTTGGGCTCGCTGATCATTTCCATCCCACCGAGCTGAAGAAGACGGCGAAAACCGCGTCGAGAACGATCACGAGGAAGATCGACTGGACCACAGCGGTGGTCGTTCGCGAACCGACTTCCTCGCTATCGCCCTGAACGAGCATGCCCTGGAAGCATCCGGCGAGCGCGATTATGAATCCGAACACCGGCGCCTTCAGGAGCCCGATCCACAAGTCGTGATTGGGAATGACTTCGCTTAGCCGCTGGATGTAGGTGGCGGGCGGGATCGACAGCGACAGCCACACGAAAATGCCGCCGCCGGTCAGCGCCGTCAGCATCGCCCAGAATGCCAGAAGCGGCATCATGATCACGGTTGCAATCATTCGCGGAATGACCAGCGCTTCGATGGGCGAGACGCCGATGGTGCGCATGGCGTCGATTTCCTCGGTGATCTTCATCGTTCCGATCTGGGCGGCAAAGGCAGAGCCGGAGCGGCCAGCGACCATGATTGCCGTCATCAGAGTTCCGAGCTCGCGGACGGTGATCCGGCCGATGAGGTTGATCGTGTAGATCTGCGCTCCGAACTGCTGCAGCTGCACCGAGCCCTGCTGGGCGATGACGATTCCGATGAGGAAGCTCATCAATCCGATGATTCCGAGCGCTCGCACGCCGACGACGTCGAAGCGCTGGATGACCGCGTTGACGCGGAACTTCTTCGGGCGCTTGATGAGGTTGGCGAAGCCGATGAGCGTCGCTCCGAAAAACCCGAGCAGACCGACGAGAGTTATGCCGGCCTCGGTGATCCATTCTCCGAGTTCGCGAAGCACGCGCAGGAAACCGGCCAATTCCTCCGGATGAACCCTGACCGGGTGATCGGCTTCGGAAACCTGTTCCAGCAGCGCTTTCGCCTGGTCGCTTGCGCCGACGACCTTCGCATTGCGGTCGCGCACCGTGCGGTAGACGAGCCATGCGCCCACCGTGTCCATGCTCCTGACATTGCTGAGGTCGATCGTCAGCGGGTCGGGCTCGGCGGCGATTTCGCGGGCCGTGGTCGCGGCGCGCGCGATCGTGATCGACCCCGCCATGCGGTAAGTCGCCCCGTCCCCTCCAGCCCCCTGTGGCGCATCGCGGTCCATCTGAACCAAGACTGCGCGAAATCTTGCGCTGCAGCAAGCATGTCGGTTCCGTAGGCATGAATCCGACCCTAAGAGGTGCTGCAAATGGACGCCGCCAGTAGCCCTTTTTTCATTCCCGTCGGCGCCAACCGGGTGCGGGTCTTCGGCCTCGAAGCCGACGAACGGGCGTGCCGTTTGGCGGAAAAGGCCGGTTTGGAGTGCGCCGACGCTCCGGACCCAGGCCGGGCGGCGGTTCTTGGGAACCTCGATTTCGCGTGGGATCCGGCGTGGCTTCCTTTTATCGCCAGCCGCCCCGGCACAGCACTTCTGTTCGAGGGCGAGCCGGTGCTCGTCAATGTTCCCGCCGGCGCTCCAGGCGGGCCGATCGAAGACATGATGCGGGGCAGCGACGGCTCGCTCGAAGGGCTGGAGCAGATCGACGCGGCAAGCGCAGAGATCAGCTACGACGAGCTTCGCAAACGCGAGCGGCCGTTCGTTCTCCCGCTCCGCCCCGAGACCGCCGAGGAGGTCGAGCGCGCCGCCTATGACGCATCCTACAAGGGCGTGACCGACGCGCTAACTCTCTACCTGTGGCGAAAGCCCGCATTTTACCTGACTCGCTGGGCGGCCGAGGCGGGGCTGACCCCGAATGCAGTGACCGGTTTCGGGGCCTTTTTATGCCTCGCCGCCTTCTTCTATTTCTGGTTCGGTGATTACTGGCTGGGAGTCGCCGCGGGCTTCATTTTCATGGTGCTGGACACGGTTGACGGAAAGCTCGCCCGCTGCACTGGCACCTCTTCGAAATGGGGCGAGGTGTTCGACCACGGCATCGACCTCGTCCACCCGCCCTTCTGGTACTGGGCATGGGCGCACGGCCTTGCCGCCTACGGACGTCCGCTCGAGCCGGTGTACGAGACGATGCTGCTCGCCGCGATCGTGCTCGGCTACATCGCCCAGCGGGTGATCGAAGGCATTTTCATCGCCCGCTTCAAGATGCACATCCACGTGTGGCGGCGCATCGACAGCCGCTTTCGGCTGATCACAGCCCGGCGCAACCCGAACATGGTCATTCTCGTCGTCGCACTTCTTTTCCGGCGTCCCGATACGGGCCTGGAACTGGTCGGCGCGTGGACCATCGTATCGCTGATTTTCCACATGGTCCGCCTTGCGCAGGCTGAGATGCAGTCGTGGCGGGGCGAGCGGATCGTGTCATGGCTCCAATGAGCGCGATGACTGCGATCGTTCTTGCAGGCTCACGGCCCGGCGGCGATCCACTTGCGGCAGCGTTCGGGACCGACTTCAAGGCGCTGGTGCCGGTCGGCGGAAAACCGATGGTGCGCTGGCCGGTCGAGGCCTTGCTCGCCTCGCCCCGCTTCGCCGAAGTGCGGGTTCTCGCTCAGGAGCCGGAGAGAATCGGCGAAGCTCTTCCAGCCAGCCCCAGGCTCAAGGTGGAGAAATCGGAAGCGACGATTGCTGCCACTCTCGAGCAGCTGTGCTTTGATCCGACGGTGCGGTGGCCGCTGTTCGTCACCACCGCCGACCATGTGCTTCTCGACGAGGGGATGATCGACGAGTTCTGCGACCTCGGAGAAACTGCCGACATTGCCATCGGAGTGGTCGAGCGCGACACTCTGATGAAGCGGCTGCCGAATTCGCGGCGAACGTGGATTCGCTTCCGCTCGGGCGCGTACAGTGGCGCCAACATGTTCCTTCTGAGCGGCAAGAAGGTCCTCCCGGCGCTGGAGCTTTGGCGCTCGGTCGAGCAGGACCGCAAGAAGGGATGGGCGCTGTTGTGGGCGTTTGGGCCAGTCAACCTTCTGGGCGCCATGTTGCGGCTTCGGACGGTCCATCAGACGCTGGAGAGCATCGGGCGCAGGGTCGGGGCCAGAGTCGAGGCGGTCGATCTGTCGGACCCGCTAGCCTGCGTCGACGTGGATAAGCTCTCCGATCACGGTCTCGTCGAGCAGTTGCTGAAGGAACGCGGCAATGTCTGACTTAGCCGTATACGACCTCGACCGGACGATCACTCGCCGCCCGACCTACACGTTGTTCCTCATCCACTGCGCGCTGCGGCGGCAGCAATGGCGGTTGATCTTCGTGCCGCTCGTGCTCCTGGCGATGCTCGCTTACGGTTTTGGCCTGTTCGATCGAAGCCGTCTGAAGGAAATCTGCCAGCACCTGCTGATCGGGCACAAGGTGCACGCGAAAGAGCTTCGGCCGCTGGCCGAAAGCTTCGCCGACGCGACGGTCGAGAACAACATTCGGCCGGGAGCCCGCAGCGCGATCGAGCGCGACCGCAGAGAAGGACGGCGGCTGGTGCTCGCGACCGCCTCCTACCGGCTTTACGCGGGCTGTATCGCCGAGCGGCTAGGCCTCGACGACGTCATCGCCACCAACTCAGTGATCGGCCTCGACGAGCGGGTTCACGCCCGTATCGAGGGCCGCAACTGCTACGGTGAAGAAAAGATGCGGATGATTTCGCAGTGGGTCGAGAAATCGGGCCTGCTCGGCAATCACGGCCACGTCCGCTTCTATTCCGACCATGCGTCGGATGCTCCGGCCTTCGAGTGGTCGGACGAGCCGGTGGCAGTGAACCCGCACGACAGGCTCGCGAGAATGGCCGCCGAGCGTGGCTGGGCGGTGGAAGATTGGGGCTAGTGTCCGTTTTCGACCCATTGCGGACATTAGGAAAAATCGCTCCGCGATTGTGCCTTGACGACCCGAACTGGCGACCTAGCGTTGTGACTGTGGCAATGTCAGGTGCAGAGGATTGGTGTCTCGCTCGACAAGCGTTTGTCGATCACTTTCGAGCGAGGCGGAACCAGTTTCGTCCACAGGAAAGCGACTCATGACGCATTCGATGTCATACGCGATTCAAGCGGGCATTTTTTATGTCGTTGGGTCTTTAGTTGTTGACTGGGCTTTATTCAACCAGCTTAGCGCGCTACAAAATATTTCAAGACGCATGAGAACTGATGAGGAGGACTTCTTTAATAGATATAAGTATTTTGAGTCTACCAAATGGGCATTCGTCCTCCCACTGATCCTGGGTGGATCAACTTCTTTTTTCTCGTCGTTCGTTTTAAAGAACGAGAGTGTACTACTTTTAACTGTTTCTGGACTTTGTTTCTTTTGTCTAGTGACATATCGCGTGTTGCAAAGAACGGCGTCCTCCTAGGCTCGAATACGAGCCAATTAGACCTAAATCTGGCGTCCGCTTTCCACGCAAAGCTGCCGCGTCCGAAACCGACCCATTGCGGACATTAGCAGCAGGTGCCACTCATAGGCTCGTGAGCTACGGCGATGCAGACCGAGAACAAACGAGCAGCTTCCTCAGGAAGAGCGCCTGGGCACTGATCATCTTGGGTGTTGCTTGCCTCGCGTTCCTCGCTTGGCACGAGTCGCTGATGCTCGCACAGTCAAGGAAATATGGCATCGAAGTGCCGTGGCTACGGTCGGTGCTATGGTTGTTCGCGTTCGCTGCGCTTGAAGCAGCCGCGACCTATGCGGCAGTGCGAGGGTATTACGGAGTGTCAGTCGCCTTCGGCGGATTCGTCGCCGCTCTCCTAGGGCTTGTGTCATTGGTGGTGCTTGCCGGAGCAGGGATGTGAGCCAGCGTCCGCATTCCACCCAAACCGGACACTGGAGCGGAAGAGGCTAAACCGCTTCCAGAGCGTTCTTGAAATCGGCGACGAGGTCGTCTGCGTCTTCAACGCCAATCGAGATCCGCACCAGGTTGTCGGTTATGTCGAGCTGCTTCTTACGCTCGTCCGGAACCGACAGATGAGTCATCGCCGCCGGGGCGCTGGCCAGCGTTTCGGTGCCGCCGAGGCTCACCGCCAGATGCGCGATCTGAAGCGCATCGAGGAATGCAAACGCCTCTTTTTCCCCGCCTTTGAGGTAAAGCGAGAAGGTCGATCCGGCGCCGGTGCAATGGCGCTTGTAGATGTCCGCCTGCCGCGACCCCTCTTCGAGAAAGCCAAGATAGCCGACCTTCTCCACCTTCGGGTGGTCGCGGAGGAATTGGCACACCTTGGCCGCGTTGGCTCCCGCTTTCTCCATCCGAAGCTCGAGAGTTTCGAGGCTGCGGAGAAGCATCCACGCCGTGTTGGGATCGCAGATCGTGCCGATCGTGTTTCGCATCGAGCGGACCTGGTCGATCAGCGCCTGCTTGCCGACTAACCCGCCGGCGACGAGGTCGCTGTGCCCGCCGGCATATTTGGTGAGGCTGTAGATTGTCAGGTCGGCTCCGCTCCCGAGCGGCTTTGCCCACAGCGGCCCGAGAAAAGTGTTGTCGATGGCGATCGGCGGCGCTTCGTCGGCCCCGAACGCCGCCTTGCGAGCGGCGGCGACTGCTTCGACGTCCACCAGCTGGTTTGTCGGGTTGGCCGGGCTCTCGAGATAAATGAGCGCGACGCGGCCCTTTTCCTTCGCACGCTCAATGGTCGAATCGATCTGCTCGCGGGTGGCTCCGGCCGGAAAGTCGACCCACGACACCCCGAACTTGCCCAGAATCTTGGCGATCAGCGTCTCGGTCGCCGCGTAGAGCGGGCCCGAGTGGACGACGACGTCGCCGGGCTTGCAGAAAGTGAGGAACAGGGTCGCGATCGCCGACATCCCGCTCGAGAAAGCGAGCGCATCGTCGGCCTTTTCCCAGACGCTGAGGCGATCCTCGAGGATTTCCTGGTTGGGGCCGTTGAAGCGCGAATAGATGAGGCCTTCGGCGCCGCCCGGCCTCTTTCCGGTAACCCCCTCGAAGAAGCGCTTGCCCGCGGCCGCGCTTTGGAAGACGAAGGTCGAGGTGAGGAAAATCGGCGGCTTCAGCGAACCCTCGCTAAGCTCGGGGTCGAAGCCATAGCCCATCATCAGAGTCGACGGGCTCAGCTGGTGATCGCCTATCGAGGTCGGGGAGGGCTTGGGCGGGCGTTTTTGCCGAGTGCCGCTCAACTCGGATTCGTTTTCATCGATCATGCGCCGCCAGTAGCGGATGAAGCGGAGGTCATCCAGACCGGGGCGGTGGGGTCGCCCCGGTCCGGTAACCGGTCAGGCCTAAAAGGCTGGAATGCTCCCGAACAGCGACGTCACCGCCGAACCGATCGCCGCCATTGCACCGATTGCGACGATGGAAAGCAAGGATGCGATCGCTGCGTATTCGACGCTGGTCGCGCCGGCAGTGTCACGAGTGAGGCTGTGGCTGGGGGTCATTGTTTCACTCCCGAATTCAGGTCTGCGGCCGAGCTACGCGCCAGGCCGACCAGCCGCCACGCCGCAATTGTGCCTGTGCCGGTCTGGGACAGTCAGCCGGCAATTCCGATGAGCGAAATCTGCCGGCCGTAATCCGGCTCGCCGAGGTGCTTCGCGCGGCGATAGCTGTAGAAGCGGTCGGGATTGGAATAAGTATCGAGGTGGATTGTTTCGGCCGCGTTGATCCCGGCGTCGATCAGCCGCTGTCGGATGTAGGCTGGCAGGTCGAAGTGGAGCCCGTCCGCTGCCGACCTCATGAAGAAGCGTTCATTCGCCGGGTCCGCGTCCACGAAGGTTGCCCTGAAATCGTCGTCCACCTGATAGTTGGGAAGCGCGATGCACGGGCCGATCGCGGCGGCAATCCGCTTGCGCCGCGCGCCGAGCCGCTCCATCTCGTCGATTGCGGAGTCCGTCACCCCCGCGAGTGCTCCGCGCCAGCCGGCATGGGCTGCGCCGACCACGCCTGCTTCCGCATCCGCCAGCAGCACCGGCGCACAGTCGGCCGTGAGAATTCCAAGCAGCAGGCCCGGCTGGTCCGTGACCATCGCGTCGGCGTGCGGACGCTGTTCGAGCGGCCACGGCTCCAGCGCGTAGACCGTATCGGCCGAATGAACCTGGTGGACGGTCACAAGCTTGGCTCCCGGGAGCACCGACTCGATTGCCCGGCGGCGGTTCTCGGCAATCGCCTGGCGGTCGTCGCCGCTTCCAAAGCCGACGTTCAGACCGGCAAGCTCCCCGGTTGAAACACCGCCCCGCCGGCCGAGGAAGCCGTGCGGCACTCCGGCGAGCGCGTCGGCGCGGATGACGTCGACGCCGCTCACGCGTGCGCCTGCATGATCGTGTGGCGAAGGATCAGGTCCTCGTCCTTGTGGGTGCCGACCAGAAAATCGTATTTGCCAACCGCCTCGAACCCGAATCGCTCGTACAAGCGGCGGGCGCGGTGATTGTCGACGTAGACGGAAAGCACGACCTCCTGTGCCCCGCGAGCAGCGGCCTCGGCAAGCGCCCATTTCATCAATTCTTGCGCGATTCCCCGCCCGTGCGCAGTGCTCCTGAGGTAGAGGCGGCGAAGCTCGATCGCGGGGGCATCACTCTCGTAAGGCAGCTTCTTGGGGGCGAGCTCAATGAAGCCCGCCAGCTCGCCGTCCCACTCGGCAACCTGGATGACAACGTTGGGATTCGAGAGGTTTGCCTGCCATTTCTCGTCGGAATTGCCATCGAGGAACTCCTCGAGGTCGCTCGCGCGATAGAGATGGCCGAACGTTTCGACAAAGCTCTCGGCAAACAGTTCGCGAAGAGCGCCTGCGTCGGCCTGTGTTGCAGCTCTGTAGGTGACCGTCATTCGAACCCCGCCGGCTTGGGCCAATCCGGCGAGTAGATTGCAAGCACTTTGAACAGCTCGCCCATTCCTCCGGCGTCGCAGAGGCGCGTCCGCGCTTCTTCCACGTCCTTGGCACGGTTGGGATAAGCGTGTGCAAGCGCCTGCGCACGGACAGCAATGCCGAGGCGCTCAAGCCATTCGCCTTGGGTCGCAAGCGAAGTTACTTCGGCGCCCGCTCTGCGAGCGGCCGTTGCAATGGCTTCGAAGTCGACGTGAGCCGTCAGGTCCTGCTCGCCCGGCCGGTCCAGCACCGGCGCGAATTCGTGGTCCCTGACGGCCTGCAAGGTCTCGCCCGGAGCGCTTTTCGGATGGCCGTAGTCGATGATGAGAGCGGCCCCGCCGTGTCTGACCAGCTTCGCCGCGATTGCCGATGACGCCTGCTCGCGCGCGGGCGACGTCTCGACGATTTCGCCGTCCCGATCGAATGCCAGGCCACCGCCCGCGACCACGACCCGCCGCTCAATTCCGCCAGCGAACTGGCGCACCGGAAGAGCATCGAAGAATTCGTTGGCTACGAGCAGCAGCGGCGCTTCGGGCAGGGTGGCAATCGAATCGTGCCAAGTTGCGCCGCTCACCGCCTGCGATTGCCGCTCGCGCAGAACGGGGCTGGTCTCGACGAAATGGACGGGCGGGTCGAGCCCTGCCGAGCGAATTACCCGAAGCGCATCGGTGGCAAGGGTTCCGCGCCCGGGTCCGAGCTCGCCATAGACAGCAGCGGCCGACCGGCCGGCGCGGGCCCAGCAATCGGCCAGACAGGCACCGACGATCTCGCCAAACATCTGGCTGATTTCCGGAGCGGTGGTGAAGTCGCCGCCCGCTCCCAACGGGTCGCGGGTCGCGTAATAATAGGAATTGCAGGCGTCCATGTAAGCTTCGACCGTGATCGCGCCTTCCGACCCGATCCGTTGACGCAGCGCCCGCTCCAGCGGCGTCAAACCGGCGCGGAGCCGAGCCTGGGGTCGGCCTTCACCCGGCGGCCTTTCGCGCTCCACACTAGCCAGGCGCCGAGAAGAATCAGCGGAATCGAGAGCCACTGGCCCATGTGAAGCCCGGTTGCCTGGCTGAACCGGACGAGCTGCGGGTCGGGCTCGCGGATGAACTCGACCAGGAAGCGGAACAGGCCGTAGAAAAAGAGGAAAATACCGGAGAGCTTCCCAGGCTGGTATCGTGATTCGGTTTTCCAGAACGACCAGGACAGGATGGCGAACAGGACAAGGCCTTCGAGGGTCGCTTCGTAAAGCTGGCTCGGGTGGCGCGCGGGGCCGAGTGCGAGGCATTGCCCTGCGTCATTGAATCGCTCGCAAAAGCGCACTGCCCACGGAACGTCGGTACGAGCGCCCCACAACTCGCTGTTCACGAAATTCGCAAGCCGTCCGAAAAACAGCCCGATCGGCGCGACGCACGACACATAGTCGGTGAGCCGGAGGAACGGCAGCTTCTCTTTCCACGCGAGATACAGGATGCCGAGGATCGTCCCGATAAGCCCGCCATGGAAGGACATTCCGCCATCCCACAGCTTCAGCACGTCGAGCGGGTGGGCTAGGTAATATGGCAGGTTATAAAACAGGACGTAGCCGATGCGGCCGCCGAGAATGACGCCCAGAGCGGCGTAGAAGACGAGGTCGTCGGCGTGGCGGCGAGCCATTGGTGCGCCCGGCTGCCTCAGTAGCTTGAGCAAGTACCAGTAGCCGACGAAAATCCCGGCCAGGTAGGCCAGGCTGTACCAGCGCAGATCGAAGACGCCGAGATGAAGCGCGACCGGAGACAGGTGGAGGTCGGTCCAGGCGATTGCTGTCGAAGCGTCGTTTATCGGCAAGGCTCTTCCTTTTCGGTTCGCGCCTCATAAGGTGCGTTGCGTCAAAGGCAAACGGAGCAGCGGTGAATGCGGAGCGATCTCGACAGGAAATTCGACGAGACGCTTGCTGCAATCACCGGCCTCGGCGGTCGGATTGTCATCGAGCGGGATGAGCAGGGGCGCGCCTTCGTCGGCAATTTTCCCGGCACTCTGCCGAGCCTGTTCCGGACCTTCTGTGCGCTCAATGGTTCGACCGAGGCGCTGATTTCGGGTGACGAGCGGCTGACCTTCGCCGATCTGGACCGCTGGTCGGAAAAACTCGCCCGGTCGCTTGCGGGGCGCGGAATCGGCAAAGGCGATCGCGTAGCAATCGCCATGCGTAACTGCCCGGCCTGGGTTGTCGCTTACATGGCGGTTCTCAAAGCGGGCGCGGTCGCGACGCTCCTCAACGGCTGGTGGAAAACGCACGAGATGGAGCATGCCCTCGACCTGACGCAGCCCGCGCTTGTGATTGCCGACAAGGCGCGTTCGGCACGGATCGGTGCAGCCGATGCCACCCTTCCGACAGTGACTCTGGAAATCGAGAACGGCATAGGCACCGCCATCGAGCCGTTGCTCGGCGACGAGGCTGATCTGCCAGAGATCGCTCCCTCCGACGATGCGACGATCCTGTTCACGTCCGGGTCGACCGGCGAATCAAAGGGCGCAGTTTCAACTCATCGCGCGGTCACGACCGGCGTTTATGCCTATGCGACCGGGCTGATGACTTTCCTGTCCATAATGGAGTCCGAAGGGCAGCCGCCGCAGAACCCGCCGCGAACTTTGCTGACGGTTCCGCTGTTCCACGTGACGGGCGAGGTGCCGGTGCTCCTCAACAGCTTCGTCATCGGGCGCGGAATGGTGCTGATGCCCAAATGGGATCCGCTCGAAGCGTTTCGCCTGATCGAGAAGGAGAAGGTGACCTATTTCGTCGGCGTTCCGACCATGAGCCTCGAGCTGATGACCCACCCCGAGCGCGGGAAATACGACCTGTCTTCGATGACCGACATCGCCGCCGGCGGTGCGCCGCGGCCGGTCAGCCACGTGTCTCGGCTGAAGCAGGAGTTCGAGTGGGCGCGGCCCGCAATCGGCTACGGCCTGACCGAGACGAACGCGGTCGGCTGCAGCAACTTCTGGACCAATTACGTCGAAAAGCCGGGCTCGACCGGTCGGCCCCAAAAGCCGTTCGTCGAGGTTGCAATCCTCGGTGAGGGCGACCGTCACTTGCCGACGCGCGAGCGCGGCGAAATCGCAATCCGCACCGCGGCGAATTTCAAGGGCTATTGGCGGGACGAAGAGTCGACCCGCGCCGCGATTACCGGCGACGGCTACGTCCGTACCGGCGACGTCGGCTATGTCGACGAGGACGACTATCTCTTCATCGTTGATCGCAAGAAGGAAATCATCATCCGCGGCGGCGAAAATATCTCGACCGCGGAAGTCGAGGCCGCTTGCTACGACCACCCGAATGTCGCTGAGGCCGCCGTCTTCGCGGCGCGTGACGAACGGCTCGGCGAGGTGCCGGTCGCGGTTATCCACGCGCGCGAGGGGCTGGACGAAAACGGTCTTCGCGAGTTCCTCGAAGCAAATGTCGCGTCCTTCAAGGTTCCCGCGCGCTTCGTCTTCACCGACGAGCCGCTGCCAAGGCTCGGGACGGGCAAGATCGACCGAGTCGCGCTGAAGGCGAAGTACGCCCATTGACCAGCCAATCCGCACCGGCTGATCACCCGAAGGTCGAGCACGGGCGGATCGGCGTCCTGCTCATCAACCTGGGCACGCCCGATGCGCCCGAGGCTGGCGCGGTGCGGCGATATCTCGCGGAGTTTCTGACCGATCCGCGAGTAATCGAAATCCCGCAGTGGCTGTGGCGACCGATTCTCCACGGAGTGGTGCTTCGTCTTCGCCCGAGCAAGTCGGCCCACGCCTATCGGCAGGTGTGGAGCGAGGAGGGCTCGCCCCTTGCGGCAATCACGTCCCGGCAGGCTAACGCGCTGCAGCAGAGGCTCGGCACCGAAGCGGTCGTCGGATTCGCAATGCGCTACGGGAACCCGGGGATCGAAGGAGCTGTTCGCGACATGATGGCAGCGGGTTGCGACCGAATCCTCGCGGCGCCGCTCTACCCGCAATATTGCGCCGCGACGACCGCCAGCGCACAGGACGCGCTGTTCGCGGCCTTGGCGTCCCTGCGGTGGCAGCCGGCGGTTCGAACGCTGCCGCCTTATTATGACGACCCCGCCTATATCGGCGCCCTCGTGTCGAGCATCGAACGGCAGCTGCGGCAATTGGACTTTGAGCCTCAGCGGCTGCTGCTCAGCTTTCACGGCATGCCCCAGCGAACCCTGGAACTCGGTGATCCCTATCACTGCCATTGCCAAAAGACGGCGCGGCTCCTTGGGGAAAAGCTTTCCGTGCCCACGGACATTGCCTTCCAGTCGCGGTTCGGCCGGGCCAAGTGGCTCTCGCCGGCAACCGATACGACTCTCGCGGCGTATCCGGGCAAAGGGATCACCCGGATTGCAATCGCTGCGCCGGGATTTTCTGCCGACTGCGTCGAGACTCTCGAAGAGCTAGAAATTCGCGGCCGCGAGACCTTCCTCGACGCCGGCGGCGAACGCTTTGCCCGGCTCGACTGCCTCAACGATTCGGCGGAAGGCATGGCTCTGCTGGACGCGTTGGTCCGCCGCGAACTTGCGGGCTGGGCCGCGCCGGAATAAGCGCGCGCTAACAGCAACAGGAGATTCGGACCATGGCTCGAGTGGCAATCGTCACCGGGGGCACGCGCGGCATAGGCGAAGCGATCAGCATCGCCCTGAAGGACATGGGGCTGATCGTGGCCGCCAATTACATGGGCAATGACGAGCGCGCGAAGGCCTTCACCGACCGAACCGGAATCCGCTCCTACAAGTGGGACGTGTCCGATTTCGACGCCTGCCAGCGGGGTGTCGAGGAAGTCCACTCGGACCTCGGCCCGATAGATGTGCTGGTCAACAATGCCGGGATCACCCGCGACGCCACGATGCGGAAAATGGACCACAAGAAGTGGCAGGACGTGATCGATACGAACCTGGGCGGCTGCTTCAACATGGCCAAGTGCGTGTTCGACGGCATGACCGGGCGAGGCTATGGCCGAATCGTCAACATCGGCTCGATCAACGGTCAGGCGGGCCAGTACGGCCAGGTCAATTATGCTGCCGCAAAGTCCGGGATCCACGGCTTCACCAAGGCCCTCGCCCAGGAAGGGGCGAAATTCGGAGTGACGGTCAATGCCGTCGCTCCGGGATATATCGATACCGACATGGTCGCGGCGGTTCCGGACGAGGTGCTTCAGAAGATTGTCGCTCGAATCCCGGTCGGCCGCCTTGGCCACGCAGGCGAGATCGCGCGCGGAGTTGCCTTCCTGTGCGCTGAAGATGCCGGCTTCATCACCGGGTCGACGCTGTCGATCAACGGCGGGCAGCACATGTACTAGTGGAGCGGAGGCGGTCGTGGAGGCAAAGCCGAACGACGCCGGTCCGCGCAGCGGAACGCGAACACCGGCCGCAGGGTCGGCAAAGCCGAACCCGAGCGACGGCGCGGATTCACTCCGCGTCGGCGACGGCCTTTCGCGCCCGCTAAAGCGCTCCGTCACCATTGCCGGCCACGAGACCTCGATCGCTCTCGAGCCGATCTTCTGGGCTGCGCTCGAACGCTCTGCTGCCGAACAGAAGCTGCCGCTCAACGCGCTCATTGCGCGCATCGATGCCGAACGGCTGGAACAGTCGCCGCCGGCAAACCTCGCTTCGGCAATTCGCCAGTGGCTGTTCGTGAAAGCGGATCGGCGCTCGGAATAATTTGGCCGCGCTGACGGCGTCAGCGGGCCAGCAGGATTCTCGCCTGACTGGCGATCTGCGCGAGCATTGCGGAACTGACGACGCCCTCGCGCCTGGCGCGGTCGACGAGCTCCTGGAACTGCTCGATCCGCGCTTGCGTATGCTCCACCCACTGCTCGACTCCGGCAACCGGATCCTTGCCGCGCACCCGGCTCAGGAAGTCGATTCGAAGCTGCTCGAAATCGCGCGCGAGCCCGGCAGTGAGTAGCCGCTCCCACTGGTCGCGCGGAACGTAGCGGGCCAACTGCTGCTGGGCCCAATCGAGCCCCAGAGCCTCGCCAAGCCGAGTGTAGGCACTCGTCAGCGCGAGTTCGTCGATGCGTTTGCGAGCGGCAAGCGCGGCAATCGCGAACACTCCGTCAAGCTCGTAAAGGCGAACCAGGCCCTTCACGATGTCCTCGCTGGCGCCGAGGTCGATCAAGTGGTCGCGACGCGCGGCTGCTTCGTTCTTGACTTCGGAGCGGATCAGCTTCGTCGCTGCGGCGGAGATCTTACGGATGCCCGGTTCCAGCAGCTCGCAGAGCTTGCTGACGCTCATCTCGTGACCCATCGCTCGGAGAATGTCGGAGAGATGGCCGTGAACGCTCCGGGCAGCAATTCCGAACAGCTCCACGCGCACGTCTTCCGCAACCTCGGCGTGCTCGATCTGCGCCCAAAGCTTGTCGAGGCCAAGGAGCCGCTCGGCGACGAGGAAGGCGATGATGACCTGGCCCAGCGACGCGCCTTCTTCCTCCGTCATGTCCAGCGCCACGACGGGGCCGAGGCGGTTCACCATTCGGTTCGACACACGTGTTGCGATGATGTCGTCGCGCAGGCGATGCGCCCGGATCGCTTCCGCGTGCGCGGCCCGCATCGGCTTCGGAAAAGCCGCGAAGAGTTCCGGCTCGAGAATTTTTTCGCGCGAGAGCTCGAGCGGCTCGGCCGCGGTCTGAAGCACGATCTTTGACATGGACAGCACGACCGCAAGCTCAGGCCGGGTCAGTCCGCGATTGTCCTGCGCCCGGCGAAGGAGTTCCTCACTGCTAGCCAGCCCCTCGACCTTGCGATCGAGCCGCCCCGACGATTCGAGCAGCTCGATTGTGCGGACGTGGGCCGGAAGCGCCTCTGGGCCGCTGCTCTGGGCGATCGAAAGCGCCAGTGCCTGAAGGCGGTTGTCCTCCAGCACCATGTCGGCGACTTCGTCCGTCATCTTCGCGAGGAGGGCATTGCGCTTTTTGAAGGCGAGTTTCCCGTCCCGCATCTCCCGGTTGAGCGGGATTTTGATGTTCACTTCCTTGTCGGAGCAGTCGACGCCGGCGCTGTTGTCGATGAAGTCGGTGTTGATTCGGCCGCCGTTGAGCGCGAATTCTATTCGGCCGGCCTGCGTGACGGCCAGGTTCGCGCCCTCGCCGATGACCTTGCAGCGAAGCTCCGCCCCGTTCGCCCTGATGGCGTCGTTGCTCGGATCGCCCACTTCGGAATCGAGCTGGCCCGACGCTTTCACATAAGTGCCGATTCCGCCAAACCAGAGCAGGTCCACCGGTGCCCTCAAAATCGCATTGATAAGAGTTGCCGGATCGACATTGGCGGCTTCGATTCCGAGTGCCGCGCGGGCTTCCTTCGAGAGCGGGATGGACTTCTGCGAGCGCGGGAAGACGCCGCCGCCAGCCGAAATTTTGCTAGCGTCATAGTCGTCCCAGCTCGACCGCGGCATCTCGAACAGGCGCTTGCGCTCGGTCCAGCTGGCCACCGGATCGGGATCGGGATCGATGAAGATGTGGCGATGATCGAATGCCGCGATCAGCCGGATCGACTGGCTGAGCAACATTCCGTTCCCGAACACGTCTCCCGACATGTCGCCCACGCCGGTGACGGTTACGGGGTCGTTCTGGACGTCAACGCCCATTTCCAGGAAGTGCCGTTGAACTGAAATCCATGCGCCTCGGGCGGTGATTCCCATCGCCTTGTGATCGTAGCCGTGGGAGCCGCCGCTGGCGAAAGCGTCGCCGAGCCAGAAGCCGCGGTCGAGCGCGATTCCGTTGGCGAGATCGGAGAAGGAGGCGGTACCCTTGTCGGCGGCAACGACGAAATAGGGGTCGTCGCCGTCGCGGATGACGACGTCGTCCGGGTGCACGACCTCATCATCGACGATGTTGTCGGTTACCGAGAGAAGCGCTCGGATGAACAGGCTGTAGCTCGCCGTTCCTTCGGCAAGCCAGTTGTCCCGCTCTTCCGGCGGCGGCAGCAACTTGGGATAAAAGCCGCCCTTGGCGCCTGTCGGTACGATGACCGAGTTCTTTACCAGCTGCGCCTTCATCAGGCCCAGGATTTCGGTGCGGAAATCGTCGCGCCGGTCCGACCAGCGAATTCCTCCGCGGGCGACCGGTCCGCCGCGAAGGTGAATGCCTTCGACCCGCGGCGAATAGACCCAGATTTCGCGCCACGGGATTGGTGCCGGAAGCGATGGGACGAGGCTCGAATCGAGCTTGAACGCAATTGCCTCGTCGGCCGCAGGAGAAAAGGCGTTGGTGCGCAGAATGGCTTCGACGAGGGAGCGCATCCGGCGAAGGATTCGGTCGTCGTCGATTGCACTCACCGACGCCAAAGCGTCGTCGAAATCCGACCGGCAGCGCTCCACGGCGGCATCGCAATTCTGTACCGAAGGGTCGTGCATCGCGCGAAACAGCCCAATTAGCGCGCGCGTTGCCTTCGGGGCACGCCGGAGCGCGTCGGCAATGGTGAGTAGTCCGAAGGCGCTCCCGGTCTGGCGAAGGTAGCGGAACCAGGCCCTGATCCATACAACCGCAGTGGGATCGACCCCGGCGAACAGTACCAGCTGGTTAAACTCGTCATCCTCGGCAGCGCCGCTGAGAACGCAGGCAATCGCATGTTCGATGGTGCTCGCGCGCTCGAGAATGGGATCGAGGTCGTCAACTCCGGGCAGCTGGAGATGGAAGTCGTGTATGTATCCGATCGTTCCGCCGGCAAGCGACGTTGGGATCTCCTCGAGCACCCGGAAGCCGAAGTTCTCCAGTACCGGAACGGCTTCGGAGAGCGGGACCAACTGACCGCGCCGATACGTTTTCAGCTCCAGCTCGTGCTCGGGGCCCATGGCGCGGCACAGCCGGACACCGCGTTCGTCGGCGCTTCCCAGCTCCGACAGGCGAATGATGTCGGCAGCCGCTTCGTCGGGGCTGGTGCGGGCCCGGTAACCATCCGGGAAAGCCGGGATATAGGTCAGCGCGAGGCGGGTCGCGCGGGCAACGCCGGCCTTCGCGATCAACTCGGTCTCGACGGCTGGATTCCAGCCGCGGACCATCTCGACGAGAGCAGCGTCGAGCGCGTCGGTGTCTGGAAGCTCGGCTGAAGGATCGATCGGGAAGGTGAAACGGATGAGCGCGAGCTCGCCTTCGCCGAGCTCGATCGACCAGCTACTGATCGGCGATTCGATTTCCAACTCGAGGAGGTGACCGATCGCCTTGCGCCGGGCAGTGCTCAGCTCGTCGCGCGGCAGCCACACAAACGCGTAGAGGTGGCGGCGAAGCGCGCCCGGCAGGAGAAGGAGCTTCGGCCGGGGGCGATCGGCGAGGCTCATTGCTGTCAGCGCCGCAGTGCGGACTTCCTGCTCGTCGAACGAGATCAGCAGGTCGTGCGGAAGCGTGGAGACGACATGAGCGAGAGCTTTTCCGGCATGGCTCGACGGCGCGAAGTCCAGCTCCTTGTCGAGCTTGGCGAGGCGCTTTCGCAGCACCGGCACGTGCTGCGCGGAGGTCCGCAGCGCCTCGCTGGTCCAGAGCCCGGCGTGAACCGACAAGGTCCCGTCCGGAAGCCGCACCATCACCACGTCCAGCGGAACTCGCCGATGAACCGGCGAAATCCTGTCCGCCTTCAGGATCAGGACGGTCCGGCTTTCATCGGAAAGGTGATTGACCGCCGCCTCGGCAGCGCTCTTCTCCCAAAGTGCAGTTTCGTTGCGAAGAATTCCGAGCGCGTCCTTCAGCTGACCGTCGCTGGCGACGTGGGCGTGCCCGAGGAGCGTGAAATTATTGTCTGCCAGAAAGCGAAGCAAGGCGGCGCTTTCGCTGTCCCGCTTGTCCAGGCTGTCGGCGTCCGACTTCATTTCGGCAAGCATCGCCCGCCAGTCGGTGACCGCTGCGCGGACATCGCCAAGCACTCGCTTCAGCTGCCGGACGAGCTCCTGCCGGCCGCGCGCATCGGCCCGGTCAAGCTCGATGTAAATGATCAATTCCGGATTGCCTTCGCCAAGCTTTTCGATGCGCCCCTGCTTGTCCCTTGTCACCTTCACGATCGGGTGCAGGAGCCGGTGAATGGTGAGGTCGCGTGAAGCAATCGCTCCGGCGACGCTGTCGACCAGGAACGGCATATCTTCGTTGATCGTGACCAGTCGCATCCTGCGCCGGCCGGCCTCGCCCCCCGTCGACTCGATTTTTATCGCGGTGGTCTTCGGCGGGCGGACAGCCGCTACCGAGGCGATGAACTCGGCGGCCTTTCGTTGCTGCTCCCGGTTGAAGTCGCCGATTTCACCCGGCAGCGGGTTCGCGGTCAGTGCGTCGCGGATGAAATCGACCAGCGTTTTCGGCAGGCGCGGCTGGGCCGTCATGTAGATAGTTGCTCCGCGAGGCGGGTGGGTGTTGGCGGCGGCCTATAGCCGTGCGCCCATGGCAGGGACAAGGATGTAGCGGAGAGTTTTTTAGGCGCCAACTCGGCGAATCACCCGCTCGACAAGCGAGCGGTCGTCGACAACGGCGATTGCCTCGTGATGGCCCTCGCCCGAACGGCGGGTAAGCACCAGAGCGAATTCCTCACCATTGTCGATGCTGTCGAGAGACACGGGACGAGCGGAGCGAAGGCGCTCACGGGCCTTCTCTGTTTTCGTGTCGGGCTTCGGTTCGGGCCTTCGCGCCTGTCGCTCGGCGGCGACGAGCGCCTTCAGCCCGCCGGCGTGCGATTCGATGAAGCCCAGGAAAGCGCCTAGCTCCACATTCTGTCGAGCTGCATAGGACAGTGCCGCCGCATATTCGGTAAGCCGGGCCTTGGCGCAGTCGACCCCGAAAATCAGTTTCACGACCGGGGTCATCGGTGCGCGCGCCTGCGCCTTCACGCCTGAATCTTGCAGTAGCTCGGCGTAGTCGTCGGGCTCGTCCAGCGACGCGAGCGCGAAATCATAGGCGCGCGACAGGGCGCGGTAGAGCGCATCGCGGCTCCGCCCTTCTGCGGCCTTGAGCGCCTCGGCGCATTCGCGCGCAGCCCAAAGCCGGTCGGCGAGGGCCGCATCTTCGTCGAGCTCGATTCCCAGATCAGCGTCCTCGCCGTCCGCATCAGCGGTGGTGATCCTGGGCGAAGCATTCTGCGATTGCTCAGGTTCGATTTGCGAAGCCGCAGCTTCGAGCGAGTCGCCCACGGTCTTCGCCGCTTTCGGGAGCTGCTCGGCGGCAGTAGCTTCCGCCCCGCTTGCCACCTTCTTCCAGTTGATGACTCCGTAGATGAAGTCGATCGTGTCGCCGTCCGACGAGAAGGGCATCAGGATTCCGCGATAGCAGATGTTGTCGCCGCGCTGGTTTTCGAATTCCGCCTCGAACCCGACCGGAGCGCGGTTGGCAATGATTTGCATATAGTGATCGGTCAGGCGCGACAGCAGCGAGCGGCTGGGGACGTCGTCGATCGTCTGAACCTCTTCTGCGAGGTCGCATTCGGCGCGGATTGCCGCACCGATGTACGGGGTGGCCGGATGCTCGCGGCCGCTAGTGAAGTCGAGAAGGACGCTGTGCGGCGCGAATTCGGCCAGGTCGCCGGGTTCGAGATCCTCTATCGAGGGATAATCGCGTCCTTCGAGCAACGACGCCCAATAATTGTAGGCGCGCACGTGCATTCGCCGCTCGTCGGTGCCAATTGCCGCAACGCCGCTGTCCGACGGCTCGCAATCGGTCGCCGAAGGCTCGAACTCGCTCGGAAACTCGCGATAGGCATCCATGAAAGAGGCCCCACTCCCCCTGTTCTGGATTGAGCAATGCCCCACAGCCGTTACCAAAGCGTTAACCCTAACCGTTCACTTGCTCTTGCGCTTGCCCGCACCAATCGCGACTGTTAGGGGCGTCCGCCGCGGGTTTACCCGCTGCTTTTCGCGAAAAGCCGCTTTAGCTCAGCTGGTAGAGCACATCATTCGTAATGATGGGGTCGTGGGTTCGAGTCCCCCAAGCGGCACCGCGTTCTGAAACTCTCTAGACGAGCAACGCCAGTGAAAGTCACCGTCGTCGGAGCTGGAGCAATCGGGGGCTGGATCGCGGCGCGCTTCGCTCTCGGCGACATCGATGTCAGCGTCGTTGCGCGCGGCGAGACACTACGGGCCATCGACAGCGAAGGCCTCCAAATCACCGAAAATGGCGAAACCCGCTGCGTCGCCGTCAGCACTTCGCCGGACCCCGCCGGTTTCGGAGTCCAGGACCTCGTCGTCATCGCCGTAAAAGCTCCGGCGCTGATCGAGATCGCAAGCAGTCTCGATCCGCTAATCGGGCCCGACACGGTCATCCTGCCGGTCCTGAACGGAGTGCCCTGGTGGTTCACCGAGGAACCGCTCAAGTCGGTCGACCCGTATGGCGACATCGCCGATGCGCTGCCGTTCGAGCGAATCGTCGGCTGCGTCGTTCATGCGAGCTGCCGCCGCAATTCGCCGAACCATATCCAGGTGGTTCACGCGGAAAAGGTGATCCTGGGCGAGCCGTCGGGCGGCAGGAGCGAGCGTGTCGCGAGGCTGTGCGAGCTGTTCACCAACGAAGGGATCCGCTGCGAAGAGAGCGACGATCTCCGCCGTTCAATCTGGTACAAATTGTGGGGCAATGCGACGATCAATCCCTTGTCGGCGTTGACCCGCTCGACCGCCGACCAGCTTCTCGACGACGACACCATCCGCTCTTTCATGGCCGAAGCCATGGACGAGCTGGCGCGAGTAGGGGCGGCAATCGATTGTCCGATCGACGAAACGGCCGACGATCGAATGGCCGTTACGGAGCGGTTGGGCGCGTTCAGGTCGTCGATGCTGCAGGACGTGGAGGCCGGCCGGACGATCGAGCTCGAGGGACTGGTGGGAGCACCTCGCGAGATCGCCCGGCGAGTGGGCGTGCCAACTCCTCAGCTTGACCGGGTTTACGCACTCACCCGGCTGATGGCCGAGAATTTGGGGCTTCTCTAACTCGCTTCCGCAACTCGGCCGACGCATTCGCCGAAACCGATCCGGACTGCACCTTCAGCTTCGCACCAGGCCCGAAGAACGATTTCATCGCCATCTTCCAAAAAGCTTCGCCGTTCGCCGCTGGGAAGCTCGATCGGCTGCTTTCCACCGCGGCTGATCTCCAGCAGCGAGCCCAGCCCTTCATCGGTGTCGGTCGAAAGGGTGCCGGTGCCGATCAGGTCTCCCGGCTGCAAGTTGCATCCGTTGGAAGCGTGGTGAGTGACGATCTGGGCGGCGCTCCAATACATTGCAGCCGATGCCGAGCCGCGAGAGAGCACCTGCGGCGGCAGTCCCTTTTCGCGCATTTTCGCGGTCGAAAGCGTCGTCTCGAGCTGGATGGCGAAGGCGGTATCGCCGCTGGTTTGAAGGTGCGGCAGCGGCTGCGGGTCGCCCGAACGGCGCGGCGGCATCGGCACTCGATAGGGGTCGAGTGCCTCGCTGGAAACGATCCAGGGCGAAACGCTGGTCAGGAAATTCTTTGCGAGGAACGGCCCCAGCGGCTGATATTCCCAAGCCTGAATATCACGCGCGGACCAGTCGTTGAGAAGACACCAGCCGGCGATATGCTCGGCGGCCTCGTCGGCGGGGATGGGCTCGCCCAGATTGTTGCCTCGGCCGATCCACAGCCCCAGCTCAAGCTCGTAGTCCAGGCGGCGGCTGGGGCCATATTCGGGCGTGTCGGCGTCCGGCGCCTTGCGCTGCCCGTTGGGCCGGATCACCTCTTCGCCGGAAACGCGAACCGAGCTCGCGCGGCCGTGATAGCCGATCGGCACATATTTGTAGTTCGGAAGCAGCGGATTGTCCGGCCGGAACTGCTTGCCGACGTTGGTCGCATGGTGAATTCCTACATAGAAGTCCGTGTAGTCGCCGACGACACACGGCAAGTGCATCCTGACTTCGGTCTGGCCGATCAGTTCCTGCTCGACGTCGTCGCGGTACCGCTCGTCCGAAAGGATTTCCTGAAGGCGAAGCCTGAGCGCATGCTGCGCCTCTGGACCGCGCGCTAGCCAGCCGTTCAGGACCGGCTGCGCCAAATCCTCCCGCCAGTCCTCGTCGAGAAGAGGAGCGATTTCCGTCAAGTCGAGGACGAAGTCGCCGATAGCGACGCAGGCATGACGGCGGCGGTTGCCGACGGAGAAGATGCCCAGCGGCAGGTTCTGGATCGGGAAATCGCTTCCCTGTGCAGTGTCCACCCAGCTTTTCAGCTCGGGATCATTGGTCTGGTCGGTCACGGCAGCCTCGCCTTCGGGAATCCCGCCCATGCCTCGTCATAGTGGGGTTGAGCGCGGTCGAGCGCGAAGCGGGTCGGCCGATACGGCCAGCAGGTTTCGACCATGAATGCCATCGTTCCTTCAATTTTTTCGGGCTTCAGATCAGCGTCGCTGGCCTTGCGCCAGCTCTCCACGTCGGGGCCGTGACCGCTCATCAAATTGTGTAGCGATAGCCCGCCGGGCGAAAAGCCCTCCGCCTTTGCATCATAGGCGCCGTGAATGAGGCCCATCGCTTCGCTCATCACGTTGCGGTGAAACCATGGCGGCCGGAACGTGTCCTCCGCGACCATCCAGCGCGGCGGGAAAATGACGAAATCGGCATTCGCCCGGCCCGGAACGTCGCTGGGGCTTGTGAGGACGGTGAAAATCGACGGGTCCGGGTGATCGAAGCTGACCGTGTTGATCGTATTGAACTTCGACAGGTCGTAACGCCACGGCGCGTAATTGCCGTGCCACGCGACGACGTCGAGCGGCGAATGGTCGAGCTTCGTCGTCCAAAGCGCTCCAAGCGACTTTTGGATGACTTCGGTTGGCTCGTCGCGGTCTTCGAAGCGCGCGACCGGGGTTTCGAAATCGCGCGCATTTGCGAGGCCATTGGAGCCGATCGGACCAAGTTCGGGAAGGCGGAACGGGAGGCCGTGATTTTCGGCGACATAGCCCCGCGCCTCACCGTCGACCTCCACCCGGAACTTCACCCCCCGCGGGACCAGGCCGACCCGGCCGGGGTCGAGTTCGAGCACTCCAAGTTCGGTCACGACCCGGATCGCGCCCTCCTGGGGCAGGATCAGCATCTCCCCGTCCGAATCGACGAAAACGCGGCGCTCCATGCTCTTCGAAGCGCGGTATAGGTGGACCGCAACGCCCTCGAGGTCGGCGGGGTCGCGGTTGGCCAGCATCGTCACCATTCCGTCGACGAAATCTGTTCTCTCGGGCAGGTCGCTCGGTGGATCCCACCGCAGCCGGTTCGGCGGAAGCGGTTCGTCCGCCGGCGCTGGAGCGAACAGCTTAGCGCCCTGGTAGCGGGTGTACGGCGGGTGATCGGCGGTCGGCCTCATTCGATACAGCCAACTTCGGCGGTTCTCGTTCCGCGGAGCCGTAAAAGCAGTTCCGGAGAGCTGTTCGGCATAGAGGCCGAAAGGCGGCCGTTGCGGCGAGTTTCGTCCCTTTGGAAGCGCGTTATCGACGGCTTCCGTTTCGAAATGGCCTCCAAAGCCGCTCATGTAGCCATTGCTCATGGGCGCCGGTTACTGGCTTAGCTGCGCAAACTCAAACGGGCGCAGCCCCTGACGTGCAGGAACTGCGCCCGTCACGCGCGGGACTCGCCTACCGCGCGTCTGTCGCCGGAGATGAACGGTCCGCGGCCGCCCCTTCTCCCGCAGATCGTCAGGTCTGGTTGACGTTGACGTCGATCGAATTCGGGACGCTGATGTTCGTCCCGCCGCCGCCGAAGCCGAGCTGATCCCGGAACACCCAGAGCAGCACCAGCACCACGATGATCAGCAGAACGACGGCGAGAACGCCGCCTCCTCCTCCGCCGCCGTCGCGTTCGACGACTGTCGTATGTTCGGTTTCATGATCCCGATCTGGGTCGGCCATGGGCAACCTCCCTGTTGCAACCTGTTTAAGTTGCGAAACGAACGAACTCCGTGGGGCGCGGTTCCGTGGCTGTTTCGGAACCTTCGCAGGCTGGCGCGTTGTCTCGGCATGAGACGAAAGAGCTTGAAGCGCCTGCCGATCCCGATCTTCAGCATTTGCACCATGCTGGCGGTTGTGGCCTGCGACAAGACGCCGCCGGAGCAGCCGCTGCATCAGAACGTGGTGAATGTCACTCGCGAAGATGTCCGCACCCCGGCCCCGTCCGCTGGTGGACAGCCGGCGCTGAATGGGGTGCAGGGCAATGTTTATGCGACCGAGAATCTCAAGCCCGAGCAGCTGGTGGCGCGTTACGGCGACCTGCTGCACCAGCGCGACTTCAAGAGTGCATATGCGCTTTGGGACCCGAACTCGACGACGCTGAGCGAAAGCCAATTCGCCAACCAGTTCGACCATTACAAGACCATCAAGGCTGCGGTCGGGAAGGTCGGACCCACCGAAGGCGCCGCGGGGTCGCTCTACAGCACCATCCAGTTGACGCTTTCGGGAAACAAGAACGACGGTAAGCCTTATGTTATGACCGGGCCGGTGACGCTTCGGCGTGTCAACGACGTCCCCGGTTCGACGGCCGAGCAGCGGCAGTGGCACATTGTGAAGATGGAGCTCACAGCCAATCCCAAGGCTGCCGAGGCGATTCTAAAGGGTTGATAAAGGAGGATTTTCAATGAGCCGCTTTGACGAAATTCGCGAGCACATGCAGGTCATCGACGCCGAAGGAGCGCCGGTCGGAAAGGTTGACGGGATCGAGGGTGACCGGATCAAGCTGACCCGGACCAGCAGCAATGCGGAGGTGAAGGGGCACGATGGCGATGGACCGCACCATTACATCCCCAAGGGGCTCGTCGCCGATGTTGAAGGCGACAAGGTGAGGCTCTCCGCGAAGGCGGATGCGCTCGAGTCGATTTTCGAAACCGAAGGCGACGGAAGCTCGGCCTAGCTGCCTACAGTCCTAACGCGTCGGCGGCGGTTTTGACGGCATCGCTGTTGGCCCCGCTGCCGTCGTCGCCGGTGGTGGTCTGGCCGGTCGCTGCGGTTTTCGCCGGTGCCTGAGCCGATCCGGCGTAATCGACCGCGAACCAGATGATCCCTGCAGCCCAAAGCAGGGCCATCCAGCGGCTTTTGAAGATCGAGCTGGTGCGCATCGGGATCATGCGCCCGATTGTCGCCCTGCACGGTTAAGATCGGGTTTCAGGCGTGGACCGCTGTCACGAGGTAGTTGAGGCGGGTGTCGTCGCTGAGGTGAAGCCCGCGAGCTGGCGACCAGGCGATCCCCTCGACATCGATGCACTTGAGCCCTGCGGCCGCAAGCAGCCCCTTCAACTCGTCGGGCCCGATGAACTTGTCGAAATCGTGGGTGCCTTTCGGGACTACTCCGACCGCCTCGGCAAAGCCGATCGTCACCAGCCGCGAGAGGGCCGTTTTGTTTGGCGTCGACAGGATCATCAGCCCGCCAGGCGCGAGCCGGCGGGCAAGGGCCGAGACGAACGCCTGCGGATCGGCGACGTGCTCGATCACCTCCATAGCGGTCACGAGGTCGAATTGGCCGTCGATTTCCTCAGCGGCGGCAACTCGATAGTCGATGTCGAGGCCCCGGCCGTGCGCGTGAAGCTCGGCAGCGGAAATCAGCCCCGGAGCAGCATCGATTGCAGTCACTCTAGCGCCCAGTCGGGCGAGCGGCTCGGCGAGGATGCCCGCGCCGCAGCCCACATCCAGCGCGGATTTCCCGGCGAGCGGCTTCAGGTCGTGCTCGTCGCACCGCCAGTGCTGGTCGACCTGATCGCGGAGGTAGGCGAGGCGGACGGGGTTGAGCCTGTGAAGCATCCGCTCGGAGCCGTCCGGATCCCACCAGTCGCCGGCGTGGCTCGCGAATTGCTCGATTTCCTCGGGAACGATGCTGGTTTCTGCCATGCGGGCCTCAATGCCCCCAATACTTGCAAAGGAAAAGCGATGCGTGCGTTGAAGGCGCGGTGGCCGCGTGTGGACGTTGAGGCGCTCATTGCCGCCGATGCCATTTCCGACTGGCTGAGTGGTTGCGCGGAACCGCCCAGCAGCTAAAGCCCCGCCCGATGGCGCGTATCGTGATGAAATTCGGCGGGACGTCGATGGCTGGGATAGAGCGTATCCGCAACGTCGCCGGACGGGTCCGGCGCGAGGCCGAGGCGGGAAACGAGGTGCTGGTGGTCGTCTCGGCTATGGCCGGCGAGACGGACCGGCTCGTCCAGCTGTGCCGCGAGGCCGCCGCCCTGCACGACCCGAAGGAATATGACGTCGTCGTCGCCAGCGGAGAGCAAGTCACTTCGGGCCTTCTCGCAATGACGCTTCAGAACATGGGCCTGAAGGCTCGCAGCTTCATGGGATGGCAGCTGGTGAAGGCGAGCGGAGTGCACGGCAATGCGCGGGTCGACGCGATTGAAAGCGCTACTCTCGACGATGCGCTATCTGGCGGAACGATCGCGGTCATTCCCGGCTTCCAGGGCGTGTCGGACGACGGGCGACTGGCGACTCTCGGCCGTGGCGGGTCGGACACCAGCGCGGTCGCAATCGCTGCCGGCGTGAAGGCGGACCGCTGCGACATCTACACCGACGTTGACGGCGTTTACACGACCGACCCGCGAATCGTTCCGAAGGCGCGCAAGCTGGCCGCAATCACCTTCGAGGAGATGCTGGAGCTTGCGGGCGTCGGTGCGAAAGTGCTTCAGCCGCGCTCCGTCGGCCTGGCAATGCGCGAGAATTTGCCGCTTCGCGTGCTTTCCGCGTTCGAGGATATGCCGGGAACGCGGGTGGTCGCGGAGCTTTCGGGAGCGGACATGGAACGAAACGAAATCGCTGGGATCGCCGCCGACAGGAACGAGGCGCGGATCACGCTGACCAATATCGCCGACAAGCCGGGGACGGTGGCCGCGGTGCTAAGCCCACTCGCCGACGCGGGAATCGGCTTCGACATGGTCGTCCACGCAGCGACCGAGGGCGAGAAGGCGAGCGACCTCACCTTCACCGTTGCGCGCGCGAGTCTGGCGCAGGCGCAGTCGCTGATCGAGGCGCGCAAGAGCGATATTGCCTACGGCGAGATGCTGGCCGACGATTCCGTGGCAAAGGTCAGCGTCGTCGGAATCGGTATCCGCTCAAACCCTTCCATAGCCGCCAAGGTGTTCGAGACTTTGGCCGAGCGCGGGATAAACCTGCTCGCCATCTCCACGTCCGAGATCAAGGTGAGCGTGCTGGTCGCCGAAAGCGATCTCGAGCTCGCGGTGCGGGTTCTCCACACCGCGTTCGGGCTGGATTCGGACAAAGCGGCATGAGCGGCGAAGGACTGATCGCCGACCCACGCGCGGTTCACCCGAGCGAAGGGCATTTGCGCCTGAAGGAGCTGATGCACCGAGGAACCGAGTTCCTTGGCTGCGAATGGGCGATCATGGGCGGGGCGATGAGCTGGGTCTCTGAGCGCAACCTCGTGTCGGCGATCTCCAACGCCGGCGGGTTCGGAGTGATTGCCTGCGGAGCGATGACTCCGGATCTTCTCGATACCGAGATCGCCGAGACCAAGGCGCGCACGACGAAGCCCTTCGGCGTGAACCTGATTACCATGCACCCGCAGCTGGACGAGCTGATCGACACCTGCGTGAAGCACCAGGTCGGGCACATCGTCCTTGCCGGCGGGCTTCCGCCCGGCTGGGCAATCGACAAGGTCAAAGCGAGCGGCGCCAAGCTGATGGCCTTCGCGCCCGCGCTGGCGCTGGCGAAGAAGCTGATTCGGTCGAAAGTCGATGCGCTCGTGATCGAGGGAATGGAGGCGGGCGGCCACATCGGGCCGGTGTCCACTTCGGTCCTCGCCCAGGAAATCCTCCCGCAGGTCGCGCATGACATCCCCGTCTTCATCGCCGGCGGGATCGGCCGCGGCGAGGCGGTTGCCGCCTATCTCGAGATGGGCGCGGTGGGCGTGCAACTCGGAACCCGCTTCGTCTGCGCTCACGAGAGCATCGCGCACGAGAATTTCAAGAAAGCGTTCATCCGGGCCTCGGCCCGCGATGCGGTCCTTTCGGTGCAGATCGATCCGCGTCTGCCGGTGATCCCCGTGCGCGCGCTCAAGAACCGCGAGATGGAGAATTTCGCCGCCAAGCAGCGCGAGGTCGCCCAGCTTTTGGACGAGCAGAAGGTCGAGATGGCCGAGGCCCAACTACAGATCGAGCATTATTGGGCCGGAGCGTTGCGCCGGGCCGTCATCGACGGCGACGTTGAAACGGGCTCGGTGATGGCCGGCCAATCGGTCGGAATGGTCAAGCAGGAAGAGCCCGTCGCGGACATTATCCGCGAACTGATCGACGAAGCAGCCGCAGCATTGGAGTCGCGTGGATGAAATTGGTCCGTATGTCGTTCGCCGTAATGGTCGCAATCGCCTCGATCGCGGCCGCGCCTCCGGCGAGCAAGTACAACCCGCGCGAGACGTTCGCGCCGCTCGACCTCACTCCGGCCGTCAACCGCTACCGTTCGGGCGACGGATCGCCCGGGCCCGATTACTGGCAAAACCGCGCCGACTATGTGATCGACGCGAGGCTCGACCCCGCAACGCACTCGATCAGCGGCACCGTTCGGATCACTTACACCAACAACAGCCCCGGCGCTCTTGATGCGCTGTGGCTGCTCCTCGAGCAGAATCTCTACAAGCCGAATTCGCGCGGGACCTTGTCACAGGGGGGCCGTCCGGGATCCCCGCCGATCCCGCGCGGCTTCACGAACGGCATGAACCTCGACGACGTGACGGTGACAGTCGCCGGAGTGACGACTTCCGTGAAGCCGCTGGTCAGCGACACCCGGGCGCAACTTCGGCTCCCGGTGCCGCTCGCGCCCGCAAGCCAGGCCGAGGTCGACATCCGCTATCATTACACGGTTCCGAAGGAGCCGTGGGGCGGCCGCACCGGCTGGATGGATAGCAAGAACGGGCCGATCTATTCGATCGCTCAATGGTATCCGCGGATGGCGGTCTATGACGACATTCGCGGGTGGGACACGCTCCCCTACCTGCAGCAGGAATTCTACCTCGAATATGGCGACTTCGATTATTCCGTAACCGTCCCTGCCAACTACATCGTTGCCGGATCGGGCGAGTTGGTGAACCCGGAGCAGGTGCTGTCTCCAGCGCAGCTGAAGCGCCTTTCCGCGGCCCGGGCGAGTGAAAAGACAATCATGATTCGCTCGGCCTCGGAGCCGTTCGGATCGCCAACGGGCACGCGCACCTGGCACTTTAAGATGCACGACAGCCGTGACGTCGCGTTCGGCGCGTCGCCGGCGTTCAACTGGGATGCGGCCCGCATTAACCTGCCCGGCGGCCGCACGGCATTGGCCGAATCCGTCTATCCGGTCGAAGCCAAGAACTGGGACCGCTCGACCGAATATCTGAAGGACAGCGTCGAGCATTTTTCGGCCCACTGGTTCCCCTTTCCCTGGCCCGTCGCCCTGAACGTCGCCGGACCGGCAGCGGGCATGGAATACCCGGCGATGGCCTTCGACCCGATCGAAGCCGATCCAAAGGACCTGTTCGGAGTCACCGCGCACGAGATCGGGCACAGCTGGTTCCCGATGACGGTCGGGTTCAACGAGCGTCGCAACGCCTGGATGGACGAGGGAATCAATACGTTCATCGATGTCTATGAATCCGACGAGTTCAACCACGGTGAGTTCGCGCCCAAGCGGGACGGCGAGTACGCGCCGGGCGGAGGAAATCCCGTCGACGAGATCCTGCCCATCCTTGCCGATCCCGACGCGCCGCCGATCATGTCGCGCGCCGACACGATCATCGAAAAGTACCGCCACCCGGTGACCTATTTCAAAACCGCGCTCGGGCTGGTCCTGCTTCGCGAGCAGATCCTCGGACCGGAAAGGTTCGACCCGGCCTTCCGCCGGTTCGTCGCCGATTGGGCTTTCAAACATCCGACGCCCGCCGATTTCTTCCGCGCAATGGACAGCGAGGCGGGGGAAGACCTGTCGTATTTCTGGCGCGGCTGGTTCTACAACAATTGGCAGATGGACCTGGCGGTGACCGGGATCGCTCCCTTCCCGAAGGAGTCGACGTTCAATGGGTCGACCGTCACGGTTGCTTCTCTCGACAAGCTGGTGATGCCGGTGATGCTCCGCGTTCGATTTGCGGACGGCACCAGCCGCGACATCCGCCTTCCGGCGGAAACTTGGATTCGGCAAGGCTCGACCGAGGTGCCGGTCGTTTCCAACTCGCCTGTGGTCCGGGCGGAGCTCGACCCCGACCACAAGCTCCCGGACAAGGACCGGACCAACAACGTCTTTACGGTCCGCTGACCCTTATCCGCACCGGCTCTAGCTGCTAGCCTTTAGAAATGCCGCTGACCGCTGCCGCGTCCGCCCGGGAAATCCTCACCGGCCTTCACGAGGTGATGGCCGGGCGCGGCTCTGCGCAGTCGAAACTCGACAAAGTCGTCGACCTCGTCGCCGAGAAGATGGAGAGCGAGGTCTGCTCTATCTACCTGCTGCGCGACAACAAGCTTGAACTGTTCGCCACTCACGGTCTTCGACCGGAGGCCGTTCACGTCACCAAGATGAAGCTCGGCGAAGGCCTCGTCGGAACGATTGCCGCGGAGGGGCGGATTCTCAACCTCGACGAAGCTGCCGGGCACAATGAGTTCGTCTATCGCGAGGAGACCGGAGAGGAGCGGTATCACAGCTTCGCCGGCGTCCCGATCATCTATCGCGAAGCGCCGGTGGGTGTTCTCGCCGTGCAGCACGCCGAACCGCGTCGCTACGCCGAAGTCGAGATTGAAGCGCTTCAAACGGTGGCGATGGTTCTGTCGGAACTGATCGCCGGAGCGCGCCTGGTCGACGGCGCCCGGCGAAACCGCGTCCGCAGCGGCGGGCCGCTCCGGCTCACGGGCCTCAAGCTGGTTGCCGGAATGGCAAAGGGCCAGGCAGTCTTTCATGAGCCGAGAGTCGTCGTCGAGCATACCGTGGCCGAGGACATCGAGAGCGAACGCGAGCGCGTCTACGGAGCATTCCGCAAAATGCGCGAGCAGATCGACACGATGGCTCGCGAAGCCGAGTTCGGAGCGGCGGGCGAGCACGAGGAGATCCTCGAGACTTATCGCATGTTCGCCTATGACGAAGGCTGGTCGCGGCGGATCAACGAGGCGATCGATTCCGGACTAACCGCAGAGGCGGCGATCGAACGAGTCCAGCAGCGCACGCGCGCGCGGATGCGCGAGATCGACGATCCCCTTCTCGCCGAGCGGATGCACGACCTGGAGGATTTGTCGAACCGACTGCTTCGAATCGTTTCCGGTAGGATGGCTACCGCCGCACAGACCGGCCTTGCCCACGACACAGTGCTGATCGCCCGCAACCTCGGGCCCGCCGAGCTTCTCGAATATGACCGGCGGCGTCTCAAGGCGGTGGTTCTGGAGGAAGGCTCGCTTACCTCGCACATGGTCATCGTGGCCCGGGCGATGGGGGTGCCGGTTATCGGGCGGTTGGCGGACGTCCGTCACATCGTCGAAGAGGCGGATACGGTCCTCGTCGACGGTGACAACGGAACGGTCATCATCCGCCCGTCGAAGGCGCTGCTGACGAGCTTCGACCAGCGAATGGCGCTAAGCAAGAAGCGCCGGGCGCAGTATGAGGCGATCCGTTCGCTTCCGGCGAAGACCAGGGATGGCGTAGCAGTCAGCGTGATGATCAACGCCGGGCTGGCCGAAGACGCTTCGTCGCTGCAGCTCACCGGTGCCGACGGAATCGGGCTGTTCCGGACCGAGTTCCAGTTCCTGGTTTCGGCGACGCTGCCCGGTCGCGAGAGCCAGCTTCGACTCTACAAGCGGGTCCTGGAATCGGCCGGCAAAAAGCCAGTCGTGTTCCGAACCCTCGACATCGGCGGCGACAAGGCGCTGCCTTATCTTACCGACGACGCCGAAGAAGCCGAGAATCCGTCGATGGGGTGGCGAGCGCTGAGGCTGTCGCTGGATCGCTCGACCCTGATGAAGGCGCAGGCGAGAGCGCTAGTCCAGGCAGCGGCCGGGCGAGTCCTCCGGGTGATGTTCCCGATGATTTCCGAAGCATGGGAATATGAGCAGGCGCGATCGCTTTTCGAGGAGCAGGTCGCGTGGGCCGAGCGGGGGAATCGTCCGCTGCCGACGAAAATCGAGTTCGGAGCTATGCTGGAAGTGCCTTCGCTTGCGGAGCAGCTCGACCTGCTGCTGCCGCGAATCGACTTCCTTTCGATCGGGACCAACGACCTTACGCAGTTCCTGTTCGCCGCCGACCGAGGCGATCCGCGCCTTGCCGAGCGATACGACTGGCTCAGTCCATCCATTCTCCGTTTCCTCAAGCGCGTCATCGCCGCTGCCGCGGCTGCTGAAAAGCCGGTGAGGATCTGCGGCGAGATGAGTGGCCGTCCACTTGAGTGCATGGCGCTGATCGGCGTCGGTGCAGAGAATTTCTCGATTACTCCGGCGGCCGTCGGCCCAATCAAGGCGATGGTGCGCTCGCTCGATGCAGCGGCGATCCGGTCGCGGATGGAACAGTGGCTCGCTCGTCCTCCGCAGGACCTTCGAAAAGTCCTCTCCGATTGGGCGCGCCGGCATGAAGTCAGCATCGGCTGATCGGCGGTTGACAGGCTGCGGAACGGCTTCGACAACGCCCGTGCCGGGCGTAAAGGTGAGGAATGGACGAAGAGACCGACGCGAACAACTTTGAATCGGCTGGACAGCGGCTTCGAACCGCCCGCGAGGCAAAGGGCCTCAGCCTTGAGGACATCGCGTCCGAAACTCGAATCCCGCTCCGGCATCTCGAAAGTCTCGAGGCGGGTGACTGGGACCGGCTTCCGGCACCCACTTACACGATCGGCTTCGCCAAGAGCTACGCGAGCGCCGTCGGGCTCGACCGCAGGGAGATCGGCGATCAGCTCCGCGCCGACATGGGCGGCTATCGCAGCAATTCAGCCACGGTGGAGCATTTCGAGCCTGCCGACCCGGCACGGACAATGCCGCGCTGGCTGGTGCTCTCCGCGATCGTCGCCATCGTGGTGGTGGCGATCGCGTTCACCTGGATCCGCAACCGGTCGGTCAGCGAAGAGCCCTACTCGGTGCCAGTGACGACGACCGAGGCGCAGCCGGCGCCAAAGCCTGCCGCTCCCACGCAACCGGCGGCTGCTCCCCAGGGTCCGGTGGTACTGACCGCCACAGCGCCCGCGTGGATACGAGTGACGGATGAAGGAAAGACGCTGTTCGAAGGCGTGCTTCAGCCGGGCAAAAGCTACCAGGTGCCGCAGACGGCCACTCACCCGACGCTTCGCGCCGGTGCGCCCGAAGCCCTGCGAATTACCGTCGGCCAGTCGGTCGCACCGCCGGTCGGGCCCGCTGGGGAAGTCGCATCGGACGTGAGCCTGCTCCCGAGCGACCTCATGCACGGCCCGCAATCCGGCGCCGGTGGTGCTGCCGCTCCGGCGTCGCAACAGCCCGCGCAAAATTCGCTGGTGCAGTAAATTCATCGGCGCGTAAGCTCGGCTTCGGCAGATTGGGGAAATGAAGAGGTGGTGGGGAAAGCTATGAAGTTCGCGCATCTGCGCATTGCCTTTCCGGCCGTGGCTTTCGCTGCGTTCGCGGTCGGTCCAGCGCTCGCGCAAAAGCCGCCGAGCGCGGAGCAGCGGATTGCAATCCTGCAGCAGCAGGTGGAGGCGAGCCAGGCGACGGCGATGCGGCTGGAGCAGCGATTGAATTCGATCGAGGCGCAGCTTCAGCAGCTGATCAACCAGGGTGAGGTCAACGGTCACCGTGTAAGTGAGCTGCAGTCGCAGATCACCACCTTGCGTAACGACGTGAACGGCCGGCTGACTGCACTCGAATCGCGCCCGGTCGTGCAGCCGCAATCCGCGGAGCCAGAGGCTGGCGACACGACGACGGAACCGAAGCCGGACAAAGTGAAAACGGCCTCTGCATCGCCGACTGAGGCTCCCGACAAGTCCGAGGACACCGCGGAAGCGGTCCCGACCGACCCCGGCGAAGATGCCTATTCGCAAGGCTATCACCTGTGGCGCGACGGAAAATACGATCAGGCAATTACCGCTCTGCGCTCCTTTATCGACGCTTATCCGAAGCATCGGCGAGTAAGCTTTGCCAAGAATCTCATCGGGCGGGCTTTGCTCGACGAGGGAAAGCCGCGTCCGGCAGCCGAGGCGCTACTCGCAAATTACCGGAGCGATCCGAAAGGCGAGCGCGCACCGGACAGCCTCTATTATCTCGGCCAGGCGCTAATGGCGCTTCACCAGCCCAATCAGGCCTGCAAAGCCTATTCCGAGCTGGAGGATGTCTACGGCTCTTCAGTTCGCCCGGATCTGAAGGCACTCCTTGCCAAGGGCAAAGCCGACGCCGGCTGCTCCTGAACCGGAGCTGGTCGGCCGCTTCGCCGCCGACCTCGATCGGCTGCTTGCGGCTGACGCCAAGCTCGCAATCGCGGTTTCCGGCGGGCCCGATAGCCTTGCCTTGCTGCTTCTCGCGGCCGCGGCGCGCGCCGGGCGCGTCGAGGCGGCTACTGTCGATCATCGCCTGAGGCCGGAATCGAGGGCCGAACCGGAAATGGTGGCAGGAATCTGCGATGACCTTGGAGTGCCGCATTCCACGCTGGCGGTGGAATGGAAGCACAAACCTGAAAGCGCGATTCAGGAACGTGCGCGGCTGGAGCGATACCGGCTGCTTTCCCGCTGGGCCGCCGAACGCGGGATCGCGGCGATCGCGACCGGACACCACCTCGACGATCAGGTGGAGACGCTGGTCATGCGCCTCAATCGGGGTTCGGGCGTGCGTGGGCTCGCCGGAATGCGTCCCGTGGCTCCCGTTCCCTCCGGCGGGAAGCAGTTTCGGCTGTTGCGGCCGCTGCTCAGCTGGCGGCGCTCCGAGCTGGTCGAGCTATGTGCCGCCGCCTCCCTCTCGCCAGCGGATGATCCGAGCAACGCTGACGAGCAGTTCGAGCGAGTCCGAATCCGCAATGCGCTCGCCGCTGCGCCGTGGCTCGATTCGCCGGCGATTGCGCGAAGCGCCGCCAATCTGCGCAGCGCCGATGTCGCACTTCACTGGGCCACCGATGTCGAATGGGAGCGACAGGTCACCCGTTCTGATTCGACCGTCACCTACCGGCCATCGGCACCGCTGGAGATCCGTCGCCGAGTTGTCCGGAGGATCGTCGCATCGCTAGCAACCGAGGGCCTCGCAAGCCGCGTTCGCGGACGCGAGTTGGACAGGTTGGTCGCCGTCCTGTCGCGCGGAGGCAAAGCGACCCTCCGCGGGGTGATCTGCTCAGGTGGGGAAGAATGGCGATTCGCTGTCGCTCCGCCGAGGCGCAGCGCCGACTAACTTCCTGGATCAGTAGCCCGGGCCCGGAGGGGTGTATTCGGGCGGCGGAACCGCCTGCTTGCTCTCCTCCCGAGCAGCAGCCTTGGCGCGGTCGATCATGTTCTGAAGGCACCCGGTGTAGCCGCCCGGGCCGACGGCCGAGCAGCTTTGAATTCCGGTGCGGCCGACATATTCGAAGCTTTTGGCCTTTTCGGCCCAGCTTTGACGCGTCTGAAGCGGACCGCTGTTTCGGTACCTTTCGGGAATTCGATACCGTTCGCTTTCCGGCTTACGCGCGCAGACGACGACTTCGCTTTCGGTCGAGCGCGGGCAGGGGTCATTGCCGTAAACGATGATCTCCGCGATCTTCGGGTCGCCGGTGTCTTGAGCCAGGGCGGGGATTGAAACGACCGCAAGAGCGCCGCCGACTGCCGCGGTTGCCGCAAGTGAAATCAAGAACCTGGTCATCGTCAAACACCTTTCACGGCAAGAGCGGATGGGAACAATGGCAGTTCCGCTAGATTCGCTTCGACAGCGCGATTGCAACACGACATGCCGCGCGGATCGCTCCCGTCAATACGGGATAACCCAAAGCTCGCTCGGCGCCTGCTTCACGGGCGGTCTCGCGGTGCTCGATCTCCTCGTCACGAAATTGGGCGATGTCGGCAGATAATTCGGGGTCGCCGTCGCCAAGATTGTCGAGTTGCTGCTTGTAGTGCCGGTCGATCTCGGTCTCGATCGCGTCCGTGCACGCCATTGCGGCTTCTTCGCTCATTAGGGCAGTGCCGGCGCCGAGCGCGAACCCCGCGATATTCCAGAAGGGCTGAAGAAGGGTCGGGCGCACGCGCCGTTCGCCGACCAGCTGGTCGAAGCGCTTGAGATGCCGCTGCTCCTGCATTGCCATTCGCGAAATCAGCTTGGCGGCGGCGGAATTGGGCGGAAGCACGGCAAGCTGGCCGGCATAGATCCGGGTCGCGCCATATTCGCCGGCCTGGTCCACTCGAACCATGGCCGCCGTATCTGGCCGCTTTTGACCGGGTCGCCAGGGGCCGGTCATTGGTCTCGCCTTCCGGTCAGCACCAACCAGGCCACGGCGGCAGCTCCGGAGAGCGAGAGTATCGCGTTCCAGCCTGCCATCGAAATCCCGAACAACGACCATTGCACCTGATCGCAGCGGATCAGCGGGACCTTCATCAATTGCTTGAGGAGCTCGCCGGTGGTCGCCGCTTTGGCGGTGGTGCTGCAGGTGGTGAAGCCTTGGAAAATGTGGAGCTCAACGCCTGCGTGGTAGACGCCGATCCCGCCGGAAATCGCGATTGCCGCCGCCGCAAGAAGGGTGAGCGCGCGCGAGCGGTTCGAAGCCGCCGGCGCAGTGAAGGCAAGCGCCGCGAGGATGATCGCCACCGCATGCGGATAGCGCTGCCACCAGCACATCTCGCACGGGTACAGACCGCCGAAAAACTGGAAAGCGAAGGCGCCGCCGAGAAGCGCCGCAGGCAGCAGAAGCGCGACCGATCGAGCAACCAATTCGCGCTTTAGCGGCATCCCTCCGGTGGCACGCCCGAGCGCCGCTTCTGCCATCCTCGACAGGCCCTACTGCTTCGAATGCGGCTTGCCGTCGGCTGCCGCCACCGCCGTCCCGGTGCCGAGCCGCTTCAGCGTGTCCAGCGCATAGTGTAGCTGAAAGTCCTTGATACCCTGCTTCTTCAGCTGCTCCGCCGTTGCGGTGAAGCGCGGGTCTTCGGTTGTGTCGTCTTCCTCGAGAAGCTTGTCGTCGGCCTTTGCCTGCGCAAGCAGGTGATGGCGAAGATCGGCTTCGCGAACGGCAGGTCGGTCCTTGTAATCGGGATCGGACAGCTGCGGGACCGCGATGTCGGGCTGAATCCCGCCGGCCTGAACGGAGCGGCCTGAGGGCGTGTAATAGCGCGCCGTCGTCAGCCGCAATGCAGCGTGCGGCCCGGTCTGCACAACGGTCTGGACGCTGCCCTTGCCGAAGCTCTTCTCGCCCATGATCAAAGCCCGATGCTGGTCCTGGAGCGCGCCGGCGACGATTTCGGCCGCCGAAGCGGTGCCCGCGTCGACGAGGACGATCATCGGCAGGCCATGAGTCATGTCCCCGGGCTTGGCATAATAACGTTCGATGTCGGTTTTCTCGCGTCCCCGCTGGGAAACGATTTCACCGCTGTTGAGGAAGTCGTCGCCGATATCGACGGCCTGGTCGAGGAGTCCGCCGGGGTTCGAACGCAGGTCGAGCACGTAGCCGAGCGGATGACCGCCGGTCGCCTTGTCGATCGCGGTGAGAGCTGCCTTCGTCTCCTGGGCCGAATTGCCGGAGAAGGTGTTGATGCGGAGGTAAGCGACGCCGTCCTTGATCTCCCACTTCACCGGCCGCAGCTGGATCTTCTCGCGGGTGATGGTGACGTCGAACGGCTTGTTGCGGCCGGGGCGGACGATGGTCAGCTTGATGCTTGTCCCGGGCGCGCCGCGCATCTTGTCGACAGCCTCGTTGAGACTGTCGCCGTACACGAGCTTGCCGTCGATGTGCGTGATGTAATCGCCGGCCTTGATTCCGGCTCGCCACGCCGGCGTGTCTTCGGTCGGGGCAACGACTTTCACTGCGCCGTCTTCCACCGTCACCGTGAGCCCCAGTCCGCCGTAATTGCCGTCCGTCGTCGTCTTCAGCGAATCGAAATCGGCTCCCTCCATGTAGGACGAGTGCGGATCCAAGGAGGCGAGCATTCCATCGATCGCGCCCTTGATGAGAGTGTGATCGTCAACGGGGTCGACGTAATTGGCCTTCACCCGCTCATAGACGCTCATGAATTTCTCGAGCTCTTGGTAGTTCGCCACGTCTGCCGCTGCGAGGGAACTCGTGGTCACGGGGACAAGCGCAAGCGCTCCGACGAGTGCAAGCGGTGGAAGGAGTTTGTGGAGAGTCTTCATTCGGTATGCCTTACGGTCGCGTCGCAATTGAGATTAGCCGCCTTTGGGCGCATTTGACAGCATTGCAGATGAACGTGCGATGAGGGCCGGAGAGACCACTTGCCCGCTGCGCTGCAACTGCACTTGCACCGGCCCCAAGGCAACACCCAGAGGATCGCCCAGGCTGACCTTCATTCCTCTGCGAAGCTTCGAGCCCGCGTTGACGATCACCGACTTCCAGCCGCCGCCGTGGTCGATGATGATAACTCCGTCATAGTCCCGGAACGGGCCTGAAAAGAGGATCGTGCCGCTTGCCGGAGCCAGCAGCGGAGCGCCGCGCCGGGTGGCGAGCGTTACTCCGCGCGAGCGGACGCCGCTG
Organism: uncultured Alphaproteobacteria bacterium; assembly: GCA_963839145.1. Classification (GTDB taxonomy): domain Bacteria; phylum Pseudomonadota; class Alphaproteobacteria; order Sphingomonadales; family Sphingomonadaceae; genus Sphingomicrobium. The sequence goes on from CAWITR010000005.1 coordinate 623,120, forward strand.
GCGCTGACCGCCCCCATTCCGTCGACCACCGGCGCCTCCGCGGGCAGCCGGTATTGAAGCGAGGTTCCCGGTACCCGAGACTGCGATGTCAGCGGGGCGGGGCCGAGCGCAGCGAGCTGGCTGGCGAGGCGTCTGGAGTCCGCAGCCGACTGGGCGGATTGCTGCGATCTTGCGAGATTTTCCTCGCTCGCCAGGGCAACGTCGCCGGCACCCATTGCCTCGGCTCCGCGTGCCGAGGCGACTTTCACGGCCCGCTGCTCCAGGCCCGCGAATGCCTGGCGCCGTCGCTGAAGCTCGTTGCGGGCTTCGGCCATCTTGCTCCGCGACTGTAAGCACCTGCTGCCGAAGCTCCTCCTGCGAGCGAAGCTGGTCCGACAAGGCGGCTGTCCTGGCGCGGATAACCGGCGCCGTCGCCGCTACCAGAAGGCGCAGCTTCACCAGGTCCTCGGTCGATCCATTGCCTGCCAGGAGCAGTAAAGGCGGCCGTTTCGAAGCGATCACGAGTCCGCCGAGAAGCGCGCTTACCGGTGCCTGCTCGGCTGCCAGTTTGTCCCGCTGGCGCTCCATTCGGGACTGCAGAAGACGCGCCGCGACATCGGCGGCGGTGATCCGCGCTTCAGCCAACTCGATAGCCTGCGCCGCGGCGAGCTCTTGGGCGCGCAGGCGAGTGACGTCGTCGCGCGCTTGAAGGGCGGCTTTTTCCAGCCGCTTCTGCTCTGCATCCGCGGCCTTGGCCTCTGCCTCGGCCTGGTGGAGCTCGGCATCGACAGCGGCCCGTTCGCCTTCCACGGGAGCGCTTGCCGCAACGCTCGTCAGTGCGGCCATGAGGACTATTGCGGCAGCGGGGCGAAGCACCTGATCAGCCCTCACGATGGTAGGGGTGGCCGGCGAGGATCGAAGTTGCCCGGAACAGCTGCTCGGCGAGCATCGCCCGGACCAGCAAATGCGGCCAGGTAGCCGGTCCGAACGAAAGGAGAAGGTCCGCAGCCGAGCGTTCGGAGCTGGCGAGACCGTCGGCACCGCCGATCGAAAAGCGAGCCTCGCGCTTGCCGCTGTCGCGCCAGTCCTCGAGCCATCCCGCAAAATCCATCGAGGAGATCGCTTTGCCGCGTTCGTCGAGCAGCACCGAAACGCTGCCCGCGGGAAGCGGCGGGCCAGCACGGCCATCGTCGGCCAATTCGGTCACTTTCGTCGGCCAGGAAATCCGCTTCAGGTATCGCTCGACCAATTCGGACTCGGGCGAGCGGCCGATTTTCCCCCTGGCGACGATGTGGAGGAGCACGTCCTCGCCAGCGCTATCTTCCGCTGATCGCGGCGGCGGCGTTATACGGCCATCCGACGACGCTCAAGAATCCGTCGTAGATCGTCTTCGCTGCCTCGGCGATCGCATTAGGCCGGTTCTCTCCGCCACGCGCGAAGATCGCCACTGCAATCCGATGGCCGTTGGGCAAGGTTATGAAGCCGACGTCGTCGCTAAGCCCGTTGAGAGTGCCGGTCTTGTGCTGGACCACCGTCCCGTGGGGGAGCAGCCACTTCATACGATTCCGGCCCGTCATGCACTGCGCCATCAGATTAAGCAGGTACTCCTTGCTCTTGTCGCTGATGAGGTAGCCGGCGTCGAGACGCTTGAGGAACGTCGCGTAGGCAAGCGGGGTGGCGGAATCCCGAACATCGTGCAAATCGCGCTTGTCGCGAAGCAGTTGAGCGATTGTGCGATCGATCCGGACACCTTCGACGTGATGCCAGTCGAGCCACTTCTGAACCGTCTTCGGCCCGCCCAGGTTTCGGAGCAGCAGGTCGGTCGCATGATTGTCGCTGTGGACCAGCATCCGCTTCATCAGGGTCGCAGCGGAAACGCCGCTGATCGTGTCGTCGAGCGATCGCTCGCCCTTTTCAACGTAGGAGAGGTAGGTGGCGGCAACCGCGACCTTTACCGTGCTCGCCAGCGGATAGCGTTCGTTGCCGCGGACGCTGACGGTCTCCCCTGTGTTGAGGTCGATTGCGGCAACGCCGACATCGGCCGACTTGCTCGTGACAAGCGTCGCCAGTTCGTTTTGCAAGCTCCCTGCCAGCGTGTTCGTCGCGGCCATTGCCGGCTGCGCGACAAACGCGAGGAAGCAAAAGAGTAGAGTCGTTAGATATCGCATCGCTCACCCACCTTGAGCTGTTGCACTCACTTTCTCATCACCAAACGCCCACATGCGCTCCAGATTGTAAAAACTTCTTACTTCTGGGCGGAAGAGGTGGACGATGACGTCGTCGGCATCGATTAACACCCAGTCCGCTGCAGGCAACCCCTCGATTCTAACAGATTTTCCGAATTCGTGCTTAATTTTCTCGGCGAGCTTGGTCGCCATGGCCGCGACCTGCCGAGTCGACCGGCCCGAAGCGATGACCATATGGTCGGCAATGTTGGACTTGCCCTCGAGCGGGATAGTCGTGATTTCGACGGCTTGATCGTCGTCGAGCGACTTGAGCACGAGCTGGTGGAGTTTCTCGACGTCGGCCGGCGGGCGGACTTCGGTGGCGGCTTCGGCGGGGCGGTCGGGCAAGGCGTCTCCTTAGGCAGGCTTCGAGTCATCGGCGCCCGGGCCGGATGGGCCTGAGCGTCTTCGGCGATGCCAGTTGGGATTGAGCGCGCGTAAGGCGGTTGCGGAAGCGGGGTTGGTCGGCAGGCGAAGGAACAAGATCGCCGGTGGACTCCACTCCGTCCAGTTTTTCGCCTGGCTTTCGGGGCGGACGAAGCTCGAAAGCCGGCCCATCGCGCGCGCCGCGTGGGCGGTCTCATCATAGCCGGGCCGCGGAAGCACTGCAATTGGAAGCAGTTGCGCAATATCCCGCCAGTCCTTCCAGCGATGAAATTCGGCAACAGTATCCGCGCCCATTAGCCAGATGAACCTGTCCTCGGGAAAGGCCCGCTTCAAGGCCGACAACGTGTCTATCGTGTACCGGGTCCCGGCGCGCCGCTCGAAATCGCTGACCCGGATTGCAGTCCCCGCCGCCGCCTCGCGCGCGGATTGAAGCCTTGCTTCATAGGGCGCCATATCGGCGGCTTCGTCCTTCAGCGGGTTTCCCGGCGAGACCAGCCACCACAGTTCGTCGAGATCGAGAGCATCGATGGCCGCCAAGCTCAATTGCCGGTGACCCTCGTGAGCGGGGTTGAACGATCCGCCGAGAAGGCCAATTCGCCGCATTTTTCGTGAGCTAGCATGGCGGCGCATCGCCGCATAATATCGCGGCTACACAGCGGGGGTATGGATGCCGGATTATGAAGCGATAGTCGACGCGGTCACCGGGGGAGTCGTGGCCCGAGCGGTCGAGCCCCAAACTGGCGAGGCGGCCAACGGCCACACGCACGAGAGAAACTGCCTCAACTGCGGGACCGAGCTGGTCGGGGACTATTGCTTCCATTGCGGCCAGCGCGCCCACGTTCACCGAACTCTCGCCGCCTTCTGGCACGACCTCGTGCACGGCGTCTTCCACTTCGAAGGAAAAATCTGGCACACGATTCCGTTGCTCGTGTGGAGGCCCGGCGAGCTGACCCGCCGCTACATCGACGGACAGCGGGCGCGATTCGTCTCGCCGATCGCTCTGTTCCTGTTCTTCGTCTTCGTCACCTTTGCGGTGATGAGTCTTGCCGGGTCCGGCTTCGGCAAAGCACCGGTCGAAATGAAAAAGGACATCGGCCAGCAGCTAAAGACCGACCAGCAGAAACTCGGAGTTTTGAAATCCGAGCGGGCGGAGCTGGCAAAGGCGGGCGTTTCCACCTCCAGCCTCGACGAAAAAATTTCGGACCTGAACGACGAAATGGCCGGGCTCCAGGCCATCAAGGACAAGAACCTGCCCGTCCAGAACTTGGACCTGAACGGCGGTGGAAGTGCGCCGGACTGGCTGGTGAGCGCGCTCGGCAAGGCGAAGGAAAACCCCGAGCTGATGCTCTTCAAGATCAAGATGAACGCCTACAAGTTCAGCTGGGCGCTCATCCCGATCTCGGTCCCATTCGTTTGGCTGCTGTTCCCGTTCAACCGGCAGTTCAAGCTCTACGACCACACGGTGTTCGTCACCTACTCGCTGAGTTTCATGATGCTGCTGCTGATTACGGGAACGCTGGTCGGCTTCGTCGCAAGCAGCATCGCCAGCCTCTTTTGGCTGGTGCCGCCGTTCCACATGTACCGCCAGATTCGCGGCACGTACGGCACCGGGCGGTGGGGCGCGGCGTGGCGAGCGATTGCGCTGTCGGTCTTCGCCTTCATCGCGATCTCGCTATTCACGACACTGCTCGTCGCGCTGGGGGCGTTCGAGTAGCCGGCGCTTAAGCTGTCGCAGGCCCACCGATGGGCCGCGGCTTGCGGCTTGCTTTGGGGATCGAAGAGCCGGCAGCCGGAATGCTTGCCCCGGTCGGACCGCCACGGTCGATCGACCCGCCGTCCATCAGCCTCTCGATCTCCTCGCCGGACAGAGTCTCGTACTCGAGGAGCGCCTGGGCGAGTGTCTCCAGCTGGTCGCGGTGCTCGTTGAGGCAGGTCTTCGCCCGCTCGTAGGATTCATCGACAATTCGGCGGATTTCCTTGTCGATGGCTCGCGACGTCTCGTCAGAAACCTGCGACTGCTTGTTCATCGAATAGCCGAGGAAGACCTCTTCCTCCGGCTCCGCATACTGGAGCGGACCGAGAAGGTCGGAAAGGCCCCAGCGAGTGACCATGTCGCGGGCGAGCTTGGTCGCATACTGGATGTCCGACGCTGCGCCCGACGAGACCTTTTCGTATCCGAAGATCAGCTCCTCGGCGACGCGTCCGCCCATCGACACGGCGAGGTTCGCGTACATCTTGTCGCGGTGATAGGAGTAGCTGTCGCGCTCCGGAAGCCGCATGACCATGCCGAGCGCCCGCCCGCGCGGGATGATGGTCGCCTTGTGAATAGGATCGGACGCCGGCTCGTGGAGAGCGACGACGGCGTGACCGGCCTCGTGATAGGCGGTCATCCGCTTTTCGTCGTCGGTCATCACCATGGACTTGCGCTCGCTGCCCATAAGCACCTTGTCCTTGGCCTCCTCGAACTCCTGCGCGGCGACCAGCCGCTTGCCCTTTCGGGCGGCAAGAAGCGCGGCCTCGTTGACGAGGTTGGCGAGGTCGGCGCCGGAGAACCCCGGAGTACCGCGGGCGATGACCCGCGCGTCGACGTCGGGCGCCAGCGGCACCTTTTTCATGTGAACAAGAAGGATCTTTTCGCGGCCGTCGATGTCAGGGCGAGGAACGACGACCTGGCGGTCGAAGCGGCCCGGCCGAAGGAGCGCGGGGTCGAGAACGTCGGGACGGTTGGTCGCGGCAATGATGATGATTCCCTCATTGGCCTCGAAGCCGTCCATTTCGACGAGAAGCTGGTTGAGAGTCTGCTCGCGCTCGTCGTTGCCGTTGCCGAGCCCGGCGCCGCGGTGACGGCCGACCGCATCGATTTCGTCGATGAAGAGGATGCACGGCGCGCTCTTCTTAGCTTGGTCGAACATGTCACGGACCCGGCTCGCGCCGACTCCGACGAACATCTCGACGAAATCGGAGCCGGAGATGGTGAAGAAGGGGACCCCCGCCTCGCCCGCGATCGCTCGCGCGAGGAGAGTCTTGCCGGTGCCCGGCGAACCTACGAGGAGGGCGCCTTTCGGGATCTTGCCGCCAAGGCGGGCGAACTTGCCCGGATCCTTTAGATATTCGACGATTTCCTGGAGTTCTTCGCGCGCCTCGTCGATACCGGCGACGTCGGCGAAGGTGACTCGTCCCTGCTTTTCGGTAAGCATGCGGGCGCGGCTCTTGCCAAAGCCCATTGCTCCGGAACCGGCATTCTTCTGCATCTGCCGCATGACGAAGAAGCTGATTCCGATGATCAGGATCAGCGGCAGCGAATTGTACAGCATCAGAAGCCAGATGCTGGAGCCCTCGTCCGCCTTCACCTGGACATCCACTCCGTGGGCGATGAGGTCGGAGGAGACGGACGCGTCGGCGGGAGCGGTGGTGCGAAAGGCTGCGCCGTCGCCCATCCGCCCGGTGATGATGCTGTTGCGGTCGGAACTGCTGGTCATAGTGACGGAGCGGACGTTGCCGTCGTTCACCTGCCGCACGAAGTCGGAATAAGCGATTTCCTGGCCAGTGGCGGCGCGCGAGCCGCCGCCGATCATCTGCACGAAGAGTACCAGGCCGAACAGGATCGCAACCCAGATCAGCAGGCTCTTTATCCACGGGTTGGCGGGCTTTTTCTCGTTCATCCGTCTCTCGTTCCGGGCGGGCTCAAGCCGCCACATGTTTCTACAACGTCAAGATAGGCGCGTCGGGGTCAATAACAATGCGCCCGTTGAAAGTGGATGAACGCGCGGAATAGCGCGCCGACACATCCGTTTGACCGGACTCGGCTCGATTCATATTGCGCCCGCCCGCGCACAGGGCCAAGTGCGATGGCAATGGACAAGCGCAACCTGGCTGCCGACAAAAGCGACCGCTGGACAAGAATCGACACTTACCTGAATGGCCTCGCCCGGCGCGAGACGGCCCGCCGGCGCCGCCGTGTCGCTGCCCGAACGGAGCCGGACGCACCGCGAGTGATGCTCAGCACCTTTCCTTTCATTGCAATAATGGTGGTGATGGCCGTGCTGGTCGTGCTGTTTGCGGTGACCGCATGGCCTGCTTCGCAGCCGCAGTTCCGCGACAAGCCGCAACCGCGCGAACTCGGGACTGCACAGCGGGGCTGGTTCCAAGAGGCCCAGAAGGACTTCCGCTGACCGCGGACTCGGCGCGCTTCGCTGATCTCCAATATTGAGCTATGTTAGGGTCGATGCGGTTCTATCCTGTGCTTCGTCCGTTTATTTTCGCGCTCGATGCAGAAGCCGCGCATCGAGGGACTATTGCCGCGTTGAAGTTTCTTCCAATTCATTCTGCGCACCTTCCGCAGTCGCTTAAGACCACCGTCGCGGGCGTGGATTTTCCTTCCCCGGTGGGACTCGCCGCCGGCTTCGACAAGGATGCCGAAGTCGCTTCCGAAATGCTGTCCCTCGGCTTCGGATCCGTTGAGGTGGGAACTGTCACTCCGAGACCGCAACCGGGCAATTCGAAGCCGCGTCTGTTCCGCCTGGTGGAGGACCGGGCAGTCATCAACAGGATGGGCTTCAACAACTCCGGACAGGCGAGCGCCTTCGTTCGGCTTCAAGGCTGCAACCGCGCCGGGGGACCGATCGGAGTCAACATCGGCGCCAACAAGGACAGTCCCGATTTCGTGGGCGACTATGTGTCAGGGGTGAAGGCGATGAGCCCGGTGGCGGATTACCTGACGGTCAACATCAGTTCGCCCAACACTCCGGGCCTTCGCGCACTTCAGAACCACGGCGCTCTCGACACTTTGCTTTCGGCGGTTGCAGGCGCCCGTCAGCAGCGCACCCAGGCTGCCAGTCTCTCGAAATCGGGATCCTCGCCAGGCCGCCGGCCTGCCGGTCCCCCGATTTTCCTCAAGGTTGCGCCGGACCTGGAGAAAGACGATCCGGAAAGGATCGTGCGAGCCGCGATCGACCACCGAATCGACGCCATCATCGTCTCCAACACAACCGTTTCGAGGCCGTCTCTCAAGTCGGATCGAGCGAAAGAGCAGGGGGGCCTTTCGGGGAACCCGCTAAAGCCGCTGGCGCTCGATGCGCTGCGCCGTTTCAGGAAGGCAAGCGGCGGCCAAATCCCGCTGATCGGCAGCGGTGGAGTCGCGAACGCCGACGACGCGTGGGAGCGGATCCGGGCCGGGGCTTCGCTTGTCCAGCTCTACACCGCAATGGTCTACGAAGGACCGCATGTCGGGCGACGGATCGCGGAAGGCCTGGCCAGGAAACTGAAGGAGTCGGGGCTTTCGACCATTGCCGAGGCAGTGGGGACCGAGTAGCGCTTCGCGCCCATGCGCAACCACTATTTTTCAATCGCTGCCGCACTTTTGCTTGCCTGCGGGAGCGCCACTACCGCCAAGGAGGTCCAGCCTCCGGTCACCTCCACCACCGGGATGGTCAGCGCCGCCGATCCCCGTGCTGCACAAGCTGGCGCGGAGATGCTTCGGAAGGGCGGAACCGCTGTCGATGCCGCAGTCGCGACGATGCTGGCGCTCAATGTGGTCGAGCCGGAAAGCTCCGGAATCGGTGGAGGCGGCTATCTGGTCTATTCCGACAAAGGCGCTCTGCCGCAGACCTATGACGGCCGCGAGAAAGCGCCGGCCGCGGCGACTGGAACCTGGTTCTACAAGGACGGGCAGGCGATGCCGTGGTCGGAGGCGCGGCCGGGCGGGAAGAGCGTCGGCGTTCCCGGCAACTTGAGGATGCTGGCATTGGCCCACAGCGAGCACGGAAAGCTGCCGTGGGCGACTTTGTTCGGGCCCGCGATCCGGCTGGCCCGCGATGGCTTCAAAGTGACTCCGAGGCTGCACAATTCCCTGACCGCTAACAAGGACATTGCGGCGATGACGCCGCAGGCGAGGAAGATCTATTACACCGCCGACGGCGCTGCAGTGCCGGTCGGGACGGTGGTGAAGGACCCCGCGCTGGCGGCATTCCTGGAGGCCATTGCCCAGCGCGGGCCTGACGCTTTTTACACCGGGGCGAATGCGCGCGCGATTGCCTCAGCGGCGGTTACGAGCCCGATAAATCCATCGCTGATGACCGCTGCAGACGTGGAGACGTACCGGCCGAAACTGCGGCCGCCGGTCTGCGGCAGCTACCGCGGCTACAGGATCTGCGGAATGGGGCCGTCATCGTCCGGCGGGATCACCGTTCTTGCGGTCCTTAAGCAGCTCGAGCGGTTCAACGTGTCGGCTCTTGGAGAACATTCGCCGGAAGCCTGGCACCTGATCGCGGAGTCGGAACGGCTCGCTTATGCCGACCGCGACAAATATGTCGGGGACAGCGATTTCGTGAGCGTCCCGCTCGCCGGTATGGCGGACCCGGCCTATCTCGCCAGCCGTTCGGCTCTGATCTCGCCCGAGCGTGCCATGGCCCACGTGGAACCAGGCACTCCACCGGGGGCGCCGCAGCCCTGCGCTGGGCCGATCCAGCCCGAGCGCGGGACCTCACATTTCGTGGCCGTCGACCAATGGGGCGACGTCGCCTCCGAAACATCCACGATCGAAAGCGCCTTCGGTTCGGGACTGATGGTGAATGGCTACTTCCTCAACAACGAACTGACGGACTTCGATTTCGTGCCGGTGGAAAACGGCTGCCCGGTCGCGAATGCCGTCGCCGGCGGAAAAAGGCCGCGAAGCTCGATGAGCCCGACAATCGTCTACGGACCCGACGGGAAGGTCCGGCTGGCGGTCGGAGCGGCTGGCGGATCGACCATCCCGGCGCAGGTGATCAAGGCCATCATCGGAGTCATCGATTTCCACCTGACGGCGCAGCAGGCGATCGCGCTTCCGATGATCTATGCGCACGGAGATACCGTGGCTCTCGAAAGCGGGACGTTCCTTGAGCAGATCGCGCCGCAGCTGCAGGCAATGGGACATGAGGTGAAGTTCCTTCCGCCCGGAACCTTCAAGGCCAATGCGATCGAGCAGGTCAACGGCCACTGGGCTGGCGCCGCCGATCCCCGCAGCGAGGGGGCCGCGGTCGGCGAATGAAGCCGGGCCCGCAGCTCGACCATTTCGACAACCTCGTCGAGATGTTCCTCGTCCGCGCCGCCGCCAAGGGAAATGCACCGTTCCTGTGGGCGAAGCGCGACGACGAATGGCGGCCGATCAGCTGGGCCGAGGCGCGGCAGCAGGTCGTAGCGCTTGCGTCGAAGCTGCGGGAGATCGGGCTGGAAACCGGTGACCGGGTTATGCTGGTCAGCGAAAACCGCCCCGAGTGGCTGATTTCCGACCTCGCGATCATGGCGGCGGGGCTCGTCACGGTTCCCGCCTATACGACCAACACGCCTCGCGATCACGCGCACGTCCTCGGCAATTCGGGGGCGAAGGCGGTGATCGTTTCCAACGACAAGCTGGCGAGGAACCTGATCCCGGCGGTGCTCACGTCGGACTGCCATCACGTCATCGGCATCGACACCATCCGCTCCGGCCAGGCTCCGGAATGGATTCAATGTCACTCATGGCAGAAGCTCGCCGACGGGGAAGGCGATGCTGCCGCGGTCGAACGGCGCGCGGCCGAGATGAAGCGCCAAGACCTCGCCTGCATCATCTACACCAGCGGCACCGGCGGAGCACCGCGCGGCGTCATGCAGCATCACGGGTCGATCCTGCAGAATGTAGCGGGGGCGACCGATATCATCTCCTCCGACTTCGGTTGGGGCGACGAGGTGTTCCTGTCGTTCCTTCCGGCGAGCCATGCGCTCGAGCATACCGGCGGCCAGATCTTCCCGATCGCCCTGGGTGCGCAAATCTATTACGCCGAAAGCCTGGAAAAGCTCGCCGCCAACATCGAGGAAACGAGGCCGACGATCATGATTGTCGTGCCGCGGCTTTTCGAGATGCTTCGAGCGAGAATTCTCAAGGCGCTCGAGGGAAGCGGCGCCCTTTCCCGCTACCTGTTCAAGCGTGCGCTTGCCATTGGTTCGGAGAAATCGGGCGGGCGGCTGAAGCCATGGGACGTGCCAATGGACCGGCTATTGGAAGTCACTCTCCGGCGAAAGCTGCGGAAGAAAGTCGGCGGGCGGGTAAAAGCGTGGGTTTCGGGAGGGGCGCCGCTTAATCCCGATGTCGGAATCTTCTTCCAGTCGCTCGGGATCACGTTTCTGCAGGGGTACGGGCAGACGGAGGCGGGACCGGTGATCAGCTGCAACCGCCCGAGCGTCGGAATCCGGCTCGACACCGTCGGACCGCCAACCAAAGAGACCGAAGTCAAGATCGCCGACGACGGCGAGATTATGGTCCGCGGCGAACTGGTGATGCACGGCTACTGGCGCAACCCGGAAGAAACGGCGCGGGTCCTTCGGGATGGGTGGCTGTGCACCGGCGACATCGGCCATTTGGACGATAGCGGCCGAATCGTCATTACGGACCGCAAGAAAGATATTATCGTCAACGACAGGGGCGATAACATCGCGCCCCAGCGGGTCGAGGGAATGCTCACGCTGGAGCCGGAAATCGCGCAGGCAATGGTCTATGGCGACCGCAAGGCGCACCTGGTCGCATTGCTCGTGCCCGATCCCGAGATCGCGAGCGCCGCGGATTTGCACCAGCGCCTTTCAGCGGCGGTCGATCGCGTCAATGCCGAGCTTTCCGTCATCGAGAAGGTGCGCCGTTTCACCGTGGCCGACGCGCCGTTCAGCGTCGACAACGAACAGCTGACCCCGTCGATGAAGATCCGCCGTCACGTCATCAAGAGCGTTTACGGCGAGCGCCTGGAGGCGCTCTATCGCGTTAGCGCCCTGGCCGGGCGTACGGGATGATCGCCGCGACCGAGCAGCTTCCAGCCGGGCTGTTCGCCATCGTGTCCGTCACCTGCTGAATATCGCCGGTGCAGAGACCGCCACCGCCGAATGAACGCGAAACGAGAGCATAGGGGCCATTGGCGACGTTCTCGCAGCCCGGCGTCAGATGAACCATGTAGACGGTGTTGAAACCGCTGCCGACGCGGAAGGCGAGCGTCCGTCCGTCGATCACGCTCATGTCATTTGCGTTGTACTGCGGAACGCAGTTGACGGGCGCCTGCGGCACCTTGCCCGCAAACAGATTCTGATAGGCGCGCTGGCCCGATGGGCTTCGAAGGGGAGCATTGGGTGCCGGCGGAGCCGCCGCGCAGCCGGCGAGAGCGGTTGCAATCAGAAGTGGAATAATTCTGCGCATTGCGAACCTCCGTGGTTGCACGTGTCGGCGCCGGAACAAAAGGCGCTTCCAGTCATGAACGAAAGCTGTCCTTTGCGGCACGCAGACGGGCGAATTCCTGCCAGTCCGAAGAGCGAACGAAGGGGTTGGTGGCGCGTTCCGCCGCGACGGTCGTCGGGACCGTGATTTTCCCCTCCGAACGAAGCTTCTCAACCGCTTCGAGCCGGTCGGCGATTTCCGCATTTCCGGGCTCGGCGTGGGCGGCGAACCTGCCGTTCGCGAGCGTATATTCGTGGGCGCAATAAAGCTGCGTTTCGTCTGGCAATTGCGCCAGGCGCTGAAGCGACGCGAACATTTGCTGCGGAGTCCCCTCGAACAGGCGGCCGCAGCCCATCGCGAACAGAGTGTCGCCGACGAATGCGATCTTGTCCTTGTCGAACAGCAGCGCGATGTGCCCGAGCGTGTGGCCTGGAACGGCGATTACCCTGCCGACGTGGTTGCCAAGGCGGACGAGGTCGCCTTCCGCCAAGGCAATGTCGCGGCCGGGGATCGTCTCGCTGGCCGGTCCGGAAACGGTCGCCCCCGTAGCTTCCTTGACTGCCAGGTTGCCGCCGGTGTGGTCCGGGTGCCAGTGCGTGTTCCAGACTTGGTCGATGCTCCAGCCGCGCCGCTCGGCCTCGGCAAGGACCGCCGCTGCGTCGCCTGGATCGACCACGGCAGTTTCGCCGCTGTCATGGTCGTGGACCAGCCACAGGTAGTTGTCGGAAAAAGCGGGGACCGGGACGACTTCGAGCACTACCACTCGCCCGTATTCGGCATCGACTTCCATGGCTCCGCCGGTTCCAGTGCGCTGCCATTCTGCAAAAGCTCAATCGAGATATTGTCCGGTGTTCTGACGAACGCCATTCGGCCGTCGCGGGGCGGTCGGTTAATGGTCACGCCGGCAGCCACCAGCCGTTGGCAGCTGTCGTAAATGTCGTCGACGCTGTAGGCGAGATGGCCGAAGTTGCGCCCGCCGTCATAGCCGCCGCTCTCGTCCCAATTGTACGTTAGCTCCACCTCGGCATCGTCTCCCGGAACGCCCAGGAAAATGAGCGTGTAACGCCCCGCTTCATTGTTCATCCGCCGCCTCTCTTCGAGGCCGAGCAATTCGAAGAACCGGACTGTGGCTTCGGGGTCGGAGACCCGGATCATCGTGTGGAGATAGCGCATGGAAGCGCTACTTACGGCCTTTTGGCTCTCCATGCACGGTCAGAGGCACCGGCAGGAGCTTCAACGCCTCCCGAGCCTGTTTGCCGGCCTCTCCGTTGGGGTCGAGCTTGACCACTCGGTTCCAGTAATCGCGCGCGCCGACGTCGTCGCCGGCAAACTGCGCGACGTGACCGGCCTCGAACAGGATCATCGGGTCGGCGGGGGCGATGGAGAGCGCTCGGTTGATGCTGGACCTGGCGGTGGCCGAGTCACCCTCACGGATTGCGAGAGCCGCCGAGAAGAACCACAGGAACGGGTCGTTCGAAATCGTCGAAGCCGCTTCGTTGACCTTTGCGCGCGCGGTTTTGAGGTCGTTTTGGGCCTCGGCAGCGCGGGCGCGGTCGAGAAGCACTTCGCCGCGCTGTTCCGCTTCAAGACCCGTAGCGGCGAGAGCGCGGTCGAGATCGAATGCGGCTTTGCCCGGCTCGTCCGCGGCAATCCAGCTGTTGCCGGCTGCGGCATAGAGCCGTGCGACCTGCGGGTCCGACGAGTTCGAGCGCCTGCGCCGCCTGCTCGAACGCATGCGCCGCGATATCCGGCTTCTCCTCGGCACTGGCGTGAACCGCGCGGCAGATGAACGCGTCGGCAGTTGCGGCCTCGGGACAAGTCTCTGCCTTGGGCGCGGGCTGGACAGCGGCGAGTGCGGCGGCGAGAGCGAGAATCACGATGCGGTCTCCACAAGGCTGTTCACCGTTCGAAGGATCGTCTCGATCTCGTGCGGTTCCGAGAGCCGGTGACCGCTGCCCTTTACGATCGTCAACTGCACATCGGCTGAACGCAGCTGCTGCATCGTCCTGACGGCGATCTCCACCGGAACTTCCGGATCGGCGTCGCCGTGAATGAGCCGAACCGGGCAATCGACCGGAATTGGGCCGCCGAGGAGCCGAAGCGCTTCACCCGATTGCCAAAATCCGAACGTGGTCAGATGCGGCTCGGGCCCGTAGGGATTCGGCTGTTCCAGCCGTCCGGCGTCGCGAAGCGTGTCTTTTTCGGAATCGCTGTAGCCCCAGTCGGTGAAATCCGGAGCGGCAGCAATTCCGACCACTCCCGCGATTCGCTCGGGCCGGTGCTTCGCCACCAGGAGCGCGATCCAGCCGCCCATCGACGAGCCGACCGGGATCGCCGGGCCGTCAATGAGGTCGAGCATCGCCAGTGCCTCGTCGAGCCAGCCGCCAAGCGTACCGTCGTCGAATCGGCCCTCCGACACGCCCGTCCCCGAATAGTCGAAGCGGACCATCGCCAAACCGAGCTCTGCGGCGAAGGCATCGAGCGCCAGCGCTTTGGTGCCTTCCATGTCGGACGCATAGCCGGGCAGGAAAAGCAGGGCCGGCGAGCGCCCCTCACGGATTCGATAGCCGATGCGATTACCGGCGAGTTCGAGATAGTGGAGTTCGGGATCGGTCACGCTCGGGCTCATCCGGCAAATTGCGCCGACTGTCGAATCATCGGAACGGCGCGGCTCGCGACCGGTTCAGTCGAACGCGAGGAGGCGAAATCCAATGAAATACCGCCAACTGGGCGACAGCGAGCTGAGAGTGTCGGAAATCTCGCTCGGATCGTGGCTCACCTACGGAGTGGGCGTTGAAGCCGAAAAGGCGCGCGCCTGCCTCGACGAGGCTTTCGATCAAGGCATCAACTTCATCGATACGGCAAACATCTATGGAAAGGGCGCTGCCGAGAGCTTCCTCGGAAACGCGCTGAAGGACAGGCGCCGCGACAGCTACGTGCTCGCGACGAAGCTCTATTTCCCGATGACGGAGAGCGACCGCGGGCTGTCGCGAGAGCAGGTTGAAAAGCAGCTCGACGCTTCGTTGAAGCGCCTGCAGACGGATTACGTCGATCTCTACCAGTGCCACCGCTACGACGAGGACACGCCGCTCGAGGAAACCATGGAAGCGCTCACTCGCGCGGTGGAGCGCGGCAAGACGCGCTACGTCGGATTTTCCGAATGGCCGGCGAACAAGATCGAGGCTGCGCTAAAGCTCACCTCGTCCAAGGGACTCGTCAAGTTCGTTTCAAGCCAGCCGCAATATTCGCTCGTTTGGCGCAAGCCCGAGGACCAGGTGATTCCGCTGTGCGCCGCCAACGGCATTTCTCAAATCGTCTGGTCGCCGCTCGGCCAGGGGGTACTCAGCGGCAAGTATGACCCCGACCAGCCGCCGCCGAAGGACAGCCGAGCGGCAAGCGACGCAATGGGCGGCTTCATGGATCGCCTGATGCAGCCGGAGCTGCTTCGCGCGGTCCAGAAGCTCAAGCCGATTGCAGAAGAGGCCGGCCTGACGCTTCCGCAGTTCGCGCTGGCGTGGGTTCTTCGCGAACCCAATGTTGCCTCGGCGATCGTCGGTGCATCGCGGCCGGCGCAAGTCCGCGAGAATGCGGGAGCATCGGGCGTCGTCGTTGACACGCAGCTGTTCCAGCGTGCCGAAGCGATCATCGACGAAGCCCTGAATGCAAGCGAGGAGATGGACGCATGACCACAACCAGGCGCGCAAATTGCCGCCGCCTGCCTAGATCGCGGCTGAGCTTCGCCGGCTGGGGGAAACGAACACGTCCTCGATCGGCCGCTCGAACAGCTCGGCGATGCGGAAGGCCAGCGGCAGCGACGGATCGTACTTTCCGGTTTCGATGGCGTTCACGCTCTGCCTGGACACTTCCAGCCTCTCGGCGAGATCGGCCTGGCTCCAGGCACGTTCGGCGCGAAGTACCTTCAGGCGATTTTCCACCTCAGCACCTGCCTGCGCCGAGGGTCAGCTTATTGTAGACGCCGCCGAGGCCCAGTCCGAAGAACCAGACGACCACGATCCAATAGGCATCGACATGGCCCGCCAGGCCGAAGTTCTCGAGGAAGCCCCAGATCGTTGCGAGGCTCAGTGCAAATCCGCTCGCCCAGAGAGACTGGCGGATCATCAGCATTCGCAGGAACTCGTCCTCTTCCTCGACAAGGTAGCGCCCCATGGCCACGAAGAGGCCGATGACCGCAAGCGCCGGGAGGATGGCGACGACATAGGCAATAACTCCGGTCAGGAGCTCGTGCCTGAACGCGTAGGTAGCCGTTAGAATGAATGCTGCGTAGGCGAGGCTGAGCCAAACCACGCGCCAGTTGTAGCGTTTCCACGCGGGAGAATGCCTCATTGGTCAAGTTTCCTTATCTATGTGACAAGTGGACTTTACACAAAGTTCGATGGGGATGTCAACGTTCCTTTACGCCGCCTCTTGCGGGTTTGAGCGAGCTTCACCAGCTTGAGGCGGGACTGCCGCGCGGGTAGAGGCGCTTACAAATGACGAAAATGTTCAAGATCTCGCTTCCGGACGGATCTGTCCGGGAAGTGCCGGAGGGCTCGACGCCCGCGGATATCGCAGCGGCAATCGGCCCGGGGCTGGCCAAGGCCGCGCTTGCAGCGCGAGTGGACGGTGAGCTTCGCGACCTCAACCGGCCGATCGAGTCCGACTCCAGCCTCGCTCTGGTGACGTCGCGCGACGAATCCGAAGCGCTCGAGCTTGTCCGCCACGATTTCGCTCACATCCTCGCCGAGGCGGTCCAGAAGCTCTATCCAGGGACTCAGATCACCTTCGGTCCGGCGACCGAAGACGGCTTCTATTACGATTTCTCCCCGCCCGCCGACCACGGCCCGTTCACGGAAGAAGACCTTCCGGCGATCGAGGAAGAGATGCGGCGGATCATCCGCGAGGACAAGCCGCTGTGTCGAGAAGTGTGGACTCGCGACCAGGTCCGCGACTTTTTCGAAAAGCAGGGCGAGGCGTTCAAGGCCGAATGGGTGATGGAGCTTCCAGAAGGCGAGACCATCACCATGTATCGCACCGGCAAGGGCGAGGGCGCGTGGGTAGACCTGTGCCGCGGCCCGCACCTCGCCTCGACCGGCAAGCTGGACTTGAACGCATTCAAGCTCACTCGAGTGTCGGGCGCTTACTGGCGCGGGGATCCGAAGAACCCGATGCTGAGTCGAATCTACGGGACGGCCTGGCTCAACAAGAAGCAGCTCGACGCCTATCTCGTCCGGCTCGAGGAAGCGGCCAAGCGCGACCATCGCAAGATCGGGCAGGAGATGGACCTGTTCCACCTGCAGGCGGAAGCGCACGGCTCCGTCTTCTGGCACCCCAAGGGATATATCATCTGGCGCGAGCTCGAGGCCTATATGCGCCGGCGCCAGGACGCCGCCGGCTACGTCGAGGTGAAAAGCCCGCAGCTCATGGATGCGCGCCAGTGGGAGAAGAGCGGCCACTGGGGCAAGTATCGCGAGAACATGTTCATCGTGCCCGACGAGATCCCGTCGACCGAGGACGACGAGCCGATCCTCTCGGGCGATGCCGACCTGATGGCGCTCAAGCCGATGAACTGCCCGGCGCACGTGCTGATCTTCAAGCAGGGGATCACCAGCTATCGCGAACTTCCGATCCGGATGGCGGAGTTCGGCTGCTGTCACAGGAACGAGCCGCACGGGGCGCTTCACGGCCTTTTGCGGGTTCGCCAGTTCACTCAGGACGACGCCCACATCTTCGTGACCGAGGAGCAGCTGGTCGACGAGATCGTCGCGTTCTGCGACCTTCTCGATAGCGTGTATCGCGATCTCGGGTTCGACAACTATTCGATCAAGCTCGCTCTTCGCCCGGAGCAACGATACGGCACTGACGAGGAGTGGGACCGAGCCGAGCAGGTGCTTCGCGATGCCGTCCACAAGGCCGGCCGCGACACCGACGAATTCGGCTGGCAGGAGCTTCCGGGCGAGGGCGCGTTCTACGCTCCCAAGCTCGAGTTCCACCTGACCGACGCCATCGGACGAACGTGGCAGGTCGGGACCATTCAGGCGGACACCGTCCTGCCCGAGCGGCTCGATGCGACTTACATCGGCGAAGACGGCCTCAAGCACCGCCCGGTGATGCTCCACCGTGCGATCATCGGCACGTTCGAGCGGTTCATCGGAATCCTGACCGAGCATTATGCGGGCAAGTTCCCGCTGTGGCTTGCGCCGGTCCAGGCGGTGGTCGCGACCATCGTGTCGGACGCCGACGATTATGCGCGCGAGGTTGCGGCAAAGCTGTCGGCGCGCGGGATTCGCGTGGAAACCGACCTCCGAAACGAAAAGATCAACTACAAGGTCCGCGAGCACTCGCTTGCCAAGGTCCCGCTGCTTCTCGTTGTCGGCAAGCGAGAGGCGGAGGAGGGGACGGTGGCGCTTCGCCGGCTCGGCTCAGAGGAACGGCAGCTGGTGATGCCCCTCCACCAGGCGGTGGACGAGATTGCCGCCGAGATCGTCCCGCCAGATTTGCGGGCGAGGAGCTGACGCCCGCCCGCAACAGCTTGCGGCGAAAATGCAACCGTTCCGCCCCCGCAGCCTTTTCATTATCCGCGCGAATGCCTAATTCGCGTGGGTTAAGACCCGCAACCGACAGAAAAGGAGACTAAGCTATACCACCGCCCTATCCGCGCCGACCGATGGCGCCGCCGCCGAAGTCCGGCCCCCGTCACAACGAATTCATCCAGAGCCCGAAGGTGCGGGTCATCGATGAAAACGGCGAAAACCTGGGCGTAATGTATACTCGAGAGGCGATCGAGCAGGCCGCGGAAGCCGGGCTCGACCTCGTCGAAGTCTCCCCCAACGTCGATCCGCCCGTCTGCAAGTTCCTCGACATCGGCCGCTACAAGTACGAGGCGCAGAAAAAGGCGAACGAGCAGCGCAAGAAGCAGAAGACGCAGGAGATCAAGGAGATCAAAATGCGTCCGAACATCGACGACCACGATTACGACACGAAGATGAAGAAGGTGGTCGAGTTTCTCGAGGACGGCGACAAGGTGAAGGTGACGATGCGCTTCCGCGGGCGCGAAATGGCCCACGGCGAAATCGGCATGGCCGTCCTTCAGAGAGTTCAGGAGCAGACTGCGGACATGGCGAAGGTCGAGGCGCGGCCGCGAATGGAAGGCCGCCAGATGCTGATGGTGCTCGCACCGAAATAGGCCTTCATCCTGACTGCTGTTGCAATAATACAGCAATGTCGGGCTATTCGCGCTCTCGTTACGGCTCCACCTTCCGTCGAACTTTGACCTGGATTAGCTTCTTTCCCAAGGCTCGCCACTTGCGCGCCTTGGGAGGGAAAAATGCGCAAATCCGTCTGGCTGCTCTCGGCAGCTATTTTCGCCGTTCCTGCACCGCTTTACGCTCAGCAGGCCAACCCGGGACAACCGACGGAGCCGACCGGCCCTAACGGCCAAGGTGAGGTCAATCCGCCCAACACCGCGGAAAAAGGCGCGGTCAAGAACACCGACACCGCTCAGCAGCCGGTCGACACCAACGACATCATCATCACCGCCACTCGGCGCAACCAGGCGCTTTCGGACGTGCCGCTTGCGGTCAGCGCGGTCACCGCCGAGAATCTCGAGAATTCCGGTGCCCACGACATCCGCCAGCTCAACCAGCTGTCTCCGTCGCTGCTCGTCTCCTCCACCTCCTCGGAGGCAGGCGCGGCGGTCGCTCGAATCCGCGGCGTCGGAACCGTCGGCGACAACCCGGGTCTGGAGGGATCGGTCGGCACGTTCATCGACGGCGTTTATCGCGCCCGTGCCGGAATGGCGCTGACTGAACTCGGGCCGCTCGAGCGCATCGAAATCCTCCGCGGCCCCCAAGGGACCTTGTTCGGCCGCAACACCTCTGCCGGCCTTATCTCGATTATCACCGCGCAGCCGCGGTTCACGACCGAGGTCGACGGGGCGATTACGGTCGGCAATTACAATTTGCGCCGCCTCGACGCGACCGTCACCGGACCGCTCACGAGCACGCTCGCAGCCCGAATCGACGGCGTTTATCTGAAGCGCGACGGGTTCCTGAAGGATATCGTGTCCGGGCGCGACGTGAATGACCGGAACCGCTGGCTTCTTCGCGGACAGCTGCTGTTCCAGCCGAGCACCAACATCACCGACCGGTTTATCGCCGACTATACCTGGCGACGCGAAGAATGCTGCGCCGCGCCATATCTCCCCAATCAGGACACGATCGCGACTCCGGGCGGCATCGTCCATACGCCCTCGACTATCGCTGCAATCGAAAATGCGCTTGGCGGCGAGCTCCAGGACGACACCTATGCGCGCAAGGTTTCGATCACTCCGGGCCGCAACTACAACAGCAACGTCGACGATTACGGCTTCTCGAACGAGCTGGATTGGGACTTCGGCGGAGCGGCGCTGACGTCGATCACGGCGTGGCGGTACAACGATTACGTTCGCGGCCAGGACGCCGATTTCAACAAGCTCGACATCCTCTACCGCGACAGCAACGGCGGCTCGGCCAATCGCTTCAAGACCTTCTCACAGGAGCTTCGGCTGAACGGCAAGGCTGGCATCCTCGACTGGCTCGTCGGCGCTTATTACGCCAATGAAGATCTTCGGGTGAAGGACAACCTCGCGTACGGTTCCGACTATTCGCGCTACGCAAACTGCCTCGTGGCTGCGAACTTCGCCGGATCGACAGGGCAGGCAGCGCTGGTCAATCCGTTCAACCCGACTTGCTTCAATCCGGCGGTCGCGACGGCATTGCTGCCCTATGTCGGCGCAAATGCCACCGCTCTGGGCGCATTCGCCGGCCTCGATCTCACCGCTTTCGGCGGCCCGAATTTCTCGGCGGCGCCGTTCGGCAACAGCGGCTTCAACAATCTGGCGACGGCGTTTGGCTTGCCGGGGCAGTCGCTGAACAACAACGCCCTCAACGACCTGTGGGACCAGAAGAGCGACAACTGGGCGCTGTTCACTCACGACATCGTGTCGATCACGCCTACGGTCGATCTGACTGTCGGCGCCCGCTACACGCACGAAACGAAGAAGCTGAACGGCACTCTCGCCGACAACTTCGTCCTCTGCGGATTCTATTCTGCCGCCATTCCCGCCCTCCAGACGCTGCCGTGCGTCAGCCCCACCGTCGGCCCCGCCGGCCTGGAGATCAATGACAGGAAGAGCGAAAACAAGCTGTCGGGCACGGTCGTTCTGAGTTGGAAGCCAACGCCCCAGCTGCTGACCTACGCCAGCTATTCGCGGGGATATAAAGCGGGCGGGTTCAATCTCGACCGCGCTGCCCTTACGCGCGCTAACGGCAACGGCGCGGTCTGCTTGTCGGCTGCGCAGCCGGGGTGTCCTGTCGTCGCTTCGGGCGCGGACCTGGAGTTCAAGCCGGAGACCAATGACGCGATCGAAATTGGCGCAAAGTACAATGGTCACGGCTTCGATCTGAACGTCGCCTTGTTCCACGAGCTGTTCAGCAACTTCCAGCTGAACACGTTCAACGGGCTCAACTTCATCGTGGAGAACATCAACTCCTGCAAGACGTCGCTCAACGGCGCCGACACCGATAACGACCCGACGACGGGCGCGTGCACCGGTGGCACCAGGGCTGGCGTGATCAGCCAGGGAGTCGAGGTCGAGGCGTTCACCCGGCCGATGCGATTCCTCGACCTCAATATGGGCGTGACCTACGCCGACACTCGCTATCGGCACAATCTGGTCGGTGCGGATGGCCAGCCGCTTACGCCTGCTCTGTTCCAGCTTCCGGGGCGCCAGATCTCGAACGCTAACAAATGGACCGTCACCGGCGCTGCCGCCTGGACCCCGCCGATCGGCAGCTCGGGGATGAGCGGCCTCGTCTATGCCGATGCCCGTTACATGAGCGGCTTCAACACCGGCTCCGACCTCGACATCGAGAAGTTCCAGGGCGCGTTCACGGTCGTCAACGCGCGCGTCGGCCTGCGGGGACCGAACAACAGCTGGTCGATCGAGTTGTGGGGGCAGAACCTCTTCAACGAACATTTCGAGCAGGTCGCGTTCGATTCGCCCGTCCAGGGCACGTGCACCACGCGCGGTGCCGTCGCAGGGTTCTGCTCGCCGGTTCCGAACATGGCGACCCAGCTCTACGGATCGTTCCTCGGCGAACCGCGGACCTTCGGCCTGACGCTTCGAGCGAAGTTCTCGCCGCCGCCTGCAGCGGCGCCCTATGTGGCACCGCCTCCGCCGCCGCCGCCGCCGCCGGCCGAGGCGACGCAGACCTGCCCGGACGGAACGGTGATCCTGGCGACGGCCAGCTGTCCGCCACCGCCGGCGCCGCCACCGCCGCCGGCTCCCGAACGCGGGCTGTAACTTCGGATTCCAACAGGGGTGAGGCTCCGGCGGAAACGCCGGAGCCTCTTTTTTACAGGAACGGAGCGGCCAGCGCGGCGAGGTCGAGCTCGGGCCTGGCGCCATAATGCTGGATGACTTCCGCCGCCGCGATCGCGCCCAGCCGCAGCGAATCCTCGAGCGACTTGCCGCGCGCCTGACCGGCAAGGAATCCCGCTGCGAACAAGTCGCCGGCGCCGGTGGTGTCGACCAGCCGCTCGATCGGCTCGGCGGGCACGCGGGCATGGTCTTCGCCGGAGCAGGCGAGCGCTCCGTGCTCGCTTCGAGTCACCACGAGCATCGGCACTTTCGAAGCGAAGTTCCTCACCGCTGGAAGCAGGTCGGTGCTCTGTGAGAGGTGCAGGAACTCCTGCTCGTTGGCGAACAGGATGTCGATTTTCCCCTCGTCGATCAGCCGCAGGAAGTCGGCTCGGTGCCGCTCGACGACGAAGCCGTCGGATAAAGTGAAGGCGACTTTCGTCCCTGCGTGGCGGGCGATCCGAATCGCCTTTTCCATTGCCGCTCGGGGCTCCTCGGGATCCCACAGATAGCCTTCGAGATAGACGATTCGAGCGTTCGCGATCGCGTTCTCGTCGATGGCGCTACTGTCGAGCTTCTGCGCCGCGCCTAGCGACGTGTTCATCGTCCGCTGCGCATCCGGGGTGACGAGGATCAGGCAGGTGCCGGTCGGGCCCGCATCGGCGCGCGGCGGAGTCCGGAAGTCGACGCCGAGCGAGCGAATGTCGTGGGCGAAGATGTCGCCAAGCTCGTCCTTCCCGACCTGCCCGACGAATGCGGTCCGAAGCCCGAGCGCAGCCAGCCCGGCGACGGTGTTCGCGGCGGAACCGCCACTCAGCTCCCGTCCGGGCCCCATTGCGGCATAAATCCGCTCGGCCTCGTCGCCGTCAACCAGGCGCATCGACGCCTTGGTCATCCCGTGACTGTCGAGAAAGTCGTCGTCCGCGTCGGCGATTACATCGACGATCGCGTTGCCGATCGCCAGCACATCCACAGTTTTTTCGCTCATTCGGTTGCCGCTAGCGACAGGCGGGCGCAGCCGCAACTTGCGCGAGCGCGTGGGCGCCGCCATCACTTGCAAATGCGCCGCTTTTCCGCCGCCTCGCTAGCGCTCCTGCTCGCCGCCTGCGCAACCGCTCCGAAGCCGGGGCAAGTCGCCGAGGTTCCGCAATCGGAGCACACCCAGGGTGGGATTATTGGAATGACACCGGGGGATCTGATCCATCGCCTTGGTGCCCCGGCACTCCAGATCCGCGAAGGCGAGAGCCTGAAGATGCAGTTCCGAAGCGACCAGTGCGTCCTCGACGCCTATCTCTATCCGTCGGGCAATGCGCCCTACAGGGTCACCTATGTCGATGCGCGATCGAGGTCGTTGGGCAACGTCGATCAGGCGCTTTGCCTGCAATCCATCTCCGCGCCCTGAAGCTCCTCCATCGCCCATTCCGCTGCTTCCGCGATCGCCGGGTCACAACTTCCGAGATGGCGCTCCACTGACGCAACCAGGCCTTTGTCCCCGCTGTTCCCTGCGGCGATTAGGCAGTTGCGGATCATTCGCTTCACTCCGACGCGCTTGATCGGGGATCCGGAAAACATCTGGCGAAACGCGCTGTCGTCCAGGGCCAGCAGTTCTTCGAGGCTTGGCGCCTTCAGTTCCTCGCGGGCCAGGAAGGCGCGGTTCGCGGCAGCCGCGTCGGCAAACCTGTTCCAAGGGCACACGGCCAGGCAGTCGTCGCAGCCGTAGATGCGATTGCCGATGGCGCGGCGGAATTCGACCGGGATCGGCCCGTCATGCTCGATGGTCAGGTACGAAATGCATTTGCGGGCATCGATCCGCCGCGCTCCGTCGAACGCCTGCGTGGGGCAGGCGTCGAGACAGCGGGTGCAGGTTCCGCACGTGTCCCGCGCCGGCTCGTCCGGCGGGATTTCGATGCTTGTGAAGATTACTCCGAGAAACAGCCAGCTGCCGTGGTCGCGGCTGACCAGGTTCGTGTGCTTTCCCGGCCAGCCGATCCCGGCGGCAGCGGAAAGCGGCTTTTCCATCACCGGCGCGGTGTCGACGAACACCTTGAGCTCGCAGTCCGACGTTTTGACGAGCCAGCGAGCGAGGGACTTCAGCCGCTTCTTCACCACGTCGTGATAATCGCGGCCCTGGGCGTAAACCGAAATGCGCCCCTTCGAACCATCGTTGGCGAGGGCCAGCGGATCGGCTTGCGGGGCATAGCTCATGCCCAACGCGATTACCGACTTCGCGTCGGCCCACAGCGCCGTTGGAGCGACGCGTTGGTGAGCGCGCGTTTCCATCCACTCCATCGTTCCGTGTCGATTCTCCCCGAGCCAGCGGAGCAGGTCTGCGCCTTGCTTTTGGTGCCCGTCCGCGGACGCAAAGCCGCAAGCCGCGAAGCCAAGCCGCTCCGCTTCCGCTCTTATTGCTTCCTTGAGCTGTTCGCCTCTATCCACGGAGCCGCAATACAGGGTTGGGTCGGTTTCTCTAAGGAATTCCAGTGCTTCGACAGGCGGATAGCCACGCAAGAGGCGACACATGGGCGGTTGAGGCCAAGGACCTGACCAAGGACTTCTCCGAGACCCGCGCCGTCGACTCGGTCAGCCTCGCGGTCCCGGCTGGCTCCATCTACGGGCTTCTCGGCCCGAATGGAGCGGGCAAGACCACCACTCTCAGGATGCTCCTCGGGATCATCGATCCGTCGAGCGGAACGCGCCGGGTGCTCGGCCACGATCGTCCGCTCGAGGCGGCTTCGCAGATCGGCTATCTTCCCGAAGAGCGGGGGCTGTACCCGGCGATGCATTGCCGCGACGCAATCGCCTTCATGGGCGCTCTTCGCGGGCTGTCGCTGGCCGAGGGGCAGCGGCGCGCCGACACGCTGCTCGAAGAGCACGGTCTCGGAAAGTGGGCTCGAAAGCCGATCCGCACCTTGTCCAAGGGGATGGCGCAAACGGTCCAGCTGCTCGGAACGATAGTCCACCGTCCGCGGCTGATCGTGCTCGACGAGCCGTTTGCCGGGCTCGACGCAATCAATCAGGCGCGGCTCGAGGAGCTGATCCGGAGCGAAGCTCGCGGCGGCGCAACGGTGATTTTTTCGACCCACGTAATCGCCCACGCCGAACGGCTGTGCGAAGAGATCGCGATTATCGCAAAGGGGAAGGTCGCGTTCGAAGGAGCCGTCGACGAAGCGCGGGCAAAGCTTCGCCCCATAGTTCGCCTGAGGACCCGCAATCAGGAGGGCCCGTGGCGCAGCGCGATTCCCGCAAGTGCGCGGCGTGAGGGCCATGACTGGGTGTTCGAGCTTCCGGAGAGCGGACCGGAACCGCTCCTTCGGGCGCTCATTGACGGCGACGCGGGAATCGAGACTCTGGCGATCGAGCGGCCGGGCCTCCACGACGCCTTCGTCGCCATTGCCGGGGATCGCGCCGCCGCGGAAATGGTCGAGGGAGGCGCGAAGTGAGAAACCTGTTCCGAGCGGCGTTCGTCATCGGCCGCCGCGATTTCACCGCGACGGTTTTCTCCAAGTCCTTCATCTTCTTTCTCATAGCGCCGCTCTTCCCGGTGCTGCTCGGGGCGCTGTTTGGCGGGATCGGGGCGCACGTTGCCAGCCGGGCGGAGCAGCCGCGGGTGGCTATCGTCGCTCCGAAGGCCGATTTCGACAGGCTCTCCTCGGCGCGAAACCAACTGAGCGCCGCAGTGGACGACCGGCCTGTTGTCGAGCTGGTCGGGGTCGCGCCTCGGCCCGATCAGGCAGCGCAGATTGAGCAGTTGCTGAACTCGAGAAATCCCCCGGTGATCGCCGTGCTTACCGGGCCCTTTGATCACCCGCACCTGACCGGCTCCGTCGACCAAGGCGGCGCGGTGGCCGGCCAGCTGCAGCTGCTGCTCAGCGCCGCCGAGACACCCTCAGCACCGATTGTTGTGACCACGACGAAACGCTCGACCGGCTCTGTCGGGAGAAGCCGGGCGATCACCGCCCAGACCGGGCAGATGATCCTCTTCTTCCTGACGATCATCCTCGCCGGAATGACCCTGTCGCAGTTGATCGAGGAGAAATCGAACAAGGTCATCGAAGTCCTCGCCGCGGCCGTGCCGATAGAATCCATCTTCGTCGGCAAGTTATTCGCAATGCTCTGCACTTCGCTGGTGGGGATCGTCGTCTGGCTCACGACGGGCGTGGCGGCGGTGTCGCTCTTCGCCCACTCAGCCGCTGCCGCAATCCCGCCGCCGGCGGTCGGATCGGCGTGGTTCGTAATCCTCACCGTCGTCTATTTCGCGATGAACTACCTGCTTCTCGGCTCGGTGTTCCTCAGCATCGGCGCGCAGGCGTCGACGGTCCGCGAAGTGCAGACATTGTCGATGCCGGTGACGGTGGCGCAGGTGCTGATCTTCGGTTTTGCATCGCTTGCCGTCGGAAAGCCGGATTCGCCAGCCGCAATCGGCGGCGCAATTTTTCCTCTATCGTCGCCGCTGGTGATGGTTGCGCGTGCCGCGGAGGAGCCGCAAATCTGGCCGCACCTCGTCGCGATTGCCTGGCAGGCAATCTGGATTGCAATCGTCGTCGCAATCTCGGCCCGGCTGTTCCGCCGCACAGTGCTCAAGTCGGGCCCGGTGAAGCGCCGCTGGTGGAGGCGAGCGGCGGCTTAGGGCGCGCCTAGACGGTCGAAATGTCCGGCGCGTCCTCGGCCTTCATCCCGACGACGTTGTAGCCTGCGTCGACATGGTGGATTTCGCCGGTCACTCCGCTGGCGAGGTCGGACAGCAGATAGAGACCGGCACCGCCGACGTCCTCGATGGTGACGTTGCGCCGAAGCGGCGAATTATATTCGTTCCACTTCATGATGTAGCGGAAATCGCCGATCCCGCTTGCCGCAAGCGTCTTGATCGGCCCTGCCGACACGGCGTTCACCCGAATGCCCTCTGGGCCGAGGTCCATCGCCAGATATTTGACGCTGGTTTCGAGGCCCGCCTTGGCAACGCCCATGACATTGTAGTGCGGGATCACCTTCTCGGCGCCGTAGTAGGTCAGAGTGAGGATAGAGCCACCCGGCTTCATCATTGCCCGGGCGCGCTGAGTTACCGCGATGAAGCTGTAGACGGAGATGTTCATGGTCGTCAGGAAGTTGTCGAGGCTGGTGTCGACGAACTTCCCGCGAAGCTCGTTCTTGTCGGAAAACCCGATCGCGTGAACGACGAAATCTAGAGTGTCCCACTGCTTCTTCAGCTCGGCGAACGCCTGGTCGAGATCGTCCATCGAGGCGACGTCGCAGTCGATCAGGAGACTCGAACCGAGCTGCTCTGCCAGCGGACGAACCCGCTTCTCAAGCGCCTCACCCTGATAGGAGAAGGCCAGATCGGCGCCCTGTTCGGCGAGCGCCTTGGCGATTCCCCATGCGAGCGAGCGGTCGTTGGCAAGCCCCATGATCAATCCGCGCTTGCCGTCCATCAATCCGCTCAAAGTTCTTCCCCTTCAATTTCCACCGGGATGTCTTCCCCGGGCTGCGGTTCCTCGACGTCAAGCTCGTCCTTGAACGGGCCGCTGTAGATTTCGCCCTTTAGGGCAGTCGGTTCGTACTCCGCCAGCGCCGCGTTGAGCTCCGCGCCGATCACAACTCCAAGCCCGACAACGAAAAAGAAGATGAGGGCGATCATCACTCCAGCGAGGCTGCCATAAGTGAGGTTGTAGCCGCCGAGGAGGCCGAGCGCCGCCGGCAGGATTGCGACGGTCGCCAGCCACCACAAGGTGGTCAACAGCGCCCCCGGCCATTTCCTGCAGCCGTGCTGGCGATAGCGCGCCGGCGTCAGGGCATAGAAAAGAGCGTAGAAGGTCGCGAACAAAGGAACCGCGGGAAGCAGCCTGTAGACCCCGACCGCGCTGGCGACGTTCTGTGCAAGCGGGAACCACTCGACGACGAAGTGATGGATCGAGGTGAGCGCAACGCTTGCTGCGAAGGCGATCATCAGAACGAATACCGCAGCCAGGATCAAAAGCATCGAACCGAAGCGATATTCCCAGAACGGCGCGGAGAACTTCACTCCGTAAGCGCGACGAAGGATGTCGCGGATGGTTTCGACGTAGCTGGCGGCAGTCCACAGGCCGACAAGGGCTCCGAACCACAGCAGCGGGCCCGTGCGCGCCTCCAGCACCTCGTGGATCGGTTCCCGAAGAGTGTCGGCGACGCCGTGCGGGAGCCGCTGGAGAATGTTTGCGACGGTTAGCTGCGCATCCTGGCTCTGCCCGAAGAGATGGGCCACCGCCGCGGCCAGGATGAAGAACGGGAACAGCGCCAGAAGCGAGAGGTAGGCGAGGTTTCCGGCGTGAATGAAACCGTCGTTGTAGACGCCGACCGCCACTCGCTTGACGATCTCCCAGACGTAATGCCTCGGCTTTAGCCGCCGAGCGACATCCGGCCCGAAAGCCGCGCTTGCGCTTGCCAGCCGCTTGCGCCGCTGTTCTGGCGACAGTGGAGAAATTTCCCGCATCTACGGCCGCTTCTTACCGCATTCCGGCGAGTTTCAAACTCCGAGCGATGCGCGGGGATTGCCGCCGCCGTTCCACTTCTCGGCAAATGCTTCAAGCTCGGAGTCGCCGGAGGGGATCTCGATCTCGATCGTCACCAGCTCGTCGCCTCGACCGCCGGTCTTCGCGCTGAACCCGCGGCCCTTCAGCCGCAGCACCCGTCCGGACGAGCTGCCCTTCGGGATGGTCATCATCACCGGGCCCTCCGGCGTCGGCACTTTCACTTTCGCCCCGAGGACGGCCTCCTTGAGGGTCACCGGCAACCGCAGCCGAATGTCGTTCCCCTCACGCGTGTAGAAGGGGTGCGAAGCGATCGAGATCGTGACAATCGCATCGCCGTTGCCGGCGGGCCCGGGCTCGCCCTTGCCGGCGAGGCGGATCCTAGTGCCGTTTTCCACACCTTTGGGAAGCTTCAGGTCAATCGTTTTGCCGTCGGCGAGCTTGATCCGCTGCGGAGCCAGCGTGGCCGCGTCTGTAAAGGAAACCTTCAGCCGGTACCCTACATCCGGCCCTTTTTGCGGCGGACGCGCGCGTTGGCGAAAGCCGCCGAAGCCGCCGCTCCGGCTCCCGCGGGCATTTGCTGCTCCGAACAGCCCCTCGAAAAGGTCGCCGAGGTCGGCCGCCTCGCCGAAGTCGCCCTGGAATCCCTGGAAGCCGCCGGGACCGCCGCCCGGCTGGGGCCCTGCGCCCGGTCGGCCGCCTCCGAAGCCGCCGCCGAACGGCATCTTCGGATTGCCTTCCTCGTCGATCTCGCCGCGGTCGTATTGCGCTCGCTTGTCCTTGTCCGAGAGCAGGTCGTAAGCCTGCGTCACCTCGCCGAAGCGCTTCGCCGCCTCGGGGTTGTCCTTGTTGCGATCGGGGTGAAGTTGCTTGGCAAGGCTCCGGTAGGCCTTCTTGATCTCGGCCTCGCTCGCGCCGCGCTTCAGCCCCAGTCTCTGGTACAAGTCCAACGCCATCGCCGCTCTCGTTCTCCTACCGCAACGAAAAAGTCCACTCAGTCGGTTCTCAAAACCAAATGGGCGAGCATGGAATTGGCTGCAACCCAGAGCGGCGCTATGCACCCACGCATGTTCGTAAGACACCTCGAATGTGCGCTGACCGGCGAGCGATACGACGCGGGAAAGCTGCAGGGGCTCAGCACCGCGGGCAAGCCGCTTCTCGTTCGCTACGATCTCGACTTGGCCGCAGCGAAACTCAATCGCGAGATGTTCGACGCGCGCGAGCCGACGATGTGGAAATGGCGCGAGTTGCTTCCTCTCCCCGACGGGGTCGCCCCCGTTTCCCTTGGCGAGCCGCAGACCCCGATCATTCCGCTTCCGCGAACGGCTTCGAAGGCTGGCGCAAGCGACTTGCTGGTCAAGGACGAGGGACGGCTTCCGACCGGCTCGTTCAAGGCGCGCGGGCTCGCAATGGCGGTGTCGATGGCGAAACACTTCGGCGTGGAGCGGATTGCGATGCCGACAAACGGCAACGCCGGTGCGGCGCTTGCCGCCTACGGAGCGCGGGCCGGGATCAGCACCCTCGTCATCTGTCCCGCCGAAACGCCGGAGATCAACATTCGCGAGACCTCCGCCTACGGAGCCGAAGTCTGGGTCGCCGACGGCCAGATCGACGAATGCGGGCGGCTGGTCAGGGAAGGGGCTGCCGAGGGACGCTGGTTCGATTGCTCGACTCTGAAGGAGCCGTACCGGCTGGAAGGCAAGAAGACGATGGGCCTCGAGCTGGTCGAGCAGCTCGGCTGGAAGGTTCCGGACGCGATCTTCTATCCCACCGGCGGCGGCACCGGGCTCATCGGAATGTGGAAGGCTTTCGCCGAAATGGAGGCCGTGGGGCTGATCGGGTCCGAGCGGCCGCGAATGTATGCCGTCCAGGCGGCGGGCTGCGCGCCGATGGTCCGGGCCTTCGAGAACGGGGACGAATTCGCCGAGCGGTGGGAAGGCGCAGCTACGGTCGCGACCGGAATTCGCGTTCCCGGCGCGGTCGGCGATTTCCTCATTCTTCGGGCAGTGCGCGAAAGCGGGGGCGCGGCGATAGCAGTCGAGGAACAGGCGATCCTCCAGGCGGTCGAGGATGCCGCCCGCGACGACGGGATGCTGCTTTGCCCGGAGGGTGGAGCAGTCTTGGCGGGGTGGCGCAAGGCTCTCGAGCGCGGCCTCGTCGCCCGAGAGGAGAAGGTGGTCCTGTTCAACTGCGCGAACGGCAACAAGTACCCCCTGCCCGACCGCTCCCGCCGGCTTCAGCTGGCGACTGCGGATGCGTCGAAGCTGTAGCGCAAACAAAAGGAGCCCCGGCGACCGGACGGCCGGCGGGGCTCCCGTGCTTTCGATGATCCGCGGTCCGCATCGCCGCAGCGATCTTGGACTTTCGTCCGCAAACTCGCCTTGGGGACACGCACGAGATCTTAAAGCACGCCGGTAGAACCCTTTCGCGTGATGCGGGGTTCCAACATCAATGACAAAAAAGAAACGGGTTCGGATCGCCAGCTACAACATCAACGGAATCGGCAGCCGCCTCGCTATTCTGTCGCGGTGGCTCGACGAGTTCCGTCCCGATATTGTCGGGCTCCAGGAGCTCAAGACGACGGACGAAAAATTTCCAGCCGACGAACTTGCCGACCAGGGTTATTCGGCGATCTGGCACGGCCAGAAAAGCTGGAACGGAGTGGCTCTGCTGAGCCGCGTAGGGGAGCTTCACGAGACTCGCCGCGCGCTTCCCGATGACCCGAACCCGGCCCAGAGCCGCTACATCGAGGCAGCGGTTTGCGGGGTGCTGATCGGCAACATGTACGCTCCGAACGGCAACCCCCGGCCCGGGCCCAAGTTCGACTACAAGCTGGCGTGGCTGGACGAGCTTTACGGCTATGCGCAGCAGCTGATCGACGACAATGTCCCGGCCGTGCTTATCGGCGACTACAACATCATCCCCACCGACGAGGACGTCTACAAACCTGAGCGCTGGCTCAAGGACGCTTTGTTTTCACCGGAGGCGCGGGAGAGATACGCGAAACTGGTGGCGCAGGGCTGGACCGATGCTCTTCGCGAGCTTCACCCGAAAGAGCGGATCTACACATTCTGGCACTATTGGCGAAACGCATTCCAGCGGGACGCCGGGATCCGCATCGACCACATCCTCGTCAGTCCTAAGCTGACGCCGAAGCTGAAGTCGGCCGGAGTCGACCGGACTCCTCGCGGATGGGAGAAGACCAGCGACCACGCGCCTGTGTGGATCGACTTGGAACTGTGATGCTCAGGCCGCCGGGCCGCCCCAGCTAATTCAAGTAAATTCTTTCGTTTCAATCGCATCAGCGCGCGGTCGATTGCGGCAATCCGGCGCTGCGGTTTTGACGCACCCCCAAGTTTCGATAAGGTGAGTGCCTGGGGCGTTCAGTTGCGGGGGCATCATGAATCGAATGTTTCGGACCCGAGTGTCGGGACGCGGGCGATTTCTTGCCGGGCTATCGGCGTCGACGGCGCTGACTCGCCGCGGCTTCATCGGTTCGGCGGCACTCCTGACACTGCCGGCAGTGCTGCGCGCCCAGTCGACCACCAACAAGCAGGCGCTCGAGGGAATGGCCGTCGCGCCGAAGCCCGACTACACGCTTGTCGTCAAGTTCGCGACCTACGACGTCGACCTGCTTTACGGCGTCAATGAGGACGGCACGCCCAACCCCGGCGGCGACACGCTCAAGCGCGGAAAGTTCAAGTTCATGACCCGGACCTGGGCCTTGGATGATGTGCTTGACGACAATTACTTGGGGCCGGTGATCGAGGTCAGGCCCGGTGACAAATTCTCGGTGCTGGTAAAAAACCAGCTCTTCGAACGTGGCGAGTATAAGGATTACGGGCCGCCGCCGCCAAAGCCCGCCGATTGGTTGATGACCCTGGACCAGAAGAACGGGCCGGAGGCGTTCCTGCACGAAGACCAGCCGCTCGGAATGCCGTTCTTCAACACCTGCAATCAAAACACGCCGGTCGCCCGGCTCAGCGTGGATTGGGAGAATTTACCGAAGAATTACAACTGGACGAACCTGCACCTGCACGGGTTGGAGATCGACCCGCACCTGTTCGAGCCGCAGGGCACTTCAGACCCGAAAGCAGAATATATCACCATCAAGCCGGGCGATGAGTATCTCTACCGCTTCGCCCTACCGGCCGAGCACCCGACGGGCACCTTCTGGTACCATCCGCACCGACATAACTCCGTTGCAATACAGGCCTGGGGCGGCCTTGCCGGAATGCTCATCGTCCGGGGCCGCTTCGACGACGACATGAAAGCGAACGGAGTGACGACGGAAATTCCATTCGTCGTTCACGACCCGCACTACAAGATCCTCAAATATCCGTCGGGCGACGAGCCGGGAATCGCCAAAGTGGGCGACTTCCTGTCAAACCAGAACGGGCTGAGCGACTATTGCTACATGGTCTCGGGCCGGTACCGCCCCACCTACACCGTCAAGCGAAATCAGGTCGTGCACCTGAGGCATCTAACCGCCACGGTGGAGAACCTCGCCGGCTTTCGAATCGTCCCGGCACCGGGAACCCGCTCTGACTTCGCGAATGAAGGCGCGGAAGGGGATAATTATCCGTTTTACATGGTCGCCTCGGACGGGATCGCGTTCGGCGAGGTGGTGAAGAAGAACCTGATGGTCACGGGCGGGGGCGAGCGCCACGACCTGCTCGTCAGCTTCGATGCGCCGGGGCGATACCTGGTGAAGAGCGACTATCTCAGCACGATCCAGTTTTTCGGGACCGGGCCGCGCGATCAGGTGATTGCCGAATTCGTGGTGACCGACGAAGACGCCGGCCAGCCGATGTCCTCAATCGAGAAAATGAAGTTCGCTCCCGGAATCCCGGTCGAGGGACCCACGGGCAGTGCGGACATCCAGCAGTCGGAAATCAAGCGGCGCCGCCACTTCGTGTTCGACATTGACGGCGACACCTGCAGGATTCCGTTCCAGCAGTTCCGGATCAACGACATCGATTACCGGACCGATACCGTCCATTTCGAAATCGACCAGGGAACGGTCGAGGAGTGGATCATGGTGAATCCCAGCGGCGGTATTCACCCGTTCCATGTCCATGTGAACGCCTTCCAGGCGAAGGAAGCCTATTCGACCCAGGTCCCCGACCCGAAACTCGTGGGAGCCGACGCCCCGATCGTTCAGTCGCGCATCGACGCGGTCAAGACGATCAACCATCCCAACGAGTGGCGCGATACGATGATCATCCCGCCCAAGGGATACCTGCGGGTGTGGACTCGAATGCACAGCAAGCGCGTCGGCAAGACTGTCCTCCACTGTCACTTCCTCGCCCACGAAGAGACGGCGATGATCGCCAATTTCCTCATCAAGCCGAGCACAGCTTAGCCGCGCAGCCGGTTATCGGGCCGGCGGCACCTGCGGGATGACGAAATCGTGGATGTGACCGCCGAAACCGGGTTCTGCCTCTGGCCCGACGATCGGCGTTGTTCCTTTATAGCCCAGCCGGCTCATGCCCTTGTTCCCGATCGTGAAGATGTGGGCCGGCGGCACTCCCGCTGCGAGGTAGGCGTCGGAAACCACATCGGAGTCCACGTAGCCGTAAAGCGGCTTTAGCGCGAAGCGGTCCTTTACCCCCTGGACCATGGACGTGAAGAGGGCAGTGCCGTGGCCGCCCATCCACTGCGCCATCGCCTGCCCGGGATCCTTCGCATCGAGCACGGACTTGTCGCCGTCACGCAGAAGCACCAGCGTGTCGCCGCGCTCGGTCGGAAAGCCATTTGCCTGAAGCCAATCGACAGTCGCTTCGCACATGCTCTTGCCGAGCACGTTCATCTGTCGCGGCCGGCCGGCCATGTAGACGATCGCATAGCCGCGCCGGTGGTAGATGTTGAGCATCAGCGCAGCGTCGGGCCGGGGATAGGCGATCCCGCGATCGAGGAACGCGCCGTTCGTCGGACCATAATCCTGGAGCACATATTGGCTGAGGACTCCGTCGATGTCGGTGACGACCGCCGAACGACCTTTCAGTGCCGCGGCATCTTCGGTGCGAACCGGACGGCAGGTGTCGCCGCTTTGTGCGTGGGCGGCCGCTGCCGCGAAGAGAAACGCAATTGCGGTCGCGACACTGACGATTCTCTTCATTGCCCCAATCCCGGCTCTACCGCGGCCGCCGCGGTCCGCGCGATGCGCCACTGAGCTGCAGGGGCGTGCCTTTGAAACAGCCGATCGTGTACGGATATTCGTCGGTGAAGCGATAGTGATACATGGTCACCGTGGTTCCGCCGATGTTCACCGGGCCGGTCATTCCATGGCAGGCGTCCAGATCGGCGTCGGTATAGCGCTTGCCGCTTGAATCCACCGGCCCCAGAATCGGGAATCCGTCGAGAATCCAGCCGACCGGGGCATCGCGATCCTTGCCTTCGAGGCATGGCGACCAGTCGTGATAGTGATACTGGCTGCTGCGCTCGGGATGGCCGTTGCACAGGTCCTGGATTTCGTGCGCCGGGGCATCGCGGCCGCGCGCATCGAGAGCGTTGTAGATCGCCACTCCACTGACCGCGAACCCGATCATTCCCATCGGGACGCAAGTTGGACTGGAAGCGATTTTCGGCCGAGCGGGCAGCGACAGCAAGATGTCCTGAGCGCCGATGTGATTGGGATTGCGGTCGTACTGGTAGGCCTCGGTCCCGGGGCGGATCGGAAATTCGCCTGTGGCGTGGTTGGGGAGGTTGTTGGAGCGGACAACCCTGTGGTTGCCTTCAACCGCAATGCTGATCTGCGAATTCGGCCAGCTTACTTTCCCCTCGACCTGCGGCTTGTTCGCGCGAGTCCAGCGATCCCCTTCAATCCACGGTCCGTTCACCGACGCCGCAGGCGCGTTCGGATTGAAGCGCGATTGGCAGGAATAGACATAGCCTTGCTTCGGCTCGGCGGAGACGCGGCCGTCACCCAACGGCATCGTCGCGATTTCGTGTGCCTGGCACGCGGCCGAGGCGATGAGGAACAGGGCTGCTGCGATACGCGCAATCATGTTCCTTCCTCCCGCCGCTGCAATGAGCTGTATCTTTGTCGAAGCGGCTCTGTCGTGCAAGGGATCGCCCGCCCGAGGCTTCAGCCGTCGTTGCGAGTCAAATGATCCACGTCAACGAGGCGGCGAGTCCGATTGCGTAGCTTCGGACCGATGATCTCTTCCGAAACATTCGCCCGCTACGCGGCCATGCGCGTCCCGCGCTACACCAGCTATCCGACGGCGCCCAATTTCGCCGCGGCTGTCGACGCTTCCGATTACCGGCAGTGGTTGCGGACGCTCGGCGGCAGCTCAATCGTTTCGGTCTATCTGCACATCCCCTTCTGCCGACAAATGTGCTGGTACTGCGGCTGTCACACAAGTGTGACTCGACGGCAGCCGCCGGTCAGCCGCTACGTGGAAACTTTGGTCCGCGAAATCCGGCTGGTCGAATCCGAAATGCAGGGGCGGCCGAAGATCGGGCATTTGCACTGGGGCGGCGGTTCGCCGACGCTTCTGGCCCCCGCCGATATCGACAAAATCCGCGATGCGCTCGCCGAAGCCTTCGTTATCGATCCGCTGGCGGAGAACGCGGTGGAGGTCGATCCGCGGACTCTCACGGAGCCGCTGGCAGGGGCATTCGGCCGCGCCGGGGTGAACCGGGCAAGCGTCGGCGTACAAAGCTTCGACCCTGTGGTTCAGTCGGCGATCAACCGCATTCAAGGCTATTCAACGGTGGCCGCCGCAGTGGCGATGCTCCGCGAGCACGGTATTCCGGGAATCAACTTCGACCTGATCTACGGCCTTCCGTTTCAAACGCGTCAGTCATGCCTCGATACTGTGGAGCAGGCACTGCAACTGCAGCCGAACCGCTTGTCAGTGTTCGGCTATGCCCACGTCCCCTCGTTCAAGCCGCATCAGCGAAAAATCGACGAGGCCGCGCTGCCGGGCCCGGCGGAGCGGCAAAAACAAGCGGGTGTCATCGCCGACGCGCTGACATCTGCCGGCTACCGCCAAATCGGCCTCGACCATTTCGCCCTTCCCGGCGACAGTCTCGCCATCGCTTCCGAGCGCGGCCTGCTGCACCGGAATTTCCAAGGCTACACGACCGACAGATGCTCCGACCTGATCGCTTTCGGAGCCTCGGCAATCGGGCGCCTGCCGCAAGGCTTCGTCCAGAACGCGACCAGGATCCCCGACTATGAGCGGCGGATCGGCGAAGGGCGGCTGGCGACGGTGCGCGGCTGCCGAATCAGCGACGATGACAGCCGCCGAGCGGCGATAATCGAGCAGTTGATGTGCAATTACCGCGCGCAGTTGGGCGCTGTCGATGCGCCCATCGAGCGGCTCGAAGCAGACGGGCTGATCCGTCGGTCGGGCAGCTGGATAGAAGTCACCGAGCAGGGGCGGCCGCTCGTCCGTGCCGTCGCCGCGGCGTTCGACAGCTATTTGCCGTCCTCGAACGCGACTCACGTGGCCGCGGTTTGAGCCTGAGCGATGGTGCCGGATGCAGGATTCGAACCCGCGACCTTCGGTTTACAAAACCGCTGCTCTACCAACTGAGCTAATCCGGCCCGGCTGACGCATTTGGGTCAAAGGATGCCGAACGTCCACCCTTCTGTTTGCGCGATTTCGGGTGTGAGCCCGTGCGGATCGAAGGCGCGCGGCTCGCTGCGGGCGAGCTCGCGCATTCCCGCCGCGGTGACCAGCGCATCCGTCTGATGGTCGTTGGGCTCGAAGCGAAGTCGAACCGGCTTGCTTCCGAGTCCGCGCAGCGCCTCGTTCAACTGTTTCCGAGTCCGAAGCTTGGTTCCCGGCATTCCGGCGCGGCGGAGATAGATTCGCGTGTAGATTTCAACGACTGCGCTTCCGTGTGGCGGGAGGGGATCCATCGGCCAAACGGCCACATTGCCATCAACGCGGTGCAGAAGCCGCATTCCCGCAAAGCTTGCCTTGGCGACCTGCGCAGCCCCGATCGCGTCGAAGGCGCTCGCCGTCTTTCGGCCGCCCTGCCGGTTGAGCTGCTGGTCGCAACGGCGAAAGCGCATGAAGTCCGCTTTTACTCCGTCGGCAATCCCGAAGTAGAAGTGCTTGCGGTGCGCTTGTTCGAGAAAGCTCGCCGCGCCCAGGTCCTCGTCGTCGCTTCGGTGATCGACATAAGCCCAGAATTCGCGCGCGGTTTTCGGAACGCCCGTTTCGCCCGGCAAATAGGCCCCGCGCTCGAGGAACGGCGGCGCGAAGCTGAAGTCGAAGCCGAACAGGGTCCGTTCCTTCGCGGCTCGGCGGAGCAGCCATTCGAGCACCTGCCCGCGCGACCAGCTGTGTCCGGCCCGAATGAGGCGCGGCGGCGCATCGCCCCGGGCCTCGGCGACGGCAATTCCTTTGTGCCTTTTCCCTTTCGCCCCCGACCAGTCGATGGCGACGTAGGATTCAAAACTATGCGTCACACCAGCGGCGGCTGGAGATCGTCCTCGTCGTCGGCCGACGTGCTGCGCTCGATCCGCGGCGGACGTGGAGCGCGATGCGGGCGAGGAGCTCTTTCGTCGACGTATCGCTCGAGCAGCCGGGCGGCCGCGTCGCGCCCGCCGAGGCCGAAGGCGATCGCGACCGCAACCGCCGCCGAACCGAGGATCAGGCCGAACGCGAGGATGACGATCTGGTCGGCGAGCCCCATAAAGGTGAGGCCGATCGCCGTGAACAAGGCGATGATCGCATATTTGACGATCTCCTCGGCGTAGCTGCCTTCGCCCGTCGAGCTTCCCACCAGCCCGGCAATGATTCGGGCCAGGAAGATTCCGGTGACGATGATCAGAGTCCCGAAAATCACCTTCCCGCCGAGCTCGGTCACCTGGGCGAGGAAGATCGCCACCGTGCCCCCGCCCAGCTGCTGGGCGGCTTCGATTGCAGCGCCGAGAATAATTGCGATGAACGCGATGTTGGCGACAATTCGCGACGGCCTGCTCGCCGTCGGGAGAACGCCCGTCGATCGCACTGCCTTGTCGAACCCGGTGGGCGGAAGAATGCCTTCGATTATAGTTTTCACGAAGCGGGCGAGGATGAACGCAATCCCGAGCCACAACGCCGCGGTCAGGATGTGCGGAATTGCCGCGAGGATGTCGTTGAGCATGTTCGTCGCGGGGACGGAAATCGCTTCGATGTCGAGTACCTGAAGCGCGGCAATCGACACCGGAATGATGACGAGCGCGAAGACGAGGATTCCGCCGGCTCGGGCGAGCGTCGCCCGAGTGGCTCCCGGCGCTGCTCCGGGCGGGACCTGGTCCTCAGGGGTTCGCGTCGTCCCTGCCGTATCGCCAATGCCGATCCGAGCGAGCAGCGCATCGACGTTCGCCGCGGTTAGTACGGTCTCGGTCAATTGCCGCAGGATTCGCGCGACGATCAGGCCGATGAAGAAGATGAGGCCGGCCCCGATCAGCTTGGGAAGGAAGCCGAAAATCTGGCTCACGAGCTGATTGATCGGAGCGAGGATCTGCCCGATTCCGAGGTAGTTGAGAGCGGCCATGATCCCGACCAGCCAGATGATCAGCTTGGCGATGGTGCCGAGCTGGTGTCCAACCGTTTCCTTAGGGCCGCCGGTCACGTGCCTACGAAGCGCCGGGATGGAGTCGATGGCTTTCTGGAACGCCCATTTGACCAGCCCGGCGACCACCCACGTCGCTATGAGAATCAGGACCGCAACGAGGATTTTCGGACCCCAATAGACCAGCTGCGATTGCCAATATCCGGTCGCCCGGCTCATGTCGTACATTTGGTTCAGCTCCCCTGTGTCGATCTGCCGGACTGTAGCGCCTTGCGCCGTTCTGCCCAATGTTCGAGCCGCTCACGGACCCGCGCTTCGAAGCCGCGGTCGCTGGGCCGGTAAAATTCCTGCGGCTCAAGTCCGTCCGGCCAGTAATCGGCGCCTGAAAAAGCGTCCTCCGACTGGTGATCGTACGCATAGCCCTTGCCGTAGCCGACGTCCTTCATCAGCTTCGTCGGAGCATTCAGGATGTGCGCCGGCGGCATCAGCGATCCGCTCTCCCTGGCTGCTCGCCAGGCGCCCTTCTGGGCCGAGTAGGCCGCGTTCGATTTGGGAGCGACGGCGCAATAGAGGCAAGCCTGGACGATCGCGAGCTCGCCTTCGGGAGAGCCGAGGAAGTCGTACGCGTCCTTGGCCGCAAGGCATTGCACCAGCGCCTGCGGGTCGGCGAGGCCGATGTCCTCCGACGCGAAGCGAGTCAGTCGCCGGATGACGTACAGCGGCTGTTCGCCGGCAACGAGCATCCGAGCGAGATAATAGAGCGCCGCCTGCGGGTCGGAGCCGCGAAGGCTCTTGTGAAGCGCCGAGATCAGGTTGTAGTGCCCCTCGCGATCCTTGTCGTACACGGGCACTCGGCGCTGGAGGAGCGCGGACATCGCAGCGGAGTCGAGCGGCTCCTGTGGCTCGATATCGAAGATCGTCTCGACCTGGTTGAGAAGGAAACGCCCATCGCCGTCGGCGGAGGCGATGAGCGCTTCACGGGCGCCGGGCGTGAGGGGAAGCGGCTTGCCCACCTCGGCTTCGGCGCGTTCGATCAGCGTTTCCAGTGCCCGCTCGCCCAGCCGGTGGAGAATCAGCACCTGGCAGCGGGAGAGGAGCGCGGCGTTAATTTCGAAGCTGGGGTTCTCCGTTGTTGCGCCGACCAGAGTGACGGTGCCGTCCTCGACGTAGGGCAGGAAACCGTCCTGCTGGGCGCGATTGAAGCGATGGATCTCGTCGACGAACAACAACGTACGTTGACCGGCGCGGGCCGCCGTCCGAGCTTCGGCAAAGACCTTCTTCAGGTCGGCTACTCCGGAGAAAACCGCCGAGATTGCGACGAAGCGAAAGCCGACATCATCGGCGAGCAGTCGCGCAATGCTGGTCTTGCCGCTGCCCGGCGGTCCCCACAGGATCATTGACGCAAGCTTACCGGCGGCGACCATTCGGCCGATCGCTCCATCCGGCCCGGTCAGATGCTCCTGCCCCACGACGTCGCCCAGGCTCTTGGGCCGTAGCCGGTCCGCAAGCGGAGCATTGGCCGCGCTCGCCGGCGGCGCTGCGGCAGAAGCGGAATCGCCGAAGAGGTCAGCCATGCAAGAAGAATAGGGGCGCTGCTCGGGGTTGCACATGGCTATTGCACTCGATGCATCGTAGATATATCTTAGCTATATCTAGAGAAAGGTTGGGCAATGCGATTCCATGGCAGCTGCGGACCGACAGATTCCGAATCGGGACAATCGAACGGATTCACCTTTGGGCCCGGGAAATTCCGGTTTCACTGGGACAGCGACGATGACTTCGGCCCGAATGGGCCGTTCGGGCCCGATGGCGCATTCGGTCCAAAGGGCCCCTTCGGCCCCAGCGGGCCCTTCGGCCCCAACGGCCCGTGGGGCTTCGGGGGCCGGAACGGCGGTGGCGGAGGTGGCGGCCGGCACCGACGACGCGGACGTCGCCGAATGTTCGAATCGGGAGAGCTTCGCCTCGTGTTGCTCAAGCTCATCAGTGACGAGCCGCGCCACGGCTATGACTGCATCCGCGCCATCGAGGACATGACCGGCGGCGAATATGCGCCCAGCCCGGGAATTATCTACCCGACACTGACGATGCTCGAGGAAATGGGGCTGATCGAGGAGCAGAAATCGAAGGACAGCAAGAAGGTCTTTGCTGCTACCGAGGAAGGTCGCGCTCACCTGGAGGAGAATTCGGATCAGGCGGAAGCGCTGATCGACCGGCTGACCGACATGAAACCCGAAGAGCGCGCACACGCCGGCCCGGCTATCGGGCGAGCGGTGAAGAACCTGATGACCGCAATGACGCACCGCATTTCGCGCGAAGGCTTCGACGAAGAGCTGTTCCACGAAATCGCCGCGATCCTGGACGACGCAGCGCAGCGGATCGAGCGCATAAAATCAGGAGGAAGCGACTGAGCTTTTCCGCCGCTCGAGGACGGTCTCGTAGACCTTCAGAACGGCGGAATTGATCTCGTCCCAGTCGCGGGTTCTGGCATAGGCCAGGCCCGCTTCGCCATGGCGCCTGCGGAGCTCCGGGTCGCGTGCATAGGCCTCGAGAGCATCGGTAAAGCCGGGAATGTCGCCCGGCTCGACGAGCGTTCCCGTTTGCCCGTCGACAACAAGGCTGGTCGCCCCTGTGGCCGCAGCGGCAACAACGGGGAGCTCGCTCGCCATCGCTTCCAGGGTGACATTGCCGAACGCCTCGGTGACGGACGGGTTGAGGAAAACGTCGCCGCTGGCCAGCGCTCTGCCCAGATCGTCGCCGGTCTGATGGCCGACGAATACTCCGTCGGGCATCTGCTGCTCGAACCATGGTCGCGCCGGGCCGTCGCCAATGACCAGAGCGTGGTGGGGCACTCCCCGGTCGCGAAGATTCTCGATTGCGGCCGCGAATACGTCGAGCCCCTTCTCCAGCACCAGGCGGCCAAGGAAAGCGACCGCCAACTCGTCGTCGCCGATGCCCAGGCTGCGCCGCCATTGCATGTCGCGGCGATCGGGGGTGAACTGCTTGCGATCGACGCCTCGGCTCCAGATATAGATTTTGCGGTTCATTCGCTGTGCGCGAAGAACCGCAGCGGTCGATTCTGCCGGCGCGAGAAGCGCGTCGCAGCGGCGATAGAGACGGCGAAGGTAGGCGCGGAGCGTCGGCTCGAGCAGTTGCAAGTGATAGTAGCTCAGGTAGGTTTCGAAGCGAGTGTGCACGGAAGCGACCGCCGGAATGCCCCTGGCGCGTGCCCAGCCGACCGCCCGGACGGCTGCGAAATCGGGGCTAGATATATGGACCACGTTGGGCGCAAACTCGGCGAGATCACGCCGCACCCGCGACGGCAGTCCCAGCGGCAGCCGGTATTCGGCCCGGCCCGGGATCGAGATCGCCGGCAGCGACACCAGATCGCCGACCGGTTCGAAGGCGGGGTTCTCAACTGTAGGGGAATAGACGCGCACCTTCGCACCCTGGCGCAGGACGTAGTCGACCAACCGGTTCAGTGCCTGATTGGCACCGTCCCGGACGTAATTGTAATTGCCCGAAAAGAGGGCGATTCGGAGATCGCTCGGCTGCACGGGCGAAACCACTAGTCGCCCACGGCGCAAAGGCAAATCGAATGACGCTGAAGCACGGACTGCCGCCGGTGGCGCGCGAAGATGCGCGGTTGTTCATCCTCGGCAGCCTTCCCGGCGACGCATCGCTCGCGGCCCGGCGCTACTATGCGCATCCGCGCAATTGCTTCTGGCGCCTTGTCGGTCCGGCGATCGGTGAGGATCTTCAGTCGCTCGATTATCCGGAGCGGCTGCAGCGGCTGATGGCGAATCGCATCGGGCTGTGGGACGTGGTTGCAAATGCCACTCGAAAAGGAAGCCTGGACCAGGCCATCCGAAATGCCGGCCATAATCCGCTGACCGACTATTTTGCCGGATTCCCGCAGCTACAAGCCGTCGCTTTCAACGGCTCGGCGGCCGCGGCGGCGGGGCGCAAGCTACTCGCCGGGATAGAGCTGGTGCTCATCGGCCTTCCTTCGTCGAGCCCGGCAAACACCCGGCCGTTCGACGAAAAGGCTTCGGCGTGGGGGCAGCTCGCCCGATATTGCGGCCGCTGACCTTGCCCTTGGCGCGCATGGGCGCGACACTGCGGCCATGAGTCCTTTCGATGATAGCGAAACCGAATCGCTGGGCGAAGCCGAAGTCGACGGCACCTTGTCGATGGTCGATGAGGCGCTCGTCGCCGGAACCATCGCCAATACCAACGGCCTGCTCGTGATCCTTGCCAAGCTGGTCGCCAGGGGCGTCTTCGACCGCGACGATCTCAAGGCATTTTCCGACAGTTATTCAAAGCCGCTCGACCATGTCGGAATGCGGGAGAACGAGCTGGTCGGCCAAATGCAGGACCAGATGGAGTCCACTCTTGCCGAGCTGATGCGTTACCTGAGCGAGCGCGACCGCGACGAAGACTGATCCAATCGCTCAACGTTGCCGTAACCTCGGGGGCAAGAAGCGGCAGATGCCGAAAAAGGACGACCATCACCACACGCACTCACAACGCGCGGATCACACCGATTCCGGAGCGGCCGATCCTGCCCACGATCTCCTGGAGCGCGACCCCGTCTGCGGAATGCACGTCGACACCCGCACGGCGAAGCACCGTTACGAGCTTGCCGACACGCCCTATTATTTCTGCAGCGAACGCTGCCTCGACAAGTTCAAGACCGATCCCGAGCGCTATCTCAATCCCGAAAGAGCCGCCGCCGCGGTAACTCCCGCCGAAATGGTCGAGGGCACGATTTGGACCTGCCCAATGCACCCGCAGATCCGCCGCGAGGAACCCGGCACGTGTCCGATCTGCGGAATGGCGCTGGAGCCGCTCGAGCCGACGGTGGAGGAGCAGGCCAATCCCGAGCTGATCGACATGACGCGCCGCTTCTGGGTCAGCCTGGCGCTGGCTCTCCCGATCCTGGTCCTTGTGATGGGCGCGGACCTGTTCGGCGTGCGATTGCTGCCGGTGCGAACCTCTGTCTGGGTGCAGTTCGCGCTTGCCACGCCGATTGTCCTGTGGGGCGGCTGGCCGTTCTTCGATCGATTCTGGGCGAGCCTGAAAACGCGCCATTTCAATATGTTCACGCTGATCGGCCTCGGGGTCGGCGCCGGCTATGGCTATAGCGTCGTGGCGACTGTCGCGCCGCAGCTGTTCCCCGCCTCGTTGCGAACGATGGACGGTCTCGTCCCGGTCTATTTCGAAGCCTCGGCGGTGATCACGACGCTGGTTTTGCTCGGGCAAGTGCTCGAGCTTCGAGCTCGAGCCGCCACTGGCAAGGCAATCCGAGCGCTTCTCAACCTGGCTCCGAAGACCGCTCGCCGGGTCGTCGACGGCAGGGACGAAGACGTGCCGATTGCCGACATCCACGTCGGGGATCTTCTGCGGGTCAGGCCGGGCGAAAAGATCCCCGTCGACGGCGAAGTCGTCGAAGGCCACAGCTCGGTCGACGAGTCGATGATCACCGGAGAGCCGGTTCCGGTGGAAAAGACTGCCGACGACCCGGTCACTGGAGCGACGGTCAACGGTACCGGAACGCTTCTGATCCGGGCGAAGCGGGTCGGGCGGGACACGATGCTGTCCCAGATCGTGCGCATGGTCGCGGCCGCGCAACGCTCGCGAGCGCCGATTCAGAAGCTCGCCGACAAGGTCTCCGCCTGGTTCGTCCCAAGCGTGGTCGCGGTGTCATTGGTTGCCTTCA
Source organism: uncultured Alphaproteobacteria bacterium (assembly GCA_963839145.1). Classification (GTDB taxonomy): domain Bacteria; phylum Pseudomonadota; class Alphaproteobacteria; order Sphingomonadales; family Sphingomonadaceae; genus Sphingomicrobium. The sequence goes on from CAWITR010000005.1 coordinate 668,064, forward strand.
TCCTGTGGGGGCTGTTCGGTCCGGCGCCTCCGCTCAGCCATGCGATAGTGAACGCCATCGCGGTGCTGATCATCGCTTGTCCCTGCGCGCTTGGGCTCGCCACTCCGATGTCGATCATGGTCGGGACCGGACGCGGAGCAAGCGCGGGCGTTGTGATCAAGAATGCCGAAGCGCTGGAGCTGATGGAGAAGATCGACACGCTCGTCATCGACAAGACGGGTACCGTCACAATCGGCAAGCCAAGGCTCATTGCGGTGCAGCCCGCCGGCGGCTTCAGTGAGGCCGACGTCCTGCGCCTCTCGGCGGCGTTGGAGCGCGGAAGCGAGCATCCGCTCGCCGCAGCCATAGTCGAGGGAGCGGACGAGCGTGGCCTGCGGTGGCCGGACAGCAGCCAGTTCGAATCGCACACCGGCAAAGGCGTTAGCGGCACCGTCGAAGGTCGACGCGTCGCTTTGGGCAATGCGGCAATGCTTTGCGACAGCGGAATCGATGTTGGACCGCTGAGCGAAGCTGCGAACGCGCGGCGCGCCGAAGGGCAGGGCGTCATGTACGTTGGCATTGACGGGCAGCTTGCGGGCCTGCTCGTTGTTGCCGACCCGGTGAAGGAAACTGCTGCCGGCGCGATCAGCGAACTCCATCGCGCCGGAATCCGCGTCGTCATGCTCACCGGCGACAACCGGCGGACAGCCGACGCGGTCGGACGCGAGGTCGGCGTCGACGAAGTCATTGCCGACGTGCTGCCCGACCAGAAGCAGGCGACGGTGGACGAACTGAAGCGGGACGGGCGGCGAGTCGCAATGGCGGGGGACGGAATCAACGACGCTCCGGCGCTGGCGGCCGCGGACGTCGGAATCGCGATGGGCACCGGCACTGACGTGGCGATGGAAAGCGCGGCAATCACGCTGGTCAAAGGGGATCTCCGAGGGATCGTCCGAGCTCGCCACCTCAGCCGCGCGGTTATGCGCAACATCCGCCAGAACCTTTTCTTCGCCTTCGTCTTCAATGCTGCCGGAGTGCCGATCGCCGCCGGGATTCTCTATCCCTGGTTCAACATCCTGCTGTCGCCGATCATCGCCGGCGCAGCGATGTCGGTCAGCTCCGTCACCGTCATCGGCAATTCGCTTCGGCTGCGTGGAGTGAAGCTGTGACGCCTCGCGATTGACTACTCATCCTTCAGCCCACATATGGCCGCCTCGCTCGCGCACATGGCCCCTTCGTCTAGCGGTCCAGGACGTCGCCCTCTCACGGCGAAAACACGGGTTCGAGTCCCGTAGGGGTCACCAATTCCCAGCCTGCTGGGAGCAGGTCGAGGGAATTGCTGACAGCGCATCGGCTTTCCTTTCCACCAGCCATTGTTCGATGATCGCGGCGATCCTTTCGCCTGCGCGTCCATCACCATAGGGCAGCGTGGCGTTTGCGCCCGCACCGCGCTGGAGCAGCCGTCGCACTGACTCAACGATCCGCTGCGGATCGGTCCCAACCAGCTCGAGGTTTCCGCTCGCGATCGCCTCCGGCCGTTCGGTCCTGTCCCTCAACACCAGCGCCGGGATCCCGAGAGCCGTCGCCTCCTCCTGGATGCCGCCGGAATCGCTGAGCAGGAGATCGGCGTTCAGCATCGCCTCGATCGTGTCGCGATGGGTGCAGGGCTCGCGAAAGGTAATGTTGGGCAAGCCGCAAAGCATTGCCCGGATTCGGCTGGAAAGCACCGGGTTGGGGTGAAGAATCAGCTCGACGGAAGCGAGGTCGTTCGCGGCAATTTCTCTCAATGCCGCTGCCACTCCGGCGACCCCCTCACCCCAGTTCTCGCGCCGATGACAGGTGACGAGCAGGCGGGGGGCGGCGCCGCGCGGGCGTCGCTTAAGCCGTCGGCGGATCCTCTGGACCGCATCGACGCCGCTGTTGCCGGTGACGTGGATTCGCCCGCGCACCTGCTCCCGCCTCAGGTTGGCGGCACTCAGCGCAGTTGGCGCGAACAGCAGCTCGCTGTCGCGGTCGATCGCGACTCGAAACTCCTCTTCGGGCCAGGGATGGCGGCAATCGTGGCTCCGAAGGCCCGCCTCCACATGGGCGACCGGTATTCCGGCGAGCCCAGCCGCCAATGCGCCGCCAAGAGCGCTCGACGTGTCGCCCTGGACGATGACGAGCTCGGGATCGGTCTTCGCCAGCAGTGCCGCCATGGACCGGGTCACCGAGCCGACATGGACATGCGGGTTCTCTTGCCCCGGCTGCCCGAGATGGGCCGCGTCGAACCCGTCCAGCTTATAATCGGCAGCGTCTAGCTGCGGATGTTGGCCTGTGAAGATCAACGTTGGCGGAAGGCCGCGCGCGGCGAGTGCCGACGCGACTGGCTCAAGCTTGATCGCCTCGGGACGAGTCCCGATGACGAGCGCTACGCAATTTGACAGCTTTCCCCCTAGCTCGGCGGGGAGAAAGTGCCGTGCCTGGCGCGGGGGCGCAACCCCTTAGCGGAAATTGTCGGAGTATGCCTGGATCTTCATCTTCACCGGGGTGGCTGGCACCAGGTGATAGGCGATGTTGTTTCTTTCCGCATAAGCGATTGCTTCATCGCGAGTGCGAAAGGTGAGCTTCACCTGCGTGTTCGTGTCGCCGGACCCGTTCCAGCCGGTGAGCGGATCCGGGAGCTGCCCCTCAGTGCGCTCGAACTCCAGGAGCCACAGCCCCGAATTGGCCCGGCCCGATTGGGTCGTGCGGCGATCAAGTTCCGAGATTCGGGCGATGCTCATGGCGTGCGAGTGACAAAGGACTGACCAGGAATCAAGATCGGCGAGATCAGTAGGCGCGCGCGATCGCGAACTCCACCGCCTCGGCGAGCGCGCTTTTCGCCTTGCCGGCCGGGAATCCCGACAGGGAATCGATCGCCCGACGGCCATAGTGGCGGGCGCATTCGATCGTGTCGGCGAGTGCGTCGGTCGAGCGCATCAGCGCAATCGCGTGAGCGAGGTCGTCGTCGCTGACTCGCTCTCCGGAGATTGCGGCACGCCAGAATGCCCGGTCGTCATCGCTTCCTCTCGCGTTGGCCAGGATCACCGGGAGAGTCATCTTTCCGTCGCGGAAATCGTCCCCAACTCCCTTGCCCATCACCGAAGAATCGGACGCATAGTCAATGACGTCGTCGGCAAGCTGGAAGGCAATGCCGAGATGTCTGCCGTAGCTTTCGAGAGCCACCTCGGATTCTTCGTCGGCTTCGGCGACGACTGGAGCGACCCGGCACGCGGCAGCGAACAGTGCTGCCGTCTTCGCGCCGATGATTGACAGATATTGTTCCTCGTCGGTCTCGATCCGCCGCTGCGCGGTCAGCTGCTCGACTTCGCCTTCGGCGATGACCGCCGAAGCGGAGCTGAGGATCTTCAGGACTTTGAGACTGCCGTCTTCGACCATCAGCTCGAAAGCGCGGCTGAACAGGAAATCGCCGACGAGCACGCTCGCCGAATTGCCCCAGATGAGGTTGGCGGTGCGCTTCCCCCGCCGCAAGCCCGATCCGTCGACGACGTCGTCGTGGAGGAGAGTGGCCGTGTGGATGAACTCGACGGCCGCCGCCAGCTTGTGGTGCCGTGTTCCCGGGTAGCCAAGCAGCTTGGCGCAGGCGAGGGTGAGCATCGGACGCATCCGCTTCCCGCCGCCGGCGATGAGGTGCCCCGCGAGCTCGGGAATCAGAGCGACCTTGCTTTGCATCCGCTCCAGGATGACGGCGTTAACGCCATTCATGTCGTCGCCGACGAGCTGCAGAAGCGGCTCGAGCGACGGCGATTCCCGATTGGAATGCAGCGGGTGGACAGTAGCGCTCACGCCGCCGGCCTAGCGGGGAAGCGCTGCTTTTCCTAGCCGGCGCTTACCAGACGTGAACGCGCTTGTCGGGCGGCAGGTAGAGCTTGTCGCCCGGCTTGACGTTGAACGCCTTGTACCACGGGTCGAAATTCCGGACGATTCCGTCCACCCGGTACTTGTCCGGGCTGTGCGGGTTGCTCAGCAACTGCTGGCGAAGAGCACCTTCGCGGCGCTTACCCTGCCATGCCTGGGCAAAGGCGATGAAGAATCGCTGGTCGCCGGTGTAGCCGTCGATGACCGGCGGCTCGCCGTGACGCGCGACATAGCGGCGATAGGCGGCGTAGGCCGCTTCCAGCCCGCCGAGGTCGGCGAGATTCTCGCCCAGGGTCAGCTTGCCTTTGATGTGGACGCCCGGGATCGGCTCATACTGGTCGAACTGGGCCGCCAGCATATCGGCTTTCACCTTGTACTTGGCTGCGGTGGCCTTGGTCCACCAATCGCGAAGCCGCCCTTTGGCGTCGAACTGCCGTCCCTCGTCGTCGAAGCCGTGGCCCATTTCGTGGCCGATCGTAGTCGCGCCGGTCTCGGCATAGTTGACCGCGGGGTCGGCAGCGGCATCGAAGAAGGGCGGCTGGAGGATCGCCGCCGGGACGGTGATCTGGTTCATCGTCGGATCGTAATAGGCATTCACGGTCTGGGCGTTCATGAACCACAGCCCGCGATCGACCGGATGCGGGAAGCGGGACACCAGCAGTTGCCACTGGAAAGCGTCGCTTGCGATAGCGTTTGCCAGCGGATCGGTGCGGCTGATCTTCAGGTTTGAATAGTCGATCCACTTGGCAGGGTGACCAATTCGCGGATCGAACGAGGCGAGCTTTTCAAGCGCCGCCTTGCGGGTCGGCCCATCCATCCAGGCGGCATGCTCGATCTTGTCCCTGTAGGCGGCCCGGACATCGTCGACGAGCTCCTGAGCCATCTTCGCAGTCTGCTCCGGCCAGTGCTTCGCCACGTACATCTGCCCGACCGCTTCGCCGAGGCTATCGTCGAGAAACGCGATGCCGCGCTTCCAGCGGGCACGCTGCTGGGGGACGTCGTTCAGCGTGCGCCCGTAGAAACCGAAATGCGCGTCGTCGAAGGCCTTGGGCAGATAACTCGCGTGATCGCTGAGGAAGCGGAACGTCAGATATTCCTTCCACGTACTCAGGGGTACGTCGGCAATTCGCTCGCTCGCTGCGGCGACCGCGCTCGGCTCGGCGATATCGACGGTATCCGCCGACGAGAGGCCCATCACCCGAAGCAAGTCGGCCCACTGAAATTCCGGCGCGAGCTTCTGCGCCTGGGCAATGGTCATGACATTGTGGGTTGCCACCGGGTCGCGGCGTCGCTCCGGCGTCCACTGGTCCTTGGAAAGCCGAGTTTCGAGGGCGATGATGCGGTCGGCGCGTCCCTCGGGGTCCGACAGCCCTGCAAGCTTGCCAATGTGCACGATATAATCGCGATAGGCTTTGCGGATGCTGTCGTATTTGTCGCCGTTGAGAATGTAATAATCGCGAGCGGGAAGTCCCAACCGCGCCTGGCCAGCCTTGACCCGGTACCGGGTCGGGTCGTCCTCGTCCGCACCGATAAACAGCGAAATCGGCGCCGCAAATGCGGGGTTCCCCATCAGCTCGACAAGCTGCTTCTCGTTCGAAATGGCGTCGACTTTCGCCAGGTATGGCTTCGCCGGCTCGAGACCGCGCGCTTCGATGCCCTTCTCGTCCATCCAGGCAGCGTAGGCGTCGCCGATCTTCTGCTGAGTGGGGCCGTCCGGATTTGCGGCCGCATCCTCGACCATCTTGCGGACCTGCAGTTCGATTTCGTCGGGAAGCTCGTAATTGTAGCCCGCCCCGGTCTTATCGGCGGGGATCGCGTGCGTCTTTAGCCAGGTGCCTTCGGCGTAAGCGAAGAAATCATCGCCGGGCTTGACCGAGGTGTCCATGTCCTCGGTTGCGACTCCCCAGGTGCCGTAGCGCGGGCCGGCTGCAAGAACCACGGCAGGCACGGTGGCGACAATGGTGCCGGCATAGAGCAAGTGACGCAAACGCATTGACGATTCCCCTCCGGATTCGCCGCTCACCGTAAGCGGCGGAGCCGGTCGGGCAAACGCTTTTTCGACGAAAGCTTATGCTCGCGGTTCAGCCGGCGGGGAGGCACAGCCTTGCGAGAAGCCCGCCGAGGTCCTCGCTCTGCTCGAGGCTCACGGAGCCGCCGTAGATTTCGGCGACGTCGCGGACGATGGCGAGGCCGAGCCCGGTTCCCGGCTTGCCGGTATCGAGACGTGCCCCGCGAGCGAAGATCGTTTCCCTCTCGTGCTCGGGAATTCCGGGGCCGTCGTCCTCGACGATGACTTCCACTTTGGAATCGCGCTTGTCTACGGTGATGAACACCCGCCCGTTCCCGTATTTCGCAGCGTTTTCGACCAGGTTGCCGATCATCTCGTCTAGGTCCTGGCGTTCCACCCGTACGTCGGCGGTCTTGTTCCCGGCGATGTCGACGGTGACGCCCTCGTAGAGCCGGTCGACCGCGCGTTGAACGGCGCAGACGCTGTCCCAGACCCGCGCCCGGGCCTGAGCCGAGGCCCGACGGCCGATCGCCCGTGCCCTCGCCAGATGATGGTCCACCTGCCGCCGCATCAGCGCAGCTTCGCGGATGACGGTGCGGCCAAGGTTGGCGTCATGCGCCGTGGCCGCATTCGTGATGACCGTGAGCGGAGTTTTCAGCGCGTGCGCGAGATTGCCGGCGTGCCGGCGCGCTTCCTCGGCCTGCGCTTCGCTGTGTGCGAGGAGCTGATTGATCTCCTCCGCCAGCGGCTCGATTTCCGTCGGGAAAGTGTCCGAAATCCGTCTCTCCCGACCCGACCGGATTGCAGCCACTTCGCGCTGGACCCGGCGAAGCGGCCAAAGGCCGTAGATGGTCTGGAGAGCGGCAAGCACCAGCAGCCCCAGGCCAAGCGCAGCGAAGCTCCAGACCAGGGTTTTCCTGAGATCGTGGATCTGCTTGTCGATCATCTCGCGCGATTGCGCGACCTGGAATCGCCAACGCACGTTCGATCCCGGAAGGAACACGTCCCGCTCGGCAATGCGTAGCGGTTCGCCGGGAAACTCGTTGCTGTTGTAGACGTGAGGCTTCACGTCGAAATGATTGTTCGAGACCTTCAGTCGTCGATCCCACAGCGACCGTGACGGGAACGGCTCGTGACCGGCTCCGGAGACCTGCAGGTAGACTCCGGAATAGGGCTCGATGAATCTCTGGTCGGCGGGGGCTCGGTTGAAGCGAACTTCGCCGTCGGGGCCGATTTCGGAGGCTCCGATCATCGAATTGAGGACGTAGATCAGCTGGTCGTCGAAATTGCGGACGATGGACGTGGTCAGGATCCGGTCGAGGGCGAAACCGCCGCTCAGAAGCAGGATTCCGATCCACAGCCCGGCAACGACGATCATCCGCCGGGTCAGCGACCCGATGTGCGGGCGCTCGCGCCGGCGTTCCAGGCTCTGAGTGTCGGCCGTTTTGGCCGCGTCGTTCAAGCTCGCCGTTCCTCCGGCTCCTCAAGGCTGTAGCCAAGCCCGCGTATGGTGGTGATCACATCCGCCCCAAGCTTCTTTCGAATCCGCGTGACGAACACCTCGATAGTGTTGGAGTCGCGGTCGAAATCCTGGTCGTAGATGTGCTCGATCAGCTCGGTCCTGCTGACCACCTTCCCCTTGTGGTGCATCAGGTACGACAGAAGCTTGTACTCCTGCGCGGTGAGCTTCACCGGTTCGCCGTCCTTGGTGACCTTTCCTGACCGCGTGTCGAGGCGGATGTCGCCCGCAACCAGCTCAGAGCTGGCATTGCCCGAAGCGCGGCGGATCAGCGCCCTTAGCCGCGCGATCAACTCTTCGGTCTGAAACGGCTTGGCGAGATAATCGTCGGCACCGGCATCAAGCCCGGCGACCTTGTCAGACCAGCTGTCGCGGGCGGTCAGGATCAGGACCGGCATTTTGCGGCCCTCCTTCCGCCAGCGATCGAGTACCGTCAGCCCGTCTATTTCCGGAAGCCCGAGGTCCAGCACGATTGCGTCATATTGTTCGGTTGAGCCGAGGTAATGGCCGTCCTCGCCGTCGGTGGCGAGATCGACTGCATAGCCCGCGCCCTCCAGCGTCGAGCGAAGCTGCCTTCCAAGATTCGGTTCGTCTTCGACGATCAGAACGCGCATTTTCTATTCCCCTGGGGCCGTTCCTGCACATGAACACGCGCAAAGCTGAACGGTTGCTTGTCCGTAACTAGCTGCCGCACGCCGACATGGCCCCGGCACCCCCGAACGGCAACCGCGAACGGCCGTCATCGAACGGCAACTGGGGAAATGGTGCGAAATGTCAACGTATCGCGCGCGCTAATGAGAGCGTCGTACAACCTTGCCGGTCGCGGCGTCGACGTCGACCCAGATAACTCGCCCGTCTTTCATGAACTTGAGCCGGTACGTCTGCCCGTTGAATTCGGGGCCGAGATAGTCGGCACCCGGCATGAGCGGCATTACCCGCCGTTCGATCTTCGGCAGGGGCATCGAACGCCCGTCGCGAGTGGCCTGGAATGCCCGTTGGGCATCACGCGGCGGATCGGCGAATGCCGGTCCGGCAATCAGGCCGGCCGCAATCGCGGCGCAAAGGAGAGGACGAAACTGGCGCATGGCAATTCTCAATGCCCGGCTTTTACCCACAATGCATTGAATGCCTTATGAATGCTGCCGACGTGGAGCGTTCAGGCGGCGCAGTGCGACTCTATTGCAACAGAGGGTTCAGTTCTAAAAGCGTCTCCTCTAGTGGCGCCCAATGGCAGCACCCGTACTCTCTTACGAAAATCTTGGGCTCATCCAGGGAGAAGGATGGCTGTTTCGGAACCTCGACATTTATGTCGGGCAGCGGGACTGGCTGGCGCTGATCGGGCGCAATGGCGTTGGCAAGACGACGCTTCTCAAGTGCCTTGCGGACCTCATCGACCCCGACGAGGGCCGGCGGACAATCGTTCCCGGGACGAAGGTCGTGCTTCTCGAGCAGGACCCGGCGATCGGTCGGGACGGGACCTTGCTCGAGTGGGTGCTCGCGGGAAGCGACGCCCCGGCGCAGCATGAAGCCGAGGCAATTGCCGACCAGATCGGAATCGACCTCGGCCGGCCTGCCGCAACCGCGAGCGGCGGAGAGCGGCGGCGCGCAGCAATCGTTCGCGCCCTGGCCCAGGCACCTGACGTCCTCCTTCTTGATGAGCCGACGAACCACCTCGATCTCGGAGCGATCGAGTGGCTCGAAAAGTGGCTCGGCCGCTTTACGGGCGCGTTCATCGTCATCAGCCACGACCGGACTTTCCTCAAGCGGCTGACGACCAGCTGTCTGTGGCTTGATCGCGGCGACTTGCGGCGCGCCGAGATCGGCTTCGGCGGGTTCGAGGCGTGGACCGAGAAAGTGTTCGAGGAAGAGGCGAAGGCGGCCGAGAAGCTCGATGCCAAGCTTGCAATCGAGCTCCGCTGGCTGGAGCGCGGAGTCACCGCCCGTCGGCGCCGGAATCAGGGACGTCTCGCCAAATTGCAGGAAATGCGGGCTGAGCGTGCGGCGATGCTTGGCGGTCCCGGCACCGCCAAGCTGGCGCTCGCAAAGGACCGGGCCCGTTCAAAAGCGGTCATCGAAGCGGAGGCTGTAAACAAGTCGTTTGGCGACCGCTGCGTCATTCGCGACTTCTCGCTTCGGATACAGCGGGGCGACCGAATCGGGATCGTCGGCCCGAACGGGGCCGGGAAAACGACTTTGCTGAAGCTTTTGACGGGGGAATTGCAGCCAGACAGCGGCACCGTCACCCTTGCAAAAACCCTGTCCGGGATAATCATCGACCAGCAGCGCAAGCTCATGGAGCCGGACAAGCGCGTGAAGGACGTCCTCGCCAACGGTGGCGACTGGATCGAGGTTCGCGGGCACAAGAAGCACATCAAGGGCTATTTGAAGGAGTTTCTGTTCGACCCGGCGATTGCAGATGCCCCGGTCGGTTCCCTGTCGGGCGGCGAGCGGTCGCGGCTGCTGCTGGCGCGCGAGTTTGCCCGGGAAGCCAATCTGCTGGTGCTCGACGAGCCGACCAACGATCTCGACCTCGAAACGCTCGACCTGCTCCAGGAGGTGATCGCCGACTACGAGGGAACGGTGCTGATCGTCAGCCACGACCGCGATTTCCTCGACCGGACCGTGACAGTTACTCTTGGGCTCGACGGTTCCGGGAAAGTGGACATCGTTGCCGGCGGATATGACGATTGGGAAAAGCGGCGCCGCCCGAGGTCTTCCCCCTCGACCGAAGGCGGGAAGCAACGGAAGGCGACCGCCCCCTCAGCCGCCTCCGCTGACAGCTCTCCCCGAGTGGAGGCCCGTTCGCCTCAGAAACTAACGTACAAGGATCAGCGCGACTTCGACCGCCTTCCAGGCGAAATCGAGCGCATCGAATCGCAAATTGCGAAGGCCGAAGACGAGCTCCACGACCCGGAGCTCTATTCCCGAGACCCGGAGCGTTTCGCCCGGCTCACGCACCAACTCGAAAAGCTGCGCGCGGAGAAAAGCTCTGCCGAGGAGCGGTGGCTTCAAGTGGCCGCGCTTGCGGAAGAACTCCAATCACAGGCGTGACACTTGAACCCGTGCTGGCGCTTGCCACCTTTGCAACATGATCGACATTCGCCCCTTTGAGACGCTTGGTCACGCCGATCACGGCTGGCTCGATGCTCACCACCATTTTTCGTTCGCAAGCTATCACGACCCGGCACGCATGGGCTGGGGAGCGATCCGGGTGTGGAACGACGACACCATCGGCGCGAAGAGCGGGTTTCCGCCGCATCCGCACCGCGACATGGAGATAATCACCTACGTCCGGACCGGAGCGATCACCCACCAGGATTCGATGGGCAACAAGGGGCGCACCGAAGCCGGCGACGTCCAGGTGATGAGCGCCGGAACGGGTGTCGTCCATGCCGAGTACAATCTCGAAGAGGAGCAGACCACGCTGTTCCAGATTTGGGTCGAGACCGACAAGCCGGGCGCGGAGCCGAGCTGGGGAGCGATGCCGTTTCCCAAGGAGAGCCGCGAAGGGTCATTTCAGCTGCTTGCCAGCGGCGAGGGAGACGGCGGCGCGCTGACCATAAATTCCGACGCGAAAGTGCTCGGCGCGACTGTGAAGTCCGGCAAGTCTATCGCCTATGATGCCGACCCCAGGCGCCATCTCTACCTGGTTTCCAACGGCAGGATTCAGGTGAACGGGCAGCAGGCGAATCCACGCGACGGAATCGCGATCACCGGCGAAGACCGAGTGATGGTCGAAGCTCAGGACGATTCCGAGCTGGTGCTGGTCGACGCGCGTTAATGTAAGCTGTGCTTGCAGTGGGCGGCGGGTGGCGGCATGGAGCCGCCGGCGCGAGAGAATCGCGTACTCCAGCATCGCGGGGATCATGAAAGCGCGCACGCGGATCATTGTCGCAGCTTCGGCTTGCCTGGTGGCGGCAGTGGCGCCTGCGCATGCGCAAGACAGCAGTGCACAAGACAGCGCGCCGCCCCAGAACGAGGTCGTCGGGCCGCCGCAGATCAGCGACTTTTCGCTGAACGGAACGGTTACTCGCAACGCGACCGCGCCGACCTCGGCTAAGCAAAAGCCAGCGGCTCCCGCCGAAGCGCCGAAACAGCCGCCCGCGCCGAAGCCTGAAACGACCGGCAGCCGCACCCCGCCGCCGGGTCAGCCGAAGCCTCAAACGACCGGCAGCCGAACCCCACCGCCTAACCAGCCGAAGCCGTCGGAAGCTGCAAAGGACACGGCTCCGGCACCGACGACTGCGCCGCCGAATCGACAGTGCCGACGCCCAGCCACGCTCCGGCTGTCGGCTCGCCGGCGAACGGCGGAGCCGCATCCTCCGACGCAATCGCCGACCCGCAGGAGAGCGGACCCGTTCCGATACCGGCAGCTCCGGAAACTCGCGGGCCGGGCGGCGGCATATCGTTTCTACCCTGGATCATCGCCGCTCTTGCTGCCGCAGGGGCTGCGACGTGGTTCCTCATGCTCCGGCTGCGCCCGCGCGAAAGCTTTGCCGGAGTGAGCGATTTCGGCACCGTTGACGCGCCGGAAGTACCGTCCGAACCGGTCGTTCGACAGTCCCCGCCAAGCCGCCGCGAGACCGCCCCGCCGAAATCACCTGCGCCACCACCCGCGGCGCCGCCACCTGCGTCGGTTTCGTCGGGCCTCGTTTCCACACGTCTCAGGCCGTGGCTGGAGATCGAGTTCAAGCCTGACCGCGCGGTGATCGACGATGATCGTGCAGCGGTTGCCTTCGAAGTTTCGGTCGTGAACTCCGGCAGCGTCCCGGCTCGGGACGTGCTACTGGAGGCGTCGCTGTTCAACGCCGGTCCGATGCAGGACCAGCAGATTGGGCTATTTTTCGAAAATCCGGTTGCGAAGGGCGAGACGATTCAGGTCATCCCGCCGAGGCAGCGCGTGACCGTCAACACCGCGGTCTTTTTGGCTCGCGACCAGGTCCGCCCAATCGAGATCGAAGGTCGTGCACTGTTCGTGCCGATGATCGCGTTCAACGCGCTTTACCGCTGGAGCGGCGGCAAGGGTCAGACGTCGGCCAGCTACCTGGTCGGCAAGGAGACGAACAGTGAAAAGCTGGCGCCGTTCCGGCTCGATCTCGCGCCCCGGATCTTCCGCGGCCTCGCCAGCCGCGTGCACCAGCTCGCCGTTCGAAAATAGCTACTCGGCGGGGGCACTCACCGGCGTTGCCGCGCTTCCAAGCAGGCTCACCAACTGCGCAAGAAAGAGCAGCACGCCAAGCAGCCACAGAATCGAAGCGAAGATCGCGAGCCCGGGTTGCCCTTGGAGAACGGCGAGACCGATCCCGACCGGCAAAAGCACCGATGCGATCGACGACACGCCGAAGTGCCAGGCGGCAATCTTGCGCTCGGCAAGCGCCGGGTAGGCGCGATAGGTGAGTCCGAAAAGCGCCAGGCTCGCCCATCCGGCGAGGTTCAGGTGCGCATGAACCGGAACAAGCGTGAAGTCCTCGCGAGAGCCCATGACGATTCCGAGGATTGCGCCGCAGATGAGAAGCAGGGTTGCGAGCAGAAGAAAATAGAGGTCGATTCGTTTCATGATCTGTCCCCCGAATGCCCGAGGGGCATCATGCACAGATCAGCCGAGCGGACAACGATTACAGGACGGCGCTGTTGTAGCTATGCCAGGCGAGGATCGCTGCGGCCCCGCGGTAGGGACGCCACCGTTCGGCGATTTCGCGGACTGCCTTTTCCGGCGGCTTTTCGCCAAGCCCGAACAACCGGCCTATTTCGACCTGCACGGCAAGATCGCCTGCCGGCCAGACGTCCGGGCGCCCTTCGGCGAACAACAGATAGATTTCTGCCGACCAGCGGCCGATTCCCTTGATCTTGACCAGATGTGCAATGGCTTCTTCATCGCCCTGTGGAAGAGAGCCAAGATCCAGTTCTCCCGAGAGGACGAGCTGGGCGAGGCTCCGCGCGTAACCGGCCTTTTGCCGCGAAATCCCGGCCAGCCGAAGCTCTTCGTCACTGGCACCGAGAATCCTGCCGAGGTCCGGGGGCGAGCCGTAGGCGGCCTCCAGCTTGGCCCACATCGACCGGGCAGCGGCAACGCTGACCTGCTGCCCGACGATGGTCCGAAGCAAGGTGTGCGCCCCGGGCTCGCTCCGCCGCGGCTCGGGAAAGCCGTGGCGGTCGATGACCTCTGCAAATGGCTTTTCGCGTTGTGCAAGCGCTTCGACGGCTGCGCGGATGCTCTCCGACGTGCGAACCATCAGGTGGTGGTCGCCGCGTAAAGGGCCACTGCGGCGGCATTGGACACGTTGAGGCTCTCGACTGCTCCGGTGATCGGAAGTCGCGCGAGAGCATCGCAGTGGGCGCGAGTATTGGGTCGCAGGCCGGGGCCCTCCGCTCCGAGAACAAGCGCAATCCGCTTCGGGCCGAGCGCAGCCTTCAAATCCGTTTCGGCGTCTCCGCTGAGGCCAATTCGCCAGAAGCCGGCTTCGGCAATGTCGTCGAGCGCGCGCGCGAGGTTGACCGCCCGGACCCACGGAACGGTCTCCAAAGTGCCCGAAGCTGCCTTTGCCAGGGCGCCGCTCTCCGGAGGCGAATGGCGGTCCTGAGTGACGATACCGATCGCTCCGAACGCCGCTGCCGAGCGGAAGATCGCGCCGACATTGTGCGGGTCGGTGACCTGGTCGAGGACGAGCAGGACCGACCGCTCCGGCGCATTGGCGAGCAGGTCGTCCAGCCAGGCGTTCTCCAGAGGTTCGACCTCGATCACGATCCCTTGGTGGGGCGCATCGTTCGGGACGAGCCGCCCGAGATCGGCAACGTCTGCGAGAGTTACCGGCACGTCCGCTGGGAATTGCATGAATTCGGCGGCGTCCCGAGTTGCCCAGGCTTTGACGACCTTGCGATCAGGATTGTCGACCGCTGCTGCGACCGCATGCTTGCCCCAAAGCCGAGGACGGCGGCCGGTGGAGTGGCTCTGATGCGATTTCTTGCGGCGCGACATGGCGCTCCAATGGGGGCGCTGCGCTCGCCGTGCAAGGTCGCAGCGATCAGGCGGGGACGGAGTCGTGCTCGGCGTTGGTCCGCTGATGCTGGCGCCATGCTCCGATCAGGAGGATCAGGAGGATCGGGTAGCTCCAGAAGCGTTCGGCGGCGCCGTAGACGCTTGGAATCAGGTCCGCGTCGATCACCTTCATCACGTGCGACATGCTGTCGACCAGCTGCAGCCCGGCGGCCCAGAGTGGCCAGAATCTGTCAGAGACAAGAGCAATCGCGACGACGGCAAACAGAACGCCTGCATCAATAACGGTGTCGCTGATCTCGAGCCCATAGTAGCGGCCTTGGAGCGGGGAGTGCATCACGATCGAAAGGACGGTGGCGGCAATGAACACCAGTGCCGCGATCCGCTCGTACCTGCGGCCGCGCCACAGCGCGTAGCCGCACGAAACGACCAGCAGGAGCCAGAATAGGATGACCAGGGAAATGGAGTTCATTGGAAAGTGACCGGACCTTATTGATCGGGTCCGGTCAACCTCTCAGGCCGCGACACGCAGGTCGGTGCTGCCGAAATTGCCGCAGCATGGATCGCCGTTGCCCCAAGACGTGCTCCGAACGCCCGGGATCTTCTCCTTGGCTTCCAGGAAGACCTCGTGACAACTCGCCATCGTGCTGCGCAGCTTCACCAGGTCCTTGATGGTCGCGGAAACGCTTTCAAAGGAATCCTGCAACGTCGAATAGGGCACGCCTGCGACACTGCTGACCCGGACGACGCTCGACTGCAGTTGCGACAGCTCGACAAGTGCGGAGTCGATCAGCTCCTCGACCGCACGGGTGTGGATTCCGACCTCGTGGACCGCGTTCCAGATTGCTTGTTTGCGCATGCTTCTTCCTTCCCCGAAGCACTGCCCCGGAGTGGCTTTGGCCGGCGAGAAGATCGGCTGACTAGCTCTTCAGCAGTCTTGCGAGGCTCTCCAGGCCGGCGAGGTACATGCCGGCCGAAAATGCAGCTCCCGTCGCAATCACCACGATCCAGAGCAGCCGGAGGCCGACCGTCATCTCATTCCGGGAGTGGCTCCTCGTTGCGAACGGCAGTTGCAGGGAAGACCAGAACGGCCCGCGCTTCTGCTCGGTATGAAAGCCCGAACTGTCCCAGGCCTCCCCTGCGCGATCAACGTGCCGAATCTGATTGCTGACCGCGGCTTCTTGGTCGCCCGACGCGGCTTCCGCCTCAATGTACGGCGGTTGATGTATCAATCGTTGATATGGTTCGCAGTATTGCTCGATGATTCGAGCAGCCTGGGTGCGGCGCTGTACTCCGAGGATTTGCAGCGATTGGCGGATCCGCTGGTCGACCGTGTGCGGCGAAATGCCGAGTTCGACCGCGATTTCCTTTGATGACAGGTGCTGCGATACCAGGTGAAGGCAATCGAGCTGGCCCTGGTTCAGCTTCGACACGCGGTCCGCAACTGACGGGTCTTTCTCTTCGGGGCAGTCGCCCTTGAGCGCGGGATTCGGCACCCGAGCTGTCCTTTCACTCACTTGTTGCAGCCGCAATAGCGGCTGGTTGAGCGGCAACTTACGCCACAACGGCCCTGTCGGCCAACAATGCACGGTTACCGTGGATTAAGCACTCCTGCAACTTACGTTGCATTCCGCAACGGTGCCGCGGGCGTGCAACCTCCTCTGGCGAAAGATGGTGGAGGGGGCTGGATTCGAACCAGCGTACGCTTGCGCGGGCAGATTTACAGTCTGCTGCCTTTAACCACTCGGCCACCCCTCCAGGGGTTTGCCGCGCGAAGACCATCCGCGACGGTCGAGCACGGCGAGGCAGGCGCGCCAAATGGCGGCGGGGTGCTGCGCTGTCAACGCCGCGGATGCTTGATAGCGTGACTCTTTCCTCCTGTGCCGGGACTGGTCGGCCGCTCGGCAGCCCGCGTTAGACCGTCAGCGCCCCGCCCGGTACAACGGCGACGGAACGGATCAGCACTCAAAGGGGGAATTGATGATCGCCCATTCCACATTTGGCTCGGCTGCCTGGGCAACGGCGCGAAGAAGCTTCGTGAGATTTGGCATCGCACTTGCGCTCGGCTGCAGCGCATCCCTTGCGACCGCAGCTGTCCAGCAGCCGAACACCGCTCCGGCGAGTGCGCCTGAGTGGTCGGCGATCGACCGCGAGCTCAGCGAAATCGCGCCGTACCGGGCAATGCTCGCCGCCGAACTCGTCGACGGAAAGCTCGTTCCCATCCACGCCCTGGACGCCGATCGAACGCTTCCCGTCGGCTCAAGCTTCAAACTGTATGTGCTCGGCGAATTGTCGCGCCAGATCGAGGCAGGGCGGCTGAAGTGGGAGCAACTGGTCCCGATTCGGGAAGCGCAAAAGAGCGTTCCCGGCGGCGACCTTCGCTACGTTCCCGATGGCTCGACCTTCACTGTCCGCTACCTCGCCGAGCGGATGATCCAGAAGAGCGACAATACGGCCACCGACGTCCTGATTGACCTCGTCGGCCGCGAGAATGTCGAGCATGCAATGGCGGTCATGGGGCACCACGACCCTTCGCTGAACATTCCGCTCCTCAAGACTCGCGAATTCGCTTTCATGAAGCTTGTCGTCCCGCCCAAACAGCTCGACGCCTATTTCGCCGACGACGTTGCTGCCCGGAGGGCCTTTCTCGCCAACGTCATCCCAACCTTATCGTATGCGGATCTGATTGCGGCTGGAGAACGGCAGACCGCGCCGATCGACATCATGCGAACCGAATGGCTGGCGAGCCGCAACGACCTTGCGAGGGCGATGGCTTACCTCTGGTCGCAGTCGCGCAAACCGGGGCTTCGGCCGGTATCGGAAATCCTGTCGCTCGAAACGCAGCTCAAGTTCGATGCTGAGACCTGGCCCTACGTCGGGTTCAAGGGTGGCTCGGAAATGGGTGTCCTAAGCGGTACCTGGCTGATGGAGCGGAAGGATGGGCGCATGTTCGTCTACACCGTCGGGTTCGCAGACCCGAAAAAGCCTCTGGACATGAAGCGGGTGGTGAAGGCGCTCGAAATGGGCGTCGATCGTCTGGCGGTCGTGAAATAAACGCGCGCACTGCTCGCGCTCCGGCGCTCCAGCCGTACGCCAGTCCCCAGACTGGCTCGGCTGGAGCGGGTGAAGGGAATCGAACCCTCGTCGTAAGCTTGGAAGGCTTCTGCTCTACCATTGAGCTACACCCGCTCGCCAAGCGGAGCGGCATTGCCACCGCGGATCTGGGGACGTCAACTGTAATGGCAAGTCTCCTGCTTGACGTGCCGGCCCAAGCGCCAGTATCAGCGCGCCAATGGCACACCTGAACGCCATCGCTGCACGCTCGACCGTCCGCTTCTGGTGGCGCTCGTCGACTCGTGCGGCGCGATGGCGCGACTGATCGAATAGCAACCGATCATCGACTGCCCGCCCGCCAACCGGCGGGCTTTTTTGTTTTCAGGTGATTTTTCATGACCAGTCTCGTCTCGCTTTCGACCGCCGCAGCTGCGCCTGTGGAAGCCGTTCCTTCACCGATCGAGCGCTCGATCGCCCGGCTGCTGGAGCGAAAAAGCCTCAGCCGGAGCGAATCCCGCGACCTGTTTACGCGCATCGTCGAAGGGCGCCTGCCCGAGCCCTTGATGGCGGCAGCCTTCGTGGCTCTTCGATTCAAGGGGGAAACTGCCGAAGAGCTGACCGGGGCGGCGCTCGCGCTGCGCTCTGCGGCCCGGCCTTTCCCCTCTCCAGATTACCTGTTCGCCGACAGCTGCGGCACTGGCGGCGACTCCTCGGGCTCGATCAACGTCTCCACCGCTGCGGGGCTCGTTTCCGCGGCCTGCGGTCTGCCGGTGGTCAAGCACGGCAACCGTTCCTTTACCTCGAAATGCGGCTCCGCCGATGTGGTGGAGTCGCTAGGCGCGAAGCTGGATCTCAGCCCCCTGGCTTCGCGCCACCTTCTCGACCGGACCGGCTTCTGCTTTCTGCTCGCGACCTCCTATCATCCGGGCATCTCGCATGCGGGTCCGGTTCGCCGGGCGCTGAGGGTTCGAACGGTGATGAACCTGCTCGGGCCGTGCCTCAATCCGGCGCGTCCGAAGGTGCAATTGCTTGGCGTCCCGGCCCCGTCGCTGCTTATGCCCATCGCCGAAACGCTGCGCGAAATCGGGGTGGAGCGAGCTCTGGTCGTGCATGGGTCAGGGCTCGATGAGGTCGCTGTCCATGGCTTCACCCAGGCGGTTCGCCTGACCAACGGCGAGCTTGAGCCGCTCGAAATCACGCCAGAGCAGGCGGGGGTGAAACGTTTTGCGCTGGAGAGCGTGTCGGGTGGAGATCCTCAACGCAATGCGAGGCTGCTGCTGGACGTGATCAGTGGCCGAGGCACCGCCGCGCACCGGTCGATCGTCACCATCAACGCCGGAGCGTTGCTGGAAACGGCGGGAATTGCGGCCGACCTGCGCGACGGCGTCGACAGAGCTCAGGATGCGATTTCCTCCGGGCAGGCACTGGACCTGCTCAATGGCTTTGTGGAGGCGAGCCGTGGCTGAGGGTGTTCTTGCGCAAATCGCGGCGTCTCAGAGCGCCGATATCGCCGACCGTTTCGCCGGCGTCAGCCTCGAGTCTCTGCGCAGCCGCGCCGAGCCGACTTCCAGAAGCCTCGCCGAAGCGCTTGCGCAGCCGGGAAGCCGGTTCATCCTCGAAATCAAGAAATCGTCGCCGTCCCGCGGTAGCATCCGGGCCTCCGCCGACATAGCGAACCTTGCTCGCGGCTACGCCGGAGTTGCCGATGCGCTGAGCGTCCTTACCGAAACCCGGCATTTCGGCGGCTGCCTCGACGACCTTCGGGCGGCCAGGCGCAATTTCGACGGCCCGATCCTCGCCAAGAATTTTTTTCTCGACCCGCGGCAGGTGGTCGAATCGAGGATTGCGGGAGCGGACGCCGTGCTGGTGATGCTCTCGCTGGTCGACGATTCGGCCGCCCGCGAGCTGATCGCCGAAGCAAGGCGCTTCGGGATGAACGCTGTGGTCGAGGTTCACGACGAGACGGAAATGCGCCGGGCCAACGCACTGGGCGCGCAGATTATCGGCATCAACAACCGTGACCTGCGCGACCTCTCGATCAGCCTCGGCACGACGGAACGGCTTGCCCATCTCGCGGGCGGCAAGCTGCTGGTCTGCGAGTCGGGCATTTCCTCACGCGCCGACGTGGAGCGCCTGTCAGGCCACGTCGACGCTTTCCTCGTTGGAAGTTCGCTGATGGCCTCGCCGGACCCGGCACAAGCCGCACGAGAACTGATGTTCGGGCGCGTCAAAGTCTGCGGCCTCAGAACTCGGGACGACATGGAGCAAGCCGTTCGAGCGACTCACGTCGGCCTCGTCTTCGTTCCTGAAAGCCCGCGCGCAATTTCTCTAGCCGACGCGTTCCGGGTCGGCGGCACCAGGCCCAAGCGAGTCGGCGTCTTCCGGAATGCCCCGCTCGCAAACATCGCGGAGACTGCGAGTGTCGCCGGCCTGGCCGCGGTGCAGCTGCACGGCGACGAAGATGCATCGTACGTCCGGGCTCTGGCGCGAAGGCTGCCCGTCGACTGCGAAATCTGGAAGGCGCTAACGGTCTCATCGTCGCCACCTTGCAAATTCGAGGCTGCGGACCGGCTACTGTTCGACAGCGGGTCGGGCGGCAGTGGCCGAAGCTTTGACTGGGCTGCGGTGAAGAACCATCCGCGGCTTTCAGAGTCGCTCGTTGCCGGCGGTATCGGGCCGGCAAACGCCTGCGAAGCGGCAGCGGTGGGCGCTTTCGCGATCGACGTCGGGTCGGCCGTGGATGAAAGCCCCGGCGTAAAATCGCCACGCGCAATCCACGCTCTCTTCGAATCCCTTCGGCCGCGCTCGCGCCAGGAGCTGAAGCAATGCGCCTGAGCGGTCGCTTCGGAGGGTTCGGCGGAACCTATGTGCCGGAAATCCTGGTGCCCGCTCTCGAACAGCTCGAGGCCGCGTTTCTCGATGCGCAGACGGATCCGGCATTCGCGGCCGAGCTCAACAACCTGCTCGCCAATTACGCGGGGCGGCCGACGCCGCTCACCCGCTGCCGAAACCTGCCTGGCAACATCTTCCTGAAGCGCGAGGACCTGCTTCACGGCGGCGCTCACAAGACCAACCAGGTGCTTGCCCAGGCGCTGCTCGCCAGGCGCATGGGGAAGCGGCGGCTGATCGCGGAGACAGGAGCGGGGCAGCACGGAGTGGCCACGGCGATAGCCGGAGCGCTGCTCGGCTTCGAAACCGAAATCTACATGGGCGCGGAGGATGTCGAGCGGCAGGCGCTGAATGTGTTCCGGATGGAGCTGATGGGCGCGCGCGTGATCCCCGTCACCATCGGCGGCTGCACCCTCAAGGACGCGATCAACGAAGCGCTTCGCGATTGGTCGGCGAGCTTCGAAACAACTCATTACCTGCTTGGAACGGCGGCCGGTCCGCACCCTTTCCCGCTGATGGTCCGCGAATTTCAGCGGGTGATCGGCCGCGAGGCGCGGGCGCAGATAATCGAGCAGGTCGGGGCACTTCCGGACGCCGCAATCGCCTGCGTCGGCGGCGGGTCCAACGCCATCGGTCTGTTCGCCGATTTCCTGGACGACCCGGTGCGGCTGATCGGGGTCGAAGCGGCCGGCCGAGGGCTCGATAGCCGCAAGCATGGAGCGACTTTGGCAGCCGGCAAACGCGGCATTCTTCACGGTGCCGAAACCTACGTGCTCCAGGACGGGGACGGCCAGATCAGCGACAGCTGGTCGGTTTCCGCCGGCCTCGACTATCCCGCCGTCGGTCCGGAACATGCGCATCTGAAGGACAGCGGGCGAGCGGAATATGTCGGAGCCACCGACGAGGAGGCGATCGCCGCCTTTCGCCTACTGGCGGAGCGGGAGGGGATCCTCTGCGCCTTCGAATCGGCGCACGCGCTCGCTCATGCGCTGAAGCTTGCCGAAAAGGAGCCGGAGCTTGTGCTCCTGGTCGGGCTTTCCGGGCGCGGAGACAAGGACGTGGCGCAGGCGCGAGAACTGGTAAAGCCGAATGCCTTTGCCGAGGTCGCGGCATGAGCCGCTACGCCAGCATGTTCCAGCGGTTGCGCGAGAGAGGCGAGGGCGCACTCGGCGCATTCGTCATGCTTGGCGATCCCGATCCGCTCACCAGCGGCGCGATTCTCGATGCGCTGGTCGCCGGCGGTGCCGACATGATCGAGGTCGGAATTCCCTTTTCCGATCCGGTCGCCGACGGCCCGGTAATCCAGGCGGCCGGCAAGCGCGCTCTAGCTGCCGGAGTCCGCACCGGCGACTGCCTGGACCTGATCGCCGGCTTTCGAAAGCGGCATCCCTACGTTCCGATCGGCATCCTCACCTATGCAAATCTCGTCCTTGCCCCCGGCCGGCGGAAATTCTTTCGCCAGGCAGCGGACGCAGGGGCAGACAGCCTGCTCGTCGCCGATTTGCCCGCGCTCGAGGCGGAGCCGTGGGTGGAGGAGATGCACGAAGCCGGACTCGACGGCGTCCTGATCGCAGCTGCGAACACGCCGACCGCAACCTTGCGCAAGATCGCGAAGCTATCGTCCGGCTACACCTATTGCGTCACACGTGCGGGGATCACGGGCAACCACAGCGAAGCGCGTTTCGATCCGCTGCTGATCCAGCGCCTTCGGGATTTCGAAGCCGCGCCGGCGGTTTTCGGCTTCGGGATTTCCGAGCCCGCGCATGTTCGTGCCGCGCTTGAAGCAGGGGCCTCAGGCGTGATCTGCGGCTCGGCGATCGTGTCACTGGCCGCGCAAGCCGCATCTCCAGCGTCAGCAGTCGCGCCGTTCGTCGCGGCGTTAAAGGCTGCCACTGCCATTGACTCGTCGCGCCAACGGAACGAGTTCCCCGTCCAAGCGGTTTGATTCTGCGGATTTTCGCAGGAGGAAAAGGCCGATGGCCGCACGACCGATTTGGCGAGGGCAGATCCGGCTTGCGCTGGTGTCGATACCCGTTGAGCTGTTTCCGGCGACAAAGAGCGGCGCGTCCATCTCGTTCCACCAGGTGCATGAGCCGACGGGCAAGCGGATCCGCTACGAAAAGGTGGTGCCCGGAATCGGCCCGGTCGACCGGGACGAGATCATGAAGGGCTATGAGGTGTCGAAGGGCCATTATGTCCTTCTCGACCCCGAAGAGATCGAGAAGGTGAAGCTCGAGAGCCGCAAGACGGTCGATCTCGTCCAGTTCGTCGACGCCGGCGATATCGACGCGATGTACTTCGAAAAGCCCTATTACGTCGTCCCCGCCGACGATCTCGCGGAAGATGCGTTCGTCGTCCTTCGCGATGCCTTGCGCAAATCGAAGAAGGTCGGAATCGGCCAGCTGGCGATGCGCGGGCAGGAGTATGTCGTCGCTCTCAAGCCGTGCGGCAAAGGCATGCTGATGGAGACGCTCCGCTATGCCGACGAAGTCCGCAAGGCGAACGAATATTTCGGCGACATCGGCACCGGGAAGCCGGACAAGGACATGCTCGATCTCGCCGAAATGCTGATCGAGCGTAAGACGGGCAAGTTCGAAGCCCAGGAATTCCACAATCGCTACATCGATGCGCTGAAACAGCTGATCGAGGAGAAGCAGCGCGCCAAGGGCGAGAAGGTCATCCAGGACCCGGACGCCGAGACTCCGCCGCCCAAGGGCTCGAACGTCATCGACCTGATGGCTGCCCTGAAGAAGAGCCTCGACACAAGCGGCGCGGAATCGGGCAAGGAGCCGGCGAAACGAAGGGCAAGGCCAAGCCGGCGCCGCGGAGCAAGGCGCGGCCGCGCTCGACCGGAACCAAGAAGAAAGCCGCCGGCGGCCGGAAATAAGCCATGGCTGCCCGCAAGCTCGACATCGAGACGTACAACAAGAAGCGCGACTTCTCGAAGACAAAGGAGCCGAAGGGCCGCAAGCTCAAGGTGCAGGGAAAGGGCAACAGCTTCGTCGTCCAGAAGCATGACGCGTCGCACCTTCACTACGACTTTCGGCTGGAAATGGACGGGGTTCTGAAAAGCTGGGCGGTCCCGAAGGGCCCCAGCCTCGATCCGGCCGAAAAGCGGCTGGCGATGCGGACCGAGGACCATCCGCTCGACTATGGCGACTTCGAAGGGACCATCCCCAAAGAGGAATATGGCGGCGGAACCGTCATGCTGTGGGACGAGGGGCGGTGGATCCCCCAGCCCGGCAAGGACCCTGAGAAGACTCTTCAGGAGGGGCATCTTCATTTCACTCTAGAAGGCGAGCGGATGAAGGGCGAATGGGTCATGTTCCGCCTCAAACCGAAGAAGGCCAGCGACCGCGAAAGCTGGATGCTCAAGAAGGTGGACGACAAGTTTGCCGAGCCGGAGCATGGCGACGAACTGGTCGAGGACTGCACCACCAGCGTGACGACAGGACGGACGATGGGCGAAATCGCTTCGGGAAGCGACGTGTGGCGGTCGAACCGCGGCGGCCAGAAGGGCGGCCGGGCAAAAACGAAGGCCACCATCGCTCCGCCGGCGTTCGAGCCGATCCAGCTCGCCACCCTCGTCGACCACGTGCCGACCGGCTCTGACTGGATCTTCGAATACAAGTATGACGGTTACCGGCTGCTGCTAGCCACCGGCACCAACGCGGCCACCGCCTGGACTCGCGGAGGCAAGGACTGGAGCGACAAGTTCCGGGCGCTCGTGAAAGCGGCGGAAAAGCTTCCGCCCGGGTGCCTGATCGACGGCGAAGCGGTCGCCCTCAACAAGAGCGGCAAGCCCGATTTCCAGCTGCTCCAGTCGACGCTTAAGGACAGCCGCGGAAAGAACCTCGTCTTCTATGCCTTCGACCTGCTGGTCGACCGGGGCGAGGACATTCGCAAGTTGTCGAACCTGGAGCGAAAAGAACGGCTCGCCGCGCTGCTGGAGAAATCGCCGTCGGTCATCATCTACGGCGACCACATCATCGGCAAGGGTGAGGAGCTTCTCAACGCCGTCTGCAAGGAAGGCGGCGAGGGTGTGATGGCGAAGAAAGCCGCTGCCCCGTACCGCGGCGCACGCACGAAGAACTGGCTGAAGATCAAGTGCATCGAGCGGCAGGAGTTCGTGATTGTCGGCTGGTCGGAGAGCGACAAGGTGAAGCGCGGCTTCCGCTCACTCTTCCTTGGCACCCGCGAGAATGGAACGCTGCGCTTCGCCGGGAAGGTCGGCACCGGGTTCAACATGAAAACAATCGGTGAGCTGCTCGAGCGGATGAAGCCGCTGGAGGTGGACAAGCCGGCGGTCGACGTTCCGCGCAAAGAGCGCAAGGGCGGCCACTGGATAAAGCCGGAGCTTGTCTGCGAGATTGCATATACCGAGATGACCGCGGACGGAATCCTCCGCCACCCGAGCTTCATCGCACTTCGCGAGGACAAGCCCGCCAGCGACGTCAAGCTGGAGAAAGAGAAAAAGCTCCCCAAGTCAGCGCGCAAAGGCGAGCACCCGGCGCCGGAAAGCTTCGGCATCAAGATCAGCAACCCGGACCGGGCGATCTATCCGACCGAGAAACTGACCAAATACGACCTCGCCTCTTACTACGCCGCGATCAATCCGCTGCTGATGGTCGGGGCCGCGAACCGCCCGCTGACGCTGATCCGCTGTCCCCAGGGGCGGGCGAAGAAATGTTTCTTCCAGAAGCACGACACCGGATCGATGGGCGATCAGGTCAAACACGTCCCGATCGAGGAGAAGAAGGGCGGCGTTCAGGACTATCTTTACGTCAGGGACATCAAGGGTATCCTGGCCTGCGTCCAGATGGGGACAATCGAGTTCCACGGATGGGGTTGCAAGGTCGACAAGCTCGAATACCCCGACCGGCTGGTGTTCGACCTCGATCCCGACGTGGGCCTCGACTTCGGCGACGTTCGAAAGGCGGCGGAGCGCATCCGCGAGTTGCTCGCCGACATCGGTCTCAAGACGTTCCCGATGCTGACCGGCGGCAAGGGAGTCCACGTCATTGCGCCTCTAGACCGCTCGGCCGACTGGGAATCGGTGTCGAGCTTCGCCGAGCGCTTTGCGCGAGCTGTCGCCGAAGCAGAGCCGGATATGTTCACCGCAAACATGCGCAAGGTGCAGCGAAAGGGCCGAATCTTCCTCGATTGGCTCCGCAACCAGCGCGGATCGACGGCGGTCATGCCCTATTCGGCGCGCGCCCGCGAAGGCGCCCCCGTCGCTGCCCCGATCGCATGGGACGAGCTCGGCGACTACGAAGGCGGCAACGCTTTCACCATCCGCGAGCTCGACCTTCTGATCGAGCGCTCGGAATCGAAGCTCCTTGCCGGCTGGGGCGAAGCGAAGCAGGCGCTCCCGAAGGCATAGCCCCCGCCGCACGAGGCGGCTCGCGGCAGGAGCGGTGCCGAAATCTGCTACGCTGGTGCAGGCGCCTCAGAACGCATGAAATGGAGCGCTGGAGCTGGACGCCTGCCTTGCGACGGGTGCTCGCCGGCAACTCGCGGCCAGTCGTCTTCCCAAAGCAGCCGGTCCATCAGCATCGGCCGCCGCCACTCTTTGCGGGGCCCGACGCTCATCCTCGGGTCCTTTCGATCGATCGCGTGATAGAAGACCCAATCCTCGCCATTCGCGTCGCAAAGCACGCAAGAATGCCCCGGCGCATCCCAGCGGTCGTCGGCGCGCAGCAGGAAGTTGCCGTCGCGGCCGTCCGGCCCGGGCATTCGCTCGAACGGTCCGGTCGGGCTTCGAGACCGCGCTATCATCACCGCATAGTGCGGATCTCCGCGGCAGCAATTGTCGCCCGAATAGAAGAGATAGTAGTAGCCGTCCCGGAAGATAACTGACGCCGCTTCGATGAGGTTTTCATAGCCGTCCATCGCCGGCGGCTTGCGCGGCGCGATCAGCTCGACCGGCTGACTTCCCGGAGCGAAATGAATCCGGTCGGCCGCAAGTTCCTGAACTCGGATGGGTTCGAAGCCGGATCCCCAATAGAGGTAATGCTTGCCCGTCGCCGGATCGTCGAATGGCAGCGGGTCGATGTCGCGATAGCCCTTTCCGCACAGCAGCGGCTCCTCGGTGGCCGTGAAAGGGCCATCCGGGCTGTCGCTCGTCGCGACGCCGATAGCCATTCCGTGCGTCCAATCCGGACAGGCTGCGAAATACAGGAAGAAACCGTCCTCTCCGCTCATGACGTCGGGGGCAAGGAACGCCTGGGTTGAGTTCGCCCATGACGGTTTTTCCGGCATCGCGTCGCCGATCTGATTCCAGGACACCAGGTCGGTCGAGCGTGCCACGGGGACATTGATCCAGCAGCCGTCCCGCATCGTCTGCGTCGAGTATGCGTAAAAGGCGCCGTTCGCGGCGAGCACGAATGGGTCCGGGAAATCGCTGTCGATCACCGGATTGCGATAAGTCGGCCTCGGATCGGCGTCGCTCAACTGATTCGCTCCTCGTTTCGTTGCACCGCAGGAGAAACGATTTTCCGCAGAAGCGGGTTTCCTCCGGCTAACGTGCGTAAACCTCTTTGCCAGGCGCACTGGACGAGGGCGGCTCGGCGGTTACAAAAGCCGGGATGCGCATCCTTGCCCTTCCGCTCCTTCTCGCCCTCACCGCCGCCACCACGCCGGCCGAGCTCCCTCGCCTCAAAGCCGAAGCCGCTCGCGTGACGATCACTCGTGACGACTGGGGGATTGCGCATGTCAGCGGCGCCACCGATGCCGATGCCGTGTTCGGCATGATCTACGCCCAGGCCGAGGACGATTTCCCGCGCGTCGAGCACAATTACCTGGTGGCGCTCGGGCGCACGGCGGAGGCAGAGGGCGAAAACGCCGTGTGGCAGGATTTGCGAGCCCGCCTCTATTACACCCCGGAAAAGCTGCAGGCCGATTATGCGCAAAGCCCTGATTGGCTGAAAAAGCTGATGAATGCGTGGGCCGACGGGCTGAACTATTATCTCGCGACCCATCCGCAAGTGAATGCGAAGGTGATCAAGCATTTCGAGCCGTGGATGGCGCTGAGCTTCACCGAAGGGAGCATCGGCGGCGACATCGAGCGGATCGACCTCGACAAGCTCGCGGCATTCTATTGCTGCGGCGGGCCGCGGGCGCCGGGCGCGGTGACCGCCGGTCAGGTGGCACTTCAGGGGGGTCAAATGACGGAGCCACAGGGCTCCAACGGAATCGCCATCTCCCCGAAAATCACCGCCCCGGGAACCGGGTCGCTTCTGCTCATCAACCCGCACACCAGCCTCTACTTCCGCTCCGAGCTGCAGATGAAGAGTAACGAGGGGCTCGACGCGTACGGCGCCGTCACCTGGGGACAGTTCTTCATCTACCAGGGGTTCAACCCGCATGCCGGATGGATGCACACCTCGACCGGCGCAGACGCCGTCGACGAATTCGCGGAGACCATCGAAAAGCGCGGCAACGGCTATTGCTACCGCTACGGGAGCGAGTGCCGGCCGCTCCAGGCGCACAAAATCACCATCCGCTACCGGACTGCCGGAGGAGCGCTGTCGAGCCGCACCTTCACGACCTACAGCACCCATCGCGGCCCGATTGTCGCAAGCGATAAAGGCAAATGGATTTCGTTCGCGATGATGGACAGGCCGATCCCGGCCCTGGAGCAATCGTTCCTGAGGACCAAAGCGACCGACCTGGCCTCGTTCATGAAAGTGGCGGAGCTGAAAGCGAACAGCTCGAACAACACCATCTTCGCCGACGACAAGGGCGAGATCGCCTATCTTCACCCGCAGTTCGTGCCGGTGCGCGACAACCGCTTCGATTACCAGGTGCCGGTCGACGGCTCGAATCCGGCGACCGACTGGAAGGGGCTGACTCCGCTCGACAAGCTGCCGAGCGTTCTGAACCCGCCCAACGGCTGGGTCGACAACAACAACAACGCCCCCTGGTTCGCCGCCGGCGCCCACAGCCCGAAGGCGCAGGATTATCCGACCTACATGGACGCGTTCGGCCAGAACTGGCGCGGAGTCCACGCGCTCCGGCTGCTGACCGGAAGTAGCGGCTGGACCCGCGACAAGCTGCAGGCGGCCGCGTTCGACAGCTATCAGCCGGCTTTTGCCGCGCTCGTCCCGCTGCTCGTCGCGGCTTACGACGCGCTTCCAGCGACGGACCCGCGCAAAGCGCAGCTCGCCGCACCCGTGTCGGCTCTTCGCGGGTGGGACTATCGCTGGGGCGCGGATTCGGTGCCGCAGTCGCTCGCGGTCTTCTTTGGCGACGCGCTCTATCCCAAGCTCAAGCCGCTGCCGGACTCTTCGGCGATCCAAAAGAAGCTGCCCGGATTCCGCTACTCGACAGTGATGCGCCTCGACAGCGAGACGACGCCGGCTCAGAAGCTCGACGCCTTGTCGGAAGCGGTGGCGCGGCTGACCAGCGAATTCGGCAGTTGGCAAGTGCCGTGGGGCGAGATCAACCGGTTCCAGCGGCTGTCGCCCGACATCCTGGCGCCGTTCGACGATAGCAAGCCGAGCATTCCGATCCCGTTCGCCAGCGGCAATTACGGATCGCTCGCCTCGGCGGGGGCTACTCCGGAGCCGGGGACGAATCGCTGGTACACCACCTCGGGCAACAGCTTTGTCGCGGTCGTTCAATTTGGCCCGGGGCGGGTTCGCGCCCGGGCGGTGACCGCCGGCGGCGAGAGCGGCCATCCGGACTCGCCGCATTTCGACGACGAAGCGCAGCGCTACGCGTCAGGCAATCTGCGCACCGTCTATTTCTATCCCGACCAGCTGAAGGGGCACACCGAGCGGACATACCATCCGGGGCAGTAGCCGCTAGCGGTCGGCGAACTTGTCGGTGGCGCGGACGAGGGCGTCGATCATTCCGGGCTCGTTGAACAGGTGGCCGCTGTCCGGAATGATCTCCAACTCGGCTTCCGACCATTGCTTGTGCAATGCCCAGGCTGCGGCGACGGGCGTGCAGCAATCGTGCCGCCCTTGGCAAATGATGGCTGGAATGCCGCTAAGCCTCTCCGCCCCGCGGAGAAGCTGTCCTTCCTCCAGCCATCCCTTGTGGATCATGTAATGGTTCTCGATCCGCGCGATTGCGACCGCCTTCTTCGGATCGGTAAATTCTTCCATGACCTCCGGGTTGGGAAGCAGCGTGACGACATTGCCCTCCCACGCCGCGAACGCTTTCGCCGCAGCGATCTGCTCGTCCATGTCGTCGCTGGTCAGCCGCTTGCGATAGGCGGCGAGCATGTCGCCGCGCTCCGCCTCGGGAACGGCGGCGACGAAGTCCTCCCATTTGTCGGGATAGAGCTGTGACGCGCCCCCGTGCTTGTACAACCAATCGAGCTCGTACTGGTCGAACAGGAAGATTCCGCGAAGCACCAGCTCCGTGACTCGCTCGGGATAGGTCTGGGCGTAAGCGAGCGAGAGGGTCGACCCCCACGACCCGCCGAACACCAGCCACTTGTCGACCTGGGCGATCTCGGTGCGGAGCTTCTCAATGTCCTCGACCAGGTCCCACGTGGTGTTATTGTCGAGCGACGCGAATGGCGTCGACTTGCCGCAGCCGCGCTGGTCGAAAACCAGGATCTTGTACTTGTCGGGGTCGAATTGGCGGCGGTGGTCGGGCGAAGAGGCGCCGCCGGGACCGCCATGAAGAAACACGACCGGCTTTCCGTCCGGGTTGCCGCTCAATTCCCAATAGAGGCTGTGGCCGTCGCCGACGTCGAGGTGGTCCGAGTCATAGGGCTCGATCGGCGGATAAAGAGTGCGGCGGCCGGACGAATGCATATCCATCAGAAACTGAACTCCGAATAGACGCGGCTGAGATCGCCATGCCACGCGCCGTGGTAGAGGTCGAGCAACCGCTCCGCTGGAGTCTTGCCGCTGCCTACGATTTCGTTGAGCGGATCGAGGAAGCCGCCTTCGTTGTCTCCGGCCGAATTGAGGCGGCCGCGCCGGGTCAGCCCCTCGGAGGCAATCTCAAGCACCCGCTTCGAGAGGTCGTGGACGGTCCCGCCGCCCGGCGCGCTCGCTTTCAGAGCGAGCTTCGGGACCTCTCGCCGAAGCTGCTCATGCTCGTCGATGGTCCAGTCCTTGACCAGGTCCCAGGCGGCGTCGAGCGACTGGTCGTCGTAGAGCAGCCCGACCCACAAGGCGGGAAGCGCGCAAATCCGGTTCCACGGGCCTCCATCCGCTCCACGCATCTCCAGGAAGCTCTTGAGGCGAACCTCTGGGAAAATGGTCGACAGATGATCGACGAAGTCGGAAATCACCGGCTTTTCGCCCGGAAGCTGCGGAAGTCTTCCGTCGAGAAATTCGCGGAAGCTTTCGCCTGCCACATCGACATATTTTCCGTCGCGGAAGACGAAATACATCGGCACGTCGAGCGCGTAATCGAGATAACGTTCGTAGCCGAACCCGTCCTCGAACACGAATGGAAGCATCCCGGTGCGGTCCGGGTCGGTATCTTCCCAGATGTGGCTTCGATAGCTGAGATATCCGTTCGGCTTGCCTTCGGTGAACGGCGAGTTGGCGAACAGCGCGGTCGCGACCGGCTGAAGCGCAAGCGAGACCCGGAATTTGCGCACCATGTCGGCTTCCGAGGAATAGTCGAGGTTGGTCTGGATGGTGCAGGTGCGAAGCATCATGTCGAGGCCGAGGCTGCCGACCTTCGGCATGTAGTTGAGCATGATCGCGTAGCGGCCCTTGGGCATCGTCGGTAGCTCGGCGCGCGCTTTGTCGGGCCACATTCCAAGCCCGAGAAATCCCAGGCCGAGTTTGTCGCCGACGGCCTTGCACTGGCTAAGGTGCCGGCCTGCTTCGATGCAGGTCTCGTGGAGATTCGACAGCATTGCGCCGGAAAGCTCGAGCTGCCCTGCCGGCTCCAAGCTGATCGTGCCGTTGTAAGGTCCGATCAGGGCGATGACGTTGCCGCCCTCGATCACCGGTTTCCAGCCAAATTCGGTCAAGCCGGTGAGCAGGTCGCGAATTCCGCCGGGTTCGTCGTAGGAGGGGGCGCGATGGTCCGACGTCCGGTAGACGAACTTCTCGTGCTCGGTGCCGATCAGCCACTTCTCGCGCGGCTTCTCGCCGGCGGCGAACGTCGCCAGCAAATCGTCGCGGCTCTCGATGGGCGGACTTTCGCTCTCGTCGGTGCGGGTGGTCATCGGCAGCGCGCTTAGCTGCCCGCGGGAATCGGCGCCAGCACTTCCGTCTTATGGCGCAACCAGTCGGCCTTATTGCCGCCAATCCCCGGCGACGGCCATGTAGACGGTTAGAGCAGCGAGAGCTGCGGTTTCGGCCCGAAGAATGCGTGGGCCGAGCGAAACCGGCACTGAGTTCGGCGCGGCCCGGATCAGCGCGCGCTCTTGGTCGGTGAAGCCGCCTTCCGGCCCGATAAGGATCATCGACGGACCCTTGGTGAATGCGTCCGGCGCCCACTCGCCGCCCGCTTCATCGGCAAAATACAAGGTCCGCGAAGGGTCACGGCGGTCCATCAAATGGCGGAGCGGCAGCGGTTCCTCGATTGCGGGAAGGCGCGTTCGCCCGCACTGCTCGGCCGCCTCGATCGCGATTCCCTCCAGCCGCTCGACCCGCACGCGCTCGACGATCGTCCGCTGAGTGATTGTCGGGAGCATCCGCGCGACGCCAAGCTCGGTCGCCTTTTCGACCAGCCAGTCGGTTTGCGTCCGCTTCACCGGGGCGAAGGCAAGCCAGACATCGGGAATCGTCTCCGCTTCGCGGGTGTTCCTCTCGACGAAGAGCGTCATTTCCCGTTTCGCCGCCGCCGATATCCGCGCGAGCCATTCCCCGGAACGGCCATCGAAAAGCAGCAGCTCGTCACCTTCGCCGAGGCGAAGGACGTTGCCGAGGTAATTGGCTTGTGAGCGGTCGAGCACGACCGAGTCTCCCGCACTCAGCTGCTGGCGCACGAAGAGACGCGGCAGGCTCCTGGGCGGCCATGCGGGGATTGCTGGCATGCGGCGTGGTTAGCGGGGGGTCTGCGGTTGCGCCACTACGTCCTGGCGCTCACCGCAATCGCTGCGTCGACGATCGCTGGGTGCAACTCACTGACGAACCTGCACCCGACCTCGTCGCCGTCCTGCCAGACGACGAACGCCTCGACCGGTGTGAAACCCTCCATCTGGAGCGTCACCGGGGTTCCCGGCCGGAGCTTCTGGTCGACAGTTGTCCGAAAGCCGCCGCTCGAAAGATCGGAAATGACTACCGCGAGGGCGTCGCTGCCGACGCCCTCGAGAGTCGCCCGAATCGCGGTCCGGTTGCGAACGGAACGGCGCTTTTCCGCGAACTGCAGGAGGTTGCGATAAAATCGTGAGGCCTGGATGTGGACCGATCGTTCGCCCGCATCCGACGCTTGCTCCGCGAGTGTCAGCGCCTCCAGCAGGCGCTTTGTGAAATAGGCCTCATACATCTCCGCCGCGCTTCCCCGATGGCGGGTAAAATCAGTCGTCGTTACGGCAGCACAACGCTCTGGTCGGTCTTTGGATGCAACTGCTTCGAGTCAATTCTGGGCCGCTGCGGATGAACTTCACGCCGGCTTGAGCGGCAGCGCGCGCACTGCCAAAGCGTCGCTGTGACCGCGACCGAAATTGTTCCCGACAGCGAGCGGCGCGGCTTCATCGGAGCCCTCCCGCCGAAACTTCGTCCCTACGCATCACTGATGCGCCTGGACCGGCCGATCGGAACCTGGCTGCTTTTTTGGCCCTGCGCCTGGAGCGTTGCGCTGGCCGGGGTCGGCGGACGATGGGCACTTTTCCTGTGGCTGGCGCTCGGGGCTTTCGCGACTCGAAGCGCCGGGTGTGTCTACAACGACATAGTCGACAAGGACCTCGATCGGCGCGTCGAACGGACTCGCCTGAGGCCGCTCGCAAGCGGCCGGGTCTCGACCCTCACCGCGTGGGTTCTCATAGCCATCCTGCTTGCAATCGCGCTTGTCGTCCTTGTGCAACTGAACCGGACAGCGGCCATCGTCGCACTGGTGAGCGTCGCTCCCGTCGCCGCCTACCCGTTCATGAAGCGGATCACCTGGTGGCCACAGGCGTGGCTTGGCCTCGTCTTTTCCTGGGGCGCACTGGTCGGCTGGCCCGCAGTGACCGGCGCTCTCAATTGGCCGCCATTGCTTCTCTGGTTCGGCAGCATCTCCTGGGTGATCGGCTACGATACGCTATACGCGATTCAGGACGTGGAGGATGACGCGCTGATCGGCGTGAAAAGCAGCGCTCGGCGTCTCGGCGCCAAGGCGCCGCTGGGCATCGCCGTCTTTTACGCCGTTGCGCTCGCATTCTGGGCGGCGGCGATTTGGCAGGTCAGGCCCGACTGGCTCGCTCTCGTCTCGCTTGCCCCGGCGGCGCTTCACCTCGCCAACCAGGCGCTTCGTGCAAATTCGAACAACGGAGAGGGTGCACTCAAGCTGTTTCGGTCGAACCGGACCTGCGGTCTGCTGGTGTTTCTCGCGATGCTGGTCGTTGGCCTCTCCACCCGCTAGGGGGCCTCATGCTTTCCAAAGAAGACTCCCGAGCCGCGGCCGAGCGGCTGGTCGAACGCGTGATTCAGGCCGGAGCAGACGCGGCGGACGCGCTTTATGTCGCCAGCCGATCGACGGATGTCCAGGTGCGCCTTGGCGAGCTGGATCATGTGGGCCGTTCGGAGGGCGAGGAAATCGGCCTTCGGGCGTTCGTCGGAAGCCGCTCGGCCTCGGTGGCCTCGTCCGACCTATCGCCGCAAGCGCTGGACGAGCTAGTCAAGCGAGTGCTCGCAATGGCGGCCGAAGCTCCCGAAGACCCATACGCCGGCCTCGCCCCGCCCGCACTCCTCGCCAGCCGTCCGTTTCCGGACCTCGACACGGCTGATTCCGCCGAGCCCGACATGGAGCAGCTTCGAAGCCGCGCACTCGACGTCGAGCGTGCTGCGCTGGCGGTTGAGGGAGTGACCAACTCGAGCGGTTCAAGCGCCTACGAATCCGGCTCGACCATCGTCCTTGCCACCTCGGCCGGTTTTTCCGGTGCCTATTCTTCGACCGGTCGCGGCTGTTCGGTATCCGTTATTGCCGGCGAAGGCGCGGGCATGCAGCGCGATCACTGGTCGCACTCCGTTCGCCACCTTGAAGATCTCGACGCTCCTGAAGAGGTGGGACGCGAGGCGGGACGGCGCGCGGTCGCCCGGCTCAACCCGATGCGCCCGAAATCCGGAACGATGCCGGTCCTGTTCGACCCGCGCGTGTCGGGCAGCCTCCTGGGCCACCTTGCCGGCGCCATTAGCGGCGCATCCATCGCTCGCAAGTCGAGCTTCCTCCAGGACAAGCTTGGAAGCCGCATTTTTGCCGCGGGCGTCGAGGTGATTGACGATCCGCTGCGACCCAGGGGTTTGCGGTCCCGCCCGTTCGACGGCGAGGGGCTTCGAGTTGCACCCATGAACATCGTTTCGGATGGAGTGCTGCAGACGTGGATGGCCGACAGCGCACCGGCGCGGCAGCTGGGGATCGAACCGACGGGGCACGCGTCGCGGTCGGTCGGAAGCTCGCCGGGAGTCGCCCCTTCCAACTTCTTCCTGGCTGCGGGCAATCGCAGCCGCGACGATCTTCTCGCCGAATTTCCTGAAGCGCTGCTGGTGGTGGAGTTGATCGGTCACGGAGCAAACCCCGTCACCGGCGATTACAGCCGCGGTGCCGCAGGTTTCCTGGTCCGGAACGGCGAAATCGGCCCGCCTGTGCAGGAAATCACGATTGCCTCGAACCTGCTGGACATGTTCGCCACCCTCGAGCCGGCGTCGGACCTCGAGTTTCGCCGCGGAATCGATGCTCCGACGATCCTCGTGCCGGAAATGACCGTCGGGACTGCCTAGGCCTCGGTCGACTCTCCGACCGCCGGCAAATTCAGCCGCATCGTTTCGATTTTCGGGCAGCGGTTCATCACCACTTTCAGGCCTGCCGCTTCGGCTCGCTCGGCGGCATCGCGATTGATTACGCCCAGCTGCATCCACACGGCTTTCGCGCCGGCCGCAATCGCGTCGTCTACCGCGTCGCCGGCGGCTTCCGAGTTGCGGAAGATGTCGACGATGTCGATCGGCTCGCCGATCTGGGAGAGGTCGCGCCAGACATATTCACCGTGGATTCGCTCGCCGGTGATGGTCGGGTTGACCGGGAAAACCTTGTAACCGCGGCTCTGAAGGAACTTCATTACACCGTTCGATGCGCGGTCGGGGCGGTCGGATGCGCCGATCGATCGCGATCGTTCGCGAGTTCATCAGCAGGTCGGCAATCTCGTCGTCATCTCGAAGCATCGGCAATCTCCTCGACCGGAGAATGATCGGCCGCACCAGCAGTTTCCATTGCGGCGACAAGGTTTTGCGCAATTGCAGCGAACGCATCCGATTGCGGGCCCCCGGTAGCTGCCGGCGGGGAACCGCAGTCAGATGCTTCGCGAACGGACGCGTCGAGCGGAATTCGCCCGAGGAATGGGATCCCCATCGCTTCCGCAGCCTCTTGAGCGCCACCGCTTCCGAACGGGTCCGATTGCTTCGCCGCAATGCGGGCAAACGTAGCCCGACATGTTCTCGACGAGCCCGAGCACCGGAACCGAAACCTTGCCGAACAGATCGATTGCTCGTGTGGCGTCGATCAGCGACAGCGCCTGCGGAGTCGACACGATCACCGCTCCGTCGGGACGCGATTTCTGGACCAGTGACAATTGCACGTCGCCGGTTCCCGGCGGCAGGTCGACGACGAGGATTTCGCAGTCGCCCCAGTCCGCTTCGATCAGTTGCGCAAGGGCACCCGAAGCCATTGGGCCGCGCCAGGCCAGCGCATGGCCAGGCGAGACAAGCTGGCCAAGCGAGAGGAAGCGAATGCCGTGTGCGGCAACCGGGTTTAGCCTCTTGTCGTCGGCGGTCGGGCGCTCGTCGGTTCCCAAAAGCTTGGTTTGCGAGGGACCGTAAACATCGGCGTCGATCAACCCGACTTTCCTGCCCGTTCGGGCGATCGCAATTGCCAGGTTCGCTGATAAGGTGGACTTGCCGACGCCGCCCTTGCCGCTGGCAACCGCGATCAGCTTACGCTTCGGCTCCCTTGCAGTCAGAGCGACTCGAACTTCCCCTGCTCCGGCGGCGGAGGCTGCGGATTTGATCCTGCTTTCTAAGCTTTGCCGCTCACCCGCCGACAGCCCGGTGGCGTCGGCGACGATCGTGGCAACACCGTCGGAAAGCCGCCGTGAGCGGATTCTGTCTGCATCCGGTCCGGAATCGAGTTCGGCGAGCGGGTTGGCATTTTCGGTCATCTACAGCGCGAGATAGGCACTGATGCGCGGCTTGCCACTGTTTTTCGGCGAAACCGCTTCCTATAGATGGAAGGCATGAAGATGATTTCCGGGTGGGGCGGCCGCATTCGCGGTCTCTTCGCCGACACAAACGGGCCGTGGGGGCCAAAAGGATCCGGCGACGACCCGGAGCAGCCCAACGGGCCATGGGGGCGGCTGCCGAAGAAAGGAAAACTTTCGGGCAGCGACGGCGGCAACATTTCGTCGCTCGACGAATTCCTTCGCAAGAGCCGCGCTCGCTGGTCTCCTGGCGGGGGGTTTCCAGGCGGAAAGCAAACCGGACCGATCATCGGCTGGGGCATCGCCGCGGTCGTTCTGCTTTGGCTGGTGTTCACCAGCTTCCACAGCATCGACCCAGCCGAACGTGGAGTGGTTACCCGCTTCGGCCGCTACGTTTACACGCTCGGCCCGGGTGTCGGGATGACATTGCCCTCGCCGATCGAGCGCGTCCAAAAGGTCAACGTCGAGCAAATCCGCAACATCGACCTCGGCTCTCAGGCGGCCGAGGACCTGATGCTGACCGGCGACCAGAACCTCCTGGACATCGCCTATACCGTTCGCTGGAACATCCGCACTCCGGAGCTTTACCTTTTCGAAATCGCCCAGCCGGAGACCACGATCCACGATGTCGCCGAGAGTGCGATGCGCGCGGTGATCAGCCAGGTCACTCTCAACGACGCAATGGGTGACCGCCGGGCCGACATCGAAAACGAGGTCGCCCGCCGGATGCAGGTGATCCTCAACGGCTATCGCTCCGGAGTCCAGGTCCAGGGCATTGCGATCAAGCAGGCCGACCCGCCCGACGCGGTCAACGACGCGTTCAAGCAGGTCACTGCCGCCCAGCAGGATGCGCAGACGTACATCAACAACGCCAGGGCGTACGCGCTTCAGCTTGGACAGAAATCGCAAGGCGAGGCGACTGCCTTCGACAAGGTGTACCAGCAGTACAAGCTCGCTCCGGAAGTCACTCGCCGGCGCATGTATTATGAAACGATGGAGAAGATCCTTCAGAAGGTGGACAAGACCGTTGTCGAAACTCCGGGCGTGACTCCGTACCTGCCGCTCCCGCAACTTCAGAAGCAGCAGCAGCAACGATCGGACAACGGAGGCGGCCAATGATCGAGTTCATCAAAACCCGGCCCATCGTGACTGCGGTGGTTGCGCTTTTCCTGCTGTTCATCGCGATTTCGGCGTTTCCGGTCGTTCCGGAAACCAAGCAGGTCGTCGTGGTTCGCTTCGGCAAGCCGGTTCGAGTACTCAACGCTTACACCCCCACCAATCAGATTGGCGGCAGCGGCGCCGGGCTCGGCTGGAGGGTTCCGTTCGCAGAACAGCT
Source organism: uncultured Alphaproteobacteria bacterium (assembly GCA_963839145.1). Classification (GTDB taxonomy): domain Bacteria; phylum Pseudomonadota; class Alphaproteobacteria; order Sphingomonadales; family Sphingomonadaceae; genus Sphingomicrobium. The sequence goes on from CAWITR010000005.1 coordinate 706,058, forward strand.
AGTGTGGATCGACAAGCGCGTCCTCGACGTCGACATGCAGCCGCAGCAGGTTCTTTCGACCGATCAGCGGCGGCTCGAAGTCGACGCTTTTGCGCGTTACAGAATCGTCGATCCGCTGACGATGTACATTCGCGCCGGCACCGAGCAGCTGCTAGCGAACCAGCTTAGGCCGATCCTCGGTTCGGAAGTTCGCAACCAGCTTGGCAAGGTCACGTTCGCCGCTCTCCTGACTCCGGAGCGGCAGGGAGTGATGGAGGATGTCCGCAAATCGCTGAACCGAATCGCCCGGCAATATGGCGTCGAGATCATCGACGTCAGGATCAAGCGCACCGACCTTCCCGACGGCGCGCCGCTGACCTCCGCCTTCGATCGCATGCGCACGGCCCGCGAGCAGGAAGCGCGTTCAATTCGCGCTCAGGGCGCGAAACAGGCGCAGATCATCCAGGCGGAAGCCGATGCCGAAGCGGCGAAGACCTACGCTGCGAGCTTCGGAAAGGACCCCGCATTCTATGATTTTTATCGCGCGATGCAGTCCTATCAGAAAACATTTCTTGGCGAGGGTTCGGAGCAGGCGGCGCCAACCACCGTTATCCTGTCGCCGAACAGCGACTACATGAAACAGTTCGCCGGCAAATCGTCGAAGTGAGCGGCGTTCAATTGAAGTTCACGCTCGTCCGCTAGTTCGGTCGTGAACAATCCAGGTCAAGGGGTATCGATGAAGTCGAAGGAGTCCGGAAAAGTGCGCTATGCCTATGGGGTCGCGACGGCCCTGCTACTGGGAGGTACTGCATTCTCTCTTGCGACCGGCCCGGTGGGTGCGCAAACCGCGCAAAATCCCGCCACTGCGATCACGCCGGTCCCGGGGGCGCCCTCATCATTTGCCGATCTTTCCGCCCGGGTGATGCCGGCGGTGGTCAACATCTCGACCAAGCAGAAGATCACGGTCAAGCAGCAGGCCGACCCCCTCGAACAGCTGTTCCAGCAGTTCGGCGCACCTGTTCCCCAGCAGCAGCAGCAGGAGCCGCGAACTCGCGAAGCCGGCTCACTCGGCTCCGGGTTCATCATCTCGCCGGACGGCTACATCGTCACCAACAACCACCTCATCGCCAGCGAAAGCGGCAAGGGCACTGTCGACCAGGTCACGGTCACTCTTTCGAACCGCAAGGAGTATCCGGCGCGAATCATCGGGCGTGACGAGCTCGCCGACCTCGCCCTCCTGAAGATCGACGCCAAGAACCTGCCTTACGTGCAGTGGGGCGACAGCCGCCGCGCGCGGGTGGGTGACTGGGTCCTGGCCATCGGCGATCCCTATGGAGTCGGGAGCACCGTCACCGCCGGGATCATTTCGGCGATCAACCGCGGCATCACTGGCGCTGGCGCCTACGACCGCTACATCCAGACCGACGCGGCGATCAACATGGGCAACAGCGGCGGCCCGATGTTCGACATGAGCGGCCGGGTCATCGGCATCGACTCGGCGCTGATTTCGCCGACCGGAACCAATGTCGGAATCGGTCTCGCGATTCCCGCGGAGCTGGCAAAGCCGGTCATCGATTCGCTTCGTCGCGGTGAGCGGCCGCAGCGCGGCTATCTCGGCGTTGGCCTGCAGCCGGTCAGCGACGACATCGCCGCCTCGCTCGGAATTCCCAAGGACCACGGCGAGATCGTCCGAACCGTCCAGCCCGGCGACCCCGCCGCCAAGGCAGGCATCCAGCAGGGCGACGTCATCGTCGCGGTGAACGGCAAGGAAGTGGATCCCGACCAGACGGTCTCCTACCTCGTCGCCAATACGCCCGTCGGAGCGCGAGTGCCCATCGACGTCATCCGCAACGGAAAGCGCATCTCGATTCCGGTGACGGTCACTCAGAGGCCGACGGAAGAGGAGCTTAGCAAGCAGCTTGGCCAGGGCGACGAAGGCAATTCGGGACCTAACGGTTCACCGAAGGCAACCAGCGAAACGCTCGGACTTACGCTGCAGCCGCTCACTCCGCAGATCGCGCATGCGCTCGACCTTCCGGCGGGCACAAGCGGTGTCGTCATCACCGCTGTCGATCCGAACAGCAATGCTGCTGAAAAGCGGCTCCAGCGCGGCGACATCATCGTTGCGGTTCAGGGCCAGAAAGTCACCACTCCGGCCCAGGTGCTTGCTGCGGTGGCTGCGGCGAAGCGAGCCGGCAGGAGCAGCGTCCTGCTGCTCGTGCAGCGTGGCTCCGCGCCTCCTGCGTTCGTCGGCATCGACATCAGCGGCTGACGCTTCGCGCATCTAATGCTTGCGCCGGAGGCCATTGTTCCGCAATCCTAGCATCGTGGCGGAGGATGCAGCGAAATCGGCGAATGTAGGGCGTGCGTGCACATGGAGGCGCGCCGGTGCCCTCTAGCAATTGCGAGTTGATCGACACTCTCGAGCGTGACTGGCGCGATTCGCTGTGCGCCCACGACATCGACCGGCTGCAAAAGCTGATTCACCCCCGATTTACGCTGATCGGCACCCGCGCCGCCGGGCCATTCGTCCTGACTCGCGACGAATGGCTCGACGCGGTGCAGAAGCGCGAGCTCATCAACATCGACATCGACATCAAGGACGCGGTCGTGTTCGACAACGTCATGGTCGGAACGGTTGAGGCGAGGTGGCGCATTTCCTACCTTGGCCGACCCATTGAGGATTGCGTCCTGCTGACTGACGTGTGGGTTCGTGAGGACGGCCAATGGCAAGTCGTCCGGCGTCACTCGAGCCCAATGCCGTCTGAGCGCGGCACCGAGATCACGCACAAATAGCAACACGGGGAAGCTCGAATGGCATCGCAAAACGAGACCGCTTTGCGCGGCGAAGGAAATATCGCCGAGCTGACGATCCGAGGGATCATCCTCGGTGCATTGATCACGGTCCTGTTCACTGCCGCCAACGTCTACCTCGGGCTCAAAATCGGAATCACGTTCGCAACCTCCATTCCCGCCGCCGTCATTTCGATGGCGGTGCTGAAATTCTTCCGCGGATCGACGATCCAGGAAAACAATATCGTCCAGACGATCGCCTCTTCGGCAGGCACTTTGTCGGCGATCATCTTCGTTCTTCCGGGCCTGATAATGGTCGGCTGGTGGACCGGCTTCCCTTATTGGCTGTCCGTCGCCGTCATCGGCGTCGGCGGAATCCTCGGCGTCATGTACTCGGTTCCGCTGCGGCGGGCGCTGGTGACCGGTTCCGATCTTCCCTATCCGGAAGGAGTCGCCGCGGCCGAAGTTCTCAAGGTCGGCGCCGGCGTCGGCGGCGCGGAGGAGAATCGGCGGGGGCTGATTGCGATCGTCTTCGCCAGCCTGCTCTCGGCCGGTTATTTCATCCTCGCGAAGATGCACCTGGTGGTCGACACCGCGGCCAGAGCGTTTCGAGTCGGCGCCGGTGCAACGGCAATCTCCGCGAACCTGTCGATGGCCCTCATCGGGGTCGGTCACCTGGTCGGGATGGCAGTCGGAGTGGCCATGTTCGCCGGCCTGCTGGTCAGTTGGGGGTGGCTGGTCCCGCACTGGACCGCTCTCAATCCGGCGGCCGCCGGAATGAGCGTCGACGACTGGGTTGGCGATGTCTTCGTCCACAAGGTCCGCTTCATCGGCGCCGGGACGATCGGAGTTGCCGCAATCTGGACATTGCTCCGAATCCTCGGCCCCATCGTCACCGGCATCCGCTCGGCGATGGCCGCGAACCGTGCCCGCAAGTCGGGCACCGGCGGCTCGCTTGCGCTGACAGAGCGCGACCTTCCAATCGGGATCGTTGGTGGAGTCATCCTGTTGTCGATGATTCCGATCGGCTTCCTTCTTGCGGCATTCGCGACGACGAATCCCATCGCCGCAAATCCGGCGGCAACGCTCACCCTGTCGATCGTGTACGTGCTTCTTGCCGGGATCGTGATTGCGGCCGTTTGCGGCTACATGGCGGGGCTGATCGGGGCATCGAACAGCCCCATTTCGGGCGTCGGAATCTTGTCCGTTCTCGGAATCTCGCTGATTCTCGCGGTGCTGTACCCGCACGCCGATCCAGCTGCGACCAAGTCGCTGGTGGCCTTCGCTCTATTCGTCACCGCAATCGTCTTCGGAGTCGCGACGATCTCAAATGACAATCTCCAGGATCTCAAGACTGGGCAATTGGTGGCGGCGACTCCGTGGCGGCAGCAGGTCGCGCTGGTGCTCGGAGTGATTTTCGGAGCGGTGGTGATTCCGCCGATCCTGACTCTGCTCAACACTGCGTTCGGCTTCCAGGGCGCTCCGGGCGCGGGCCCGAATGCGCTTCCGGCGCCACAGGCGGCCCTGATCTCGGCAATCGCCCAGGGGGTGCTCGGCGGCAATCTCGATTGGAACCTGATCGGCCTTGGAGCCGGCATAGGCGTGGTCGCGGTCGTCATCGACGAAGTGCTGAAAGGAACGACGGCTCGCTACAGCCTTCCGCCGCTAGCGGTCGGGATGGGGATTTACCTGCCGATGGAGCTGACTCTGTTCATCTGCGTCGGAGCGCTGATCGGCTGGTCTTACGACCGCTGGGCGAAAGGCGCCGCCAATCCTGCATTCGCCGAAAGACTGGGGACTTTGATGGCAACCGGCCTGATCGTCGGCGAAAGCCTGCTGGGCGTCGCCTATGCGGCGATTGTTGCCGCGGCCGAAAAGGCGGGCGTGTCAGACAGCGCCAACGTTCTCGCCGTCATCGAGACCTATCGGTGGATCGAAGTCGTCAGCATCATCGTCTTCGCAATAGCGATTGTCGGAATATATCTCTGGACTCGCGCGCGGGCAGCGGTCCCGCTTGCACCCGACGAGCATCCCGACGTCGTTCAGGGTGAGCTTCGCTAGCCGAGCACTGCCTTTCGAAGCTCTTTGGGACCGAGCGGCGGAGCGCCCGCTTCCGCCTTGCGGACCAGGTCGACGATCCGGCGATTGATCGGCGCGCCGGCTCCGACGCGATCTGCGAGCGCGACCAACTCTCCGTTGATATAATCGACCTCCGTCTTTCGGCCCTGCTGTAAGTCGTCGGACATCGACGAGCGGGCCTTGGCGTCGATCTTCCACTTCTTGATGAAGACGGTGTTGAACAGCCAGTCGGGCGACCCGATCACCAGCGGCATCAGCCGCGGGCCAACGGCTCCAATCTTGGCCGGTTGAATTCCCGCCTTGTCGAGAATTCGCAGTCCCTCGCGCATGGTCGCGGCGAACACCCGCCGGTAATCCCGAACGCGCAGCTGCTCGAGCAAGGTCCGCCCGGATAGCGCATTCGTCGCATTGTTGAGGTTGATGAGAAGCTTTCCCCAGGCGATTGCGAGCATGTCGTCGCGAAGCTCGAGCGGTGCCGGCCCGCCGGCGACTTTGGCTGCCACTTGGCGCAGCAGGGGCCGGTCCTCCGCGGCGAGCGGCGCTCCGGCAACGCCCTTGTGGAACCTGCCGTCGCCCAAATAGGCGCAATTGAAGGGCACCATTCCGCGGACAATGTCGAACCCGTCGCCGAGCTCGCTCTTCAGCACGTCGACGTTGCCGATGCCGTTCTGGAAGCTGACGACCAAAGCTCCGGGGGTGCCGCGAGCGGCGATTTCGAGTGCGACCTGCCGAGTGTCCGCACTCTTGACGCAGACGAGGATGACGTCCGCGCCGGAGATGCCCGCGGGGTCGGTCGAGAACGCAATCTCGCCGGGCTCGAAATGTTCTTCCCAACCGGCACTGGTGGAGATGGTGAGCCCGTTGTTGCGGATGTCGTCGGCGAGGCGCTTGCGGCCGACGAAGCTCACCGGAATTCCCGCGGCCTGCCAGGCGCCGCCGATCAGGGAGCCGACCGAACCGGCCCCTAAGACGGCGACCTTAGCCGCGCCCACGATAAGGAGCGACGCCCTGATCCGGCAGCCACAGCCCTTCGGGTGGCGGACCGCTTTGCCAGAAGACGTCGATTGGCATTCCGCCACGCGGGTACCAGTAGCCGCCGATTCGAAGCCATTTCGGCTCCATTTCATCCACCAGGCGCATGCCGATCCCGACCGTCACGTCTTCGTGGAAGGCGCCGTGGTTTCGAAACGAGCCGAGGAATAGCTTGAGGCTCTTGCTCTCGACGATCCTTTCATCCGGCGCATAGTCGATGACCAGGTGCGCGAAGTCGGGCTGGCCGGTGATCGGGCAAAGCGAGGTGAATTCGGGCGCTGCGAAACGGACTAGGTAGAGCGAGCCGGGCCGCGGGTTCGGCACGAAGTCGAGCACCGCTTCGTCGGGCGAGGCGGGGAGGGTGCTTTGCTTGCCAAGGTGCTTCGGGTCCATCGCCGGTCCCTTACTCGGCGGCGACGGCTTGCGGCAACGCCCAGTCGATCGGCGGCAGGCCGCGGCTCGCCAGGAACGCGTTCGCTTTGGAAAAATGGCGGCAGCCGAAGAAGCCAGCTGTGGGCGCTGAGCGGCGAAGGGTGCGCGGCCTTCAGCACCAGATGCTTGGAGCCGTCGACGAACGCCGCCTTCTTCTGCGCGTAGCTTCCCCACAGCATGAACACGACGGGCTCCGGCCTGTCGATTACCTGCCGAACCACTGCATCGGTGAAGCGCTCCCAGCCGCGCTCGCGGTGTGAGGCGGGTTGGCCCATCTGGACCGTGAGGACGCTGTTGAGAAGGAGCACGCCCTGACTGGCCCAATGCTCGAGGAAGCCGTGGCTGCTGGGGCTTACGCCGAGGTCGCTCTCCATTTCCTTGAAGATGTTGACGAGACTCGGCGGCGGGCGAACTCCGGGAAGGACCGAGAAGCACAAGCCGTGCGCCTGCCCGGGGCCGTGATACGGATCCTGGCCGAGGATGACGACGCGCACCTTGTCGAGCGGGCAGAGGTCCAGCGCCCGGAACCAGTTGGACGCGCGCGGGAAAATGATCCGGCCTTTCTCCCGCTCCGCGACGAGGAAGCGCTTTAGGTCGCTCATGTAGGGCTGTTCGAATTCTCCACGAAGCGGCTGGAGCCAGCTTTGGTGAAGTTTGATCTCGCCACTGTTCATTTGGGCTTTGTGCAGCCTATCTTGGCGAAATGGAATCGCTTGTCTCGACCGGATGGCTTGCCGAGCATCTCGGCGAGCCGGGACTCATCGTCGTCGACAGCAGCTGGCACATGCCGGCGACGGAAAGGAACGGACACGAAGAGTTCCTCCGCGGTCACATCCCCGGGGCGCGATTCCTCGACATCGAAGACGTCAGCGACAAGTCGAACCCGGCGCCGCACATGCTTCCCGGCGCAAAGGAGTTCGCCCGGGCGATGGAGCGGGCGGGAATCGGCAGCGGCGACCGGATTGTCGTTTACGACAATTCGCCGCTGCACACTTCGGCGCGCGGGTGGTTCACGCTTCGCCACTTCGGCGCCCGCGACGTCGCAATCCTCGACGGCGGCTTTCCGAAATGGCTCGCGGAAGGGCGCCCGGTCGAAGCTGGAAAGCCGGAGCCGCGAAGCGTGCGGTTCGAAGCGCACGAACGCCCAAACGAGGTGGTCACGAAAGAGCAAATCCTCGGCGGATTGTCCTGCGCATTCGTTGACGCTCGCGGCAGGCCGCGCTTCGAAGGAACGGAGCCGGAGCCCCGCCCGGGAATGGCGTCCGGCCACATCCCCGGCGCCCGCAACATCCCCTATTCGGCTCTCTACAACGAGGACGGCACCTTCCGCAGCCGCGAAGAGCTCTCCCGAATCTTCCACGATGCCGGTGCCGATCCCGGCCAGCCGTTCGTCGCCAGCTGCGGGTCGGGAGTCACGGCGGCCAGCCTTTTATTCGCGGCGCACCTGCTCGGAGGCGGCAATGGCCGCCTCTATGACGGAAGCTGGAGCGAATGGGGCGCCGATCCGGACACCCCGAAGGAGCTTGGGCCCGCCGCTTAGCGGCTGAGCACGCGCTCCAGGTCCTTGAGGCCAGTCTTCAGTTCGTCGGCTATCACCCGAAGCGCCGCAACGCTCGCGTCGAGGCCCTGCTCACGCTGGAACGACACCGCCTGCAGCCCGGCGCTGGCGACTGAGACGAGCTCAGCCGAGCGGCGGTCGAAGCAGCGCTTGGCTGCCTCGTCCGCGCTCTCCCACCGCTCCGATAGCTGGTCATCGAAATCCGAAGCCGGCCCGCCGCCGAACTCGTCGACGACTCGGAGCGCATTGCGGAGGCTCGCAAGCCGAGTGACAGGTTCGGGGTGAAGCCGCTCTTGGCGCTGCGGCGATGGGCTTTCGGCAAACAGGTGCAACATGCTGCCCGTTCTGCGGCCCTTTGGATAAGAAAGCGTTAAGCCCCGCTATCCGGGCCGATGTCGCGCAGGATCCAGCCGCGCTGGGGGATCGTCTCGATGAATTCCGCGCCGCCCGATGCGCTCCTCAGCTTCTTTCGAAGCTTAGAGATGAACACGTCGATGATCTTGGGCTGCGGTTGGTCGTCGGCGCGGCGATAGAGATGTTTCAGCAGCATCGCCCGGGTAACGACATTGTTGCGCGCAAAGGCGAGGAGCTCGAGCACTCGATATTCCATCTCGGTGATCCCGATCGGATGCCCGTCGATCCGGATCAGCCGCTGCACCTGGTCGACCGCGAGACGGCCGCCGCACAAGCTCTCCGGCATTTCTCCGCCCGATGCGCGAAGCGACGAGACCAGCTTCGAGGCTGCTTCGTCGCTCTCTTCGCGCGATACGCTCGTCGGGGAGCCGATCAGCGCCTGCTGAATTTCGGCCAGCGCCTTGTGCGCTTCCTCAACCAGCCGGGTGCCTTCGTCGAAGCGCCGCCGCGACCGGTCGAGCATGGATTCGATCTCGACGAGGCGGGTGGCGAGCGTCTCTTCTGCCATTCGCTTGATCTTCCCCGCTCTCTCGCCCGTTACGGGACTTGGACCGAGGCGACGTCGCTGTTGCTCTGCGGCGCGCCGATGATTGCCTGCGTCGTGGAGCCCATGTCGACGACCTGGGTGTCGGGATCGCCGGCGATCGAGCGGGCGCCAAGTGCGACCCGGTCGCGCCCCGCCTGGTCGAGAAGGAGCGATTCCGACGGCGGCCGCGGCGCCGGTCCGCCGAAGAGCGCTTCGATCGCCTGCTGCCGGGCGTCTTCGGGAGTGCTCGTCGCAGTGCCCGCAACCGGCGGGGTCAGCGAATAATCGGGCGGGATCACCAGTGGCGCATTGCGCGCAACGGCGAATTCGTCCGCGGTCGATGCCTTGTGCTTGAACATGGCGCAGCCGCCGAGCGCAATCGCCGGGATCAGGACAAAAGTAAGGCTCTTACGCATTTTCAACGAACTCCTTGGGTTCCTCGCTCCGCATCAGGAACGCACGCAGTAACAGGATGACGACGCCGATGCTAATCGCAGCATCGCCGACATTGAAGACCAAAAAGGGGCGGAAGGCGCCGAAGTGAAGGTCGGCGAAATCGACCACGAAGCCGTGCCGTGCGCGATCGAGGATGTTGCCGAGCGCTCCGCCCAGGATCATTCCCAGTGCCGCCTGGTCCCAGCGGTGCCTTTCGCGCCCGATCCACACCGCAACCCCGATAGCAATCGCGCTCGTCACGGCGACGAGCATCCAGCGCCCGACTTCCGTCTGCGCGTTGAACAGGCCAAGCGAAATACCGTTGTTCTCGGTCCAGGTCAGGTTGAAGAAGGAAACGACGTAAATCTGGCCGACCGACTGAAGGTGGAGCGGGCCGGAAACGAACCACTTGGCCAGCTGGTCGAGCGCAAAGACGATCAGAGCGATCCAGAAGCCGAAGGAGCGCTCACGCATCCACAAACTCCCTGCAGCGGTCGCACAAGGCCCCGTCCTCCTCGACTTCGGGCAGGTAGCGCCAGCACCGCCCGCACTTGTTGTTATCCGTTTCTGAGATTTTCAGACTGTCGCCCTGGTGAACCGTCGAAGTGATAAACAGCTCGGCGAGGAAGTCGGCGGGCGCCGGAAGCTTGGGAAGGGTGACTTCCGCCTCGAGGCTCGACCCGATCACCTTATCGCGGCGAAGCGGCTCGATCGCCTCGGTTACGGTTTCCCGAAGCTGTCGAAGCTGCGCCCATTTCGCCTCGTCCGCTTCGACCGCCGGGATCTCCGGCCATTCGAGCAAGTGGACGGAGCCCGCGTCTGGATAACGCGTGCTCCACACTTCCTCGGCTGTAAACACCAGCACCGGAGACAGCCAGCGCACCAAAGCGTGGAAGAGAATGTCGAGAACGGTCCGGTAGGCTGCACGTCGCTCGGACTCGACGCCGGTAAGCGCGTTGACGTCGCAATAGAGGACATCCTTGCGGATATCGAAGTAGAAGGCGCTCAAGTCTTCGTTGGCGAAGTCGGAAAGCAGCCGCGTATAGTCGTTGAAGTCGAAATCATCGACTGCGTTGCGAAGCTTCTGGTCGATAACCGCGGTGAGGTGGAGCATGTAGCGCTCCAGCTCCGGCATCGCCGAAACATCTTCGACCCGCTCGTCCGACGAGAAATCCGACAGCGCGCCGAGGAGGTAGCGGAAGGTGTTCCTCAGCTTGCGATACTGATCGGCGACGCCGGTGAGGATTTCTTTCCCGATTCGGTGATCCTCGGTGAAGTCGACCGACAGCGCCCATAGCCGCAGGATGTCGGCCCCATATTCCTTCATCAGGTCGATGGGGTTGATGACGTTGCCTTTCGACTTCGACATCTTCTCGCCCTTGGCGTCCATGGTGAAGCCGTGGGTGAGCAGGGCATTGTACGGCGCCCGGCCGCGAGTCCCGCAACTTTCCAGAAGCGACGACTGGAACCAGCCGCGGTGCTGGTCGCTGCCTTCGACATAGAGGTCGGCGGGCCACCGCTCGTCGGGCCAGCGGCCGCTTTCCAAGACGAACACATGCGTGCAGCCGCTGTCGAACCAGACGTCGAGGATGTCGCCGACCATCTCGTAATCGTCGGGGTTCAGGTCGCCGAGATACTCCGCCGCGCGGTTCGGCGGTCCAGGCGTCCACCCCGCCCAGGCGGATGGCGGTGATGATCCGCTGGTTGACGTCGCGGTCGACGAGAAGCTCGCCCGTCTTCCTGTTGACGAACAGGGCAATGGGCACGCCCCAGGCGCGCTGGCGGCTGATCACCCAGTCCGGGCGCTGCTCGACCATCGAGCCCAAGCGGTTGCGGCCCTTCTCGGGAACGAAGCGCGTCGCGGCGATGGCGTTCATCGCCAGCTCGCGAAGCGTCGGCTTGTGCTCGTCGATGGCCGGATTGGCCTCGCCGCCCTCATTCTCCCACCGCTGCTCGCCATTGGTCAGCGGGGAGAGGTGCATCAGCGGCTTGTCCATGCCGATGAACCACTGAGGCGTGCAGCGGTAGATGACCTTGGCCTTCGACCGCCACGAATGCGGATAGCTGTGCTCGAAGTCGTGAGATCGCGGCGACCAGCGCCCCCGCCTCGTTCAGGTCGGAGCAGATCGGCCCCTCGGGCGAGTTGAACTTGGCGTTGATGACGCTGCCCTGGCCGCCCAGCCACGGCCAGTCGGGCCGGTAGAATCCCGCCGCATCCACCGCGAACACCGGGATCGATGCCGTAGGCGCGGCACAGCTCGAAATCGTCCTCGCCATGGTCGGGCGCCATGTGGACTAGCCCGGTGCCCTGGTCGGTAGTGACGAAGTCGCCCGGCAGGAACGGCCGCGGCTTGGCAAAGAACCCGCCGAGCTTGTGCATCGGGATGGCGGGCGATGGTGCCCGCCAGGTCGGCACCGTTGTAGATCGTTACATTCGTCGCGCCACTCGCGGGCGCCCCAGTGCCCTCCTCATTGGCTCCTGTGCGGAGCGAAAGAGCGTAACAAAGGTCCTCGGCCACCAGATATTTGCGGTCGCCGTAGTCGACCAAAACGTATTCGACGTCCGGCCCGTAAGCGATCGCCTGGTTGACGGGGATCGTCCACGGCGTCGTGGTCCAGATGAGGGCGTACGCACCGACCAGCTCCGGGATCGGACTCTCGACGATCTCGAACGCGACATCGATCTGCGTCGAAACGACGTCCTCGTACTCGATCTCGGCCTCGGCCAACGCCGTCTTCTCGACCGGCGACCACATCACCGGCTTGGCGCCGCGGTAGAGCTGGCCGGTCTCCGCGAACTTGAACAGCTCCGAGACGATGGTCGCCTCGGAATCGAACTGCATCGTCAGATAGGGGTGAGTCCCAGTCGCCGCCGATCCCGAGCCGCTTCAATTGCTCGCGCTGAACGTCCACCCAATGCTGGGCATAAGTGCGGCACTCGGCGCGGAATTCGTTCGGCGGGACCTCGTCCTTGTTGAGCTTCTTCTTTCGATACTGCTCCTCGACCTTCCATTCGATCGGCAGGCCGTGGCAGTCCCAGCCGGGAACGTAGGGCGCGTCCTTGCCGAGAAGCGTCTGCGTCCGGACGACCATGTCCTTGATCGTGTGGTTCAGCGCGTGGCCGATGTGGATGTCGCCGTTGGCGTACGGCGGCCCGTCGTGGAAAATATACTTTTCGCGCCCCTCGCGGCTTTTGCGAATCTCGCCGTAAAGGTCCTGCTCCTGCCATCGGGCAAGGATCGCCGGCTCCTTCTGCGGCAAGCCGGCTTTCATCGGAAAGCCGGTCTTGGGAAGGAACACGGTCGGTCTGTAGTCGGGCTTGTCGGGAGCGTCGGACATTCGCGGCGGCTCTAGCGGGCGGACCGAAGATTGCAAATGGCACCGCCGCTCTCGTGGACGGCGGCCGATTGGGCTAGGCTCGGGCGATGCCAACGAGTGAACGAGAGCTGATCGAATCGGTGGGCCTGAGCCCGCTCGCAATGGTCGTCAGCAATCCGCGGCGCCCCGACAATCCGCTGCAGCTTGCAAATGAGGCCTTTTGCTCGCTGACCGGCTATTCCGAAGGGGAGGTCGTCGGCCGCAACTGCCGCTTCCTTGCTGGCGACCGCACCGACGACTTTGTGACCGAGCAGATTCGTCTGGCGATCCGGACTCCGCGGCCGGTGCTCGTCGACATCCTTAACTACCGCAGCGACGGAACGGCCTTTCGAAACGGGGTGATGATCACGCCGCTCTTCGACGCGGAGGGCGATCTCGCCTGGTTCCTCGGTTCGCAGGTGGACCTCGGGCCCGATGCCGGTGAACAGTTCCGGATTCGTCGCGTGGGCGCCGCTGAAAAAGTGGCGAACCTCTCCCCTCGCCAGCGCGAAGTGCTTCAGCTCATGAGCCGGGGACTTCTCAACAAGCAGATCGCGTGGGAGCTGAAGATCGGCGAGAAAACGGTGAAGATGCACCGTGCGCTGCTCCTGGAGCGGCTCGGGGTGGCGACATCCGCCGAGGCAATCCGGATTGCCGTCGAAGCCGGCCTGTAGCGCTACCGTCCAAAGGCCGTATCGTTAATCCCGGCTCGGTGCTCTAACTCAAGCAGGTAACAGGGCCGCGCGGCAGATCCTCTCCCCTCCCCCACTTCCCTCCCCCTGCCGCGCGCGCCCGCAGCCGGAGCTTATCCAATGCGAACCATTAACGTCGTCACCCTCATCCTCCTGATCGTCGGGGGGTTGAACTGGGGCCTCGTCGGCCTGTTCGGCTTCGATCTGGTTGCCGCGCTGTTTGGCGACATGTCGCCACTGAGCCGGATCGTCTATGTCCTGGTCGGAATTTCGGCGCTTTGGCAGCTCATTCCGCTGTTCGGCGGTGCATCCACCAAGTGATCGAGCTCGACATATTGTTGGAGCGCGCGCTCGTGGAGCGCCAATTTCGCGAGCTCGTCAACATGACTGCGCCCGAACTTCGCGAGTGGCTCGAGACAGATGCCAGCTTGCGGGTCGGGTGGAAGGGCGCCGACGGGTCGCTTCATGAAAGCGTCGGCCATGCCAGTGGTCGGTGGATCGCCGACATACTGGAAAAAGACGATCGGCAACTCACCGAGGACGACTACGCCCACATGCGTAAGGTCATCGGCTACATCCGCCGCCACCGGGCGCAGGAGCCCGCCAACACGGTTACGTCACGCTGGCGCTACTCGCTGATGAACTGGGGGCACGACCCGCTGAAGGACGCTAACCCTCACTCCCGAGCAGCCGCCGTGCCTGTGCCTCGTCCTTCTTCATCTGCGCAATAAGAGCATCGACGCTGTCGAACTTCGCTTCGGGGCGGATGTAGGCGATCAGGTCGGCCTCGATGGTGCGGCCGTAGAGGTCGCCGTCCCAATCGAATACATGCACCTCTAGAAGCTCCTGCGGAGGCTCGAACATCGGGCGGATTCCAAAGCTGGCGACTCCGCAGTACTCGCTTCCGTCGTCGAGGCGAACGCGAACCGCGTAGATTCCATAGGCAGGCCGCTGGTACCGCCCGAGCGACAGGTTCGCCGTCGGATAGCCGAAATCGTGGCCGCGCCCGTCGCCGAACTCGACCACCGCCTCGACCGCAAAAGGGCGGGTGAGCAGGTGCGTGGCAGTCGCGGGGTCGCCGTCGGCGAGCGCCTGCCGGATGCGGCTCGACGAGACCGGCGCTCCGTCGAGGATCACCGGAGCGACGGTTTCAGCTTCGATTCCGTGAATCCTGCCGAGCTCGCGCATCGTCTCGGCATTGCCCTTTCGCCCGCGCCCGAAGGTGAAGTCGGTGCCGGTGACGACCGCTTTGACGCCGAGCTGCTTCGCCAGGATTTGTGACACGAAGTCCTCGGCGCTGGTCGTCGCCAGCGCCTTGTCGAACTGGAACACCAGCATTCCGTCGACGCCGGCGTGGGCGAACAGCCGCTCGCGCTGCTCGAGTGTCGTCAGCCGGAACGGAGGCACGTCGGGCTTGAAGAAACGCACCGGGTGCGGGTCGAACGTGGCGACGATCACCGGACGCCGCTCGTGGAAGCCTTTGCTGATCGCTCGGTTGACGACCGCTTGGTGGCCAAGGTGGAAGCCGTCGAAATTGCCGAGCGCGAGGACGCTCCCGCGAAGCTCTTGCGGCATTGGGTGGTCGAGAGTGAGCCGATGCATCCTTTGGGCCTCTACTTGGCTTGACTTGGCACGTCCACGCTCCTATCTCGGCCCCATCCCGATCAACCGGTTTCCGGCGGCGCATCCGTGCGCGCGTCGGTTTTTCGTTTGGGAGGGTTGCCACACTAGCGAGGAGATAGGCGTCGAGTTCGTGGGGATTTCGGTCCCCCCGCGTGGGAGTTTCCCTCGCAGAGTTCGACACCTGTGGAGCTGAAAGAGGAAACAGAATGGCACGTATTGCCGGCGTCAACATCCCATCGAACAAGCGCGTCGAAATCGCGCTCACCTACATCCACGGAATCGGCCGAACAACGGCCAAGCAGATCATCGACAAGCTGAACATCAGCCCCGAGCGTCGGGTCCAGGACCTGAGCGACCAGGAAGTCCTTCACATCCGCGAAGAGATCGATGCCAATCACAACGTCGAGGGCGACCTTCGCCGCGAGACGGCGATGAACATCAAGCGGCTGATGGACCTGGCCAGCTATCGTGGCCTGAGGCACCGCAAGGGCCTTCCGGTCCGCGGCCAGCGCACGCACACCAATGCGCGCACCCGCAAGGGCAAGGCCCGGCCGATCGCCGGCAAGAAGAAGTAGCAAGCGAGTGACCGTCCGGGGGACGGTCGCGAGGCGCTACTCAGCAGGTTTCAGGATTAGGAACGGAAATTCAGATGGCCCAGGCACCGCAGCGTATCCGCAGAAGGGAACGCAAGAACATCACGGCCGGCGTCGCTCACGTGAACGCCAGTTTCAACAACACGATGATCACCATCACCGACGCTCAGGGCAATGCGATCGCCTGGTCAAGCGCGGGAATGATGGGCTTCAAGGGTAGCCGCAAGTCGACTCCCTATGCCGCTCAGGTCGCTGCGGAAGACGCCGGCCGAAAGGCTGCCGACCACGGCGTTCGGACGCTCGAGGTCGAGGTGAAGGGGCCCGGGTCGGGCCGCGAGAGCGCCTTAAGGGCGCTTCAGGCGGTCGGCTTCACCATCACGTCGATCCGCGACGTGACTCCGATCCCGCACAACGGGGTGCGGCCGAGCAAGAGGCGGCGCGTCTAACGGGACGAATGCCGCTGCCGGCGGGGAGCCGCCGGCGAGTTTGAGGTTTTAATTTAGCGGGAGACGTCCCGCCAGAGGGCAGGAAGACATTCATGGCCGTCAACGTAAAGAACTGGCAGGAACTGAAAAAGCCGAACACGCTGGAGAAGAAGCAGGGCGGCGAAAGCGGCCGCCGAGCGGTATTCGTTGCCGAGCCGCTGGAGCGCGGGTTCGGAATGACTCTCGGAAACTCGCTCCGCCGGGTGCTTCTCTCTTCGCTCCAGGGCGCCGCGGTGACCTCGATCAAGATCGAGGGCGCGCTCCACGAATTCAGCTCGCTCCCGGGCGTCCGCGAGGATGTGACCGACGTCGTTCTGAACGTGAAGCAGATCGCGCTGAAGATGGAAGGCGAGGGGCCCAAGCGGCTTCAGCTTTCGGCGACCGGGCCGTGCGAAGTGACCGCCGGAATGATCGCTACCAGCGGCGACATGGAAGTGACCAATCCAGACCTCGTCATCTGCCATCTCGACGAGGGCGCGACTCTCAACATGGAGCTGACCGCCGACGTCGGTAAGGGCTATGTCCCCTCCGCCGCCAATCGCCCGGCCGACGCACCGATCGGGCTGATCCCGGTGGACGCGCTTTACTCGCCGGTTCGGCAGGTCGCCTACAAGGTCGAGAATACCCGCGTCGGCCAGGAGCTGGATTACGACAAGCTGACGCTGACTATCGAGACCGACGGCACCGTCACGCCGGAAGATGCGCTCGCTTATGCAGCCCGAATCCTCCAGGACCAGCTGCAGCTGTTCGTGCACTTCGACGAAGCGGCGATGCGCACCGCAGCGGCCCCGGCAATGATCGGGCAGCCGGCAATGGCCGCCGAGCAGATCGCCGCCGATACCAACCAGCTCAACCGTTACCTGCTCAAGAAGGTGGACGAACTGGAACTGTCGGTGCGCAGCGCGAACTGCCTGAAGAACGACAACATCATCTACATCGGCGACCTGGTGCAGAAGACCGAGGCCGAGATGCTTCGGACGCCGAACTTCGGCCGCAAGTCCTTGAACGAAATCAAGGAAGTGCTGGCGTCGATGGGGCTCCGGCTGGGGATGGATATCCCGGGCTGGCCGCCGGAGAACATCGAAGAGATGGCAAAGAAGCTCGAGCAGGAACTGCTCGGCTAACCTCGACCACTTTCATCAAAGGGCCACCCGCTGCGGTGGCCCTTTTTTATTGGCCAACGCAAACGGACAGCATGACCGACCTAATCCTCACGATCGCCCTTCACATTGCAACCATCGCCGCCTTCGCACTGGCTCTGAAGTTCGGCACTCGAGAGCCCGTCGCCCTCAATCCGGTCTGGACAGCTCTTGGGCTTCTCGTCGTCTACTGGGTCATTCTGATTGGGGGTTCCGAGGTTCAGGGGCTGCTCCCGTTCGCGTCCGGCCTGAAGTGGAATTGGGCCGGCAAAATCATCGCGATCTGCGGCACGTTGCTGATGATGCTCGCCGTCCGGCGCGATGGTCTTCGCGAATTCGGGGTCACTCTCCGGCAGCGCCCGGGATCGCTGCTTCCGGCCGTCATCGTCACCGTCGCCTTGTGCGCTTTCGCCTGGGGAATGGAGGCGTGGGCCAACGACGGCACGGACCTGTCGCTCGAGCGCCTGCTTTACCAGGCGACCATGCCCGGCATTGACGAGGAGCTGTTCATGCGCGGGCTCCTGCTCTCCATGTTCATGCGCGCATTCAGCGACAGATGGTCTCTTGCGGGCGCCCCCGTCGGGCCTTCGATCGTCGCCGTGACCTTGCTGTTCGCAGGCGGTCACAGTTTGTCGGTGGCGGACGGTTCGGTTCACTTCGATGCATTTGTCTTCGCCGTGACCGGAGCGATCGGCTTCGGCCTCGCATGGCTTCGGCTTCGGACGGGTTCGCTCGTCGCGCCCATTCTCGCCCACAATTTCATCAACGTCGGCAACAGCTTCTTTTGAGGCGCCGCTCGCGCGCCTCGAAGACAGCCGGGAAAGGCCTGTGGGGCGGGGCCACTGATTGCAGTGCGATCGATTGACGGGGTAGACCCGCATGATGACCGAAGCTGCACTGGCCTGAATCCGATGCACCTGACCGCTGGAGTGGGTTTCAAGCCGGAACATTACCGGGAAGCTCTGGCCTCTACGGCGGACGGTCTGTGGCTGGAGGTCCACGCCGAGAACTATATGGTCGAGGGCGGGCCGCGGCTGGCGATGCTGGAGGCGCTTCGCTCGGCGAGGCCGATCTCCCTCCACGGCGTCGGACTTTCGCTTGCGGGCGTGGAGGAACCCGACCCCGACCATCTTCAAAGGCTGCGGGCCCTGCTCGACCGCTTCGAGCCGGCGCTCGTTTCCGAACATCTCGCCTGGAGCCGCTTCGATTGGACCTGCTTTCCCGACCTCCTCCCGTTTCCCCGAACCAACGAGCTGCTCGACGTGATTCGACGGAACGTCGACATCGCCCAGGAAACGCTCGGCCGCCGCATTTCGATCGAGAACCCTTCGCTTTACCTGCAGCTCGACGGCCACGACTGGAGCGAAATCGACTTTCTGGGCGAACTTGTCCGCCGCACCGGTTGCGGGCTTCTGGTCGATGCCAACAACATTCATGTGAGCGCAACGAACCTGGGATTCGATCCGCTCGACTACATCGCGAGGATCCCGGCCGCGGCGGTCACCGAAGTGCATCTTGGCGGACATAGCATCGACCCGGAGATCGGTGAGTCGCTTCTGATCGACAGCCACGACCAACCGGTTTCCGAGCCGGTCTGGTCGCTCTTCGAGCGGCTGATCGACCGTATCGGAGCCCGCCCCACGTTGATCGAGCGCGACGGCAACATCCCCCGGTTCGGCGAACTGCTGGAGGAACGCCACCGCGCGGCTTCGATCCTGCTCGAGGCGGCGGTCGAGCATGCCTGACGCTGCGCTTTTCCAGCGTCGGTTTGCGCAGGCGATGACTGCTCAGGCCCCGAGCGGCGCCGCGCCCGCATTCACGGTGTATCGCAACACGTGGCTCAAGGGACTGGTCGACGCGCTCGACGCCAATTACCCGATAGTGGCGATGATCCTGGGAGCGGAGCTGTTCAGAACAGTGGCCGTTGAGTTCGCGCGCGAGCACCCATCGGAGACGCCGGTCCTGGCGTTGTACGGCAACTCGTTCGCGGAGTTCCTGGGCGGGCACTCGATCGCTTCCGAGCTGCCATATCTGCGCGACGTTGCCGCGCTCGAGCGATTATGGACCGAAAGCTTCTTCGCACCCGACGCGCCGATACTCGACCTTTCGCGTTACGCGGCGCTGACGCCAGCCGAAATCGTCGGTCTGCGAGCGAAGCTTCATCCAGCAACTCGGCTGGGCCGGTCCGAGACGCCTGCGGTGACGATCTGGCAAGCGCACAGGGCGGGGGGTGGGTTCGAGGAGATCGAGCCGGAATGGGAGCCTGAATTTGCACTCGTAACGCGCAACGGAATGAAGGTTTCGGTCACGCGGATCGACAAACCTGCGCATCGCCTGCTGGTTGAAATTGAGCGCGCCAACACGCTGGGAAGTGCGATTGACGAAACAGCCCAAGCGCACCCAAACAGCAATCTCGCGGGCGCGCTGACGACGATTTTGTCGAGCGGCGCTCTCGCTGTGCACTGAGGGGGAGAATAGGGGATATGACAACGACCACTGCTCGACGAGCAACCGGCTGGAGAACTCCGTTCCGTTGGCTTGCGGAGTTTGGGGAAGCGATCCCCGCGTGGTTCATCGCGCTTGTGCAACGCTTCGGAATTGCCGCGATTTTCTTCCTCTCGGGGCGGACAAAGGTGCACGGTCTTCTCACCATCACCGACAGCACCTTTTATCTTTTCCAGACAGAGTATCGGCTACCGTTCCTTGCACCCGTTCCCGCGGCGTACGTGACCACAATCTGCGAGACCGTTTTCCCGATCCTGCTGGTGCTCGGTCTGTTCACCCGCTTTTCGGCGCTGGTGTTGTTCCTCATGACGCTGACGATCGAGATCTGGGTCTATCCCGACGCGTGGCCGACGCACCTTTCCTGGGCAGCGATCCTGATTCCGCTAATTGCGCGGGGCGGTGGCGCCCTGTCGCTGGACCGGGCGCTCCGCATTCCTTGAGCCGTCGTTGAGCCGGCCGGGCAAGCGCGCTGGCGCGCCCGGCCGTTCGGCTTCACCGGATCAGGCGATGGGCTCGGTCGAGCCGAAGCCCTTGGGCGTCTTGATTTTCGTGCAGGTGCCGGAAGGAACCAGTTTCCACGCGTTGCCCTGGTAATCGGTCGTGGACGTTCCGGCGCAGCTCGTCCCAGCACCGGACGCGCAATCGTTCTGCCCGGCAAGCGCAACGCCGTAGCATTTCTCGAATTTGCCGGTGTTCATCTTGTCCATCGCGGCCTTGTGGGCGACCATGTCCGGCTGCACGCCCGTCGTCCCTTTCGCCGCAGTCGCCTCAGCGGTTTGGCCCTGGCTTGCCTCGGCACTCTGCTGCCCCTGTGAGCAGCCGGCCAGGCTCGAGACTGCGATGGCGGCGATCGCTGCTGCTGTCATTTTCATCTGCTTCCCCCTGTTCCCCTGTGGAGTGCCCACAATGTCCCACACTATTCGGGCGAGGTGAAGCGTGGTTGCACGGACCCCTGGTCGGCGGGTGAGGTGAGGACCTCTTGAAGCGACCGGCGGAACCTGACAGCGCTACTTGGCCGCCGCCGTGCGCCAGCTAAGCGCGATTAGCCCGGCCGATCAGCCCGGGCACAGGCTTCCGCCGGCACCGGGTACGCAGGCCTGGCGCTGCATCCATTCAACCGCGTCGCGAGCGTCCTGCCTGTCCTGCCGCCATGCCGATGCGGGCTGGCAGATTTTGTACGACGTCAGCTTTGTCGCGGGGTCTTCCTGGACGTGGCACTCGATCGCGTTCGGGTCCTTGCTGTTGCGGGAATCGGCGAATTGCCACTGAGACTTGGTCAGGCATAGCTTGAAAGGTTTCGACCCCCGCTCCGACGTCAGGACATAATGGCAGACCGTCGGCTCGTCCGGCGAAGCAGGCGGCGGGATGGTGACTGGCACCGAAGGCGGCTGAGACGCGATGGCGACCGATGACGCTATCACCGCTGCCGCGGTTGCAATCGTGAATTTCAGCATGATTTGCCCTCCTCAGGGCTCGAACAGCGCCTTGACGTGCGGGAAAGGCGAGCATCAGATTCCGGGGCAACCTCCGCCCGGTACGCAGGCTTGTCGCTGGATCCATTCAACCGCGTCGCGAGCGTCCTGCCGGTCCTGCCGCCATGCCGATGCGGGCTGGCAGATTTTGTATGACGTCAGCTTGGTCGCAGGGTCTTCGTCGATGTGGCACTCGATCGCGTTCGGGTCCTTGCTGTTGCGGGAATCGGCGAATTTCCACTGAGACTTGGTCAGGCACAGCTTGAACGGCTTCGAGCCATGCTCCGACGTGAGCACATAGTGGCAGATCGTCGGCTCGTCCGGCGAAGCGGGCGGCGGGATCGTGACCGGAACCGAAGGCGGCTGAGACGCGAGGGCGGCCGATGCCGCTATCACCGCTGCCCATGCCACTACGCTGGTGAACCGTACCATGGTCCGTTCTCCTTCATTCCATTGATATATTCTGCAACTGACCTAGTCTTTCGCTCACTGCGGTGCATGGCGGATGTTGCGAGTGACCCGGAAATGCGGATGAATCGCCACTTTGCGAGCGAGTTTGCTCGCGGTCGTGCGGCGCCGCCGCCGGAAAGGGCGGGTGACACGATGTCGAGGCAGGAGCACCCCTCGGAGCCGGCCGCAATAGCGGTTATCGCGGTCTTCTGGGCGCTCCAGTTCGTCTATTTCTCGCTCGACACTTTTTTCCGCGGCCAACCGGTGGTTTGGCAGATCGTCGCCACCAGGGGCATCGTAAGCGCATTCGGTGCGCTGATCTCAGTCGGCATTCTGAACGTCTTGCAGCGGAGCGCCGGCCTTTCCTTCGTCAAGCGCGCGGTGATTGCGCTGGCACTCGCCGGTGGCGGAGCGGCGATCGCCAGCATCTTCAATTGGGCAGTCTTTCTTGGGGTCGTCGGTCCGGTCGATGGAGAGCCGTTTTCGTGGGCCCGCGAGTGGGAAGCGTTTCCCTCGCTCTTCTACCTCTTCTCCTGGGTCTTTCTGGCAATCACCGTGATCCTGCTCTCGATCACCTACGGGGGCGAGTTGCTGCTTCGCGAACGGCGCATCGCCGAGCTCAGCGAGGAAGCGGAGCGGGGTCGGGAAGCCGAGGACGACCCACATATCTGGGTGCGAAAGGGCCAGGGCCGGATTCGCCTCGAGCTCTCGGAAGTCGACTGGATTTCCGCCGAGGGCGAATGCGTGCGCTTTCACTGCGGTGCGCGAAGCTTTCTGGAACGGCTCTCGATCCGCGCTGCCGCTGAGCAGTTCGGAGCGTTCGGTTTCGTACGAATCCACCGCTCGACAATCGTCAACAGCGCGCAAATCGAGCGGCTGACGCGCACCGAGTGGGGAGCCTATGAGATCCGCCTGAAGGATGGCGAGCGGCTGCGCGTAAGCAAGACTTACCAGTCGCGAATACGAAAACTGCTGAAAGCCGATGAGGGCGTCATTCCCGCCGAGGCTTGACTTGGGCGGCTCCTTCGGGTTGAGGGGCCGCCTCTCGCAAAAAGAGACGGGTTGACGGGGCGGTCCCGGGAAAACCGCCTGGTCCGGGGTACCTCGAACGGCCCCTGAACGAACGGAGAAAAGCTATGCGTCATCGCGTCGCGGGACGGAAACTTCAGCGCACCTCCAGCCACCGGGCGGCCCTGTTCCGCAACATGGCGGCAGCGCTGATCAAGCACGAGCAGATCACCACCACCACCGCGAAGGCGAAGGAACTTCGCCCATACGTCGAGAAGCTGGTCACTCTGGCGAAGAAGGGCGGGCTCTCGAACCGCCGGATCGCCCATTCGCGGATCATGGACGAAGCGCAGGAGCGCAAGCTGTTCGAGGTCATCGGCCCGCGCTACGCAGATCGTAACGGCGGCTACACGCGCGTCATCAAAGCCGGCATCCGCCAGTCCGACGCGGCGCCGATCGCAGTCATCGAGTTCGTCGACCGCGACGTCAGCGCCAAGGGCCAAGACAGCGGCCCGGAGATGAGCGACGAGTTCGAAGAAGCCTGACCGCAATCGCGGGCGCGCCCGCGAAAAGCTGTAAATCTCCGGTTTAGAAGAGGCAGGCCGTTGCTGAACGGCGGCAAACCGCAACATTCAGCCGCCGTTCCCGGGAGTCAGGCAAAACCTTGGGCACCTTCAGTTCGTTTTACAGGACGAAGAAGCTCAAGGAGACAGGCCATGAAGGCACTGAAGACAATTGCAATCGGCACCGTCGGAATCGCGGCGGTTGCCGGCGCAGCGGCTCCCGCCGAAGCGCAATATTACGGGAATCCCTACGGCTACGGCCAGTACGGCTATTCTCCGAACACGATAGGCCAGGTGCTTCAGTCGATCCTGAACCCATATGGCAATTTCGGCTACAGCGGTTACGGCGTGGTCAATCCGCAGGTTGCGGTGAACCAGTGCACCCAGGCGGTTCAGCAGCGGCTGATGTACCGCACCGGCTACCGCTCTTATGGCGCGTACGGCTATACTTCGCCCTACGGCTATAGCCGCGGCTACAACAATGCGCGAATCCTGGGCATCACCCGCGTCGAGCAGCGTTCGCCGACAACGCTCCGGGTGCGCGGCTTTGCAACGAGCGGCATGGCGTATAATGGCTACAGCCCCTACGGCTACGGCGCCTACGGCTCGACGGGCTACGGTTACGCCCAGCCGGCCGACCTCTCATTCAAATGCGACGTCGACTATCGCGGGTACATTCGCGACATCGACATCAACCGCCGCTAAATCCGATTAGCGCCACGAAAGAAGCGCCGGGGCTGTGACTCAGCTCCGGCGCCTTCGATTGGCAGGTGCGAGGCGGCAGCCGCTTAGCTTTTTTCGTCCGGTGTTCTGCTTGGAAAAGCGACCCGGCCGTCGTTGGACAATAGCACCGCAACCCACCGAGCCCGCGGGAAATGCGCGCAGATCATCATCACCATCAGCGTTAGCGGCACCGCCAGGAACGCGCCGGTGAGGCCCCACAAATAGCCCCAGAAGGCGAGGCTGAGGAGCGTTGCGACCGGGTCGATATTCTGCGTCTGCGCTTGCATCTTCGGATAGATGAAGTTGCCCACGACAAAAGCGACGAGCTGAATTGCTCCGAATACGACCGCGGCCTGCCACCAGGTGTCGAACTGAAGCAGCGCGAACAGCGCCGGGATCACCGATCCGACCGTCACTCCGATGATCGGGATGTAGCAGAGCAGGAACAACACGATCGTCCAAAAGACGGCATGGTCGAGCCCGACCGAGAACATCGCCAGCGCAGAAACGCCGCCGATGATCAGTCCGGTCACGGTTTGCACCCACAGATAGACCTCGATGTCCTCGGCGATCTGGATTGCCGCCGCTTCGACCGATTTGCCGCCGCCGGGCGAATCAGAAAGGTGCTTCAGCTTCTCCTCGACGTGCCGCCGGCCGGCGAGGATGAAGACAAAATAGGTAACCATCAGCACCAGCCCGGAAAAGAAGTTGCCGACGCTTCCAAGCAGGTTGCCGGCGAGCTGCGGGACGTTGATGTCGCCGGTGAGCGTGACGAGGTGGAGCGGCTTTTTGAGACGCATTGCCTGGCCGATTTGCTCGACAATCGAATCGAGCCGGTCGACCAGCTGCGGGGCCTGCTTCACGATCTGCGCGGCGCCTTCGACGAAGATCAATGCCGTCACCACGGCCGTCAGAAGCACGAGAAGCCCGGCAGTGACGACCGCCGACCAGCGCGGGGCCCAGGGCGACTGCTCACCGATGAACCGGACGAGCGCGTTCACCAGGACGGCCAACACCATCGCCAGGATGAACGGGACGAGAATGTCGCGCAGGAAGTAGAGCAGCGCGATTCCCGCCGCGGTGGCGATCACGGCCTGCGCTATTCCGCTGGAACGTTCCGACATTCGGGCCCCCGTCGAGGACGCTGGGCTGCCGGAAATCGCCGATTGCCGCGCGCTTTGCGCAAGTACGCGACGAAGGCCCTCGTTCGGCCGAATGCCTACTGCGTAGGCATCCGTTGGAGTATGACGCTGTCGTTGCCGGCCTGGCAGTTGCTCGTGGCCGTGACCCGCGCCTGCGCTCCCGAATAGAGCCTGAACCAGTCAGCTCCATAAGGCGCAAGTGAGTTCCTGCGGGGGGATTTGGGACCTGCTCCACATTTCCGGAGTCCAGGGCGCCTCGTATTTCTTGGCAGGCGAGAACACTAACGGGAACACATATGCCTTGCCCATCTCCATTTTCGGTGAAAGTTCCACACCCGCAGGTTCGTAGAGCTCGCCTTCCAGCTTTGTTGGCGGAACAGTCCTGGAATCGTATGCCGTCGGCCCGGTGACATAGCCGCCCCAAGTGTTCGTAAAATAGATGGTGGCGTCGGCACGGCACGGCATGTCCTTGCCATCCTCCCGTCGGTACATTCGCTTTACCTCGAGTTCCGCCCTTGGCGGGATATCTATCGTGTGCGGCGCGGGCCGAACCTGCACGCCCGGCGGGAGGCACAATTTTTCGAACCCGTGCGCGTGCGCCTCGTCATCGCCGACGCACCCCGGCGCGAAACTGGCATTCTTGATCTGTTCTGCGGCGCTGTTCAGGCCTTGCCGAAGGACATCCTGGCACGGACCGACACAGGGTACGCCGGTCTGCTCTGTGACCTGGTCGGCTGCAAGCTGAACGGCACCGTCCACGCCTTGATCGACGAGCTGATCGAAGTTGGGGATGGACGGCGGCACTCCGAGCGCCATCATCCCCGCATCGACGGCGGCATTGGCGACCGCCTTGCACTCGTCGCCGGCCCCAGCCGCATTCATGAGATCGCACGCGTGCGTGTAATTGAGAACCGCGTTTACGGCCGCGTTCTTGAGGCCGTTGTAGGCGCCGCCGACCCAGTCGAATGCGCTGACTATCCCGTCACCGGCCCATTCGAAGAACTGCCCGACAGATGTGATCTGATCGCTCTTGTTGCCGCGGAAATGATCCGGGCAATAGGTACCTCCCGGCTTGAAACTGTGGAAGACACTGTCGTCCTTCACGATGACTACGCAGCCCCACCTGTTTGGATCGGCGAAGTCGGGCGGCGCGAACGAGAGCAGACGGATTTCGTAGAGATCGTTAGGCCCCAGATACGGCAACTGCAGCGGCGGGCCCTGCGGCTGCTGGCCGACATAATAAGCGCGGATCACGTTGGACGGCTGGCCCACAACGTGCTGCGCCGATCCGCTACCGGCAACAGGAAGGACGCGAATGTAGAAGCTCTCGACGATTTTCCTGCCAACGTGAGCGTTGGCGACGACAGATTTGAAATCGCCGGAGAAACGCCCCTTGGCGCCAGTTCCTGATCCCGAAGCGAGAAGGCCCGGAGGAGCAAGGTCACCCGACGAAAATGGCGACATGGCGATTTGCCACACCACCCCAGTCGCGGCTGGAATCTTCTCGACGTTCCAGGAAAAATCGAACGGCAAAGCGGGTTTCTTCGCGTCCAGTTGGTACGGTGCAGCGGAGGCGATGTCGCCGATCCAGCGGAACACGCTCGCTCCAGCAGGCAAAGCGTGCATTGCGAATGGCCCGCTGAGGCTTGGCGCCTTCGGCTGAACCGGCTTCATTGGGCGAAGAATTATCGGTGTGTGCTGCGAATGCGCGGGCACGGCGAGGCCCACCAGCAACGCCATCGCGAGAAAGACACGAAGAAGCTTCATCGCTGCTCCCCCCGCAGCTGTGGCTTCCACCGCGCTCCCATTATACTCCGTGTCGAAAGCCAGGTAAATCTTGGCGACTGCCTTACTCGCGCGAAATCGCGCTCATTGAATTGCGCTCGCCGCTGACCATCTGGAGCGGATGGTAAAGCTCTCCGTGCTCGACCTCGCCCCGATCGTCCAAGGGGGCACCGCCGGCGAGGCGCTTCGCCATTCGGCGGAGCTGGCGCAAGCTGCCGAGCGGCTCGGCTACACCCGCTACTGGATGGCCGAGCACCATTCGATGCCGGGGATCGCCAGCGCCGCCACAGCGGTCGCGCTGGCGTTCGTCGGGTCGGAGACGTCGACAATTCGGATCGGCGCGGGCGGCGTCATGCTTCCCAACCACGCGCCGCTGGTCATTGCCGAGCAATTCGGGACGCTTGAGTCGCTTTTCCCGGGACGAGTCGACCTGGGGCTCGGGAGGGCGCCGGGCACCGACCAGGCCGCCGCTTATGCGCTTCGCCGGAGCATGACGACGGACGAGAACCAGTTCCCCAACGATGTCGTCGAGCTGATTCGCTATTTCCGAGGTGAGAACGGCCGCGTCCGGGCGATCCCGGGAGAGGGGCTCAAGGTGCCGATCTACATCCTCGGATCGAGCCAGTTCGGAGCGCAGTTGGCGGCGGCACTCGGCCTTCCATACGCCTTCGCGTCGCACTTCGCGCCGCAGATGATGGAGCAGGCGATCGAGGTTTACCGCCACCGTTTCGAGCCCTCGGAGCAACTGAGCGAGCCTTACGTGATGCTCGGCTTCAACGCGTTCGTCGCGGATACGGACGAGGAGGCTCAGTTGCTTTCGACTTCCGTGCAGCAGGCGTTCGTCGCTCTCCGAACCGGTGAGCCGATGCAGCTTCCGCCGCCGAAGGCCGGCTATTCCGACGAGCTGCCGATGCAGGCGCGGGCGATCCTCAAGAGCGTCCTCTCCTGCTCGGCGATCGGCTCGCCCGAGACGGCACGGCGGCAGGTGGAGGAGTTCGTCAAGCGGACGAACGCCGACGAGCTGATCGTCACCGCGCAGATTTACGACCCGAAGGCGCGGATTCGCTCATACGAGCTGCTTGCCGAGGCAGTGCTGAAGCGACAACCGCAACCCGCGAAATAGGAAAGTCATGTCGGCACTGTTCACTCCAATCACCGTCGGCGGCCTCCGACTCGACAATCGCATCGTCATCGCGCCGATGTGCCAATATTCGGCCGAGGACGGCTCAATGACAGACTGGCACGTCATCCACCTCGGCCAGCTAGCTCTGTCGGGCGCAGGGCTGCTGACGATCGAGGCGACGGCGGTAACTCCCGAAGGGCGGATCAGCTACGGCGACACCGGCCTGTGGTCGGACGAGAACGAAGAAGCGATGGCGCGCGTGCTCGCCAGCGTCGGGCGCTGGTCCGATATGCCGATCGCAATCCAGCTCGGCCATGCCGGGCGCAAAGCCTCGACCGACAAGCCCTGGTTCGGAGGCGCGCAAATCGCGCCGGATCAGCCGAACGGATGGCAGACGGTCGCGCCGTCGGCGCTGCCCTTTGCTGAAGGCGAGACCCCGCCGGTGGAATTGGACGCCGAAGGTTTGAAGCGGATCCGCGATGCTTTTGCCGACTCAGCCCGGCGCGCCGCTCGGCTCGATCTTGCGGCCGTGCAGATTCACGGGGCGCATGGCTATTTGCTTCACCAGTTCCTGTCGCCGCTGTCGAACAAGCGGAGCGACGATTACGGCGGCAGCCTGGAAAACCGCATGCGTTTCCCTCTGGAAGTGTTCGATGCGGTTCGAGCGGCGTTCCCAGCCGATCGGCCGGTGACGATGCGCGTGTCGGGAACCGACTGGGTCGAAGGCGGCTGGGATATCGAACAGACGATCCACTTCGCGCGCGCTCTGGAGGAGCGGGGCTGCGCGGCAATCCACGTGTCGAGCGGCGGCCTCGATCCGAGGCAGAAAATTCCCGTCGGACCCAATTACCAGGTGCCGCTTGCGCGCGAGGTGAAGCGGGCGGTGAACATGCCCGTCGTCGCGGTCGGCCTAATTACCGGGTTCGAACAGGCGGAAGCGATCGTCGGGACCGGCGATGCCGACATGGTCGCGCTTGCCCGCGGAATGCTCTACGACCCGCGATGGCCATGGCATGCTGCCGCTCACCTGGGCGGGCAAGTGAAGGCGCCGCCGCAATATGTCCGCTCGGAGCCGCGGCGTCACCGAGGGCTGTTTCGCGCCGACGATTGAGCAGGCCGGGCTTTACACGCGGCGGTAAAGGGTTATCCGCCCCGCATGACGGTCCAGCCTGCCGACTCCATCCTGATCATCGACTTCGGAAGCCAGGTGACCCAGCTGATCGCACGGCGGGTGCGCGAAGCCGGGGTCTATTGCGAGATCGCTCCGTTCAATTCGGCCGACGAGGCCTTCGAGCGCTTGCATCCGAATGGCGTGATCTTCTCCGGCGGCCCGGCTTCGGTCATGCAGGAGGAGAGCCCGAAAGCGCCGCAGGCCGTGTTCGACAGTGGACTTCCGCTGCTCGGGATCTGCTACGGCCAGCAGACGCTTCACCAGCAGCTCGGCGGCAAGGTCGTCAGTTCCGACAAGCGCGAGTTCGGTCGCGCTTTCATCGAAATTATCGCCCCGTCGGCGCTGTTCGACGGTCTTTGGCACGTCGGCGAAACCCACCAGGTGTGGATGAGCCACGGCGACCGTGTCGAGACTCTCGCGCCAGGCTTTGAGGTCGTGGCGAAATCTCCGGGTGCGCCGTTCGCGATCGCGACCGACGAGGATGCCAGGCGCTACAGCCTGATGTTCCACCCCGAGGTGGTTCACACGCCCGACGGCGGTCGGCTTCTCGCCAATTTCGCGCGGCACATCTGCGGCTGCTCGGGCGACTGGACGATGGGGGCTTTCCGGGACGCCAAGATCGCTGAAATTCGCGAGCAGGTCGGCGAGGGCAAGGTCATTTGCGGCCTTTCGGGCGGAGTGGACAGCGCGGTCGCAGCGGTCCTGATCCACGAAGCCATCGGCGAGCAGCTGACCTGCGTTTTCGTCGACCATGGGCTGATGCGCGCCGGAGAGGCGGAGCAAGTCGTCGGGCTTTTCCGTGGAAGCTACAACATCCCGCTGGTGCACGTGGACGCGAGCAAGGATTTTCTTGGCGGCCTCAAGGGAGTCACCGACCCCGAGAAAAAGCGCAAGTTCATCGGCGCGGAGTTCATCAACGTCTTCGAGGAAGAGGCGCGCAAGATCGGCGGCGCTGACTTCCTGGCGCAGGGCACCCTCTACCCGGACGTGATCGAGAGCGTCAGCTTCACCGGCGGGCCGAGTGTCACGATCAAGAGCCACCACAATGTCGGCGGCCTGCCCGAGCGCATGAACATGAAGCTCGTCGAACCGCTCCGAGAGCTGTTTAAGGACGAGGTGCGCGAGCTCGGCCGTGAGCTGGGCCTCCCCGAAGCCTTCGTCGACCGGCACCCGTTCCCGGGGCCTGGGCTCGCGATTCGGATCCCGGGCGAGGTGACGAAGGAGAAGTGCGACATCCTCAGGAAGGCGGATTCCATCTACCTCGAGGAAATTCGCTCGGCCGGCCTATACGACGCGATTTGGCAGGCGTTCGCGGTGCTTCTTCCGGTACAGACGGTAGGCGTGATGGGCGACTATCGCACCTACGAATATGTCTGCGCGCTTCGCGCCGTCACCAGCGTCGACGGAATGACCGCCGACGTCTATCCGTTCGACCCGGCGTTCCTCAGTCGCGTCGCCACCCGCATCGTCAACGAAGTCAGCGGCATCAACCGCGTCGTCTACGACTATACGTCGAAGCCGCCCGGAACGATCGAATGGGAGTGAGCCGTCGGTCAGTCCGGGGGGACTGACCACAAAGGCTCACTGAATGGACGGTTCAGAGCGAGGAGAGTTCTCCGACCAGGAAAAACCGGGGTTAACCGCTAATTTCGCGTTTACCATGATCTTGACGACTGCGGCGCGTTGGGCTGTTTCACTGGTCGATGCGCAACCACGCCAAGTTCGCCGCCGCCGCTTTTGCCGCGGCACTTCTCGCCAGCTGCTCGACGACGCCGAGGCGGGTCGCAATGGCGTCCGCCGCCCGCACCCCCGCCGCAGGAGCTTCCATACCAGTGGACTCAGGGGAATGCCCCGAAGGCGCGCAAGGACGCACTGGCGGCCTTCGGTCAGCTCCACCTCAAGCCGGGTGAATACAAATGGGTCACCGATATTCCCGCGACCGGCGAGACGAAGGTCGTGATCGATCGGCTGACGCAGCGTTTCTATGTCTATCGAGGCGATAAGCTCATCGGCGTTGCGACTGTGTCGACGGGGCGAAAGGGCAAGGAAACCCCCCTCGGTTTTTGGAAGGTGCGGCTGAAGAAGGTGAAGGGCTATTCGCGCAAATATGACGACGCGCCGATGCCTTACATGGAAATGTACGATCCCAAGGGCATTGCCTTCCACGCCGGGCCCAACCCTGGATATCCCGCGAGCCACGGCTGTGTCCGACTGCCGCTGGCGTTTGCCAAGAAGCTCTATGGGCTGACCGAAATCGGAACTCCGGTAATCATCGAGGGCTGAGCGCCTTCATTTCGGAACCGTACCGCCGCTGACTCGCTTTTTCGCCGAAAACTTTGGCGGACGGCGCGATGGAGTGGATCGACAAATTCTACATGGCAATTGGCGAAGGCGGCGGCCGGATTGGCCCATCCGAAATGGCCGTCCGCGCCCTGATCATCTTCCTTTTCGGAGTGGCGGCGACTCGAATCGGCGCCTGGCGCGCATTCGGCCGCTGGTCGGCGCCGGACATTGTCGTCGCGATCATCGTCGGGTCGAATCTCAGCCGTGCGCTGACCGGCCCGGCGCCGCTGTTCGCGACCATTGCAGCGACGACGGTGTTCCTCGGCGCCTGGTGGCTGGTCAGCTTCGCGGCGAGCCGGTCGAGCGCCCTCGATTGGTTCTTCAAGGGCGGTCCGATCAAGATCGTCAGGAATGGCAAGGTCGACTTCGCTGCGCTTCGAAAAGCTCTGGTGAGCGAGCGCGACCTTCACGAGGGACTTCGCCAGAAAGGCGTCGCCAACACCAGCCACGTTGTTTCTGCGCAGGTTGAGCGAAACGGCAGCATCACCGTCATCCGCGGTGAGGATATCCATGCGCCCGACGAGGATCAGAACGCAGGAGAGCGCCGATGAGCGAGGCTTCCGGCGCGCGTTCGGTTGAGGTCGGGGTCATGATCGCTCCCACTCCCGGCGAAAAGGGGGAGCTCGAGAAGTTCACCTCACAACTGGTCGAGGACGTGGAGCCTCCGCTGAGCGAGGCGAGCGGCCGAGAGTGGTGTTTTCATCGCGGCGAACCTTCGCAGCTCGACCGTGACGGCAAGAGAAGCGGGGCCGATTTCGTGGCCGAGGCGAGCTTGCGGCTGGCACAGGGCTCGTTCGACCTCATGATCGTCATCACCGATGCGCCGCTGCTGACCGGAAACGAGCAGGTCGCATCGGGTGTCGCCTCGCCGCTGACGCGAATCTGCGTCATTTCCACTCGCCAGCTTCGCAAGCCAGGCCGCGGGCCCGACCTGCCGGTGGATTCGAAGCGCGTTCGCTGGAACAGCGCCACTCTTCTACTCAACCTTATCGGTCGAATCCTCGGTGCCGGCGAAGGAAAGGCCGGGGCAATGGCCAAGTTCAAAGAGGAGCCGCAGAGGCAGCGGGTGGAGCCTTACATCCCGCCCAATCAGATCCGTGCGCTGGCAGACCGCTTTATCGAACCGGCCTATCACGTCACCGGTCCGGCTTCGGAATTGTGGGCGCATGTTCGAAGCATGTTCTTCGACCCGGCGATGCTCTTGCGGGCGTTGGTGCAGAATCGCGCTTTGCTTCTTCCGCTAAGGCTGTCCGGACTTGCCGCGGCTGCGGTAGCGACGGCGTTCGTTCTCGTCTTCACGGCCGAGATCTGGGACACTGGCCTGCACATGGCGAATCGGACTGCGGAGCTGTTTTCGCTGGTCACGATCTGCGGTTCCACCCTGTACCTGAGCTTCGCCCTCAAGCTGTTCCTTCCGCGCAAGGACACGACCCGGCTTCCACGGCATCTGGCGCTCGCGAACGTCGTTATCTTCATGACGATCCTGTTCGGGCTGATCGGGCTCTACGTCATGATCATTCTCGTCAATCTCGGGCTGGAGATCCTCGTGGTTCCGCACCAGCTCGCTCACACCCTGCCAACGCTTCCGGTCAAACACGCCAACTTCGGCGACAAGCTGCGAATGGCCGGCTTCGTCAGCGGTGCCGGAGTGGCCACCGGCGCGCTCGCAGGCGGGCTGCAGGGCCGCGACGTCCTTCGCCAGCTGGCGCTGTTCGAGACCGCGGCATGACGAGCATCGCCAAAGCGGTGGCCCAGCGTGTCGATCTTCGTTGGGACCAGAACTGGAAATACGCGATGGGGCTCGGCCGGCTGCTCGCGGGAGCGGTCCTGTTCAGCCTACCCATTTTGATGACCATGGAGATGTGGTGGCTCGGCTTCTACCTGTCGAGAATCCGGCTGGTGCAGTTTGCGCTGGTTAACCTGGTGGTTCTGGTCGGCCTCTCGCGAGTTTCCGGATTCGAAGAGACACACAATTGGGGCGAAGACCTGATGGACGCGTTGGCCGCGTACGGAGTGGCGGCGATGTGGTCGTTTATCATTCTGGCGCTGTTCGGAATCGTCGCGGCGGGCGCGCCTCTCGGAGACACAATCGGGAAGGTGATCGTCGAAACGATCCCGGCCAGCTTCGGGGCGATGATCGCAAGCAAGCAGATGGGAAGCCGCAAAGCGCAAAAGGCCGGCGAGCGAGAACGTTCGACCTATTGGGGGCAGCTGTTCCTGATGGTTGCCGGAGCCTTGTTCCTGGGATTCAGCGTTGCCCCGACGCAGGAGATGATCCTGATCTCTTACCGGATGTCGGTCTGGCTGAGCATTCTCCTGATCGCCTCTTCGATCGTGCTGCTCCACGCCTTCGTCTACACTGTCGGATTCAAGGGCGAGCCGAAACCGGCAGGGCCGGTCGATTTCGTAAGCATTTTCCTACGTTTTAGCGTCACCGGCTATGCGATCGCAGCACTGGTGAGCCTCTATCTTCTGTGGACCTTCGGCCGAACCGAGGGCACCAGCCTCACCGAAATCGTGGCAATGGTCGCTGTCCTCGGTTTTCCCGCTTCGATCGGCGCCGCGATCGCAAGGCTGGTGATCTGATGGCGAAGAGCGGGCCCGAACGGATACCGTTGCTCGAGTGGGCGGCCGCATTCTTCGGGTTGGTCGTAGTGGTGGTCATGGTGGCGGTGCTTGTGCTCGACGGGCTGCGCGAACGCGACGGCGCTCCGCCGCTGCTGACGGTGCAGCCGCTTCGGATCGCATCGGCGCCGGGTCAGTATGTCGTCGAAATCCAGGTGAATAACGCGACCCGTAAGACGGGGGCGTCGGTGCAGGTCGAAGGAAAGTTGATGAAAGGCGCCTCCGACGTCGAAACCAGCAACGCGACCCTCACCTACGTGCCGGGCCGGTCGCACCGCCGAGCCGGGCTGGTGTTCACACATGACCCGCGCAAATACCGGATGAGCCTTCGAGTGACGGGTTTCGCACGCCGCTGACCGGCTACCGAGGGAGCGGGGATTCCGCTGGACGTGAACCCCTTTTAATCCGCGGTCCACCGCGTTGTGAGCTTCGCAGCGGTAGCGGCGACATGGGCGCATTTCCGCGCACCAGGAGACCAGCATGAAACGCGCACTAGCAGGCATTGCCGCAATCGCACTTGTCGCCACTCCGATGTTCGCAGCGACCGCTGCACAGACGAAGCCGGCGGCTGCGAAGACGACCGCTGCCCCCAAAAAGGCCGCGAAGCCCGTCAAAAAGGCTTCGAAGCCCGTCAAGAAGACCGCGGCGAAGACCAGCACGAAGACCGAATCCAAGCACAAAGCGGCGAAGAGCAAGGGCTAATCGCCCGCAGCGGAATCCGCCCGGCTCTTTCCCCCTGTTAGAGCCGGGCGGACACCGACCGTTCACAATGATGCTCGCATTGGTGAGCCGCAAAAGAACGTGGGAACGCCCATGCGCCGCAAGATTCTCCTCGTCGAGGACGACCGCGAAACCGCCGCATACCTGATTCGCGGGCTTGCCGAGGAAGGGCACGGAGTGGAGCATGTCACTGAAGGGCGTGAAGGCCTCTTTCGCGGCACCGACGGCAGCTATGACCTGATCATACTCGATCGCATGCTACCGGTGATGGACGGACTCGCGGTGCTCCGGGCTCTGCGGGCGGCGCAGATCTCGACGCCGGTGATGATCCTGTCGGCACTCGCGTCCGTTGGCGACAGGATCGAAGGCCTGGACTGCGGATCCGACGATTATCTGGTGAAGCCATTTTCCTTCGCGGAGCTTACCGCACGCGCCAACGCGCTCTTCCGTCGAAGCGAACCGCGGCCCGCGGCCGACCCCAAAATCACTGTTGCCGACCTGGAAATCGATCCGCTCTCACGGACGGTGCGACGGGGCGGAAAGAAGATCGATCTGAAGCCTAGGGAATATCTCCTGCTCGAATATTTCGCTCGCAACGAGGGTAAGGTCGTCACCCGCACCATGCTTCTGGAACAGGTGTGGGATTACCACTTCGACCCCGGGACCAACGTCATCGACGTGCATGTGAGCCGCCTTCGGCGAAAGCTCGAGGAGGGCTTCGACCAGCCGCTTCTGCACACCGTTCGCGGCGCCGGTTATCGGCTCGAGGGCTGAGGCTCCCGAATTCGTGCCAACCAGCATCCGAATTGCGCTGCTCGCAGCAATTCTGGCCCTTGCCTCAAATGTCGCGGTGATCGGCTTCATCCGCTGGCAGACATACGACGAGAGTGTCGCGACAGTCCGCCGGCAAGTTACCGACCAGAACGCCTTTCTGGTCGACATTTATCGAAACGGAGGAATGACTGCGCTCCAGAGCGCGATGGATGATGTCGATGCGGACGATCCGCAGGCGAAGACAGGGGTGCTCGATCGCCGCGGCAAGCCGGCCATCGGTGATTTCGACGCCGTCCAGACGGACCTGTCGGAAGGCTATCGGCCAGCGCTGGTGAGACTCCAGGACGACACCGCGGCGCGGGAGGCGGCGGTGTACCTTCACCGGCTCGGCAACGGCGAATGGCTGGTCAGCGCGAGGATCGCAGGTGCCGGGCTGGCTCTTCGCCAGACGCTGCAGCGGTCGTTGCTGATCGGGCTGGCGCTTGCGCTCCTGCTCGGGATCGCCTGCGGCTTCATCGTTGCTCGCTATGTGGGAAGGAGCGTCCGGGCCGTAGCAATGGTCGCGGACAGGATCGGAAGCGGCGATTTCCGCCAGCGGGTGCCCGTGCGCGGAAGTCGCGACCCGTTCGACGCGCTGGCGCGGCAGATCAACACGATGCTCGACCGAATAAATAGCCTGATGGAGGAGCTGTCGATCCTCACCGATGCGCTGGCGCATGACCTGAGATCGCCGGTCGGCCGGATTCGCGCGGCCGCCGACGCCGCCCTGTCCTGCCCGGATGAACGGCGCGACCAGCTTCTCGTCGGAATTATCCAGCAGGCTGACTCGCTGATGCGGATTCTCACGACCGTGCTAGAGATCGGCCGGTCCGAGGCGCTCACCAGCCGAAAGCAGTTCGCCTGGTTCGACGCTGGCAAGCTCGCATCCGAACTCGCCGAGATGTACGAACCCGTCGCCGAGGAGGCCGGAGCGACCCTGCAGCTCTACAAGCCCGATGACGAGGTGATGCTGTTCGGACACCGGCAGCTGCTGGCGCAAGCACTTAGCAACCTCATCGAAAACGCAATCAGGCACGGCGCTTCGGGAGGGGAAATCACTCTTTCGGTCGTGCGTGGGGCGGACCTGCTAAGCGTCGCCGTCAGTGATCGCGGGCCCGGCATTCCGGCGCAGCAACGCGAGGAAGCAAAAAGGCGATTCCGAAGGCTCGACTCCAGCCGTTCGCTCGAGGGCGCCGGACTCGGGCTCGCGCTTGCCGAAGCCATTGCGCATCTTCACGGCGGAGAACTCGTTCTTGGCGACTGCAACCCCGGCCTCACCGCCCGGATGGAAATTCCCGCAACCGCCAACTCGCAGTCGGGCGAGCAGGCCCTCGCGCCGAAGCGGGCCCAGGCGCATCTCGCGTGAACCCGGCGAGGAGCAGCGGGCGGACCGTTCCTGGCTCGCGCAGGTGGACTAAAGGGTTGCGACGGTCGCGATCGCAGCGAGGGTGATTACGGCCACGGTCAGCCAGCCGAGCACTGCCCAGAACCAGGGAATCGCGAAATCGCCCATCAGCTTTCGATTTTGTCCCACCAGCAACATCATTGCGATGATCGGAATTTCGACGATTCCGTTGATAATCGCGGTGGCCACCAGGAACGTGATGATGTTTACCTTGACGAGGTTAAGGACGATTCCGATCGCCACCGACAGGGCGATCACGCCGTAAAAGGCCTTGGCGCGCTTCGGCGTCAGCTCGAGCCCCACTCGCCAGCCGAAACCCTCGCCAAGAGCGAAGGCCGCTGACCCGGCCAGCACCGGCACGGCCAAAAGCCCGGTACCAACGATGCCCGCAGCGAAAATCCAGCTTGTGAACTGCCCCGCCACGGGCTTGAGGGCGGCCGCGGCTTCGGCTGCGCTCTTGATGTTGGTGTGCCCCTGCTGGTGCAAAGTCGCCGCGCAGGTCAGGATGATGAACAATCCGACCAGGTTCGACATCGCCATTCCGACGAGCGTGTCGGAGCGCAATCTGCGCATTTCGCGGCGGCCCTTCCTCGGCTCGTTCTTCAGCGCCGCCTCTTTTCCGGCTTTTTCCTTTCGGTCCTCCACCTCGTTCGAGGATTCCCAGAAGACGAGGTAGGGACTGATTGTGGTGCCGAGGATAGCGACCACCATCCCCAGCGATTTCGAATCGAAGGAAAAGGACGGGATTGCAATTCCCGCTCCCGCCTTGGCCCAGTCGGTGCCCGCAAGAACCGCGCTGGCGACATAGGCGAGCAGGCTGAGACTCAGCCATTTGAGATAATGCGAATAGTTCTCGTACTTTAGCAGCGAGATGAGGAGGACCGTCGCGACTCCGAACGCGACCACGAACAGGAGCGTCGGCAGAGGGACGATCAGCCTTGCCGCCGCGGCCATCGCGCCGATGTCCGCGCCGACGTTGATGGTGTTGGCGATGAACAGGAGCGGAGTCAGCACGTAGAGGATCCACGCGGGATAGCTGGACCTGAGATTCGCGGCGAGGCCCTTGCCGGTCGCTGCGCCGATCCGCCCGCTGACATATTGGACGGAAATCATTAGCGGCCAGCTGTAGAGCTCGGTCCAGGCGAGCGCGTATCCGAACATCGCGCCGGCCTGCGAATAGGTGGCAATGCCGGCGGGATCGTCGTCGGACGCACCGGTGATGAAGCCGGGGCCGAGCGTCTTCACGATGTCGCGAAACTTCACCTGCGGCTCCCTATCCCCTACCACTCGGTACGAGAGCCGAGCTCGACGACGCCATTCCCGGGACAGGCGAAGAACTCGGCGGGCGAACGCGAGTTCCTGAACCTGCTTCGGGCCGCGCGGTGAATGAGCGCGGGACGCAGCGATCCTACGGCCGGGCCCCCTGGACGGCCGTTCCGTCCCCCCATTTGAGGCCGCCGCGATATTCGGCGAGTCCGGGAGGCGGCGAGGGGGCTGGGTTGACCAGCTGTGTTTCGGGGGCCCTTGGGCTCGGCGTCGGCGGAAGCGCGGCCGGAAGCACAATCGCGGCTGCAATCGCGACGTCGGTCACCAGGTGGCGATCGAGCATCGAAAACTCCAATCCAATACACGGCGCCAGGCGCCGCACCTGCCCGCTAGACGCGGATTCAACTACATTGTTCCTGCTGTTAACGCCGAGCCGTTGAGAGCGCGGGCTTGGCTGTCCCGGCTCCTGTCCGTAGAAGCCGCTGGAATGTCGAAGGTCACAATCGATACGGACACCAGCCGTGCAACGCCTTCACCGGTGCCCGGCAAGCGGATGACGGTCCCGTCGATCCGCGCGCGCAAATTACAAGGAGCGACCGAGCGGCCGCTGGTGATGCTGACCGCCTACACGATGCGGATGGCTCAATTGCTCGATCCGCATTGCGACATGCTCCTGGTCGGCGACAGCCTAGGCCAGGTAATCTACGGACTGCCCTCCACCATCCCGGTGACTCTTGAGATGATGTGCGCCCACGGCGCTGCAGTCGTCCGCGGAAGCTGGCACGCCTTGGTCGGGGTCGACATGCCGTTCGGAAGTTACGAGGCGTCGCCCGAAGACGCGTTCGACAGCGCATCGCGGATCCTCAAGGAAACCGGCTGCGCGGCGGTGAAGCTCGAGGGCGGCGAGGCGATGGCGGAGACCATCGCGTTTCTCACCCACCGGGGAATTCCCGTAATCGGCCACGTCGGCCTCACTCCGCAGGCGGTGAACGTGCTCGGCGGTTATGGCGTTCGCGGGCGCGGGGATGCCGAGGCGGAGAAAATTCTTGCCGACGCTCGCGCGGTCGCCGACGCCGGCGCTTTCGTCATGGTCGTCGAGGGCGTGATGGAGGAGCTCGCGGGTCGAATCTCGAAGGAAGTTGCGATTCCGGTGATCGGAATTGGCGCTTCGGCGGAATGCGACGGCCAGGTTCTGGTTACGGAAGACATGCTCGGGCTGTTCGAGCGAACGCCGCGTTTCGTGAAACGGTACGACGACATGGCCGGCCGGATCGGCAAGGCGGCGGAGACTTATGCCGAGGAAGTGCGATCGCGCAGCTTCCCCTCGTCCGACCAGACCTACCGGCCGAAATAGCCCTTCAGCAGTCCCGCTCGCGAAAGGCGGTCGCGGCTTCCTCGATCAATTCGACCGCACGTTCGGGCCCGGAGACGTCGAGCACGTCATAGTCCTGGTCTTTGAGGTCCTTGTACGTCTCGAAGAATCGGTTGAGCTCGGTGACGAACCGGTGCCCAAGCTGCTCGAGCCGCTCAATGTGATCCCAGCGCCGGCTTTCCTCCAGCCGAGCAACGAGCCGATCGTTGCGCTCGGGTTTCTCATTCGAACCGCGGTCCTTCTGTTCGACATCGATTGCTCCGAGAAGTCGGGCTGTGACGAGGCAGCCGGTCGGTAGCTCTGCTTCGCTCAGCAGCATGATGTCGAGCGGATCGCCGTCGCCGCCCACCGTGGAGGGCACGAACCCAAAGTCGAGCGGCATCGCCAGTCCCACCGGAAGCAGCTTGCTGAGCGAATACAGCTCCGTTTCGGGATCGAAGGCGACTTTGGCTTTGGAACCTGCGGGCGTTTCAACGATGACCCGCACCGTCAGCTTATCGCGGTCGAGCTTGTGCGGAAGGTCCAGCGGTGACTTGCGCATGCAGTGTCAATGCACTCGGCGGGGCGCGGTTTCGCCGCTATTTCTTGGCCTTCTTCTTCGCAGGCTTCTTGCCCGCTTTCTTCTTCGGCTCGGCGGCGGGCCCTTCACCTGCGATTGAATCGAGGCTTTTGCGCGCGACCTCCATCGCAAGCTTCCACAAGGCGCTGCCCTTGTCGGCCATCTGCTTGCTTGCGCTCTCGAACTCGTCGGCAGCCAATTCGGCTATCGCGCGCGCCTTCTTCGGGTTCTTGAGTGCCGCTGCGGCGGCGACGAGAGTGGCGCCGACGACTTCGGCGACGAGCGGGTTCGTGGCGATCTTGACCGCCTTCTTGCGGACCCGCTCCGCGGTCGACTTCGGCATGTCCTTCTTTTTGTTCTTCTTTGCCACGCGCTGCTCCTCCCGTGAGACGGACCGTCACAGCAACGTAATACACTTCTGTTTCAAATGCGCTACAAGTCCGTTCGATGGCGAAAGCGAAACGCAAGTTGGACAGCCAGACGAAGAACGCTTCGGCCGTCAGGGCCGCTGTCGCCGAGTTTCCGCCCGAGCAACGCTACTACAACCGCGAGTTGAGTTGGCTCGCGTTCAACGAGCGAGTGCTCGAGGAAGCGTGCAACACCAGGCACCCTCTGCTCGAGCGGCTGCGCTTCCTGTCGATTTCGGCCAGCAACCTCGACGAGTTCTTCATGGTCCGTGTAGCCGGGCTCAAGGCCCACCAGGCGCTCGGGGTCGAGACTCGCTCTGACGACGGCATGACACCGACGCAGCAACTGGCGGCGATCGTTGACGACGCCGACGCACTGGTCACTCGCCAGCACCAGGTGTGGGAAGAGCTCCGCACCGCGCTCGCCGGCGAAGGCATATCGGTGGTCGGAAACGAACCGCTCGACGAAGAGGCCGAGCAATGGCTGGACCAATATTTCAGGGAGCAGATTTTTCCGCTCCTGACTCCGCAGGCGATCGACAGCGCTCACCCGTTTCCGTTCATTCCGAACCTCGGCTTCAGCCTCATCTTCGAGCTTAAGCGGGGGCGCGCCGCGCCCGTTCACGAGCTGGTGATGCTCCCCCCCGCGCTTCCCCGACTGGTGCGTATTCCCGGAGATCAGGCTCGGTACATCGCCCTCGAAACGCTGATCGGGCGAAAAGCGGACGACCTTTTCCCGCGTTATCAGGTGCTTGGCGGCGGTGCCTTCCGGATCATCCGCGACAGCGACATCGAGATCGAGGAAGAAGCCGAAGACCTGGTTCGTTACTTCCGGACGGCAATCAAGCGGCGGCGGCGCGGTCGGGTGGTCCGGCTCGAGCTCGATCCGGAAATGCCCCCGTCGCTGGTCCGGATCGTCATCGACGGGCTGAATGCGGCCGACGCCATCGTCTCGGAAATGCGCGGGGTGATTGGAATGGCGGACCTTCCGGTAGTGGTGGACGAAGATCGTCCCGCCCTCAAGTTCCCGCCGTTCGACCCGCGTTTTCCCGAGCGCATTCGCGAGCACGGCGGCGACTGCTTCGCGGCAATCCGCGACAAGGACATCCTTGTTCATCACCCGTACGAGAGCTTCGAAGTCGTCGTTGAGTTCGTGAAGCAGGCTGCGGCCGATCCGGACGTGGTCGCAATCAAACAGACGCTCTACCGCGCCGGTAAGCAGTCGCGCATCATCCGAGCGCTCATCGACGCTGCCGAATCCGGCAAATCGGTGACTGCCGTGGTCGAGCTGAAAGCCCGCTTCGACGAGGAACAAAATCTGATGTGGGCGGCCGCTCTCGAGCGCGCCGGAGTGCAAGTCGTCTATGGCTTCGTCGACTGGAAAACCCACGCCAAGGTGGCGATGGTCGTTCGCCAGGAAGAGAAGGGCTATCGCACCTATTGCCACTACGGGACCGGCAATTATCACCCGCTGACGGCGCGGATTTACACCGACCTCAGCTACTTCACCGCCGATCCGAAAATCGGTCGCGACACCGCCAAGCTGTTCAATTACATTACGGGCTATCTCGAGCCGAAAAACCTGAAGCAGTTGGTAATCTCGCCGCACGCGATGCGCGACGAGCTGCTTCGGCTGGTGGATTCGGAGATCGCGGCAGCGCGGGAGGGCCGCCCGTCCGGCCTGTGGGCGAAGTTGAATTCACTGGTCGACCCGAAGATGATCGACAAATTGTACGAGGCTAGCTGCGCCGGCGTTCCGATTGACCTTGTCATTCGCGGAATCTGCTGTCTTCGGCCTGGTGTTCCGGGCCTGTCCGAGACCATCCATGTGAAATCGATTGTCGGGCGCTTTCTTGAGCATGCGCGGATGTGGTGCTTCGCCAACGGACATGAGCTTCCCCATCCGCAGGCGCGCGTCTACATCAGCTCGGCGGACTGGATGCCGCGGAACTTCGACCGCCGGATCGAATATATGCTTCCGATCGAGAACCCGACCGTGCACGCACAGCTCCTTGACCAGGTGATGTTGGCCAACCTGCTTGACAACGAGCAGAGCTGGAGACTCAATTCGGATGGCACTTACGAGCGGCTGCAGCCCAAGGCCGGGCACGAATTCAACCTTCACGACTACTTCATGCGCAACGTGTCGCTGTCGGGACGGGGACAGGCGCTAAAGAAGGGCAGGCGCGTCCCCAAGCTCCGATTCCAGCGCGGCCGCTAGGGCAGCGGGCGCGGGATGTCGCGTAAACCCGTCGCGATCATCGACGTCGGTTCCAACTCCGTCCGGCTCGTCGTGTTTTCGAGCAACCAGCGGGTGCCGTTGCCGATTTTCAACGAGAAGGTGTTTGCCGGGCTTGGGGCTTCACTGTCGAAGTCGGGCAAGATCGGCCGATCCGCCGGGAAGCGGGCGTTGCAGGCGCTTAGCCGGTTCAAGCTGATCGTCGAGCATATCGGCGCCGGGCGGACTCACCTCTTGGCGACGGCGGCAATCCGCGACGCAAGCAATGGCGCAGACTTTGCCGCCACGATCGCTTCGATGGGGCTGCCCTGCCGAATCCTCGATCCCGAGGAGGAGGCAGATCTTGCCGGCCTGGGAGTTATTTCGGCGATTCCGTGGGCAAAGGGAATCGCCGGAGATCTTGGGGGCGGCAGCCTTGAGCTGATCGAGGTCGATGGCGGGCAAACCCGAAACCCGGCGTCGCTGCCGCTCGGAATCCTGCGGGTCGAACGCGA
The DNA here is from genome assembly GCA_963839145.1 of uncultured Alphaproteobacteria bacterium. Lineage (GTDB taxonomy): Bacteria > Pseudomonadota > Alphaproteobacteria > Sphingomonadales > Sphingomonadaceae > Sphingomicrobium. The sequence continues at coordinate 749,380 of CAWITR010000005.1, forward strand.
CCGCAAGGCGATCCGCAAAGCGGTTTGCGAGGGAATCGAGCGAGCCGGCCTGAGCTGCAACGGCGGCGATTTCTACATGGTCGGCGGTTCGTGGCGGGCCCTCGCCCGGATCGACATGCTTGCAAGCGACTACCCGCTTCCGATTTTGCAGCAGTATCGGATGCAGCCGCGCCGGGTTGCCGAGCTCGCCAAGCTTGTGGAAAGTCCGGATAGAAAGTGGCGGGCGACCATTGCCCCGGCGCGGCTCAAGTCGTCGCCGGTCGCGGCGATGATCCTTTCCGCAATAGTGGACGAGCTGCAGCCGTCGCGAATCGTCGTGTCGACCTACGGCATTCGCGAAGGATTCCTCTATTCGGCACTGGGCGCCAGGCAAAGACGGCTCGATCCGCTGGTCAGCGCCGCGCGTGAGCTCAGCAAGGCCGAAGGGCCGACCGATTCTCACGGCGACAGCCTCGGCAAATGGCTGTCTGCCGCGTTCGATGATTCGCCCAAGCTCGCGAGGATCCGGCTTGCCGCCTGCCTTCTCGCCGACATCGTCTGGCGCGCCAATCCGTTATTCCGTGCCGAGCGGGCGATCGAGATGGCGATTCACGGCAACTGGGTCGGAATCGATGCCGCCGGGCGGGTCCTGATGGCACAGGCGCTCTCCTGCGCGTTCGAGCATGACGACCTTGCCGACGCCAAGCTCCTTCAGCTGTGCAAGGACCGCGACGTTCGCCGGGCAAGTCAGTGGGGTCTGGCGATCCGCACCGGCCAATATCTCTCCGGCGGAATCGCATCGGTCCTTCGCGAAACGAGCCTCAGGGCCGCGGACGGCAAGCTGGAGCTCCGAGTGCCCGCCGCCGAGGGCGACCTCGTCAACGATGGGGTGTTGAAGCGGCTTTCAACGCTGGCGGACTCGCTTAAGCTGCAGCCGGTTGTGGAGCCGCTATGAAAAATTTTGCCGTCCTTCGCCATGCGAAGTCCAGCTGGAAAGACACGACGCTTGCCGATTTCGACCGGCCACTCAACGCCCGCGGACAACGCTCGGCAGTTCGGATTGGCGAGGAGCTTCACCACCTCGGGCTCGGCTTTGACCTGGTCATTGCAAGCACCGCGGTTCGGGTGCGGGAAACACTTGCGGGCGTTGAAATGGGCTACGGGGAAGCACTGACCGTCCGCTTCGAGCCGCGAATATACGAAGCGCCGTTGCAGGCGCTGCTGGAAATCATCCGCGACACCGGCGACGAGGTGCAGCGGCTGCTTGTCGTCGGGCACAATCCGGGATGCTCGCGCCTGGGCGCCTTCATCTGCCGGACCGACGATCCGCTTTATCTCGACGTGGCCGCGCATTTCCCAACCGGCGCCTTCCTTCGCACCGAGCTTCCGGCGGAGTGCTGGCAGGATGTCCGGCCGGGCACAGGGCGCATCCTCAACTTCCTCAAGCCGCGCGAACTTTGCTGAAAGGCGTGGGGCCTTTGCCTTTGCTGCGACAGCCGCTAGACGAAGCGCCGCCAGCTTCCGTTCATCCGCGGTGGGGGAGGGAAGCGGCCCCGAATCGTCTGTTATTTCCTTCTCGAGGCACTTCTTGGCGCTAACCCCGGACACTCCCAACGAGTCCTTCCTTCGCGAGGTCGACGAGAACCTTCGCCGGGACCGACTGGAGAATTTCGCCAAACGCTACGGCAAGTGGTTGATCGGTGCGGTCATCCTCTTCCTCGCTGCGGTCGCGGCATATCTCTATTGGCAGGAAAAGAAGCAGGAAAAGGCGACTGCCCAGTCGGAGCAACTGATGGCCATCTACAACGACATCGGCCACGGGAACGCGGACCTCGCGAAGAAAAAGCTCCAGCCGCTCGAGACTGCAAATAGCGACGTCGTCAGGACCCTCACGCTTCTTACGGAAGCGGCCATCGCCCTCGACAACAACGACCGCAAGACCGCACTCGCCAAGTATCACAGCATCTCCGGCGACGACGAGATTCCGGAGCCGTACCGCAATCTTGCACTGGTGAGAGCAACCTCGCTCGAGTTCGACAGCCTCAAGCCGGATCAGGTGATCGCCCGCTTGCAGCCGCTGGCCAAGCCCGGGAAACCCATGGTTCGGAACGGCCGGCGAGCTGACGGCGATGGCCTATTTGAAGCAGGGGCACAAAGACCAGGCGGGACGACTGTTCGCAGCCATTTCGGCTGACAAGCAGGTGCCGGAGACGATCCGCGGCAGGGCGGCCCAGATCGCTGGAACGCTTGGAGTAGACGCGAGCGCCGCCCAAACCGCGCAGTCAGGAAACAGCGAATGACGTTAAAGCAGTTCAGGCTCCCGATAGTAGTTGCCGCAGCAATCGCGGTCAGCGGCTGCGGAATCTTCGGTCACAAGAAGGCATCGACGCCAATCGAGGGCAAGCGCATCGACGTCCTTGTCAACGAGAGCAACGTGTCCGTCGATCCGGCAACCGCCGCATTGCCGATGGCGCTTCCCGCACCCGTTCAGAATAGCGAGTGGAGCCAGTCCGGCGGAAACGCCGCAAAGGACATGGGCCATGTCGCGCTGGGCACATCGATCGCCCAGGCGTGGGAGCAGTCGATCGGCCGCGGAACGTCGCTGAGCGCCCGCCTCGCCGCGGCGCCGATCGTCGCTGGCGGCCGCGTTTACACCATCGACACGACCGCGACTGTCCGCGCTTTCGACGAGCGCACCGGCGCTCCGGTTTGGCAGACCCAATTCGGCACGAAGGGAAATGACGCGGCGCTGTTCGGTGGTGGCGTGGCTTACGCCAACGGCCGGATCTATGCGACCAACGGTCTCGGCTTCGTGGCCGCTCTCGATGCATCAAATGGCGGTATTGCCTGGCAAGTGCGCCCCGGCGGACCGCTTCGCGGCTCGCCCACTGTTGCCGGCGACGCCGTTTACGTCATCAGCGAAGACAACCAGATCTACTCGCTCAAGGTGGAAGACGGATCGACTAACTGGAGCGAAGCCGCTTCGCTCGAGATCGCCGGCCTGTTCGGAGCCGCTTCTCCGGCCTTTGCACAGGGTACCGTCGTTGCCGGCTTCTCCTCCGGAGAGCTCAACGCCTATCGCTATGAGAACGGCCGCGTGGTGTGGCAGGACGCGCTCGCACGAACCAGCATCCGAACCACCGTCGGTTCGCTGTCGGACATCGATGCCGATCCCGTCATCGACAACGGCCAGGTAATCGCCATCGGGCAGGGCGGCCGAATGGTCGCGATGGAGCTGATTACCGGTCAGCGAATGTGGGAACTCAACCTCGCCGGTATCGCCACTCCGTGGGTGGCTGGCGACTGGGTCTTCGTCGTGACCAGCGACGCCAAGCTGATGGCAATCGCTCGAACCAACGGGAAGGTGCGCTGGATCACCCAGCTGCCCGAGTACCGCAAGCCGAAGAAGAAGAGCGGGCCGATCGACTATTCGGGCCCGATCCTCGCCGGAGGTCGACTGATCGTCACCAGCAGCAGCGGCGCGATCACCTTTGTGAACCCCGATACTGGCGCGGTCGAGGGTAATACGGCGATAAAGACGAGCATCAGCCTTCCGCCGGTGGTCGCGGACAACACGCTGTTCGTTCTCGACGACGACGGCCGTCTGCACGCGTTCCGCTAGGGCTGGACGGGAGGCGGCGCGGCTCTAGAGAGGGCCAATGCCGCAAGCAACCGTCGCAATTGTCGGCCGACCGAATGTCGGCAAATCGACCCTGTTCAATCGCCTCGTCGGCAAAAGGCTGGCGCTGGTGGACGACCGGCCGGGAGTAACCCGCGACCGCCGCGAGGGCGACGCGAAGCTTCTCGGGCTCGGTTTCCGGGTTATCGACACGGCGGGTTACGAGGACGAGGAAGCCGAGACCCTGCCGGGCAGGATGCGCTCGCAGACCGAGGCTGCGGTCCGCGATGCCGACGTTGCGCTGTTCCTGATCGACGCTCGCGAGGGCGTCACTCCGCTGGACTCTGAAATCGCGCGGTGGCTTCGCGCCGGCAGCACGCCGGTAATCGTCGTCGCCAACAAGGCCGAAGCGCGAGCGGCGGAGGGCGGCGTTCTCGAGAGCTACCGTCTCGGGCTTGGCGACCCGGTTCCGATCAGCGCCGAACATAGCGAAGGAGTAGTCGACCTCTTCGATGCTCTCCGGCCGCTGGTTGAGCGCACAGAGGAGAAAGCAGCGGAAGACGAGCAGTCCGATGCGCCGCTCAAGCTCGCCATCATGGGCCGCCCGAACGCCGGCAAGTCGACCCTGGTGAACCGAATGGTCGGGCACGAGCGGCTGATCACCGGGCCCGAAGCGGGGATAACTCGCGATTCGATCAGCCTCGACTGGGAATGGCAGGGCCACGCCGTCCGGCTGGTCGACACGGCCGGGCTTCGGAAGCGGGCGAAGATCACCGACAAGCTGGAAAGGCTGTCTGGCGCCGACGCCCGGCGGGCGATGGAGCACGCGGAGGTCGTGATCCTGCTGCTCGACGCGACGCGAGGCCTTGAGTCGCAGGATCTTCGGATCGCGGAGCAGGTCATCGAGGAGGGGCGGGCGCTCATCATCGCCATCAACAAATGGGACGTTGCCGAGAATGCTTCGGCGCTGTTCAACGGGATCAAGGCCGCGCTCGAAGAGGGGCTCGCGCAGATCAGGAATATCCCGGTGCTCACCGTCTCGGCGAAGACAGGCAAGGGCATAGATCAGCTGATGGGCGCAGCCTTCGAGCTTCGCGAGCAGTGGTCGCGGCGGATCGGGACCGGCGAGCTCAATCGGTGGTTCGAGGCCGCAATCGAGGCAAATCCCCCGCCGGCACCGGGGGGGAAACGGATAAAGCTTCGCTACATCACGCAGGTGAAGGCGAGGCCGCCGAGCTTCGTTGTATTCGGAACGCGTGTCGGCGAGCTTCCGGAGAGCTACCGGCGTTATCTGCTCAATTCGATGCGGCGCGACCTCGGCCTTGGCCCGGTGCCGCTGCGATTGACGATGCGGTCGCCGAAAAACCCGTTCGACAGAGGGTCTCGGTAATCTTCACGCGCGACCGTGATGCCGACGAAAAAGCGATCTGGTAGCGCGCGAGTGAAGCGGAATAGTGGGGTTCTATTGAGCGAATGAGCAAGTGAGCCCAGGGCGCTTTTGCGTCCCACCCGCAGGGCGTGGCCCTAGCGGCGAAGCGCTTCGTCGAAGCACTCGGCCGGGGGCCGCTGGCCCGGCCTTCGAGCTTCTCCTCCCGCTTCATCCGCCAGGAGCCACGTCACGGTTGGCACGGGAAGATCACCGAGACCCTGGCCCGCTAAGGAGAATGTTTACCCTTTGCGGCTAGTCGGGGCTCGTGGGACCACTGCCCGGCCTCCGGGCGAGGAGAATTTGGTGAGCGACGGCCAGGACATCGTCGACTGGGTGCATTTCGAGCGTAGCCGCTCCGAACTTGGGCCCGGCTTTATTCGAATCCTCGGTTATTTTCGCGAGGACGGAGCCAAATCCGTCAGTGAGATCGAGCAGGCGATGCGCGAGAAGAACACCGCCGCTCTCGTGGTTCCGGCGCACACCCTCAAGGGCGAATCGCGCCAGCTTGGCGCCGAGCCGCTGGCCAAGATCGCCGAGCTAATCGAAACGACGGCCCGTTTCTGTGTCGAAACTCACCGCTTTCCGGACGAGCTGGTGAAGGATGTGGTCGAGCTTCGGCGCACGTTCGAGGAAACCGTCGAGCTGTTCGACAAGGCGACCAATCCGCTGATGCCGCGCGCCCGCCCCGGGGCGGCAGGCTTCGGACGCAAGGTTACCAACCAGAATTTCGGCCGGCTCTAGGCCGCAAACGGGACGCCCAAGTCGCTCTTCTTCCGCATCGGTTGGAGCTTGCCTCGCGACAGGCTTCGCCACGCCCATTCGAACGGGCCGTAATTGAAGCGGTCGAGCCACGGCTTCGACCATAAGAGCATAAGCAGCCAGAAAACGGGAACCAAAAGCCAGCATTGTGCCCGCGAGAACCTGTCGTAGAGCCCCAGGCCCGAGCCGTTGAAGATCAAGGTCGCGAGCAGGGACGTGCCTAGATAGTTGGTGAAGGCGCAACGGCCCGCGGCGGCGATCCTTGTGACGAGCCAGCCTCGACTGCGCGCGGCGAGGATGATTAGCGCGGCGTAGCCGAGCGCCATGACGGGATGAACGGGCATCGACCAAGTTTCGAGAGCCGACACGGTCAGCGGGAGGCGAAATCCATTCAGCCACACTGCCGTGCCGAGCGCCGCGCTCACAATGGCGCCGATCCCGATCCCCCACAGGGCGATCCGCCGGTAGGTCCCGGCCTGCCACTCTCCGGTTAGGAAACCGGAGCGGAATCCCGCCATTCCGAGCAGCATCAGCGCCAGGGTTTCGGGAAAGAGTTCGCGGACGATGTCGACCGGGTTCCAAAGCCGCGGCCCGGTCATCTCGGCGACGTAGGCTCCAAAGCTTGAGTGGACCTGCATATCGGACCGGATTGCCGCTGCAGACGGCGCGAAATAGCCGATTGCGTGCGGATTGCCCGCGGCCAGGGCGGCGTGCACCTGCTGTCCGAAATTAAGCGCTTCCGATGCCGATAGGTAGAATGCGCCCGCATAGGTCGCCGCCGCGAGGCCGGCCAGAGTCTCGGCCGACGCTCGCCAGAAAGCGAAGGCGACCATCCCAACGATGGCGTAGCCGGTCAGGATGTCGCCGAACCACAGCAGATAAAAGTGAGCGAGGCCGAATCCGAGCAGGACGATCATCCGGCGATAGTGAACGGAGGAGGCGAGCAGCCCGCTTCGCTCCGCTCGATCCGCGACCAGCAGCATCGATGCGCCGAACAGCATCGAGAACAGCGAGCGCATCTTGCCGTCGATGAAGATGAAATTGGCGAACCACATCAGCTTGTCGGAAAGCGAGTGGAAGCCGAACACCGGCGGGTTGAAATAGGCCTGCTCGACCATCGCGAACGCGACGACGTTGACGGAGAAGATCCCCATCACCGCGACTCCGCGGATCACGTCGAGACTCAGGATGCGGTCGGGTGAAGTCGTGGCCATCGACGAGAGCCCCTGCTGCAGGTGCTGCGCCGAATTGCCGAGGCTGTCTAGGCCAGAGCCGAATCTTCCCCCATCAGCCGCGGGAAGAAGCCTTCATAGGCGGCGCGGAGATCGTCGAGAGAGACGCAGAAATCCCCGTCGGCCAGTTCGAAGATGAGGCGCTTGCCTGCCGTCCGGCCGATCGGCTCCACCTGGATTCCGGCTGCATCGGCGCCGGTCAGGAAATCGAGCAGAAGCCCGTCGTCGACCGTCGCGACGTAGAGTCCCTGATCCTCGGCGAAGAACTGCCGGGCGACGTGACCCGGGCCTGCCGGCTGGATAAGGGCGCCGATGTTACCCGCCAGCGCCATCTCGGCAATCGCGACGGCTAGCCCGCCGTCGGAGACATCGTGGACGGCGGTAAGCGCGCCCGCCCCAATCTGCTCGCGGACGAACTCCCCGGTTCGGCGTTCCGCGTCGAGATCGACGGGCGGCGGCGGACCTTCGCGCCGGCCTTTACACACCTCCAGCCACAGCGATTGCCCCAAATGCCCGCCGCGGGTGCCGATGACGACCAGCACGTCGCCCGTGCCTTTGAAGCCGATGGTCGCCACTTTTTTCCAGTCGCCGAGGAGGCCGACTCCGCCAATGGCGGGCGTGGGAAGGATCGCGAGCGAAGAGCCGTCGTCGTTCTTGGTCTCGTTGTAGAGCGAGACGTTGCCGCTCACGACCGGGAAGTCGAGCGCTCGGCACGCCTCCGAAATGCCGCGCACGCAGCCGACGAACTGTCCCATGATTTCGCTTCGCTGCGGGTTGCCGAAGTTGAGGCAGTTGGTGATCGCAAGCGGCTTGGCCCCGACTGCGCTGAGGTTGCGGTAGCTCTCCGCGACCGCCTGCTTGCCGCCTTCCACAGGGTCGGCGAAGCAATAGCGCGGCGTGCAGTCGGTGGTCATCGCCAGCGCCTTCTTGGAGCCGTGAACCCGGACCACGGCGGAGTCGCCGCCCGGCGGCTGAACGGTGTCGGCGCCGACCGTCTGGTCATATTGCTCCCAAACCCAGCGGCGCGAGGCGAGATTGGGCGAGCCGATGAGTGTCAGCAGGTCCGCCGCGATGTCACTGGTGTCCGGAATGTCGGTGAGCGGTTCGGCCGGCTTCGGTATTTCGTACGGGCGCTCGTAGCATGGCGCGTCGTCGGCAAGCGGGCCAAGCGGGATGTCGCAAACCGTCTCGCCGTTCCACTCGAGCTGCATCCGGCCGGTGTCGGTCACTTTGCCGATGACCGCGAAGTCGAGCTCCCACTTGCGGAAGATTGCCTCGGCCTCGGCTTCCCGGCCGGGCTTGAGCACCATCAGCATTCGCTCCTGGCTTTCGGAAAGCATCATTTCGTAGGGAGTCATGCCTTCCTCGCGGACGGGCACCTTGTTCATGTCGAGCCTTATTCCGACTCCGCCCTTGCTCGCCATTTCGACGGAGGAGGAGGTGAGCCCGGCCGCCCCCATGTCCTGGATCGCAACGATGGCGTCCGATGCCATCAGCTCCAGGCAGGCTTCGATGAGGAGCTTCTCGGTGAAGGGATCCCCGACCTGGACCGTCGGCCGTTTCTCTTCGCTGTCTTCCGAGAAATCAGCGGACGCCATGGTCGCGCCATGAATGCCGTCGCGGCCGGTCTTCGAGCCGACGTAGACGACCGGGTTTCCCACGCCGGCGGCGGCCGAATAAAAAATCTTGTCGGTCCTGGCGACTCCAACCGTCATCGCGTTGACGAGGATGTTGCCGTTGTAGCTGGCGTCGAAATTCACCTCGCCGCCGACGGTCGGCACTCCGACGCAATTGCCATAGCCGCCGATTCCGTGGACCACCCCGGCCACCAGGTGCCTGGTCTTCGCATGATCGGGCGATCCGAAGCGGAGCGCGTCGAGGTTGGCGATCGGACGAGCGCCCATGGTGAAGACGTCGCGAAGAATCCCGCCCACGCCCGTCGCCGCGCCCTGGTACGGCTCGATGTACGACGGATGATTGTGGCTCTCCATCTTGAAGATCGCCGCATCGCCGTCGCCGATGTCGATGACTCCGGCATTCTCACCCGGTCCCTGGATCACCCATGGCGCTTCGGTCGGCAGCGTCTTCAGGTGGACCCGCGAACTTTTGTAGCTGCAATGCTCCGACCACATGACCGAGAAGATGCCCAGCTCGACGAGGTTGGGCTCGCGGCCGAGCGCCTTCAGGATGCGCGCATATTCTTCTTCGTTCAGCCCGTGCTCGGCGACGGTCTCGCGGCTGATGGCGGAGGCTTCGGTAACGTCCATGCCGCGGGCCTGTAGCGGCGCAGCCGCCGCGCGCCTAGACGTCTTGCCGCGCGAACTCAGTGCCCGAGAAGATGAAGGTCTGCGGGCGGCCGTCCATCCAGTTGGCGAAGGACGCGCGCTCCGGCGACCATCGTTCCTGGCCCACGCGCCACAAATTCGTGCCGACCGAAGCCATCGGCGTGTCGGTGCCGAGCCAAAGTTTGCCGCCGCGCTCGACGACAACTGCGGTCCCCTCCCACGGACTGTCGTTCACGTACCTCCCCGCAAGCCGGGCAAGGGCGGGATCGCTGGGCGCGATGGTCATCGTCGATCCGTCGCGGACAAAGCTGTCCGGCCCCCACGCCGCGCCGACCACCCGCCCGCTGGAGCGCTGGAACAGAAGCGTGAAGTTGCGGAAATCCGGGTGAAGAGTTGCGAACAGGTCGTCGCCGACTGGCTCGAGCGGCGCCTGCCGGCCATTAGCGAGAATCGACAGTGCCTGGCCCGACCGGATCTCGAACGACTTGGTTCCACTCGAATAGCGGCCGGCGAAATCCTTGGGCTGCTCGACCCCTTTTTCGAGCGGCGGAGCATCGGGAATGGTGCGGTCTGCCTCGGCTGCGGCAAGCGCCTGGACCGCAAACAGAGTGAGCTTGCGCGGCCGGTATTCCGGGAAGGCGCTTAAGTTTGTGCTCGCGAACGCGCCCACGCCGTTGCCCGTATCGACGTGGTACGAGGAGCTGAACGACACCATTCCGCCCGTGTGATGAAGGTAGCGGCGTCCCTGGTCTTCGACGTGCATGATGCCGTTCCCATAGGCCATTTCCGGCGAGTCGCTGGGGACCGCGTGGGTGACGTAGGCGAGCGCTGCCTTCGGGCCCAGCCCCATTCCGCCCTTGCCTGCCGCCGCACTGGCCAGGCTCCGAGTGTAGTGCATCATGTCAGCGGCGGTCGAGGCGATCGATCCGGCCGCGCTCGTGCTGTCGACCCACGCGGCGGGCCTGAGCGGCATTCCGCGAACGAAAGGAACGGTCAGGTCAAAAGGCTCGTAGCCCTGCGCGTACAAAAGGCGGTCGGCCGCGGTAAGCGCGCCGCGGGTTCGCTGCATCGAAAGCGGCGTGAACATGCGCTCGGCGAGCAGCCGATCGAGCGGCTTTCCGCCGATGTGCTCCGCAAGTTTACCGAGCAGCTCATAACCGGTGTTGGAGTAATGCCAGTGCCGGCCCGGAGCATAAGCCGTCCAAAGCCCGCCGCGAACGAACAGCGGCGCGTCGTCGGGCAAACCGGCGACGTGATCGAGCAGATGCTGGACCTCGATCGGGCTGTCTGCGGGAAGCGGCGTTCCGGGAAGCAGCTTCACGATTCGGTCGCTCAGATTGAGCCGCCCCTCGGATGCGAACTGGTGGAGCGTCGCCGCGGTGAAGGATTTGCTGATCGACCCGATCTGGAAAAGCGTTTCGGGCGTGATCGGCGTCCGGGAGTCGATGTTGGCGAAGCCGCTGTTGACCACCGACGAAAAGCCGCTCGGGCTGCTTACTCCGAGGGTTATTCCCGGCAGGTTGAACCAGCGCAGGTGCGCGTCGGCATAGTCGCGGATCGCGCCGAGCGCTCGCTGTTGTGGCGAGAGACCCGCGGCAAGCTGGGCGACCGCGCGACCGCCAAGGGCGCCGGAAGCAGCGAGTGCAATTGCGCCTGTCGTGAACCCGCGACGGTCTATTTTCACGAAGTCCCCCTGCGGCCGAGCTTCCCGGCGCAGGCGACGCAAGTCAAGCGCCCAAAAGAAAACCCCCGGCGGATGGCCGGGGGCTTAATTGGTTCGCCTCTTGAACGCGCTTTACACGTTGCAGGGCTGACCCTTGTAAGTAATCGAATTGGCGTCGGGGCTGCCTTTGATCGGTTGGCCTTCGCCGACCTGGACGCTTTCGCCGACTTCGTTGCGGTCGTGACGGACGCGTGCGGTGCCGTCGCTCAGCCAATCGACGTAAATGACGCTGTTGTCCTTGCAGCGGTAAATCTTGCTGGCCGTGATCGAAGGAGGAAGCTGAACATTGCTGAGGTTTTCCTCCGGCGCATTGTCTTCCGGCGGGCCGCCGGCAACGATGGTGTGACTTTCCTTGTTGCAGCCGGCAAGCGCAGCGGTTGCAGCAAGAGCGAGCAGAAGCGGGGTGCGAGTCATGGCCGCGCCTTTCGCGGCTGGCAGGGCGCGCGTCAAGGCCGCGCCTTGCATATTGTCGAAGCCAACCATAGCTTCGTCGACGTGCCCCACCGTAGTCGATCGGATGCCCGTCATCGAAGCGGAACGACTGCGCAGCGAATTCGCGTCGGCATGACCGGTCTCGCAATCGCTTTCCTCGTTGTCCTTCTTGCCAGCATCGTCAGCCACTCCGGCCAGGACGAAAACAGCGCCGCGCCAGAAAACGCGGCAAGTGCGGCGCCCAAGGAGCCGCTCGCCGAACTCGGGGTTGCGCCGGGGGCGGAGGGCGACACCAACCAGACGAATAACAGCGAAGCGCAGTGACTCCGAAGCATCGGTGGCGACTTGCTGCCGCAGCGCTGGGGCTGGTGTTTGCAATCGGCCTCGCGATTGCCGGTGCATCGTTCTGGAGAGCTCCATCGCTTCCGCCGCGCCCGCCATCGAAGCGCCCGGAGCTGATGCTCGTCACCAGCCTGCCGATCGTCTTTCCGGAAGAGTTGACTCTGGAACCCCGGCCCACAGCGGCTCTGGACGCGCTTCGGTCCCGCTACCATGTCGACCCGATCAGCGTCGCCGACCGTTCCAGCCTCGACAGCCGTAGGCTCCTTCTGATGGCGCAGCCGCAAGCGCAGCCGGCCGAGGTGCTGGTCGATCTCGACCACTGGGTCCGAAACGGCGGCCGGGCCCTCATTCTCGCCGATCCCGCACTCGAATGGCCGAGCGCTCGGCCGCTAGGAAGCCTCCTTCGCCCACCGTTCGCCTATCCCGACACGGGGCTGCTGGCCCATTGGGGGCTAAGGCTCGATTCTCCCGACAAGCTGGGCCCCAGAGGGGTCAGCGTTGATGGGGACTCGGTTCGGACGCGATCGCCGGGCCGGCTGGTTGCAACCGGGCACAGCTGCTCGGTCGAGAGCGGTTTCGTGGCCCGCTGCCGAATTGGCAGAGGCGAGGTGACCGTCATCGCCGACGCCGATTTCCTCGACGTCGACAATTCCGGCTCGCGGAATCTGCAATTCCTCCTTCGCGAACTTCGTCGTCTCGAGCAGTGATTCGGGCGCGCTCGCGTTGCGCACAGACTTATCCACAGCACCCCAAGGCAAGAACGAGGAGTGAACAGAGCGGGAAACTGAGGTAAAAAAGTCGCGGAAATCCAAGCTGTGGCACGAAATCCCCTGAGATGGCATGAAAATCCATTGTGTCCCGTCCCGAGGTGAGTTACCAACACCGGCTGTAGCGCGGGGCTAAACCCTCATTCCGAATGTCCGGCGCGGGACCGGCGGCGATGCCGCTCGCCCGCGAACGGGGAAGCTTTGCGCCGCGCAGAACGGGGAGTGACGTGGCGTTAGAGCATCTGTTCCAAGGCAGCGCTCTGAATTCGGTGGACGCGAAGGGCCGCGTCTCTGTGCCGGCTTTCCTGCGCTCGGTGATCGAGCGGCGCGGCGACGCCCGCACCATTACTCTCGCCAAGCATGAGGCATTCCCGGCATTGAGCGCCTACGACCCCGCTTACGCGGCGCTCAAGCATGCCAAGCTCGAACGCCTTTTCGAAAAGCAGGAAGGCGACCCTGAGGCCGCGCTCGAGTATCAGCAGCGCAACCTCATGGCCTTCGCTGCCACCGAGGAAGTCCCTTACGACAGCTCGGGTCGAATCGTGCTTCCGCCGATGATGCGCCGGAAGGGCGAGATCGAAGACCTGGCGCTGTTCCTCGGCACCGGTGAGACTTTCCAGATCTGGAACCCGAAGCTGTTCCTTGGCGAGCCGAAAATTCCTGACGACATGAAAGACATCGCCCGCTTCCGCCTTGAAGAGCGGGGAGTGAAGCTGTGATGGCCCAGGCACCAAAGGGCGCGCGCCACACTCCGGTGCTTCTCGACGAAGTCATGGACGCGCTCGCGCTTCAGCCTGGCGACACGGCTGTCGACGGCACCTTCGGAGCGGGTGGCTACACCCGCGCAATGCTTGCGGTGGGGGTGGGACGGGTGATCGGTTTCGACCGCGATCCGGATGCGGTTCGCGATGGCCGGTCACTCGTCCCGGACCCGCGCCTGACGCTGATCCAGGAGCGGTTCAGCCAGATGGACCGGGTCCTTGCCGATCGCGGCATCGGCCCGGTGGACGCGATCACGCTGGATATCGGCGTCAGCTCGATGCAACTCGACCAGGCGGAACGCGGCTTCTCCTTTCAGGCCGACGCGCCGCTCGACATGCGAATGGACCAAAGCGGGCCGACCGCGGCGGAGTTCCTCAACCAGGCCGATGAAGCGGAAATTGCCCGCATACTCCGCGAATACGGCGAGGAACCCCGCGCGCGGACCATCGCCCGGGCAATCGTCGCTGCAAGACCCATCGAGCGGACCGGAGAGCTTGCGGCGATCGTCAGGCGTGCGGCCGGCTATCGCCAGGGCCAGAAGAGCGATCCGGCGACCCGCACCTTCCAGGCAATTCGGATTCACCTCAATTCCGAGCTCGAGGAGCTGGAACAGGGGTTGGTGGCGGCCGAGCGTTCACTGCGCCCCGGCGGACGCCTTGCGGTCGTCACCTTCCATTCGCTCGAAGACAGAATCGTGAAGCGTTTCTTCCGCGATCGGAGCGGTGGGACGCCGGCCGGTTCGCGTCACCGTCCCGCGCTTGCCGATCCCAACGAACCGACGTTCGAGAAGGTCGCCAAGCCGGTTTCCCCGACGGAGCGCGAACTGGCCGGCAATCCCCGGTCGCGGTCGGCTCGGCTGAGAAGCGCCGTGCGCACCTCTGCGCCGGCCCGTCAATCCAAAGGAGTAAAGAAATGAGCGTCCGAAGCTTCCATTCCGTGTTCATGGCAAGCGCCGTGGCTGGAGCGGCGCTCGGCTGCTATCTCGTTTCGCTTCGAGTTGCCTCGGAGCGCGCCGCTCTCGAGGACGTCGAGGCCAGCATCGTCCACACCCAGGGAGAGATCCGGCTGCTTCAAACCGAAGTTGGCACCCGCTCTCGCCTAACTCAGCTGGAGCGGTGGAACGCGCGCGCTCTCGACCTTTCGGCTCCTGGCGCAAGCCAGATTCTCAGTGACAAGTTCCAGCTCGCAAGCCTTGTCCGGCCAGAGGCCAAGCCTGCGGTCGAGGCCCCGGTCGTCCTCGCTTCCGCGCCTGCTCCCGCTCCCGACCAGCCGCTCGCACAGAATTCGGATTCAGATACCACCGCAGCGGATGGCACCGAGCTACTTCACGAGGCGAGCTTGAAGGTCGAGCAGCGCAACACTGCCGCGCCGAAGGCCGCGCCAGCAGTCACCACAAAAAAGGTTGACGCCACCGCTGCAGATCAGAAGCGACCGGCGAAGAAAGCTGCCGTCGCCGCTGCAGACCAGAAGCAAGCAGCGAAGAAAGATGGGGAAAAACCCGCTGACAAGCATTCCGCGCCGGTGACAAAACCGGTCCGCACGGCCAAGGTCGATCCGCTCGCGCCGCTCCCGGTCGGGTCCGCAACCAAGGGTTCGCGAACGAATCGATGAACGCTCCGACAGCAGCCCTCGTCGCCCCGCGCCCCGAGCGGCTCCGGCTTGTCGGCCAGCGCCGCCAAATCCTGTCAATGATGCACCAGCGGCTGATGCTGGGAATGCTCGTCTATGCGGGAATCGTGGGAATAATCGCTCTTCGAATCGTCTATCTGGCCGCTTTCGGAGATCACGCCGGAAGCAAGCCGGGAGTGACGGCCTACGTCCCCGACCGCGGCGACATTGTCGATCGCGACGGGCAGCCACTGGCGCGGACGATCGATGCGTGGAGCATCGGCCTTCATCCGGGCAAGGTGATCGGCGACAAACTGCAGCTGGCGCAGAAGCTCGCCGCGCTCATGCCCGAGCATACGGAGGCCGAATATTTCTCGATGCTTCGCTCGGGAAAGAACTTCTTCTACCTCCGACGCCGGGCGTCGCCCGACCTGGTCGAGTCCGTTAACGCGCTTGGCGAGCCGGGCATTTCGCTCGATCGCGAGGCCGACCGGCTGTACCCGCAGACCAGTCTCGCCGCCCATGTGATCGGCTTCACCAATATCGACGGCCACGGCGCGGCGGGGGCGGAGCTCGCGTTCGACAAACGGCTGTCGGACCCGGCGACACGCGGCAATCCGGTACAGCTGTCGATCTCGATGACCGTCCAGCAGGCCCTCGAGCACGAGCTTCAGGACGCGATGACGCATTTCTCGGCCATCGGGGCCGCCGGCGTGGTCATGGACGTGCACACCGGCGAGATACTGGCGATGACGTCGCTTCCGGCGATGAACCCGAATGCTCCCGGCAAGGTCACGCCCGACCAAATGTTCAACCGGGCGACAATGGGCGTTTACGAGCTTGGGTCCACTTTCAAGCCGTTCACCCTGGCAATGGCGATGGACTCTGGGATCGTCAGCGGACCGGGGCAGATGTACAATTGCCCGAACGTCCTTCCCGCCTACGGGCATCTCGTTCACGACACCCACCCTTTCGGCCGAATGTGCTCGGTTGCCGAAATCATGATGGAAAGCTCGAACATCGGAATGGCTCAGATCGCCGACCAACTGGGAACGGCGAGGCAGAAGGCGTTCCTCAAGAAAATGGGCTTCCTCGACAAGGTCGAGGTCGAACTTCCGGAGCGGGGGCGGACGCTCACTCCGGGTTCGCGCTGGGGCCCGTTCGAAACGATGACGGTCGGGTTCGGGCAGGGGATCGCAGTCGCTCCACTGCAGCTGGCGATGGGCTATGCCACGCTGTTCGACGGCGGCATTTACCACCCGCCGACCATCCTCAAGATCGGCCCCAATCACCCGCTTCCGAAGGGCAAGCGAGTGTTCACTGCCGATACCAGCTATCGAATGCGCTCGCTTCTTCGACTGGTGGTGATGAAGGGCACGGGCAAGAACGCCAATGCCCCCGGCTATCGAGTCGGCGGCAAGACCGGCACTGCCCAGAAGGTGATCGACGGGCGCTATAGCCAATCCATCAACATCACCAGCTTCGCCGGTGTGTTCCCGATGGACGACCCGCGCTATGTGATCGTGGTAATGCTCGATGCACCCCACGCGACGGCCGAAACCTACGGCTTCACCACCGCCGGCTGGAATGTCGCGCCGGTGGTCAAGAAGACAGTCAGCCGCATCGCGCCGATGCTCGGAGTCACTCCCGACATGCACCGCGAACCGGACATGAACGAGGTACTTCCGTTCGTTAAAGAGGAGCACTGAATCGTTGCGCCTTTGCGACCTCGTCGACGTTCCCGCTGATTTGGAAGTGACCGGATTTGCAATCGATCACCGCAAGGTGACGAAGGGCAATGTGTTCGGCGCGTTTCGCGGCGCAGTGTTCAATGGCGAAGATTTCATCGGCGAAGCGGTGCGGCGCGGCGCAATCGCTGTCGTCGCCCGCCCCGAAGCGAGTGTTGACGGGGCCGTTCACTTGAAGGACGAGCGGCCGCGGCGGCTGTTCGCGAGCATGGCGGCGAAATATTTCGCCCCTTATCCGGACACGGTGGTCGCGGTCACCGGAACCAACGGCAAGACGTCAACGGTCGAAATGACGCGGCAGATCTGGCGGATGCTCGGGCATCGGTCGGCCAGCATCGGCACTCTCGGAGTCACGACCTCGGACGACCAGGTGAAGACGGGGCTGACCACGCCGGACATCGTCACGTTCCTGAGCAATGTCGCGGGCCTGAAGCGAATGGGGATCAGCCACGTAGCGTACGAGGCATCTAGCCACGGTCTCGATCAGTACCGCGCCGAGGGCGTGCCGCTTGCGGCTGCCGCGTTCACCAACTTCAGCCGCGATCACCTGGACTATCATCCGTCGATGGAGGCTTATTTCGAAGCCAAGATGCGGCTGTTCGACGAGGTGATCGAGCCGGCGAAAACGGCAGTCGTATGGACCGACGACGCCAAGTCGGACGAAGTGATCGAGCGGGCGAAACGGCGCGGGCTGGACGTGATGACCGTCGGGCGCGAGGGCGAGACGATCCGGCTGATCGAGCAAACTCCGTCCCCGCTTGGGCAGACGCTGGTGCTTGAGCAAGGCGGCAAGACGCACCGGCTCTCGCTTCCGCTGATCGGGGCATACCAGGCGTCGAACGTCATGACCGCGGCTGCGCTGGTGCTGGCGACGGGCGGCGAATGGCGCGATGTCTTTTCGGCAATGGGCCGGGTCGCGCCTGTTCGCGGGCGGCTCGAACGAGCGGTAATCAGCCGCGCCGGCGCCCCCGTCTATGTCGATTACGCGCACACGCCGGACGCGCTCGAAGCCGCGATCCAGGCGTTGCGCCCGCACGTCGAGGGAAAGCTCATCACCGTTTTCGGAGCCGGCGGCGACCGCGATCCTGGGAAGAGGGAGCCGATGGGCCAAGTCGCAACGCGACTTTCCGACGTCGTGATCGTCACCGACGACAACCCGCGAAGCGAGGACCCGGCGAAGATCCGCGCCGACATCATGGCGGGCGCGCCGGGTGCGATCGAGGTGGCGGGGCGCAAGGACGCAATCGCCCGGGCTCTGTCAATGGCGAAGGTCGGCGACATCATTCTGCTTGCCGGAAAGGGACATGAGACCGGCCAGATCGTCGGCGACAAGGTGCTTCCGTTCGACGATGCGCTGGTGGCCCGGGAGTGTGCGGCGTGAGCGTCCTGTGGACCTCGGACGAAATTGCCGCCGCCACCGGCGGCACCGCCAACGCATCTTTTGAAGTCACGGGCGTGACGTTCGACAGCCGCGAAGTCACGCCCGGCGATCTCTTCGTCGCAATGCCGGGAACGATGCATGACGGGCACGAATTTGTGGCGCAGGCGATTGCCTCGGGAGCGGCGGGCCTGATCGTCTCAAAACCCGCCGATCACCCGCACGTGCTGGTCGAGGACACGGCAAAGGCGCTGCAGGATCTCGGACGAGCCGCCCGCGAGCGCACGAGTGCGACTATCATCGGAGTGACCGGATCGGTCGGCAAGACGAGCACGAAGGAGGCGCTTTACGCGGCGCTGGATCGCTGGCGGCCGGGCAAGGTCCACCGCTCGGTCAAGAGCTACAACAACCACACCGGCGTTCCGCTGAGCCTGGCCCGAATGCCGCGCGACACTGAATTCGCGGTCCTCGAAATGGGGATGAACAACAAGGGCGAAATCGCCGCGCTGACCCGCCTCGTCCGTCCCAACGTGGCGCTGATCACCGCAATCGCCCCGGCGCACATTGAAAATCTCGGCTCCGAAGAGGCCATCGCCGACGCGAAGGCGGAGATTTTCGAAGGACTCGAGTCGGACGGGATCGCAATCATTCCGAACGACACGCCGCATCGCGACCGGCTGGTCCGCGCGGCCCGCCGGTACGCGGACCGGATCGTCACGTTCGGAAGCGGCGATGCCGACGTTCATTCCCTTCACGCAGTCCGTGCCCAGGACGGCGGCAGTCTGATCACCGCCGCGTTGCTGGATCGCGACCTAACCTTCACCATCGCCCAGCGCGGGGAGCATTGGGTCTCGAATGCGCTCGCGGTCCTGACCGCAGTGGAGTCGGTTCAAGGTGACGTCGGACTTGCCGGCCTGGCGCTCGGCGAGCTCGGCGGGTTGAAGGGCCGCGGGGAGCGCAGCAGCATCAGGCTCGATGGCGGCGAGGCGCTCGTGATCGATGAGAGCTACAATGCCAATCCGGCTTCGGTGGCGGCGACCCTGAAAAGCCTTGGAGCCGAAACCGGAGTGGAGCGGCGGATCGCGGTGCTTGGCCCGATGCGCGAGCTTGGCGAGCACTCCGAGCGATTGCACGCGGCGCTTGCCCCCGACGTGGTCGACGCGAAAGTCGACGAGCTGGTGCTGGTCGGGGAGGAAATGCGTCCGCTGGAAGAGGCGCTTCATGGACAAGTTCACGTCACCCGGGTAGCCGACGCCGCTTCCGCTGCCGACGCGGTGTCGCGGGTCCTTCGGCCCGGCGATGCGGTGCTCATAAAAGCTTCCAACTCAGTGGGCCTGGCGCGCGTCGTCGAGTTGCTCAAGGAAGGCGCGAAATGCTCTACCTGATCGGCCAGCAGCTCGATTTTCCGGGCATCCTCAACCTCATCCGGTATCTTAGCTTCCGAGCCGGCGCGGCGAGCGCGACCGCGCTGCTGATCGGCCTTCTGCTCGGGCCGTGGTTCATCTCCTACCTTCGGGACCGCCAGGGCAAGGGGCAGCCGATCCGCGAGGACGGGCCAATCACGCACCTCGCGAAACGCGGCACGCCGACCATGGGCGGCCTGCTGATCCTCATCGCGGTGATCGGCTCGGTGCTGTTGTGGATGGATATCTACAGCATCTACATCTGGGCGTGCGTCGGCGTGACCGCCGGTTTCGGGCTGATCGGCTTCCTCGACGATTACGACAAGGTGAAGAAGGCGAGCCACGCCGGCCTCAAGGGCAGGACGCGTCTTGCGCTCGAGTTCATTGTCGCCGGTTTCGCCACCTGGCTGATGGTCCGGAGCAGCGGTACCGAGCTCCACCTTCCGTTCGTAAACCACGCGGTCGCGGACCTCGGCTGGTTCTACATCCCGTTCGGCGCGTTCGTCATCGTCGCGTTCGGCAATTCGGTCAACCTGACCGACGGCCTCGACGGCCTTGCAAGCATGCCGGTGATCATCGCTAGCCTCGCCTTCCTCATCATCGCCTACGTGGTCGGCAACGTTAAGTTCGCCGATTACCTTGGGGTGCCGCACGTGCCCGGAGCGGGCGATTTGACGGTGCTCTGCCTGGCAATTGTCGGCGCGACGCTTGCGTTCCTGTGGTTCAATGCGCCGCCTGCGGCCGTCTTCATGGGCGACACCGGCAGCCTTGCGCTTGGTGGAGCGCTAGGCGCGATTTCGGTCGCAACTCACCACGAGTTCGTGCTCGCCATCGTCGGCGGCCTGTTCGTGGTCGAGGCGCTGAGCGTGGTCATCCAGGTGATGGTGTTCAAGAGAACCGGCAAGCGGGTGTTCCTGATGGCGCCGATCCACCACCACTTCGAACAGATCGGCTGGTCCGAGCCGACCATCGTGATTCGCTTCTGGATCATCAGCTTCGTTTTGGCGCTGGCGGGCCTCAGCACTCTCAAGCTGCGGTGATCACGGCAAAGGCCTTCGCGGGAAAGAATTACGCGGTCTACGGCCTCGCGCGCTCGGGGCTGGCGACGGTCGAGGCGCTGCTTGCGAGCGGGGCGAAGGTGACGGCTTGGGACGCGAAGGACGAGGCTAGGGCGAAAGCTCCCGCGGGCGCCAGGATAGCCAATCTCGATGAAGCGGAGTTGGCGCAATTCGACAGCCTCGTCGTTACGCCGGGCCTGCCACTCAACAAACACCCGATCGCGAAAAGGGCGCGCGAAGCTGGCGTCGAGATCATCGGCGATGTCGAGCTGTTCGCGCGCGCTCGGCCCGAGCTTCCGCCGCACAAGGTCATCGGAATCACCGGCACCAACGGCAAGTCGACGACGACCGCGCTGGTCCATCACATCCTCAGGACCGCGGGCGTTCCGACGGCCATGGGCGGCAATATCGGCCTTCCGATCCTCGCGCAGGACCCGCTGCCCGCAGGCGGTGTCTATGTGCTCGAGCTGTCGAGTTACCAGATCGACCTCACGAAGAGCCTAGACTGCGACGTCGCAGTGCTTCTCAACATCACGCCCGATCACCTCGACCGGTATGACGGCAGCTTTGAGGCTTATGCTGCTTCGAAGGAACGACTTCTGAGAATGTCAAAAGTCGTCTTCGACATGCGAGTTTTTCGGGATCACACCCAGTTTCGTAAGCATCAGAATGAGTGGCCAGCGCTCCAAGGCCCCCACAACCTTGAGAATGCGATAGCGGCGAAGAACGTAAGTTACTGCCTACTCATCAACAGGAACGCGTATCGCAAAGGCGGCGCCGGCGAAGTCATCGAGGAAGCCCTCCGCACCTATCCCGGCCTGCCGCACCGGATGGAGCTCGTCCGCGAGAAAGGTGGCGTCCTCTTCGTCAACGACAGCAAGGCGACGAATCCGACCGCCACCGCCCCGGCGCTGGCCGCGTTTGACAGCATCCGCTGGATCCTCGGCGGGCAGGCGAAGACCGACAATCTCGACGAGTGCGCACCACACTTCGATCACGTCCGCTCCGCCTACACGATCGGCGAGGCCGCCGACCTCTTCGAGCGGCTGCTCGCGCCGCATATGTCCGTGAAAAATTGTGGAAAACTCGACGAGGCGGTGCGGCAGGCCGCGCAAGACGCGAAGCCAGGTGATACCGTCCTCCTGTCGCCGGCCTGCGCGAGCTTCGACCAGTTCAAAGACTTCGAAGGCCGCGGCGACCAGTTCAAGGCCTTGGTGGGGGCTCTATGACCAAGTTCATTCCCGATCGGCTCAAAGCCGGGATCGCCGTCGACGCCAACCGCTACGGGCGTTCCGACCGCTCGCCGATCGCGCGCTGGTTTTGGGAAATCGACCGCGTGCTTCTGCTGCTCATTGCGGTGTTGATCGGCATCGGCCTGATCGCGGTGGCCGCTGCTTCGCCCGCTGCGGCGGTGCGCTATTCGGGCGGCAACGTCCGCTTTCCCGAACTCTATTATTTCTACCGCCAGATCGCCTGGATCGGCGTCGGAATCCCGGTGATGATCGGCATTTCCATGCTCCCGCGCGATCGGGCGCGGCGCCTTTCTCTGATCGGGGCGGCTATCTTCATGGTGCTGCTGGTCTTCGTTCCGATTATCGGGCCGGAGCACAACGGCGCCCGCCGCTGGATCGAGTTCGGAGTCGGCCAGGTGCAGCCGTCCGAATTCCTCAAGCCCTTCTACGTCGTCGCCATGGCGTGGCTGCTCAGCCTTCGCGAGAGCGACAGGACGCTTCCGGTCTATCTGATTTCGGCAGTCGTGACCGCGGCAGTGGCGTACCTGCTGATGAAGCAGCCGGATTTCGGCTCGACGATCATCTTCGTCGCGGTTTGGGTGGCGATGCTTGCGCTTGCGGGAATTTCGCTTCGGATGCTCGGAGTGCTGGGCGCTGCGGGCCTGGTCGGGATCGTTCTCGCCTATTTCTTCTACGACGTCGCGACGGCCCGGATCGACGAGTTCCTGTTCGGGACCGGCGACAATTTCCAGGTCGAAAATGCGATGCGAACTTTGACCGCCGGTGGGCTGTTCGGAATGGGCCCGGGTGCGGGCACCCGCAAGTTCGGGCTTCCCGAGCCGCACACCGACTATATCTTCTCCGTCATCGGCGAGGAGTTTGGGCTGATCGCCTGCCTTGCGATCGCCGCTCTCTACCTCGTCATCGTCGCCCGGGTGCTGGTGAAGCTCCTGGACGAGGATTCGCCCTTCGCGATCCTCGCGGCCGCGGGGCTGGTGATCCAATTCGGGCTTCAGGCGCTGATCAACATGATGGTCAACGTCCAGCTTGCCCCGTCCAAGGGCATGACCTTGCCGTTCATCAGCTACGGCGGCAGCTCAATGCTGGCACTGTCGATCGGCATGGGCCTGCTACTCGCATTCACTCGGCGAAATCCGTATCTGACCCGCTCGCCCTATGTCGTGAAGTGGAGCGGAGAGCCCGAAACAGGCTGATGACGCGCATGAATTTCGTCCTCGCTGCCGGTGGAACCGGCGGCCATATGGTCCCGGCGCACGCGCTTGCCGCGGAGCTGACGGAGCGCGGCCACGGCGTTCTCGTCATCACCGACGAGCGCGGGTCGAAGATTCCGGGTCTGTTCGACAAGGTGGCGGTCCACGTGCTTCCCGCCGGACGGCTTGGGAAAAGCCCGATCGCACTCATAAAGGCATCGCTTGCGGTGCTTCGCGGGCGCAGCGAAGCCAAGGTGATCTATCGCGACCACAGGGCCGACGCGGTCGTCGGCTTCGGTGGCTATCCGGCTTTTCCGGCATTGATCGCGGCGAGCGCGATGCGAATCCCGGCCGTACTTCACGAACAGAATGCGGTCATGGGACGGGTCAACCGGCTTCTTGCCGGCCGGGCGACCGCGATTGCCACGGCCTTTTCCGAAATCGGGCGGCTCAAGCCCAAATATCGCGACAAGATCGTCCTCGTCGGCAATCCGGTCCGCGAGCAAATCGCCAGGATCGGCGAAATGCCCTTCCCGCCGTTCGACGAAACCGCTCCGCTCAAGGTGCTGGTCACCGGCGGCAGCCAGGGCGCATCGATTCTCGGCCAAGTGGTGCCGAGCGGGCTCGGCATGCTCGACCCGTCGCTTCGCCATCGCCTGCAGGTCGTGCAGCAATGCCGCCCGGAGGACATTGACGAGATTCGCGCGCGCTACGCCGAGCTCGAAATCCCGGCGGAGGTGATGACCTATATACTCGACATGCCGGCAAAGCTTGCCGAGGCGCATCTGGTTATCGCCCGTTCGGGGGCGTCGACGGTCTCGGAGCTGGCGGTCGCTGGGCGCCCCGCGATCCTGGTGCCGTTCGCGGCCGCGACCGACGATCACCAGACGGCCAACGCGCGCGAAATGACCCGCGCCGGCGGTGCCCGGATGATCCCGCAGGGCGAGTTCACTCCCGAAGCTCTGGCCCGCCAGGTCGAGGCGATTGCGAGCGACCCGCAGGCGCTCGCCAATGCAGCGGCGCGCGCGCTTTCGGTGGGCCGACCTGACGCGGCCAGCGACCTCGCGGACCTGGTGGAGCGGGTCGGCGGCGGGCTGTCGCCGCTCCCGGTCGGGCCCATACTCGAGCCTCGAAAGAAGAGCGCTTATGCAGGGCCGGGGGTGCCGGCATGAAAGCTTTGGGCACTGATATCGGCACCATCCACTTCGTCGGGATCGGCGGAATCGGAATGTCGGGAATCGCCGAGGTGATGCACCAGCTCGGCTACAGCGTGCAGGGTTCCGACCAGTCGGACAGCTACGTCGTCGAAAAGCTCCGCAAGCAGGGAATTCCCGTCACGATCGGCCATAGCGCCGGCAATGTCGGAGATGCTGCCGTGGTCGTTTGCTCCACCGCAATCTCGCGCGGCAACCCGGAAGTCGAGGCGGCGGTCGAGAGGCGGCTTCCGATCGTCAAGCGGTCGGAAATGCTCGCCGAGCTGATGCGGATGCAAAAGACGATCGCGGTTGCCGGAACCCACGGCAAGACGACGACTACGTCCATGATCGCGGCGATGCTCGACGCCGGCGGGATGGACCCGACGGTCATCAACGGCGGGATCATCAACCGCTACGGCTCCAACGCGCGGCTCGGCAAAAGCGACTGGATGGTGGTGGAAGCCGACGAGAGCGACGGCAGTTTCCTCCGGCTCGACGGCACCATCGCCGTCGTCACGAACATCGATCCCGAGCATCTCGAGCATTGGGGCAGCTTCGACGAAGTGAAGCGCGCCTTTTGCGAGTTCATCGAGAACGTGCCGTTCTACGGGCTCGCCGTTTTGTGCGTGGACCATCCCGAAGTTCAGAGCATCCTCGGCCGGGTGCAGGACCGGCGGATCGTCACCTACGGCTTTTCCGCGCTCGCTGATCTTCGCGCCGAGAACGTCGAGCCAACCGGAATGGGAAGCCGCTTCGATGCTGTCGTTCTTGAGCGTGACGGAGAGCGGCGGACCATCCCTGGAATCCAGGTCCCGATCCCGGGGCGGCACAATGTTCAGAACGCCCTCGCCGCAGTCGCAGTGGCGCTGGAGCTCGGCCTCCCGGACGACAAGATCGTCAACGGCTTCGAGCGATTTGAGGGCGTCAAGCGCCGCTTCACAAAGGTCGGCGAAGTCGACGGGGCAATCATCATCGACGATTACGCACACCACCCGGTCGAAATCCGGGCGGTTCTCTCGGCCGCTCGCGAAACCACTGACGGGCGAGTCATCGCGGTCATGCAGCCGCATCGCTACTCTCGGCTCAAAGCGCTGATGGATGACTTCCAGGCAGCCTTCAACGATGCCGACATGGTCTTCGTCGCCCCGGTCTATGCGGCCAACGAAGACCCCTTGGAGGGTGCCGATTCAGAAGCTCTGGTCGAGGGACTGAGGGCGCACGGCCACCGGATGGTGAAGGCGGTCTCCGACCCCGGCGATCTCGCCCACTCGCTCCGCGATATCGCTGCCGAGGGCGATACGATCATCTGCATGGGCGCGGGCGACATCACCAAATGGGCGGCCGGGCTCGCCGACGGCATAGCCAAGGCGAGAAACGCGAAATGAGCGGCTCGGGTGAAATCACGCTTCCGCGGATCGAGGGAACGGCCGAGCAGCACGGCAGCCTCGCCGACTTCATCTGGTTTCGCACCGGCGGGCCGGCGGAATGGCTGGTGAAGCCGAAGGATGAGTCGGACCTGGCGCGCTTTCTCGGCGAATTGGACGACAGCGTCCCGGTCACCCCGATCGGCGTCGGCTCCAATCTCATCGTCCGCGACGGCGGCGTGGACGGAGTAGTCGTTCGCCTGCCGAAAAGTTTCGCCAAGGTAACGATTGAGCCCGGCAACAGAGTTCGCGCGGGCGGCGGCGCGATGGGGATTACCGTCGCTTCGGCGGCACGCGACGCGGGCGTGGCCGGGCTGGAATTCCTTCGCGGAATTCCCGGTTCGACCGGCGGCGCCGTAAGGATGAACGCCGGCGCCTATGGCCGGGAGGTGAAGGACATCCTGGTCGAGGCGCGGCTGGTGCTTAGAGACGGAAGCATCGAAACCTGGCGCCAAGAGAAATTCGGCTACACCTACCGGCACAGCGAAGTACCCGCAGGCGCGGTCGTGGTCGAGGCGCTGTTCCAGGGCACGCCCGGCGACCCGGAAGTAATCGGCGTGGAGATGGACCGCATCGCCGCCGAGCGCGAGGCTTCGCAGCCGCTCAGAAGCCGGACCGGCGGCTCGACGTTCAAGAACCCGCCGGGGCACAAGGCGTGGGCGCTGATCGATTCCGCAGGCTGTCGTGGATTGCGGATCGGCGACGCGCAAGTGTCGGAAAAGCATTGCAATTTCCTGCTCAATCTGGGCGATGCGACGAGCTCGGACATCGAGGACCTTGGTGAGGAAGTCCGCCGCCGGGTGATGGAGAAGTGCAACATCCAGCTCGAGTGGGAAATCCAGCGTATCGGGAGCTACGAGTGAACCGCGGACTTCATCTCGTCGTCCTGATGGGGGGCTGGTCGGCGGAGCGCGACGTGTCGCTGATGAGCGGCCGCGGCGTTGCCGAGGCGCTTCGCGGCAACGGCTGGAGTAACGTGACCGAGCTCGACATGGGACGCGATGTCGCCCGGCGGCTCGCCGAGCTGAAGCCAGACGTCGTTTTCAACGCGCTCCACGGAACGCCCGGGGAGGACGGAAGCGTCCAGGGCATGATGGACCTGATGGGGCTGAAGTACACCCACAGCGGCCTCGAAACGTCGGTAATCGCGATAGACAAGGAGCTGACCAAGATGGTGCTGGTGCCGCACGGCATCCGAATGCCGGCTGGCCAGATCGTCACAAGCGAGAGCCTGTTTCGCGAAGACCCGATGCCCAGGCCTTACGTGGTGAAGCCGATCAACGAGGGGTCATCGGTCGGAGTGGCCATCGTCACCAATGACGGCAATTACGGTCACCCGATCGGCCGTGACGTTCCCGGGCCCTGGAGCGAGTTCGACAGGCTGCTGGCCGAGCCGTTCATCAAAGGGCGCGAGCTTACCGTCGCCGTGATTGCTGACGAAGCGCTGGGGGTGACCGAACTCAAGCCCAAGGCGGGTTTTTACGATTATGCCGCCAAATATACCGACGGCCTCACCCAGCATGTCTGCCCCGCGGAAATCCCCGACGAGATCGCGCGGTCGATGATGGACACCGCGTTGAAGGCGCACCGGCTGCTTGGCTGCCGCGGGGCCTCGCGTTCAGATTTCCGCTGGGACGACGAGGAAGGCGAGGAGGGCGTTTTCCTGCTCGAGGTAAACACTCAGCCGGGAATGACTCCGCTAAGCCTTGTCCCCGAGCAGGCGAAAGCGCGCGGGATCAGCTACGCCGAATTGGTCGAAAGGTTGATCGCGGAGGCGCTGCAATGACTGCTGCGCGGGTCCGGCGGGGAGCGGCCCCGAAACGGCGCAAGTCGTCACCGCGCGTTGCCGTGCCGAAAAAGATCGCCAAGCGGCTGCCTGTCGACCAGTCGCGAGTGAACCGCTGGGCGGCGATGGCCTTCGGGCTTTTCGTGGCTCTCATCCTGGCGGTCGTGCTCGTCGCACTCGACGTTCCGCACCGCGCGATGGTCTCGCTTGGCGAGGCGATCGGCCGCGCCGGCTTCACGGTCCGGCGAGTCGATGTTGTCGGCGTGCGCCACATGAACAGCGCGCCGGTCTACAAGATTGCGCTCGACCAGAAATCGCTGGCGATGCCGCTGGTCGACGTCGGCGACATCCGCCGCCGTCTCCTGCAATTCGGCTGGGTCAAGGACGCCCGGGTTTCGCGGCGGCTGCCCGACACTCTTGTCGTCGACATCGTCGAACGCAAACCGGCAGCGCTGTGGCAGGACAACCAGCAGCTGGCGCTGATCGATTCCGACGGCACGGTGATCGACCGGGTCCCGGTTTCGCAGATGCCCGACCTTCCGCTGCTGATCGGACCTGGCGCGAACCTTCACGAACGCGAGCTCAACGACCTGTTGTCGGTCGCGCCGTCACTGCGGCCGCAACTGGTGTCGGCAAGCTGGATCGGCGGCCGCCGCTGGGATCTGAGCCTTCAGACCGGCGAGACCATTGCTCTTCCGGAAGGGCAGGAGCCGGCAAAGAATGCGCTTGCCAAGTTCGCCGATCTCGACAAATCCACAGGCCTTCTCGGACGCGGGCTGATCCGCTTCGACCTGAGGCTTCCGGGCAAGATGATCGTCCGTTTCCCGACACCGCCCGGCGACTCGCCGGCTGCCGCCAAGGAATAACCGAAGTTGGCGCCGACGAGCGACCAGCCGCTGATTGCCGCCCTCGACATCGGTTCGTCGAAGGTGAGCGCGTTGATCGCGACCCGCGACGGCGATGGCGGCGTTCGGGTTCTCGGCACCGGCCAACGCGAAAGCCACGGCGTCAAGCGCGGCTATGTCACCGACATCGAAGCCGGCGAGTTTGCGGTCCGCGAAGCCGTCGAGCAGGCCGAGCGTATGTCGGGCGTCACAATCGACGACGTCTGGGCAAGCTACGGCGCCGGCGGGCTCGTCAGCGAGGTTGCCAATGTAGAGGTAGAACTCGGCGGACATCAAATCGACCCCGCTGATATCGAGGAGCTGCTAAGCGCCGGCCGCGAAGCGATCGACCGCGGCGGCAAGGTCGTTCTCCATGCCCATCCGGCGCTCTACACCATCGACGGCGCGCAGGAGGTCCAGCAACCCGTCGGGCTCCATGCCGACCGCCTCGGCGTCGATATCCACGTCATCGCTGCCGATGCTCCGCCACTTCGAAACGTCGACTATGTCATCCGCGCCGCTCACCTTGGCGTGAAGGCGATCGTAGCTTCGCCAATCGCCGCCGCTCTCGCCTGCCTGTCCGCGGAAGAGCGCGAGCTTGGAGTGGCCCTGGTCGAGCTTGGCGCGGGGGTCACCAACGTCTCGCTTCACTTTGGCGGAATCCTCGTCGGGCTGCGCTCAATCCCGCTCGGCGCCAAGGACATCAGCGACGACATCGCCGCGACTTTCGGAGTGAACCGCCGCGACGCGGAGCGGCTGAAATGTTTCTACGGCTCGGCGATGATGAGCCCGCGCGACAATCACGAGCTGATCGACGCAAATCATATCGGCGCCGAGGAGGGGGCGGAGCCGATCCGGGTCACTCGCGCACAGCTGATGACCGTGATCCGGCACCGGGTCGAGGAAATGACGGGCGAGGTGGATTCGGCGCTGAAATCGTTGGGCTTTTCCGGTCCAGTCGGCCGTCCGGTGGTCCTCACCGGCGGTGGCGCGGAGCTGAAGAACATTGCCGATTACATGCAGGGCGTTCTCGGCCGAACGGTCCGGGTCGGCCGCCCGCGCACTCTTCCCGGGCTGCCCGACGCTCACAGCGGCCCGGCGTTTTCAACGCTGGTCGGGCTCGCCTGCCTCGGCGGGTCGAAAAGCGGCGATATCCGCGACATCGCCCTGGGGACGATCATCCGCCAGCCTGCCGCAAAGGGCCTTCTCGCCCGCTTCATTTCCATAATGAAGCGCGAATACTAGGGCGCCTCCCGACGGAGGCGCCCGGTCACGGCTGATTCGAACGCCTGTCAGCGTCGCGGCTGCGGATAAACGATGTACGGGCGGAGATTTTGCATCACCTGCTGGGCATTGAACGTCGCCGGGCCAGCAGCGCAATTGTTGCCGACCGCGATGTCCGCCATCGCCTGATATCGGTCAATCGTGTCGACACTATATTGACCGGGGAAGAACGGGCCTCCGAAGAAGGAGTCGTAATTATACCAGCCGAATGGGCCGTGCATGCTCCAGTAGGGAGTCCACCCGGAATAGAAGCCGCCGCCCCATTGCGGGCCGTACGGCTGCATCTGAACGGTTGTCTTAACGCCGGTGTCGTGATTGACCATGGTGAAGCAGCTGTAGCCGCGCGACGCGGTCAGTTCGGCCGCCCGATAGAGGAGGTAATTCTCGACCTGCTGGCGAGAGGTCAGGCTGTTGCCGAAGAAATTCACTCGATAGTGGGTCGCGTCCAGCTGCTGGTCGGTAAAGCCGCCCTCCACGCGGGTTGCGCCAAGCGGCTGGTAAGGGGTTGCAGTCGTGCAGGCGGTGGCAAGCGCTAGCGCCGACATCGCTGCGGCCATTTTCACGTGCTTTTTCAAAGCGATACGCATGTGTTCCTCCGTCGGAGAACGGTTACTGAGCCAACGCGTGCACAAAAGCTGGCGTTCCAACGGCCGCCGCTCTCCTGCGCACACAAAGGGGCTGGCGCCACATTGCACCGCCGTGCATGAACAACCGCTGTCTGGGGGAGTACGAAATGGCCACAATCGCCACTCCGGCGCGGGCGCCCGCAACGGCATTCGTCGTGGTCGTCGCTTCGGCGATTTTCCTAAACTACGTCGATCGCGGCGCGATCGGCATCGCTGCCCCGCTGATGAAGGGCGAGCTCGGCCTGTCGGCGACCAGATTCGGAATCGCCGTGTCTGCCTTCTTCTGGGTCTATGCGCCGATTCAGCTGCTGATCGGCCGTCTGTGCGATCGGCTCCCTGTGTACCGGGTTTACGGCGCCGGCGTAGCGCTTTGGGCGGCGAGCACCTTTCTCACCAGCTTCGTGGGCGGTTTCCTTTCGTTGGTGAGCTTGCGCGTTATCCTCGGCCTCGGCGAGAGCGTCGGATTCCCGGGAAGCTCGAAGATGATCGCTCGGCACGTTCCGGCCGCTCAGCGGGGAATGGCGAATGCAGCGGTCGCGGCGGCGCTTGCCATCGGCCCGGCTGTCGGGACTCTGGCAGGCGGAATGATCACTGCCCATCTGGGCTGGCGACCGATGTTCGCGGTCTTTGGAGCGCTCACTTTCCTGTGGCTGATTCCGTGGCGAAGGGCGGTCCGGCAAATCAGCCCGAAGTCGCAAAGCTGGTCGAGCGATTGCGTCCCGGTGAAGAGCGTCACCCGCCATTTCAGCTTGTGGGCAATGGCTGTGGGCCACATCACCAACAATTATCCGTTTTACTTCCTGCTCGCTTGGCTGCCCTTATTCCTGGTGCAGCAGCGCGGGTTGTCGATCGAGCAGATGAGCTGGCTTGCGACCCTGTCCTATGCGGCCCAAGCGGTCGCATCGCTGGCTGTTGGCTGGGCGTCTGACCACTATTGCAAGGGCGGCAGCCGCGAGGCTGCGACCCGCCGGACAATGCTGATTTGCGGCCAGCTCATCGGCGCCGTCGCGATCGTTGGAATCCTGATGAGCGGCACCGGCGGATTGGGATGGCTGATGCTGTGGCTGGTGATCGCGGGGGTTGGTGGCGGGCTGGGATCGGTGAACCTGTTCGCGATCGCGCAAATGTTCGCCGGACCGCGCGCAAGCGGGACCTGGGTCGGGGTGCAAAACGCCATCGGAAACGTCTCCGGGATCGTCGGGCCGGTAGTCACCGGAATGATCATCGACTGGAGCGGCAGCTACGCCGGCGGCTTTTGGCTCGCGGCTGCGGTTTCCGCCTTCGGCGCTCTGTGGTGGGCGTTCGTGTTGCCGAAGATAGAGCCGGTCAGTCTCGACTAGCGCGCCAGGCCAGCAGCGCCCACCCGCAGATCATCGACACGCCACCGAGCGGGGTCACTGCCCCGAGCCAGTGCGGCGCTCCCAAAGCGATTGCGTAAAGAGTCGACGAGAAGACGATCGCTCCGGCCGTCATGAGCCAGGCCGGGAGCCGGAAGCCGTCCCGGCCGGACAGCCCGAGCGCAAGCACCGCAAGCGCGTGCCACATCTGATATTGGACGGCGGTGTGCCACCAGCCCAGCGCGTCGGCGTCGATCCGGCCTTTGAGGCCATGTGCTCCAAATGCTCCGAGAGCGACCGCGAGCCCGGCCAGCGCAGCGCCGGCCGCCACGAGGAAACGCTCCGGTCGTTCGCTCACTGCGGAGGAAGTGTTCGAGCGAAGAACGATGCAGTCGCGCGGTCCGCCGCCAGCCAGCTATGCCACCTCAGGAAGCCGTGGATCTCGTTCGGAATCACGAACTGCTCGAACGGCACGTGGCGCTTTTCCAGCCGCCGGGCAAGGTCGATCGTCTGAGAGAAATTGACGTTGCGGTCGTCGTCGCCCTGGATCAGCAGAACCGGCGACCTCCATGTATCCATCGTGGCGACTGGCGAGGATTCGAACGCGACTTTCATCGCTTGCTCGAAGTCGCCCTTCTCGTACCTTTTGGGCTCCTTGCCACGCCATTCTTCGAGGAAGCTCGACCAGTCGTGGACGCCGTGCATGTCGACTCCGGCCTTGAAGATGTCGGAATTGCGCGCAAGCCCCATGGCCGTCAGGTAGCCGCCGTAAGATCCGCCCCAGATGCCGATCTTCGCCGGGTCCACGTCGCCCAGGGACTGCAGATATTTGGCCCCGGCAACAACGTCCTGATATTCGGCGCCGCCCGCATAGCCTGCATGTTCGGGATGGTGGAAGGCGTGGCCGTAGCCGATCCCGAGCCGATAGTTCACCGACAGAACGACATAGCCGTGATTGGCCAGATACTGGTTCACCGCGTAGCTGTTGCTGTAATAGTCCATGTAGTGCCAGCCGAGCAGCATCTGGCGCGGCGGTCCGCCGTGGACGAAGATGATCCCCGGCTTGTTGGTGCCGACTCCATTGTCGAACAGCTGCCCGTGAATTGCCCATCCGTCGGCCGAGGTGAAAGCCACCGAGCGCGGAGCGATCAGCTGCGCTTCAGGAAATTGCGCAGGAACGCTGCCGGCGGCGAGCTCATGGCGGCCGCTTCCGTCCAGGCCGATCTCAGCGACTTCAGGAGGAGCCGCGGTTCCGGCGGTCACGAAGGCAATCTCGCTCGGGCTCGCCACCACGGGCGACCATTCGAGCGTGGTTCCGTCCGTGAGCGCCACGGGAGTGGCCGAATCCACCGGCACCCGGAACAGGTGACGGCGGTCGTCGTCGTCCTTCGTTGCCCCGGTGTTCGCGTCGTAGATCAGCGACTTGCGGTCGCGGCTGATGGCGACATGCTCGACCATGTAATTGCCCGGAGTGAGGAGCAGCGGCTCACCGCCACTCGCCGGGATCGAATAAAGGTGCGGCCAATTGTCGAGGTCGGCGAGGAAAACGAGCCGGTCGCCGGCCGCCCAGTGAAGGTTCACCTGGCCCGCGGTTTCCGGGAACGAGCCGAGCAAAGTGTCCGGGCTTTGCCACACCCGCCGCCCGCTTCCGCTCGCAACGTCGACGACCCAGATCGAGAAAGGCTCGGGAGTCTGCTTGAGCAGCGGCTTCGGTGCTCCGCCTTTTCCCGCCACCCGCGCAAAAGCGATCCGGGTGCCATCGGGCGACCAGGTCGGATAATCGTCGAAATCCGTCGACGGCGCGAGATAGGAGAGCGTGTCGCTCTTCACGTCATAGACGCCGATGAAGCTGTGGTCGCCGTCCCGGTTGGAAACGAAGGCCAGCTTCGACCCGTCGGGCGACCAGGTGAGAGCGCCGTCTTTGCCGCGGTCGAAGAACAGCTGCTTCGGCTTGCCTTTTCCGCTTAGCGGCGCGGTCCACACCTGGCCGTCCTTGACGTAGGCGAGCTCACCGCTCGAGGAGATTGCCGGGGCATCGCCCTCGGCGACCTTCACGGGGGCGCCGCCGGAAAGCTGCGTCGCCCAGATCGTCACCTCGGGCTTGTCGGGAGATGACGCCGGGTCGGGCGGATATTTCGCCTCCCAATTCGCATCGTGATCGCCGCCGCGGACATAGACGAGATGCTTGCCGTCCGGCGAGAAGGTGAGCTGGGTGAGCTCCTGACCGTCGTCGGCATTATAGTCGGTCACCTGCCGCGGCTTGAACCCGGGGCCGGTCGCCACCCAGACGTTGCGAACGCCCTTCAGCACTCGAACGAAGGCGATCGCGTCGCCGTTCTCGGCAGCTTCAAGCTCCGGAACGAAAGGGTACGAGATCACCTGCTCAATCGTGAAGGTGCCGCTGTTCGCCGGCGCCTGCGCCTGCGCAAAGGCCGGTGAAGCGGTAATCGCCCCGCAGGCCAGCAGCGCCAGCTTCATTCCACGCAAGCCTAATTCACGCATCCCCGCTCCCCCTGGTTCTCTTCACCACCGGCCCCTTTCTGTCCGACCGCTCCCGCTTCCGCAATGGCTGCACGGGGCTCGAGGTGAGTCCTCAGAGTCGCGATCCCCACTTTTTTGCCCAGATGTTAACTTTTCCGCTTGGCTTGCAACTCGCAATGATTCATTGATTCGCATTGTGGGTTCAAAAAGTTGCCTGATTTTGGGGGTGGGACCAATGAGCATCGATTTCGTCCGGCCGGAAGTTGACGAGCTTCGTCCGCGCATCAGCGTAATCGGCGTCGGCGGCGCCGGCGGCAATGCGGTCGCAAACATGATCCGCGCAGACGTCCAGGGGGTCGACTTCGTCGTCGCCAACACCGACGCCCAAGCGCTCAACACGTCGTCAGCGGACCGGCGGATCCAGCTCGGGCTGAAGATCACTCAGGGCCTGGGCGCGGGCTCGCGGCCGGAGATTGGCCGAGCCGCAGCCGAGGAATCGCTGGAGGACATCGAAAAGGCGCTCGAGGGCGCGCACATGTGCTTCCTTGCCGCCGGAATGGGGGGCGGCACCGGAACCGGCGCTGCGCCGGTCATCGCAAAGGCCGCCCGCGACAAGGGAATCCTGACCGTCGGAGTCGTCACGAAGCCGTTCGCGTTCGAAGGCGCCCGCCGCTCACGCTCGGCGGATGGCGGGATCGAGGAGCTTCAGCAGCACGTCGACACGCTTATCGTTATTCCAAACCAGAATTTGTTCCGCCTCGCCAATTCGGAGACGACCTTCAAGGAAGCCTTCGAAATGGCCGACGAGGTGCTCCAGCAGGGCGTTCGCGGTATCACCGATCTGATGGTCATGCCCGGCCTCATCAACCTCGACTTTGCCGATGTCCGCTCGGTGATGGGCGAGATGGGCAAGGCGATGATGGGCACCGGCGAAGCCTCGGGCGACAACCGCGCAATCGAGGCGGCCGAAAAGGCAATTTCGAACCCGCTCCTGGACGGAGTCAGCATGAAGGGCGCCAAGGGTGTAATCATCTCGATTACCGGTGGCGAGGACATGCGCCTGATGGAGGTCGACGAGGCCGCGAGCCATATCAAGGAGCTGGTCGACCCCGATGCCAACATCATCTGGGGCTCGGCTTTCAACAATGATCTGGACGGGCGAATTCGAGTGTCCGTGGTCGCTACCGGCATTGAAGCCGAGACCGTCGCTCAATCGCAGCCTGCGAAGGTTTTCGCTTTCCCGTCGCGCACTGCGCCCGCCGCCTCGGCTCCGGAGCCGTCGCCGAAAGCCGCCGTCGAGGATGACGACGACGCGCTTGAGCTGACCGATGAGGTCGCCAACGACGAAGCCGACGAGGACGGCGAAGAACTGCTTCTCGACAGCGACGACGTGCTGACCAGCCCGGTTGGCGCGCCTCCGATCGCTCCGCCGTCGGACGACGACACTTCCGCGGACGAGGGCAAGGACGAGGCAACGGAACAGCCCAAAGCGGCGACCGGGACCGGCGGAACCTTGTTCGAGCGGATGTCGAACATCGCTCGCGGCGCACCGCGGGCGCACGTGGACGACGACCAGCCGGCGCCGAGCTTCAGCCGCGAGCCGCTCGACATTCCGCGGTTCCTCAACCGGCAGAACAACCAGTAAATTGGTCCAGGCGCGGTAATATCGCGCTGCTCGCCGCCGGAGGTGCACGGCTCGTCGTTAAGCCTCTAGGCAGAAAGCTTCCCGCAAGATTCTCTGTCCCACGGGGATCGAATGGCGGTGGGGAACCGAAACTGATGAAACGCGCGCGCGTATTGGCGGCTGTTCTTGCGAGCGCCGCAATCGGCTTTGCGGCGCTGCCGGATTCGGCGGTGGCGCAGGCCGTGCCGCAATACAACGAGAGCCCGGCCGACGCGCTAGCCCGCAACGTCAAGACGCTCGGCACCCATCCCAAGGACTTCGACGCGCTGGTCGCTGCCGGCAAGGCCGCTCTCCAGCTCGGCGAGACCAAGGCCGCGGCAGGCTTTTTCGGGCGCGCCGCTCAAGTCGAACCGGACAGTCCTCTTCCCCAGGCTGGAATGGGCGCGGCGATGGTGGCCATGGGCGATCCGCAGACGGCGCTCACCTATTTCGCCCGGGCCCAGCAACATGGGGCCTCAGTCGCGAGCATCGGCGCCGACCGTGGCCTCGCCTACGACCTTTTGGGCAACCAGGTCGCTGCTCAGACGGATTATCGCGCCGCGCTCTACGGACCTGACCGCGACGAAGCACGGCGCAGATTGGCGCTGAGCCTTGCAATCAGCGGCCAGAAGGATCTGGCACTTTCGACGCTTCAGCCGCTGCTCCAGCGCCGGGACGTCGCTGCGCAACGGGCCCGGGCCCTCGTCCTTGCAGTCGACGGCGATGTCGCCGCAGCGGACGCTGCGCTTGAGTATACGATGCCGGGCGCCTCGTCGCGAATGGACCCGTTCTTCCGGCGGCTGCCGATGCTGACCAATGCGCAGAAGGCAGCTGCCGTTCATCTCGGCATCTTCCCCGAGGATATCGCTAGTGCAGCGGTCCCGCCCCCGCCGAAGGGCGATCGGCTGTCATCGATCGAGGCATTGCTTGCGCAAAGCGATTCCGCCAGCTCCTCGCCGCAGCAAAGCAGTACGCGCAGTTCGGCTGTGGCTCCGGCAGCAGCAATTTCGCAGCGGCCGCGAATCCAATATGCCTCCGTGTCGCGGCCTGTGGTGCAAAGGCCGACTTCGCCGAACAATGACCTCATTCAGACGCAGCGGGTCGCTTCCGATCCAGACAGCCGAAAGATCTGGCTGCAGCTCCAGGCAAGCAACGACCCAAGCAACTTCTCTCGCGAGTTTCGGCAAATCCGCGCCAAAAAGCCGTCCCTTTTCACCGGCATCGACGGTTTCGTTGCCGAGACCGGGTCACGGGCGCGCCTCCTGATCGGCCCCTTTCACAGCCAGGAAGATGCCCGGCTATTCGCCGACGCGCTGGAAAGCGCCCGAATTAATTCGCGCACCTGGACGAGCGAGCCGGGACAGGTGGTCAGGAGCTTGCGGACCCAATAGACGCACCGTCGATGACGGTGCTTTCGAGTCTTGCGGCAAAGCCTTCGCAATCGCGTGGGCGCTGCAGTCGAGAAACGGACAGTGGCCCGCGCGGACCGCGAGACATTTTCCAGCGTGACCGCGACCGAATCATCCATTCAGTCGCGTTCAGGCGGCTTCGCCACAAGACGCAGGTGTTCATCGCCCCCGACGGCGACCATTATCGAGTTCGCCTGACCCACAGCCTCGAAGTCGCCCAGATCGGACGGACCATCGCCCGAGCGCTCGGACTTAACGAGGACCTGACCGAAATGCTGTGTCTGGCGCACGATCTCGGCCACCCGCCATTCGGGCATGCCGGCGAGGATGCGCTGGAGGACGCGATGGCAGACGCCGGCGGGTTCGATCACAACGCGCACACCGTCCGAATCGTCACGAGGCTGGAGACTCCGTACGTCGGCTTCGACGGGCTGAACCTGAGCTGGGAAGCACTTGAGGGGCTGGCAAAGCACAACGGGCCGGTCGAGTCCCCGACCTGGGCCCTTGCCGAAGCCAATCGCGACTTTGGCCTCGAGCTCAACAGCTGGCCGTCGCTCGAAGCCCAGGTCGCGGCCATCGCCGACGACATCGCCTATGACAACCATGATATCGACGATGGATTGAGAGCAGGGCTGATCGACTTCGACGCCCTTCTCCAGGTGCCGCTGGTCGAGCGGCATTATCGCGACATCGTCGAACGGTCTGGCGACCTTCCGCCGGAGAAGCTTCAACCGGCGCTCGTCCGCGACCTGATCGGCACGATGGTCGCTGACGTCATTGCCGAAACGCAGCGCCGCGTTCGCGACGCGGGCGTAGAGTCAGTTGGCGAGGTACGTTCGGCGGGACAACAGCTCGCCGGATTTTCGCCCGGCCTGGCCAGCGACGAACGCGACCTGAAGCGGTTCCTTTACGCGAACCTGTACAACGCGCCGGAACTGCTCGCCGTCAAAGAACGGGCGCAGCGTGTCGTCACCGAGCTTGCCGAGGCTTATCGATCGGAACCGATGCTTCTCCCGCCCGAGTGGCGGAGCGACGCTGGCCATGTCGAACAGGTCCGCAGGATCGGCGACTTTATCGCCGGAATGACCGACCGCTTCGCCATCGCCCAGCATTCGGAGCTGATCGGGCCGGTTGAGCTTCCCGACCGGTTCTGAGGAGGGTGACGAGTCGCTGGCGCTGCGCTAGACGCGCTCGCTTCCAATCGCAGGTGACCAGTTGAGCCTCTACGCCCAATATGCAGCGCTCCTCGACGGAGTGCTCGACGAGCTTCAGTCCGAAGGTGCGATTCCGGCCGATCTCGACCGGAAGAACGTCGCTGTCGAGCCGCCCCGCGACCCGGCTCACGGGGACCTGGCGACCAATGCGGCAATGGTGCTTGCTAAACCGGCTCGGACCAATCCGCGTGCCCTTGCCGAGCTGATCGCGCCGAAACTTCGCAATGTGCCGGCGGTCAACTTCTGTCGAGATTGCCGGACCCGGATTCATCAATCTGAGGCTGTCGCCCGAGGCGTGGCGCGACGAATTGACGACAATTCTTCGCAAAGGCGACGCCTACGGGCAGTCGAACATCGGCGCCGCCGAGCGGGTCAACGTCGAATATGTTTCGGCGAACCCGACCGGGCCGCTGCACATGGGCCATTGCCGCGGCGCGGTCGTCGGCGATTCGCTCGCGCGGGTTCTCGAGGCGGCGGGATTTCGGGTCACCAAAGAATATTACGTCAATGATGCCGGCGCGCAGGTGGATACGCTCGCCCGTTCGGTGCACCTGCGATATCGCGAAGCGCTGGGGCAAGACATCGGCGAAATTCCGGAAGGGATGTACCCCGGCGACTATCTGAAGCCGGTGGGAAGCGAACTCGCGGCCGAGTTCGGCGACAAATATGCCGACGCCCCGGAAAGCGAGTGGCTAGCCCTGTTCCGCAAGCGCGCTGTCGCGGCCATGCTCGATCTGATCCGCCACGATCTGGCATTGCTCGGAATCCACCACGACTTGTTCGCTTCCGAAGCCGAGCTCCAGGAGGAGGGCGCGGTCGATCGCGGCCTCGAAATGCTTCGATCGAAAGGGCTGGTCTACGAAGGCGTTCTGGAAGCGCCGAAGGGCCAGACTCCGGAGGATTGGGAGCCGGTCGAGCTGACGCTCTTCAAGTCGACCCAATTCGGCGACGACCAGGACCGGCCGATGAAGAAGTCGGACGGGAGCTGGACATATTTCGGGTCCGACGCGGCCTACCACCTCAAGAAAGCGGAGCTTGCCGACCATCTGGTGAACATCTGGGGCGCCGACCATGCCGGCACGGTGAAGCGGGTCCAGTCGGCGGTCCGGGCGCTGACCGATGGGCGCGTCGACCTCGATGTGAAGCTGGTTCAGATGGTGCGCCTGTTCCGCGCTGGCGAGCCGGTGAAAATGTCCAAGCGCGGAGGCACGTTCGTGACTCTCGCCGACGTCGTTCGCGAAGTCGGCAAGGACGTGGTCCGGTTCATGATGCTGACCCGGCGCGCTGACGCTCCGCTCGACTTCGACTTCGCCAAGGTCGTCGAGGCTTCGAAGGACAATCCGGTCTTTTACGTCCAATATGCGCACGCGCGGATCAGTTCGCTCAAGCGCAAGTCGGCGGATGCCGGCGTGGACCTGGATTCTCCAGCCGACCTGTCGCTGCTGGACGACGAAGAGCTGGCGCTGGTGAAGCTTTCAGCCCAATTTCCGCGAACCGTGGAAGGCGCTGCGACGGCGCACGAGCCTCACCGGATTGCCTTCTATCTCTACGATCTCGCGGCGGCGTTCCACGCGTTGTGGAATCGCGGGAACGACGATCCCGAGCGCCGCTTTCTGGTTGAAAATAACCCACAACTTTCGCGAGCGAGGCTGGAACTGGCGCTCGGCATCGGGCAGATCATCCGTAGTGGCCTCGACCTAATGGGGGTCGAAGCCGCCGAGGAGATGCGGTGACATGACCGACCTTCGCAGCGGCTATGACGAAGACTCGCTGCCGTGGCTCCAGGAAGTGGAGGACGAGGACGGCCCGCGAGGCATTTCAGCCCGCGGCATGCTCATCGGAGTGCTCGTCGTCCTCGTCGCCGCCGCCGCCATCGGGACGGGCTTTTACTGGCTGGGGAGCCGCAACGGCGGGCTTGCCGGTGAGCCGGAGCTGATCCGAGCCCCGGACAAGCCTTACAAAGTGAAGCCCGAAAACCCCGGCGGACTCGATGTCACTGGCGAATCGCAAACCACATTTGAAACCAGCGCCGGCCATGATGTCGACTCGAGGCTGAACCTCGGCGCGACAGGGCGCGAGGACGTCACAGAGCAGGACCAGCCGGAGCAGGCGCAAGACACGGCGCAGGCTGCTCCCGATGTCCAAGGAAAAGCCAGACGGCGAAACCTGCGCCGCCGCCAAAACCGTCCGGCGCTCCCGGCACGGTTATCCAGCTCGGCGCCTTCAAGGATACCGCCCAGGCACAACGGGCGTGGACGGCGCTGAGCGCGAGATTCGGAGTCCTTTCGGGGCTGTCGAAGATCATCGTGCCTTACTCGGCGAACGGAAGCAGCGGCTATCGTCTCCGCGCGGCGGCATCTTCTCCCGATGCTGCGCGACAGGCGTGCCAGGCGATTCAGGCGGGCGGCGAAAGCTGCTTCATCGCTCGATAGATGCAGGCAGCGATCTACGGAGTATCCGGTCCCGTTCTCACCGGCGACGAGCGCGACTTCTTTCTTGACGCCGATCCCGCCGGTTTCATCCTGTTCAAGCGCAACTGCGTCGATTCCGCCCAGGTGCGGGCGCTGACCGATTCCCTTCGCGGCCTCTCCGGGCGAGCCGACCTTCCCATCCTTGTCGATCAGGAGGGCGGGCGAGTGGCCCGAATGCGGCCGCCGGAATGGCCCGAATTCCCAGCCGCCTGGTCCTTCGCTGAGCTGTATCGAAAAGCGCCCACTTCCGCGATCGAGGCGGTCATGGCCAATTCGCGCGCGCTGGCGCTGATGCTCCGCGACGATGGCGTGAACGTCGATTGCCTGCCGTTGCTCGATGTGCGCCAGCCCGGGGCCGACGACATCATCGGCGACCGAGCGCTGGGTGCCGAGCCGATGCAGGTTTCGGCACTCGGCCGGGCAGTGCTCGACGGATTCGCGTCCGCAGGCGTGGTCGGTGTCGTCAAACACATGCCTGGGCACGGCCGGGCAATGTGCGACAGCCACAAGGACCTGCCGGTCGTCACTGCGAGCGCCGAGGAGCTTGAAACCGATCTTGAGCCGTTCGAGCGGCTCAACTGGGCACCGATGGGGATGATGGCGCACGTCGTCTATACCGCCTGGGACAGTGAGCGTCCGGCGAGCCAGTCGCCGGTCGTCATCAATGACATCGTCCGCGACAGGATTGGATTCGATGGGTGGCTGATGAGCGACGACATCGGCATGGAAGCGCTCAAAGGCGGCTTCGGCGATCGCGCGGCCGGCGTGGTCAGCGCCGGATGCGATGCGGCGTTGCACTGCTCTGGAGCGATGGACGAGATGATCGCCGTGGCCGCTGCAGTCCCGGAAATGAGCGAGGCCGGCGAAGAGCGGCTTCGCCAGGCGATGGTGATTGCCGGCTCCGCGCAGGACGGACCCGACTTCGAGCAGCTGATTGCCAAGAGAGACGAGCTGCTGGCCCTCACCTGAGCCGAGTTCCCGCGCTTGCAGATGGCGCGCGCCCGTTCGTCGATGCACAGGGTTGCACCGGAAAACCGTTCTTTGCTTAAGTTTCCATCAAATCCCTGAACTCGCTCGGAAAGACTTGATGATGCGAATCCTGCACGCCGTCTCCGCTGTAACCCTGCTCGCCGCAGCTCCCGCAATCGCCCAGCCGGACTCCGGTGCCGACAAAGGCAAGAGCGTCGAGGACCTGCACAAGCAGGAGATGGCCGAGGCAGCGAAGGAGGCGTGGCCGAAGGCTCCGATCGAGGAGCGGGCCGTTTCCACGCACCACACCGCGAACGTGGACGGCCGAACGCTCAAATATACCGCGACTGCCGGGACGCTCACGATCCATGACAATTCCGGAAAGCCGACCCAGAGCATGTTCTACACCGCCGACACGCTCGACGGAGTGCCGGGATCGCAGCGGCCGGTAACCTTCTTCTATAACGGCGGGCCGGGCTCGGCATCGCTTTGGCTTCGCATGGGCTCGTTCGGGCCGGAGCGGATTCAGACCGTCAACGCCCAGTACATCCGACCGGCGCCGTTTAACTTCGGCGCCAACCCCGACACTTTGCTCGGGTCGACCGACCTCGTCTTCATCGACGCTCCGGGAACTGGCTATTCGCGCGCTCTCGGCGACGCGAAGGGCTCCGACTTCTACGGAGTCGACGAGGACGCCGACGCGTTCGCGCGGGCGATCATCCGTTACATTTCCAAGAACAACCGCTGGGGCAGCCCCAAATTCCTCTTTGGCGAGAGCTACGGCACGACCCGGTCGGGTGCGCTTGCATACCAGCTGCAGGAGCGCGGCGTTGCGCTGAACGGCGTCATGCTGCTGTCGTCGATCATGAACTACGGCCGCCGTCAGCCGGGTCTCGACCGCGACTACCTCAATTACCTGCCGAGCTTCGCGACGACGGCCTGGTACCATCACAAGATGGCAAACCCGCCGGCGACCGTTGCCGAAGCTGCAGCCGAAGCGCGCGCCTTCGCTGAAGGGCCCTATGCGTCGGCGCTCGAGAAGGGCCAGACGATCAGCCCCGAGGAACGCGACCGCGTGGCCGAGCAGATGAGCAAGCTGACCGGCCTGTCGCCGCAGTTCATCGAGAACGCCGACCTGCGAGTCAGCCTGTCGCAGTTCCGCAAGGAGCTGCTGCGCGACCAGCGTGAGACGGTCGGTCGATTCGACTCGCGCTACACCGGCGTGGACACGGACGCGTCGGGCGACAGCCCCGACTTCGACGCCTCTGACGCGGCGATCACCGGCGGTTTCGTCGGCGTGGAGCACAATTACCTCGCCAACACCCTCGGCTACCACACGGACCTTCAGTACCGGCTGAGCGCCAGCGACGAGAAAGGCTTCGACTGGGATTGGAAGCACCAGGTTCCGGGCAGCCGCTGGAAACTCAACGATCCCAACACGGCGCTCGACCTCGCCGCCGCGATGCGCATGAACCCGTACCTGAAGGTGCTGTCGCTGAACGGCTATTACGACATGGCGACGCCGTTTTTCGGCACCGAGTATGACCTCGATCACATGATGCTCGAGCCGGCGCAGCAGAGGAACCTCGAGTTCCGCTACTATCCGTCAGGGCACATGGT
The DNA here is from genome assembly GCA_963839145.1 of uncultured Alphaproteobacteria bacterium. Lineage (GTDB taxonomy): Bacteria > Pseudomonadota > Alphaproteobacteria > Sphingomonadales > Sphingomonadaceae > Sphingomicrobium. The sequence continues at coordinate 792,711 of CAWITR010000005.1, forward strand.
CTATCTGAACCCGGATGCGCTCCACCAGATGCGGCTGGACGTGCAGAACTTCATCGACGAAGCTGTCGCCGGGGCTCGCTGAGGTACTTCATCAATGCGCGCGTAGCGAAGCAATCCACAAGTTTCTGGACTGCTTCGCTGCGCTTGCAGTGACGATTCTCTTACAATTTCCGCCGTTTGAGCTACTCTTGCCACCGTGGGGGTGGTGACACTCAATTCCGTCGCTCGCGATGGGGACGAGCTCAATCTCAGCCTGGACGGCTGGGAGGGACCGCTCGACCTGCTGCTGAGCCTTGCGCGCACGCAGAAAGTCGACCTCGCGCAAATCTCGATACTCGAGCTGGTCGAGCAATATCTCGCTTATTTGCACGAAGCGCGCGCGCTCAAGCTCGAGATCGCCGCCGATTATCTCGTGATGGCGGCGTGGCTCGCCTACCTCAAATCGTGCCTGCTGCTTCCGAAGGACCCGGAGGCCGATCCCAGCCCCGAGGAAATCGCTCTCAGACTGCAGATGCGGCTGCAGCGGCTGGACGCGATGCGGGAGGCGGGAGCGCGTCTGCTGGGCCGCGACCGGCTCGGCCGCGACGTTTTCCAGCGAGGTAGGCCCGAAGGTCTTCGCCTCGTGCGCAAGTCGGCTTGGCAGGTCACAGCGTTTGAACTCTTCGCCGCGTACGGAGCGGTCAAGGCACGAAGCCAGCCGCCGATGCACGTGGTCCATGCGCGCGCGGTGATGACCCTTGACGAAGCCATCGAGCGCGTCAGCCGAATACTGGGCACCGCGATCGAGTGGACCAACATCGAGGCGTTCCTCCCCCAAACCGACGATCCGCAGCTCCGCCGGTCGGCGCTCGCTTCGAGCTTCCTCGCGGCGCTCGAGCTTGCCCGGCGAGGGCGTCTCGACCTGTCTCAGGACGAAGCCTTTGCGCCGCTTTGTCTCAAGGTGGCCGCGTAGTGGACGAGTTCGCGAGATCGGTGGAAGCGACGGTGTTCGCATCCGCCGAGCCGCTCACTACGGCCGAAATCTCCGGCCATGTCGGGGAGGGCGACGTCAAAGCCGCGCTGAGCCAGCTGGCCGAACGGTATGAGGGGCACGGCATAGAGTTGGTCGAACGCGGCGGACGATGGCATTTTCAGACCGCGCCGGACCTCGCGCACCTGCTTCGCCGCACTCGAGAAGAGCCGCGCCGGTTATCGCGCGCCGCCACCGAAACGCTGGCGATCATCGCCTACCACGAGCCGGTCAGCCGCGGCGAAATCGAGGCGATCCGCGGCGTCCAGATTTCCAAGGGAACGCTCGACGTCCTGATGGAAGCGGGATGGGTGAAGACGGCGGGCCGTCGCGAAGCTCCGGGGCGGCCTTTGCTCTATGCGACCACCGCGGAATTCCTCACCCACTTCAGCCTCGGTTCGCGAAAGGATCTTCCCGGAATCGACGATCTCAAGGCTGCCGGACTTCTCGACCCGCTCGACGAAGCGGCTCTACAGCTGGACCTCGAGGGTCAATCCGACGACGAACTGGAAACAGAAGCCGAGGAAGACTAGATAGCCCCCAACCTATTGGAGTGTGCTCATGGGCTCTTTCAGCCTCATTCACTGGATCATTCTCGGTCTCTTCCTCCTTCTCCTGTTCGGAGGAAACCGCTTCTCGACGATGATGAACGACGTCGCCAAGGGGCTGAAGAGCTTCAAGCAGGGCATGGCTGAGGAGGATGCCAGCGCAGAGGAGAAGGCCAAGGAGCAGCGCCAGCTTCCGCCGCAGAGCCGAGCTCCCGAGCAGCCGATCGACGTGACTCCGGAGCCGCGTCCCCGCGAGGACGACAAGTCGCATAGCTGATCGGGCCCGGGCGGATGTTCGGCCTCGATTCCACCGAAATCATCATCGTTGCCGTCCTGGCGCTGCTGTTCATCGGTCCCAAGGAGCTTCCTTCGACGATGCGCACTGTCGGGCGTTGGGTGGCGAAAGTGCGTGCCATTTCACGCCATTTCACGAGCGGCATCGAGGCGATGATCCGCGAGGCCGAGCTTGAGGAGATGGAAAAGAAGTGGCGCGAGCAGAACGAGCGCATCATGCGCGAGCACCCGCAACTCGGACCACCACCCGCCGAGGCCGAACCGCAAGCTCCGGAAGCAGCCGCGGCTGCTCCTGAACCCGTGGCGGATGAGCCGCGGCTGCCGCTCGGCGATTCTGACAAGCCCGAACTGCCGTGAGGGATATCGACGAAACCAAGGCGCCGCTTCTGGAGCATCTGATCGAGCTGAGGAGGCGGCTGCTGTGGTCGGTGGCCGTCCTTGCTGGGCTGTTTGCGATCTGCCTCTATTTCGCCCGGCCGATTTTCGCATTCCTGGTCCAGCCGCTGCTTCGGGCAGGCGAGGGGCGGCTCATCTACACCGACATTTTCGAAGCCTTTTTCGTCGAGGTGAAGGTCGCGCTGTTCGCGGCGCTGATGCTCGGCTTCCCCTTCTTCGCGACGCAAATCTGGAAGTTCGTGGCACCCGGGCTTTATGCGAAGGAGAAGAAGGCACTGCTTCCGTTCCTGTTGCTCACGCCCGTCTTCTTCATCGGCGGAGCGGCGTTCGCTTACTATGTTGCGATGCCTTGGGCGCTTCATTTCCTGCTGGGATTCCAGGGGGATGTCGGCGGAGTTCAGCGCGAAGCGTTGCCGGGAATTGGAAATTACCTGAATTTCTGCACGCGGTTTCTGTTTGGTTTCGGAGTCGCGTTCCTCACTCCAATCCTGCTGATGATCCTGGAGCGTACGGGTATCATCACCCTCCAGCAGCTGACCAAGCACCGCCGCTATGCCATCGTCGTTGCGGCCGCCGTTGCGGCGGTTCTCACGCCGCCGGACGCAGTGTCGATGATGCTTCTGCTGGTCCCCCTCTATTCGCTTTACGAGCTGGCGATTCTCGCCATCCGGATCACTCACTGGCGCGCGGCGCGCAATGCCGCGGCGGCGGGTTCGGCTTCAGCTGAAAAAAGTGAGGGCCCGGAAGCGCCACCGGGGGGGGGGAGGGTTGGCGGTTCCGGGCCCATTTAAGCGGATAGCGAGAGCGGGGGGGCAAAAGGTCACTATCCGACTGCACAACGCCCCTTCTTTCGAAGCGGTTCCGGCGGGGTGAAACTTTTTTTCCGCCGCAGCCGAAACGATCTTTTAGCGCGGCGGGAAGACCGGCAGATCGACGCTGTAGCGGCCAAGCTTGCGGTCTATCGTCGAGCGCAGCTGCTTCGCCAAACCGGCGATAATCCGCTCAAATTGCTGCTTTTCCTTGTCCTCGTTCGAATCCGGGACGAGCACCGGGCTAGCCAAAGTCAGGCGGCCCGTCAGGTCGCTTGTGCGACGGAGCGAAATCTCGACGGGCTGATCCGGCTGATGCAGCATCGCATATTCGACCACTTCGGTGATCAGGAACGCCACCGAAACGGCAACGTCCTGAGTCGTGTTGAGCGGTTCCACCTCGAGGTCGATGATGAGGCCGCGAGCCGATTCCGGAGTGCCCGCGCGAAGCTCCGCGGCAAGTTCCGATAGCAGGGGCCGCATGGAGATCCCACGATTTTCCTCCATTTCCGCATAATGGTTGCGGTGGACGATGGCGAGAGCGCCGACCCGGCGCCCGATCGCCCCATAAGCGGCGCGCCCGGCCGGCGATTCGGTCGTCCGTCCGTGAATGTTCAAAAGCGAAGCAATCACCTGAAGGTTGTTCTTCACCCGGTGATGAACCTCGCGAACGAGCCGCCTCTGCCCCTCGAGGGCCGCAGCCATCTCCTCTTCCGATTCCTGTACTCGAGTGACTGCGCGGGCGAATGCGTCGCGAAGCTCCTGGATTTCGGTTGCGGGCCCAAGCTTGCTCGGCAGCTCGCCGGCTGGTTCGCCCGGGACATATTGCGAAACCGCCCGCTGCAGCCGCCTGAGCGGCTGGATCAGGAGCCGGTGAACCATCAGCCAGGTCATCAGCGCGGCGATGAACCACATCAGCACCGGCAGAAGGATCACGATGCGGTCGAAGGTGGTGATTGTCGGCACTCGTCCTTCAACTCGTACAACCAAACGGCCATGGCCGATTCTCCAGCGGGTTATCGACGCGGCGTGGCCGGCGGCAGCGTCCCCGTCCGCCTCAAGAAGGGCGATTTCCCTTTTGCCGTCGCTGATCGAGAGGCCGCGGATACCGCGGGTGGCGTCCAGCGCGGCGGCTTTCATCTGCTCTGTCGTAAGCGCGGTGGTCGCCATTCCATCCACGACTCCAACCCTCACGACCAGCGAATCTTCGCTTGGAGCGACCCTGAGCTGAATGTCGCCCGGAGCAATGGAGGGGAGCAGTCCGGTCTCGCCGATGTCGCCGACGCTGCACATCTGGGTGCCGTCGGCCGAATTGAGCCGGAACTGTTGAGCGATTGCGGGAGCGATCGCCAGCGACCGCCGTACCCTGTCGCAGGGCGCCGGCGCGGTTAGCCGTCCATTGGTCGCGATTCGCAGCGCCAGTGCATTGCGAGCGATCAGGCTCTCAATCGACTGAGCTGCGACCCGGGCCTGCTCGTCCGATTGCGTTTCGAGCGCGGCGTTCGCTTCCTTGATGCCGTCGTAGGCGATCCAGACGAGTGCGAACCCGATGGGCAGCAGAGCCGCCGTCAGGATTAGGAGGAGCTTGGCCGGTGTGGAGAGGTGGGAAAAACGGTCGGCAGCGGTGGCCATCGGTCACCTCATCTGTCGACGTTGCTCAGCTGAGCTTGCCGAGCAGATCGTTAAAATCGTCGGGAACGTCTTCACGCAGCGTTTCGTCGTAGACCGATCGAAGCGCCCGGCCAATATCGGCTGAGCGCTGCCCTTTGCGCGGCTTTCCGGCGTGATCCTTGCCTCGCCCGGACTGGCCGTTCTTCTTGTGCTTCGTGTCAGCGCTTTTCGGCTCGCGCACTGTCTTTTCACTCAACCTCAAAATCCCCCGAGCGCGCGTGCGGGCGCTCTATTCTAACGGCGCGAGCAACTCCAAGCGCCACACGCATTCGATACGAGAGCATATGCTGCCCTATCTTCGGCGCTCCCGTGTCGTCAACGATCGGAAAACCCCGCCACAGGAGCGGAAACCAAATGGCTGATACTTTGTTCCACCGAGAGGAATTCTCTGCGGGGGAGCGCGCCGGACAAGCCAGTACGGTCCTTCCAGGGTTGCAACGAGCTCGGCTCCTCCCCAAAAGGCAGGACGCCTGAAATAGGAGAATGAATTTCATGTCGCTTGGACAGGAACTCGCGCCGCATCTGCCTTTCCTGCGCCGCTATGCGCGCGCTCTCACCGGCAGTCAGGCGCATGGCGATGCCTTCGTACGTGCGACCCTGGAGGCGATCGTCGCCAAGCCCGATGAGTTCCCGCGGGACGTTGACCCGCGTCTGGGTCTGTACAAGACGTTCCACGCCATCTGGTCGACGGCGAACGTCGAAGAGGGCGAGGAGCCGACCAAGGGGATTTCGGGCGCGGAAGGGATTGCCAGCGCTCGTCTCTCCAAGATCACGCCGCTGTCGCGCCAGGCGCTGCTGCTGACTTCGCTGGAAGGATTCTCTTCCGAAGATGCCGGCTACCTGATCGGAGCAAGCGCAGAAGATGTCGATTCGCTGGTCGCCGAGGCACTAAGCGAGATCGAACGCCAGACGCTCACCGACGTGCTCATCATCGAAGACGAGCCGATCATCGCGATGGACATCGAGACCATCGTCCGCGACCTCGGACACAATGTCACCGGTGTGGCGGTAACCCGCGACGAGGCGGTGTCGATGGCGCGGCAGCATCCGCCGGGGCTGGTGTTGGCCGACATTCAGCTGGCCGACGATTCGAGCGGGATCGACGCGGTTCGCGATATTCTCGCCGAATTTTCGGTGCCGGTGATTTTCATCACCGCCTTCCCGGAGAGGCTACTGACAGGAACGAGGCCGGAGCCGACGTTCCTGATCACCAAGCCGTTCCAGCGGTCCACGGTGAAGGCGGCGATCGCTCAAGCCTTGTTCTTCGACGCAGCAACTGTTCCGGCCTGACCGGCGGCAGAGCAAACCGTTGCGGGGCGGGAACATGGTTCCCTGACCGGCGTTGGCCTCAAGGTATCCATGCGAGCTGAGGCGATGAGGGAAGAGCCCGAACATCTGACGACGACCGAAGCGCGGGAAGGCGTAACCCCGCACATGACCCGCTATGTTCTGGGTTGGGGGCTGGGCCTCGTCGTCGTCATATTCGTCATCCTGCTCATCATCTGGTGAGCCGAATTTCGAAAGTCGCTACAGCAATGACAATGTCACGTTCAGCGTACCGGGTACAAAACCCTGTGCGATCGAGTTCAGTGGGGGCCCATGGCCGCAAAAAATGACAAGACTTCAGGTTCCAAAGAGGAGCCGACGCCACTTTCCGACCCGGAGTTCAAGAAGCAGCTTGCGGCGGTAATCCCGCACTTGCGCGCCTTCGGACGGTCGCTTTCGGGAAGCCGCGATCTTGCCGACGACCTGGTCCAGGAAACGCTGCTGAAGGCATGGGCGGCGCGAAAGCGCTTCCAGGCCGGCACCAACATGCGCGCGTGGACTTTCATCATTCTTCGCAACCTTTTCCTCAGCCAGATGCGTCGGGCCCGCTTCAAGGGCGAGTGGGACGAGCTCACCGCGTCGAAAATTCTCGCTGCTCCGGCGAGCCAGGATCGCCACATCGAGCTGGCCGACATGCAGCGCGCGCTGATGCACCTGCCGCAGCCGCAGCGCGAGGCGCTGATTCTCGTTGGCGCCGGCGGCTTTGCCTACGAAGAAGCGGCGGAAATCTGCGGTTGTGCAGTCGGAACGATCAAGAGCCGAGTCGCCCGCGGACGAGTCGCCCTCGAGGGGCTTCTGTCGAGCGGCAAGCTTCCCTCGCGGCGCCAGCACAAGCAGGACCCGGACAAATCGGCGCTGCAGACAATCATGGGTGAAGTGGACGATCTAAGCCGGGATCTCTGAGTCAGGCGAATCGCCGCTCAATTCCGAAATTCGTTCGCGGTCAGTTCAACTTTCTGAGAAGGTCGGCAAAATCGCGATCGCTCGGCTCGTTCGCGGCAGCCTGGAACGCACGGCGAAGCGCCGCCATGACCCCCGCATGTTCGGGCGGCATGTCGATACGGATCGGCCGTCGGTCGAGGTCCATGACTGTGGTCGCCATCCTATTCTTACCTTCCATCCTTCTTCAGAACGAGGAGTAACGGCGGAAGTTTCCCATTTCGTCGTCTTTCAGGCAGAGGGCGCCCGTGGACGCACGAGCAGCGAATTTGCGATCGGGTGCACTCAATCGGGCACTGGCCCATGCGCCGTTCCTTCGTGAGGCGGCTGAGGCACGGCCCGACATTGTCGAAAGCTTCCTCGTTGAGGGACCTCAATTCGCGGCCGAGCAAGCGCTTCAATCCGGCGGCGAAGGGGTGGGAGCCGAGCTTCGCCGAAGGCGGCGCGCTCTTGCGCTCGCGGTAGCGCTCGGCGACCTCGCCGGTGAATTTCGCCTCGAGCAGGTTACGGCGTGGCTTTCCAATTTCGCCGACGCAGCAATCTCCCGGGCCATCGAAGCCGCAATCGCCGAACTCTATCCCGGCGAGCAGCCAAAGGGCCTGTGTGCGATTGCAATGGGAAAGCTCGGCAGCCGAGAGCTGAACTTCTCTTCCGACGTCGATCTGCTGCTGCTCTTCGACCCCGAGACGCTACCGCGGCGCCAGCGCGACGAGCCCGGAGCGTCAGCAGTCCGGATCGGGCGGCGGATTATCGAAATCCTGCAGAAGCGGACGGAAGATGGATTCGTCGAACGAGTTGACCTGCGGCTGAGACCCTCGCCGGAAGCAACGCCCATCGTACTGCCGCTGAACGCTGCCATCTCTTATTACGAATCGAGCGCGCTGGAGTGGGAGCGCGCAGCCTTCATTCGAGCCCGCTGCTGCGCTGGCGATCCGCGGGTCGGGAAGGTGTTTCTCGACGCGGTGGAACCATTCGTCTGGAGGCGAGCGCTGGACTTCGGCGCCTTCGAGGAGGTCCACTCGATCAGCGAGAGGATTCGCGATCATTACTCTCAAGGGCAGAGATTCGGCCCCGGTTTCGACCTGAAGCGCGGGCGGGGCGGAATCCGCGAGGTGGAGTTTTTCGTTCACGCGCAGCAGCTCGTGCATGGCGGACGCGAGCCGGATCTGCGGGTGGCGGCGACCCTGGATGCAATCGCCGCTCTCGAACGGGCGGGCCACTTCGGCCCCGAGCTCGCAAACAGTCTCGCCGAAGCCTATCGCCGCCTCAGGACAATCGAGCACCGGGTGCAAATGGTCGACGACCAGCAAACTCACCTGCTTCCGCCCGGCGATTCGGAGCTCGCGAATGTCGCCCGGCTTCACGGCCTTGCCGACGCTTCGGAGCTGCTGGACTGGCTGCGTCCATCTGTCGAACTGGTCGGAACGGCTTTCGACGAGCTTGCCGACACCGACGGCGAGCAGCTTCCCGCAAACCCGGAAAGACTGCGGTCCGCGCTCGAGAGCTTCGGCTTTCCCGATCCCGAATTCGGCCCTGAGGCGAGTGACCGAGTGGCGATCGGGCCGGCCGCGTTCCCTGCGATCGTCGGCGGCGAAGCGCGCGTTCGAAGGCATGCTTCCGGCGCTTCTTAAAGCGATTGCAAAGAGCGACGACCCGATGCGCGCGCTCAATCGCCTGAGCGACGTCGTCGAACGCGTGCCCAGCGGGGTGAACCTTTATCGGCTGCTGGAGGCGCGCCCTGCGCTGACAATCTTGCTTGCGCGAATACTGGCTCACGCCCCTGCGCTGTCGGATCAACTCGCACGCCGGCCGGAGCTTTTGGACTCGCTGCTGGATTCGTCCTGCTTCGATCCCGTCCCGGCGGCGGCCGATTTCGCTGATTTTCTCGAAGAGGAAATGCGCGGTCATCCGTATGATGTCGCGATCGATCGGGCCCGGCGCCTTATCAACGAGCGGCGGTTTGCTCTGGGCGTGCAGCTGATCGACCTGCGCGAAAACCCGCTTGCAGTCGGCGGGGGCTATGCGCGGGTGGCCGAAGGCGCGATTGGCTCGCTTGCCGATGCCGCGATCGCCGAATTCGAGGAAACGCACGGGCAGTTCCCCGGCGCCGAATTGCTGGTTCTGGGTCTTGGCCGGTTGGGTGGCCAGGTTCTCACCAACGCTTCGGATCTCGACATCATTTATCTGTTCACCCGACCGGACGGCGACCGCTCGGACGGTCCGAAGCCGCTCGGCCCGGCCAATTATTTCAACCGGCTGGCGAACAGGGTCACAGCTGCGCTGAGTGTTCCGACCGCGGCGGGGCCGCTCTACGAGATCGACACGCGGCTTCGCCCGCAGGGATCGAAGGGCATGCTCGCCGTCTCGCTCGATGCGTTCGGATCCTATCAGCGCAACGAGGCGTGGACGTGGGAGCATATGGCGCTGGCGAGAGCGCGGCCGGTGTTCGGATCGGAACAGGCCCGGCGACAGGCTTCGGAAGTGATCGCCGAAGTGCTCAATCAGCCCTGCGACCCCGCAAAGATCATTGCCGACGCGGTAAAGATGCGGGACGAAATCGCCAGCCACAAGCCGCCGTCGGGCCCACTCGACGTGAAGCTTGGACCGGGCGGGCTCGTGGACCTCGAATTCGCGGTGCACGTGCTTCAATTGACGACAAAAATGGGGCTCGAGCCGCGGCTCGAGACCGCTGTCGAGACGTTAGCCGGAGCAGGATTGGTGGACACAAGTGTTGTGTCAGCACAACGTTTGCTGAGTGAAATGCTGATTACGATCCGGCTTATCGCCCCGGAAACCACCAGACCGACCGAAGAGAGTTGTGAGCTGATGGCCCACGCCTGCGGCTCAGACGGCTGGGACGAGCTTCTTGCCCGACATGACGAGGCACGGCAGAGCGTCTCTGCGTTGTGGACACGAGTCAAAGGAGAAAAGACATTATGATTTCCGAAGGCGACCGAGCGCCGAACCTGGATGTAAAGACGAGCGACGGGCGCACGCTGCACCTTGCCAACCCCGGCAGTCCGCTGGTGCTATATTTTTACCCGAAGGACGACACGTCGGGATGCACTCGTGAAGCGCAGGATTTCACCGAATATGCGGCCGATTTCGAGCGCAACGGAGCGATGATTTTGGGCGTCTCGCGCGATTCGATGAAAAGCCACGACAAGTTCATCGGCAAATACGGTCTGACGGTCCCGCTCGCGTCCGACGAGGACGGCAAGATTTCCGACGCGTTCGGGACCTGGGTCCGAAAAGTCGATGTACGGGCGCAAATATATGGGCATGGAGCGGTCGACCTTCCTCATCGGCGCCGACGGCACAGTGCTCAAGGAATGGAGAAAGGTGAAAGTGCCTGGCCACGCCGAGGCTGTCCTGGAAGCGGTTCGCGAGCATGCGGCGACGGTTTGAAAGCCCGGCGGTGTCGTGATAGCGCCGCTGCAACCTCTTCAAGGAGCATAAGCGTTGGCCGAGTTCACGCTTCCGCGGAACAGCAAGATCACCAAGGGCCGGACCTACAAGCCCGAGACCGGCGACAAGCTGAAGACCTTCAAGGTCTATCGCTACGATCCCGACAACAGCGCGAACCCGCGCTGGGACCGCTACACCATCGATCTGAGCAAATGCGGGCCGATGGTCCTCGACGCGCTCATCAAGATCAAGAACGAGATCGACCCGACGCTGACCTTCCGGCGGTCGTGCCGGGAGGGGATCTGCGGCTCCTGCGCGATGAACATGGACGGCAAGAACGGCCTCGCCTGCACCACCCCAATCGAGGATCTGAAAGGCGATGTGCAGATCACTCCGCTTCCGCACATGGAGGTGATCAAGGACCTCGTCCCCGACCTGAACCACATGTACGCGCAATACGCATCGATCCAGCCATGGCTGAAGACGGTCACCGCTGCCCCGTCGGGCAAGGAGCGGCTGCAGTCGCCGGAGGACCGGGCCAAGCTCGACGGGCTTTACGAGTGCATCCTGTGCTTCTGCTGCACGACCAGTTGCCCGAGCTATTGGTGGAACTCCGACAAATATCTCGGCCCGGCGGTGCTTTTGCAGGCCTATCGCTGGATCGTCGACAGCCGTGACGAGGCGACCGGCGAGCGGCTGAACGATCTCGAAGATCCGTTCCGACTCTATCGCTGCCACACGATCATGAATTGCGCGAACGTGTGCCCGAAGGGACTTTCGCCGGCCAAGGCAATCGCCGAGGAAAAGAAGCTGATTGCGGAGCGAGCCGCTTGACGGGTCGCGACCAGCAAATGGAGCGAGCCGCTTGACGGGTCGCGACCAGCAAATGGAGCGAGCCGCTTGAGCGAAGACGTCGGGCCCGGCAGCGCCGAGGGCCTGGAAGACGTCGGCGTACCTACCGGCGCTCGGCCGGACGCCGACACTCCCGGCTGGTACAGCTGGGGCGACTTCCCGCGAAGCTCCTTTGCCGCTGCGACAGGGCGGCTGCTGTTCAAGCCTGACGGGCCGGGCCGCGGCCTGTGCCGGATGTTCCCGACCGAGACGCACATGAACATGGGCGGGTCCATCCACGGCGGCGCAGTGATGAGCTTCATCGACATGAGCCTGTTCGCCGGCGGACGCTGCGCCGGGATGAGCGAAGGCCATTACGTTACGCTCGACATGACAATGCATTTCCTCGCCCGCGGAAAGGCGGGCGTTCCGCTCGATTCACACGTGCAGCTGGTGAAACAGACTCGCGGCCACGTCTTCCTTCAGGGGATCGTCACCCAAGATGGCGAGCCCTGCTACAGCTTCACGGGCACTTTGAAGCGGATCCGGGACCGAAACGCACCGGCATGACGGGGCCGGTCGGGCGTGCCTATGCCCAGCTCCTTCACGACCAGGAACTGAGGCCCGATCCGGCGCAGGACAAGGCCGTGGCTGCTCTCGATCGCTTAGCGAAGGCGCTTGGGAGCAGCGGGCGGACCATATTGGGTCTTTTCAACGCCCGCCGCTCCGGCCCGGACGGGGTTTACCTGTGGGGCGGCGTCGGTCGCGGGAAATCGATGCTGATGGATCTTGCTTTCCAGCACGTCGAGGTGGAGCCGAAGCGGCGGGTGCACTTTCACGCTTTCATGCTCCAGACCCACAAGCGGCTGAGGGAGGCGCGACAGGACGAAGAGGGCAACCCGGTCGACGAGGTCGCCGACATCGTCGCCGGTGAAGCGAGGCTGCTCTGCTTTGACGAGATGCAGGTCACCAACCCCGCCGACGCGATGATTCTTTCGCGGCTGTTCGAGAAGCTTCTCGAACGCGGCGTTCGGGTGATCGCGACTTCGAACCGCCCGCCATGCGACCTCTACAAGGACGGGCTCAACCGCGAGCTGTTCCTGCCGTTCATCGCCACCGTCGAGTCCCGGTTCGAGGTGGTCGAAGTGAATGGTCCGATCGACTACCGCCTCGACCGCCTTGCCGGGGTCGACGTGTGGCACGTTCCAAACGGCCCCGATGCGACCGAAGCTTTGAGCCGCGCCTTTTTTCAGCTCACCGATTATTCGGTCGAGAACCGCGACAAGGTTCCGGCCGAGGAGCTGGACCTTGGCGGCGGGCGGACTCTCCACGTGCCCAAGAGCCTGAAGGGTGTCGCGGTATTCTCATTCAAGCGACTGTGCGCACAGTCCCGCGGCGCAGCGGACTATCTCGCAATCGCGCAGCGTTTCCACACGGTCATTATCGTCGGAATCCCGGTGATGGGGCCGGAGATGCGCAACGAGGCGGCGCGGTTCGTCACGCTGATCGACGCATTGTACGAGCATAGGGTGAAACTGCTCGCTTCCGCTGACTCGGAACCGCACGGCCTCTATCCGTCGGGCGACGGAACCTTCGAGTTCAGCCGAACCGTCAGCCGGCTCGAGGAAATGCGTAGCGCGGAATATCTGGCCGAAGGTCACGGCACGGCGTAAGCTTTCGATCGGGAGGGCACAAAGTGATCGTCACAACAACCGAAAATATCGCCGGCCACCGAGTTGTCGAAGCCATTGGGCAGGTGTTCGGAGTGGTCGTCCGGAGCCGAAGCATCGGCGGCAACATCGCTGCGGCGCTGCGCTCGATCGGTGGCGGCGAGATCAAGGAATATACCGCGCTCGTCGAGGAGACGCGGCGCCACGCGATTGACCGCCTCGTGCAGAACGCAACCGCGATGGGCGCCGATGCCGTCGTGATGATGCGCTTCGATTCGGGAGAGATCGGGCAGACGATGAGCGAAGTCGTCGCTTACGGCACCGCTGTCAGGCTGGAGCCGAATGGCTAGGTGGCGGGCCTGCGCCATCGCCGTCGGCGTGGTTTTGGCGCTTTGCGGACTGTTGCTGTGGGCCTGGGGAGGGGGAGTAGTCCTGCTGATCTGCGGCGCCGTCGTAATTGGCGCCGCCATTCTCGAACCCGCCTACGGAGCGCTTGTCAGAAGGCCCGCCGCGCCTGGCTGGCGAGCGACCGACGAGAAGTTCGTCGATCCCGAAACGGGCCGGCTGGTCACCGTCTGGTTCGATCCCGCGACAGGCGAGCGCCTCTATGTCGGCGACGGCGAGCCGCTGCCTCCCGCTTGACGCGATAAGCGACTGTATCAGCGCCACAAATCCTATCGGAGTGTTGAAATGAAGAGAATCGCTGCTGTTCTGCTTGCCCTCACTGCGACGACGGCCTTTGCCGCAACCGATCCGCGAACTGTGCCGACGAAGCTCGATCCCGCCTGGCAGGCGAAAACTCGCGAGCTGTTCAAGCAAGCAATCGAGACTCCGACGGTTCACAACCGCGGTGAAGTGTCGAAGCTGGCGAAGCTGTTCGCGGCGAAGCTGGAGGCGGGCGGTTTTCCGGCATCCGATATCCACATCATGCCTTACGACGCGCTGCCCGGGGACAATACCGCGGCGCTGATCTTCCGCTGGCGCGCCGAGCACTCGACGAAGAAGCCGATCCTGCTGCTTGGGCACATGGACGTCGTGGAAGCTAAACGATCGGACTGGAAATACGACCCGTTCGTTCTTCGCGAGGAGGGCGGCTACTTCTACGGCCGCGGCACCTCCGACATGAAGAACGGGGACGTGGCAATGATCGAGGCCCTGCTCAAGCTGAAGAGCGAGGGGTTCAAGCCGGACCGCGACATCATCCTGTTCCTGTCGGGCGATGAGGAAACGATGGGGAAGGGGGCGACTCTCGGGTCGACACAGTGGCGGAACCTCACCGACGCCGAATTCGGGCTGAATGCCGACGGCGGGTGCGTTTCCTATGACGAGAAGTTCCGGCCACTGGGCTGCGGGATTTCGGTCGCGGAGAAGACGTTCCAGACCTATTTCTTCACCACGCACAATCCCGGCGGGCACAGCTCCCGTCCGCGCCCGGACAACGCGATCTACGAGCTCACGGACGCTCTGAAGGCGCTTCAGACGCACCGGTTCCAACCGATGCTCAACGCGACGACTCGCGCCTATTTCGAGCATCGCGCCAAGGAGGAGGGCAATTCGCAGCTGGGGACGGAAATCCGCGCCTGGCTCGCCAATCCGAACGACGGAGCCGCCGCCGACGCGATCGAGGCCAATCCGCTCGAAGTCGGCATGACTCGCACTCGCTGCGTCGCGACGATGCTGAAGGCAGGCCACGCCGACAACGCGCTGCCCCAGACTGCCGTCGGAACCGTCAATTGCCGGATCATGCCCGGAGTGGACCCGAAGACGGTTCAGGCCGAGCTGCAGCAGCTTGCCGGGGCCAAGGTCCAAGTGACGCCGGATCCCAACTACATCGGTGTCCCGACTCCGGAATCGCCGCTTCGCCCGGATGTCCTCAGCGCCGTCCAAAACGGCATTCACCAGCTATTCGGCCCGCAAATGGAAGTGTTTCCGGAGATGTCGACGGGCGCCAGCGACGGCAGCTTTTTCCGGGCGCAAGGCATTCCCGTCTACGATGTCGATTCGAGCTGGGGAATCTCCCCGACGGACGAGCGCGCCCACGGGCTGGACGAGCGGATCCCGGTGCGGGCGCTGTATGATGACGTGGTCTACTGGCAAATGCTTCTGAAGCAGCTCGCGGGCTGAGGTTGCGGCAAAGAAAAAAGGCCGGAGCATCGCTGCCCCGGCCCTTCTTTTTCGACTGAGCGTCGGACGGACTAGAAGTCCATGCCGCCCATTCCGCCCATTCCGCCGCCGCCCATCGGCATCGCCGGCTTTTCTTCGGGGATCTCGCTGACCGCCGCTTCGGTAGTGATCAGCAGCCCGGCGACGCTGGAAGCGTCCTGTAGAGCGGTACGAACGACCTTGGTCGGATCGATGACACCGGCCTTGACGAGGTCCTCATACTCCTCGGTCTGGGCGTTGAAGCCCTTCGACGGATCGTCACCTTCGAGCAGCTTGCCCGAAATGACGGCGCCGTCATGGCCCGCATTCTGCGCGATCTGCCTGACCGGCGCGTAGAGCGCCTTGCGAACGATATCGATTCCGCGGGTCTGGTCGTCGTTGGCGCCCTTGAGGCCGTCGAGGGCCTTCGTGGCGTAGAGGAGCGCGCTTCCGCCGCCCGGGACGATACCTTCCTCGACCGCGGCGCGGGTGGCATGGAGTGCGTCATCGACGCGATCCTTGCGCTCCTTCACCTCGACCTCAGTGGCACCGCCGACCTTGATCACGGCAACGCCGCCGGCGAGCTTCGCCAGCCGCTCCTGCAGCTTTTCACGGTCGTAGTCGGACGTGGTGTTCTCGATCTGCTGACGGATCGCGGCCACTCGGCCTTCGATGGCTTCCTTGGTTCCCGCGCCATCGACGATGGTCGTGTTGTCCTTGTCGATGGTGACCCGCTTCGCGGTGCCGAGCATTCCGGTGGTGACGTTCTCGAGCTTGATGCCCAGATCCTCGCTGATCATCTCGCCGCCCGTGAGAATGGCGATGTCCTCGAGCATTGCCTTGCGGCGATCGCCAAAGCCAGGAGCCTTCACCGCCGCGACCTTGAGGCCGCCGCGCAGCTTGTTGACCACCAGCGTGGCAAGCGCTTCGCCCTCGATGTCTTCGGCGATGATCAGCAGCGGACGGCCGCTCTGGACCACGGATTCGAGGATCGGAAGCATTGCCTGGAGATTCGACAGCTTCTTCTCGTGAATGAGGATGTACGGATCGCTAAGCTCGACCTGCATCTTCTCCGGGTTGGTGATGAAGTAGGGGCTGAGGTAGCCGCGGTCGAACTGCATGCCCTCGACCACGTCGAGCTCGAATTCGAGGCCCTTGGCTTCCTCGACGGTGATGACGCCTTCCTTGCCGACCTTCTCCATCGCCTCGGCGATCTTCTCGCCGACCTCGGTGTCCCCATTGGCTGAAATGGTTCCGACCTGGGCGATCTCGTTGGAGCCGGAAACGTCCTTCGAACGCTTGGCAAGATCGTCGACGACCTTCTTTACGGCGATGTCGATGCCGCGCTTGAGGTCCATCGGGTTCATTCCCGCTGCAACCGACTTCATGCCCTCGCGAACGATCGCCTGGGCGAGGACGGTGGCGGTGGTGGTTCCGTCGCCAGCGACGTCGTTGGTCTTCGAGGCGACCTCGCGGACCATCTGAGCGCCCATGTTCTCGAACTTGTCCTTAAGCTCGATTTCCTTAGCGACGGTCACTCCGTCCTTGGTGATTCGCGGTGCGCCGAAGCTCTTTTCGAGCACCACGTTGCGGCCCTTTGGCCCAAGCGTCACCTTGACCGCATCGGCCAGGATATCGACGCCGCGGAGGATGCGCTCGCGCGCATCGCGGTTAAATTTCACTTCCTTGGCTGCCATTTGGCTACCCTTTCACGTTTGAAATGAGCTGAAACTGCGTGGCCGAAGGTCAGCCGACGATCCCCAGGATGTCGCTTTCCTTCATGATGATCAGGTCTTCACCGTCGATCTTCACCTCGGTGCCCGACCACTTGCCGAACAGGATCTTGTCGCCGGTCTTGACGTCGAGCGGAGTGACCTTGCCATCCTCCGAGCGAGTGCCGGTGCCGACGGAAACGACTTCGCCTTCCTGCGGCTTTTCCTTTGCGGTGTCGGGAATGATGATCCCGCCCGCGGTCTTTTCCTCGGCCTCTACCCGGCGGACGAGGACTCGGTCATGAAGCGGCCTGAAATCCATATTGGCTTGCCCCTTTGCAAGAGTTGAACATGCATCTGGCACTCTACCTGCGAGAGTGCCAGCGATGGCGGGCATATGGTTGTGGCCGTGCTGTCCGTCAACGGGTGGAGAAGCGGCTTTTCTTCACTTGCGCACCAGCGAGATCCGGTCGCGCATGCACCAACGGGTGAGCATCAGCAGCGCCACCGCAGCGAGACCGCTTGCGAGCCCGATCCAGATTCCCAGCCCCTTCCAGTCGGCGCCGAACGCCAGCCAGGTGCCGATGCCGAGGCCGACGCCCCAGTAACCAACTGCGGCGAAGATCAGCGGCCATCGCGTGTCGTGAAGGCCGCGGAGCATTCCTGCGCCGATTACCTGCGCTCCGTCGAACAGCTGAAAAGCCGCCGCGACCCGAAGGAAGCCGACGGCAAGAGAGATCACCGGAGCATTTGCCGCAGTGTCGGCGAGGAACAGAGTCACCAGCCGGTGCGGGATTGCCCACATGACAATTGCCATCGCGCCCATGAAGCCGACGCCGACGACCCACGCGGTCCAGCCGGCGCGAGTCACCCCGGCGCCATCGCGACGGCCGAAGGAGAGCCCGACCCGAACCGTGGCTGCCTGCCCGAGACCAAGGGGCACCATGAAGGTGAGCGCGGCGATCTGAAGTGCGATTGCATGGGCGGCGACGGCCGGGGCGCCGATCCAGCCCATGAAGTAAGCGGCAAGCGCGAACACGCCCATTTCGAGGCCCATCGTGATTCCGATCGGGAAACCGAGCTTCACCATCGCCCAAGTTCGCTGGGCGTCGATCCGCCACCAGTTCCCGAACAGGCGGAAGCGGCGGAAACGGCGCTCTGCGGACGTGAAGGCAATCAGGGCTCCGCAAAGGGCGAGCCACGTCAATGTGCTTCCAAGGCCGCCGCCGACAAGACCAAGCGCCGGCAAGCCGAAATGGCCGAAAATAAGCGACCAGCTAAGCAGGGCATTAAGTCCGATCCCCGCGACGCTCAGCCACAAGACTACCCGCGGCCGCTCGAGCGCGGCGACGAAATTGCGGAGCAGCTGGAAAAGCAGCCACGGCGCGGTGGACCACATATAGGCGCGAAGGAAAGTCTGGCCTTGGCCCGCGAGTTGCTGCGACTGGCCAAGAGCACTCATCAGCCAGCCGACGTGCCACAGAAGCAGCCAGTAAGGCGGAAGAGTGACGATCAGCAGCCACAGGCCTGCCCGAAAGGTCCTGCGGACGTCCCGAAGGTTGTTCGAGCGCTGACCAAGCGCACTCGCCATCATCGGCGAGGCCGCGGTCACTAGCCCGAACAGGAAAAGGTTGAACGTGAAGGTGAGGTTGAGCGCCAGGGTTGCAGCGGCGAGCTGGACCGCGCCCAGACGCCCCATCAAGAGGACGTCGGTTGCCTGGATCAGCTGCTGCGTGAGATTGGCCAGGATCAGCGGCCACGCGAGCCTGAGCGTCGAGCGAAGCTCGTTGCGCCACGCCGAGGCTTGGTGAGGACTGTTCAGTGCCGGTTCCACCCGCCCGTCATTGCGAGGAGCACGGCGAGGAAGCAATCCAGCTTCGCGATGGCTCGCAATGAGGGCGCTCATGGGTTAGGCGGCAGTGAACCTGCCAGGGAAGACGCAAATGAAATTCGTTTCCGCGGTCTGGAAACTGCTTGTCGGGATCAAGGACGCGCTTGTCCTCATCCTGATGCTGTTCTTCTTCGGCCTGCTTTACGCGGGTCTTTCGCACCGGCCCGCGGCCATCAAGGACGGCGTGCTTGCGCTCGACCTCAGCGGCTCGGTCGTCGAGCAGCCGAGCAAGCCGGGACTGACCGATCTTGCCGGCGGAAGCCGAACCCCGGGCGAGTACCGGCTGCGCGATCTCGTCGCGGCACTCGATTCCGCCAGGACGGATAAGCGGGTGAAGGCCGTTGCGCTGGACCTCTCGAGCTTCACCGGCGGCGGCCAGACGGCCATGACCGACCTCGCCGAGGCCGTCCGTAAGGTTCGCGCTTCGGGGAAGCCGGTCATCGCCTACGCGGTCGCGTACACTGACAGCAGCTACCTGCTCGCCTCTGCAGCGTCCGAAGTGTGGCTGGACCCGCTCGGTGCAGTCGATCTTGCCGGGCCGGGCGGACCGAACCTTTACTTCAAGGGGCTGCTCGACAAGCTCGGAGTGACCGCGAACGTGTATCGCGTCGGAACCTATAAGGCAGCGGTCGAGCCATTCATCCGGAGCGACATGTCGCCGGCAGCGAAGGAGAATGCGAAGGCGCTCGACTATGCAATGCTGGAGAGCTGGCGCGAGGAGGTCCTCAAGAACCGGCCCGCCGCCAAGGTTGACCAGTACATGATGAACCCGGTCGGCGCGCTCGACTCGGCAGGCGGAGACCTCACCAAGGCGGCGCTCGCCTTTGGGCTCGTCGACCACGTCGACACGAGGGAGGCGTTCGAAAACCGACTTGCACAGCTTGGAGGCAAGGACTCCGACACGTCGGCGGGGTACAGGAAGATCAAGCTTTCTGACTATGTCGCGGACGAGGTTAGCGACAACAGCAGCGGCTCAATCGGGGTCGTAACCGTCGCCGGGATGATCGTCGACGGCAAGGCCGGCCCTGGCACCGCCGGCGGAACCAGTATCTCAGACCTCATCGACAAGGCGGTCGCCAAGGGCGGGCTGAAGGCGCTGGTCGTCAGGGTCGACAGCCCCGGCGGCTCGGTGCTCGCGTCCGAGAGGATCCGTCAGTCGATCCTCAACGCCAAGCGCCACAACATCCCGGTCGTCGTCTCCATGGGCAGCGTCGCAGCGTCGGGCGGTTATTGGGTCTCGACGCCAGGGGATTTCATTTACGCGGAGCCGTCGACGATCACGGGCTCGATCGGGGTCTTCGGAATAATTCCGAGCTTCCAGGGGACTTTGAAGAAGTTGGGGATCGGCGCCGACGGGGTCGCAACGACGCCGCTTTCGGGCCAGCCGGACGTCTTGAACGGGCCTTCGCCGGCTGCGGACCGCATGATTCAGGCGGGCGTGAATTCCATCTACCGCCACTTCCTCTCGATCGTCGCTCAATCCCGTCACAAGCAGCCCGCCGAGGTCGACAAGATCGCGCAGGGACGCGTTTGGGACGGCGGCACCGCGCGGCAGCTGGGGCTCGTCGACGGGTTCGGCGGTCTTCACGCGGCGGTCGCGAAGGCCGGGCAACTGGCCAACATCAGCGACCCGGAAGGCCAGGTCCGGTACCTAGAGCGGCCGGTGTCTTTCCAGGAGAAGGTGGTCGAGCTGCTTTCGAGCGACGCCTCAACCTCCGGTCAGCCGGACCAGGACGCGTTTGCCGCGATTGCTCCGGACACGAAGATCACAAGCGCGCTCGCACAGCTTCGCTCAATCTTGAGCGGCTCGCGGATTCAGGCCACCTGCCTCGACTGCCCGCCGGTTGCTCCAGCACGGGTGAGCAAGGGCGATGTTGGCTTTTTCGCTTCGCTGAAGGCGTTGCTGTTCGGTTGACCCGGGGTCGGCGTCGGCGGTGACAGTTTCACGTCAGACGTGAATCGGCTTCCCGGTCACGGCCATCGCCGCTTCCTTCAGCGCCTCTTCGTGGGTCGGGTGAGCGTGGCAGGTTAGCGCGATATCCTCTGACGTCGCCCCGAACTCCATTGCCAGCGCGGCTTCGCCGATCATGGTTCCTGCGACCGAGGCGATCATCCACACACCCAGGACCCGGTCGGTCTTGGCATCGGCGATGACTTTCACGAATCCGTCCGGCTCGCGATTGGTTTTCGCTCGGCTGTTGGCCATCATCGGAAACTTGCCGACCTTGATGTCGCCGTCCTGCTTCGCTTCCTCTTCCGTCAAGCCGACGCCGGCGATTTCGGGCATCGTATAGACGACGCTGGGAATGACGGCGTGGTTCACGATTCCAGTCTCGCCCGCGATATTCTCCGCGCAAGCGATGCCTTCGTCCTCGGCCTTGTGCGCAAGCATCGGGCCCGGAGTGACGTCGCCGATCGCATACACGCCATCGACCTTGGTGCGGAACTCGCCATCGACTTCGATCTGCCCGCGCTTGTTGAGTTCCAGGCCGATAGTGTCGAGCCCGAGCCCTTCGGTGTTGGGTCGCCGACCGATCGAGACGAGGACCACGTCCGCGTCGATGGTTTCGGCCTTCCCGCCGTTGGCCGGCTCGACAGTCAGGGTGACGCCGTCCTTTTTCGCTTCGGCCTTGGTCACCTTCGTACCGGTGCGGATATCGAAACCCTGCTTCTTGAAAATCTTGCGCGCTTCTTTGCGCACCTCACCGTCCATTCCCGGAAGGACTTCGTCGAGGAATTCGACCACAGTGACCTCGGCACCAAGGCGCCGCCAGACGGAGCCGAGCTCGAGCCCGATGACTCCGCCGCCGATCACGACCATCTTCTTGGGGACGCTCGGAAGCTCGAGTGCGCCGGTCGAATCGACGATCTTGTGCTTCGAATTGTCGACTTCAACTCCGGGGAGCGGAGTGACCGACGAACCGGTGGCGATGATGACGTTCTTGGCCGTGACGGTCTGGTCGCCGACCTTCACCTTGTGCGCGGCCTCGAACGTGGCGCGGCCCTTCAGCCACTCGACCTTGTTCTTCTTGAACAGGAACTCGATGCCGCCGGTCAGCTCTTTGACTGCTTTCGACTTCTCGCCCAGCATCGTGGCGACGTCGATTTCAACTCCGCTGGCCTTCACGCCCCATTTCGCAAGCGTCCCGTGCGCCGCTTCCTCGAAAAGCTCGGACGCGTGGAGGAGCGCCTTTGACGGAATGCAGCCGACATTGAGGCAGGTGCCGCCAAGCGTTTCGCGGCTTTCCGCACATGCGGTCTTCAGCCCCAGCTGGGCAGCTCGGATTGCCGCGACATAGCCGCCGGGGCCGGCGCCAATCACCAGGACGTCGAAATCGAAATTGTCAGCCATTCAGTTCCTCGTTCCCCGGCGAAGGCCGGGGTCCAGTCCAGCAAAGAAAATTCGGCGCGAGAGCGCCGCCTGGGCCCCGGCCCTCGCCGGGGAACAGGTCAGAGGTCAATCAACAGTCTCGTCGGATCCTCGATCGCTTCCTTGACTCGGACAAGGAAGGTGACCGCCTCCCGGCCGTCGACCAGACGGTGGTCGTAGGTGAGGGCCAGGTACATCATCGGCCGGATCACCACCTGCCCGTCCACAGCGACCGGGCGCTCTTCGATCCGGTGCATTCCGAGAACCGCCGACTGCGGCGGGTTGATGATCGGCGTCGACAGAAGCGATCCGAACACGCCGCCGTTGGAAATGGTGAAGGTGCCGCCCTGCATGTCCTCGATCCCCAAAGTGCCTTCCTTGGCGCGCTTGCCGAAGTCGGCGATCGTCTTTTCGATCTCGGCGAAGCTCATCGCCTGCGCGTTGCGGATGACGGGAACGACCAGGCCCTTGGGCGCTGAGACCGCGATCGAGACGTCCAGATATTCATGATAGACGATCTCGTCGCCCTCGATGCTGCCGTTGACGGCGGGCACGTCGCGGGCCGCCAGCGCCACCGCCTTCACGAAGAAGCTCATGAAGCCGAGCTTGATGCCGTGCTTCTTGGCGAACAGCTCCTTGTAGCGTTCGCGCGCCTCCATCACGGCCGACATGTCGACGTCGTTGAACGTCGTCAGCATCGCCGCGGTGTTCTGCGCCTCCTTCAGCCGCTTCGCGACCGTCTGGCGGAGACGCGACATTTTCACTCGCTCCTCGCGGCGTTCGCCCGGCGATGAGGTCATCTTCGATGGAGCAGGCGGGGGCGGCGGCGGAGGCGACGGAGCAGGAGCACTCGGCTGCTCCTCCTTCGCCTTGGCTGCGGCAAGAACGTCGTCCTTCGTGATCCGGCCATCCTTGCCGGTGCCCTGGATCTTCGTTGGATCGACGTGGTGCTCGAGCACCGCCCGTCGTACCGCCGGGGAGAGCGTGGTGATCTGGTCGGAATCGCTGGTTTCGCCGGAATCTTCCGCAGGATTCACCTCCGGGGCTTCCTCTTCGCCGCGAAGCTCGGGATTTTCGCCGGCGCCAGCAGGATTGGTGCGGGTCGATTCCGCGCCTTCCTTGTCGGCAGCGCCGGCCTTCGCCGTCTCGTCGATTTTCGCGATGACCGCGCCGACCTCGACCGTCTCGCCTTCCTTGGCCACGGTTTCGGTCAGGACCCCCGCCACCGGTGCTGGAACTTCGACCGTCACCTTGTCAGTCTCGAGGCTCGCGATCGGCTCGTCGATCGCCACCGAATCACCGGCCTTCTTCAGCCACTGAGCGAGCGTGCCCTCGGTGATCGACTCGCCAAGCGCCGGGACTTTCACTTCAGTGGCCATTGTACTCCCTTGCTTCTCAAGAGGCGCGGCGAGCGCCCTCATGTGCCGGGCTGCTATGGCCCAGCGCGTCGGCAATCAAGGCCGCCTGCTCGGTTGCGTGACGCTTGGCGAGTCCGGTTGCCGGCGATGCGGCTGGCGGACGGCCGGCATAACGCGGGCGCATTTCCTTGAAGCCCGCTTCCCCGAGGCAGCATTCGAGCAGCGGCTGAACGAAAAACCAGGCGCCGTTGTTCTGCGGCTCTTCCTGCGCCCAGACCACTTCCTCGAGCTTTGACATCGCCCGGAGACGCTTGACGAGCGGCTCGGACGGGAAGGGGTAAAGCTGTTCGACCCGGACGATCTCGACGGCCACATCGCCGGCTTCGTCGCGCGCATCCATCAATTCGTAGGCGACTTTCCCCGAGCAGAGCACGAGGCGCCGAGTTTCGCCCTCTGCGGGCGGGTTGATGTCGCTGAGGAGGCGCTTGAAATGGCTGTCGCCGGTGAAGTCGGCAAGGTTCGACACGGCCTGCTTGTGCCGGAGCAGCGATTTCGGAGTCATCAGCACCAGCGGCTTCCGGAACGGCCGAAGAAGCTGCCTTCGAAGAATGTGAAAGTAATTGGCCGGCGTCGTGCAGTTCGCCACCTGCATATTGTCGTCGGCGCAAAGCTGGAGGTAGCGCTCCAGGCGTGCGGAGCTGTGCTCCGGCCCCTGGCCCTCGAACCCGTGGGGGAGGAGCATCACTAGTCCGCTTGCGCGGAGCCACTTGCCCTCGCCGCTGGCGATGAACTGGTCGATGATCGTCTGAGCGCCGTTGGCAAAGTCGCCGAACTGCGCCTCCCAGCAGACCAGTGTCTTCGGGTCGGCCAGCGAATAGCCGTATTCGAAGCCCAGAACTCCGAACTCGCTTAGCGGAGAGTCGCGCACTTCGAAGCGGCCGCCATCGATGCTGTCGAGCGGCAGATATTTGGCGCCAGTCTTTTGGTCGACCCAGACCGCGTGCCGCTGGCTGAACGTGCCGCGCCCGCTGTCCTGGCCGGAAAGGCGGACGCTATGATCCTCAGCAATCAGCGTTCCGAAGGCGAGCGCTTCGGCCGTCGCCCAGTCGAATCCCACGCCCGTTTCGAACATTGCCGCCTTCGCGTCGAGAATCCGCTGGAGCGTCCGGTGGATGTGAAAATTTTCGGGAATCGTGGTCAGCGCGCGGCCGACCTCGCACAGCAGGTTCTTCGACACAGCCGTGTTCACATTGCGCCGAGCGAGAACGGGCTCCTCCGGCTTGCCCAGACCGGACCAGCGGCCTTCGAACCAGTCCGCCTTGTTCGGAAGGTAGTTTGCTGCGGCCTCGAACTCCTCGTTCAGCCGTGAGATGAAATTCTGCCGGTGGTCGTCGATCCACTGCTTGTCGACAATTCCCTGCTCGATCAGCCGAGCGCCGTAGATGTCGCTGATCGGCGGCTGGTTGCGGATGGCCGAATACATTTGCGGCTGAGTGAAGGCGGGCTCGTCGCCCTCGTTGTGGCCGAACCGGCGATAGCACCACATGTCGATAACGATGTCGCGGCCGAACGTCTGGCGGAACTCGATCGCCAGCTTGCAGCAGAAGGTGACCGCCTCCGGGTCGTCGGCATTGACGTGCAGGATCGGTGCCTGGACCGACTTGGCGATATCGGTCGGATATGGGGAGGAGCGCGCGAATTGCGGGCTCGTCGTGAAGCCGATCTGGTTGTTGATGACGAAATGGATGGTGCCGCCGGTGCCGTATCCGGGAAGCCCAGAGAATCCGAGGCACTCGGCGACGACCCCTTGCGCTGCAAAAGCGGCATCGCCGTGGAGAAGGAGCGGAAGCACCTTCTTGCCGTGGTGATCGCCCTTGAAGGTCATAGTCGCGCGCGCCTTGCCGAGAACGACCGGATCGACCGCTTCGAGGTGCGAGGGATTGGGCAACAGCGACAGGTGCACTCGAGTGCCGTCGAACTCGCGGTTCGAAGAGGTGCCGAGGTGGTACTTCACATCGCCGGAGCCGCCGACATCTGCCGGGTTGGTCGCTCCGCCCGCGAATTCATGGAAGATGGCTCGATAGGGCTTGCCCATGACGTTGGAGAGGACGTTCAGGCGCCCGCGGTGGGCCATTCCGATGTCGATTTCCTCGACGCCCATCAATCCGCCGTACTTGATGACCGCTTCGAGGGCCGGGATCGCGCTCTCGCCACCATCAAGCCCGAAGCGCTTGGTGCCGACATATTTGCGGGCGAGGAATTTCTCCCATTGCTCGCCTTCGATGACCTTGGCGAGGATCGCCTGCTTTCCTTCCGGAGTGAACTGGACGGTCTCGTCCTTGCCCTCGATCTTCTCCTGGATGAAGCGGCGCTCCTCCAGGTCGTTGATGTGCATATATTCGACGCCGATGGTGCCGCAGTAATTCTCCCGCAGGCACTGGACGATTTCGCGGACCGTCGCGCGTTCGAGCCCGAGCGCTCCGCCGAGCCAGATCGGCCGGTCGAGGTCGGAATCGGAAAAGCCGTGATAGGCCGGCGTCAGGTCGGCGGGGATCGCGCTGTGATGAAGCCCCAGCGGATCGAGCTTCGCCGTCAGATGGCCGCGCACTCGATAGGTGCGGATCAGCATCATCGCCTGGATCGAGTCCTCGGCGGCGCGGCGGATCGCCTCCGTGTCCGCAGTGAGCGCGGCAGCTTCGCTCGCGGCCGCTTTCTTAACCGCTTCGATGGTGGCTTCGGTTGGATCGAGGCCGACGTTAATGTCGTCGAGTTCAGAGACCGGCCAGTTGGGCCGGGCCCAGCTCGGCCCCTGCTTGGGTTCAATCGTGCCGGCGAAGTCGTTCATGCTTCAGGCCGCGAGCAGCTCCTTGAGTGTCGTTCCGAGCTCAGATGGGCTCGGGCTCACCGTTATTCCAGCCGCTTCCATTGCCGCGATCTTGCTCTCCGCGTCGCCTTTGCCGCCCGAAACGATAGCTCCCGCATGGCCCATTCGGCGGCCCGGAGGCGCGGTGCGGCCGGCGATGAAGCCGACGACCGGCTTCTTGCGCCCACGCTTCGCCTCATCCGCCAGGAACTGTGCCGCGTCCTCCTCGGCCGTCCCGCCGATTTCGCCGATCATGATGATCGACTGGGTTTCGTCGTCGGCAAGGAACATCTCGAGGATGTCGATGAACTCGGTGCCCTTGACGGGATCGCCGCCGATTCCCACCGCCGTCGATTGGCCGAGGCCCTCGTTGGTCGTCTGGAACACCGCTTCATAGGTAAGCGTGCCGGAGCGGCTGACGACGCCGACGCTGCCCTGCTTGAAGATGTTACCGGGCATGATCCCGATCTTGCACTGGTTCGGGGTCAGCACTCCGGGGCAGTTCGGCCCGATCAGCCGCGACTTGGACCCGCACAGCGCCCGCTTCACCTTCACCATGTCGAGCACCGGAATACCCTCGGTGATGGTGACGATTAGCGGCACTTGCGCGTCGATTGCTTCCAGGATCGAGTCCGCTGCGAAGGGCGGCGGAACGTAGATCACCGAGGCGGTCGCGCCGGTTGCCTCGACGGCTTCGGCGACGGTGTTGAAGACGGGGAGGCCGAGATGCTCGGTGCCGCCCTTTCCAGGCGTCACTCCGCCGACCATCTTGGTTCCGTAATCGAGCGCCTGGCGCGTGTGGAAGGTGCCGGTCTCGCCGGTCATTCCCTGGGTGATGACCTTGGTGGCCTTGTCGACGAGGATGCTCACTACCGACCCTTACGCGAGCGAGCTGTCGATGTTCCGGCAGGCTTCGAGAAGCTCTTTCACCGCATCGACGCTGGTCTGGAAATTCTGTCTGGCCTCGTCCTTGAGCTCGATCTCGACGATCCGCTCTACGCCGCCGGCGCCGAGGACCACGGGCACTCCGACATAAAGATCGTTTACGCCATACTGGCCGCTGAGGTGCGCCGCGCAGGGAAGCACGCGGTTCTTGTCCTTGAGGAACGCCTCGGCCATGGAGATCGCGCTGGTCGCCGGCGCATAATAGGCGCTTCCGGTCTTCAGCAGGGCGACGATCTCGCCGCCACCGCCGCGGGTGCGTTTGACGATTGCGTCGATCTTGTCCTGCGTCGTCCAGCCCATCTTGATGAGATCGGGGATGGGGATCCCCGCGACAGTCGAATATTCGACGACTGGCACCATCGTGTCGCCGTGGCCGCCGAGCACAAACGCAGTGACGTCCTCGACCGACACGTCAAATTCCTCGGCAAGGAAGTGACGGAACCGGGCGCTGTCGAGCACGCCCGCCATTCCGACGACCATGTTGTGCGGCTGCCCCGAATATTCGCGAAGTGCCCACACCATCGCGTCGAGCGGATTGGTGATGCAGATGACGAAGCTGTCCGGCGCGTGCGCCTTGATGCCTTCACCGACAGCTTTCATTACCTTGAGGTTGATCCCCAGCAGGTCGTCGCGGCTCATGCCCGGCTTGCGCGGGACGCCGGCGGTGACGATGCACACATCGGCTCCGGCGATGTCGGCATAATCGGACGTGCCTTTCAGCTTGACGTCGAAGCCGTCGACCGGCCCCGCCTCTGCGATGTCCAGTGCCTTGCCCTCGGGAATTCCCTCGGCGATGTCGAACAGGACGACGTCGCCGAGCTCCCGCATTGCCGCTAGGTGAGCGAGGGTTCCGCCGATCATTCCGGCGCCGATGAGCGCGATCTTCTTGCGAGCCATGAAGCTGCTGCTTTCCTTTCATGTGGCTTGACGCCGCAGGCTTGGCGCCGAATTTGGCGGCGCTCTAGACCGCCACGCGAAGTGGGGCAACCGCGGCTCGATGGCGGTCACGTTATGTATGGCCAAAACTGGATTGAATCGGTCGATCCGCGAACGATGGTGGTTCAGCAGAACTGGGCGCTCATTGGCCCCGATTGACCTCATTGCCGTCGGCAGGGCCGAGGGCGTTGTCGTCGATGTTGGCCAGCAGGTCCGGAGCCTGGTCGAGCATTTGCGACGCGTTGTCGAGCTGGCGATTGTCCTCGGCGGACGGAGCCGTGCCCTTGCCGCAGCCGGCAATTAGAGCAGCCAAAAGAAAAGGGCCGCACGCCAGTCGAGGCATGCGGCCCTTGAACACTGTCAGACGACCTTACTGGTTGGTCGTCGTGTTGTCGGCCATGTTCTGGACCGCCGCCTGAGCGTTCTGAGCGTCGCTCTGGACGTTCTCCAGGGCGTTCTCGGCGACATTCTCCGGGGTCGCGGCGTTCATGTCGGCGCCGGTCGCATTCTCGGTGTACATGTCGTTCGAGGTCATATCGTTGTTCGCGGCATTGTTCTTCGCGCATGCGGCAAGGCCGAGCGCGAGGACCGCAACGGTCACTGCAACTTTCTTCATGATCGTTCCACTCCCTCAAAAAGCCCCTGTTGGGCCGTGGGCTCGGCCTGGCACGCGAATCGCGGCAGGCCAGCGCGCGGCATTACAGACGGGGCAGCCGTCATGCAAATGTCCCGAATGCACGCCCACCTTCCCAGGCCGAGGGAGGCCACATAAAAGCCGAAACCGCATTTGACCATATAAAGAATTCTTTATATGTCGAACGGACATGGACACGCTTCCGCTTGCCGAACTGTTTCAGGCCGTCTCGGACCCGACGCGGCTGCGGATTCTCGCATTGGTCGCGAGGATGGAGCTTTCGGTCGGCGAGCTTGCGCAACTGCTCGAGCAAAGTCAGCCGCGGGTCTCCAGACATGTACGAATCCTTGCGGATGCGGGAATCGTCGACCGGCGAAAGGAAGGCAGCTGGGTTTTTCTGGACATTGCCAATTCGGCTCGGACTTCTCCGCTCCTCGATCTGATCGAGGCATGGACGGATGATCGAACCGATGAGATCTTCGCTGGAGACTCAAAGCGGCTCGAAGCAGTTCGCGCCGATCGCGCCGAAGCGGCGGCGCGATATTTCGAGGCCCATGCCGAAGTGTGGGATTCGATCCGTTCCCTTCACGTGGCCGAAGCGGAGGTCGAGCGGGCGATAGACAGCGCTCTTGGCCGCCGCGGGTTCCAAACGCTGGTCGATATCGGCACCGGGACCGGACGAATGATCGAGCTGTTCGGTCCGCGCGCAAGCGAGGCGATTGGAATCGACCGCTCGTCCGACATGCTTCGGCTGGCCAGAGTGAAGCTGGAGTCAGCCGGCGTTCGTTCGAGCCTTCGCCAAGGCGACATGTACGCTTTGCCTCTGGCCGACGGCAGCGCCGACTGCGTTATAATCCACCAGGTGCTTCACTATGCGCACGCACCAGCTAACGCGATTGCCGAGGCTGCGCGGGTGCTTTCACCCGGCGGAACGCTGCTGGTGGTCGACTTTGCCGCTCACGATCGCGAGGAACTGAGAAGCCGCGACGCCCATCTTCGGCTAGGCTTCGCCGATGACGTCATGCACGGCTGGTTCACCTCGGCCGGCCTGGCGATGGACCATGTCGAGCACCTCGAGGGCGGCGAGCTGACCGTCACCTTGTGGCGCGGCTGCAAGCCGGGCCAGAAAAAGCGGCAGGCGGCATGAACGCGATCGAGCAGCTCAACCACCACGAGCCTCTGTTCGCCAAGACTCGGGGTGATATCCACGTCAGCTTCGAATTCTTTCCGCCGAAGACCGACAACATGGCGGAGACGCTGTGGAATTCAATCGAGCTCCTGGCGCCGCTGAAGCCGCGCTTCGTGTCCGTGACTTATGGCGCCGGCGGGACAACTCGCGAACGGACCCACGCGACAGTCCAGCGGATCCTGAAGGAGACGGACCTCACGCCCGCAGCGCACCTGACCTGCGTCGGTGCGAGCCGCGACGAAATCGACGCCGTCGCTCGCGACTATTGGGATATCGGCGTGAGGCACATCGTCGCCCTTCGCGGCGATCCGCCCGAACCGGACGCGCCCTTCGAGCCGCACCCCAACGGTTATGCAAACGCTGCCGAGCTGGTCGCCGGCCTGAAGGCGATCGCACCATTCGACATTTCGGTCGCCTGCTATCCCGAGATGCACCCCGACAGCGGCAGTCGCAAAGCCGACCTTGAGAACCTTAAGCGCAAGGTCGACGCTGGCGCCGACCGCGCGATCTCACAGTTCTTTTTCTCCGCGGAACGCTTCTTCGAATTTCAGGACGAAGCCTCGGCGGCCGGCATCGACATCGAAATCGTCCCCGGAATCATGCCGGTCACCAATTTCGCGGGGATCGTCAAAATGGCGGGAAAGTGCGGGACCGAGGTCCCGGGCTGGCTCGGCCGTTCGTTCGAAGGGCTCGACGAGCTTCCGTCGGCTCGCCAGCTGATCGCCGCGACCGTTGCCGCCGAGCTGTGCGGGCAGCTTTATGCCGGCGGGGTGCGCTGCTTCCATTTCTACACGCTCAATCGCGCAGAGCTCAGCTACGCGATCTGTCATTTGCTTGGAGCACGAGCACGATGAGTACGGCCGCACAGTTTCGCGCCGAAGCGGCAAAGCGGATCCTGATAAAGGATGGCCCATTCGGCACCGCAATCCAGGCGGAGAGGCTGGCGGAGGAGGATTATCGCGGTGACCTCGACCTGCCGCGAGACCAGAAAGGCAACAACGATCTCCTGAACCTCACGCAGCCCCAGATCGTCGCGAAAATCTGCGCGAGCTTTGCCGAGGCGGGGGCGGATGTGCTGGCGACAAACACATTCAACGCCAACCGGGTCAGCCAGGCCGATTTCGGCGCCGAGGAGCT
The DNA here is from genome assembly GCA_963839145.1 of uncultured Alphaproteobacteria bacterium. Taxonomy (GTDB): domain Bacteria; phylum Pseudomonadota; class Alphaproteobacteria; order Sphingomonadales; family Sphingomonadaceae; genus Sphingomicrobium. The sequence goes on from CAWITR010000005.1 coordinate 823,789, forward strand.
GGTCAGCGATATAAATCGGGCGGCAGCACGCACCGTCCGAGAGGTCGCCGACGCCTTTTCGGCGTCGGATAGACGGCCGCGCTGGGTTGCCGGGGCGGTGGGCCCGACCAACAAGACGCTGTCGCTTTCACCGGACGTCAATGACCCTGCCTATCGCGAAATGGATTTCGATACGGCGAAGGCAGTGTATCGCGAACAGGTCGACGCCCTCGTTGAGGGCGGAGTCGACTTCATCCTCGTCGAGACAATTTTCGACACGCTCAACGCCAAGGCGGCGATCATGGCCACTCTTGAAGCCGGGCAGGCGCTCGGAAGAGAGCTTCCGCTGATGGTGTCGATGACCTTGACCGATCTAAGCGGCCGGAATCTTTCCGGCCATACGGTGGAGGCTTTCTGGGCGTCGGTCCGGCACGCGAAGCCGCTAACCGTCGGGCTCAATTGTTCGTTCGGAGCGGCCCAGCTTCGCCCCCATCTGGCTGCCCTGTCGGCGATCGCCGACACTTTGGTGATGGCCTATCCCAATGCCGGCCTGCCGAACGAGCTCGGCGAATATGACGAAGCGGCCGCGGAAACCGCCGCCCAGGTCGCCGAATGGATCCGCGACGGGCTGGTGAACGTCGTCGGCGGATGCTGCGGGACAACTCCGGCACACATTCACGCAATCGCCGAGGCGGCTTCGAGCGAGCCGCCGAGGAAGGTTCCCCAACCTAGGAAGCAGACGCTTCTGGCCGGCCTCGAGCCGATGGTGATCGCCGCGTGAACGACGTCGCAGAAGCGACTGCCGAACCAGAAGTGCAGTCAGCCGGTGCGCGATTCGTCAATGTCGGCGAGCGAACCAATGTCACCGGCTCCGCCCGCTTCAAAAAGCTGATCATGGCCGGCGATTATGACGCCGCCGTCGAGGTCGCTCGCCAGCAGGTCGAGAACGGCGCGCAGATCATCGACGTCAACATGGACGAGGCGCTGCTCGATTCAGAAGAAGCGATGACGACCTTCCTCAAGAGAATTGCCGCCGAGCCGGATATCGCGAGGGTTCCGGTAATGGTGGACAGCTCCAAGTGGAGCGTCATCGAAGCGGGGCTGAAGTGCGTCTCGGGCAAGCCGATCGTCAATTCGATCAGCATGAAGGAGGGCGAGGGGCCGTTTCTGGAGCTCGCGGCAAAGTGCCGGGCCTACGGCGCCGCCGTCGTCGTCATGGCTTTCGACGAGAAGGGCCAGGCGGACACCGCCGATCGCAAGGTCGAAATCTGCGAGCGCGCGTACAAGCTGCTGCTCGCCGACGGCACGGCTCCCGAAGACATCATCTTCGATCCCAATATTTTCGCGGTCGCGACCGGCATAGAGGAGCACCGCCGCTACGCGTTGGACTTCATCGAGGCCGCTCGCGAAATCCGCGCCCGCTGCCCCGGAACCCACATTTCCGGCGGCCTGTCCAACCTCAGTTTCTCGTTTCGAGGCAACGAGCCAGTGCGCCGCGCAATGCACAGCGTCTTTCTCTTCCACGCGATCCCCGCGGGGATGGACATGGGAATCGTCAACGCCGGACAGCTCGAAGTCTACGATCAAATCGACCCCGAGCTTCGGCAAGCCGTCGAGGACGTCATTCTCGACCGCCGCGACGATGCGACCGAGCGGCTCGTGGAGCTTGCAGAAAAGTACAAGGGAACCGACGTCGCCGCGGAAAAGGCCGCCGCCGAATGGCGATCGCTATGGCGTCGCCGAACGGCTCTCCTACGCGCTCGTCAAAGGCATAGACGCGCACATCATCGACGACACCGAGGAAGCACGGCAGCAGTTCGACCGGCCAATCGAGGTCATCGAGGGGCCGCTGATGGACGGAATGAACGTCGTCGGCGACCTGTTTGGCTCAGGCAAGATGTTCCTTCCCCAGGTCGTGAAGTCCGCGCGGGTGATGAAAAAGGCAGTCGCGCACCTGATCCCGTTCATCGAGGCGGAGAAGGAAAAGACGGGAGCGACCAAGGGCAAGGGCCGGATCGTCATGGCGACGGTCAAGGGCGACGTTCACGACATCGGCAAGAACATCGTCGGCGTCGTGCTGCAGTGCAACGGGTTCGAGGTTATCGACCTCGGAGTGATGGTGCCGTGGCAGGACATCCTCGAGGCGGCGAACGACAACAAGGCGGACATGATCGGGCTCTCGGGGCTGATCACGCCCTCGCTCGACGAAATGGTGACGGTTGCAGGGGAGATGCAGAGGCTCGGCCTCACGACTCCGTTGCTGATCGGCGGCGCGACCACGAGCAAGGCGCATACGGCGCTTCGGATCGACCCGGCCTACGAAGGTCCGGTGCTGCATGTCCTCGACGCGAGCCGCGCCGTCGGAGTTGCATCCTCACTGGTGTCGGACACGCAGCGCGAGCCGCTGATCGCGACGACTGCGGAGGATTACGAGAAGCTCCGCAAGTCGCGCGAACGGAGCGGCCACAGCGTGCTTGCAACGCTGGAAGAGGCGAGGGCGAACGCCTTTTCTTACGATCCCTCGGGCAAGGCGCCGAGCCCGCACTATCCGGGAATTCACGACTTCGGCGAATGGGCGGTCAAGGATCTGCGGGCGTCGATCGACTGGACGCCGTTCTTCCGTGCGTGGGAGCTTGCCGGAACCTACCCGGCGATCCTCGACGACCCCATTGTCGGCGACAGCGCCCGGAGCCTGTTCAACGACGCGCAGGCGATGCTCGACAAGATGATTGCGGAGCGTTGGCTCACTCCCAAGGCGACAGTCGGCCTGTGGCGCTGCAAGCGCGAGGGCGACGATATCTGCGTACTGGCGGGGAACGACTGGACGCGGCTGCCAATGCTTCGGCAGCAGGTGAAGAAGCGCGAGGGCAGGCCCAATATGTGCCTGGCCGACTTCATCGATCCCGGAGGCGAGGACTGGATCGGCGGCTTCGCAGTGGGAATCCACGGGCTCTCCGCGCATCTCGAACGGTTCAAGGCCGACAATGACGATTATTCGGACATCCTCCTGAAGGCGCTCGCCGATAGGCTGGCCGAGAGCTTCGCCGAGGTTCTTCATGCGGAGGTGCGCAACCGCCTGTGGGGCTACGCCGACGAGCATTTTTCGAATGCTGACCTCATTCGCGAGAAGTTCGCCGGAATTCGCCCGGCGCCCGGTTATCCCGCCTGTCCCGACCACAGCCTGAAGCCGGTGCTGTTCGACATGCTCGGCGGCAATCCCGGCGAAGTCACGCTGACGGAGAATTTCGCGATGCTCCCGACCTCGGCTGTTTCGGGGTTCTATTTCGCGCACCGTGACAGCCAGTATTTCGGGGTGGCGCGGATCGGCCGCGACCAGCTGGAAGATTATGCCAAGCGACGCGGAGTCCCGGTCGAACAGGCGGAGCGGTGGCTTCGGCCGAACCTGGATTAGCGTCACATCGGAATGGATGCTGAAACAAGTTCAGCATGACGCTAGGGGGGGACGATGCTTCGCCGCCTACTGATCCTCGTCGCGCTTCTGCTTGCGCCCGCAATTGCGAATGCGCGCGGCATCGATCCGCAGCTCGTCGCCGAGGGGCCAGTCTCGCCGGGTGGCGAAGTCGACCTCGCAATCGTCATGCACACGAAGCCGGGCTGGCACGGCTATTGGCTGAACCCGGGCGATGCCGGCCTGCCGATGACGGTGGACTGGGACCTGCCGAAAGGGTGGTCGGTGGGCAAGCTTCGCTACCCGGTCCCGACCCGGCTGACGGTCGCCGGGATCATGAACTATGTCTATGAGCACGACTACGCGGTTCTGGTCCGCCTGAAGGCGCCGCCAGGCGCAACCGGCACTGCGAGGATCAAAGCGAAGGCAAAGTGGCTCGCCTGCACCGACAAGATCTGCGTCCCCGAAAGCGGCGAGATTTCGCTCGATGAGCCGGTCGGGACCGGATCGCCGAACCGGGCGCAGTTCGACCGCTGGCGGCAAGCGCTTCCCAAGCCCTTGGCGAGCGTCGCTCATTTCGAGGTGAGCGGGGACAATATCCGGCTCGGAATCCCGCTTCCGGCCACTGTGCGGGTTGAAAAGCCATATGTCTTTGCCGCGGTCGACGGACCCGTCGATTATGCGGGCGAGCAGCATTTCAGCCGCAAAGACGATTTGCTGATTGCCGAGCTTCCGCGACGAACCGGCGAGCCGCAGCGGCTCCCGGCGGTGCTTTCGCTGGGTAATGGGACCGGGCTTCAGGTCGACGCCGTTCCGGGAGCGGTGCCGACGGGGGGCTCGCCGATCGGGAATACGGGTACGAACGCCCTGTTGTGGGCAATAATCGGAGCGGTTGCGGGCGGCATCTTGCTGAACATGATGCCCTGCGTCTTCCCGATACTGGCGTTGAAGGCGCTGCATCTTGCCCGAAGCGGCGGCGAGACGAGCCACGCCCGAAAAGACTCACTTGCCTATGCCGCCGGCGCAATCGCCGGAACGGGGGCTTTGGGCGTTGCGCTGATGGCGATCCGCGCCGGTGGGAGTGCCGCCGGCTGGGCGTTCCAGCTCCAGGACCCGCGAACGATCATGCTGCTCCTGCTTCTGGCGACAGCGATCACGCTCAATCTCCTGCGAGTCTTCGAGCTTCCCGCAATTGCAGGCGAGGCTCGTCCGGCCGGGAGCTTCGGGACGGGCGCGCTTGCCGCCTTCGTTGCAACGCCCTGTGCAGGACCGTTTCTGGGCGCTGCCCTTGGCACTGCGCTACTGCTTCCCCTTGCGGGCGCGATTGCAGTGTTCGCTGCGCTCGGCTTCGGCCTGGCGCTGCCCTTCGTAGCGGTCGCCTTCATCCCCTCGCTCCGGCGGATGCTTCCGCAGCCGGGCGCGTGGATGGCGCGGCTGCAGCGGTTCCTTGCGATCCCGATGGGCGCGACCGCGGTTGCGGCGCTGTGGCTGCTGTATCGGGAAGCTGGCCAGCGCGGGGCTGTGGATGGGTGTCGATCGCTGCGGCCTTGCTGGCGGCGGCGCTGGCGATTGTCGGACTCAACCAGCGGCGTGGCGCGCAAATGCCGGCTTTCGGGGTCATCTTCGCTGCCGTCGCAGTCGTCGGGGCCATTGCGCTTGCGCCCGGCGAGGCGACGGTTGCCGCGCACAAAGTCGCCGGCGCGCAAAAGTGGAGCGAACCGGCAGTGCAGCGCGAGCTTGCCCAAGGTCATCCGGTGTTCGTCTATTTCACTGCCGACTGGTGCCTCAGCTGCAAGGTCAACGAAGCGACGTCCATCGATCGCAGCGAGGTCCGCGACGCCTTCAAAGCCGGGGGGGTGAAGGTTTTTGCCGGCGATTGGACCAACGGCGATCCGGAAATCACGCGATTCCTGGAAAGCCGCGGCCGCGCGGGCGTCCCCTATTACCTGTGGTACGCGCCCGGAAAACCGCCGGAAGAGCTACCTCAGGTGCTCACTCCGGCGATGCTCATTTCACGGGCGCAGCGGCACTAGCAGGGCGCTGCCACACCTTTTTGCCCGCGATCCACGTCTGCAGCACTTGCGTTCGGTAAAGCTCCGGCACGCTGGCCTTGCTGATGTCGCGATCGACGAGGACGAAATCGGCCCACTTGCCCGGTTCGAGCGAGCCGATCTTCCTTTCGGCGAAGCCGGCATAAGCGGACCCGCGGGTGTAGGCGGCAAGGGCCTGTTCGAAGCTCAGCCGCTCTGACGGAATCCAGCCGCCCGGCGGCTGGCCCTTGATGTCCTGCCGGCTCACTGCAGCCGCGAGGCCGGGAAAGGGGTTTGGCGATTCGACGGGGAAATCTGTGCCGAATGCCAGCGGAATCCCGAGCTTTTCGACCGTATGCCAGGCATAAGCCCCCTTCAGGCGGTCCGGGCCCAGCCTGGCCTCGGCCATGAGCCGGTCGCTGGTCTGGTGGGTCGGTTGCATCGACGCGACGATTCCGGCCGGCTTCAGGCGCGGGATGTCGGCGGGATCGACAATCTGGAAATGCTCGATCCTCCAGCGGCGGTCGGTGCCGTAGGTCTTCGACAGATGCTCGTAGACGTCGATGACCTCAGCATTGGCGGCATCGCCGATTGCGTGCGTTGCGGTCTGGAATCCGGCGGCTGCGGCGGCGTTTTCGAGCGTCAACAGCTCGGCAGTCGAGTGGAACTGGAGACCGCTCGTGTCGGGCTTGTCGGAATATGGCTGCTTCAGCCAGGCGCCGCGCGATCCAAGCGCTCCGTCGGCGAAGAACTTCACCCCTACCGCGCGCAGCCGGTCGCCGTAATACCAAGGCGTCGGGTGCGGGATGACCTTCAGTGGTTCGAGGCCAAGGAGGTAGACCATCAGCCGCACCTTCAGCGCATTTGCGTCGCCTGCCCGCCGGAACGCCTTCCAATCGTCGAGCGAAGTGCTCATCGAGCCGACGCCGGTCACTCCGAAGCCGAGCAGAATGTCCTGTGCCTTTTGGAACGCAACGTCCTGTTCTTTGGTCGTCGGCTTCGGAATGGCGCGTTCGATCAGGCCTTTCGCATTATCGACGAAGGTGCCGTTGTGGATTTCCCCACCGGCTGGGACTGGCGTCTGCGCAGTGACTCCTGCGGCTTGCATCGCGGCGGTGTTGGCCACGAGCGCGTGGCCGTCCACTCGCTCCAGGACTACGGGCCGGTCGCTGACCACCGCGTCCAGGTCGGCGGAGGTGGGAAAGGCTTTGACCGGCCACAATTCCTGGTTCCAGCCGGCACCAAGGATCCAGCCCTTCCCGGGATGCGAATCCGCATAGGTCTTCAGCCGCTGCTGAAGGTCCTGAATCGAAGACGTTCCGACGAGGTCGAGCTGGAGAGCATCGAAGCCAAGCTCCATCACATGACCGTGGGCATCGATGAAGCCGGGTAGCAGGGTTTTGCCCTCGCCATCGATCACCTTGTCCACACCAGCGAGCTTCATCATCACGCCCGGCGGGACGAGCTGCACGACCTTGCCGTCGTCGCCGATGACGATTCCGGAAAAGTGCTGCAGGTGACCGTCGGCGCCTATCTGCATTCCGTTTACGTGGTTGATGACGGTGGTCGACCAGGCGGGCGAGGCGAAAAGTGCGGCGACCGCCGCGAGAAGGGCAGGGCGTTTCATTGCGCCCGCATAGCATTGTTCCGTCACGAGTGAACGGCTAGGCGCTTTGCCGATGACGATGGACCCGCCGACGATCGACGACATCCGTGCCGCCGCAGCGCGGATTGAGGGCGCCGTCATTCGAACCCCGATGCTGATGAGCCCGACGCTGTCGGAAATCGTCGGTGCCGAGGTCTGGCTCAAATTCGAGAACCTTCAGTATACTTCGGCGTACAAGGAGCGGGGCGCGCTCAACAAGTTGCTCCAGCTTTCCGCAGACGAGCGAGCTCGGGGAGTGGTTGCGGCGTCGGCAGGGAACCATTCGCAGGCAGTCGCCTATCACGCGACTCGCCTCGGAATTCCTGCGACGATCGTCATGCCCGAGCCAACTCCGACGGTGAAAATTACCAAGACGGAGGGCTACGGAGCGACGGTCGTCCTCCATGGCGATATGTTCGACGATGCCTATGCCAAGGCTCGCGAGCTGTCCCTTGAGAACGGCTACGTGTTCATCCACCCGTTCGACGATCCCCAGATCATTGCCGGAGCCGGGACGGTCGCTCTCGAGATGCTGGAGGATGCGCCGGACCTCGACACGATCGTGGTTCCGGTCGGCGGCGGCGGCCTGATGTCGGGAGTCTCGATCGCCGCGCGCTCGGTAAAGCCCGATATCGAGCTCATCGGCGTCGAGGCCGAGCTCTACCCGTCGATGAAGTGCGCCATCGAAGGCTGTCACCTGCCGCTTGGCGGAGACACGCTCGCCGAAGGAATTGCCGTGAAGCAGCCGGGCGAGCTCACTTCGCGCATCCTCAAGGATTACGTGAACGAAGTCGTCCTGGTGTCGGAGCGAAGTCTCGAGAGTGCCGTCGCGATGCTCGTCAGGATCGAGAAGACGGTCGTCGAGGGCGCGGGTGCCGCAGGCCTTGCGGCGATGCTTTCGAACCCGGACCGCTACAAGGGCAAGAAAGTCGCGACGCTGCTGTGCGGGGGCAATATCGACACGCACCTGCTCGCCAACGTGCTGGTCCGCGACCTCGTCCGGCAGGGACGAATCGCCCGTCTTCGAGTGGCGGCTCAGGATCAGCCGGGCGCGCTTGCGAAAATCGCGGCCAAGTTCTTCGAGGTTGGAGTCAACATCATCGAAATCCGCCACAGCCGGATCTTCACTGCGCTTCCGGCCAAGGACACGGTCATCGAAGTCGAATGCGAGGCCCGCGACGCGGGTGCCATCGACCAGGTCGAGGCGATGCTCAAAGAGGCCGGATTCCGGGTCGACCGAGCCTCACTCGACTGATTTCGCGTCCTGATCCGGGACAGTTCCCGCCTGCTGTGCGCCACCAAGGCTTTTCAAGCGCGTTTACCAGTCGCATAAACAGTATCGAAACCATGAGCGCACCGTTCCGCTTTCCCAAGTTCTTCGTCACGAACCCTTCGCCATGCCCATATTTGCCCGGTAAGGTCGAGCGGAAGGTTTTCACCGAACTGACCGGCCGCAACGCCAGCGAACTCAACGAGGCGCTTGGGCGAATCGGCTTCCGTCGAAGCCAGTCCGTCGCCTATCGCCCGAGCTGCATCGATTGCAGCGCCTGCGTTTCGGTTCGGGTCGTCGCTGGCGAGTTCGAGCCGCGCTCGACCCAGCGGAAGCTTCTCCGGCGGCATTCGGACCTGGAAGTGGTCGCCTGCAAACCGTGGAGCACGGAAGAGCAATATGCGCTTTTGCGCCGCTACCTCGCCGCCCGGCACCCCGGCGGTGGAATGGCGGACATGGACGAGAGCGATTTTGCCGACATGGTCGAGCAGAGCCCGGTCAGGTCCTACATGATCGAATATCGCGAGCCGTCGAAAAAGGGCCGCCCCGGAAAGCTTGTCGGCTGCTGCCTCTCGGACCACCAGAATGACGGCTTGTCGATGATCTACAGCTTCTTCGACGTCGGCGAAGACGCTCGAAAGGGGCTCGGCACCTTCATCATTCTCGATCACATCATCCGCGCCGCCCGCGCGGGGCTGCCGTACGTCTATCTCGGCTATTGGGTCGAGGGGTCGAAACGGATGGATTACAAGACCCGGTTCAAACCTCTCGAGCGGCTCGGCCGTGACGGCTGGCGGCGAATGGACGAAGCGGTATCGGATGAAGGGTCGCCGGAGATCGAGCTTCCGGCCCGGCGCGAACGCCGCCGTCTTTTCATCGACGTTTGATCCGAAACGGACCCTCTTTCAGCCACGTCGTCGACATCCTCCGCTAATGTGATTTCCGCATTATCCGCAAAGGCTCGTTAACGGGCCGACTGTATGGAAATCAGGTGAAGTACAGCGTCGAGTTCCATCCGCGAGTCCCGGTCGAGCTTAGTCACAGCTGGCCGTTGTTCGAGCAGAAGCGTCACTTCGACCTGGGACTGGTGCTCAACAGCGCTGCTATCGATGCAGTCTCGCCGGCGAACGTGGGCGAAATGGGCCTTCAGCATGCCGGCTGCTGGGAATGCGACCTAAGCGATAACTCGCTCATTTGGTCCGGCGGAGTCTACGACCTCTTCGGATTGCCGCGCGGCGCTGATGTCAGCCGCGAAGAAGCAGTTGCCCTTTATTGCGAAGGATCGCGCGCTGCCATGGAGCGGCTTCGCGCCCACGCGATCGCACACCGTCGTGGATTCACCATCGACGTCGAAATCCAACCGCCGGCCAGCGAAAACCGCTGGATGCGGCTCATCGCCGCGCCGGTATGCGAAGGCGACCAGCCTGTCCGGCTGCACGGCCTGAAGCTGGCGCTGTAAAAAGAAAAGGCGGCGCCCACCGCACCGCCTTTTCGCCCCCTGATCTGAAATTCTTTAGCCGACTGCCGCCACCGGCTCGGTCTCGCTCACATCGTCGGAATCGCGGAGCACGTAGCCGCGGCCCCACACCGTCTCGATGTAATTGGCGCCGCCACAGGCAAGCGACAGCTTCTTGCGAAGCTTGCAGATGAACACGTCGATGATCTTCAGCTCGGGCTCGTCCATCCCGCCGTAGAGATGGTTGAGGAACATCTCCTTCGTGAGCGTCGTGCCCTTGCGGAGCGAAAGCAGCTCCAGCATCGCATATTCCTTGCCGGTCAGGTGCACTCGCGCACCGTCCACCTCGACCGTCTTGGCGTCGAGGTTCACGGCCAGCTTGCCGGTGCGGATCACCGACTGCGAGTGGCCCTTCGAGCGGCGAACGATGGCGTGGATCCGGGCGACCAGTTCGTCGCGGTGGAACGGCTTCGTGACATAGTCGTCGGCGCCGAACCCAAGCGCGCAGACCTTGCTGTCCATCTCCCCGATTCCGGAGAGAATCAGTACCGGCGTCCCGATCTTCGCCGTGCGAAGCTTCTTCAGGACGTCGTAGCCGTGCATATCCGGCAGGTTCAGGTCGAGAAGAATGATGTCGTAGTCGTAGAGCTTACCGAGATCGAGGCCTTCTTCGCCAAGATCGGTCGTGTAGACGTTGAAGCCTTCGGTCCCGAGCATCAGCTCGATGCTCTTGGCAGTCGTCGGCTCGTCTTCGATCAGCAGCACGCGCATTGCTGGTCCCCCCGTTCCTGGCCGAAAGCTTTACCCGGCGGGTAACGCCCCCTTAACGGCCTTGAAGCGCTCATTAACCATGTCAGGGATGAAGGCAAAAGGTTAATAAAGCGTAACGGACTGAAAAGCTTTGATTCGTTGCGGTAGGGCATCAGGTAAGGGAACGGCCGGGCGCCGCGGAGGCTTCGATTATCCAATCCAAAACGGACCAAACCGACCTCACCGCCAGGCTTCTGTTCATCGATGCGGAGGCAATGGTCATCGACAAGCCGGCGGGCTTGCCGGTCGACCGGCCAAAGGCGGGCGGCGACAGCGTCACCGCGCGCCTCCACGAACTGGAGTTCGGGTTCCAGCGCCCGCCGACGGCGGTCCACAGGCTCGACCGCGACACGTCCGGTTGCCTTCTGCTTGCGCGCAACCCGAAGTCGGCGAAGGCCTTCGGCAACGCCTTCCAAAACGGACTCGTCGAGAAGACCTATGTCGCCGTTGTCGAGTGGGAACTTGAGGGCGAGGGCGTGATCGACATGCCGCTGGCAAAGATTTCGTCGGCGGAGCGGGGTTGGCGGATGATCGCGGACGCACACGGCAAGCCGGCGAGAACCCACTGGCGGGCGATGACAGCGCGAGAGGGTCGTACTCTCGTCGAATTCCGGCCGGAGACCGGGCGCACGCACCAGATCCGCGCGCATGCGCGATACGGCCTCGGCGCGCCGATCGTTGGTGACCCCGTCTACGGCACCGCGGGCGGAGACATGTTGCTCCACGCCTGGCACCTGGTCGTGCCGAGGGCGAGGCATCCCGCAATCGACGTGACGGCTCCGCTGCCTGAGCGGTTCGGGGAGTGGCGCGATGAAGCCTGAGGACGTGCAAATCCCGGACGACGCGCTGAGCGAGACCTTCCTCGCCGCCACCGGGCCGGGCGGTCAGAACGTCAACAAGGTCGCGACAGCGGTTCAGCTCCGAGTGGACTTGTTCCGGCTCGGGCTTCGCCCGGACGTCTACGAGCGTTTGAAGCGACTTGCCGGCTCGCGACTGACCAACTCGGGCGAGCTGCTGATCACTGCCAAGAAGTTCCGAACGCAAGAGGCCAATCGTGACGATGCGAGGCTGCGTCTGGCGCAGTTGGTTGCGCGGGCGCATAGCGCGCCGAAGAAGCGCAAGGCGACGCGGCCGAGCAGGGCTGCCAAGGCCAAGCGGGTGGACAAGAAGAAGCAGCGCGGAGCGGTCAAGCAGGCGCGAGGGAAAGTGACTCTGGACTGATGTACGACTTCAAAATCACCGCCGGCGACAAGCCAACCTTTTACCGCGACCTCGCTTCGGCGCTTGAGGCACTCATTGCCGGCGAGCCCGATCCGATCGCCAATATGGCCAACGCGGCGGCGCTTATTTTCGAAAGCCTGCCCGACGTGAACTGGGCCGGTTTTTATCGCAACGTCGGCGGCGAACTAGTCGTCGGTCCGTTCCAAGGCCGTCCGGCCTGCATCCGAATCCCGTTCGGCACCGGTGTCTGCGGAGTCGCCGCCGAAACGCGGCAAGTGCAGCGGGTCGAGGACGTGAACGCCTTTGCCGGGCACATTGCGTGCGACAGCGCTTCCAACAGCGAGATCGTGCTGCCGCTTCTGCGCAACGGTGAACTTATCGGCGTGCTCGACATCGACAGCCCGAGCCGCGGCCGGTTCGACGCCGAAGACGAGGCCGGGCTCCGGCCTATCGCGGAGATTCTCGCCCGAGTGCTCTAGCTTACTGGCCCAGCCAGCGCTTCTCCCAGGCGAACACCTCATCATACCATTGGATCGAGTTCTTGGGCTTCAGCACCCAGTGATTTTCGTCCGGATAGATCAGCAGCCGCGACGGGATCCCGCGCCTCTGAAGGGCGGTGAAAGCGGCACAACTGCTCACGACCCGCAGCTTGAGGCCGACAATGCGTGTGCGCTCGGCGGATCCTATGGCGGCTACATGATGAACTGGATCGAAGGGAAGTGGCCGGACCGTTTCAAGTGCAGTTCGTCGACAGCGGCTCGATCCGGCCCGCCTCCCGTAACGTGAAAAAGACGGTTCTTCCGTCGGGCGAAAGAGCGATTTCCTCACCGCCTCCGAAAGGTTTCGACGGTGTGTCGCCCACCAGCTTGCCTTCGATCGGAACGCCCGCGCCGGTCAGCTTCCCGTCGGCAACCGGATAGGTGAACAGCCGCGACCGAACGCCCGGCTCGACCCAGGTGTCCCAGTGCCGGATGAACAATTGGTCGTAGGTTCGCCCGCTTCCGGTCTCCGGCTTCGGCGGCAGCCCTTTGCAGGCAAGGTCGGTGCAGCGAAGGTCGCGGTCGGCCCAGACGACCACCCGGCTAGCATTCGGAGCGACTTTGAAGCCGCCGATGTCGCCGCTGAAGCTGCTCGCCTGAACCGGTGCTCCGCCGATTGGCATCCGAAACAGCTGGTCCTCCCCGTTCACCGGCATCAGGAACCAGAGAGTCCCGTCGGCGGAGAACATCGGGTCGTGGCCCTTTTCGGCACCGCTGATCGGCTGCGGCGCGGTGCGAGCTTTGGTGAGATCGAGCAGGTAGAGCCTGTTGTTGCGCTTGTTCGCCGCCAGGTCCGCGTCGCTCAGGGTGAACACCGCGTAGCGCCCGTCGGGCGAAACCGCGGGCGAGCCCATCCGGTGCATCATGTGCATGTCGGTGGCGGTCATGGGCCGGGAGAGTGCCGGGGAGGAGGCGACGAGGGCGGCGGCCGCGGTCGCGGCGAGCGGAAGCTTTTTTATGACAGAGGCGTAGCAAAGCTGCGCGCGAGCGCAAAACGGCTAAAGCTTACGGCCCGTTATCCGTGAAATCTCTCGCTTTACGTGCTCGTTGACGATGTTCGGCAAATGCTCGTCGAGCCAGTCCTTGAGGATCGGCCGAAGCATCTCGCGAACCATCTCTTCGAGCGGGTTGCCGCTCTGCGGAGCCGGAGCCGCGGCGGCGGCGCTGGAAAGCTCTTCGAGAGAATGTCGAGTGGTCTCGGCGGTGTTTTCGTCGAGGAGCGGCGGCCCCAGCTCTGCCGGCTGCTCGATCGACTGGTCGAGCTCGAGTACCTCTTCCTCGCCCTCTTCATCCGCGTCTTCGGGCCGGGAGCGCTCCGCCTCCGTCACGGCGCTGCGCAGCTCTTTTTCCTCGGCGATCACCTTTTTGATCGACGCGAGGATGTCTTCCATAGAGGGCTCGCGGGCGGGCGTTTGCATAAGTGCGCCGACGATACGCTTATTGCCGGGGCGGTGTCACGCCCTTGGTGACCGGAGGGGGAGTTGGCGCTGCTCCGGTTTCGGCAGGAGTTGCCGTTGGCGTCGCGACAATCACATGCGGGGCGTCGCTGGCCCAGTCGTTCCAGTTGTTCGCGACGCGCCGATAGTTGCCGAGCGGGTCGTACAGCGGGCCGCCGTCAAGCCCGAGATCCTGAGCCTCCGCCTGGCCCATGGCGTTGAGCAGTTGAAAGCCGGCGACATAGGCGTCTCGGCGGGCGGTCACGAGCGCCACCTGCGAATTGAGAAGCTCCTGCTCGGCATTCAGCACGTCCAGAACCGTACGGGTCCCGACGGTACGCTCCGCGCGAGCGCCTTCGAGCGCCAGCTCGTTCGCCTTGACTGCCGTTTCCTGGGAGGAAATCGCTTCTTCCGCGGCCTTGTAGGTTGCAAACGCTGAGCGGGCCTGGGCAACGACGGACCGCTCGGTTCCGATCGCCTGCTCCAGCGTCTGCCCTTGAAGCGCCTGGGCTTGCCGAATCCGCGCTGCCGGCTCACCCCCCTGATAAATCGGGATCGTCGCATTAAGCCCAGCCGTGGTCTGAGTGCCCGTCCTCGGAACGCCGCCGATCGATCCGCCGAGCGCGTTCACATAGGTCTCGCTGACCCCGGCCGACAGGTTCGGCAGCCGTTGTGCGCGAGCGACGTTCACGTCGTAAGCCGCGGCCTCGGCCTGCCGGTTGATAGCCTCAATGTCGGGATTGTTGGCAAGCGCAATTCGAACCGCTTCCTCTCCCGTTGCCGGAAGCGGCGGAAGCGGCGGCGGCGGTGCGAGATCGCCCGGCTCGTGGCCGATCACCCGGCGGTATTCCTGCTCGCTTTTCTGTTCCTGCCCCTGGGCCGAAGCGAGATTCGCGCGTCCGAGTTCGAGCCGGGCCTGCGATTGGGCGACGTCGGTCTTGGTGAGTTCGCCAATCTGGAACTGATCGCTGGTTGCCTGAAGATTGGTCTGCAGGACCTTCACATTGTTCTGGTTCAGCTCAACGATTGCGCGGTCGCGGATCACGTCCATGTAAGCGGAGACCGCGTTCGTGAACACGTCGCCTTCCACTCCGCGCAAAGTCGCCCGGCCCGCCTCGACCCGCGTTTTCGCAGCCTCGATAGAGTTCTTAACCCTGCCCCCGGTGAACAGCGGCATCGACAGATCGAGACCGACCGAGAGGGTGGGGCCCTTCCCGCCAGTTTCCAGGATGCCGCTACGGGCAAGATCCTTGTTCAATCCCGCGGTTGCGCTGACCTGCGGCCGGCCCTGGGCACGAGCGATCGCGACCGTCGCGTCAGTCGCCTTGAGCGCTTCCCTCTGGGCCGTGAGAGTCAGGATTCGTGTGATAAGCGTCGACCAGAGCCTCGCGGAGCGTGTCCGCGGATGCAGTTCCGGCCATCAGCGCCGCAATCACCGTCGCCGTCAGCAGTGTCCGGTAGCGAGCCACATTTTCTCCAAGCGTCAAAAACTGAACGTCCGCGGCTTCGAAAAGCCGGGAAGCGCCGCCGCTCCCGAATCGGCCATCGTGTGAAGGCCGAACCCGTTGCCGTCCCTGCGCCCAACTGCGAGCCGGCTGATTCCACGGTCGATCAGTGCGGCTCCGATCCGCCCGTGGCCGGTGAGCTGTGCGATGATCGCCTCGGGGATGTTTTCGACGGCACCGTCGATGAGGATAAGATGGTAGGGCGCGCGCCGTTTCCAACCCTCTTCGAGCGGTCCTTCGACAACGTCGACGCCGAGTTCGCGCGCGCGCGCCGCTAGTTCGGCCGAGCTTTCCAGCCCGATGACATCGAGCCCGATCACTTTGAGAACCGTAGTGGAATATCCAGTGCCGCACCCTACGACGAGCGCCCGTTCGCCCGGGATCGGGGCCATTTCGGTGAGCAGCTTTCCGACTACCACCGGTCCCGACATTAGCCGGCCCGCGCCCATCGGCACCACCCGGTCCGAATAGGCGAGGGGTTTTGCTTCCTCCGCAACGAAGTCCTCTCGCCTCACTGCGGCCATCGCGTTGACGACGGGCGTGTAGTTGACGCCTTCTGGCCGAAGCTGCGTGTCGACCATCGACGCGCGAGCAGCCGCGTAATCCGGAACGGGAGCGTGGATCGTCATCAGGTGTTATATGCCGCTAATACAGTTGGGATTCAAGAGCGGCTTTATCGGCATGGTGCGGCAACGCCAAGCCGAACCGGCGGACTTTCGTCGATTTGCGCGGCCGCTCGCTAGAATTCATGCGCTATTTTGAGCCGGATTTCCCGCTTCTCCCACTCGTCTTCGCCGTTTCGCACCCCGGGCCCGTCGGCGATCTTCGGAAGGAAAGTGAGGCTTGCGGACCACTCGTCCGCCGACCAGGCGATCATCGGGCCGGCGGAAATTGAATAGGTTTCGCGGTGAAGCCCTTCGGTCCAGTCGGGATAGACGCTTGAATAGCGTGCCTCGGCTCCAACAAACCAGTTCGGCGCGACGCGGTACGATAGCCCGGTGGAGACCTCTAGCTTCAGCTCCTTCTCCCACTCCTTCTCAACGTCGCCCGAAACGGGATCGAGCTTGACCTCCTTCTCCCACTCCGGCTCGAACGTGAAATTGGTCGCCCAAACCAGGCGCTCATCGAAAAGACTTTTCTGGAGAATGGCCTTGAGTTCCAGCTCGTACTCGGTGCCTTTCTCGCCCTCGACATCATGGATTAGCGACCAGCCGGGCTCGGCATAGAGGGTGAGTCCGATCGGATTCTTGTCCGGGTCCACCAGGTTGTACTTGAATTCCGCGGACAAGCCCTTGAAGCCGAAGTTCCGGCCTACGTTGTTAAAGTCCGGATCGAGGCCGCGGATGTGGTGGCTTTCGAAATTCGCGTACGTGGAAACGGTGAGCCTGTCCGTGAAGCCGTGTTCGAGCTCGAGCCGGTAGTCCTGGGCGTTGTAATGGCCGCCTTGCTTGCCGCGACGATCGGTGATCCAGACACCGGCCTCGGTCTCGCCCTTCGGCAAAGTGTCGGCACCGTCGACATAGCCGAAGTAGCGCTCGTCGGCGTGCGCGGCGCTCGCCAGCGAGCAGGCGACAAGTCCAATAAACAAACAGCGTTTCATCAATTCCCCCTTCTTATTGCCATATCGCTAATGAGAATAAGTTGCAATTGCAATAAAAGAGGGGACGTCGTTCGGCCGCTGTCTGGGATTGGACCTTGACCGCGGCGGCTTTCCCTCCGAAATGCGCAAGCCTCGGCCCGATGGCGGAGTGGTTACGCAGAGGACTGCAAATCCTTGCACGCCGGTTCGATTCCGGCTCGGGCCTCCACTTCACCCCAATCAAGCTTTGCGACTGCTTCGGCGGCGCTCGAAACAACAGCGGCCGTTCGCTTGTTCGTTCCCGGGCAGTTTGGTTGGGAACAGGCTTCATTGATTCGAAGCGTGGACATTTCGAAGGCAGTCGTTGCGGGCGCCGCCGGAGCGCTGGCGATGGAAGTCACCGCTGCGGCAATACGCTTCGCAGGCGTGTCAGGAGTCGACTTCGCCGGCGAGCTTGGCGCCGTCGTCGTGCCCGCAGATCACTGGCCGGGGCTGCTCGCCGGCCTCGTGGCCCACGCCGGCGTGGGCATCGTCTGGGCGGTCTTTTACGCTTACTTTTTCTGGGGCCGGCTGAAATGGCCGCCGCTGGCGCAGGGAGTCGCCTTCAGCGCGTTACCTGCAATCCTGGCGATCCTTTTCGTCTATCCGCAGCTTGGACTCATGCAGGCCCATGCCGACGTGGCACAGGTCAGCTGGACGCAATTCGCCGACCTGACGCCAGAGGCGCTGGCAAGCATCCTTGCAATGCATGTTGCCTACGGCCTTGCGCTCGGTGCCATTTACAAGCGGCCCGTCGGCTACCCCGTCGGCCACAAGCCGCAGGCCTCGCCGCCGGCTCGCGATTTCATGCGAGCGCCGCACGCCGGGCGAGATCGGCCGAACAGCTTCATGTTCGCGAGCGGTATCGAATGCAGTTACCCGACAATCGAGCACGGCCGCTGGCGGCGCGACGAGTTGGAGTCGACCCTTCACTACCAGAATTGGCAGAAGGACTTCGATCTCTGCCGCGAGATCGGCGTCACCCATTTGCGTTACGGGCCGCCGCTTCACCTGACGTTCCTTGGCCCTGGCAAGTACGACTGGTCGTGGGCCGACGAACAAATGGCCGAGCTCCATGAATACGGCCCTGACCCGATCGTCGACCTCTGCCATTTCGGAGTCCCGGACTGGCTCGAGAATTTGCAAAACCCCGAGCTTGCGCCGGCCTTATCGGAATATGCCGGAGCCTTCGCGAAGCGTTTCCCGTGGGTCCGCTTCTATACGCCGGTCAACGAAATGTACGTTTGCTCGCGCATGAGCGCACTGAACGGCGCCTGGAACGAGCAGGAACGGGACGACGGCGCCTTCGTCCGAGCCGCGTTCAATCTCGCCAGCTCCAGCACCGCAATGATGGACTCGATCCTGGAGCATCGGCCCGATGCGGTCTTCATCAACAGCGAAAGCAGCGACTTTACGCAGCCGTGTTGCCCCGATCCCGCCATTCAGAATCGCGCTCACCTGGAGAACGAGCGGCGGTTCCTACCCCTCGACCTCATCTTCGGCCACGAGCTGAGTGACACGATGAAATCCTATGTTCGCCAGAACGGCATGGGCGACGACGAGCTCGAGCGGTTCATGAACCGCAAGGTCCCGCGCCGATCGGTCCTGGGAATCGACTATTACGAGTGGAACGAACGGCTGATCGACTCCGACGGGCACGTTCGCTCGCTAGGCGAGCTGTTCGGCTGGTACGTGATCGCGAAGCAATATTACGATCGGTACCGGCGGCCGCTAATGCACACCGAAACCAACCGAATGGACGCTGCCGACGCGCCGCGGTGGCTCTGGCGCCAGTGGCACAACGTTCAGCTGATGCGGAAGTCGGGCGTGCCGCTCGTGGGCTTCACCTGGTACAGCCTAACCGACCAGATCGACTGGAGCATCGGCCTCACCAAGCCCCTCGGACTCGTGTTTCCGGTCGGACTGTTCGACCTCAACCGCGACGTTCGCACCGTCGGCCTCGCCTATAAACAGCTTATCGACATGTTCTCCGACACTCCGGAATTCCGCAACTGCAAGGAACTGGCGGAGTTGCTCGGCTGATGGCGGGTTTTCTTGCAGCGCACGGCTACGATCCGGGTCCGACGCAAAGGCCGAAGACGGCCGGTGCCATCTGCGGAATCATCGCGGCCGTGCCGGCAGTTGCCGTCCTGTGGGTCTTCGGGTCGCTTCGGGTGGAGGCGGGCATCCTTGGCCTGTCGCTTGCGGCGACCTTGGGGCTGGGCTTTGCAACCATGGCCGCCGCCGGGGCGGCTTACGGCTGGCTCTTTGGCAGAGCCGCGAACGACCGGCGCGGCGGATGGCTGTTTGGAATGGGGTTCGGTTTTGCTCTCTGGGCTGCCGGCGCCGTTCTCGTTCTGCCGGCAGTTAGCGGCGGCACGACTCCCGCGGGTGCTGCTGCGGGCGGGCTGCTGCTGTCATTGCTTGTGTGGGGCTGTGGAGTCGGCGTGCTGATGCCGTTCATTCACCCCTATTTGCACGAGCGGATCGCAAAGGTGGCCAGAAGCAGCAACCTCGGACCGAGCGCAGCGGCATCGGACCAGCCGCACCGATCGCGCGAGCACAAGCGTTCACCGCGCTGACTTCGGGCATTTCTTGGAAAAGTTGGGCGTACTGAGCGTTGGCCGCTGTGAAAGGAGAGTTACCGTGGACCGCAGCACAGCCGAAACCGTCGTCGTCACTGGAGGAACCGCGGGAGTGGGCCGGGCAACCGTGCGTGAATTCGCAAAGAACGGCGCCAATGTCGCGATTCTCGCGCGCGGCGAAGACCGGCTGGACACTGCAAAACGAGAGGTGGAAGAGGCCGGAGGCAAGGCGATCGCGATTTCCGTCGATGTCTCCGACGCCAAGGCGGTCGAGGATGCCGCAGACAAAATCGAGAGGGAGCTCGGCGAAATCGACGTCTGGGTGAACAACGCGTTCGCCGGGATTTTCTCGCGCTTCCTCGACATCACTCCCGAGGAATATCAGCGCGTTACGGATGTGACCTATATTGGACAGGTGAACGGCACCCGAGCGGCAATGAAGCGGATGGTGCCGCGCAATCGCGGCTCGATCGTCCTCGTCGGTTCGGCATTGGCCTATCGCGGAATCCCGCTTCAGTCTGCCTATTGCGGCGCCAAGCATGCGATTCAGGGATTTCAGGATTCGATCCGCTCGGAGCTGCTTCACGACGCGCCCGGAGTCCACATTACGATGGTCCAGCTGCCCGGGGTGAATACGCCGCAGTTCGACTGGATTCGGGCCAAGGTGAAGGGCAAGCCGAAGCCGATCGGCGCGATTTTCCAGCCCGAAGTGGCCGCTCGTGCGATCTATTTCGCCGCTCATACCGACCGCAAGGAAGTTGAGGTGGGATATCCGACGGTCAAGGCCGTATGGGGCGACAAAATCGCTTCAGCCTATCTTGACGAGGTCCTGGCCGATGTCGGCTTCAAGGGGCAGCAGTCGAAGGAGCCGGTCAGTCCCGACCGCCAGGACAATTTGTTCGAGCCCGTGCCCGGCGACTTTGCGGCGCACGGCCGCTTCGACAAGGAAGCGCGCGAAGACAGCCCCGAACTCTGGGCGTCGATGCACAAGAAGCAGATTGGCCTCGCGGCCTTGGGCGCTGTCGCGGCAGCAACCGCGGCGGGAGTGGGATTCATGCTCTCCGGCCGCCAGGGAGACCAGGCGAAAACCAAGCAGCGAAGCTGACGGCGCGGTGCTCGCGCGATGAGCGAAGTCCCGGATTGGATCGCCGATATCGAAGACCTGCGGCGGCAGGCGCACCGGCGAGTCCCCAAGCCGTTCATGGACTATGTCGAAGCCGGGTCGTTCTCCGAAATCACCTTGCGTGAGAACCGGAGCGACCTGCAGTCGATCCGCTTTCGCGAGCGCGTAATGTACGACGTTTCCGACCGCAATCTGTCGACGACGATGCTCGGAGAGAAAGTCGCGATTCCGGTCGCTCTCGGACCCGTGGGGATGTGCGGGGCCGTGTGGTCGAACGGGGAAATCCTTTCCTGCCGCGCAGCTCACGATTTCGGGGTGCCGTTTGCCCTGTCCACGAACGCGCTACTATCGATCGACGATGTCGCTGAGGGCGTCGACAAGCCGTTCTGGTTCCAGCTCTACCTGGAGAAGGACCGCGGCTTTTCCAAACACCTGATCGAACGCGCGAAGGCGCTGAACTGCCCCGTCCTGGTCCTGACGATGGACCTTCATGTCGAAGGAATCCGCTACGTCGACACCCATAATGGATTGGGGATGCCGCCGCGGCTGACGCCGGCCAACATCTGGAGCATCGTTTCCAACCCGAGCTGGGCGTTTGCCATGCTTCACTCGAAACGATGGAGCTTCGGCAATTACGCGAACCGGGTGAAATCCGGGAACGTAAAGAAAATGGCCGAACTCGTCAGGAGCCAGCTCGATCCGTCATTCGACGTGCAGACCCTCGAGTGGGTGCGGTCGCTGTGGCCCGGGAAGCTGATCGTCAAGGGGTTGCTGGACGTGGACGATGCCAAGATGGCGGTGGATTCAGGCGCAGACGCGGTGCTCGTGTCCAACCATGGCGGCCGGCAACTCGATAGCGCGCCGTCCACCGCCTCGGTCCTGCCGGACATCGTCGATGCAGTCGGGGACAGGACCGAAGTCTTTGTCGACGGCGGGGTCAGGAGCGGGCTCGACGTTCTGAAATTCCTCGGTCTCGGCGCGCGCGCCTGCTTCATCGGCAGGAGCTACATTTATGGTCTCGGCGCTTACGGCCAGGCCGGAGTCACCAAGGCGCTTGAAATGCTTCGCGACGAACTGAGCGTCGCAATGGCGCTTGCCGGCGTCACCGATGCGACCGCCATCCCGAGAAGCGTGATCCTGCGTGGGCTGCCCCCTCCGGAACGGCCGGACCGATGCGGTGAGACGCGCGTTAAGGAACCGTAGAAGGAGAAACCAATGGCTGAGACCGCCAGCGATGTCCTTGTCCAGACACTCATCGATTGGGGGGTGGAAGTTGTCTTCGGCATTCCCGGCGACGGCATAAACGGAGTCATCGAAGCGCTACGCAAGCGCCAGGACGACATCCGCTTCATTCAGGTCCGGCACGAAGAAACTGCCTCATTCGCCGCCTGCGGTTACGCCAAGTGGACCGGAAAGCTGGGCGTTTGCATCTCCACTTCCGGCCCTGGCGGGATTCACCTGTTGAACGGCATTTACGACGCCAAGCTCGACAAGCAGCCGGTGCTGGCGATCACGGGGATGCAACATCACGACCTTCTCGACACTTTCACGCAGCAGGATGTCGAGCTCGACAAGCTGTTCACCGACGCATGCGTTTACTCGACCCGAGTGATGGGGCCGGCGCATATGGAGGCGGTCGCCGAGCAGGCGTGCCGAATGGCGCTTGGCTATCGCCAGCCCGCACACATCACGATCCCGATCGACATCCAGTCGATGTCCGTCGATGAGGCGCACAGGTCCAAGCGGAACGTTCCCCACCACACGTCGGACTTGATGGCCCATAGCGGCCAGTGCCCGGACCGCGAGCAACTTCAAAGAGCCGCCGACATCCTGAACGAGGCGAAAAAGCCGTTCATCCTTGCTGGCCGAGGAGCCATTCACGCGACCGAGGAACTGCTGGCCATTGCCGAGAAGCTGAAGGCGCCGGTCGGGATGCCCTTGCTCGGCAAGGGAGCGATCCCCGACCGCAGCCCCTATTCGACCGGCGGAGTGGGACTGCTCGGGACGAAGGCATCGCAAGAGGCGATGGCGGAGTGCGACACCATCCTCATCGTGGGTTCGACGTTTCCGTACATTGAATTCTATCCGAGACCCGGCGACGCGCGCGGGGTCCAGATCGACATCGACCCGAAGCTGATCGGGCTGCGGTTCCCGGTCGACTCCGGCCTGGTTGGCGACAGCAGGCGGGTTCTCGCCGAGCTGCTTCCGCTAGTGAGCGAAAACGCCGACGATTCCTTCCTTAAGTCCGCCCAGGACGCGATGCGCGGCTGGCGCGAGTCGATGGCCAAGCGCGGAACCCGGCGCGACATGCCGATGAAGCCGCAGGTCGTCACTCACGAGCTGAACAAGCTTCTTCGCGACGACGCGATCGTCATCACCGACAGCGGAACCGTAACCACGTGGACGGCGCGGCAGGTCGATATGCGCGGCGACATGATGTTCAGTTGCTCCGGCACTCTCGCCACGATGGCGTGCGCGCTCGGTTACGCGATTGCAGCGGCGGTCGCTTACCCGCACCGGCAGGTTGTCGCGGTGATCGGCGATGGCGCCACGGCGATGTTGATGGGGGATCTCGTCACGTTCCACAAATATGCGCTCGACGCCAAGCTCATCGTTATCAAAAACGACGTCCTTGGGCAGATCAAGTGGGAGCAGATGGTGTTCCTCGGCAACCCGGAATATGAGTGCGAGCTTGAGCCCATCGACTTCGTCAAGGTTGCCGAAGGCTGCGGGCTCGAGGCTGTCCACATCGACGATCCCGAACAATGCGCCGACCAGCTTCACCAGGCGCTGCTTCAAAAAGGGCCGGTTCTCATCGAGGCGGTCGTTGACCCCAACGAGCCGCCGATGCCGCCGAGCATCAGCGCGAAGCAGGCGATGCACTTTGCCGAATCGCTCGTTCGCGGAACTCCGCACGCCGGCAAGATCGCACTGACGGTGGCTTCGGACACCGTTCGCGAACTGGTGTGACCCGGACCGGGGAACGGGTTAGGGAACATTCGCCGTCGGGCCGGATCGCGGCGGACTATCTCTTCTACCCTGACGAGCAAGCGCGCTCGCTCGCCTCGGAACTTCGCCGTTCGCTGTCGTGCCCGGTGAACTTCGAAACGCAGGGCAGGGCACTCTATACGTTCGATGCCTCCAATTACCGCTTCGCGCCGATCGGTGTCGTGACTCCGCGGAGCATCTCCGACGTCGTCGAGGCGGTGGACATCTGCCGCCGGCACGACGCGCCGATCCTCGCCAGAGGCGGCGGCACCGCGATTCCCGGCCAGAGCTGCAATGTCGCGGTGATCTTCGACTTCTCCCGCTTCATGAACAAAATCATCGATATCGACCCCGTCGCCAAGCGGGCGAGGGTGCAGCCCGGGTGCATTCTCGATCACCTGCGCAAAGCCGCCGAGAAGCATGAGCTGACGTTCGGGCCCGATCCGGCGACGCACGACCACAACACGCTCGGCGGGATGATCGGCAACAACAGCTGCGGAGTGCATTCGGTGATGTCGGGGCGGACGTCCGACTATGTCGAGAAGCTCACCGTGCTGACCTACGACGGTGAGCTAATGCAGGTGGGCCCGACGCCGGAGCCGGAGCTTCGCAAAATCGTCGAAGGCGGCGGCAGGCGCGGGGAAATTTACCGCGACCTGGTTCGCTTTCGCGACCGCTACGGCGACCTCATCAAGGCGCGATATCCCGACATTCCGCGGCGAGTCTCCGGCTACGAGAACCTCGACCAGCTCTTGCCGGGCAGCGATTTCAATGTCGCCAAGGCGCTGAGCGGCACCGAAGGCACTTGTGCGCTGGTGCTCGAAGCCGAGCTCAGCCTGATCCATAGTCCGCCCCACCGGGCGCTCGCCATCATCGCTTTTGACGACGTTTACGAAGCAGGCGACGCGGTGCCGCGCGTGCTCGAGCACAAGCCCTGCGGCCTCGAAGGGTTCGACCACCTGCTCTTCAAGGCTGTGAAGGAGAGCAATGCGCCTCCGGAAGGACTCCACTATTTCCCGGAAGGCGGCGGTTGGCTCATCGTCGAGACCGGCGGCGAAACTGCTGCCGAGGCGGAGGACCGGGCCAAGGCGGTCGCCAGCGAGTTCAAGCAATCCCGCATCGTCACGGACCCGGAGAAACAGCACCAGGTCTGGGTCGACCGCGAAGCCTCGCTGGGCGCGACCGCCTTCGTTCCCGGCCAGCCCGTGACCTGGGACGGGTGGGAGGATAGCGCGGTGCCACCCGACCGGCTCGGCGATTATCTCCGCGATGTTCGCCGGCTGATGCACCGCCACGGATACGAAGCGGCGTTCTACGGCCACTTCGGCGACGGCTGCCTTCATTGCCGGATCAACTTCGAGCTTGGGACGGAAAAAGGGCTGGCCAATTATCGCGAGTTCATAACCGAGGCAGCGAAGCTGGTCGTCTCCTATGGCGGCTCGATCTCGGGGGAACATGGCGACGGCCAATCGAAGGCCGAGCTTCTGGAGATCATGTACGGGCCGCAGATGCTCGAGGGCTTTCGCGAGTTCAAAGGCATTTGGGATCCCGCGGGCAAGATGAATCCCGGAAAGGTCGTCGATCCCTTCACGATCCTTTCCGATATGCGCCTGGGGCCGGAATATCAGCCGCCCGACCTCGACAGCTGGTTCGCCTATCCCAAGCTTGGCGGGTTCGCCCAAACGACGATCCACTGCGTCGGGGTCGGCAAGTGCCGGCGGCACAACGTCGGCAATGAAGTGATGTGCCCATCCTATCTCGTCACCCACGAGGAGAAGCACGCCACCCGCGGCCGCGCCCACCTTCTCCACGAAATGGTCAGGGGAGAGATCATCCGCGACGGCTGGGACAGCGCCGAAGTGGAGGACGCACTGTCGCTGTGCCTGGCCTGCAAGGGGTGCAGGAAAGACTGCCCGACGGGAGTCGACATGGCGACTTGGAAATCGGAATTCCGCGCGCACCATTACGAGAAGAAGGCGCGACCGCGCTCGGCCTGGTCGATGGCGCACATCCAGCGCTGGGCGCGTCTTGCCGAAACCGCGCCGTGGCTCGCCAATCTCGGAACGCGAACGCCGGGGCTTGCAGCGATTGCAAAGTGGATCGGCGGAATCGACCGGCGCCGAACCATGCCGCGCTTCGAGCGCTCGTTCCGAAGCCGATTCCGGCCAAAGAAGGCGGGCGGTGCCCGGGTGATGCTGTGGCCCGACACGTTCAACAACTATTTTCGACCCGACACGGCAATGGCGGCGGCGCGAAGCCTTGAAGCGGCGGGTTACGAGGTCGTGATCCCCGCCAAGCCGCTGTGCTGTGGCCGGCCGCTCTACGACTGGGGCTATCTCGACGAGGCGAAATCGCTTTGGGAGGACACGTTCAAGACCCTGGGCGAGACCATTGCCGATGGCACTCCCATCGTTGGCCTGGAGCCCGCCTGCACCTCTGCGTTCAAGGATGAGCTCGTTGGTTTATTTCCCGACCGCGACGAGGCAAAGAGGCTTTCGAAGCAGGTGGTCCAGTTCGGAGATTTCGTCTGCGACCACTTCGACCAATTCGCGAAGGCGAAGACCGGGGGCAAGGCCATCGTCCAAGCCCACTGTCACCATCACGCGGTGATCGGATTCAAATCCGAGCTT
Source organism: uncultured Alphaproteobacteria bacterium (assembly GCA_963839145.1). Lineage (GTDB taxonomy): Bacteria > Pseudomonadota > Alphaproteobacteria > Sphingomonadales > Sphingomonadaceae > Sphingomicrobium. Next base: position 850,033 of record CAWITR010000005.1, read on the forward strand.
CAGCTGTTCGACAAGCTCGGTCTCGACGTCGACCGCCCGCCGCAGGGCTGCTGCGGAATGGCGGGCGCGTTCGGCTTCGCCCACGAGACGTACGATGTCAGCCAGAAAATCGGCGAGCGAGTGATTCTCCCCGCGGTCCGCCAAGCGCCGGAAAACACGATCATCCTCGCGGACGGCTTCAGCTGCCGCGAGCAGATCGAACAAGGTGCAGGCCGCAAGACCCTCCACATCGCCGATCTTCTCGCTGAACGAATGTTCCGCTGAGCCTCGCCTGCTGCGGCCGCTTCCTTGACGGAGCGGACCGCTGTCCTGCAAGGACGCCGCGAACCGGACTCGGGCGAGGTCCTACTTCCCCGAGCCGACCGACGGCCCGGGAGAATCCCTCCGATGCGCATTAGCCTTTTGCTCGCAACGCTGTTGCTTGCGTCGTGCAAGGCTGCGAGCGGGCCGCCGGCGATCACGATCGACCAGCCCTGGGCGCGCGCCACGGTCCCGGGCCAGCAGGCCTCGGCGGCTTATTTCACGATCCGAAACCGCGGCGGCGGCGACAGCCTTCTTTCGGTGAGCAGCCCGCAGGCCGACGCGTCGCTCCATTCGACGACCATGGCCAACGGAATCATGCGGATGCGTCCGCTTCAGAAGCTCGATGTGCCGGCAAACTCGTCGGTGGAGCTCAAGCCCGGTGGAACGCACGTCATGCTGATGAAGCTCAAACAGCCGCTTCAGGCAGGGTCCTCGGTTGAGCTGGATCTCAAATTTCAAAAATCCGGTGAGCGGAAAGTGACGGTGCCGGTGCGCCCGGCAAGTGGAGAGGCAATGTGAGACAGACGCGGCTGATTATCTGGGGTCTTTGCGCCATTGCCCTGGTGGGGTTCGGCATTTTCCTGCTGACCACGCCGGGGCGGCACCAGGCGCCGGCACACACCGTAACTTCAGCCGGCTTTGGCGGCCCCTTCACGCTCGTCGCGTCTGACGGCCAGCCGTTCGGGACCGAGCAGCTCAAGGGTAAGCCCTATGCCCTGTTCTTCGGCTTCACCCACTGTCCCGACACCTGCCCCACCACGTTGGCGCGGCTTGTGAAGCTCCGGCGTGAAGCCGGCGGCGACGCAGCGTTCAACATCGTCTTCGTCAGCGTCGACCCGCAGAGGGACACGCCAAAGGACATGGGCGCCTACACCAAAGCGTTCGGCGCTCCGATCATCGGGCTGACCGGCTCACCGGCGAAAATCCAGAAGGTCGAAAAGCAGTACGGCATCTATGCCCAGAAAGTGCCGACGGGCGACGGCGACTATACGATGGATCACACGGCAACGGTGCTGCTGTTCGGCCGCAACAACGATTTCGTCGCCACTCTTGCGCCTGATGAGTTGGATTCCACCGCGCTCGACAAGCTCAAGCGGATGGGCGCCGCTTAACGGTCGAGCACCCGCTCCAGCAGGCGGTCGACCGCGTCAATCGACTCCGGCTCGTCGAAATCGGGGGCGTGGCCGACGTTGGCGACGGTGGCCAGCTCGGCGCCGGGAAGTGCCTCGCACATCTTGCGGGCGGTCTCGGCCGAAAAGAGGTCGCTGTTCTCGCCGCGAAGGATCGTCACCGGCTTCCCTGCAAGGCCGCGGAACAGGGGCCAGGCGTCGGCCGCGGTGGCCGTCTTCTCGTCCATTGACCGGAACGGCTCGGCAATCGCCATGTCATAGTCCAGCTCGATGCCGCGCTCCGTCTCCCGAGCCACTCGCCTTGCGTAGCGGAGCCACTCGACGCGCCCGTAGCCTGGGTGAACGTCGCCATATTTGGCGGCGAAGCGGTCGGCAGCCTCGTCCCAGCTTGCGAACAGGACCGGCTGGCCGACGTAGCTGCTGATCCGGTCGAGACCGGCCTTGTCCAGCTCGGGCCCGATATCGTTGAGGAGCGCTCCGGCGATCCTCTGCGGAGCGAAGCCGGCGACGATCATCGTGACGATTCCGCCAAGCGAAGTCCCGATGAACACCGCTTGTTCGATCGCCAGCTCGTCCATCAGATGGATGACATCGGCGGCGTAGGTCGGCGGCATGTAGCGGGCTGGCTGGGGGTCGTGCTGGCTCTTGCCACGGCCCCGGAAATCGACCGTCAGGACTCGCCAGTTTCCCGCCAGCCGGCCGGCAAGATTTTCGAAGTCGCGCGAGTTGCGAGTGAGGCCGTGGAGGCACAGGACCGGCGGCCGGCCGTCAGGCCCTTCGTAATCGCGATAATGCAAGGTCAGGCCATCGCGACTGGTCCAGTACTGGTCGCGCCAATCGGGCATGCAATCTTTCCCCACCTGTTCCGCTCCCCTATCGCGGTGGAATGCCGCTCGCGCAATCCTATCGGCCCGATGTGCAAATCTTCGAGCTTGGCGACGGCTTTTTCGATCTCGTCGAGGCAGCGAAATTTCCCGAGTGCAAGCAGCGGTTCGTGAACCGCCGGGCGGCGGAAACGGTGGGCCTCGGCGATTTGTCTGGCGACGAGTGGGCAGCACATTTCTGCCGGTTCGATCCGTTGGCCGGCAATCTCGAGCAGCCGCTGGCGCTTCGCTATCACGGCCATCAGTTCCGCGTGTACAACCCGGACATCGGTGACGGGCGGGGGTTCCTCTTTGCACAGCTGCGGGAGAGTCTTGGCGGGCGCCGCCATCCGAGCCAACCGGGGGGCGGTGGGAGCCGCCTACTCGACCTCGGCACCAAGGGCTCGGGCCAGACGCCGTACAGCCGGAGCGCCGACGGGCGGCTGACCCTGAAGGGCGGGGTCCGAGAAGTCCTCGCGACCGAGATGCTGGAAGCGCTGGGCGTGAACACCTCGAAAAGCTTCGCCCTGTTCGAGACCGGCGAACAACTTACTCGCGGCGATGAACCGTCGCCGACCCGTTCATCGGTTCTGACCCGCCTCAGTCACGGGAACATCCGAATCGGCACGTTTCAGCGGCAGGCGTTCTTCAAGGACGCGGATGCGATCAATCGCCTCACCCGCTACTGTCTCGAGCATCTGTGCGGCGAAGCTCCGGGCGCGGATCAGAGCGAAAACGCGCTGCGGCTGTTTGCCCTGGTTTCCAAACGAACCGCCGAGCTGGCCGCAAGCTACATGGCTGCCGGTTTCGTCCACGGCGTGCTCAACAGCGACAATATCAACATCACGGGCGAAAGCTTCGACTACGGCCCGTGGCGGTTCGCGCCTTATTGGGACGGCGACTTCACGGCCGCTTATTTCGACCATTTCGGCCTCTATTCCTTCGCGCGGCAGCCGGAAGCGATCCAGTGGGACCTGGCCCAGCTTGGCGGCTGCCTGTCTCTGGTGACTGACGAGCCGCCACTGTCGGCGGAGCTGTTCCAACTGGGGTGAAGGGTTCGAAGGCGCGATCGTCGAAAGGCTGCTCTGGCGCCTCGGAATCGAGACCCAAGCGGCGGGACGAATCCGACCGCGATCTGGCTGCGGCTCTCGTCGAGGCGCTCGAAGCGAGGACTCAACACGGTCGACCGCGTCTTCTTCGACTGGCGCGGCGGGCGCGACCCGGGCGCCGGACGCCTATCCTTCAGAACCGTTCCGCAAGCTGGCATCGCTTCTTGCCGGGCGCAGCCGCTCGGAAGCGCGCAATCATTCCTACTGGTGGGACGCGGAGCCTTGCTCGATGCACATCGAGGAGATCGAAGTCGATCTGGGACGCGATTGCGACGAGCGACGACTGGTCGCCGTTCGACGCAAAAATCGCCGCGATCCGGAGAATGGGCGCGGCCATGGCCGAGGACGGATCAGCCGCAGCTTGACCGCGCCCGCTGCGCGTGGTGGAGCGCCCAACCTATGTCCCAGCGTATAATTTCCATCGAGCCCGCAACCGGCAAGGAAATCTGGTCCGGAGAGCCGGGCGACGCAGCGGCCGAAGTCGCCGCCGCCCGCAAGGCATTTCCCGCCTGGGCCGGCCATTCGATCTCCTATCGCACCGAGGCGCTCCGCCGCTTCGCAAATGTCGTGCGCAAGAGGGAGAAGGAATTCGCGACGCTGATCGCCCGCGAGACAGGCAAGCCGTTCTGGGAGACCCAGACCGAGGTCGCGGCGGTGGTCAACAAGGTCGACATCTCGATCAATGCCTATGCCGAGCGAACGCCCAAGCGGACATTCGAGGCGGCCATGGGCAACAAGGTGACCGTCCGTCACAAGCCGCACGGAGTGCTGGCGGTACTCGGGCCATATAATTTCCCCGCGCACCTTCCCAACGGGCACATCGTCCCGGCGCTGATCGCTGGCAATGCGGTCGTGTTCAAACCGTCGGAAAAGACTCCGGCGAGCGGCGAATTCCTCGTCCAATGCTATCGCGATGCCGGAATTCCCGAAGGCGTGATCCGGTTGCTCCAGGGCGGCCCTGACGAGGGCAGGGCGCTTGCGGCCCAGAAGGACATCGACGGACTTCTCTTTACCGGCTCGGCGCGTGCCGGAATGGCGCTTCACAAGCAGTTCGCGGAAACGCCGCAGAAGATCCTGGCGCTCGAGCTCGGCGGCAATAACCCGCTGGTCGTCTGGCATCCCAAGGACATTGAGGGCGCGGCAGCAATTGCGGTGCAATCGGCCTATTTGAGTGCCGGGCAGCGCTGCACCTGCGCTCGACGCCTGATCGTCGAGGACGGCAAGGAAGGCCCGCTGATCGATGGCATCGCGGCAATGATCGACCGGATCATCGTCGATGAGCCGTTCGCTGACCCGCAGCCATTCATGGGGCCTGTGATCGACAACGAGACTGCCCACCACCTGCAGGAACAATGGGTCGGGCTGATGATGAAGGGCGGAAAGCCGATCCGGCGGCTCGACCGGCCCTACGACGACCGGCCGTATCTGACGCCGGCGCTAATCGACGTGACTGATGCGAAAGACGTTCCCGACGAGGAGATTTTCGGGCCGGTCCTTCAGGTCATCCGGGTCAAGGATTTCGACGCCGCGATCGAAGCTGCGAACAACACCAGGTTCGGTCTTGCAGCGAGCCTCCTCGGCGGGACCGAGCACCAGTTCGAGCAATTCTGGGCGCACACCAGGGCGGGCGTCATCAATTGGAACAAGCCGACCAACGGCGCTCCTTCATCCGCGCCGTTCGGCGGCGTCGGTCTGAGCGGCAATCACCGCCCGAGCGCCTTCTACGCGGCCGATTATTGCGCCTACCCGGTCACCAGCGTCCACGCCGACCGTGTTCGCGGATCGGTCGTGCAGGGGCTGAGAGAAGGGACGAAGCCGACCGGGTAATCGTCATCCCGGCCAACGAGCCGGGATCCGCCTTTTCTTGGAATCGTGGAAAGGAAGGCAGACCCCGGATCAAGTCCGGGGTGACGGCTCAGCCGATCTCGCGCGGCTTCCCGTCGCCATCCAATGCTACAAAGGTGAATTCGCCTTCCGCCACGAGCTTCTCTTCCTCGCCGTCGCGGACGCGGGCGACCGCCTCCGCCTTCAGCTTCAGCGACGTCCGACCGTGCTTCATCAGCTCGACATAGACGGAAAGCTCGTCGCCGACCGCCATCGCTCCGGGGAACTTGATGTCGGTCGCGGCGACCAGGATCGCCTTGCCGCGCGTGTGCTTCGACGCGAAGGAGCCGCAGGCGAGGCCCATCTGCCCCATCAGCCACCCGCCGAACACCCCGCCATAAGGATTGGTGTCTGACGGCATCGCCGTGACGCGGATCACCGGGACCCGCGAATCGGCCATTATGCCAGCATCCCCAGCGGGTTTTCGATCAGGCGCTTGAACGCCTTCATCAGCTTCGCCCCGTCGGCGCCGTCGATGGCGCGGTGGTCGAAGCTTCCGGTGGCGCTCATGACCGTGGCGATCTGCAGCGAATCGTTGATGACATAAGGCCGTTTCTCGCCGGCGCCGATGGCCATGATCATGCCCTGCGGCGGGTTAATGACCGCCTCGAACTGCTTGATCCCGTACATGCCCATGTTGCTCAGCGAGGCGGTGCCGCCCTGATATTCCTCGGGCTGGAGCTTGCCCTCTTTCGCCCGCGCGGCGAGGTCGTGCATTTCAGTGGCAATGGCGGAGACAGTTTTGCCGTCGGCATTGGCCACGATCGGCGTGATCAGCCCGCCCGGGATCGACACCGCGACAGAAATGTCGGCGCGGCTGTACTTGATGAGATTGTCGCCGGCGAAGCTGACGTTGCACTCCGGCACCTCTACCAGCGCCATCGCCAGCGCCTTGATCAGTAGATCGTTGACGCTGAGCTTGATGCCGCGGCTTTCGAGACCCTTGTTGAGCTCGCTGCGCAGCTTCAGAAGCGCGTCGAGATTGATGTCCACGGTGAGGTAGATGTGCGGGATCGTCTGCTTCGCCTCGGTGAGGCGGCGGGCGATCGTCTTGCGCATGTTCGAGAGCTTGGCGATTTCGTGCGGGGTCTCGCCCGGCTCGACCGGAGCAGCCGCGGCGGGCGCGGCTTTCGCCGGAGCAGCCGCTTTCGCGGGTGCAGCTTCGAGGTCCGCCTTCACGATACGTCCGCCGGGGCCGCTGCCCTGCACCGATGTGAGATCGATGCCCTTGTCCTCGGCGATTCGCCGGGCGAGCGGCGAGGCTTTGACTCGGTCGCCTTTCGGAGGCGCCGCCTCGGACGTCGCCGCTGGTTGAGGCGCAGGGGCAGGAGCTTCTGCCTTGGGAGCGGCCGCCGGTTCGGGTTTCGGCTTTTCCGTCTTCGGCGCCTCGGCTTTCGGCGCGTCCTTTGCCGCGTCCTTCACGCTCTCGCCCTCTCCGGCGATAATCGCGATCGGCGCTCCGACCTTCACGCCGTCAGTGCCTTCGGGGACGAGGATCTTGGCGACCTTGCCCTCGTCGACTGCTTCGAACTCCATCGTCGCCTTGTCGGTCTCGATTTCGGCGAGGATGTCGCCCGAGTGGACTTCGTCCCCCTCCTTGACCAGCCATTTGGCAAGCGTGCCTTCCTCCATGGTCGGGGAGAGTGCTGGCATCTTGAGCTCGATTGGCATTGGAGTCCTTCCGGAAGGCTGGAGCGGCACAAAGCCAATGCGGCCGTTCGGGTCAAGCGTGAGTTCGCACTTTGCATGGGATGCAAAGGCGAAGCGAGCGGTGTTGCCGCCTTACCTGCTCCCCGCTAACCGCCATGACGATGAGCGAGTTGCCGAAAACCTTCGATCCGGGCGCGATCGAGAAGCGCTGGTACGACCATTGGGAGAGGAAAGGGCTGTTTCGCCCAGACCGCCCGGATGCCGAACCGTGGACGATCGTGATGCCGCCGCCGAATGTCACCGGCTCGCTCCACATCGGCCATGCGCTCGATAATACGCTGCAGGACGTGCTCGTCCGGCGCGAGCGCATGCTCGGCAAGGACGCGTTGTGGGTGGTCGGAGTCGACCATGCCGGGATCGCCACCCAAATGGTCGTCGAGCGGAACCTCGCAAGCCAGGGCGTATCGCGAGCGGAGATCGGCCGCGAGGCATTCCTGGAGCATGTCTGGGAGTGGAAGTCGCAGTCGGGCGGGTCGATCACTCGCCAGCTGCGGCGCCTCGGCGCGTCGTGCGATTGGAGCCATGAGCAATTCACGATGGACGAGGGGTTCCAGCGCGCGGTGATCCACGCGTTCGTAGAGCTGCACAAGCGCGGGCTCGTCTATCGCGACAAAAGGCTCGTCAACTGGGACCCGAAGTTCCAGAGCGCCATCAGCGATCTCGAGGTCGAGACCAAGGACGTGCAGGGCAAGTTCTGGCACCTCAAATATCCGCTCGAGGACGGGCTCGGCGCAATTGAAGTGGCGACCACCCGGCCCGAAACGATGCTCGCCGACATGGCGGTCGCGGTGCACCCGGATGACGACCGCTATACGCATCTCGTCGGCAAGAACATCAAGCACCCGATCACCGGCCGCCTGATTCCGATCATCGCCGACGAACATGCCGACCCGGAGCTTGGGTCGGGTGCGGTGAAGATTACGCCAGGCCATGATTTCAACGACTTCGAAGTCGGGAAGCGCGCCGGAATCGCGCCTTCCGATATGCTCAACATGCTCGATGCGCAGGGCTTTGTCGTCCAGACCGCTGACAATCTCGTGCCCCAGGAGCTTCTTGGACTGGAGCGGTTCGAGGCGCGCAAACGCGTGGTCGAGATGCTGGACTCCGAGGGCGCGCTGATCAGCGTCGAGGATCGGGTGATCCCGACCCCGTTCGGCGACCGCTCGGGCGTGGTGATCGAGCCGTGGCTGACCGACCAATGGTACGTAAATGTGAAGCCGCTGGCGGAGCGAGTCCTCGAGGCGACCCGCTCGGACAAGATCAAAATCGTCCCCGAGACGTGGAAGAAGACCTGGTTCAACTGGCTCGAGAACATCCAGCCCTGGTGCGTCTCGCGGCAGCTGTGGTGGGGGCACCGGATACCAGCCTGGTATGGGCCGTCGGTCATCGATGGGAGCTTTCGGTACGATGTACCTAAAGCTTTTGTGGCGACGGACAGCACCGACGCGCAAATGTATGCCGAGGATGATCCTGAATACGGCGGCCCGACCGTCCAGATCGTTTCTGATCAACTCGCCGCAATCAACTCATCAACGTCATCGGATTCTGGCCGAACGGTTTATCTATGGCAGGATCCGGACGTGCTCGACACCTGGTTCTCATCGGCGCTGTGGCCGTTCGCGACCCTCGGCTGGCCAAACGAGACCGAGGAGCTCAAGCGCCACTATCCCAACGATGTGCTGATTTCCGGCTTCGACATCCTGTTCTTCTGGGATGCGCGGATGGCGATGGACGGGCTCGAGTTCATGGACGAAGTGCCGTGGCGAACGCTCTACCTGCACGGCCTCGTCCGCGATGCGCAGGGCCAGAAGATGTCCAAGTCGAAAGGCAATACGGTCGACCCGCTCGGGCTAATCGAAAAGTACGGCGCCGACGCTCTTCGGTTCACGATGGCGGCGATGGAAAGCCAGGGCCGCGACATCAAGCTCGATGAGAAACGGGTCGAGGGCTATCGCAACTTCGCGACCAAGCTGTGGAACGCCGCGCAATTCCTGCAGATGAACGGAGTGGGCGCGTCCGACAGCATCGAAGCGCCGAAGGCCGAGCTTCCGGTCAACCGCTGGATCATCGGCGAGGTGGTCGAGACCCTGGCGAAGCTCAACCGCGCCTTCGACGAGCTTCGCTACGACGACATGGCCGACGCGATCTACCACTTCGTCTTCGACAGCTACTGTGACTGGTATGTCGAGTTGATCAAAAACAAATTCGACGAGGAGACGAAGACGCGTCGCCGCCTGGGCGTTCGACCAGATGGTCGTGATGCTCCATCCATTGATGCCGTTCATCACGGAAGAGCTATGGCATGCGATGGGGACGCGGCCTTACGATCTGATCGTCGCGAAATGGCCGGAGCCGGAGCCGCAACGGAGGATGCGGAAGCGGCAAGGCAGAGATCAATTGGCTGATTAAACACGATTGCTGGAATTCGATCCGCTCGTGCGGAGGCTGAGTGTTCCAGCATCAGCGAAATTGACCGCAAATGTTCGCTGAGCCAGACGCGGCGACCCGGACGATTACCCCGATAGTACGAAGCCAAATCGGCCGCTTAGCGCGACGTTCAATGAACTTCAGCTGTACGAGATTCCACAAACTGTCAGGTGATAAAGTTGTCGCCAACAACCAGACATTATCCTGAACGTCTGGAAACATCATCGACCTCGACGCCGAGAAGAGCGCGCCTTTCGAAAGCCGACCGAAGCCGCCGAAAAGGAGCGAGACTCGCTCGCCGCGCGCCTTGCGAACCCGAACTTCGTTGAGCGCGCCAAGCCCGAAGCGGTGGAAAAGGCCCGCTCCGACCACGCCGAAAAATCGGCCGAGGCCGAACGCTATCGCGCCGCGCTGGAGAGGCTCGGCTAGTCGTTCGCGGACGCCTTCGGCATCGCAATTTCGACGGCTTCGGGCGCGACTTGGACCGTTACCGGCGTCTTCGCCGAGGGCTCACCGTCTATCGCCACGTCCAACCGCGGCTCGGTTTCGATCCGAAAGCTGCGTCCGCGGAATTGCTTAACTTCGCCGCCGCTTCCGCCGAGGTGAAACAATGCTCGTAACCAGCTGCCCGCGAGGTGCAGCTTGCTCTTTCCAGTGACTGCCTGGACGACGAGCTGCCCGTCGTCGAGATCCGCGCCTTCAACTAGCTCGACTCCGCCGAAGTAGCGGCCGTTGGCGATCCGGACCTCTGTCGCTCGATATCGGCGGCGCCGGCCGTCAGCCTCGATCACGACATGAAAAGGCGTGAACCGGAAGGCAGTGCGCAGGGCCCAGACAGGGTAGGCAACCCGCCCTGCAACCCGCTTCAGTGACGGCGGGATCGTGTCGGCAATCAGCGGCGACAAGCCAATGACAGCGGTGTTGGCGAAATAATCGCCATCGATGCACCCCAGGTCGATGCGCTTGCGCTTGCCGTTTGCAATCGCGTCGATTGCGGAGGTGAGATCGAGCGGGATTCCGATCGTTCGGGCGAAGCTGTTGGCCGTGCCAAATGGCAGGATTGCGAGCACGGTGCCGGAATCGACGAACTCATCCACCACGGAAGAAATCGTCCCGTCGCCGCCGCCGACGATGACCAGCGGTGCCTTCGCAACTGAATCGCGGACGGTCTGTACCAGTTTCGCCGGCCGCTCGAGCGCGATCGATTCCAGCAGGCGAATGCCTGCATTGCGTAGTTCCCGCTCCGCCTGGTCGAACAGTTCCGCTCCGCGGCGGCTCTTGCTGTTCACGACCAGAACAGCGGTTTTCGGAATCGATTTTGCTGGCATCGCTGCTTCAATGAACGGGCGGCATCTTCTTTCCGCGCGACAGGCGCGCTAGATGCGCCGCGCGATGACCCGAGCTTCCTTTCCCGCAATCCGAATGCGCCGCGGCCGCTCCAGTCCCTGGATTCGGGCGATGCTTGCCGAGCACAGGCTCGACCCGAGCGACTTCATCTGGCCGCTGTTCGTTTGCGCCGGTGATGGATGTGAGGAGCCGGTGCATTCGCTTCCGGGCGTCAGTCGCTGGTCGGTTGACCGGCTCGCCGACCGCGCCCGTGAGGCGGCGCGGCTGGGGATCCCCTGCGTCGCGCTGTTCCCGAACACGCCGAACCAGCTTCGAACCGCCGATGCGCGCGAGGCGCTCAACCCGGACAACCTGATTTGCCGGGCTATCAAGGCGATCAAGCAAGCCGTTCCCGAAGTCGGCATCCTCACCGACGTCGCGCTCGATCCGTACACCAGCCACGGTCACGACGGGATAGTCGATTCATCGGGCCGCGTGCTGAATGACGAAACGGTGAGAATTCTCGTCGAGCAGGCGCTGGTCCAGGCCGAGGCGGGCGCCGACATCGTCGCTCCGTCGGACATGATGGACGGCCGCATCGGCGCCATCCGGTCCGCTCTCGAGCACGAGGGCAGGACCGACACGGCAATCATGGCCTATGCCGCAAAATACGCCTCCGCCTTCTATGGCCCCTTTCGCGAGGCAGTCGGCAGCGAGGGCCGGCTGAAGGGCGACAAGCGCGGTTATCAGATGGACCCGGCCAACAGCGACGAGGCGCTGCGCGAGGTGGAGCTCGACCTTGCCGAAGGAGCGGACTTCGTGATGGTGAAACCGGGCTTGCCGTATCTGGACGTCATCCGCCGGGTCAGCGACACGTTCCGGGTGCCGACCTTCGCGTACCAGGTGTCCGGCGAGTATGCGATGATCGAGCATTCGGCGGCAGCGGGTGCAGCCGACCGCGATTCTCTCATTCTCGAGACGTTGCTTGCATTCAAGCGCGCCCGTGCCGCAGGGATCCTCACCTATCACGCTGTGGATGCAGCACGGCTGATCCGCGGGTGATTGAAAAGCTGAGGGACGAAGCGGAGCGGCTTCGCGAGATTGCGGCGCCGCTCGAGCCGGACTCGGATGAGCGCCGAACCCTTGCAAGCGAGGCCGTCGAGCATGCTCTAGCCTATTGGGACCAGGTCGAAGCCGCACCAAGCAATCGCCCCTGGTCGGAAGTTTTCTCCCAGGTGCTTCAACCTGAATTTCCTGAGGAGGGGCGCGATCCCGCGTCGGTGCTGGACTATGTCGGCGCCTGCGTCGAGGCACCGGGTTTTGCGACGACTTCGCCACGGTTCATGGCCTATATTCCCGGCGGGGCACTGGTTCACTCCGCTTTGGGCGACCTCATCGCCGCCGCATCGAACAAATATTCCGGTTTTGCCTCGGCGAGCCCCGGAGCGGTGCGGATCGAAAATGCCTGCGTCGCCTGGCTGTCGAGCGTCATCGGCTATCCGGGCGACAGCAGCGGGACCCTCACCTCCGGCGGAAGCATCGCCAACCTGACCGCCATGGTCGCTGCCCGGGAAGCGCGCGACCCTGACGGCGGCGGCGCCATTTATCACACGCGATTCGCCCATTACTGCATCGAAAAGGCACTTCACATCGCCGGCCGCGGCCGCTCGCCGAAGCGCGTGATTGCGACCGATGAGCGCTACCGAATGTCTGTCGAAGCGCTCGAGCAGGCGCTCGAGGAGGATCGGCTCAACGGCGTCACTCCGTGGCTCGTCGTCGCCTCGGCAGGGACGGTGGACACCGGCGCGATCGATCCGCTCCCCGAAATTGCCAGGCTGTGCCGCCGCTACGGAGCCTGGCTGCACGTCGACGGCGCCTATGGCGGGCTGTTCGCATTGTCCGATGAGGGGCAGGCACTTCTGAGCGGCATCGAGCAGGCGGACAGCGTCGCGCTCGACCCGCACAAGACCTTGTTCCTGCCGTACGGAACCGGTGCGGTGCTGGTACGCAACGGACGCCTGTTGCAGGAGGCGTTCAGCGCCACCGGCGAGTACATCCGTCCGCTGGGCGAATCCGAAGTCGGCCCGTCGCCGGCGGACCTCTCGCCGGAGCTCACTCGGCACTTTCGCGCGCTGCGCCTGTGGCTGCCCCTGCAAATTGCCGGAATTGCGGCGTTTCGCGCTGCCCAGGCCGAGAAGCTCGCTCTGGCGCGCTATTTCCACGCACGCCTGTCGGAGCTCGAAGGCTTCGACCCGGGCCCGCCACCCCAGCTTAGCGTCGTCGCCTTCCGGTACATTCCGAAGTCGGGCGACGTGGACGATTTCAACGAACGGCTGATGAATTACATCCAGCAGGAGGGGCGGGTGATGATGAGCGGCACGCGAATCGACGGCAGCTATCGCTTGCGCTGCGCAATCCTCTCCTTCCGGACCCACGCTGACCATATCGATGACGCGGTTGAGGCGGTTGTGCGCGGGGTAGGGGCGCTGGGCGGCTGAGCCGGTCGCCGGACAGCTCGCCTAACGCGCCAGCTGCGCCTGGATTCGAGCGACTGTCGCGGCCTCGCGGCCGTCGATCTCCGCCAGTCTCGCGGCGGCGGCATCGATGGCCTTCAGGTCGGCCGCGCCGATGCCGCCGAGCGTCTGGATCCGCTGTGCTCCCAGCGCGTCGATATCGCCGATCGCCGCTGCAACGGGCTCGCGCGCGGCAATCGCGGCCGAAAGCGCTTGCTGCGCGACCACCCAGCTCTCGCTCTCCTTCTCGCCCGCTTGGGCGGCCAGATCTTCCGCACGTCCTGCAAGCGGGGCGAAGGCGGCATCGCCGGCGATGGCTTGCGACACGAGCGCGGTCAGCTGATTGACGACCGACGCGGAAGGCGTCGTGGAAACCGGCGTCTCCGGCACTGGCACTCGCGGGTCGATTGCCTCGGCTGCACGCGGCGCCAGCGACGGCGCGTTCGTAGCCGCCGAGCAGGCGGCGAGCGGGATCGCTAAGGCCAGTGCAAGGCGGCGCATCGCTGCTGTCTAGGAAGGGTGGCGACTTCGCGCAATCGCGCCAGGCGCAGGGTTGCCTAGCCTCGAGCCTGTCCCTATGTGGCGCGCTCTCGCCTGTCGAGGCGCGCGCCCGTAGCTCAGCTGGATAGAGCACCAGACTACGAATTTGGGGGTCAGAGGTTCGAATCCTTTCGGGCGCGCCATTTTTTTCAAGAAAAGCCAACCGCTTAGCGCCGGGTCCGAAAGGACCGTTGAACCGAAACGCGGTTACGCTTTAGCGTTTTTCAGCCAGCTTCATCACTGCGGGAAGTGAGCTTATGTTGGCTTTCGTCCAAACCGGGAGTTCAACTACGTAGCTACGCGGCGCTATTCGCCGTGATCGGTGCAAAATTGGCGGACCTTAATTGCCGTCGCTAATCTGGCGGCATGAGCAATTTGCCGCCGAATCTCACTGAACTGCACGTCTGCGAAGAGTTCCTGCGTGGCAAGGCGATCGAGGCTCTGTCGGACGATCGGCTAAGGCTTCACGCTGACGTGATCGAGCAGGCGATGAACATGGCCGATCGCCTGCGGCAATTCGAGACTGACGACGAAGACCTGAAGCTGATTCAGGTGTTCGGAATGCGGACCTTCAACGCGTTTGGAGTGTCCCTCAAATTGTGCCTTTCGGGCTACTATCAGAACGCAGCTCTGATCGCCCGCGACGTGCTCGAAACCGTGTTCCTGATCGACCTGTTCCGGCGAGATCGAGCGCTCATTGCCAAGTGGCGCATGGCCGACAAGGCCGCTCGGCTGAAAGATTTCAAGCCGGTGAAGGTGCGAACGGTGCTCGACGAGCAGGACGGCTTTACCGAGCGGAAGCGCGGCGCGCTCTACGCGTTGTTCTCAGAACTCGCCGGTCACGCGTCGATGGACGGAATCGCCATGCTCCGGCCCAAAGGGATGGACGCGAAGATCGGCCCATTCTTCGACGTCACTGCCCTTGAAGCGGTGCTCTCCGAAATGGGGAAGCTGGCGGTTCAGGTCGGCGAGCAGCTCGACGCGTTCATGCCGGACCCAATGGGCGAGGCGTTGGCTGTCCGGCACGGATTCATCGTCGTGAAGCGCCGCTGGATCGAGCACTTTTACGGCGATGTGATCGCCGCGTCGAAAGGACCGGGCTAAGCTTCGATCGGGTCAGGCGCCGGGTGATCCTCCCCACCGAGCGTCCACATCATGTGCGTCTCGTCGCCCGCCTCCGCCAAGAGCGCTTCGACGTCGACAGGAGCAACTTGGTGCGTTCTCGAATCGAATGGATGGAAGAAAGGCGTCGTGCTCAGCATCTGGCCGTCCGGCAGCAAACGGTGGTGCGCCGCGCCAGGGAACCAATCATCGGGGAGCGCATGCAACGCCTTGGGGTTGTGGTAGATGTTCGCACCTTCGATCCACTGCTCTTCATATCCGGCTGAGTTCACGATCACACGGAAGCCCTTTCGGTTGACGGAGTTCGGGTCGTGATTGACCGCCGTGCCCTCGCGGACTGCCCAAACCCTCCCACTTCCGAAGCCGCCGAGCAGGCCCATCCGGTTGAATTTCGAGATCGTCCCGCTGTTGTTTGCAAACACTGCGCTGACATGCTCCGCGCCTGGCTGATCGAAGAAGCCTGACGGGATGCGCTTTTCGCCCCATCGGTGCTCGACGATTGGCCGGGGTGTGATCACGAGCTTGCCCTGCTCGTCGTGATGGCCCTCGTGCTCGATCCCCCAGACGTAGCGATCGAGCGCCGATCGACTGTGCATCATCGATCCTCGTGACGAGAAATCGGCGATGGCGAGGACGAAGGGCTTGCCGCCGACGTTTGGCCGCTCCCAGTATTTCTTGCAGAGCTTGCTGTAGAGCGCACTCCCGAACTTGATCGGCAGATATTCCTTCAGGTAGGCATCAATCTGCTCGGGCGTTTCCAGCGGCGGCGGGGGGACAATCACGCCGTTCTCGCGGGTTGGGCCGACCGTGACCGCTTCAAGCGTGAACGCCGCCGTCAGGTCCGATGCGCAGAAATCCGGCACGGCTTCAGCGCGATCCAACACGTAGCCAAGTTCGACGAGCGTCGCGAACAGATAGAGTTCCCAAACGCGCTGGTCGAAACCCGCCGTCTGGAATTGCTCGATGAAGTTCCCGTCAGCATCCTCATACCAGCGCATCATCGGTTCGATGATCTCGCGGGCTGGCGAGAAAATCTCTTCGTTGCGGAGGCGAACGAAATCCGGGTTGAGCAGAGCTTCGTCGCGAACCGGGGCGAAGAAGTCGATCGGCGGATGATCTTCGTCGCCCTGGTGGTGCTGCTCGGGCGGAGCAGCCGCGGCTTCGTCCATCGCCGCGCTAAGGGCCGCTTCGGCTTCCTCGGGGGTGGCGTAGAAATCCGTCAGGGCGGTCATGCGAAATCGCAGGCCCGCGTCGGGCGCGAACACTGCGCCGACAAAGTCACCGTCAGCTCGATCGACGAGCAGCATCCCGACGACCTTGCCGCCTTCGACTTCGAAATATCCCAACTCCTCGCTGAACAGGACCGCCATTGGCTGCCGCGCATAGCCCGCGAGGGCATTGAATCGGATCGAAGAGATCGGCGTCATGCCGACGAATATAGGGGCGCAACAGCAGTTCGGAAGCGAGCGGCGACCACCACGCTTTACCTCGCTCCTTTAGTCTGCGCGCCGCAGCTCTAGCCACGGTTGTTGCGCCGTGCTGTATTTTGCCGGTGAGCGACAGCGACAAGAAAGATCCAGACGAGAAGCCGCGCTGGTGGCATTGGCTGAAGAAGCCGTGGGCGATAACCGTCGCGGTCGCCACGGTCGTTGCGATCTTTTTTCTCAACATCAATACTGTACTTACAAACGTGCGGGCGTTCCCAAGCGAGGTGCGGAAAACGAGCGGCCAGTTCTCCAGCTGGTACTACGATGATGCAGCCTGGCGCGGTTACTGGACGAGCAACCCGCAGCTGTACGTTGATGCAGAGGACATGCACCTATCGGCAGAGAAGGTGGTCCTCGACCTAGATGTTGAGAATGGCGTGATCGACGGCACAATCGCCACTCAACAGATTTGCGACTCGATGCCCGTCCTCGACTTTCTCTTGGTTCGTGGGCACGTCGACACTCTTGGAAGTGGCGCGATGGCGGTCGTCTGGGACACGTTTGGCGGCCACAACCAAGACATTGCACGTCTCGCACTCAAGCGCGACGGCGTGGTCATGACGGTCATCCCGACAGAAGGCTTCGTCAAATACTTCCCGAAACAGGCGCGGATCGCTCGAGACACAAAGCCGAAGGAGAACGAGCCCTTCTGCCCGGGCAAGATGGATGAAGTCGTCAAGGTCGCGGAGCATGCGATCCGCGATGCAGAGGCTAAGAAGGCTGAGGCAAATCGGCGTCCGCTTCAGAGCGGCGCGGCGCGCAAGAGTACACCGACCAATTAGCGGCGATCAAATGAGCCCCCTCTCTCTCATCATCCCTTCGATCTTCGGTGTCATGTTGGTTCCGACGTTTGGCAGAGGCTTCCAACCGATTACGTACGGCTTGTCGTGCAACTCCATTATCGCTGACAGATTGCACATGCGCCTCTGAACAGACCCCTCGCCTCTGCTCTTCAATCCCGCGCGCAAGGCGCCCTTGATGAAGGCAGAACGATCGATCTCGCGGCGTTGTCCACCGTTCTTGCAAGCCTTCCAATATTGAAGAACGCAGATCGCCAGTTCTTCGTCGGACCAATCCTCACCCATCGGACTCCACTCCTAACTCGAATGCAGCACAGCATGCGAGATCGCTGCCGCCAAGCGACAAACGTTCACTCACGTTGGGTCAGAATGTCAGTACGGCCCAGTCTCGGCAACGGAATGCAAGTGTCCTCGTCCGAAGCGCTAGGGGGGCGAGGCTCGCGACCTGCTTTCACGGCAACCACGCGCTCGTCCCCCGCCGCTCGCGAACCGCGGAATCCGTACTGGACAGCAGTAATTCGCCGCGATATCCGAGGCGCACCAGTAGCCACTCGCCAATCGGGCGAGCTGAATAGTCTGAGCTTCATGGGAAGACAGGCCGGCGGTTTTGAGCAACGCTCACCGTCGGCTTTTTTGTTACCTTCGGCGAGCGCCAAACACTCCAGATAAGGAGCTCGTTAAAGTGTCGACCTATCCCACTTACATCACGATGGAAGAGCTACGCGACATAATGGACGACGCCGCTCGCCATATATCGACGTGTTGCGACTTCATGGCAGAGGAAACCGAGGAGGATGGCCGCTTCTGGCAGCTTCAGCCAGTTCCATTCGGAACGATGTTCGATGCTTTGTTGGACAGCTACAATTGTCGTCGCGAGCTAGAACAAGAATGGCTGCGGCGCGCGCGGGAGCAGCTTGCGAGGATGACTGCCTAGCGCACTGTGCCCAGCCCCCCACGGCCGGAAGCGGGGTTGGTCCATGTGTAAGCAGCGCTTGCCGGCCCGAGAGAGCCTGCTTACAAATAATTACACGCTCCGCTTCCGGCTCGCATCTAAGCGCGCCGCAACCGAGACACCGCAGACGCGGTAGGGGAGCTCACGGTCCGTCCTAATAGACGGCCAAAACGTGAGGCTCGCCACAATGGCAACCGACGATCTGACATTTGAGCAGCTCTGCGAGTTGTTCAATTACACTCCGAAGAACCGCTTTCTCGATACGAAGGAGCTGGCGGACATTTTGGGCATGCACCCCTCCACCGCCGACCACCTCCGCTTGAGGGGAGGCGGTCCCCGCTACTTCAAGCCGGCCGGAACCCGGCGCGTTTTTTATTCGGAGAAGGACGTCCTGCTCTGGATGCTTTCCGGTGCTCGCCAGAGCACCTGCGAAGCGGTCGCAGCATAGCGCTGTCAAACCATGCTTTTGAACGCCTGCCAGCGAAAAGCTGAGGAATGCCGGGGGGCAAACCTCACTCCAACGAGGCTCGTCTAGCCCAATTGGAGCCGCGGTCAGGAAAAACGGCAGAACGCATTAGCGCCCTGCCGTTCCTGAGGGGATCCTTACAGTGGAATCTGTACGAAATGAGGGGGTAAGTCCGCAACTGGACACCCTCACACTAATGAAAGCCGCAAAGCGGTGGCTGCTCGCCACCCCCGCAAAGGTGCCGTTCTACATTGACGGGACGCCGCGCAGTGGTGCGCTAGACAGCCCTGACGACCAAAGCCGCCTTGGAAGTTACGATGATGCGAAAGCTGCGCTCGCGCATCATCCGGGCTGGCTTCTTGGCTTCGCCCTAGGGCCTGATGGAACCGGCTGGCATTGGCAGGGCATCGACTTTGACCACGTCGAGCAGAACTTCCTAGGCACGGAGGCGAACGAGGCTCCGGGCTATGTAGAATTGAGCCCGAGCGACAAGGGCGCCCATGCGATTGGCTATGGCCGCCATTTCGCCACGCTGGGACCGAACGGCAGCGGCGTAGAGGCCTATGCTGCAGGCCGGTACTTCACTGTCACGGAACGGCCAATCCGCTTCGGACAGTTGGCTTGCCTCGCTGACTTCGTAACTCAGCGGATTGCTCCCCGTCATGGTGTGAGGCGAGCGGCTGCCGCCAACGATGTTGAGCTTGTGCCGGTGGACGACCGCAAGAAGGCGGAACTGCGCTCGGCGCTGGCATCGATACGCTCCGACGAGCGGGATCTTTGGGTGCGAATGGGCCATGCACTCAAGGAGCTTGGGGAGCCCGGACGCGCACTGTGGCTTGAATGGTCGCAGTCGTCAGACAAGTACGACCCAAGAGACGCGGCCAAGAGGTGGGAGAGCTTCAATCCGCGAGATACTGGTCATCAGGCCGTGTTCGCAGAAGCGAAGCGGCAAGGCTGGCTCAACCCTGCGAGCAATGCGGCACAGCTAGCACCGGCGGCAGCTGCTCCTGCTAAACCTTCCAGCATCACCTTGGAGTTTGCCATGTCCACGGATAGGGCCACCGTTAGGCTCGACTACCTGGTTGACCCGTTCCTGCCGCGCCGCTGCGTCGTTGGCTTCTATGGACGGGGCGCAAGCTCCAAGTCGTCGTACATTGCCAGCTTGGCCGCCCACGTCAGTAAGCAGGCTTCGACCCTTTGGGTAAGCGTTGAAGAGCCAGCTGATTGGATCAAGGTTCGCCACATCGGGTCTGGCGGCGCCGAAAACACGTTGGCGGTCGTGACCGCAGTAGCTGCCAAGCGCGACCACCACGGGCGCGTCGTAGCGTCGTCGTTCAACATATATGAGCACCTCGAGCCAGCCATATTGCAGGCGCAAGCGGCCATTGAGGCGCGTGGGTCGCCGCCTTTGGGGCTGGTCAACTTGGACACGGCTGTGGGGCTCACAAGCTGGGCGAAAGGCGAAACCCCGAACGACGACGGCTCAGTGAAGCGACTGCTCGCGTATCTGCAGTCGCTTGCTGAGCGCTACAACCTGACGATCGCCATCATTGGGCATGCGAACAAGGGCAAGCCCGATCACATCTCCGACATAGTGATGGGCGCGACAGCGTGGACCAACTCGCCGCGCTTATCGTTCGTGCACGCCGCAGATCGGCGCGCAGAATACAGCTATGTGATGCGGGTGGCGAAAACGAACCTCGTCACCTTTGGGATGAGCTACACGACGCAACCGGTTCACGTCCTGTACGAGCGCAAGGACGGGCCTGAACTCGGTGCTCTGCAAAGTCGTTCCTGGTCCCATCGTCTGGGGCGATCTTGCCTCAATGGAGATGTGGGAAGAGGCCACCAAGAAGCCGAGCGACGATGACGGCGGTGGCTTTGCTCCACTGCCCAGCGTCGTTGAGAACTTCATCATCACACTGGTAAAGATGGTCCTTGCGTTGGAGCCGGGACAGCACGTGACCCGCGAGGACGTTGAGCGAGAGATGGGTCGAACCATTGACCGCCCACGCTGGCGCAAGGTGGACGACCATTTGAACGGGCATCCTGTTGTAGCGGTCGAGCGCGGGGCGCAGAACCGCGTGCTTTACCGCAGACGCACCTAAGCCGGTTGTAGTGGCCGTCTCCCTAGGCCCAGCGGCTACTACAACTACTACAACTACAACAACCGGCATCACGGCAAATAGTCAGTTGTAGTAGTTGTAGTAGTTGTTGCCAGCACTGGGGCAGGAGGAGAGGCCCCTACAACAAGTGGCGAGCGGCTTTGCCAGGTTAAAGTGTTAAAGTGTTTCTTTTTCCGCCCAACCCATTGTTATTAGCCAATATCTGCACAAACCAACCGATGTTAATTTGGCGCCTCCCCGGCCAACTCAGCTGCTTCCAACGACTTCGAAATCGGAACCACGGCTGAAAAGCTGCTAGATGGCCCAGCCTCCGGGGAGAATTCTTAAGCGCGACCAATCGGCTAACGTCACCGAACCAAATACTGCATATTTGTGGGACGTGAATTTGCACTGACTTGTGGAGCTCACCTGTGCTCCAATGCTAAAGTCGAAAACAGATTCCGTAACCAGGAAGACCTGTAATGCGCACGCAGATCGGTCGGGAGCTTGGCCCCTACCGAGCTAAGCAGTTCTTCGAGGCTCAACATGCGGTCGCGGAAGCCATGCAAATAGCCAAACCGCATGCTTGCTGCGTCAGGTCCACACAAAACCCACACATCTTGGCGATGCACGGCGTGGGCCCATAGTTCACGCTCCCCGATATCCAGTGCCGGGCCTTCCATGAGCGCGATGGTTGCAGAAGCAATCTTTGAAACGGCGTGTACCGCGTGAAAGGAGTTCCTAAGGCCGGCTGGATCAATGATGAGCTGATTCTTGCGCCTCTGGTTGCCGGTGTATGCCTCCGCGACGCACATCTCTACCGTCTCAAGCTGCAATCCGCCGGCGAGCGCTTTCCAACACTGGCAGCGATGGGCCTCCAGAATTACGTTGGTGTCTACCAAAACCGGACGCGCACTAGGAGCCGGCATCAGAGCTCAAATGGACAAGCAATCTCATGCACCGAAAATAGATCAGCCAACTCGTCCACCTTGGTACGAGCGAGCTTAGCGGTCCGAGCTACGGAGATGTGCCCTGCGGCAATCCCTTGTGCAAGAATCTCCATGAATTTCTTGCTATAGAGTGGAGGCAGCTCGCTTCCTTCTGAAGGACGCGAACCACGAAGCTCCTCTTCGGAGAGGGTTCGTGCCAAGCTCTCAGGTATCCGGCCCGCGTTCACCAAACGCCAACGGAGCGCGGTTCCAGAAACGTTTAGCTTCTCAGCATCTTTAGCGATCTGTGATGCCAAATCTGGCCTGCCCAGATCATACTCGTTCAACACCCAAGCCGGCATGAGCAGTCCGGACGCGAAACTGTCAGCTAATTGTTCAACGCGACGATTGCTTTGAGATGCGCCGTCCGTGTGTTCGGGCGGCATGCTCTCCCAAGTCATCACATGGAAGACTTCGTGAGCCAGATCGAAGTTTTGCCGATACGCCGGTTCATGCCTGTTGATTAGAATTGCATCCACCGTAGGCAGACGACACGCAGCGCCTGAGATGCCTGGCAAAGCATCGACCATTAAAACCAGGGCGCTGAGTTGCTTTTCGACAGCATGAGGCAGCGACTTTGCGGGCACCGTTCCGAGCTCCCACAATTCAGCGATGCGTTCTCCAGCTGTGCTCGCTTCTTCAAATGTACTTGAACGCGTAAGCGCCAGTCTTTGCCGCACAGGGGTGATGTCATGACCGGTCGCCTGAGCCAGCTCGAGCCAAGCCGCCAACCATTCACCTGCCTGCTGCTCAAATCTAAGCAAGTCGGAATCACTTACGCCGCTCTGACGCCACGAGAATCTGCTGTCGGGACTAACCACGAAAGGCGTCGCAAATTCCTCAAGCGGAATCTCAAAGAAGTCCACGGCGCGCACCAGTTCTTCCGCGCTCATTTTCCGGGCGCCGGCCTCGATGAGCCCCAATGATTGTCGGTTCTCGATTCCAAGAACGCGCGACAACTCGGCCTGGGTTAGTCCTTTCGCTTCACGCAGCGATCGCAATTTCCAGCCTAGTTTCAGCTGCATGTCGATTTCTCCGTGGTGCGGTATAATTCGGCTTTTCTCGATATGCAAGAAAATCTTGCGCTAACGTTGTTTTTGATCAATAAGGCTTCCCGACTCGGCGGGGGTAGATGTCGGGTCGAAGGAGTTAACAGGCGTGCTTCAGCCACAAACAGCCGAGGACCCGGGCGTCGATGAGAAGATCGAAGACGCGCTGGAGAGCCTCGAAGGAGATTTCCGCCGCAAGGGGCGCCTAGGCACCGAGGACGTCTCGCGCGTGGTGCACAAGCGCGAGTTGAGCCTCGAGCAATTCGACGTGCTTCTGCGCGAAATGAAGCGGCGCGGTATCGATGTAATCGAGGCGATTGAGGCAGCGTCACCTTCCCCCGCTCGTCGCAAGGCGACCAACGCACCCTCATTCCTAACGCCGGAGCAAGAACAAACACTCGCCAACTCAATTCGCCTGGCAGCCAGACTTGAGGCCGAGGGCGACGTAAGTAGCGAATTCGTGGCTGAGGGTCGCCAGGCCCGCGACCAATTTGTCGTCAGCAATCTCCGCCTCGTTTACTGGGTGGCGAACCGTTGGCGCGGCTCACGGTTGGCCTACGAAGACCTCGTCCAAGAGGGCATCAAGGGCCTGATCAAGGCCGTTGAGATGTTCGACCCTGATCTGGGGTACAAGTTCTCGACATACGCATATTGGTGGATCCAGCAGGCCATTCGACGCGGAATCGATGATCTGGCCGAGGAAATCCGAATCCCGATTCATCGCCTGGATCAGATCAGGCGCTATAGGAAGATGGTGCGTCGGCTGCGCCTTGAGTGCGCCGGCGAGCCCTCCATTCAGAAGATCGCGGCGGCGCTGGACTGGTCCCCCGATCTAACTGCTTTTATCGCTGACCTTGCGACGTTTCGAACCGTCGAGATCGATGCTCCGCTCACCGCGGACTCGACCGTCTCGATCAAAGACGCATTGCCTGACATGCGCGAGCCCACCCCCGAAGAGCGATCGATGCAAATTGCGCTCCGGAACGTTCTCGAGAAGATGCTCGGCGATCTTGGTGAACGCGAGCGCGACATCCTCATCAAGCGATTCGGACTAGAGAGCGGCGTTCCTCGCACACTTGAGGACATCGGTCAGGAATATGGCGTCACTCGCGAGCGCATCAGGCAGATTGAGGCAAAGGCGCTCGCCAAACTCGGGCATCCGGCGCGCGCGCGCGTGCTCCGCACATTTATCGAGGGCTGAGGACGATGGCGGTTATCACCGACAAATACGAAGCGGCGGCCCGTTGCGTGGACTGGCTTGTTAACACCACGATCGGCCGCGCCAGAGGTGAAGGCTTCGATTTAATCGAAGGCAAGCCATCGGACCGATTCTGGTTGGGTCGTCTGGCGCCAACCGCGCTGGCTGCGTCTTCCGGTGCTGATCCGAGGGCCGAAAGGCTGGAACCGTGCGCGACGGGCTTCCGACTCAGGTTGGACGGTCCGGGGCCGTGGGTGGCTACCGCAGACGTGAGTTTGAAGCTCTGGCGCCGCGAGAACTCAGGTGGGATGTGGAAGAAGCTTGAGACGGTTGAGGAGACCATCCAGCTCAGTATTCCCGTAGACCAGTCGACACTCTCGCACGGCGCGGATCAGTTGAACGCCCGACTGAGCGACTTGACGGGTAGGCCGGACATTTCGGCGGAGATCGTGACTGAGCTCTCGTTGAGTGAAGATGGCCCAGAGCTGACAATCACATTGGTGAATACGTCGGTCATTTCCGACAAAAGTAATGTCGATCCGCGGTTCTATGAGGCAGTTCTCGCCGTCAGCGGCCTGCCAACCAGGCCCTTCATGTTGGATAGCCTTGAAGAAACGTACCGTTATGACCGAACTGTACCGGCCTACGGGCTTTTCTGCGGTGTGCTGAAGGAGGGCGATCGATTCCTTACGATCGATGCACCTGTCGCGGACAAGCGTCGGCCTCTCTATTGGGGAGCTGAAGGCAGCCCGCCTGACCTGACGTTCCAGACCCTCTCTCAGGATCCCATAGATACGGCGAGGCAGATCGCGACAGCGTTGAAGGCGTGGGGCGAGCAGCATTGGAGCGAAGTAGCTCTCGGCACCCGGCGATCATCGGAACACTGGACCGCAGACATGTGGAACCAGGCAAAGGTCGATGCGGCGAAATTCTGGGACGAGGTGGCTCGCGTCGAACGCGGTGCGAAGTTGCTCGAATCTGACGGTTCGCTCTTGCTTGCTTTTAAGCTGATGAACGCCGCCATGCACATCGTAGGCACCCGAAAGGGCTACGATGATTGGCGTCCGTTCCAGTTCGGCTTCCTCCTGGCGAATCTCGCCTCCTTGGTCGACGCAAAAGACGCAGACATTGTGGATATTGTTTGGTTTGCCACAGGCGGCGGCAAGACCGAAACCTATCTCGGCCTGCTGATCACAGCGGCCTTTCTTGACCGATTGAATGGGAAGCTATCCGGCATCACTGCATGGAGCCGCTTTCCGCTCCGCATGTTGTCGCTTCAGCAAATGCAGCGGTTCGCAGACGCAATGGCTGCCGCGGAAATCGTGCGACGCAAGGAAAAAATACCAGGCGACCCCTTCGGAGTGGGTTTCCTGGTCGGGAACGATGCAGCGCCCAATAAAGTCCGCCGAAAGGAGCAGGACAGGAATAGCAAGTACGATCCGGACGACACGGCAATGCCGGACCGGTTTCGACTGCTCCAGCAATGCCCATTCTGCGGTGCTTCCGACCTGCGATTAAAATTCAACACCGGCGATTGGCGACTTGAGCACCGATGCGCCAATTCCGACTGTGCTTGGCCCGAGAGGGCACTTCCGTTTTACGTTGTTGACGAGGAAGTGTTCCGCTTCCTGCCAACGGTGCTCGTGGGCACGCTCGACAAAGCAGCATCAGTTGGGATGCAGCAAGCCATGCGGGGACTGGTTGGCCCTCCTACTGGTCGTTGCCCGCAGGCGGGACACGGCTTTACGTACAATCGGTCGAGCGCAATGCCGACCGGCTGTTTGGTTCCTGACTGCGTAGCTGAGCCCGATCCCATCGATGGCGATCCAAAGCAACTGCCACCCACATATCGCCTCCAGGACGAACTGCACTTGCTCCGCGATAGTTTGGGAGCGGTCGATGCCCATTACGAGGCGGCTTTGGACGGCCTGCAAGAAGAGCTTGTGGGACGAAAGCCGAAGATCCTAGCCTCCTCGGCCACGCTATCCGGGTACGAAAAGCAGTCTCAAGTCTTGTACAGGCGCGAGGCGCGCGTTTTCCCCCAACCGCCTCCCTCTCCCTCGGCGGGCTTCTGGTCGAAAACCGGCCAGGATCTCATGCGTCGATTTGTTGCCATCGCACCGAGAGGAGCCACGATCGAATTCGCGGTGGATCGGCTGATCAACGAACTTCAGAGCGCCATTCGCGAGCTCGTTTCCGATCCCATCAAACTCTGCAACGAGCTGGGGATAGACCCATCGCTCGGATCGTTTCTTCTGTCCTACTACGGCACCGACGTAGTGTTTGGAAATACGTTGCGCGACCTCGACGCGGTAGCTCGATCATCGAATACGCAGCTCGTCGACATTCCCGGCGCGGTGAATTCCGCTTCGCTGACTGGCAGAACCGCATTCGATGAAGTGGGTGGAATTCTCGAAAAGCTCCAGGTGAGCGACGAAAAAATTCCGTTCGATGAGCGAGTACATGTGGTCACTGCCTCATCGATGATGAGCCATGGAGTCGACGTTGACCGATTGAACGTCATGATCGTCCTGGGCATGCCGTTGACCACGGCAGAATTCATTCAGGCAACTGCGCGCGTGGGACGCAGGTATCCCGCAGTCGTTTTTGTGGTGCACAAGATGGGTCGCGAGCGAGACGCGGGCGTGTTTCGCTCATTCGAGAAATTTGTCGAACAGGGCGATCGCTTCGTCGAGCCGATACCAATTACGGGTCGCAGCAGAAGGGTATTGGAACGAACCATCCCTGGCTTGGCTATGAGCCGCCTGCTTCACATTCATGCCCCTAAGGCCCCCCGGCTCACTACGGCAACGCACGCACGGCAACTCATCTCATCGGGTGCGCTCGTGGCAGAAGAGGAGGCAGAGGCGATTGCGAAATACCTCGCCTACGATCAGGTCAGGGAAGAGGATCACATTGAAGATATCAAAGATGCGATTGATCGATACTTCGACCGAGTGAACCTCCCCACGACGAAACCGCATGAATGGATCGGCAGCATCTGGGCTCAGCGTCCAATGACGTCGCTCCGGGATGTTGAAGAACAGGTCCCGGTTCAATTGAAGCGTGAACAACAATGAACAAGCCATTTCGCACCGAAGCGGACCCAGAGGTCAAACGCAGCGCCTCCCAGATTATGTTCGGCCATCTCCCCGAACAGACGGTGGACATAAACAGAGGCGTTTGGCGCGTTGATCGTTGGCGCGATACTCGCAAGGAACGAGGCGTCGACTTTGGCGCTCTCAAAAGAGAAGTCATTGTCCAGGCAAAGCCCTGGTCTGATTGGCATCGTGATAGTGGTTTCGCGTCGCAGCTTTCCAGTGGCAAGCGTGTCTTGGAAGTGCATTCGCTCGCCCGCGACCGCGGCATTGTAGTCGAACCGTTTCCGAAGCTTTGGCTGTGTCCGACCTGCAAAAAGCTGCATCGGAACGGAGCCGGTCATTGTTCATGTAATGCTGAAGGAACGCGCAATCAGGTCCACTTCGTCTGCTACTGCAAGGAGTGCGGGAGCCTAGAGGAGCCCCCGATCAGCCGGTGTCCGACGCACAATGAAACGCGAATCCGGTTTCCAGGCACGATGTCGGCAGATCGGATCATCCAAGACTGCCCAACTTGCGGAAAGGAGCTGCGTAAAGGCTTCGCCGGCAAGCGCTGTTCCGTTTGCAGTTCCACCATGGACGCCCAGGTCCACAGGGCAGCATCGGTCTACACCCCGCGCAGCGTCGTCATAGTGAATCCTCCATCCGAGGCCGCTCGAGAGCGGATCAAAAACGCAGGCGGCGCACCTCGTGCACTCCAGTGGGTTCTGGGCGGCATGGAAGCAAGCTGGATGGACAAATGCGCTCCGGGCCCGGAAGCGATGAGACAAACGCTGTTGGGCCAAGGCCTCCAGCCAGAGTTGGTCGAAACGATTGTCGCCCAGGCCATCGCGGCGAAGCAAATCTCGCCCGACGCCTCAACCGCGGTGCCGGCGTCAATTGTCGAAGCCGCTGTTCAGGAAGCTCACCAAATTGCGGTTGCCATGGCGTCTGGTAGGAAGACGCAAGCGCAGCTCGTTGCCACCGCTCCTGCGGGTCTGAAGCCCATTTATGAACAGCAATATCCTGCTTCGCTCACCAGCGCAGGCGTCGACGCGGTCGAATTTCTCGATCACTTTCCCGTACTCACCGGACAGTTTGGCTATACGCGAGGCCCGAGCAATGACCCTTCCAAGAGCGTGCTCGTGCCATTCCGCAGTCGGACCGGCGACTTCGTAGTTTATGGAGAGGTCGCCGAGACGGAGGCCCTGTTCGTTCGACTAGACGCCATCAAGGTTCTCGAATGGCTTGAGCGAAATGGCATCGAGGTGGAACACGCGGCAAACCGAGATGAGGCTCATTTCCGAGTTCTCGAAGCAATTGGTAATGATCCGACAGGGGGTGTGAGGGAGCTCGTTACGACTTTGATTCACTCGTTTGCTCATCGGTTTATTCGAGTGGCGGCAGTCCACACCGGCGTTGAGCGGACCTCGCTCGCGGAGTTCCTGGTCCCACTCCATCTCGGCTTCTTCATCTATGCAGCCGCACGTGGAGATTTTGTCATGGGCGGCCTCCAAGCAGTCTTCGAGGGCGAACTGCACTCCCTTCTTGGCGATATGGTTGGGAGTGAGACCAGGTGCGCTCTTGATCCCGGATGCGCCTCAGACGGAGCTGCCTGCATGGCCTGCTTGCACTTGGGAGAACCCTCTTGTCGGCTGTTTAACCGGCAGCTGAGTTCGAACCGTGCTGTTCGGGGCCGCGGGCTATCTTCACGCGTAGCTGGGAGAGAAGTGTGTCTCGGCAATTCTGGTGGGTGAATCACAAAAAGACTGTGCGGCAAGAGCTTGAGGGCGGATATCTCTGGAGCCCGCGGACGGAAAAAGGCGGGAAGAGAAGCCAATTCTACGACAACATGCGGAAGGCACTTCCCGGCGACTTAGTGCTCTCATTCGCCAATGCTGCTGTAGGCGCGGTTGGCGTGGTGACTGACCACGCGGTTCCGTCGATAAAGCCTGAAGAGTTCCGTCAGATAAATCCGGATTGGAGCCGGGAGGGCTGGTATCTCCCGGTAAACTGGCGCGGACTCCGCACACGAATTCGTCCGAAGACCGTGATCGCCGAATTGGCTCCTCTACTGCCCAGCAAGTATTCCCCGGTGAACCCGCACTCCGGAAACGGAAACGAAAAGGCCTATTTGGCCCAGATCAGTGAATCCGTTTTCGACTTGATGATTAGGGGCCAGGAAGACGTAGCAGCGAGGCTTTCGCAGCTGCCAGCGAGTCTCGTTGATCCCACAGTGCAGCTAGACGACATTGCTGAGCGAACGATCGAGCTCGACCAGTCCCTTACCGACACGGAAAAGGAGCAACTTGTTCTCGCCAGGCGCGGCCAGGGGCGCTTTCGGGCGCAGCTGATCGAACGCTATGGCAAGTGCATTATGACGGGGGTCGCCGATCCAGCGCTGCTCGTCGCAAGCCACATCAAGCCATGGCGCGTCGGCAAAGACGCCTCCGAGCGATTGGATGTTAACAACGGCCTACTCTTATCGCCTCACATCGATCATCTGTTTGACCGCGGCTTCCTCACATTCTCCGATGCCGGTGATCTGATGATTTCCGTTGCCATTAGTCCTCGGGATATCGAGCGATTGGGAATCACAAGTGCAATGGCGGCTACAGCGTGCGGCCCCTTCACTGACGAGACGAAGAAATATCTTCGCTATCACCGAGACGTTGTCTTCGTTCGTCCCGAATCCTGACCTGATCGCTGCCGGACGGTCATTTCGATAATTGTCGCGGCCTCTTCGGAATCCTGATGTTCCCAAATCCGCAGTACAGCCCACCCGGCATCCGATAATCGCCGAGTAGTATCGGCATCGCGTTGCTGATTGGTAGCGATTTTTTCGCGCCACCAGGTCGCATTGTTGTTAGGGAAAGTTCCATGCAGCGGGCATCCATGCCAAAAGCACCCGTCCACAAACACGGCCACACTCGACGCGGGAAATGCCACATCGATTGACCGGCGAGTATGCGGAATGAGCCGGTGAACGCGAAATCGGAGCCCACGTTTGTGCAACGCAGATCGCAGCGATTTCTCTGCCGAATTGTCTTTTCCACGCGTCGACTGCATTCTGCGCCGAGTAGCGGCGGACGCGGGTGCTAAAGTCACTCCTGTGCTTTCACATGCTGCCTAAGGTTTGCAGCGAACGTCGGATCGTATCGTAACTGGCTTGCTTCAAGGCGCGACAGGAAACCACCAGCGGCCTTCTTCGAAAGCGCGGACCCCGAATACCTCAAGAAGCCCGAGAGGTGCTGATAATCGCGATGAACGGGCCACTCTGAGGCGACTGAGATTGCGCGTTGACCATCGTGCCCCCAAGCCGCACGAGGCCAAGGCGCGTCCTCACTAAGGTGGTTGACCTCCGGCTGTTCGAACGCTGTCCGAAGAGCTAGCCGCGACGCTAACCATTCTGCCATCGGCACGCAGACGGCATTCCCTACAAGGCGCCAGCGCTGCCGCTTGCCGCTTTTCTCCGTCTCGGCAGGCATGGTCCAGTTGGCCGGAAACCCTTGCAGCCGCTCAGCATCCCGAATGTCCGGTGTGATAAACGTCCCCCTCTGCGGAAACCAAACCGCGGGCGGCGACGCGATGTGAATCGAGGAGCCACCTTTCAACGGGGGGATTGCATCGTCGGCCCATCCAATCCCGGTGTTGCCCTCTGTCCAATAAAATCCACGCGCCGCGTTGCGGCGGACTGCCAAAACTGGCTGTCCAGCGTCCTGGCCGAGCAATGCGCCACGGGGGTCGAACTTCTTGGACGCAAGCAACAGGACCCGGCGACGCCTTTGGGGTATTCCAAACGCCCGAGCGTCGACTGTTCTGTAAGCCCAGGAGAACCCCATGGATTCGAGCTTCTCAACTATTGCTCTAATTGCCCGTCCGCGGTCGAGGTTCAGCATGAACGGCACGTTTTCCAAAACAAGCCACTCTGGTGCCGTCGGCATAGCTCCAACGAGCTCAAGCAGCTTCCAGACCAATCCAGAATTTGGACCATCGATGCCCTTGCGCCGGCCCACCTGACTCAGGTCCTGACAGGGAAATCCCGCACTGAGAACGGTGCATGGAGGAATTGCGGCCAGACGCCCGATGTCGTGCTCTAGGCGTGCTTCTGGGAATTGTCGCTGAAGAACGTTGCGGGCGGCCGGGTCGATCTCACAAAGGAGAAGGCTTTTGAATCCCTGGCGACGGAATCCCTCTTCGATGCCGCCGATACCCGCGAACATTCCTACGATTTCGCCAGCTGACGTCGACGTTTGCACGGACGGTGCACAGCGATCCTCGATGTCTGTCGGGCGCAAGCTGGTATCAACTCTGAACAAATCTGTCGCTCCGGTAGGACTTGCGTCCAGCGTAGCAAAAAAACTTGGCCTACTCGAGGCGGACCACGCACGAGTCCTAACTTAAGCGAGAGGGTGTGGCGATATGGGCACGAGTGCTGAACCGGACGCAAGCACAGCGCGGCTGCGGGCCCGATTCGTGGGACTCGAGCGGGTGGGTCGCGGCTATCGCCCATCGCCACTGTAGCCGCCCCGTATCGGCCCTAAATCAGGCGACCAGCGTTACCACATTTGTACCGCTCGCCTGCGCCTCAGCAATTGCCGCTTGTTGCTCGATCCAGTCGCCTATCCGCTGCACCTCGGGCTGGAGGTACTGAAGCCGCGAGGTCTTCAGGTAGTGCTTGGCCGTCACGCCCTTTGGAACGTGATTGGTCAGCAGTTCCATTTTGTAGAGGTCCACGCCGCAGACCGCCACGCCAACCGAGACGAACGTGCGCCGCAGGTCATGGCAACTGAGCGACTGCTTCAGCAACTTGCTGACCGCCTCAAGCGGTGCGCGCGTGTCCATGATGTGCCCTGCTTTGGAGCGGGACGGGAAGACGTAGTGGCTAACGATCTTGTCGCTGTTCGCGGGTTTACGCCTCTTCAGTAGCTCCACGGCT
This sequence comes from uncultured Alphaproteobacteria bacterium, assembly GCA_963839145.1. Taxonomy (GTDB): domain Bacteria; phylum Pseudomonadota; class Alphaproteobacteria; order Sphingomonadales; family Sphingomonadaceae; genus Sphingomicrobium. Next base: position 882,022 of record CAWITR010000005.1, read on the forward strand.
TGCGTACTAAGGGGGATCCATACCGGATTATGGTTCTTCGGGTCTGGCAAGTGGAACCAGCCCTCTTCAAGGTTGACGTTGCTCCACGTGAGAGTCGCGCCCTCGTTCCGCCGTGCGCCCGTGAGCAGAAGGAACATGGCGAGGTCTATTCCAGCGAGCGCATCGCGGTTCTTCGGGTCGGTTCGCATCTCCGTCAGATTGTGCCAGACGGCGCCAACGTGCTTCGTTTCAATGTCGCGGGTGCGCGGCTGTAGCTGAACCCATTCGTCACGAAGCACGTCGACTGGATTGTGCTGGATGAGCGGCGTGCCGTCGCTGCGCTTGTACTGGCGAGCAGCGAAATTGATCAGCGCCCGAAGCGTGGTCATTGAGATGTTGGCCTGACCGGGCGCTGGCTTTCCGCGCATCCCTTTGGTCGCCATTTCCCGGTAGCGCTTGAGGCAGTCTGCTTCAGTGATGGACGTGATTGGTTTGTCCTTCCATGCCTTAAAGATGACATCGACATGCCTGTTGATCTCGCGCTTGCTGCTCTCCTTGAGCTTGCCGGGACGGTCCACATAGGCGTTTGCCACCTCGCGGAGCGTCAGCGCGGCAACCTCGTCCGCCTTCCGCACGTCCCGTGGGTCGATGCCGTCTCGCATGTCCTGCAAGACCCTCTGCGCCTTCTTTCGCGCCTCGCTTTCAGAAAAGGTGCCAAACGGCCCGATTGTGAACATGATGGGCTTACCCTTCACACGCCCCTGTACGACAAACACCTTCTTGCCGGTGGGGGCGACGCGCACGCCGTAGCCCTTCACGGTGGCGTCCCATCGGTAGTCGTAACCCTCAACAGGAGGTTTCACCTTGTTGAGGAAATCCATTGTGATTTTGACCGGCTCAAAGCGTGGTGCCCCGTTGCTCACTGTTTGCTCCTTTTAGCGTTTTTCAAGCACGCTAGGGGCAACTAAGACAATCAAACGCAATCTTGCAACAGGTTCAAGTCACTGAAATATCGAGAAAAAACAAGTAGGAACAGCTTCCGACAGCTTGCTACAAAACGCTCTGAAAAAACTACGAATTTGGGGGTCAGAGGTTCGAATCCTTTCGGGCGCGCCATTTTTCCCGAATAAGCACAGCCGCTTGCCCGAGTCCCAAAAAGCCACCGCTTCTCGGGATTCACCGGTCGTAAGCAGACCATAAGCGGAGGCACTCCCAGAGCTGAAACTTCAACAGTGCGTCTCGCCTGTGTATGGCGGCGGCCGAACAACGGTCGGTGAGTCCATGTCTTTTGTAGATGAGATTGCGGCAGATTATGGAGTTCCGCCTGAGCATCTGCTGGTAGTGTACCTAAACAGGAAAACGCGCGCCGCAGACCGCGGAAGCAAGGCGCGAAGGTCACTAGGAAACCTGTACGCGCTCTACGTGGTCGCCGAGGACTACGTGAAAGATGCGACCTCCCGCTTTACGGACTTGTTGGCCCGCATGAAGGCACTGCCCTTCGGGGCGAAGCTTCAAAACCACCCACTCGACAACCGCCTAAACGACGAGTTCTCACGCCAGCTTGGCGTCGATGGCGATCTCCTGCCGGTTCGCGCCACTGTCGTCGATGGTCAAAAGGCGCGCATTATCTCTGAGGACCTTCTGAGCCACGGCGGCGCTGATCCAAAAGCCGTCGCGCAGATGACCATCGATGTCGTTCGCGCTTACATTGACCAGATCGCTGCAAATCAATCGAGCGCTCTGGAGGAGATACGCTCGATCGAATCACTCGAGGACTTGGCAGAGTTTTTCGACGGCGCTTTTGCACCAAATTCCGACGCTCGCCTCTTCGAGATTGCATCCTACGTGCTTCTTGCAGAGCACTTTCGGGGCAAAATCGTCTATGTGGGCGACACACCCGAAACGGTCGAGCCAGAGGCGCTAGCGCTCTTTCGCACAGGACGTACCAACGCAAACGACGGCGGAATTGATTTTGTTCTCAAGCCGCTCGGTCGCTTCTTTCAGGTCACCGAAACACTGGATTTCAGGAAGTACTTTCTCGATTTTGAGAAGGTGAACCGTTTTCCGATCTCGTTCGTGGTCAAGATTGACGCAGACAAAGCTGATGTGATGGCGCGCATCGAGAGCGACGCTGACAGGTCTGAACTTTACAGCGAGGAGACCGTCGACGGCTACATGGCGCTGTTTGAGGAGGTCTTCACTCTGAAAGATTTGCGCACCATCGCCGGATCTCTTTCGGCTGACTCTCTCGAAACGGTGAAAGCGGAGCTGTCGCTACAGTTCCAGCTGGAATATGGACTGCTGGATTGAATCCGTACCTCGGTCCCGTTTCGAGAGATTCCGGGTTTTCCGCAGCTTCTTCTTCGCAAGCTCTTTTTCGGAATAGTCCGACGGAATTCCAATGCGCCGAAGCCCGATTTTGAGGTAAGTTTCGTTGCGCTCGATGGAGACCGAGTGACGTTCGAGGCGCTTCGCAACCGCTCCTGTCGAGAATGAGCCGGCGAACGGGTCCAACACAACGTCGTGCCGGTTCGAAGAAGCTCGGATTACCCGCTCAAGAAGCGCCTCTGGCTTTTGAGACGGGTGATTCTCGTATTCATCCATTTTGTATCTGACGCGGGGGAAATCCCACACGTTGCCCGGGACCTTCGTGCTACTGTAAGGTTGCGGAGGGTCTTTGCGATAATCGATTAGACCGCGCTTCGCCCCCGTCTTGGCCTCAACGAGTATATCCTTGGCGTTGAAGGTGTACGCCTTCGGGTGCTTCGTCATGTGCAGTATGGGCTCATATAGAGACCCGAAGTAGTTTCTGGCTTGGACGCCGGAACTATCATATGACCACACAATCCGAGAGCGAATGGAGAAAAGCTCTCGACAGAACATGTCGAGCTTCGGCATGTTCTGCGTTGAATTCATCAAATAGAATGTACCTGTGCGTTTCAGTACTCGGTGGCACTCACGAATCCATTCCTCACACCAAGAAAAGTACTCCTCGTCATCCACTTTGTCGTGGATTCCATCAAAGTCCTTGCCAATGTTGTAAGGCGGGTCTGCGAAAATGAGATGCACGCTCTCTGACTCGACGCTCTTTAGCGCCTCAAGGGCGTCGCCATGATAGATCACATGGCCATCAATAAACTCGAACCTTCGCACCGGCGGTATTCTCCCCTTCGCTCGCTCTTTCTCTGAGTTGCTATACGGCAATCACCCGAGAGCGCACACCCGAATTGCCCGGCGACGTCACTTACGATGCGCTTGCGGATTGGCTGAATTCTGGTGACCACACTAGCAGTTGCAGACTGAGTCCCCACTGATTCCGGGTCTGATGCTTGGCCACAGCCGCTCCCATTGGCATATCGACGAAATCCCAACAGGAGGGCTGAATGCGTTACTCTGTCGAATACCAGTACATGCCGAAGGGCGCTACGCGCCCGTCCGATGATGGCGAGGTGGTGGGTATCCAAGCCACCGACCAGACGGGAACGGTTATCCTGCCGAACGTCGGTGATTACGTACACATCGACAACTCGGCGGACGGGGTGGGTCGATCCAGTTTCGACGGCAAGGTCCGCTCACGGCTCTTCACTTACATCCGCAGCCAGAACGACATCTTTTGTCACGTGAACATCGTCGTCGAAGAGACAGATGACGACATGGGCCAGCTCATCAAGGAATGACAGTCGTGGCGGTGCTCCGCGCCGAAAGGCGCGAGGCACCGGCAGCGTCAGGATGGTGGAGTGCCTTCCCCGCTGCTGGACCCGATGTGTTGATGACGGAGGGTCGGTTTCCTTAACCTCCGGCGCGGCAGACTAGACCGCGCCCGCTACGCCGGTCGTCCCTCTCCTGTCAGCGTAGCGGTTTCCCTCACCGGCTAAACTCCCAGACATGCTCGCGCTGCCACATTCCGAACAGACCCTGCTCATGCCATGCGCGGATGCAGCGCAGGATGGTAGAAGCGTCGGCGCGGTCCAGTTCGCCAGCCTCGATCTTCGCTCGCGCGTCGGCCTCGAATGCGTCAAGAGAACCGTGCCAGCGCTCAATCGGAGACCGGACTGGCGCACGCGCCTGCTCCAACCGCGAGACCCGCGACATGAGGGAGCGGACGGTCACTGTGGTTAGCCGCCCTTGAGCCGCTGTAGCGCCTCGCCGAGCTTAACCGCTTTGAGCAGGTTCAGGTCTTCCTCGGCTTGCCGAAATCTTCGCTTGCTCGAAGTGCCGCTCCACGAGCTGGTCGCGTTCGTCCTGGGTCAGCCCATACTTGCGCGGCCGGTTCTCCCGGTCCTCGCCGTTGTTCCTCATGGTCGCACCACCTTCATCTGCACGAGCGCGTCGTAAGCTTCCGCCCGCACTGCCGCGTCGTCACAGTCGCGCAGTATTTCCATGCAGGCCTTGATTGCCCATTGCCGCAGTTCGCCGCGCTCTTGGTCGGTCATGCCCATGAGGGTCTTTTCCATCAATTCGCGGTTCTGCCGCAGGTACTCCGCGCCGGTGATCGGCACGACCTCTAACGGGTGCACCATCTGGTCCGCGATACCGACCGCCCAATCGACCGCCGCGCGATATTCCTCAATGTTCTGCGTGAACAGCCAGCGCTTAGCGCTGCCATCCAACTCGTAACCTCCAAGCCACGTTTCCACGAAGCAGTCACCGTCCTGCGGCTCATAGGCGCAAACGAAGTTCCTCTTGGTGTGAATTACAGGCATGAGGCCACCGCCTTTGCTTCAAGAATGATGATGCGGCTTTCCAGTTCGGCGACGGCTTCGATGTTCGCGACCGAGGACAGGCACGCGATGAGTGTCTTGCCGGTTTCGGGGTCCACCTTCCCCTCAGCGACGGCGGCGAGAATCTGCTTCGCTTGGTCCGCAAGCGGCAGCGACGGGTCTAACTCGAACTGCACCCGCTCCGCATTGGCTTTTAGCGGCGGACAGACGCGGGACAGAACCAGCGAAGCGGCTTGCAGATCGCCGCCCTTGGCTGCTTCGATGACCACGCGGGTGATCTCCGGTGCATCATCTGCGAGCGCCTGAGTGACCTTCGTTCGCTTGTCGACTATTCCGCGAGGCCGACCGTTCGGGTTTGGACTCCTCATTCCTTTGACCCATCGGGTCGGTGGCGCTGCATCGCTCATCCACTGCGGCTCCATGATCTAATCAAGCTGCAATCAGGCAACGTCCTTGAGGACGAATGCCTTCTCAGCGGCGGTCTTGGCTTCGCGAAGAGCCTTCACTTTGTGCGGAGGAACCCCGACCGCCCTCTCCAACTCTCCGAAGACAAGGCCGCCGCGCGCCTCAATCAGCGCCTTCGCGCCGGTCATCGCCTTCAGCCGCTTGGCTAGGTGCGGGTTCGCCTTCTCGTGGTACATGCGGGTGAGGATCGCCTGCGTCTTCCCGTCGATGCCGGAAAGGTACGGTACGGTCCCTAGCGCGGCCTGTGCGGTGTCGTGGTCGCCTGCGTCTATTGCTTGCTTGATAAACGGCATTCGCTGACCGGCCGGCAGTGCTTTGATGTGGGCGCGAATCTCCTGAGCGATCGGATGCGAGGCGCGGCTTTCCACGGGCGCGGATAGCTCTTTCTCAAGGTGCTCGATTCCCTTGGCCAGATTGCCGCGGGTCGTGTCCATCGCCTTTGCGACGCGCGCGGAAACCCTGTCCGCCAACTCCTGCGTGTGGATGATCTGCATCGCGTGATTCCACGTGGGATTAGTCTTGGCTTTCTCGCGCGCCTCGTGGACCTTCTGAATACCCTGATACGCCTCATCAAAGGCGTTCAGCGTTTGCGCGAGTACAGGTGCGGTTTCGTCGTCGTATCCGTCCACCTGAGTGACGTTGTCGGGATGAAGTGCTGGCGTGACTTTGGTGCTGACCGGAGTGGACATTTTACCCCCTATTGCCCTGATACGGCTTGCTATGGGCTGTTGGGGTACGTGTTCTCGCGGTAGTTCAGCTACGATTTTATGCACTTAGATGAAACGCGCGCCTTACGGCGCATCTGTGGGTCTGTAAGATAAGCGGCGAGGATGTTGGGACTCGACCCGATCGTAGAGCGAATAAGGGCGCTGCTCGCGGAGGACACGGACGCGAGTGTCACGTATGCGGCTCTGGAGGCGCGGCTGGCGCTTGAGAAGGTCTGCTACGACCGGCTGCGGCAGCGGCACGACTATATTTCACACGAGCAGCTAAGAAAGTGGCAGCCGGGCGGCGTCATCAACCAGCTTATCAGCGACGTTGACGCCCATGTGACGGAGACACGAACGCTCCGGATGGCGAGGCAACCCGCTCAAGGGGTGCCTGCCACGAAGAACGATCACTGGGTAGAGCTTGGCACCGAAATAGGTTTCGACGCAAAGCGGATCGCCAAGGTGTGGAACGCACTCGGTAAGTTGGCGCTGCACGTTCAATTGCCCAAGAGCAAGAATGACCACATTCCAGAATATGGCGACAAATCCGCCATTCGCGCCAAGGTTGAGGAGGTACTGGCGGAGCTAGAGCGGCTCGCCAAAGGAACGATGTCGTTTTCCGGCCTTGGCGAAACCGTCTCCTTCGACTGCGGCGTGTGTGGCGAGAAGAACAGGCGGCGAGCGGCACTGCTGAAGCACGGTCAACGGGTCTTCTGCTTCAACCCCGACTGCAAAGCGAGCTGGAAGGTCACCAAGGAAGGTGACGAATTCATTTTCGAAGGTGAGACCTGCGATTTCACCTGCCAAGGCTGCGGACAGGTGAAGCAGCTTCCGTGGCGTTTCTTCTATGAAATGAAGTTTGACCAGCGGGCCACCTTTGAATGCCTCAACTGTAACCACAAGAATTACGTGGAATGGCGACTGACGCAGGTTGCTCCGCAAGCGCCCGAGGGCGACGCACCAAAGTAGTACCCGCACGCCCGCAATGGACGCGCTACACTCCTTTTGGTGCGTTTCTCCCTAAGGGGCTAACGCAGCAACGCAGCAAAAGCGTTGCGTGCGTGCCCTTGTCCCTTGCGGCGTTTAACGCGGCAAAACGCACCAACAACGCAGCAACGCACTAACTGTGGTCATGTGGTCATCGGTAGGTCAATTGGACGCAAATAGGTGCGGGCACCGCCTCTGCCGCCACCGGCATCCTCGCTCGTCACTCGGCCATCGGCGACAAGACGATGTAGCGCCTCCCGCGTTGCCTTCTGCGGCAGCAACTTCGCGGCTTCTAGCGTGCGGCCAGTGTGCCTCGTCCCGTTCGTGTATTCCTCCTTCAAGAACTGGTGGAGCTTGTCAGCGTTGATGCGGGTAACAGCGGTGGCACCATCCGTCGCTTCCAATGCGACTAGGCGTGTGAAGCAATAGCGGTGCCGCTTGAGGTATATGTCAGCCTGAGGGGCGCACCATGTCATTTTCGGGCGTGCCAAGACAAAGCCGAAGTCCTCCCCTTCAAGAATGTCGCCCGTCGCCTCCGTCCATTCCTCTGTGGTCAATCGCTGCAAGACATGCACCATGCGCGAGCCGTCCGCCAACGCGCTTCCACCGCGCCCGCTGTACTGGTCCCGCGTACGATTCCGAGCGTTCTCTTTGCCGGTGTGGTGAACCAAGATGATGCCGCACTTAGCGGCATTACGAATGCGCCGCGCCGCATCAATCATCCCCTGCTCTGCGTCGTTTACGCGGCTCTCGCCCACCCCAAACGAAACCACAGGGTCGATGATAAGCAACGATGGACTGCGAAAACCCACTTCGACTGTCAGCTTGTCCAGCTGCTTGCTGGGCAAGACCACATCCTTCTCAACAGTGGTCAGTTTGATGCCCTTCCCCGAAACGTCCGTGACGATCACATCCTCGCGGATTGTGCGGATCTCATCCTCGCTCAACTGTAGCTGACTGCACATCTGCCGCAGCCGCGCGATCAGCGTCTCGCGGCTATCCTCGGCCGTCATAAAAACTACGGGTCCCGGTGCCCTGATCTCATATCCAAAAAGCTCTCGCCCGAGCACAATATGAATCACTTGGAAGAGGAGCAGCGTGGTCTTGCCTGTGCCTCCCGGCGCGATGAAACAGCCCACGTCTTCATAGAACCATTGGTCGACGATCGGTGGCTGGGAGGAGCGGGCAGTCCACCATTCCTCCTCGGAGATCGCCTCGCCCAGCTTCACTGGGTCCACCTGCTCTGCGCGGTGCGCCATCTCGTTTAAGAACGATTGCGCGACGGTAACAATTGCGCGCTCTACGGCCGGGACATGACGAGCGTGGCTATCCCCCGGATCGTCGTCGTCCCAGAAGTACCCGCGCTTCGCGCGTTCTTCACGTTGCTCAGCGGTGAAACGGGCTTCTACGACTGGCATTCCGTCGTTGTGCAATTTGTCGGTGCCTCCGCTGGAGGCGGTCGGTACGGTGTTCCCCACAGTAATTCCCCCTGCGGCAGGGCGTCACTGCGCTCTGCCGCTATTTGCTGACTGGACTTATGATTGGCGTGCCGGTTGAACCGAGCAGGAAAAGAAACCTGCTCCTTCAACTCGTTCGCTAGATCGAACCGCACACATGCTGTCTGGTGCGCGCTCGCGCAGCCGCCGTGTAGGCGCTCGTACTGGCGAATGTCTGCTGGCGAAGCCAATGCATGAGTTCCGACCGGACGTAGCGCACGTGGCCCCGCTTCCCGGTGGATAGCTTCACGAATGGCGGCCCCTTTCCCTTGCAGCGCCATATTTCGAGAGTGTTTGGCTTGAGGCCAAGCATCGCTGCGGCCTGCCCGTTGTCGAGCAGTTCGTCTGGATCGACCGATCCGATCATTGGCAGTTCTCCGGCCACTGCCCTGGCCCATGGGAGTTTCGGTTCGCCGAACGGAACCGGGTAGATGGTGGCCCGCCGCCACTTGGACGCGGGCCAAGGTCGCTACATTAGCGTATAGCTAGGTGGCAGTGTTTGATAATTTGCTGGTGTCACTTGGTATGGCCCACGGTGGCATCAATCGACGCTTGGCCAATGCATCTTTGCGCGCGCGGTCGTGACTCCAACGAACTAGGTGCAGCAAGACCTTCTTGTCGAGTTCAGGGTTTTGTCTTCGAAGCAGGTCTTTGATGGTCTCGGCGAGAATCTCAATTGCGTCCTCGACAGTGAGAACCACATTTCCTTGGGCATCAAACCTCACGTTGAACACTCCTGTTGAGTGCTCGCCGCCGGACACAAAAAAAGACAGGCGGTGAGCGCTGATTGCGTTCATCTGCCTGCCCATGCAGCTCAGGTGATTCGGCACGCTGATTGCGTACCTGACAGTGAGTAAGGGACCGGCTCGCGCCTGTCCAGCAGGTTTGACGGCGGCTGCGGGCGGCGTGGGGCGCGATCAGGACCGTGCGGCCGTAAACGTGGCGGCGCAGCAGACCGGGCTGTACGCGAGGCTACGCGGCCCCGACGTGCAACGGCACCACGTTTGCGCCGCTCGCTTGCGCCGCTGCGACCCGCGCTTCTGCTTCGATCCAGTCACCAATCGCCTGAACCTCGGCGTGAAAGTCCCTTAGGTCTGACGTAGACAGATAATGGCGTGCCGTGATTCCTTGGGGAACGTGGTTCGTCAGAAGCTCCAGCTTCGCCAAGTCTAGGCGGCAGGCCTTCACCCCTGTGGTCACGAAAGTTCTGCGAAGATCGTGAGCGCTCAACCGGTCCATCCCGATCTTCTTGCTCAACTGCTCAAGTGGCGCGCGCGTATCCATGATGTGGCCGCTCTTGCTGCGCGAAGCAAAGACGTGTGGGTTGTCCTTCACCGGCTTGCGCGACTTGACCACCGCGACAGCTTGCCCGGACAGCGGTAGCCAGACTGGGTTCCGGTTCTTCGGGTCGGGGATGTGCCACCAGCAATCGGTCGCGTCGTCATCGTTGATGTGAACACGATCCCACGTGAGCGCAGCACCTTCGTTGCGCCGCGCTCCGGTGAGCAGGAGGAACATCACGAGGTCGATTCCCGCTAGTGCGTCTCCGTTTTTCGGAGCGAGACGAGCCTCGGTCAGCAGGTTCCAGAACTTGCCGATGCTGCGGCGATCAATGTGGCGGGTGCGCGGCGGGGAAGGACGCAGGTCCTTTTTCAGGATGGCGACCGGGTTGTGCTCAATTATCGCCTTGCCGTCTAACTGCTTATACTCGTTCATCGTGAAGTTGATGAGCGTGCGAAGCGTGACCATCGCAATCGCTGCCTGTGTCGGGGCCGGTCCTTTTCCGCGTAGCCCCTTCGTCGCTAGCTCCTCATAGCGCTTACGGCAGTCTGCAGGGGTGATGGAGGCAATTGGCTTGTGCTTCCACGCCTCGAACACCTTTTCGATGTGGCGCTCCATCTCGGTCTTGGTGCTCTCCTTCAGCATACCTGGGCGGGCGAAATAGGCGTCTGCGACCTGCCGGAGCGTAACCTTGGCTGCCTCGTCCTGCCGCTTCACGTCCCGCGGATCGACGCCGAGGCGCATTGATCGCAGGTGCTCCCGTGCGACGTCGCGCGCTTGGTCAGGAGTGAATACACCATAGCTACCAATCGTGAGTCGGGCCTCTTTCCCCGATCCATTGACGCGCCCCTGGACGATGAAGGAGAGCTTGCCAGCGGCGGACACGCGCAAGCCGAACCCTTTCAACTCGGTGTCCCAGTGCAGTTCGTCTTTCGGCCCGGGCTTAATCCTATCGACGTACCCTTTTGTGAGCTTTGCACGGTTCGTCATCTGACCCTCCTTGTAAGCAGATTGCTAGCTGCGCGAGTAAAGTTGCGCCCACTTGCGTAATGCTTCTTCGGAGAGCCAAGCAACTGATTTCGCTAGGGAATACAGTTGCACAAAGCTGCGTACAATTGCGTAAAGCTGGCCCGCCCGAGACTACGAATCTGGGGGTCAGAGGTTCGAATCCTTTCGGGCGCGCCATTTTCTGAAGCACCCTGCCTTCGCCGGGGTTCTTTTTTCACCGCCGGTATGCCCGGCAGCGACGTCGAGGAAATGAAACGCGGAGTCGCGCCGGAGGCGGTGCTCGACGCGATCGAGGAAGGCGAAAAGGAAACCGGCGCCGCTTAGGCGACAGCGCTGGTCGTACAGCCTGTCGCGCGCTGCGCGAATTCTTCGGCCAATTTGCTGTGCCACGCCTTTGCGGCATCCGTGATTGCCCGCTGTGCCGCGATCCGCTCCTCAAAAGCCCGGCGGCGATAGAAACGCTGATCAGACTCCATGTCACACCCCCTGGTCTCAGGCACGATGCGCGCGAAGCCCTAATAGATGGTTAATATCCACAGCCGTCCCGCCGCGGCACAGAGCCGCCTTCGCCGATGACAATTGGAGCCGTCAGGCAGAGGATTCCTGAAACCTATCGAATCGCTGCTCGTTTTCGATGTAAAGGTTTGAAAGGAATATCCCGTGCTGAGCAATACAGAGGTGAATCGAGGGCAGTTCGACCCCAATGCGAGAGGCTATCACGCAGCTTACCGCGAAGGTGAGGTCAATCACTGCCCCGGCTGCGGCCGGAGCCAGTGGATTATCGGTCGCCTGAGCGCCGAGTGCGCTTTCTGCTCGACGGCGCTGCCGTTGACCGAAGCGCATCGCCAGGGCCAAGAGGCCACGGTGACTTGCCGTTCGTGGCCCGTCTATCCGACGCTCGACGCCGCCTAGGCAACATTCCGAATTCGCGGCCGCCAGGCCGAGGATGTATATGGGCCGGATGAACAAGCTCGTACTCGCTCTTTCGGCCCTCGTCCTTTCCACATCTTCGACCGCTTTTGCCCAGGCAGCCAGCTTCACGCTGGTCAACAATACAGACATTGATTTCACCGCAATGAAAGTGCGGCGGTTCGGGACAGATCAGTGGTTACCGCTGGCCGTTTCGCCGGTGCCGGTGCGCAAGGCCGGCGGGCAAGGCGCGGTCCAGTTCAACGATCAGGATTGCGCCTTCGATCTGCAGGCCAAGCTGCCCGACGGGCGGCTGGTCGTGTGGTCGGGCGTGAACCTGTGCGAGGCCAAGATCGTGACTCTGAACCAAAGCGCCAGCGGAGAGCTGTGGGCCGACTATCGCTGATCGCGGCCGCAGCAGCGGTGTTTCGTTTCGGAACCGCATCAAGAAGCTTCGCGCCAGCAACAAAGACCACTCCGGTGCAGGCGAGAAAAAGAAGGCGGCCGCCGAACCCGGGATACTGAACGAGATAGTGTTGGCCGCGCTCCACGGCGCCCAGTGCGATGGCATAGATCACCATCCACGCTTCGAAGCGCGTCTTGATGATGAACAGTCGCCCGACTTTCTTCAGCATCGCCATTCGTTAACGGTTGAACGTCACAGCGGCGGTTTTGAGCCGTTTGTTTCTTAAGAGACAAGGTTAAAAGTGGTGGTAACCACCGACCCACTTGTCCCGTTTCGGGATTCCCGCTCAGGCCAGCTCGGCGAGCTGGAGAGCGTCGAGAAGCGCTGTCCGTGCAGCCTCGACGGCTCTGACCAGGCTAGGATCCTGCAGGTCCGACGAGTGAACCTCCACCGGCCAGTGCGCCTCCACAACCGCGGCAATTCGGTCGAGCTTGGACTCGTCCACCAAAAAGCGGGGATCGACCGAAGCCGGATCCGCAACCACTCGAAGACGGAGGCACGCTGGTCCCCCGCCGTTGGCCATGGATTGGCGCACGTCGACGACCTCAACTTTGCGGATCGGGCCGTTGCCGGCCACGTGCCGCTGGAGCCAATTCCAAACCGAGGGCGTATCCCGGCATTCGTCAGGGACGATCAGGGTCGTCTCGCCTCCCGGCGGGCTTACTAGCTGCGCATTGAACAGATATGACGCGACGGCGTCGGCAAGCGGCACTTCGCTGTCGGGAACTTCGACCAGCTCCAGCTGCGGAAACAGCCGCTCGCACTCGCCGATCACTCGGTCCCGCTCGGCGAAGGCCTGTTCGTGGGCGAACAATATCCGACGATTCGCGACGGCAACGACGTCGTTGTGGAAGGCCCCGGCGGCGATCGCCTGTTCCGACTGCTGGGCGAAGATCACCTTGTCGGGGTCAAGCTCGTGAAGACGCGCAATCGCCTTGGAAGCCTCAAGATTTTGCCGCGCTGGAAAGGCGCCGCCGCCTACTCCGTAGACGAAAATTTCCACTCCGCTGGCGCCATAATCATCGGCCAGCCGCATGTGGTTGGCAGCGCCTTCGTCGCCAAAGGCCGGTGGGATCGGCTCGTGGACGGCGAAGGCCTCGCTTCTGAACGCGGCGCGCAGCTGTTCGAGCGTTTCCGGCCATTCGTGGCTTCGATGCGGCATCGTCTTGAGATTCGCGATGGTCAGGTGGCACTTGCCGTCGGCGCAATCGGCGGCGGGGGAGACGGTTGCGGCATTCGCGGCCCACATCGCCGAAGCCGACATCGCATTGGCTGCGATCTTCGGATCGGCTTCCTCATACGTGGTTCCGAGCGCCGCCAGCCACTGCCGGTCCGGGCGGCGGTGGGGCAGGAAAATGCCTTGGGCGAGACCCATGCGAACGTTTGCCCGCATCTTTTCGATGCCTTGAAGCGCGGCCGCGCGCGGTTTCGACACGTGGCCGACGTTCTTTGTCGAGGCGAGATTGCCGAAGCTTAGCCCGGCATAATTGTGACTTGGGCCGACAATGCCGTCGAAGTTGATCTCAGTGACTGCCACTTCGGCTCACCGCAAGCAGTTTGTCGCCAATCCCGACCTCCAGCAAGTCGGCCGTTTCACGGTCGATGCACAGGCCTTCGTCCTCGCGCCTGCCCACGCCGGCACAACAGCAGCGAAAATCGTTGAGCCGCCCTGCCGCGACGAGCATTTGCTGGCTTCCCCCCTCGCCGATGTCTGCGACCCTTTCTAAGTTTGATTCGCGGATTGTGCGGATGTTGTCCGTTGCGACGGTGACGGTCGGGCCACCATCGAAGATGTCGACATAGCGATCGAAGGTGAAGCCTTCGCCTTCGAGCATCTTCATCGCCGCCCGGCCGCTGGGGTGGGGCTGGCCCATTACCGCTTTCGCCGCCTCGGTGAGAAGTGCGACGTAGATCGGCGTCCGCGGCATCAGATCGGCGATGAACTGAGTTCCGTGAACTGCATTGAAATCGTCCGCTTCGGGGAAAGTCATTCCGAAGAACTTGCCGGCGAGCGCATCCCAGAAGGGAGCGTTCCCGGCCTCGTCCATGACGCCGCGAAGCTCGGCAAGCGTCTGATCGCCGAAGCGCGGCCGGTGCATTTTCATGAACAAATAGCGGCTGCGCGCGATCAGCGCGCCCCAGCCTCCGGCGCGGCACTCGGGATGGAGGAACAGCCCACCGACTTCCGACGCGCCCTCAAGGTCGGTCGTGAGTGTAAGCATCCGGTTGCGGAAGGTCTTGCCGAGCTCGGGACTGCTCTGCGTCAGGGTGCTGAGATGATAGCTGTAGAACGGCTGGTCTACGCCTACCTGGCCGAAGACTTGGCACGTACCGCGGATCTTGCCGTTTTTCGGATCCTCGAGAACGAACACGTACAGGTCGCCGCGCTGTTCGTCGCCCTCGCGGTCGAACAATTCGGCGGACCGGGCAAGCTTGGCCACGAGCGTCGCTTTGTCGGGCGGAAGGTTCGTGAAACCTCCCCCGGTCAGCTTCGCCATCTTGTACAAAGCGGGATAATCATCCGGGCGAGCCGGGCGGACCCGGAACGTCATAGGCGCCCCTCCGCGATCCTGAGAACGGTGAGCGCCGACAGCGCCGCACGTTCACCGAGGCTTGGCGTAATCAGAAATTCCTCCATGCTGTGAATCTTGCCGCCGCGAACGCCCATCGTGTCGACGACGGGCACTCCGCAAGCGGCAATATTGTTGCCATCGCAAACGCCGCCAGTGGCCTTCCACCCAATTTGCTGGCCGAGGTCGGCGCCGGCCTTCTTCACCAGCTCGAACAGCTTCTTCATTTCGGGAGTCATCGGCTTTGGCGGGCGGCCGAAGCCGCCATGAGCGTCGATCGTGACGTCCCGCTCAGCTGCGACGGAAGCGATAATCTCGTCGATCTGCCGCTTTGCTTCGCCCTCGAGCTCTGGCGTCCTCGGCCTCAGGTTCACTCGCAGGACTGCCAGGTCGGGCACGACATTGCTTGGACCTCCAGCCTCGATCCGCGACGAGTTCACGGTCAATCCGTCCCTGATCAGCTTTTCGAGTCTGAGCGCCAGATCGGCGGCCGCAACAATCGCGTTGCGTCCCTCCTCGGGGTTGCGGCCGGCATGCGCGGAGCGGCCATGCACCACGAGCGAATAGTTGCCGCTTCCCGGGCGGGCGCCGGCAAGCGTTCCGTCGGGAAGCGCCGATGGCTCGTAGGTGAGCGCTGCACGCTTTCCTCGTGCCGAATCGGCCAGCAGTGCTGCCGAGCCGAGGCTCCCGACCTCTTCGTCGCTGTTGATGACGACTTCGTAGCCGAGCTTCGCTGCAGCATCGCTCAATTCGATCGCTTTCAACGACGACAGCATTACCGAAAGGCCGCCCTTCATATCGGCGACTCCGGGGCCGTTCAGGACATCGTCCTTGAGCCACTGCGTCTGCTGGAACGGGTGATCGAGCGCGAACACCGTGTCCATGTGCCCAGTAAAGAGCAATTGCACCGGCGCATCCGGGCGCACTTTCAGGTGGAGATTGCGGCCGTGTTCCAGCGCGACCGTCCGTCCTGCGGCGTCGACCGCCTCAACGGGAGTAGCATCGAGGAGCTGAAGATCGCCGGGAAGAGGCGAGAACGCGTCGGCCAGGATGGCAGCCATGGTTTCGAGGCCGGGAAGGTTGCGCGAGCCACTGTTGACCGCACTCCATTGAAGGACCTGGTCGAGCATCGGCTCGGCCGCGGCGCGCTCGACTGTCGCCTGCTCGTTTTTCGAGAGTTCCCGCATGCGCAGGCTCCCTAGCCGCGCCGACCAAGGAAGGCTACTCTGCTGCTCTGTTTGGAAAAGGCCGGTAACGTGAACCATCGCCTCCACGTCCCTCATATTCCTCACCCGCACATCGAAAGACGCAAGGAATTTCTGAAGCGCCGGGGCGGTTCGCGGGACTTCAACAATTGGCTTGCGGTGAAGATCACCGCGATCGTCGGCACGATGTGGTGCGCCTATGTCTTCGCAGGGTTGGCGCTGATCAGTCTTCCGGAGGCAATACACACGGGAACCGCCGCTCTGATCGCGTGGATTGCCCAGACGTTCCTCCAGCTCGTGCTCTTGTCGATCATCATGGTCGGGCAGAAGGTTCAGGCCGCGAAATCGGACCAGCAGCTGGACCAGACGTACCACGATGCGGAAGCCCTCCTGCAGATGAGCGACGAGATGCACCAGCTGATCAAGCAGAACGTCACCTTGACCGAGCAGATCGATCAGGTTCTTCGGCAGAACGTCACGCTTACCGAGCAGATCAGCAAGCTGATCGGCCCGTCTCGCGACGATTAGGCGGAGCCGGCGCAGGTCGCCGTCTGGCCGGAGCTGCTGCCGCATTGACGTAGAATAGAATTCGGAACCGTCACGATTTACGCCTGTTACTCACCGTGAAGTCGTTACGGAGGTGACAGGATGGCGGGGACAGCAGAAGCGGATCAGGCTGAACGATCAACGCCGATTTACGTCGGAATAGTTGCCGCTCTCCTCGCGCTTGTCGGCGTAATACTCACGCTCGGTGGCATTTGGCTGACGCTTCTAGGCGGGTCGATTTACTATCTGCTGGCGGGCATTGGGCTGTGCGTTTCCGCTTATTTCCTGCTTGAGCGGCGCCCGCTTGGAGTGTGGATCTACGTTGCAATTTACATCGGGACGTTGATCTGGGCCTTCTGGGAAGTGGGTACTGCGCCGTGGCCCCTGCTTCCCCGGGTGTTCGCTCCCACGATTTTCCTGGTGCTCGTCCTGCTTTGCCTTCCCGGGGTCGCCCGCTGGAGCTGGGGACTGGCTGTGGGCGTGTCCGCGGTCGTGTGCGTCCTTTTCGTCGCAGCCGCATGGGCGATGGCGGGATCGGCGACCACCTACGGAACCTCCTTTCCGCAGCAGGTAGCGACCTCGATCAGCGATCCTTCCACCATGAAAGTCGGCGCGGACTGGCCAGTTTACGGCGGCAGCGATTCTGCTTGGCGTTTCAGCCCGCTGACGCAGATTACGGCGGATAACGTCCACAAGCTGAAGCGCGCCTGGACCTACCACACCGGCGACCTTCCCAAAGGCAAGGCCGAAGAGGGCAAGTTTTCACCCGAGACGACGCCGATCAAGGTCGGCGACAGCCTCTACATGTGCTCGGCGATGAACAAGCTGATGGCGATCGATGCCGCGAGCGGGAAAGAGCGCTGGCGTTACGATCCCGAGGTGAAGGACAAGTGGATTCCCTACGGCGCGACCTGCCGCGGAGTAGCCTATTACGAGGCACCTCAGATTCCGGCCAACGCACCGTGCCACGCGCGGATCATCGAGGGCACGCTCGACGCGCGGGTCATCGCGGTCGACGCGCAAACCGGGCGTCCGTGCCAGGACTTCGGGCAGAACGGACAAGCCCAGTTCCGCGCCGGAATGGGTCCCGTTATCCCGGGAATGGTGGCAATCACCGCCGCGCCGGTGGTCACCAACGGCGTCGTCGTGGTTGGCGCTCAGATCCTCGACAACAAGTATCGTCACGCGCCCTCCGGAGTGGTCCAGGGCTTCGATGCCGTCAGCGGCAAGCGTGTTTGGGCCTGGGACATGGCCCATCCCGACTGGGGCCCCAACCCACCCAAGGGCCAGGTCTTTACTCGTGGCACCCCGAATATGTGGACGACCGCGGTCGGCGACCCCAAGCTCGGACTGGTTTACCTCCCGCTCGGCAACGCCGGCGACGATTACATGAGCGGCACCCGGACAAAGGTTGAGGACGAATATACCGCCGCTCTCGTCGCGCTCGATTCGAAGACGGGCAAGGAACGCTGGCACTTCCGGACGATGAACAAGGACGTGTGGGACTACGATCTCGGGTCGCAGCCGACGCTGATCGATTTCCCGGCGAACGGCGGGACCGTTCCTGCGATCATCCTGACCAGCAAGAAAGGCGACATCTACGTCCTCGACCGCAGGACCGGGCAGCCGATCTTCCCGATCAAGCACCAGGCCGCTCCGCAAGGCGGCGTCGAAGGCAATGAACGCGCGACCTGGCAGCCCGCGTCGACCTTCCACTCACTTGCCTTTCCCGACCTCCAGGAAAAAGACATGTGGGGCATGTCGCCGATTGACCAGCTCTACTGCCGGATCAAGTTCCGCCAGGCGAGCTACAAGGGCATGTTCACGCCGCCGACGACGAACAAGTTCTACCTCGAATACCCCAGCTATAACGGCGGAAGCGACTGGGGCAGCCTCGCGGTCGACCCGACGCACGGGGTCATCATCGCGAATTATAACGACATGCCCAACTATGACCGGCTGGTTCCCCATTCGCAGGCGGAGAAGTGGGGGTGGGCGCCCTACGGCTATAAATACAAGGACGGCCGCAAGAAACGTAACGCGTCGATGGACGGGGGATTCCAGTGGGGATTGCCTTACGCGATATACGTCAATGCAGGATGGCAGCTGCCGTTCACGAAGTTGATGTGCAAGCAGCCGCCTTATGGTGGAATCCGCGCAATCGACCTGAAAACCGGCAAGACCATCTGGGACCGGCCCATCGGAACGGCTCGGCGAAACGGGCCGTTTGGAATTCCTCTCGGGCTCCCGTGGACGATCGGAACTCCCAACAACGGAGGGCCGCTCGTGACCGCTGGCGGAGTCGTGTTCCTGGCTGCGACAACCGACAATCTGATCCGAGCGATGGACCTAAAGACCGGGAAGACGCTGTGGAGCGACGCGCTTCCCGCCGGCGGGCAGGCAACTCCGATGACGTACCAGGAGAACGGGAAGCAGTATGTGGTGATCATGGCCGGTGGGCACCACTTTATGCACACCGGCGTCAGTGACGCGGTCATCGCCTACGAGCTGCCGTCGTGACACGAGTCTCGCTAGCCGCGTCCATTGCGGGCGGGCTCGCGTTACTGGCGTGCCCCGCCGCGGTATTGGCGCAATCCAGCGGGAAACAACAGCAGGGGCAGCAGCAAAACAAGGCGCAAGCGAACAGCGCAAAACCCAAGCCGCAGCCGCCGAAGGAAAAGCATCTCCTCGGCGACTGGAACAAGCCGCTCGAGGACGCTGGCGTGAAGCTCGAGCTCACATATACCGGCGAAACCGCTGCCGATGTTGCCGGCGGGAAGGGCCGCGGGATTGCCTACGCAGGCGAGGCGGCGGCGAAGATCACTCTCGACATGGACAAGATCGCCGGGGTCGGCGGGCTTTCAATTCATGCCGACCTGGTCAACCGGCACGGCAAGAACGCAAGTGCGCTTTATGTCGGGGACAGCCTCTTTCACGCGCAGGAAATCTTCGGCGGCGGCGGTCACGTGCCGGTCCACCTCGTCGACCTCTATGCGGAGCAGAAGCTGTCGAACGGCGACATCGATCTGAAGGCGGGGCGGCTTCCGGTGATGAACGACTTCGGAATGCCCCCGCATGGATGCGACTTCGTGTCTTTGACCATCTGCGCCGATCGGGGCCTCGACGCCAACCTGGGCTGGACCGCCTGGCCGCGATCCACCTGGGGCGCGAGCGTCACCGGCAAGGTTAGCGACTCCGTCAAGCTCAAGACTGGCATTTACGAGGTCAATCGCCACACTGGCGGCAAGTGGGGCCTTCACTGGTCATTCGATGGCGGCCGCGGCGTGATGATTCCCGTCGAAGTCGACTGGACTCCCAAGCTTGCCGGTCTGAAGGGCACCTACAAAGTCGGCGCGTCGCTCGACACGGCTCGTTTTTCCGAGTGGAACACGGCGATCAACGGCCCGCCATACTTCGTCAGCGAGCCGATTGGCCGACGCACGACCCGCTACAGCGCCTACATTCTCGCCGACCAGCAGGTCACCGGCGATTCCAAATCCGGTCACGGAATGCACCTGATGGCCGGCTATACCTGGAACTCGCCAAGTCACGCGCTCTTCCGCAGCTATGCCTACCTCGGCGCAATTGACCTCGCGCCCTTTCCTTCACGGCCTGACGACGAAGCCGGAGTGCAATTCAGCTACGGGCGAGTTCCGCCCCAGCTGACTCGCCTTCAGCGCGAGCAAGCCGCTGCCGGCGAGCCGCTCGCGAATGGCGCGCCCGGAGTCCAGACCCACGAGGAAGTGGTCGAGGGCTTTTACAAATTCTCCGTGACGGACGGGCTCGACTTCGTCCCCGACGTGCAATTCGTTCACCGGCCCGACGGGACCGACGCCTATCCCGATGCCCTCGTCCTGGCGATGAGGGTGAAGGTCAGCCTCTGACGCGTGGAACGCGCCGCACGAGCGGCGCGAAACGTTACTTCTCGAGCTCCGCGATCTGCGTCTGCGCTACCGGATCCAGGTACGTGATCGTCACCGGTACGTAGCTGGCAAGCGGGATTTGCTCCTGCTCGCCCCAGCTCGAAACCTTCACCGAATCGCCAAGCAGCCAATGCGCCAGGCGCGGCGCGTCCTCGAGCCGGACACAGCCAGAGCTCAGGTCGCGGTTATCCTGGTCGAACAGCTGCTTCCTCGGCGTGTCGTGCAGGTAAATGCCATCTCCGGCGGCGAGACTAAACTTGATGTGGCCCATCGAGTTTGCCGGCCCCGGCCGTTGCCTGACGAGCACGGTTTCGCGACCGTCCGCAACCGCCTGCCAGTCAACGGTGTCGGGATCGATGATTTGCGGGTCGGAACCGTAGCTGCTCACGACCTCGTAGCCGTGGCTTGTGAGGTAATGATCGCCGAGCTTCAGGACGTTCGGCGCAGTCAGTGTCCGGACGAGGTCGGGCGGAACGTGCCAGTAGGGGTTCACGACTGCAGCCGTGAGCGATGTCTTCAGTTCGGGCGTCGGTTCGGCAGGCTTGCCGACGATGACCTTCATGGAATCGACGATACGTCCGTTCTCCAGCATGTAGAGCCGGGCGGAAGCGGCATCGATCAGGATTGCTCTCGCGGCCGAGCGCGGGATTATGGACGAGACCGAATCCACCGCCGGATATGCGCTGGAAGCGGAGTTTGCCGCATAGGCGGGAATTGCGGGCACGAGGGCGCCCACGAGCGCAGCGCAAAGCGCGCGCTTCACCAGGGTTGGCACTGTAATAACTCCAGAAAATCAGGTTACTTGCAAAACGCGTTGCCGCGCCGGCAGTTTCAATTTTCCAGTTGACCTTCAGTGAATCTGAGTTGCCGACACGCGACTCGCATCAGCTGCGGAGGCGCTCCCGGCCGACGCGCATTTCGCCGGAACTCTCGGAACGGCGCGACAGCCCCCGTGTTGTCGAAGGAGACGCTTCACGAGAATTTCGAAAGGACGACCCATGCCCCAGGACCGGGACGATCTGCTGCCGAAGATCCGCGACGGAATGGAAGTGGTCGACAGGGCCGGGACTCGAATCGGCACGGTGGACCGAGTTGAAGGCGGACATTTCAAAATCGTCCGGCCGTCGCAGGAGCCGTTGAACGAATTTCAGTACGTCTCTCCCGACCTGATCGACTCCGTCGATGATCGAGTCGTGCTCAACCGTTCCTGGGACGAACTGCGGCGAATATGGTCAGTGAGCGACTACGCCCAGCGACACGACCAGGAACCGACGGCCTAGCCTTCGAGATAGGACGCGAAATCGTTGACCAGCCGGCGGTACAGGTCGCGCTTGAACGGGACGATCAGCTTCGGAAGCTCACCAGGGTCGACCCATTTCCAGTCGCGGAACTCGGGGTGGTGCGTTTCCAGGTTCACGTCTGAATCGCTGCCAAGGAAGCGGGCGAGAAACCAGTGCTGCATCTGGCCCTTCCATTTGCCGCGCCACAGCTTTGCCCGCCACTGCTCCGGAAGGTCATAGCGAAGGCGCTCGGGGTGCTCGGCAATTCTCTCGACGAGATCGGGCGGGATTCCCGTCTCCTCTTCCAGCTCGCGAAGTGCCGCCGGCCAAGGCTCTTCGTCCTCGTCGATGCCCCCCTGCGGCATTTGCCAGGCGTCTGCAGGATTGTCGAGGCGGGCGCCGACCCACACCTTGCCCTCGGGGTTGAGGAGCATGACTTCGGCGCCGAGCCGGTAGAGATGATCGTCTGAAGCGCTCAATTGCGGTCGATCTCTTTGAGCAGTCGATGAGCAATTTCGTCGAGATTGTCGATGTTGCTAATGTAGGTCGCGACAGCCGCGAAGTGCCAGCGCAATTCGCCGACGAGCTCGGGATGGCTTCGCAACGCTTCGGCTCCAGCTTTGAAGCGCTGGTCGGGAAGATCTACATCACAGGTCGGCGGAAGCCGTATGTAGCCAGGGCCGCCAAATCTCTGGTCGCCGCAATGAGCGCGGACCGCGTCCTGGATGTCTATTGGAATGACTTGCCGAACCTGTTGTCGGTAATCGGAAAAGATTTCGCGTTCCATCGACTCATAGTCGGTCGTCATCAAGTAGCTGAGGTCTTCGCGAAGCCCGGTATCCTGGATGTCGCGAAGCCGGTCGCCGCCGAAGACCTGGCTCCAGCTGTTGCCGTTTATGCCGGTGAATGTGTTCTGGCTGGCCTGATAGGCAGCGATGACGAACTGCTTGTCGCTGACGCGCGGGTCGTCGCGCCAGCCGGCAAATGCCGTGTCGGCATAGTGGCGCGTCACCCGATAATAATCCCGGAGCGTGCCGAAACTGAGAATGTTTTGTTTCAGTTCGGGCCGGAGGTTTCGAAGCATCTGGTCGGTTTCGCGCCTGTCGAGCCGGTCCTGATTCCAGTTTGCAACCCAGGTGCCGATGAACACGCCGACGATTACGATCAGCAGCTCGGTCGTGATCGCCATCCAATCCTGCGCGCGAAGCTTGGCTATGGACCGCCTGAAGATCATCGCTTCCCCCGCCGCCGTTGTGCGCGTCACACGGCTATTTGGCAATTCGACCAGGAAGGTGGTGGCGTAAGCGACTGACCGGGCTTATTTACCTTCCCACCACCGGAAGACTCGAATGGCCACTGCCGAACATCTCATCACCACCGAAGAAGCGACCGCGTCTCACGAACCGGAGGCGGTCGTCGTCCGCTTCGCCGGCGACAGCGGCGACGGAATGCAGCTGACCGGCGGGCAGTTCACCCTGTCGACCGCTCTTGCAGGCAACGATCTCGCGACATTCCCCGACTTCCCGGCGGAAATCCGCGCTCCGCAGGGGACCACCTTCGGAGTGTCCGCTTTCCAGATCAATTTCGGCTCGGCGGCGATCGAAACCGCCGGCGACCAGCCGGACGTGCTCGTGGCGATGAATCCGGCCGCGCTCAAGGTGAACGTCGACCAACTGCGCGAGGGCGGCCTCATCATCGTCGACGAGGGGGAATTTACCGCCCGCAACCTCTCCAAGGCCGGGTACGACAGCAATCCGCTTGAGGACGGCAGCCTCAACAAGTGGCAGGTCATCCACTTCAATATTTCGCAGCTGACGCTGGATGCGGTGAAGCCGTACGGACTCGGCAACAAGGAAGCGCTGCGCTGCAAGAATATGTGGACGCTGGGGCTGGCGCTGTGGATGTTCGATCGCGACCGCCAGCCGATCATTGACTGGCTGAAAGCCAAGTTCGCCAAGGCGCCCGAGCTTGCCGAAGCCAACATCGCCGCTCTCAACGCCGGTCACGCCTATGGCGAAACGGTGGAAATGGGCGCCCCGGGGATTGTCCAGCGCGACATCGGACCGGCACCCGCCGAGCCGGGCCTGTACCGCACCGTCACCGGCGCGGAATTGCTGGCGCTCGGGCTGGTTGCGGGATGCCAGCTCGCCGGCGTGAACATGTTCTTCGGCTCTTATCCGATCACGCCTGCAAGCCCGCTTCTCCACCATCTCGCGCGGCTTAAGGAATATGGAATCACCACCTTCCAGGCCGAGGACGAGATTGCCGCCATCTGCGCAGCAATCGGCGCGAGCTATGCCGGGCAGCTGGGGATCACGTCGTCATCGGGGCCGGGAGTCGCGTTGAAGACGGAGGCGCTCGGGCTGGCAGTCATGACCGAGCTTCCGCTCGTCGTCGTCAATTCGCAGCGCGGCGGTCCGTCAACAGGCCTTCCGACCAAGACCGAGCAGTCCGACCTTTACCAGGCAGTCTATGGCCGAAACGCAGATTCGCCTCTGGTCGTGCTCGCTGCCCGATCGCCTGCCGACGCGTTCGATTGCGCGATCGAGGCTTGCCGGATCACCACGCGCTACATGGTGCCGGTCGTGCTTCTGACCGACGGCTATATCGCCAATGCCGCAGAGCCGTGGCGAGTTCCGGACATGAGCGCCTATGAGCCGTTTCCGGTCAGCTATTTCGATGAGGCTCCCGGCGAGGGTGAGAGCGTCATGCCTTATGCCCGCAACGGCGACTTTGCCCGCCCGTGGATCAGGCCGGGAACAGCCGGCCTGGAGCACCGAATCGGCGGAATCGAGAAGCAGCCGGGAACCGGCAACATCGACTACAGCCCCTCTGCGCACGAGGAGATGACTCTCGAGCGCGCGAACAAGGTTCTCAAGGTCGCCGAATCCCTTCCCGACCAGGAGGTGTGCCTGGGAGATGACAGTGGCCAGCTGGCGGTGGTCGGCTGGGGCTCGACGTTTGGCCCGATCCACCAGGCGGTCCGCCGCGCCCGCAACCGCGGGCTCAACGTCAGCCACATCCAAATACGCCACATCTGGCCGCTGCCGCGGAATCTCGGTGAGCTGCTTCGCGGCTTCGACAAGATTCTCGTGCCTGAAATGAACATGGGCCAGTTGAAGACGCTTCTTCGCGACCAGTACCTGGTCGACGCGAAGCCACTGTCGAAAGTCGCGGGCCAGCCATTCCGGATCGCGGAGATCGAGGCCGCGGTCGACGAGATGCTCAAGTGAAGCAGATCAACGTTTTTGCTTATCTGGCGATGCTGGTCATCGTGATTTTGTTGATCGCCTGGTTTGGTGGGTATTTGAAATGAACGAAATGACGACCGTCACGACCGCGAAGGACTGGGCCAGCGATCAGGAGGTGCGCTGGTGCCCGGGCTGCGGCGACTATGCGGTTCTGAAAGCCGTTCAGCGGACCATGCCGGACCTCGGCGTCGCTCGGGAGAACACGGTGTTCATCTCCGGCATCGGCTGCTCGAGCCGCTTTCCCTATTACATGTCGACCTACGGCTTTCACACGATTCACGGCCGGGCTCCGGCGATCGCGACCGGCGTCAAGCTCGCCAACCCGGAACTCGATGTATGGATCATCACCGGCGACGGCGATGCCCTAAGCATTGGCGGCAACCATACGATGCACGTCCTTCGCCGCAACCTCGATTGCCAGATCCTGCTGTTCAACAACGAAATCTACGGCCTGACGAAGGGGCAATATTCGCCCACCTCGCGCCTCGGCACGCGGTCGCCTTCGACTCCGTTTGGATCGATCGACCGACCGGTCACCCCGTGCATGTTCGCTCTGGGGTCGGGTGCGCGGTTCATCGCCCGCGGAATCGACGTTCACAAGAAGTTGCCCGACGTGCTCAAGGCCGCGCATGCCCACAAGGGCGCGAGCTTCATCGAAATCTACCAGAACTGCATCGTCTACAATGACGAGGTGTTCGGCTCGTTCACGGAAAAACAGAACGCGGCGGCGAAGCAGCTGTGGCTTGAGGCGGGCGAGAAGATGCTGTTCGACGGCGGTGCCAAGGGGCTGGCGCTCGACACCGGCAAGCTGGCGCTGAAGATGGTCGACGGCGACGATCCGTCGGTGATCGTCCACAACCCGAAGAACCGCGGTATCGCGGCGATGCTGATCGAGATGCGCCAGGACGAGGGTTTCCCGGTTGCGCTCGGAGTCATTTACGAGGATCCGCGGCCGACTTTCGAAAGCGCTGTGATCGAGCAGAACGCCAAGGCGTCAGAGGGCAAGACTGCGGACCTGCAAGCGCTTGTTTCCAAGGGCCAGACCTGGATGGTCGACAAGGAGCCGCGGCCTGAATAACGGCGCGGTCGGTTGGACAACTTCACCCACACGCTGACGGGCGTCCTGCTCGGCCGCACCGGGCTGAAGCGCCTGACGGGCAGGGCAACCGCTGCGCTGGTGATCTCGTCCAACCTGCCCGACATCGATAGCTTCGTCGCACCGCTGTTCGGAATGCAGCCGATGGCGGTGCACCGAGGATTCACTCACGGCATCGGCGGTCTCCTCACTCTGCCATTCTTAACGGCAGCAATAGTTATTGCATGGGAAAGTTTGCGACCAAGCAATGGTCTGCATCCGGTGCGGTTCTGGCCGTTGCTGCTCCTCGCATTCATCGGCGGCTTGGGTCATTCGGTGATGGATTGGCTGACCAGCTATGGCACTCGGCTGCTCGACCCGCTGTCGCAACGTTGGTTCTACGGCAACTCCTGGTTCATCGTCGACCCGTGGATATGGATCGCGCTCATCGTCGGGCTGGAGTTGTCGTGGCGCGCACAACGGCTCGGCCGCGACTGGCGCAAGCCCGCTGTTGCGGTGATTGCTGGGATGTTCGTCTATGCGGCCCTGAACCTGGGCATTACCCAGCGCACGCAATCGGCGGCCCGGCAGCGCCTCGCCGCCGTTCAGCCGGCGCTCGTGGTGGCCGACCCGGAACCTCTTCTGTTCTGGCGGAGGCGGATCGAGTGGCGAAACGCCAAGGTGCACGGGTCCGGGACTTACGATTTAATCGGCGGACTGCAGCTTGACCGAGACGTCGAACCCAACCGGCTCGACAATCCGCTGCTTGCAAAGGCACTTCGAACCAGCGATCGCGTCCGCGCCTTCCTGTTCTGGTCGCGGATGCCGATCGTGATCGAGCGCGACGGCAAGACCTGGCTGGCGGACCAGCGCTACAGCGGCGCCAGACTCAGCCTGGCGATACCGCTGAACTAGCTGTCGACGCGGACCAGCTCGCCGCTCGGCGCGTCGGAGCCCAGGCGATCGACGATGAAGTCGCCGACGACTCTGGGCGGCTTGACCAATTCCGGTTCCTCGCCCGGAAAGGCTAGCTCGCGCATCCGCGTCCGAGTCGCGCCGGGGTCTACGACATGGACTCGGATCTTTCCCGAATGCTCGGTTTCGTCGCCGTAGGTGAGCACCAAATTCTCGAGCGCAGCCTTTGACGATCCATACGCGCCCCAGAAGGCCCGCGGTTCGTGGCCCACGGACGAAGTGATCGCAACGACATCGGCGCGCTCGCTCCGCCTCAGCAGCGGATCGAAGGCGGCAATCAGCGCCTGCGGCGCGGCCACGTTGAGCGTCAGGACGCGCGCATATTCCTTCGAATCGATATGTTCGACGGGCGTTAGCGACCCAAGCATCGCCGCGTTGAGAATGAGGATGTCCAATGCTTGCCACCGCTCGGCAACCGCGCCGGCCAGCTTGCCGATGGATTCGGCTTCGGTGAGGTCGAGCGGCGCAATCGTCGCGCTTCCGCCGGCCTCGTGAATCCGCTCCTCCACCTGCTCGAGGGCGTCGACGGTGCGGCCGACGATGACGACATGGGCTCCGGCCTCCGCCAAAGCTTCGGCGGTTGCGGCGCCGATGCCGCGGCTTGCACCGGTGACAAGCGCCAGCTTGCCGGAAAGCGGTTTGGATTCGGTCATGCCCCGGCCCCGTAACGGCTGCGGCGCGAAGGTGGAAGCGCCTAGCGGCTGGCGACCAGCGAGAGCCCGGCGCCTGCTGCGCTTTCCTGCTGATCGGTCAGCGTGGTCGGGTAATCGCCGGTGAAGCAGGCATCGCACCTTTGCGGGTCGGCGGCGTTACGGGTCTGCCCGAGCGCTCGGTAAAGTCCATCGATCGACACGAAGGCGAGGCTGTCTGCGTTGATGTAGTCGCGCATCTGCTCGACCGTCATTTGCGCCGCAAGAAGCTTCGCCCGCTCCGGCGTGTCCACGCCATAGAAGCAGCTGTGCCGGGTCGGAGGCGAGGCGATTCGCATGTGTACTTCCTTGGCGCCGGCATCGCGCATCATCTGCACGATCTTGAGGCTGGTCGTGCCGCGGACGATGGAGTCGTCGATCAGGACGACACGCTTGCCGTCAATCAGCGCGGAATTGGCATTGTGCTTCAACTTCACGCCAAGATTGCGGACTTCCTGGCTCGGCTGGATGAATGTCCGCCCGACGTAGTGCGAGCGGATGATGCCCAGCTCGAACGGGATCCCGGATTCGTCGCTGAAGCCCAGGGCTGCCGGCACTCCGCTGTCCGGCACGGGGACGACAATGTCAGCCTCGACTGGAGCCTCGCGAGCAAGCTCCGCACCGATGTTCTTGCGCACTTCATAGACGGAGGTCCCGTCGACGACCGAGTCCGGCCGCGAGAAATAGACATGCTCGAAGATGCACGGCCGCGGCTTGGCCTTGTCGAACGGACGGAAGGAGCGAATTCCGGTGCCGTTGACGACGACCATTTCGCCTGGCTCGACGTCGCGGATGAACGTCGCCCCGATCACGTCGAGGGCGACAGTTTCCGAGGCGAAAATGGTTGCCTCACCGAGCTTGCCCATGACCAGCGGCCGGATGCCGAGCGGATCGCGGCAGGCGATCAGTCCCTGTTCGGTCAGGACGACGAGCGAATACGCGCCTTCGACCTGCTTCAGCGCATCCACGAGCCGGTCGAGCGGCGTCGTTTTGGCTGACGTGGCGACGAGATGGATCACCACCTCCAGATCGCTGGTCGACTGGAAAATGGACCCCCGGCGGCTGAGTGTCCGCCGCAGCTTCAGTGCGTTGGAAAGGTTGCCGTTCTGGGCGATTGCGAAGCCGCCATCGTTGAGTTCCGCGAACAGCGGCTGCGCGTTGCGGATGCCCGCTCCGCCGGCGGTGGAATAGCGGTTGTGGCCGATCGCCGCCTGGCCCGGCAGCCGAGAGATGACGTCGTCGCGGTCGAAATTGCCCGCGACCTGCCCAAGCGCCTTGTGCGTGTGGAAGTGAGCGCCGTCATAGCTGGTGATCCCGGCCGCCTCCTGGCCCCGGTGCTGAAGCGCGTGAAGACCGAGCGCGACGAAGCTCGCCGCATTCTCGGCACCCCAAATTCCAAAAACGCCGCACTCTTCGTGCAGCTTGTCCTCGTCAAAAGGATTTGTTGTCAGCATGTCCCGCCCATTGCCGCTGGCCCGTTCATATAGGGATCGCCTGTCCCTTTGTCGCCCCCGGGATGAACTGGGCTTGAAGCGAGCGAAATGCTGCTCCACTCTGGCTCGGGTTTCAGAAGGAAACTTTAAAAGATGCCGACCTACACCGCGCCAGTCAAAGACTCCCTCTTCGTCCTCGACGACGTGCTGCAGATACAGCGCTATTCAAATCTTCCCGGCTTTTCCAATGCCTCCCCCGACGTCGTGGAGGCGATCCTGGAGGAGGCGGGCAAGTTCGCGGCCGAGGTTCTCCAGCCGCTCAACAAGGTGGGCGATGAAGTCGGCTGCAAGCGCAATGAAGACGGAAGCGTAACGACTCCCCCTGGCTTCAAGGAAGCTTACGAGAAGTTCCAGCAGGCGGGCTGGCCGACTCTGACCGCGCCCGAAGAGTGGGGCGGCCAGGGTCTGCCCCAGGTGATCGGAACGGCAATCGGCGAATATATCCTTTCCGCGAACCACAGCTTCGAGATGTACCAGGGGCTGACCAGCGGAGCGATTGCCGCCCTGATCATCAAGGGAACTGACGAGCAGAAGCGGACTTATCTGCCCAAGATGGTGACCGGTGAATGGACCGGGACGATGAACCTTACGGAGCCCCACTGCGGGACCGATCTTGGCCTTCTGAAGACCCGCGCCGAGCCGAACGACGACGGCAGCTACTCAATCACGGGAACCAAGATCTTCATCTCGTCCGGCGAGCACGACCTGACCGAAAACATCATCCATCTCGTGCTGGCGAAGCGCCCCGGGGCGCCCGACAATGTGAAAGGGATTTCGCTGTTCGTCGTACCCAAAGTCCTGGTGAACGAGGACGGTTCGCTGGGCGAGCGAAACGCCGTCTCGTGCGGAGCGCTCGAGAAGAAGATGGGAATCCACGGCAATGCCACCTGCGTCATGAACTACGATGGCGCCAAGGGATGGCTGGTTGGAGAGCCCGAAAAGGGTCTCCAGGCGATGTTCATCATGATGAACGCGGCTCGGCTAGGCGTCGGCCTTCAGGGTCTCGCCCAAGGCGAGGTCGCGTATCAGAACGCCGTCCAATACGCCCGGGAGAGGCGGCAGGGGCGAGCGCTGCGGGAAGACCAGCGGGAGGAGGGTGCTCGCGCCGATCCGATTTTCGTCCATCCGGACGTTCGGCGAATGCTGATGCAGATGCGCTGCTGGAACGAAGGTGCGCGCGCGCTGGTGCTGTGGGGGTCGCTGCAGGTGGACCTGATGCGCCGCTCGCCCGACGAGGCGGAGCGGCAGAGCGCGGAGGATCTGCTCGGGCTGATCACGCCTGTCATCAAGGGTTATCTGACCGACAAAGGCTTCGAAGCAGCGGTTCTCGCCCAGCAGGTCTTCGGCGGCCACGGCTACATCCGCGAGCACGGAATGGAGCAATTCGTTCGCGACGCTCGAATCGCCCAGATCTACGAAGGCACCAACGGAATCCAGGCGATGGACCTCGTCGGCCGCAAGCTTCCCAAAGACGGTGGCCGGGCGATCCGCGCCTTTTTCGAGCTCGTCGGACAGGAAATCGCGCAAGCCAAAGGCGCCGGCGACCCGGCGGGAGTAGCCGCCGCGCTGGAACCGGCGGTTCAGGACCTGCAATCAGCGACGATGTGGCTGGCGCAGAACGGGATGCAGGATCCCAACAATGCTGGTGCCGGCGCTTATGCCTACATGGACCTCATGGGCCTGGTCAGCCTCGGCTGGATGTGGATGAAGATGGCCGAGGTGTCCTCGAAGGCGCTGAAGGAAGGCGCCGAGGACGAGCAGTTCCACAAAGCCAAGGTCGCAACTGCGGACTTCTACGCTCGCCGTGAGCTTCCGAAGTCCTCCGGCCTTCGCCGCCAAGTCGAAGCTGGCGCCGAGACCGTCATGGCAATTCCCGAGCACGCATTCTAGGCGGACCTCTCCAGGCCGGTTCAATCGGCCAGCTCTGATGAACCAGTTCACTAGCCGCTCACGGTAGAGCGGCAAGCGAAGGTAAGCGCCGGGCTCGTTCGGCGGCTTTCTCATGCGCGTCTCCAAAAAACGTTCTGTTTTCAGCCCGTTGCGATGGGGCGGTCAGTTGCCGCGATGGAGCACGTGGATGAACCGGGGGTCAGCCGTTGGTAGTCTGAAAGGAGAATTTCATGACGAGACTGATTAAGACTCTCGCACTGACTGCGGGGACCGTTGCTATTGCGGCAGCCGCGCCTGCAGCAGCGCAATATGCTTACCCCGGTTACGCTTACCCCGGTTACAACGGCTATCCGTATAGCGGGCAGGTCCACACCAGCGGGAATTACGCGCCGAACGCGTGGAACAACCCGAACTATGGCTACAATGGCTATCCGTACAGCGGACAGGTGCACACCAGCGGCAACTACGCCCCCAATGCTTATGGCTATCAGTACGGTAACCAGTACGCTTATGGTTACAACCGAACGAGCATGGCAGAGCAGCAGTGCACGTCAGCGGTCCAGGCGCGGCTCCAGAACCGCACTGGGTTGAGTGGCGTGGTGAACGCTCTTCTTGGCCGCCAAGGCACGGCTCGGGTTGCCGGAATCACGCAGGCCAAGAATCTTCGCTCGGGCGCAATTCGAGTGAAGGGGCTTGCCAGCAGCAGCACCAACTATGGTCAATATGGTGTCGGCGCCTATGGAGCGCTCGGCTATTCGCAGAATCCCGATCTCGAGTTCCGCTGCACTGTTGATTCGACCAACAGGGTGACGAACGTCGACATCAGGAAGCGCTAAACCCCAACACAAGTAGAACGAAAGCGCCGGGTTCGCCCGGCGCTTTTTCTATGCGCGCCCCGAAACCGACAGCGTGTGCTGCGCCCCAAGCGACCGGTCGTAGAGAATGGCCGTGGTCATCGCGACCGCAAGCACCACCAGCACGAATGACGCGAGCGCGATTCCAAGCACCCGATTTGCCTTTCCGCGTCCGGCAGCCAGGGCTGCGGCGTGCGATTGCGCGGTTCCCAGCCGCTCGCGCCTGGCAGCGCTCCGCTCTTCCTCCACGCCCCAACGGTGAAGGATCAGGAGAATGGCCGCAGCGAACATCATGCAACCGGGAATCCACATGATGAGGCCGCCGATCCGTTCATCCGAAACCGCATCGAGCCCGAACATCCGGCCCATGACGGAATAGGCACTGTAGAGCGGCTGAGTCTTGAAGCTGAGATAGGCGCCGAGCAGTATGTTCCCCATCGCAGCGAACCAGAACATCGCCAGTCGAGTGCCGAGCCGCGGCCCCGAGGGCGCTGGCCTCGGGTCGAAGATGGTGGAAAAGAAGAATAGTCCGCTCACCAGCAGGCTGACGTGCCACATGTAATGGATCGGCTCGTCCAGAATGGCGATGTCGTGCCAGCGCGGCCACATCCAGAAATAGGTGGTTCCAAGGAACAGGGCGGTGGCGACGAGCGGAAATGAGAAGAAGCCGAACAGCGACCGAACCACCGGGCTTGCGACGAACGGGCCGACGGCGCCGCGCCGGAGCCAGTCCGGCATCCCGCGCATGAGCGCCGCTTGCGGCTGCGACAGCAGGATCAGCATCGGTCCGATCGTGCGGAGCAGCATATGCTCGACCTGGTGGACGGCGAAAACATGGTCGGCCAGCGGCTCGATCGGGGAGAGGAGCGCCAGCGCCAGCGCCCCCAGGCCGGCGAAGAAGGCGACGTGGCGCCATGCGCGAGCGCTGACTCCGCGGCGCACTCCAGCGATGTAGAGAGCGGCGGCAATCAGCAGCCCGGCGACGATCTCCGGCTCGAACTGCCACATCGCCATGATCGGCTCACCGGCGTGAATCTCATCGCCGTGCGCAAGCGCGGCCGCCGGAATCGCAAGGTAAATGAGGGCGGTAAGCGTCCGCCGCAGCTGTTTGAGCATCGTTCCTCCGCTGGGGGCGAGCGCCTTTAGCCCCAACCGCAGCCGGAGTGCAAAGCAAAGCCCCTAGCGGGCGTTTTGCCGGCGCTCGATGTACCAGGGACGAAGCATCGTCACGTCGTTCGGCTTTTCTTTCTTCGGCGCTAGGCGGGCCAGGTCGAACTCGCCATCGAACTGGAGGCCGAACTTGCCGCTTCCCGCCCACTTCACCGTTCCGCTGACCGGGCCGACGCCGACAATGTCCATCCGCAACTTGGTCCCGGGCGCCAGTGGCCGACGGCACTCGACCAAGGCTCCAGTCACCGAGATGTTGCGAAGCCGAAGCTCTTCCTCGACTCCGTCGATTATCGAGATCGCTCGCCTCATCAGCCGGTGGCGGGGCTCGCGCAGGCACTGGAATCCGAAAGCCTCGACGGTAGCGCGGTTGGCGAGTTGCCGAGCTTCCTCGGTCGCGGCGGGCTTCCCGAAAATGTAGCCCTGAACGTGGCTGCAGCCGAGTTCGCGGATGAGCGCGAGGTCGTCGTGGGTTTCGACGCCCTCCGCGCAAGTCTCCATTTGCAGGCTTTCTGCCAGGCTGACGATTGCGCGGATGATGGCACTGTTGCGGCTGGTCGGCGAGGCCGCGCCGCGGACGAAGCTCTGGTCGATCTTGATCTTGTCGAACGGCGCCTTCTTCAAATAACCCAGCGACGAATAGCCGGTCCCGAAGTCGTCCAGCGCCAGTCGCACTCCGAGCTTCTTCAATCGCGAAAACGTGTCGTCGGTGCTGTCTCCATCGGCAAGGAACACGCCCTCGGTAATCTCGAGTTCCACCTGGGCCGGTTTGACCCCGGATTGGTCCATGATCCGGGCGATCGTGTCGACAATCCCAGGATCGTTGAACTGGATCGGCGATAGGTTGATCGCAACGCGCACGTGATCGGGCCAGTTTACTGCTTCCTTCAGCGCGGTCTCCAGCACCCACTGGCCGATTTTGCCGATCAACCCGCATTCCTCGGCGAGTGGGATGAACTTTTCCGGTGAAATCGGGCCACGCACAGGGTGGGTCCAGCGCACCAGCGACTCAAAACCGGAAATCTCTTCGGTCGCTGCCAAAACGATCGGCTGGTACATCACTTCGAGCTCGCCGCGCTCGATCGCCTGCCGCAAGTCATTCTCGAGCACCTGGCGATCGGCCGCCTCGCTGTGCATCGACGGTTCGAAAAAAGCGTGTTTGCCGCGCCCGGCCGCCTTTGCCGAATAGAGCGCCAGGTCGGCATTGCGAATCATGCTGTCGGCGCAGGCACGACCAGGATCGCCAATCGCAATTCCGACCGACGCGCCGATGAGGATTCGATTGCCCTCGATCTTGTACGGCCTCGACACCTGCTCAATGAGGGTTCGCGCCAGCGATTCAAGGAGGCCGATGTCGACCGTTCCGGGGAGCACCGCCTTGAACTCGTCGCCGCCAAGGCGACCGACCTGCCCGTGCTCGCCCATCACCGATTTCAGCCTCTCCGATACCTGCCGAAGGAGAGCATCGCCGATCGGGTGGCCGAGCGTGTCGTTGACGTTCTTGAAGCGATCGAGGTCGATGAGGAACAGGCTGCAGCCCTTTTGCCGGTGAGCCGCATTTCGAAGCGCTTCCTCCAGCGTCTGGCGCATCATCGCCCGGTTCGGCAGGCCGGTGAGCGAATCGAATCGCGCAAGCCTCGAGATTTCCTCTTCGGTTCGGCGTTGCTCGGTCAGGTCGGTGCCGATGCCTCGAAAGCCCAGGAACCGGCCGCGCTCGTCGAACACCGGGTTTCCGGAGAGCGACCAGTGTACGTCGGCACCACTGCCCGCCCTGACGATGACGTCGGAAAAAGGAAATCTGGCGGAAAGATGGAACCCCAATGTCTTGCGTTCCTCGAGCGATGCCCGACCGTCGGTGTCCACGGACAGCAAGTCGGTGAACTGGCGGCCGAGCAGTTCGGCGGGCTCGCAGTTGAAATCATCCGCAAGCTGCTGCGAAACATAGGACAGAGTCCCCTCTGCATTGGTTTCCCAAAACCACCCGCGGCCGCTGTTTTCGAACTCGTCCACGAACGTGAGCGCCTTTCGCGCCTCCGCGTCGAGATTGAAACGTCGGCGGCCGGCGGCAATCGACGTTCGTGCGGCGGCGATGCTGTAGGCGACCACGAAGAAAGACAGCGTCGCGACGCCGATCGGAATGATTGGGGCGGTACCGAAGAAGGCGGACGAGCCCGTCGCTACGAACGCATTCACAACTGCCAGCGGTGGCGACGCGATGGACGCGACCGCGGCCATTGCAATTCCTGCGCAGATCGAAACGGCCAGAACCGAACTGCTGCCGTGAAGGTTCATCAGTGCGGTGAGCCCGAAGCTGGTCCACAGCACGCCCGAAGCCGCAAGATAAACGCACATCCCGCGCGACACCCCGTGCGACGTAAGCTCAAGCTTGTGCCGTGACCTCAGTACGACAGCCGCCGCCACGTCGAGAAGCAGCAGAAGGAGGAGCGGGATGAGCGGATTGGATAGCGAGACGATCCCGGCAAGATAGGGATTCCGGATGAGGGTAGTGCCACCGATTAGCAGGTGCGTCGCCCCAAGCAGAAAGGCGGTGTGATCGAGCGACGCGACGCGCGAATCGGACAGCGATTCGTCGTCGGAAGTTTCAGCCGCTTCGATGTCGAACCAGAGCGATTCACGAACCGACGCGCGCTCCGGGGTCTCGAAACTCTGGCTGACCGCTTTTGCGAAGCGTGTCCTGCCCATGTGCCTCCTCGGGGGAAGTGCAGCTTCCCAGTACGCACGTCTTAACCGGTCAGAGGTAACGGCGCGTGAGCGAACAGGGTTAGCAAGAGCTTAAGTCGGGGCTCCTTCTTCGTCTCTCAAGCGCTCTCCTGTTGCGGCGCACCCGGCAGGTCGGGCGGATCGAAGTCCTTTGCCAGTCGCAGCTCGGGAAATTGCCGGGCCCAGATGCTAACGACGATAATTGCGCCGACGCCGCCAGCGACAACCGCCGCTACTGGCCCGATTAGCGCCGCGAGGAACCCCGACTCCGCTTCTCCAAGCTCATTTGAGGCCGAGATGAAAAGTGACGAGACCGCGCCCACGCGGCCCCTTTTGTCGTCCGGCGTGTAAAGCTGGATAAGCGACTGGCGGACGTAGACGGAGAACATGTCGGCAGCGCCGAGCAAGGTGAGGCAGGCAAGAGACAGCGGCATCGACCTCGAAAAGCCGAAGACCACCGTGGCTCCGCCGAACACCGCGACCGCAAAGAGCATCTTCACTCCCACCGCACTCTTCAGCGGGCGGACGGCGAAGAACGCGGCCGTCAGGGTCGCTCCAATCGCCGGGGCGGCGCGAAGATGCCCGAGTCCCTCGGGGCCGGCGTGAAGGATGTCACGGGCATAGACCGGGAGCATCGCCGTCGCTCCGCCCAGGAGCACCGCGAACAGGTCGAGGCTGATTGCACCAAGCACCAGGCGGTTGTGTCTCACGTAGCGCAATCCTTCGATCATCTGGTGCCACGGTCGCATTGCCTTCTTCGCGTTGGACGACGCGACTTTCGGAATCGTCAGAAGACCCGCCAGCGAGATGGCGCATAATATCGCGCTTGCCGTGTAGGGGGCAAAGGGAGCAACGGCATACAGGTAGCCGCCAAGCGCCGGACCGACGATTGCCCCGGTTTGCCAGCCGATCGAAGACAAGGCGATGGCCCGCGGCAGGATCTTCAGAGGGACGAGATTTGGAGCGAGCGCTCCCAGGGCTGGCCCGGCGAAGGCTCGCGCTACTCCAAGAAGCGCCGCGACGACGTATAGAACCACCAGCGTCGTCGTGTGAGTCCAGGCGAAAAAAGCGAGTGCGGTAGCGCACAGGAGCTCCAGGAACACCGATCCGCGGGCGATCCAGCGCCGGTCGACATGATCGGCCGTCCAGCCGGTCACCAGCGTTAGAAGGAACAGCGGCGCGAACTGCACGAGCCCGATGATCCCGAGTCTCAGCGCCGCCGCCTGCTGGTCCATTGTGTGGCGGGCGATGTCGTAAACTTGCCAGCCGATGACGATGACCATGGCCATCTGCGCGATCGTCGAGGTCAGGCGCGCAAGCCAGAAGGCGCGGAACGCCGGAATTCGCATCGGTTCGGGGAGCCAGCTCACGGACTTGCAACTAGTGACCGGTTCGGCGGGCGGCAATCCGGCCGGTCAGGCCTCTGTTGCTTTCGGCTTTGGAGCTTTCCGAGTCACTCCGAGCTTTTTCACCAGCCACGGCATCGTCAGGCCCTGCACGAATATGGAAAAGGCGACGACGACGAAAGCGGTGACGATGATGGCCACCTTCTCGGGCACGCTGTTCGGAACCGTTAGCGCGAGAGCGAGCGCAAGCGCTCCGCGAAGCCCGCCCCAGAAAAGGATATGCTGATATTCCAGCGGCGTTCTGAGGCTCGTCGGCTGGAATGCGGCGGCGATCGGATAGACGGTGATCAGGCGCCCGACCAGGACCAGCACGATCGCCGCTCCGGCCGTCAGCCAGCCGATAACGCTGAGCGGCATGCTCGCCTCGTGAATTCCGATCAGCATGAAGACGAAGCTGTTGGCGAGAAAGGCCGCATATTCCCAGAATGAGATGACGTGCGGCCTCCCGGCGTCGGAAATCGCCCCCATCCAGCCGACATTCCCGACCATCAGCCCGGCAGTGAGGGTCGCGAGAATTCCGGAGGCGCCGAAATGCTCCGCAACGAGGAAAGAGGCGTATGCGGCAATCGTCGTCAGCGTGATCTCGACCAGCCGGTCCTCGGTGCGCCCCGCAATCAGAAGAACACCCCCGGTGATTGCCGCACCGATCGCGATCCCGCCGAAAACGGTCCACAGGAATTCCGGCACGATCGAGCCGACCGTAGCCGAGCCACCTGTTGCCAGACCGGCGAGGACCGCGAAGGCGACCGCCGCCACGCCGTCGTTCATCAGGCTTTCCGATTCGACAATCATGGCCAGCCGCTTTTCGGCGTTCATCTCCTTGAACGCGGCGATCACCGACACCGGGTCGGTTGCCGCGATGAGGACTGCGAACAGCGCCGCGCCGATCCAGCTCCAGCCGACCAGCCAGTGCATCCCGGCAGCGACGAAGGCGCTGGCCACGATCACCCCGACGAAGGCGAGGGTCAGGGTAAGCGGAAGCTGCTGCCGGAACGGCTTCCAGTTGAGCTGGAGCGCAGCATCGAAGATCAGCGGCGGCAACAGGATGTTGAAGATGAGGTCGCGCGACAGCGGTAGCTCGGGCCGGTTGGGTACGAACGAAATCAGCAAGCCGGCCGCTACCAGACCGACGCTGTACGGCAGCCCAAGGCGGCGGCTCACCATCGCGATGATCGACGCGACAATCAGCAGCACGCCGATGGAGCCGAGCGGAATTGGCGGAATCACCATCGAGTCCGCTCTAGCGAAATGGGACGGATGCGCTACCCTGCGGCGCGATGGCGAAAGCGAAATCGAGATATGTGTGCCAGGCCTGCGGGTCGGTGACGATGCGTTGGCAGGGGCAATGCCCCGACTGCGCCGAGTGGAACACGCTCGTGCAGGAAGCCGCGGAAGTTACGAGTATTTTCGCCGCAAAGCACAATCTGCAGGGTGGCGGTCGGAAGATTGAGCTGGTCGGCCTCGACCATCCCGCGGCCCTTCCGGAGCGGATCGTCAGCTCGGTCGCGGAGTTCGACCGCGCGATCGGCGGTGGAATCGTGCCGGGATCGGCGATGTTGGTCGGCGGCGATCCCGGAATCGGCAAGTCCACCCTGCTTCTCCAGATCGGGGCCAAACTGGCGAGCGCGGGCCGCGACGTAGTCTATGTTTCAGGCGAGGAATCGGCCGAGCAGGTGCGGCTCCGGGCGATCCGCCTGGGACTCGGTAAATCGCCGGTTCGGCTCGCGGCCGCCACTTCGGTGCGAGACGTCCTGACGACCTTGGGGGAGGGCGACGCACCCGACCTGCTCGTCATCGACTCGATCCAGACCATGCATTCCGACCTGATCGAAGGCGCGCCCGGGACGGTGAGCCAAGTCCGCGCGTCAGCGCAGGAGCTGGTCCGCTTCGCCAAGGAGCGCGGAACCGCCGTCGTCCTCGTCGGCCATGTGACCAAGGACGGCAATATCGCCGGCCCGCGCGTGCTCGAGCATATGGTCGACACGGTCCTGAGCTTCGAAGGCGAGCGAAGCCATCAGTACCGAATCCTCCGAGCGCTCAAGAATCGCTTCGGCGGCACCGACGAGATCGGCGTGTTCGCGATGGAGGGGCAGGGGCTTGCCGAGGTTGCCAATCCGTCGGCGCTGTTCCTCACTCGCCGTGACGAGCCGGTCAGCGGCACCAGCATCTTTCCTGCCATCGAGGGCTCGCGGCCGGTGCTGGTCGAAATCCAGGCGCTGACCGTGCGGCTTGCCAGCGGGGCTACGCCAAGGCGCGCTGCGGTCGGCTGGGACAGCGGCCGGCTGGCGATGATCCTCGCGGTGCTGGAAGCGCGCTGCGGACTTAGCTTCGGAACGACCGAAGTCTATCTCAACGTCGCCGGCGGCTATCGCCTCACCGACCCGGCCGCGGACTTGGCGGTCGCGGCGGCATTGGTCTCGGCAATGTCCGAACGCCCGATTCCATCGGAGGCCGTGATCCTCGGCGAAATCGCGCTTTCAGGAGAAATCCGCCCCGTCGCGCATGCCCCGCAACGTTTCAAGGAATCCGCAAAGCTCGGTTTCGAGCAGGCGTGGGTGCCGAAGGAAGTGAATGCAGTGGAGGGAATATCGCTGGCGCACTTCGGGAACCTGCGCGCGCTGGTGGATCAGGTGCTGGGGCGGTGACACTATGCAGCTAAAGCTGAAGCATTTCACTTTTGCATTGGCCGCAGCTTCATCGATGGCGGTTGCTCAGCCGGCAGCGACGCCATCCATTCCGAAGCACATTGCGAAGATTATTTCGCGTGCGGACGGAATGACCAAGAAGACAGCGTTCAAAGTCAGATCTGTTCAAGAAGAACATCAGGTGCTCGCGGCGCTCGGTCTTGCGCCCGGCACTCAGTCTCTCGTCATAACTGACAAGCCATACGATCAATTCGATGCGACCGATTCGCGCACAGGCGCCACTCGAGAGGTGTGGTTCGACATCAGCTCCTTCTACCCGGAATTCTGAGGCGCGAAGCCTCGCAATCCCGAAGAACTTCGCTAGCCGACCCCAATGTCCGCCCTCGACATCTTCGTCATTCTTCTCCTGCTCGGCGGCGGGGCGGTCGGGTTTGTGCGCGGCTTCGTCTACGAAATCCTCTCGCTGCTCGCCTGGGCGGCGGCGATCGCGATGATCAAGCTGTTCCACACGCAGCTTTCCACCGGCCTCGCTCATCCCGTCGGGACCGCCGAAGGCGCGTCGGTGCTCGCCTTCGCTTTGCTGTTCATCCCGACGTTTGTCCTGGTGAAGCTCCTTGCCCGCTCGATCGGTGGCAAGACGCGCCGGTCGGTGCTCGGACCCGTCGACCGAGCGCTCGGCGGCGGATTCGGAGTGGTGAAGGGGCTTCTCGCGGCGACCCTCTTCTTCCTGTTCGCCAACCTCGCCACCGATCTCGTCTACGGTGCCGAGGCCGAGCGGCCGGCGTGGATGACTCAGTCCAGAACCTATCCGCTCCTCAACGCCAGCGGCCGAGCAATCGTCGACTGGGTTGAAACCCGCCGCCACGTCCGCGAGGACGCATCGCAATGATCCGTCTCTATGACACGCTGACCCGAAAGAAGCGCGAGTTCGAGCCCGCCGACCCGAACCGCATCACGATGTATGTGTGCGGGCCGACGGTCTACGGCCGTGCCCACATCGGCAACGCCCGCCCGGCGGTGGTGTTCGACACGCTCGCTCGGCTGATTCGTCACGAATTTGGCCCGAATAGCCTAGTCTATGCGCGCAATGTCACCGACGTGGACGACAAGATTATCGCCGCCGCCGAAGCCGAGGGCGTCGAGCCGGGCGTGATCACCGATCGCTTCGAGCGCTTCTATCTCGAGGACATGGGCGCGCTCGGGGTCGAGCCGCCGACGATTGCTCCGCACGCGACCCAGGAAATCGGCCCGATGATCGCGATGATCGAAAAGCTGGTCGCGGCCGATTGCGCCTATGTGGCGCAGGGCCACGTGCTGTTCGACGTTACCCGCGACCCCGCCTACGGGATGCTCAGTCACCGCGACCGTGAGCAGATGATCGCCGGCGCTCGAGTCGAAGTCGCGCCCTACAAGCGCGATCCCGCCGATTTCGTGCTGTGGAAGCCGAGCGAATCCGACGTAATCGGCTGGGAGTCGCCGTGGGGCAGGGGGCGACCGGGCTGGCATCTCGAATGCTCGGCGATGATCGAGCGGCACTTGGGTGAAACCATCGACATCCACGGCGGCGGGCTCGACCTCGTCTTCCCGCACCATGAGAACGAGATCGCGCAGAGCCGGTGCGCGCACGGAGGTGTCGCGCTCGCCCGCTATTGGGTCCACAACGGCTTCGTCGATTTCGGAAGCGAGAAGATGTCGAAGTCGCTCGGCAATATCGTCACTCCGGGCGAGCTGCTGAAGACCCATAAGGGCGAGACGTTGCGGCTCGCGCTGCTGTCGGCGCATTACCGCCAGCCGCTGCCCTGGACCGAGAAGCTGATCGAGCAGAGCAAGGCAATTCTCGACCGGCTTTATCGCGTCGTCGGCGATGCCGAGACTGGCGAAATCGACAGTGGAGTAGTCGAAGCGCTCTCGGACGACCTGAACACCCCCGCAGCTTTGACCCGCCTGAGCGGAATCGAAGATCCGGCGACGTTAAAGGCGAGCGCGGCTCTCCTCGGCCTGCTCGGATCGACCGAGGACGACTGGTTCAGGGGCGGGGCAGACGAGTCGGCAATCGAGGCGAAGATCGCCGAGCGCGCCGAGGCCAAGGCGAACCGGGACTTCGCCACCGCCGATCGAATCCGCGATGAGCTGAAGGCGGAGGGGATTGTCCTGGAAGACGGCGCTGCGGGCACCAGTTGGCGCCGAGAATGATCGAGCAATGAACGCGCCGCTCTACACGACCGAAATCCTGCGACTGGCCGCATCGCTCCCCGAGCCGGTTGAGCTTGAGCGGGTGGACGGGTCTGCGGCTGTGCGGTCGCCGACGTGCGGGAGCAGGATGCAAAGCCAAGTGCAGATGGAGAACGGGCGCATCGCCGGGCTGTCGCAGACGGTTCTTGCCTGTGCATTCGGACAGGCATCGGCGGCGCTGGTCGCGCAGCACGCGACCGGGCGCACGCGCGGAGAGGTGACGGCCGCTCTCGACCAGGTCTCCCACTGGCTGACAGGGGACCGGCAAAGCCCGCCCGACTGGCCCGGCTACGAAGCGCTCGCGCCCGCGCGGGCGCAAACCGGCCGCCACGGTGCGATCCTGCTGCCTCTGCGCGCGTTGGCCGCGGCAATGGACTGCGCCGTGTGAACGCCGCGGCGACTGCAGCTGAAACGGCGCAGGCGACCACCGCCATCCTCGAAAGCGGCGCCATCATGCTCGGCGCTGCGCTCCTGTTCGTCACCATTTTTCGCCGGCTGAAGCTCGGCGCAACGCTTGGTTATATCGTCGCCGGAGCGCTGATCGGGCCCGAGGTACTGGGGCTGATCCGCGACCCGGCCCAGCTCACCAGCGTGACAGAGGTCGGCATCGCCCTGCTCCTCTTCGTTGTCGGACTGGAGCTTCGCCCGGCCCGGCTGTGGCGCTTGCGGAACGACATCTTCGGCCTGGGGCTGGCGCAGGTCGTCCTCTGCGGGCTCGCTATATCCGCACTTCTCCATTTCTTCGTTGGCCTGTCGCCGGAGGCTGCGCTGGCGATCGGGCTTCCGCTCGGGCTCTCGTCGACGGCGCAGGTCCTGCCGATGCTCCGCTCGGATAACGACCTCAACACTCCGCAAGGAGAGCGCGCTTTCTCGATCCTGCTGTTCCAGGACCTGTCAATCGTGCCGATGATCACGATCATCGCGGCGATGGCGCGAGTGCCCCCGGACCCGAGCGCGCCGAGCGGTTGGACGCTGGCGCTCTACACGGTGCTTGCGATTATCGGCCTCGTTCTCGCCGGGCGATTGTTCCTGAACCCGCTGTTCAGGCTCGTCGGGCGGCTGGGGGAGCGCGAGCTGTTCGTCGTCGCCGCCCTGTTCACGGTCGTCGGAGCTGCGGCGGTGATGCACTCTCTTCACCTGTCGGTTGCGCTCGGCGCCTTCATCGCCGGCGTGATGCTGGCCGAATCGCCTTACCGAAACGAGATCGAGACCGACGTTGAGCCATTCCGGTCGATCCTCCTCGGTCTCTTCTTCCTTTCGGTCGGAATGCTCCTCGACCTGCACGTCATTGCGCAACGGCCGCTCTTCGTCCTCGGAATCGCCGCCGCAGTGATCGTAACGAAGGCGGCCGTAATCGCGGCGTTGGCGCGAATGTTCGGCAACAACTGGCCACGAAGTGTCCGGCTGGGGCTGCTTTTGAGCCAGGCGGGCGAATTCGGATTCGTCCTCTTCGCCGAGGCGACAGCCGCGGGGCTGGTGCTTCCGGAGGCGGCGTCGCTGTTCGGCGCCGTCGTGACTCTCTCCATGGCAAGCACACCATTCCTGATGCGCCTCACG
This sequence comes from uncultured Alphaproteobacteria bacterium, assembly GCA_963839145.1. Classification (GTDB taxonomy): domain Bacteria; phylum Pseudomonadota; class Alphaproteobacteria; order Sphingomonadales; family Sphingomonadaceae; genus Sphingomicrobium. The sequence goes on from CAWITR010000005.1 coordinate 925,523, forward strand.
GATTGGCTCGAGCGGCAGGAGGAGCGCGGGGGCGATCGCCTCGAAGGGCCGGAAAGTTCGCCTGAAAGCAGTGCCATTGTCGTCGGCTACGGCCGCTTCGGGCAAACTGTCGCGCAGATGCTGATGGCAAAGTCGATTTCCGTTACCCTAATCGACAAGAAGCCCAGCCAGATCGAGCTGTCGGACGAGTTCGGTACCAAAGTCTATTACGGCTTGCCTGCGGCTGGACCTGCTTCGCTCGGCTGGCGCCGAGACTGCAAACGTGATCGCCTTTTGCAACGATAATGAAGGCGGCGAACTGAGCCGCGACGCGTTGGAGGACGTGCTGAATGCGTTTCCGCAGGCGGCGGTGATGGTCCGGGCGTTCGACCGCCGGCATCTAATCGATCTCCGCAGACTCGATCTTGCGCTCGCCGAGCGCGAACTCTTCGAAAGCGCTGTGGTGATGGGCAAGGCCGCGCTTCGGGCCAGCGGAATTTCTTCCCAGGAAGCGGAGCGGGTCGAGCGCGAATATCGCTTGCGAGATTGTGAGCGGCTCGAGCGGCAGGCCGAAAGCGGGGATCTTCACGCCGGCGCGGAACGGTCGTTCACGTCAGGGCCGCTGTCGGAGCCTGGCGAGGGGCCGCCTCCCGCAGAAAGGTAGCCGTCCAGAGCGGCGAGAATCGAATCGACAACGTCGCGGTGTGCGCCGTCGCCGCTACGGACCCGGATGTGGGCCTCGGCATAGGCGGGCTGCCGTTGCTCCGACAGGCGTTCCAGAGTCCCGGCGCGGTCGCGGTTGCGCAAAAGCGGGCGCGTGTCGCGCCTTCCGGTTCTCTCCGTCAGGATGTCCACCGGCGCGTCCAGCCAGACGGTAATCGCGCGCTCATTCAACAGCTTGCGAGTGCGCGGATCGACATAGGCGCCGCCGCCGGTGGCGATCACTCGAACGCTGCCGTCGATGAGCCTGGCCACCAGCCGCCGTTCGCCGTCGCGGAAATCGGCGTCGCCGAAGCGCTCGAACAGTTCCGCCGCGGAATAGCCTGCAGCATCTTCGATAGCATCGTCGCTGTCGACGAAGGGAAGGCGCAGGCGCTTCGCAAGTCTTCGCCCCACGGTGGACTTCCCCGCGCCCATCAGGCCGACGAGCACGATGGGCTTGTCCAGGCGCTCCGTAAGCTGTGTCATCTGGAGGGCTATACATTCGCCCCGAAGGTCGGGCAAAAGCCGTGCCTCCACTCGATCAACGCGGAAGGGCCGATGCGAGCCGTTGTTATTCTCATACTCATAATCGTGATTGTCGCCGGTGGGCTTTTCTACCTGTCGAGCCGCGCCCACGAAGTTCCAACCAAACCAGTCGAGATCGACGTCACGAATGCAGCCGGCCATTAGACGAGCCCTTTTGCTCGCCACCGCTGCTGCGGTTGCGATCCCGGCCTTGGCACAGGTCCAGAACACCGCCACTCCGGCGGCGCCCGCCGCCACGTCCACGCCCACGCCCGCACCTGCTCCGGCGCCGCAGGCCCAAGCCGCACCCGCGCAGACGGAGGCACTGCCAGAAGATGAGACCGGCACGACCGTAGCGGCCGAAGAGGCATCGCCGACGGCCGCGCCGAAGGCGGTCGAATATCCGTCGGGTGCGAGGCGCGATCCCTTCACGGCCGGAGCGCTAGACCCCGTTCAGCTGGGCATTGGCGTGGACCCGTGGGGGCAGGCGAGCGGGCGATTCCTCTCGACGCTTATGCGCCGAATGGACACGCCGATCGCGTCGCGGTGGGCGCATATCGGCTTGCGCGACGCGCTTCTGGCGAGTGCCCACTCCCCGCGCGGCGTAAATCCGGTCGACTGGGCCGCCGAACGGGTGTGGTTGCTGTTACGCATGGGTGAGGCCGATGCGGCGCAGATGATCGTCGCCGACATCGACACCGACCGCTTCACTCCAAAGATGGTGCAAGTGGCAATCCAGAGCGCGCTCGCCAGTTCCGATCCGCTCGGGCTCTGCCCCCTGACCGACGGCATGAGCAAGGTCGAACCCGCGATCCTTCCGCTAGTTCGCGCGATGTGCTCCGGATTGAACGGAGAGCCGGATTCGGCATCGGCGCAGATTGAATCGGCCCGCCGCCGCGGAACCATTGGCGGTATCGACCTGGCGCTCGCGCAAAAGGTGGTCGGGGCGACGTCGGGAACCGGTACCGCCGCAACCATCGAGTGGGATCCCGTTCAGGCGCTGACGGCCTGGAGGTACGGCCTTTCCACGGCGACGGGGATGAGCCCGCCCAAGAGGCTGATGGATTCAGCGTCGCCGCAGCTTCGCGCCTGGTACGCGCGGGCGCCGATGATCTCTTTCCAGGACCGGCTTCAGTCGGCGCGAATCGCGACCGGTCTCGGCGTCTTTTCGTCCCAAGCGCTCGTCGACGTTTATTCGAAAATCTACGATTCGACGGATCCGAACGATCTTGGCAGCACGGACTCCTGGAAATTGCGGCTTGCGTTTGCGGCCCGCGATCAGAACGCCCGCCTCTCGGCAATGCGGCAGCTTTGGAAGCTCGGCGACAACAGGCTCGAGAAAGAAGCGTCGCGCGCGCTGCTGGGGACCGCCGCTGCGCGAATCGCTCCGAGCAAAGACTTGGAATCGGACGCGCCGGAGCTGATCGCATCGATGCTTTCCGCCGGCCTCGATTCCGACGCTTCGCGCTGGGCACCTGTCGTGGAGAAGATGGACGACAAGGATCGCGATCGGGCATGGGCAATGCTTGCACTTGGAGCACCTGAAGGAACGCGAATCGACACGAGCACTGGGAGAGTCGAGTCCTTCATCGATCACGACAACAGCAAGGACCACAAGCGAAGTGCGCTGCTAGTTGCAGGACTCGCCGCTCTCGGACGGCTCGACGCCCGGGCAGCCTCGCGACTGGACGCGAAATATCATCTTCACATTTCGCGCGGGTCGGCCTGGGCCCAGATCATCGACGCCGCCGCTAGGCGTCACCAGGCAGGAACGGTCCTCGTCCTGGCGGGAACCGGTCTTCAGGCGCCCGATTTCCAGTCGGTCCCGTCCGCGCATCTGTTTCACATCGTAATGGCGTTGCGGAACACCGGCCAGGATTTCCTTGCCCGGATGACCGCGGCGGAGGCGCTCGCCCGGACGTGACCGATGCGGACCCGGCGCTAGTCGATCGCTTTCTCGACATGCTATCGGCCGAGGCTGGCGCATCGCCCCACACGATTGCAGCCTATCGCAACGATCTCGCGAAGGCGCGGGCGGATCTTGGCGCAGAGCTCTCAAGCGCGGACCGCAGCGCGCTTGGCGGGCTCGGGGCGAAATGGGCCGGTCTCGCCGCATCAACGGTCGCCCGCCGCTCGTCGGCGCTGCGCCGCTTCTATCGCTTCCTCGTCGACGACGGCTTGAGGAGCGACGATCCGTCGTCCGCGCTTCCGAAGCCGACGCTTCAGCGGCCGCTTCCGAAGCTGCTGTCGGAATCGGAAATCGATTCGATGTTCACTGCGGCGAGCGAAAAGGCTTCCAGCGGGGAGCCCCTGGCCCAGCGGAACCTTGCCTTGCTCGAGCTGCTCTACGGCTCTGGCCTGAGGGCTAGCGAAGTTATCTCCCTTCCACGCGGCTCAGTTCGACGCGGCCAGCCGTTTCTCATCCTTCGCGGAAAGGGTTCGAAGGAGAGGCTGGTCCCAATCTCGAGCCGCGCCGAAGCCGCCGTGAAGGCCTGGCTCGACAATGTGCCGGCCGCAAGCCCTTGGCTGTTCCCCGGCGGGAAGAAGCACATCAGCCGAGTGCGCCTGTTTCAACTTGTCCGGCAAATGGCTGCCGATTCGGGGATCGCGCCGGAGCGGATCAGCCCGCACGTTCTTCGCCACGCTTTCGCGACGCACCTGCTTTCCGGCGGAGCGGACCTGCGGGTCCTGCAGGCGCTCCTCGGTCACGCGGATATCGCGACGACGCAAATCTACACGCACGTGGACGCTGCGCGGCTGGTCCAGCTCGTGAATGAGCGGCATCCGCTGGCGGACCGTTCGCGTTGACGCACCGCCTTGCCGCTCTTACCGCACCGTGCCGATGCTGACGTACCTCGATTTCGAAAAGCCGATCGCCGAACTGGAAGCGCGCGTTCGCGAGCTTAAGGAAACCGCAAGCAGCGGTGAGCTAGACATCCAGCCGGAGGTCGACAAGCTCGAAGCCAAGGCATCGAAGCTCCTGACAGAGACCTACTCGAAGCTTTCTCCGTGGCAGAAAGCGCAGGTCGCGCGGCATCCTGAGCGGCCGCACTTCAAGCATTATTTGGCCGGCATTGCCGACGAGTTCGTCCCGCTTGCTGGCGACCGGGCGTTCGCCGAGGATGCGGCGGTTGTCGGGGGTTTCGCCCGCATCGACGGGCGCAAGGTGATGCTGATCGGCCACGAGAAGGGCGAGGACACCGCGTCGCGTCTCAGGCACAATTTCGGGATGGCCAAGCCGGAGGGCTATCGGAAGGCCATACGGCTGATGCAGCTGGCGGATCGGTTCTCGCTCCCGGTCGTGACGCTGGTCGACACTCCGGGCGCATTTCCGGGCGTTGAAGCCGAGGAGCGCGGCCAGGCGGAAGCGATTGCCCGCTCGACGGAAGAGTGCCTCCAGCTTTCGGTTCCGATCGTCGCCGCGATCGTCGGCGAAGGCGGGTCGGGCGGAGCAGTGGCCATTGCCACTGCGAACCGCGTGTTGATGTTCGAGCACGCCATCTACTCCGTCATCTCGCCGGAAGGGTGCGCGTCGATCCTGTGGCGAACCGCCGACAAGGCCGCCGATGCCGCCGAGGCCATGCGAATCACTGCCAACGACCTTCAGGCGCTTGGAGTCATCGACCGCATCGTTCCGGAGCCGGTCGGCGGCGCTCACCGCGACCCGGAAACGGCGATCGCCAATCTGAAGTCGGCACTGGTGGAGGAGCTCGATGGCTGCTCTGCGATGAAGCCGAAGCAGCTACTTCAGCAGCGCCGCTCAAAGTATCTCGCGATCGGCTAGGGTCCAGAGCAGTCAGCAACGGCGTCAGTCATCTCTCGTTCAAAACGGCACCGCCACCTTTCCACGACGAACGAAAGAAAGAGGAGCGATGCGTAAAGCGCTGCTGTTCTTGTCCGCCGGTGTCGTGGTCTTTTCCGCAACGGCCGGTCCGGCTCAATATTCCGTGCGCAGGCTGGACCCGCGCCTGGTCGCCGAAGCGCAGAAGGACAATGCCGAGATGGTCCGCCAATATGGCGGCGCCGAGACTGGCCAGCGCGCGCAATATGTGAACGCCGTCGGCCACCGGGTGGCGGCCTTCTCCGGAATCGCGAATCCTGGTGCCGCCTATCATTTCACGCTGCTCAATTCGGCGGTGGAAAACGCCTTTTCCGTTCCCGGTGGCTACATCTACATCACTCGCCAGCTCATGGCGCTGATGAACAACGAGGCGGAGCTCGCCTTCGCGCTCGGCCATGAAGTCGGCCACGTGGCAGCCGGTCATGAGCAGCAGCGGGAGCAGGCGGAGAAACAGGCGGTCTGGCAGCAGCTCCCGTGGATCATGTTCGGCCGCATGTTCGGCGGCAGGTTCGGCACGGCCGTTGCCAAGCGCGGGCTCCTGACCGCCGAACTGCAAACGCTGAGCTTCTCTCGCGAGCAGGAGTATGAGGCCGATACGCTCGGCCTTCGCTACATGGTCGCTGCCGGTTACAATCCCGTCGGAGCGGCGCAGATACTCGCCGCTCTTGCGCGCAATTCCGCTCTCCAGGCGCGAGTGCAGGGAAACGATAACCGAAAGCTTCCGGAATGGGCCAGCACTCACCCGCTCAGCGAAAACCGAATGCAGCGCGCACTGGCGCAGGCAGATGCGACTGGTAGGCTCGGAACCGGGGAAACGGACCGCAACCAATTCCTCCAGCATCTCGACGGATCGCTTGTCGATGACGACCCGGCGCAGGGGGTGATCGACGGGCGGACATTCAGCCACCCGGACCTTCGCATCCAGTTCACCGTTCCGGTCGGCTATTTGATGGACAACGGGACCGACGCCGTTTCCATTTCAGGCTCTGCGGGCGAAGCGCAGTTCAGCGGCGGCCGCTACAGAGGCAGTCTCGACAGCTACATCGCTGGCGTCCTTCAATCGCTCGCCCGCAACGAGCGCGTGGCCGCACCAGCGGTACGACGGGTCGTCATCAACCACATCCCGGCCGCTTACACGATCATGCGCGCCAACACCTCGTCCGGTCAGCTGGACGTGAGCGTGGTCGCTTACCAATGGTCTCCGGGGCAGGTTTACCACTTCGTGACGCTGACCTCCGCCGGCTCCGGTTTCGGTCCATTCCAGTCGATGATCGGCTCGATACGAAAGATCACGCCCGCCGAGGCGGCGGCTATCCGGCCCCGGATCATCGACGTGGTGACGGTCAGGCCCGGCGACACTGTCCAGTCGCTTGCCGGCAGGATGGCCTATCGAAATTTCCGGCTGGAGCGGTTCCTTACCGTCAACGGCCTAACGCGAGACTCGCAGCTGAAGCCGGGACAGAAAGTGAAGGTCGTCGTTTACGGAGAGCGCCGCGCCTAAGGCAAATTGGTGCTGACCGTGGTCATCATGTTGTTCCAGGCTCCCGCGACGCCGCCGCCAAGGCCACCCAGAGCTCCCATCATCGCGACGACGATGAGCGCACAGATCAATCCGTATTCGATTGCAGTCGCCCCTCGCCGGTCGGCGAACAGCGCATGCAGCTTGCGTCGGATAGCGATCACGCCACCCTCCTCTGGTCCACGTCCACTTCGGCAGCAATAGTGACGGGAGGTTAATAAGTTTTGCTCCGGACGCGGTTAACGGCCGCTCATCCATTCGCTGTTGGAGCATCCTTGGCCGCGGTCCAGGCGGCGAAGTGAAGAAGCTCGAACGTCTCGGTCGCGCGCGACACCGGGTTGGGGTTGAAGTCGCGCTCGGCTGCCAACAGCGCCCCACGCGACAGCGGCACTCGCGATCGGCTGCTGAGGATGTTGGTCGCGCCCATTGCGCGAAGATCTTCGGTCAGGCGCCGCAAATCCGGGTAGCCGACCCGAACCCGGTCCACGTCGACCACCGGCATCTCAAAGCCCGCCGCGGTCAGCAGCTGGGCGAGTGCTGCAGGGGCAATCCGAGGGTGAACGTGCGGACTTGCCGCGCCGGTGGCGGCGTCTGCTGCGCGCATGGCCTGGCGAAGGCGGGGGAGTGTTTCGCCTCCGGACATCGCGCCAATCAGCAGCGAATCCGGTTTGAGCAGAAATCGCAGGCGTAAAAGCGCTCCGGGTAGGTCGTTGACCGTGTCCAGCGTCCCGATTGCGACAATCAGGTCGAAGCTGGCGGGCTGAAGGTCGATCGAGTCCTCGACGACGGTGCTACCGCCCGAAGCCCGCGCAAATAGCGGTCCCGGGTCGAGGACAGTGACCGCGGGCGCGATTTCGGCGAGGCGTTTGGGCCAATCCGGGTCGGGCGATCCGATCAGAAGCGCCGTGGAGAAGCTGCGTTTCACTTCCGCCAGTCGCTCCAGGATGTCTTCTAATGCGCGCTCGTGGAGGAACAGCGCCGGCCCGGCTCGTGCGGCGCGGTCGCGCCTGAGCGCCCGCAAGTCCATGTCGAACAGATTGGTCACGCGGGCGCTTGTGCGACTCCGGCGCCTGCGCGACAAGTGAACCGATGCGAGTCAAAGCCGCTGCTTCGAACCTGGTCGATTCCGTGCTCGATTTCGCGCTTCCGCCGCGCTGTGGCGGTTGCGGGACCATCGTTGAGACCGTCGACAGCTTTTGCGCCGAATGCTGGAGCAAGCTCGACTTTCTGCAGGGCGGTTGCTCGCATTGCGGGCTTCCGCTGCAATCCACCGACGCGGACATTTGCGGCGCCTGCCTCGCCAATCCGCCGCGGCTCGACCGGATTCGCGCCGCAGTCGCTTACGACGACATCAGCAGGTCCATCGCGCTTCGGCTGAAATACGGTCGTAAGACGGCGCTGGCGCGGACCATGTCGCGATACATGCGGCCGCTTCTGGGGGACTTCGTCTACAATTCCATTCTTGTACCGGTCCCGCTTCACCGGCGGCGTTTGTGGAGCCGCGGCTTCAATCAATCGGCGATTGTCGCTCGCGAATTGTCGCGCTCGACGGGCGTGCCTGTCGTCGTCGATGCACTGAAGCGGGTGCGGGCCACTCCACCGCTCAAGGGCATGGCAGTTCGGCAACGACGCCGGACAGTCGCCGGAGCATTTCGCGCCCATCGCTCCGCGGAGCTTCGCGGCCGGGCCGTGATTCTCATCGACGATGTCTTCACGACCGGGAGCACCGCCAACGCTTGCGCCAGGGTTTTGAAGCGCGCCGGCGCCGAGCGGGTGGACCTCATCAGTTGGGCTCGCGTAATCCGCCCGTCACACTTGAAGTTGTAGGTCGATTCGCCGTGGCCACCGTTGAAATGTACAGCAAAACCTTCTGCGGCTTCTGCGTCCGCGCTCGCCACCTGCTCGAACAGAAGGGCGTCGTGATCGAGGAATATGTCGTCGACTGGGGAGGGCCGAAGCGCGAGGAGATGATCCAGCGCGCAATGGGCCGGACCACTGTCCCGCAGATTTTCATCGACGGCCGCCACGTCGGCGGCTGCAACGAGCTTTACGCGCTCGAACGCGACGGCAAGCTCGACGAACTGCTGTGACTCGCATCGCCATTTTCCAGTCGCGCACCGGCATCGATCCGGCCGCCAATGCAAAGGCGCTGGTCGGTGCCGTCGAGCAGGCGGCGAGCGGTGGTGCGGAGATGCTTTTCACTCCGGAAATGTCGGGACTCCTCGACCGCGATGCAGAGCGGGCACGCCGAAGCGTCCGTCCGGCCGAGGATGATGAAGCGCTGACCGCCTGCCGCGACGCCTGCGCGCGCAACGGCGTGTGGGCGCATATCGGTTCGCTTGCAGTCGCTGCCGAGGACGGCCGGTTCGCCAACCGCGGCTTCGTCATCGATTCGGGCGGCCGCATCCGCGCCACCTATGACAAGATTCATCTCTTTGACGTTGACCTGCCGACGGGCGAGACCTGGCGCGAGTCGAACGTCTATCGCGGCGGCTGCGAAGCCGTCGTGGTCGACGGAACGCCGGTGGGCAAGCTCGGCCTCACCATCTGTTACGACATTCGTTTTCCAGCGCTTTTCCAGCGCCTGACCGACGCCGGCGCCGAAGTCGTGTCCGTTCCCGCAGCCTTCACCGTTCCGACCGGCAAGGCGCATTGGGAGGTTCTGCTGAGGGCCCGCGCGATCGAGGCGGGGGTCTTCGTCGTCGCTGCCGCCCAATGCGGCCAGCACGAAGACGGGCGCGAGACCTACGGCCACTCCTTGCTCGTGGACCCGTGGGGAGAGATAATGGTCGATATGGGCGAACAGGTGGGTGTCGCATTTTCGGAGGTTGACCTCGGAAAGGTCGCGGACGTTCGCAGCCGAGTCCCTGCGATCCGGCACCGCCGATCCGTCGGGGAGGCAGTCATTCGATGATCGTGTTCGACCTCAGGTGCCAGGACAGCGGCGACGTTTTCGAGGCGTGGTTTCAGTCCGGTGCGGATTACGAGGAGCAGTCCGCGCGCGGGCTTGTCCAATGTCCCGTCTGCCAGTCGATCCGCGTCGCAAAGGCGCCGATGGCGCCGCGAGTCCCCGCCAAGAGTGCGGCTGAGAGCTCGCCAATCGCGCAACTCGCGACCTTGCAGGCGAAGATGCTCGAAAATTCCGAATGGGTCGGCGACCGCTTCGCCGACGAAGCCCGGGCCATGCACCTCGGCGAAGCCGACGTCCGGGCGGTTCACGGCAGCGCGACTGCTGCCGAGGCGAAGTCGCTTGCCGAAGACGGTGTGCCGGTCGCGCCGCTGCCCTTGCCGGTGATCCCGCCGAACCAAGTGAATTGAAGAAAGCGCGCTCCGCCCCTATCGAGAGGCCGGACGACCCCGTAGCTCAGCAGGATAGAGCATCAGATTCCTAATCTGAGGGCCACAGGTTCGAATCCTGTCGGGGTCACCACCTTTCGGAGGGATGCGCCATGGCAGCTACTGAACAGCGCGACAGGCAAGGCAATGTTGGCGGTGTCGTGGACCGGCTGTTCCTGGAGCATCCACGCTCGATTGGAACCACTTGGTCGGCCCACGGCGCGGGCGCTGTGAAGGTCGGTTTCCAACTGATCGGCGCCGGGCTGGCGGCGTTGGTTCACGCAGCTGTCCCCGGCCTGTTCGGCGACACCGCCTCCCGCACCGTCATCCGAATCCACGACCACATCCAGCAGCTCAACGCGACGCGAGATAAGGCGCGCCGCGCGCCGAGGCGCAGGCGATGATCCGAACGCCAGACGATGGCGACCTCTATCGCGCTCCGCCGAAAGTGGCGGTCCCTGACGATGTCCGCGAGGCAGTGCGGACGCTGATCCGCTGGGCCGGCGACGATCCGGACCGCGAAGGCCTACTGCAGACTCCCGAGCGGGTCGCCCGCGCCTGGCTGGAATATGCTCAGGGCTATGACGAAGACCCGTCCGCCCACCTCAGCCGCACCTTTCACGAGGTCGGCGGCTATGATGAAATCGTCCTGCTAAAGGACATTCCGTTTCAGTCGCACTGCGAGCACCACATGGCGCCGATCATCGGAAAGGCAGCAATCGCCTATCTGCCGCGCGACAAGGTGGTAGGAATCAGCAAGCTCGCCCGGGTGCTTCACGGCTACGCTCGGCGCCTTCAGGTTCAGGAGCGGCTGACTGCGCAGGTCGCCGACTGCATTTGGGAGCATCTCGAGCCGAAGGCCGTCGCCGTCGTTATCGAGGCCAGTCACTCGTGCATGACTGCTCGGGGAGTGAACACTCCAGGAGTGATGATGACGACCAGCCGGATGATGGGAACCTTCCGCTCCGACGAGCGAAGCCGCCGCGAAGTCCTCGCTCTGATGGGATACTAGCAGAGGCACCGAGCGCGTTCGGCCGCGTTTCTCCTTCGTGGCAAAGGCAAAGCGCAAACAGGCACTGAAGGTCTACTGCACCCCGATCGGCTTTCACGACGCGCTCGTTGCAGCGCCGAGCCAGAAGGCGGCGCTGGAAGCCTGGGGCGCGGACACGAACCTGTTCTCGCAGGGTTCGGCCCATGTCGTCACCGACCCAGAACTGCAGAAGGTGCCGCTGGAGCATCCCGGACAGGTGGTGAAAGTGCTTCGCGGCACGCAAGCCGAACAGCTGGCCGCGCTCGCCGACCAGAAGCCGCCGAAGCGAAAAAGCCCACGAAAAGCTCAACTGGTCCCGAAGAAGCCGAAGAAAGCTGTTCGCAAGCCAAGCCGTGCAGCCCTGACCCGAGCGGAAACCACACTCGACAAGCTCGAGAAGCGCCAATCAGAGCAGATGCGGAAGCTTGAAAAGCAGCAGGACGCGCTCGAGAAGCGAATTCGCGACACGAAGCGCCGCCACGAGCGTGAGCACGACACGGCGCAAGAGAAGCTCGAAGGGGCTCGCGCCAGCTACAATGCGGCTGTCCGACGCTACGAGTCCGGTTGAGTTTCTTAGGGCCTGATCTAGGGTCGGCGCGATGCGCCAATATCTCGACCTTCTGCAGACGATTCTGGACGACGGCGTTCCCCAGGACGACCGCACCGGAACCGGGACTCTGACCTATTTCGGCGCGCAGATGCGGTTCGATCTGCAAAAGGGATTTCCGCTCCTTACGACGAAGAAGCTGCACCTGCGGTCGATCATCGTCGAGCTTCTCTGGTTTCTGCGCGGCGACACCAACATCGGCTGGCTGAAGGAGCGCAACGTAAAAATCTGGGACGAGTGGGCCGACGAAAACGGCGATCTCGGGCCCGTCTACGGGAAGCAATGGCGCGATTGGGAGGCGGCCGACGGGCGGCACATCGACCAGATTGCGAATCTAGTCGAACTAATCAGGAGCGACCCGTCGTCGCGGCGCCAGATCGTGACCGCGTGGAACCCTGGCGAGATCCAGCGAATGGCGCTTGCGCCCTGTCATTGCCTGTTTCAGACCCAGGTGGCGGCCGGAAAGCTGAACCTTCAACTGTACCAGCGCAGTGCCGACATGTTCTTGGGGGTGCCCTTCAACATCGCCAGCTATTCGCTGCTGACTCACATGCTGGCGCGCGAATGCGGGATCGAGCCCGGCGTGTTCGTCTGGACCGGCGGCGATTGCCATATTTATTCGAACCACATGGACCAGGTCCGGCTTCAGCTCAGCCGCGAGCCGCGGCCGCTTCCGAAGCTGGTGCTGAAGGATCGCGGACAGTCGCTGTTAGATTACCAGCCGGACGACTTCGCTTTCGAAAATTACGATCCGCATCCGCACATTTCCGCGCCGGTCGCTGTCTGACGAAGCGACGCGAGACAGCGCCTTCTCGACGGGAGCGGTTTCGTTGTTTCTGCGTTTCGTTGAGCCGAAGGAGAGGAAACATGGTCCAGAGAATTGCAACCGTTCTCATCATCGGAGCAGCCCTTGTCACGGCGGCATGCAACACCGTCCGTGGCGCTGCCCGCGACGTCAATTCTGTCGCGAACTGCACCGAGAATGCGATGAACGGGCAGTACTGCCACTAATAGCTCTCGACAAAGCAGCGTGTTTCCGATTCATTGTCGTTCCACAGGGGTAACGGAGGGACGAAATGGTTCGGACATTGCTGATTGCAGCGACGATTATCGGCAGTTTCGCTGTCGCGGCGTGCAACACGGTTCGCGGCGCCGCCGCGGATGTGAACTCGGTCGCGAACTGCACCGAGAATGCGATCAATACCGGCCGCTGCAAGTGACGGCCTAGCGCCGGCATCCCAGTGGCTTGAAGAAGAAGGCCCCGGCGGATCGCTCCACCGGGGCCTTTTCATTGGCCGGTAGCCGCAGCGGCTTATTTCTCCTGGAGATAATCTCCGGCGTCGGCGTCGAGACCCTGGCCCGAAGGAGCGACGTCGGCCAGCGGATCGGCGTTGATTGCCGCCTCGGCGCCCTCGGTCAGCTCGGCCGCATGCTCTTGGGCGGCAGTGTCCGGGATAACCAGCGCCTCCTGAAGCTTGCGCTGCTGGGCGCGAAGCGCCGCATCGCGAGCCGAAGCGGTGACCCGGAGCCGGTTCATTCCCGCGCCGGTGCCGGCGGGGATGAGACGGCCGACGATCACATTCTCCTTGAGGCCGTTGAGCGTGTCGATTTTGCCCTGAACCGAAGCCTCGGTGAGCACTCGAGTGGTCTCCTGGAAGGACGCCGCCGAGATGAAGCTGCGGGTCTGCAGCGACGCCTTGGTGATCCCCAGAAGCACCGGCTTGCCCTCGGCAGGCTTCTGCTTCTTTTCAAGCCGTGAGTTGATGGCGTCCATCTCCTCGCGGTCGACCTGCTCGCCCGGAAGCAGCGTGGTGTCGCCGCTCTCGGTGATCTCGACCTTTTGCAGCATCTGGCGAACGATCACCTCGATGTGCTTGTCGTTGATCTTCACGCCCTGAAGCCGATAGACCTCCTGGATCTCGCTGACGAGATATTCGGCCAGCGCTTCGACTCCGAGAACCTCCAGGATGTCGTGCGGATCGGGCGAACCGCCGACGAGATTGTCGCCGCGCTTCACATAATCGCCTTCCTGGACCTCGATCAGCTTCGCTTTCGGCACCAGGTACTCGACCTGCTCGCTTCCATCCTCCGGAACGATCGCGATCTTTCGCTTCGCTTTATAGTCGCGCAGGAACGTGACCTTGCCCGACGCCTTGGCGATGATCGCATTTTCCTTCGGCTTGCGCGCTTCGAACAGCTCTGCCACCCGCGGAAGACCGCCGGTGATGTCGCGCGTCCGGGCAGCTTCGCGCGGAAGACGGGCAAGGACCTCGCCGGCCGCGACCTGCTGACCGTCTTCGACGGCGATGATGGCGCCCGCCGGCAGACGGTAAACAGCGGCCTCCTCGGCGGCCTTTTTCCCCGAGCCAGCAAGAGTCAAGCGAGGGTGCAGGCTGTCCTTTTTAGAGCGGCCGGTGTCCTCGGTGACGACACGCTGAGTGATTCCCGTCGAACTCGTCGACCTGCTCCGTTAGCGTGCGCTGCTCGATGAGATCCTGATACTTCACCGTGCCGCCGATCTCGGTGATGACCGGGCTAAACGCCGGGTCCCACTCGGCAATGCGGTCGCCGCGGCTGACGATGTGCCCGGTCTCACACAGCAGATGCGCGCCGTACGGAACCCGGTGGGTCGACAGCTCACGTCCGTCCATGTCGAGAATGGCAATCTCGCCTGACCGCGACAGCGACCGGTGGATACCGCGAGGATCCAGGATGGTCGGCATGTCGCGAAGCTCGATGGTTCCGTCGACCGGAGCCTCCAAGTTCGATTGCTCGTTGAGCTGCGCCGCGCCGCCGATGTGGAAGGTCCGCATCGTCAGCTGCGTGCCGGGCTCGCCGATCGACTGGGCGGCGATCACCCCGACTGCCTCGCCGATGTTCACCGGCGTACCGCGGGCGAGATCGCGCCCATAGCACTTGCCGCACACACCCTGCTTGGAGGCGCACACCAGCGGTGAGCGAATCTTCATGCTCTGGACGCCGACCTCCTCGATCTGCGCGACCATCAGCTCGTCGAGAAGAGTGCCTTCCGGAATGACGACGTCGCCGCTCTTGGGATCGACGATATCTTCCGCGGTCGTCCGGCCGAGGACACGGTCGGCGAGCGAGGCGATGACCGCGCCGCCCTGGACGATCGCGCGCATTTCGAGGGCTCGCTCGGTGCCGCAATCTTCCTCAACGATGACGCAGTCCTGGCTGACGTCGACCAGACGACGGGTCAGGTAACCCGAGTTCGCCGTCTTGAGCGCAGTGTCGGCCAGACCCTTGCGGGCGCCGTGGGTCGAGTTGAAATACTCAAGGACGGTCAGGCCTTCCTTGAAGTTCGAGATGATCGGAGTCTCGATGATCTCGCCCGACGGCTTCGCCATCAGGCCGCGCATGCCGGCAAGCTGCTTAATCTGCGCTTGGCTGCCACGAGCGCCCGAGTGGGCCATCATGTAGATCGAGTTCTCGTCCGCCTGACGCCCGTTTTCGAGCTTCGGAGTGGCCGAGATTTCCTTCATCATCTCGGAGGCGACGCGGTCGCCGCAACGCGACCAGGCGTCGATCACCTTGTTGTACTTTTCCTGCTGGGTGATCAGGCCGTCCTGGTACTGCTGCTCGTAATCCTTCACGAGCGAGCGCGTCTCCTCGACGAGCTTTTCCTTTTCCGCCGGGATGACCATGTCGTCCTTGCCGAAGGAAATGCCCGCCGCGAAGGCGTGGCGGAAACCAAGCTGCATGATCGCGTCGGCGAACAGCACCGTCTCCTTCTGGCCGGTGTGGCGATAGACGATGTCGATGACGTCGCCGATTTCCTTCTTCGTCAGCACCTTGTTGATGGTTTCGAACGGCACCTTGTGAGTCTTCGGCAGAGTTTCGCCCAGAAGCATCCGCCCCGGAGTCGTCTCGAAGCGCTTCAGGTACGTGTTGCCATCCTCGTCCGTCTGCGGGACTCGGCTGACGATCTTCGAGTGAAGCGTCACCGCTCCGGCCGCCAGCGCCTGGTGCACTTCGGCCATGTCGGCGAGGATCATTCCTTCGCCGGGCTCACCCTCTTTTTCCAGGCTGAGGTAGTAGAGTCCAAGCACCATGTCCTGCGACGGGACGATGATTGGCTTTCCGTTCGCCGGCGACAGGATGTTGTTGGTGCTCATCATCAGCACGCGCGCTTCCAACTGCGCCTCCAGGCTCAGCGGGACGTGGACGGCCATCTGATCGCCGTCGAAATCGGCGTTGAACGCAGCGCAAACCAGCGGGTGAAGCTGGATCGCCTTGCCCTCGATCAGAACCGGCTCGAACGCCTGGATGCCGAGGCGGTGGAGAGTCGGCGCGCGGTTGAGAAGGACGGGGTGCTCGCGAATGACTTCGTCGAGGATGTCCCAGACTTCCTTGCGCTCTTTTTCGACCCACTTCTTCGCCTGCTTCAGGGTCATCGAAAGCCCCTTGGCGTCGAGACGCGAGTAGATGAACGGCTTGAACAGCTCGAGCGCCATCTTCTTCGGAAGGCCGCACTGGTGGAGCTTGAGCTCCGGACCGGTGACGATGACCGAACGGCCCGAATAGTCGACGCGCTTCCCGAGCAGGTTCTGCCGGAATCGGCCCTGCTTGCCTTTGAGCATGTCGGAAAGCGACTTCAGCGGACGCTTGTTGGCGCCGGTGATGGTCCGGCCGCGGCGGCCGTTATCGAACAAGGCGTCGACGGCTTCCTGAAGCATGCGTTTTTCGTTGCGGACGATGATGTCCGGGGCGCGAAGCTCCATCAGCCGCTTCAGGCGGTTGTTGCGGTTGATGACCCGCCGATACAGATCGTTCAGGTCAGACGTTGCGAAGCGGCCGCCGTCAAGCGGCACCAGCGGGCGAAGCTCGGGCGGGATGACCGGAACGACTTCCAGGATCATCCACTCCGGTCGGTTGCCCAATTCGAGGAAGCTCTCGACGACCTTCAGCCGCTTGATGATCTTCTTCGGCTTCAGCTCGGACTTGGTCTCCGCGAGCTCTTTCAGAAGCGCTTCCTTCTCGCCTTCTAGGTCGAGGTCCATCAGCATGGTCCTGACCGCCTCGGCGCCGATTCCGGCCGAAAAGGCGTCCTCGCCATATTCGTCCTGCGCCTCGAGGAGCTCGTCCTCGGTCAGCAGCTGAAGCCGCTCCAGCGGCGTCAGGCCAGGCTCGAGAACGACATAGCTCTCGAAATAAAGAATCCGCTCGAGCTGCTTGAGCTGCATGTCGAGAAGAAGCCCGATTCGGCTCGGCAAGCTTTTGAGGAACCAGATGTGCGCGACCGGAGCGGCCAGCTCGATGTGGCCCATGCGCTCACGCCGGACCTTTGAGACGGTGACTTCAACGCCGCATTTTTCGCAGACGATTCCCTTGTACTTCATCCGCTTGTACTTGCCGCACAAGCATTCGTAGTCCTTGATCGGCCCGAAGATGCGCGCGCAGAAGAGCCCGTCACGCTCGGGCTTGAACGTGCGGTAGTTGATCGTTTCCGGCTTCTTGATCTCGCCGAAGGACCAGCTGCGGATCTTGTCCGGGGACGCGATCCCGATGCGGATGTGATCGAAAGTCTCGGGCTTTGCGACCGGATTTGCGAAGGGGGTCAGTTCGTTCATTCTTTTCAGCTCCTGCCCCTCCCTATTTCGGGAGGGGGTGGGGTGGGTCTCGTAAGCTTATTCGGCTGCGATCGCCGGCGGCTCCTCGTCGCTGTCGACATTCTCCAGCTCGACGTTGAGGCCAAGGCTGCGCATTTCCTTCACGAGCACGTTAAAGCTCTCGGGAATGCCGGCTTCGAAGGTGTCGTCGCCCTTGACGATCGCCTCGTACACCTTGGTCCGGCCGATCACGTCGTCCGACTTGACCGTCAGCATCTCCTGAAGCGTGTAGGCGGCGCCGTAAGCCTGCAGCGCCCACACCTCCATTTCGCCGAAGCGCTGTCCGCCGAACTGCGCCTTTCCGCCCAGCGGCTGCTGGGTCACGAGGCTGTAGGGGCCGATCGACCGGGCGTGGATCTTGTCGTCCACGAGGTGGTGAAGCTTCAGCATGTAAATGTAGCCGACCGTCACCTTGCGATCGAACGGATTGCCCGTGCGCCCGTCGTAGAGCGTCACCTGGCCCGAATTGTCGAGCCCGGCCATGTCGAGCATTTCCGAAACGTCGGCCTCACGGGCGCCGTCGAACACCGGTGTGCCCATCGGAACTCCGCGGGTCAGCGCCGATGCAAGCTCCATCACGTCCTCGTCGCTTCGGGCATCGATCTCCTTGGCATAATGCTTGCCGTAGATGTCCTTCAGCTTCGACCGGACCGTCTTGACGTCCTTGCCGGCGAGTTCCTTTCCGCGCTCGTAAAAGCCCTCCAGCATCTGCTGGATCTGCTGTCCGAGGCCGCGGGCGGCCCATCCGAGATGAGTCTCGAAGATCTGCCCGACGTTCATTCGCGACGGCACGCCAAGCGGATTGAGAACGATGTCGACCGGGGTCCCGTCCTCAAGGAACGGCATGTCCCAGTTCGGCAGGATTCGGCTGATCACGCCCTTGTTGCCGTGGCGGCCGGCCATCTTGTCGCCGGGCTGGAGCTTGCGCTTGATGGCGACGAAGACCTTGACCATTTTCAGGACGCCGGGGGCGAGCTCGTCACCCGCCTCGACCTTCTGCACTCGGTCTTCAAAGCGGCGGCGGATCGTAGCCGCGGCCTCGTCATACTGGCCCTTGAGAGCCTCGATGTCGGCCTGGCGCTGGTCGTCCTTGACGGCGATCTTCCACCATTCGTGCGGCTGCACCGCCTCGAGTGTTGCTTCGTCGAGCTTGGCGCCCTTCTTGATGCCCTTCGGAACCGCGGTTGCGGTCTGTCCGATGAGCATCTCCTTGAGCCGCGAGAAGGTCGCCCGGTTGAGGATCGCCCGCTCGTCGTCGGCGTCCTTCTTCAGCCGCTCCTTCTCCTCCGTCTGGATGGCGCGGGTGCGGTCGTCGATGTCGATTCCGTGGCGGTTGAACACGCGCACTTCGACCACCGTGCCGCTGACTCCAGGCGGAAGCCGAAGCGACGTGTCGCGAACGTCCGAAGCCTTTTCGCCGAAGATCGCGCGGAGGAGCTTTTCCTCCGGGGTCATCGGGCTTTCGCCCTTCGGAGTGATCTTGCCGCACAGGATGTCGCCCGGCTCGACCTCTGCGCCGATGTAGACGATTCCCGCCTCGTCGAGGTTGCGAAGCGCTTCCTCGCCGACGTTCGGAATGTCGCGGGTGATGTCCTCCGGCCCAAGCTTGGTGTCGCGGGCCATCACCTCGAATTCCTCAATGTGGATCGAGGTGAAGACATCGTCCTTCACCAGCCGCTCGGAGATGAGGATCGAGTCCTCATAATTGTATCCGTTCCACGGCATGAAGGCGACGAGCACGTTGCGGCCGAGCGCGAGCTCGCCGTAATCGGTCGACGGTCCGTCGGCGATCGTCTGCCCAGCCTCGACGGCCTGGCCCTTCTTCACCAGCGGACGCTGGTTGATGCAGGTGTTCTGGTTCGACCGCTGGAACTTCATCAGCGTGTAGATGTCGACTCCCGACTCACCCGGCTTCAGGTCGCCGGTTGCGCGGACCACGATTCGGCCGGCATCGACCGAGTCGACTATTCCCGGGCGCCGGGCAGCGATTGCAGCGCCGGAATCTCGGGCAACGGTCTCTTCCATTCCGGTGCCGACCAGCGGCGCCTCGGCTTGGAGCAGCGGAACCGCCTGGCGCTGCATGTTCGAGCCCATCAGCGCGCGGTTGGCGTCGTCGTTCTCCAGGAACGGGATCAAGGATGCTGCAACGGACACAAGCTGCTTGGGGCTGACGTCCATCAGCGTAATCTGGTCGCGCGGCGCCATCAGGAAGTCGCCGCTTCGGCGAGCCGAAACGATTTCTTCCGTGAAGGTGTGGTCCTTGTTCAGCTCCGCGTTCGCCTGGGCGATCGTGTGCTTCGCCTCTTCCATCGCCGACAGGTAAACGACCTCGTTGGTTACCTTGCCGTCGACGACCTTGCGGTACGGGGTTTCGATAAAGCCGTACTTATTGACTCGGCTGAAGCTGGCCAGCGAGTTGATGAGGCCGATGTTCGGGCCTTCCGGGGTCTCAATCGGGCAGATCCGGCCATAATGGGTCGGGTGAACGTCGCGGACTTCGAAGCCGGCGCGCTCGCGAGTCAGGCCGCCCGGCCCGAGCGCCGAGACTCGGCGCTTATGCGTGACCTCGCTGAGCGGGTTCGTCTGGTCCATGAACTGCGACAGCTGCGACGAACCGAAGAACTCGCGGACCGCGGCGACCGCGGGCTTGGCGTTGATCAGGTCGTTCGGCATCACAGTCGAGACATCGACGCTGCTCATGCGCTCCTTCACGGCGCGCTCCATTCGAAGCAGTCCGATGCGGTACTGGTTCTCGAGAAGCTCGCCGACCGAGCGGACCCGCCGGTTGGCAAGATTGTCGATGTCGTCGACTTCGCCCTTGCCGTCCTTGAGGTTCACAAGCTCTTGAACAACCGCAAGGATGTCCTCGCGGCGAAGCGTCGTGACGGTATCCTCGGCATCCAGGCCGAGGCGCATGTTGAGCTTGACCCGGCCGACGGCGGAAAGGTCGTAGCGCTCCGGATCGAAGAACAGGCCATAGAAGAGGGCGTCCGCCGTCTCCTTGGTCGGCGGCTCACCGGGGCGCATAACGCGGTAGATGTCGGCCAGCGCCGAATCCTGGTCCTCGGACTTGTCCGCTTTCAGCGTGTTGCGGATCCACGGGCCGGTGTTGACGTAATCGATGTCGAGAAGCTCGAGCTTCCTCACTCCCGCTTCGTCGAGCTTTGCGAGATTCTCCTCGCTAAGCTCGTCGCCGGCTTCAACGTAGATCTCGCCGGTCTTCTCGTTGATCAGGTCGTGAGCGGAGAAGCGGCCGAAGATCTCCTCGGTCGGGATAATGACATTTTTCAGCCCGTCCTTCGCCGCCTGGTTGGCACGACGGGGAGTGATCTTGTCGCCGGCCTTGAAAATGACTTCGCCGGTCTTGGCGTCCGCGACATCGTACATCGGCTTGAGACCGCGCCACGCCTCGGCGAGATACGGAATTTGCCAGCCGTTCTTGCCGCGCTCGTAGACGACGATGTTGTAGAAGGTGTTGAGGATTTCCTCGCTCGTCAGTCCGAGCGCATGAAGAAGAGCGGTGACCGGAAGCTTGCGCTTGCGGTCGATCCGGACGTTGACGATGTCCTTGGCGTCGAACTCGAAATCTAGCCAGCTGCCGCGGTACGGAATGACCCGCGCGGCGAAGAGGTACTTGCCGCTGGCGTGGGTCTTGCCGCGGTCGTGGTCGAACAGCACACCCGGCGACCGGTGCATCTGCGACACGATGACCCGCTCGGTACCGTTGATGATGAAGGTGCCGTTCTCGGTCATGAGCGGCATGTCGCCCATGTACACGTCCTGCTCCTTAATATCGATGACGGAGCGGGCTTCGGTGTCGGGGTCGATCTCGAAGGTGGTCAGGCGGAGGGTGACCCGCATCGGCGCGGCATAGGTTAGGCCGCGCTGGCGGCACTCGTCGGTGTCGAACTTCGGGTCCTCGAGGACATAATGATCGAAGTCGAGGTGCGCGGTCCCGGCGAAATCCTCGATCGGGAAAACCGAGCGGAGAGTCTTCTCGAGGCCCGAGACGTAGCCGATCGACGGATCGGAACGGAGGAACTGCTCGTAACTCTCGCGCTGAACCTCGATGAGGTTCGGCATTTCCGAGATCTCGTGGATGTTGCCGAAGATTTTGCGGATTCGCCGCGCGGAAGCTGTTCGGCCGTTCGAGATGGCCGGAACGTCGATCGCCTGTGTCGCCATTATATTCCCTGCGCTTTGCGGCACCGCGTCAGCGGTGGCTCGCGTTAACCGGCTCGCGCCGGTGTTCAGTTCTGAGCGCTTGTCCCGCTTCCCTCCCCAATGCGTTGGGCCCGTGCGCCGGATCGGGCCCTGTCCCGGAGAGGACGGGAAAAGCTCCGGGCGCGCAACAAGGTGCGGCCAGAGCCGATATGTTTGGATGAGACCGATATAATCCTATTTACTTCGCTTGCAAGAGGAGCGCCGGCCATGGTCGAGAATTTCCACGCCCACATCTATTTCGACCCCGATGAGGTGGAGACCGCGAGGGCGCTCGGCGACGCCGCTCACGACCGCTTCGGCGTGCCGGTCGGCCATTATCACACCCGCCCCGTCGGTCCGCACCCGCGCGGAAGCGTCCAGCTGACCGTCCCGCCGGAGCAGTTCGGCGATTTCGCCCAGTGGCTGGCGCTCAACCGCGGCGACCTGACAGTTTTCGCCCACGCCAACACCGGCGACGATCTCGCCGACCACACTCGCCATGTGATCTGGTTCGGCCCCAGCGAAAGTCTCGACTTATCCATTTTCGGCTGAGATCCCCGACCGCGGGGCTCCGCCTTGCGCGGCGCGGGAGCGAATCCTAACACTCGCTATGGGGGTGGGGCGTGAGCAGCAAGTCGCCACAATCGGCAAAATGGGACCGCTGGGCGATTCTCGCCGTCCTGCTCGCTGCCTTCGCCTATGTCGCCTTCACTTCCCGGCTGTTCAACGACGGTGACATGTACTGGCACCTTGGGGCCGGACGCTGGGTTTCCGAGCATGCAATAGTGCCGACTGCGGATCCGTTTTCCTTCACCGCGCGAGGGTACAGCTGGATAACTCACGAGTGGCTTTCCGAAGTCATGATGTGGGCGGCGTTCGCTCTCGGCTCCTGGGGCGGCATTGCAATCCTGTTCGGCGGCGCTGTGGGCCTGACGCTTCTGATCGTCGGGCTGGAGCTCAATAGAGCGGTCAAGCCCATTCACGCCGCCGCAGCGATGGTGCTGCTCCTGATCCTTCTCGAGCCGTCGCTTCTCGCCCGCCCTCACGTGCTCGCCTGGCCGGTGGCGGCGGCATGGACGGTTCTCCTGTTGAGGTCGCGCGATCAGCACCGTGCCCCGCCGATGGCCGCCGTACTAATTATGCTCGTCTGGGCCAATCTCCACGCCAGCTTCGTCGTCGGCCTCGGAATGATCGCCTTCTTTGCCGCCGAGGCGCTGATCGAAGAACCGGACCGGAAGCGGGTGCTGATAGGTTGGGGCGCCTTCGCGCTGGCTTCATTCGCATCCACCCTGGTCAACCCGTCAGGGCTTCACGGCTTGCTGTACGCCTTTCAGGTGAGCTCGATGAAAAGCCTGCCGCTGATCAAGGAGTGGCGTCCGAGCAGCCTCACCAGCGATCCACTGTTCTTCGCAATGACGGCTCTGGCCGCGCTCATCGTGACCCTCAAGCGGCCGAGGATTCCTCTCTTGCGCCTGCTCCTGATTGCGGCGCTGTTCTATCTCGCCGTTACTCACGCTCGCCATCAGGCGCTGTTCGCAATCGTGTCGCTGCTGCTTGTCGCTCCGTCGCTGGGCCGCGCCGAAGACCCAGAGAATCGGCTGATGCTTCCGCGCGCAGCTACAGTCGCGCTTAGCGCCGGAATCGTCCTGATCTGTGTAATCCGGTTGTCACTGCCGCTGCAGCACAACGACAGCCCCGTCTATCCGGGCCGGGCGATCGCGTCTGTGCCGCCGTCGCTGCGGTCGCAGCCGGTGTTGAACGCCTATGATTTCGGCGGCGCTCTCATCTTCAACGGCATTGCGCCGTTCATTGACGGCCGCGCCGATATGTATGGCGACGACTTCACCGCGAATGCCCACGCGATCGAGCGAGGCGATCCAGACCGCTTCGACGCAGCAGTAAACCGCTGGAATATTCGCTGGGCGATCCTCCACCCGTCGGAGAAGTTGGTCGCGTTGCTTGAGCGCAACCCGTCCTGGCGGCGCTCGTACGGCGGTAAATACGCCGTTATTTACGTCCGTCAGTAGACCCACCGCGGCCACTCACCGGGTTAGCCGCGGACTCCACAGGACTGGCGCGTATCCGATGAGGAACAGCAGCAAGGCCCCGCCCCAGGCTGTGCCGGCAATTTCTAGTCCCCACTGGTAATCGATCAGCCGTAGTGATGCCGACACCCGCAGGAGTGCGCCACCGGTGACGAGAACGTAAACGGCAACGGTCATCGGGCTCGCCGTCAGCTCGCGCCCGGTGTGGCCGAGGCTCGCCCGGGTCATGACCGCGAGGATCATCGTCGTCATCGCCCCTGCAGTCAGCGCGTGAATTGCAGCGCTTCGGGGCACCAGCCCAGCCATGCTGAGCCCAAGCAGCGCAAGTCCGATCGGGACCCAGGCGTAGCCGACGTGGAGGATCACGACGATGGGATCGCGCCACGTGCGAAAACCGCGCCAGCGCGCGAGCCGCACTGCCTGGAGGGCCGCTGCCGCGATCATGACAGCGCCTGTCACGGCTGTTTCGGGACCGGTAATCCACGCAAGCAACGCCAAGGCCGTCGCGCCGATCACGATGACGTCGAATCGGCTCGGCTGCGTCGGCAGTCCCGTGCGGATTTGCTGCTTGGCCATCCAGTTGCGAGTGAAGGACGGGATGATTCGCCCTCCGATGAGCGAAATCAAAACGACGACGATCGTAATCGCCAGCTTCCACCCCAGGTCTGCCATCGGCAACGCGCCGGTGACGCACAGGTAATCCATCGCGTCCGCCAATCCGAACAGCAATACCAGGCCGACCACGGGCAGGTTGCGGTTGTTGGCCTGGAGGACCTCGCGGGTGGCGAGCATCGCAAGGGTGACGAAGAAGCCGACGTCGAGAACTGCCGCGGCTTCGATGCTCAGCAATGCGGAAAAGAGCAGCGCCAGCCTCGCTGCGATCCACAGGCCGAATAGGGCCGCGAGAGGCGGTCCCGCGATCGGCAGCCGACCGGTCCAGTTCGGCACAGCAGTGAGGAGGAAACCGGCGATGACTGCTCCGACGAAGCCGAACAGCATCTCGTGGCGGTGCCATGCCAGCGGATCGAATGCAGTCGGCAAGCTGATGCTTCCGCTCAACGTCGCCAGCCACAGGGCGAGAGCGATTACCGCCCACGCCGGCCCGCCGAAGAAGAACGGCCTGAAGCCGCCGCGGAAGAATGGGTGAGAAGCGGCCTCGCGCCGCCGCCGAAGGGCGAGCATCTGCTCGCCGCGAGTTATGCTTCCGTTCCCTGCCATGGCCGCACTGGTAGCCGTTCTTGCGAACGGGTCTCAATTACGTAAATCCCCGCAGTGGCGCGTCACGGCACAACGAAAAAGGGCGGCCCCGAAGAGCCGCCCTTTGTCTTTGTTCCCCGGCGAAGCCCGGGGTCCAGGATTGCAGATGATCCCCGCCTTCGCGGGGATAACTCTAGCAGCTCTCGCGGGCTGCTAGGTTACTTCAGCTCGACGGTTCCGCCCGCGTCCTCGATCTGCTTCTTCAGCTTCTCGGCTTCGTCCTTCGACACGCCTTCCTTGACGGGCTTGGGAGCGCCTTCGACCAGCGCCTTCGCCTCGCCGAGGCCAAGTCCGGTGATCGCGCGGACTTCCTTGATGACGTTGATCTTCTTGCCGCCGTCGCCGGTGAGGATGACGTCGAACTCGGTCTTCTCTTCGGCGGCCGGAGCAGCACCAGCGCCACCTGCGGCCGGGGCAGCAGCAACGGCAGCAGCCGCGGAAACGCCCCACTTCTCCTCGAGGGCCTTCGCCAGGTCGGCAGCCTCGAGAACGGTCAGTTCGGACAGCTGGTCGACCAGCTTTTCAATATCAGCCATTTCAATTCACTCCTGTGCGGGGCCCAAGCTTCCTTGGCCGCCCCATGTGCGTTGATACAAAGAAACTTAAGCGGCTTCCTTGGCCCCGTAGGCCGCGAAGACCCGCGCCAGCTGCGCGCCCGGCTCGTTGACGGTGCGAGCGATCTTGCTCGCAGGCGCCTGGACGAGGCCGATGATCGTCGCCCGAAGCTCGTCGAGCGACGGAAGCGCTGCAAGCGCCTTCACTCCGTCGACGTCGAGCACCGTATCGCCCATCGCTCCGCCGACGATTTCGAGCTTGTCGTTCGTCTTGGCAAAGTCCACCGCGACCTTAGCGGCCGCGACTGGGTCGGACGAGGTGGCAAGCGCGGTCGGGCCCTTCAGCAGGTCCCCGATCGGCTTGTACCGCGATCCTTCGAGCGCAATCAGTGCCAGCCGGTTCTTCGCAACTTTGAACTGGGCGCCGGCGTCGCGCATCTTGTTCCGAAGGTCGGTGGACTGGTCCACCGAAAGGCCGTGGTTGCGCGTGACAACGACGACGCTCGTCTCGGAAAAGACGTGCTTCAGCTGGTCGACCAGATCGGCTTTTTGCGAACGATCCATGCCAACTCCAACAATTCGGCGCTGGGCGAACCCAGGCCGAGGTTCAACAACAACCCGTCGCGCGAACGCGGCGAGCACGAGTGTCCGTGGGGATGGATCGGCGGCGCGGGACTTCGTCCAACGCACTTCCGGAGCCGCATCGCACGCGCACCGGATGAATTCCTGTCCCCGTCTAGGCCGGCAGAATTAAGCCCGTTGCTTCACAAGCGCGGGCACCGACTGTCTCGGACGGTTGCACTGGCCGAAGCCGGTGCGAGCGGGCGCCTATACCGATTTCGAGCGGTCAATCAAGGCGCTCACCTTAGACGAGGTCGTTGGCCTTCGTCATTCCGACATCGGTCGCGTGCTGGTCGAGCCACTGTTCCAGCTCGCTTGCGCCGCCGATGTGCTTGCCGTTGATGAATACCTGCGGAAGCGTGCTCACCCCATGTTCCTGCTTGTACGCTTCGGCATCTGCAGGGTTGTCGAGGACATGGTGGTCCACCGAATAGCCGTTGGCCTGCAGTAGCTGATTGGCTCGCTTCGCGTGCGGGCAACCGGGGGTCTCGTAGAGGTCGGCGTGGGTGTCGGGCATGATTTTCTCCTTTGGGGGTGAAGCGCGAGCAATCCGGACCGGTTCCGCCACGCGGGCAGAAAAAACCCCCGGCGAAGCTTTTGCCTCGCCGGGGGTCCTCTCCAGCCTGACGGATCGGCTTATCCGCGCTCGCCGGGCGGCGGCGGCGGCGGAGGCGGGGGCGGCGGCGGCGCCGGGCAGGCTTCCGTCGCCAGTATTACCGTTCCGTCCGGGCAGGTCTGCGTCGCCGGCGCGGGAGGCGGCGGCGGCGGAGCAGGCGCTGCTGCCGGAATGGGAGCCGGAGCCGGAGCGCCGAAGTGATAGACGAGGCTCGCAAGAAGGCTGTGCGAGCGGAAATGGCCGGTGCTGTTGAATGTGGCAATACCGCCCGTGCAGGCGACGCCGCCGCAATCCGCGGCTCCGGCATTGAACGCGAAGGCGTCCGTCCGGTTTACCCGGCCGGCGTCGAAATAGCGGTACTTCAGCCCCAGATCGAGGTTCGGCGTGACCGGCGTGTAGACTCCGGCAAGAATCTGCCACGCGAACTTGCCCTGGCTCGAGCCCAGCTGCTTCACGTCCGCATAACCGGCACCGGCGCCGACATATCCGCCGATACCGCCGTCGCCGCCGAAGTCAGCGAGGCCGTTGACCATCGCCGAGAGAACCGTCGTGTGGTCGTCGAGATTGAATGAGTTAGCCGTGAAAGTGTTTCCCGACGCATCATTCACATCGGCGATGAATCCGGGATCAATATTCAGACTCTTCACCTTGGCTCGTTTGTAGCCGAGTTCACCTTCCAGGCGGAACATTCCGAAGTCGTAGCCGCCGATGGCGTCGAGATCGTAACCCGGCTGCTCATATTTGATGGACCCGACCCGGTTCGAAATAATCGCCGGAACAGTCGGATCGTCGAACGTCGCAGAGGCGTCCAGATCCTGGCTCTGCGGGAAGAGAACGCCACCCTCGATGCCGACGTAAGGACCGCTGCTCTGGGCGACCGCTGGTGCAGCGATCGCAGATGCCGCAACCGCGGCGAGATAGGCCAATTTCATTTGTATCACCTTTCAATACCCCTGTCGGCGGGCGTAACTGCCGCATCTGGTCATTGTTTCATTGCAATGCGGAAACTTGTTCAGAAGCACGACTGTGTGTCGGGAAGGCAACATTTTTCTGAACCTCAGATTTACTGGGCCGGGTTGAGCGCCCAGTTGACAAGTCGCCGGCGAACGCGCCCCATGAGCGCGGATGATCGAGGGGAGTGGCTAGTGCTCCGGCAGCTGCTGCGGAATGTCCGTCTGATCCTTGCTGCACTGGTCGCGGCTTCTCCTGCTTGCGCTGCTCCGCCGCCGCAATCTTCCCAGCCGCTTCGGATCGTCGCAGTTGGCGATCTCCACGGTGATTTCTCCGTGTGGCGCGACATCGCGACAGCAGCTGGAATCGAAAGCTCGAGCGGGCATTGGACCGGCGGCCGGACAATCCTCGTGCAGGTCGGCGACGTCGTCGACCGTGCGCCGGATTCACTCAAAATCATTCGCGACCTGATGCGCCTTCAGAAGGAGGCGCCCAAGCAGGGCGGGCAGGTCATTACGATCGTCGGCAATCACGAAGCGATGAACATGATTGGCGACCTTCGCTACACGACCCCGGGCGAGTTTGCCGCTTTTGCAACCGACAATTCTGCCGCGCTTCGCGAGCGCCTCTACCAGGCGAAGAAGACGGATATTGAAGCGCACTACCGCGCCAGAGATCCGACGATGAGCAGCTCTGCGATCCATGATGCCTGGATCAAGGCAACTCCGCTTGGCTGGGTCGAGCAGCGCCTCGCCTGGGCTCCCGACGGCGAAATCGGCCGGTGGGTCATTCACAACCCGGCGGTGGCGATGGTGAACGGAAACCTGTTCGTCCACGGCGGGCTAAGCGCCGAATATTCCAAGTTCTCGCTCGACCAGATCAACAAGAAAGTCGCCGACGCACTTCGAAGCGTCGACCGCTCGCCCGACTCCATCCTCACCGACCCGCTTGGTCCATTGTGGTACCGAGGCCTGATCACCCGTGATCCGAAGGTGACTGAAATCCCGCCAGGCGGACCGCCTCGGCCCAAAATCGAGCAGGAGCTGGCGACGGTCCTTGGGGCCTACGGCGCCAAGAGGATGATCGTCGGCCACACGCCCAACCCGAAAGGCATACAGATCCTCTACGGCGGCCGTTTGGTGACGATCGACACCGGCAATTCTCGCTACTTCAACGGTGTCCCCAGCTATCTGGAGATCATCGGCGACAAGCTGGTGCCGCATGCGGTCAAGCGTTCGGCTCCGGCAGGGGGCACGGGCGAATGATGAGGAAACTGCTGCTCTGGCTTGCAGCACTGTCGGCGGCGTCGCCGGCGCTCGCAGGTCCCGGCGCCAAGCCGCTGTTCGACTCGTCCGATCCCATTCAGGTCACCATCACCGGTCCGATGTCGGAGCTTGCCCGCAACCGCGCCCAAGTGCCGAGGCCGGCTACGATCACCGTCGCTGGCAACGGCCAGCCGCTGCCGATTACCCTCGCGCCGCGGGGGATCACCCGCCGAGCGCCTGACACCTGCCAGTTCCCGCCGCTCAAGGTAACTTTCACCTCGCCGCCGCCGCCGACGTCGCTGTTCGCCGGACAGAGAAAGCTCAAGCTCGTCGCCTTTTGCCGAAAGGCTGACTCCTTCCAGCAATATGTGCTGCTCGAATATGCCGCTTACCGGATGTTCAACGTGCTCTCGCCGGCGAGCTTTCGAGTGCGCCTCGCCAAGATCGACTATGTCGACGACAACGGGCGGCCGTATATCTCCCGCTACGGCTTTTTCATCGAAGACCTTGGCGACGTCGCGCTGACGCAACGGAATGCGCGAGGCGAAGCTTCCGGAGCTGATCCCAGTCACTGCGCTGAGCCCGCACCATGCCGCGCTCTACGCCATGTTCCAGGACATGATCGCCAACCACGACTGGTCGATGCGCGCCGGGCCGAAGGGCGAGGACTGCTGCCACAACGCCAAGATGATTGCGCCGGCGCAAGGCGTTGCTGCCGGGGCAATCCCAATTCCCTACGACTTCGACTTCTCGGGGCTGGTGAACGCGCCTTACGCCACTCCACCCGATGCCATGCACCTGTCGAGCGTCCGCGAGCGGCAGTTCCGCGGCTACTGCATGTTCAACGGCGAAGCCTATGCGGTTGGCGCCGAAATGCGGGCCGACCGGCCGCAACTGCTCGCCGTGCTGACATCGACCCCCGGGCTCGAGCCCAAGACGATCCAGCGCGCGACCAACTATCTCGACGGCTTCTTCGCCGACATCCAGTCCAACGACGTCGTTCAGTCGAAGGTGCTGAGGACCTGCGTCTAGCCTCGGCTACGCGCCCGGAACTTCTTCCAGGTCGACCTTGACGCCTGGGCCCATGGTCGAGGTCAGCGAGACCTTCTTCACGTACTTGCCCTTGGCGCCGGTCGGCTTCGCCTTGACGATGGCGTCCATGAAGGCGGTGAAATTGTCCTTGAGGTCGCCTTCCGAGAAGCTCGCCTTGCCGATCCCGGCGTGGATGATCCCGGCCTTTTCGACCCGGAACTCGACCTGCCCGCCCTTGGCGTCAGTGACGGCCTTGGTGACGTCCATCGTCACCGTTCCGAGCTTCGGGTTGGGCATCAGCCCCTTGGGGCCGAGCACCTTACCGAGCCGGCCGACGATTCCCATCATGTCGGGAGTGGCGATGACCCGGTCGAAGTCGATCTTGCCGTCCTGGACCTGGTTCATCAGGTCCTCGGCGCCGACCACATCGGCACCCGCGGCCTTGGCTTCTTCCGCCTTGTCGCCCTTGGCGAACACGGCGACCCGAACTGTCTTGCCGGTGCCCTTGGGAAGCGAGACCACTCCGCGGACCATCTGGTCTGCGTGGCGCGGATTCACTCCAAGGTTGAGGGCAAGCTCGACCGTCTCGTCGAACTTGGCGGTCGCGTTCTTCTTGACCAGCGAAATCGCCTCGTCGACGGGGTAGAATTTCTCCCGGTCGACCGAGTCAATCTGCGCTTTGCGCTTCTTGCTGTTCTCGACCATTGCTTAGCCCTCCACCACGGTGAGGCCCATCGCCCGGGCCGAGCCCTCGATGATCTTCGACGCAGCGTCGAGGTCGTTGGCGTTGAGGTCCTTCATCTTCTGCTCGGCGATGTCGCGAAGCTGCGAGCGCTTGATCGTGCCCGCGCTCTGCTTGCCGGTTTCCGACGAGCCCTTCTGGATCCGCGCCGCCTTCTTCAGCAAGAAGGATGCCGGGGGGGTCTTGGTCTCGAACGAGAAGCTTCGGTCCGCATAGACGGTGATGGTGGTCGGGATCGGAGCGCCCTTTTCCATCTCCTGGGTAGCGGCGTTGAACGCCTTGCAGAATTCCATGATGTTGACGCCGCGCTGACCGAGCGCCGGGCCGATCGGCGGCGACGGATTGGCGATGCCCGCTGGCACCTGCAGCTTGATGTAGCCGGTGATTTTCTTTGCCATGTCTCACTCTCTAGTGGGCTCGAGGCCCGCTGAAGCTTAGCGGTCCGAACGAGCGCCGAAGCGCTCTCCCGCAAGTCTCCGATGTCTCGGAAGCCGCGCCACATAGAGGCATCGGCGGCGAATGAAAAGAGGCGAAGCCGCAATGGCTCCGCCTCCGTCTGTCGCTTAGGCTGACGCCTTACGATTTCGAGCCCTTGGACGAGCCGCTCGACGAGCTCTCAAGCTCCTTTGTGCGATCCGAATCCTTGGTCCCGGTCGTCGTCTTCGACCCGCTGGTCCCGGTGGTCGCCTTTCCGGGCGAGCTCTGGGCGCCATATTCGTTGGTCGAGCCTCCGGTCCGGCGAGTGCGATCGGATTGATCGATATCGCCTGACTGGCCCGACTGGTTCTGCCGGTTGCGGCGCCATTCGCCGAAGTCCTGGTCGAACTTCTGCTGCCGTTCGCGGCAATAGTCCTGATAGTCGCGATCCATATCGCTCATGTGCTGGTTGCGGTGGTTGCGATAATGGTCGTGCTGGTTGCCGGGGATGATGAAGTCATATTCCTCGATGACGAGGAAGCCGTCCTGTCCCTGGCCGCCCTGGCTGCCACGGCTCTGGCCCTGGTAGCGGTCGCTGCTCATGCGGTCCTGGCGATCGCGGTCGAAGCGGCCGCTTCCGTAACCGCCGCCCATTCCGGATTCGTCGTAATAGCCGCGCTCGGCGGGGTGGCTGCGGCTGCGATAGTCGTATCGGTCGCGGTGGTCGTGATCGCGGTGGCCGCGATGGCGGTCACGGTCGTGGTCGCGGTCGCGGATGTCCTGGCCGAAGCGGCCGTAGCCCATGTTGCGGTTTTCGTAGCCGCTCCAGTCGTCCTGGTCGTAGCGCCATTGGCCCCGGTTGCGGTCGCGGTCGTAATTGCGGTCGTAGCCGCGATCGTATCCGCGGTCCTGTGACCAGCGGTCCTGCGACCAGCCGCGGCCCGGATAGGATCCGCTGCCTTCCCAACGGTTGCGGTCGGGCGAGCGCCAGTTGCTGCGGTCGTCGTCCCGGCCGTAATCGCTGCGGTCGCGGGTTCGGTCAGTGTCATAATCTGCCATGTTCGAATGTCTCCTTATCGTGGGTTTGGCGGCCCGCCGAAAAGACGGGCCCACCTTACCAACGAAGGGGGACGGCAGAGGCCCCTCGCATTGTCGAGGCTCAAGGGGCGTTGGTCGTAGCTTTGAGCGCCCGAACACAAGCGACACGTCTGCAAAGCAGAATGGAGCAGGCCACATATCGTCATGCCCCCAGCATGACGAGCGGCTGCTTGTGTCGAAGAGAGCGCGAGAACCGGCCGGCGGGGCGGCGAGCGGTCTAAGCCGCGCAAGCCCGTTCGATGTCGCGGGATTTAGAGTGGTCACCGCGGCCGGACCGGCGCTGCGCAAACAAATCATTGAGATTGGCAGCGAATTGTCGAAGCTCGGAGACGTTATCCGGGACGAGCGAGCGAGGAATTTGCACGAGAGGACGTGCCCACCTGCTTCGGTCTGACGGATGAAGAAACGGCGCGTTGGTCGAACTCGGAAAATAACGTAACAGCAACGATTCGGCCGGGCGAGGCGGCGACACGGAACGCCGGCGGCTGGATCGAACGGACCTAGTTCGGAAGCGAAACTGCGGGCGGCGGTGGCGCGCGTCCGAAGTAAGTGTTGATATACCTCAGGAAAACGCTGCCGAACCTCTTCTTCACTGAGGCCGAACAGATCAATGACCATTGCATTGCGCGAACGTTGCAGCAGATCGCGGCCATTCCGGTACGGTCGGATATGTCGCTCCAGTCCTTCGCGCCTGCCGAGCCCCAGCGCCTGCGCTTCGCCGGGCGTGACGATGAAGCCGCTGCCGTGCAGAGCAACACCGCGCGAAGACAGTCCTTCGTTCGCAAGTAGCGGTGTCGTCCGCGACGGGTCGGTGCCGACCGTCAGGTTGGCGTTGATGATGTCGGTTGACTCGGAAAAGGCCAATTCCGGCTCGTCACTGTCCAGCTTGGCTTCATGTTCGACCTCTAGCAGTCGACCCTCGCCGGCACCGGCCTCGCTGACCGTCATGGCGATCCGCACGGCGGCGGCGTCGCGCGTCGCCTTCGTCCAAGGGTGGTCGGGGCAAGCGAGAACGAGATGACACTCGGCTAGGTGCTGCTCAATGACCCTGCGGCTGAATGTCTGGGTGATGCTATTCGTCGTGACGAAGCCGAAGCGCTTCAGGCGCGTTTTTGGCTTCCCCAGTGTCTCGGCCGCCCTGTCCCACCATTGCATCACGAAATCACTCGAGGCCCCTACATTCGGATTCGCCTTCCAAACTGCCTCGGCGTAGTCGTCGCCGAGCTCCGACCGAATATCCTTCCCGCCGATAAACGGCGGATTCCCGACGATGAAATCGGCTTCAGGCCAGTCAGCCGGCCGGGGCTCATGGAGAATCGGCTGACCGGCATCGTCCTGCGCCAGAATGGCGTCGTAGCCACCGTGCCGGCCGAAATTGATGTTCGCCTTCTGGGCAAGGATTGGTTCCTCGATGGCTCCGGCTCCGTTCCGGATGTTCCACCGGAGCCAGCCGATCCAGAGGACCAGCTCAGCGATCTTGGCAGCGCGCGGGTTCTTTTCGAGGCCGTGGAATTGAGCAGGGCCGATGCGTGAGCGCACTTCGCCACCGACGTCTTCGATCGCCTGAATGACTTTGTTCTCGATTCCGAGAAGCGCCTCCATCGCCACGTAGAGAAAGTTGCCGGTGCCGCAGGCTGGATCGAGCACGACGATGTTCGCGAGGCGGTCATGGAAAGCGCGAAGGCGCTGCAGCCGTTCATCGGCGGACTGATCTTCGAGTGACGCTTCAAACTGTTCCCATTCCGTCCGCAGCACATCGGTGATGGTCGCTTCGACAATACGCTCGACATAGGGGCGAGGCGTGTAGTGCGCGCCGAGCCGTGAGCGCTGACTTGGAGTGAGTGCCTGTTCGAGCAGAGTGCCGAATATCGCCGGCTCAACATTCTTCCATTCGTGCTTTGCGGCTGCAAGCAACTCGCCACGCTCAGCCTTGGCAAGCTCATACACTTTGCTCTCCGCAAACAGGCTGCCGTTGAAATATTTGACCGGGTGCTCAAACGCGAAAGTCCAGCGGTCCGACAGGT
Organism: uncultured Alphaproteobacteria bacterium; assembly: GCA_963839145.1. Taxonomy (GTDB): domain Bacteria; phylum Pseudomonadota; class Alphaproteobacteria; order Sphingomonadales; family Sphingomonadaceae; genus Sphingomicrobium. Next base: position 959,517 of record CAWITR010000005.1, read on the forward strand.
TCGCCTGGCCCATCTTTTGCAGAGGTCGTCCGTGACGTGGATGATCCCGTTCGACGCCATCACGTCGGTGGCGACGACGGTGGCGACTCGGCCCTTTTCGTCGGTCAGACGCACCTTGCCGCCATCGAGCGAGGCGGTGAGCGTGCCGCCCTCGACCGTCTTCAGCGCCACCGATCCGCCGTTCGCCTTGATCTTCTTCACCAGGTCGGCCGCAGTCACCTTGCCGGGCACGACGTGGTAAGTGAGGACCGAAACCAGGGCATCGTGGTTGGCGGGCTGAAGCAGAGTATCGACCGTTCCGGCGGGAAGCCTGGCGAAGGCGGCGTCCGTCGGGGCGAAAACGGTGAAGGGGCCCTTGCCCGACAGCGTATCGGCAAGACCGGCGGCCTTGATCGCTGCGACCAGCGTCTGGTGCTGGGGCGAGGCCATCGCCGCGGCGACGACATTCGGACGGGTTGCCGAGCCGGCCTGAACCGGCGCCGAAAAAGCGGTGGCCGCTGCAATCGCCACTGCAAGTGCGAAGCGTTTCATCAAGTCTCTCCTGAACAGGCGCGCAGGGGGCGCGCGCCTTCAGGATCGATTTAGGGGCCGCGGGCGCGCGCCGGCGATACGGACTTTCGCCGGTAGCGGCGGCGCGGCGCGGATGAGCGGGCTTGCGCCCCGGCCGCAACCGTGCAGAGCGGCCGAATGAAATATCTCGTCCTCACCATCCGCAAGCCGCAGTTCGACGCGTCGTTCGTGGCTGACCATTACGATTTCCTTCAATCGCTTCGCGACGAAGGCGTGCTCGAGCAGGCAGGGCCGTTCACCGACAGGAGCGGCGGCGCTTATGTCATCCGCGCCGACAGCCTGGAGAGGGCTCGCGAGATTGCGGCGCGTGACCCGCTCGCAGTGCACGACTGCTCCGAGGTGACGGTGCGGGAGTGGGACTCGAAGTAGCGAGCACCCGCACCGCGCAGCGCTCATCGGTAACAATGCGTATCGCGGCGGGCGGGAAGCGGGCGCACATCTGGACCTTCCTTTCAGTAAAGGATTGTGCCGATGCCCCCCGTTCGCTTTCTTGCCGCGGCCGCCGCGCTCTCGATGCTGGTTGGCGGCTGCGCGACAACTCCGACCCCCTACCAGCCCTATGTGGCGGAAGGCGCGGCCGGCGTTCACGGCGGCTTTTCCGAAGTGCGGCTATCGCCCGACCGGGTGGTGGTGCGATTCCACGGCAACGAGTTCACGTCCCGCGAGCGGGTCGAATCCTATCTGCTCTATCGCGCGGCAGAGGTGACGGTGCAGAACGGCTATGACTGGTTCGAAACGGCCGACCGCCATACGGAGCATGACGTCCAGACGATCGTCAGCCCCGACCCGTTCTACCACCCGTGGTACGGCTATCCGTACTGGCGGCCCAACTGGGGTTATTACCGGCCGGGCGCCGGGTGGGACTGGTGGCAGCCGGGAATCGGCTCGCCGTTCTGGGACAGGTCGGTCGACGTCCGCACTGTCGAGGCGTTCGAAGCGACGGCGGAAATCGTGATGCACAAAGGGCCGGTTCCGGCCGGAGCTCCGGGAGCGATGGACGCTCGGGCCATCATGGCCAAGCTCGGACCGACGATCGAGCTGCCGAAGCCGAGATAGGTTTGAGTGCGGGGGGGGGGCGGTCGCGGGAACTCGCTCTCACAATTCTGGCGGAAAGAAGAAGGAAGCGCGTCGGCGCGGAGTGAATCCGCGCCGTCGGTCCTGTCAGCTTAGCGCCGCTTCAGCGGCTCAAGCTGCAGGCCGTCCGCGGTCAATGAACTCTCCGACACAAGTCGGCGGTCGCTAAAGCGACCTTCCGCCTTGTGCTCGGTTCATTTGACTCGTTCCACCTGCTCGAACTCCAGCTCAACTGGGGTGGCTCGGCCGAAGATGCTGACGCTGACCTTCACCCGGCCGCGGTCGAAATCGAGCTCCTCGACGGTGCCGTTGAAGCTTGCGAACGGGCCGTCCAGCACCTTCACGCTGTCGCCGATGTCATAGTCGACCTGGATCTTCTTGCTCGGCGCGGCGGCGGCCATTTCTTCCTTGGTGGAGAGAATGCGCGCGGCCTCGGCCTCGCTGATCGCCTGCGGCTTGCCATTGGGGCCGAGGAAGCCGGTGACCTTGGGCGTGTTCTTGACGAGGTGATAGACCTGGTCGTTCATCTGCAGCTTGGCGAGGACGTATCCGGGGAAGAACTTGCGTTCCGACTGGACCTTCTTGCCGCGGCGGATCTCGGTCACCTTCTCGGTCGGAACCTCGACCTCTTCCACCTGGCTTTCGAGGCCGAGCCGGGCGGCGTCGGAGAGGATGTGCTCCTTCACCTTGTTCTCGAAACCGGAATAAGCGTGGATGATGTACCAGCGGGACATTGGACGTAGGTTCCTATTGGGCTGAAGCGTCGGCCGAGCCGAGGAGGCCGAGCAGAAGCTTGACGATTTCGCTGAAGATCGAATCGGTGGCGAGGAAGAAGAAGCCGAGAAGGCCGGTCATGATCAGGACCATAATGGTGGTCCGGAAGGTTTCCTGGCGGCTGGGCCAGACGACCTTGGCGGTTTCGGCGCGGACCTGCCGGATGAATTCGCCTGGGGAGACTTTGGCCACGTTTCGGTTTCTTTCTTGCCGATAGAAAAGCGCCCCGCGGACCTGTGCGGCCGGCGGGGCTTCCGGCCACTTAGCGGCCGTCGTCCGACTCTTCAAGATTTGTGCGGCGCAGGAGTGGCAGGATTCGAACCCGCGACCCTCGGTTTTGGAGACCGATGCTCTACCAACTGAGCTACACTCCTATCGGGATCCCGCAAAAGTAGTACTTTCGTGGGAACCCTGCCGCGCGCGACGCGAGGTAGACGCGGGCGTTGCGGTTCGCAAGTGGCGCTCAGGCTTCGAGATAGCCCATGGTTCGGGCGACGAAAGCGGTCGACCAGCCGATGAGGACGAAGCCGACGAGGCCTTCGAGCGCGCCGATCAGCTCCCATTGCGGGGCGACGAAGGCGCTGTTGGTGCCGAGCGTCGCATAAGCCGAAGCGGAGAAGAACAGTGCCTGGGCGACATCGACGATGTTGCTGTCGACGCTGAGGTAGAAGCCGGCGAACACGCAGATTTCGACAATGTGGAGGAGGAACAGGAGCACGCCAGTAGCTCCGACGAGGAGGAAGGCGCCGAAATTCAGCGCGCGCTCTTTGAGGCGGCGGGCGTTGAGCTTGAGAAGGCGGCTTATGCCGAGCAGGCCGAGGCCGTGGATGATCACCATCAACAGAACGAATCCAGCGGCGACGGCGAGCTGAACGCCCAGTGCGATTGTCGTCTGGTCGATATGGCCGGCTACGGTATTGACGGTGTTGCTGACGCTATTGCTAACCGTGTTTTCCACGAGCCTTGAAGCGAACAGCCGTGGCGCCGGTTCCTACGCCGCGATCGGGTATGGGACGATTTCGCCGGTGAGGTATAGCGTTCGCGCCTTGGTCCGCGACAGCTTGCCCGAGCTGGTCCGGGGAAGGGTGCGCGGCGGGACCAGCTCGACGATCGGGCTGATCCCGGTGATTGCGTGAACCCGCTCGCGGATGTCGTCGCGAAGCCGCCCGCGCTCGCCCGGGTCGGACACGCGGCAGTGGACGAGGACGGCGGGAGTCTCTTCCCCCGACGGGCCGGTAATTGCGAAGGCGGCGATGTCGCCGGACTTGAAGCCCGGCAGCTGCTCGACCGCCCACTCGATGTCCTGCGGCCAGTAATTGCGGCCGTTGATGATAATCATGTCCTTGGCGCGGCCGACGATGAAAATGTAGCCGCGGGACAGATAGCCCATGTCGCCGGTGTCGAGCCAACCGTCGTCAGACAGGCAGGCGTCGGTGGATTCCTCGTCCCGGAAATAGCCGACCATCACCGCTTCGCCGCGAACGAAGATTCGGCCGATTCCGCGGTCGGGGAGCGGTGCACCATCGGGGCCGCGGACCTCGACCTCCATGCCGGTGACGGGCTTGCCGCAATTGACCACCGCGCGATAGCGGCGCGGGCGGCCATCGTCTTCGTCGCAGTCGCTTCCCGACAGCTCGGCTTCCTCGACCAGCTCGATCCGGATTCCCTCGCCCGGGGGCATCAGTGAGACGGCGAGCGTGGCTTCGGCAAGCCCGTAGCTCGGGCAGAAGGCGGAGGCGTTGAAGCCGGCGGTGGCGAAGGCGTCGACAAACGCCTGCATCACATCGGGGCGGATCATGTCGGCGCCATTGCCGGCAATCCGCCAGCGCGACAGGTCGAAACGGTCCTCGGCTCGTGTCTGCGAGCTCATACGGCGGGCGCAGATGTCGTAGCCGAACGTTGGCGAATAGCTGACGCTATTGCCTGGATTGCGGCTGATCATGTCGAGCCAGGCGAGCGGCCGCCGGGCGAAGTCCTCGGTCTTCTGATAATCGCACGACACCTGCAGTGCGAGCGGCGACAAAAGGCAGCCGACCAGGCCCATGTCGTGATACCAGGGCAGCCACGAGATGCAGCGGTCCACGTGCTGCAAATTCAGGCCGATCCCGTGGGCGTGAAGGTTGGCGAGGAGGCCGCGGTGGGTAATCGCGACTCCGTGCGGGAATCGGGTCGATCCGCTCGAATATTGAAGATAGGCGATCGAATCGGGCTCGGCCGAGGGGAGGTCGCGCTCGTCAGCCGGCAAGCCGGCGAGGGCTTTCCAGCAGTGCACCGGAATCTTTCCGGCGGCTTCTCCGGCCATTTCGGCAAGCTCGGGCGGGATAAGAAGCAGTGCCGGGTCGCAGCTGTCGAGCTGGATCTTCAGCTGCTCGACATAGGAATTGCGCCCGCCAAAGCTGGTCGGCAGCGGAAGCGGCACCGGCAAGGCGCCGGCATAGACCGCCCCGAAAAACGCGGCTGCGAACTCCGGGCCGGTTTCGGCAATCAAAGCAATGCGATCCCCCGGCTCGATCCCGAGACCGAGGAAGCGATACGCGTTGGCGATCGAGTCTTCGCGAAGCTGCGAATAGGGATAGGCGCGGGTGAGGGTGCCGCGCGCATCGTGGAAGTTCATTCCCCTGCGGCCGCGGGCGGCATAGTCGAGCGCTTCTGCAAGCGTGTCGAAATCGGCGATTCGTCGCGGTAGAGAGTCGGTTGTGGGCGTTGCGCCCGCCGGGGCCAAATCGGCGCTGTCGGTCGAATTGGTCTCTAGCACCCGTCAATCCTGAGTTGTTTCGCCTGTACGGCAGGTGAAGCTTCATGCCGCGCGCTTGTGATGATTCGCAAAGGTGGCACAAAAAGGGCGGATGGCTGGACGCACTCGCAAACGACCCCGCCCGCCGCTCGACCCGGCGAAGCTGAACGAGCTTGCACTGACCTATGTCGGCCGGTTTGCGACGACTCGGGCGAAACTCGCCGCCTATCTTTCCAGAAAGCTGCGCGAACGCGGCTGGGATTCGGAGACGGAGCCGGACGTCGACGCAATCGCCGAGCGGCTCGCTTCGCTCGGCTATATCGACGACGAAGCTTATGCCCTTTCGAAAGCGCGATCGCTCGCCGCCCGCGGCTATGGTGCGCGACGCCTCAACCAGTCGCTTCGGGCTGCTGGAATCGCCGATGAGGACGGCGAAGCGGCCCGCGAGCTCGCAGAGGAAGAAGCCATCGAGGCTGCATTGCGTTTTGCTCGGCGGCGGCGGATCGGCCCGTTTGCCGCAGAGCCCGCCGAGCCCGCCGAGCGGGAGAAGGCGCTCGCGGCGATGATCCGCGCCGGACACGGCTTCACCCTCGCCAAGGCAATCCTGTCGCTTGAGCCGGCCTGCGGTAGCGACTTGCAAATACTTGCAGAAAAAGCTTCGGCGATGTTGTAGAGTCGGATCGCCGACATAACATGAGTTAAAAAGGTACGCGTGGCTCGGACCATCCCACCCCAACCGGAACCGGAGAGCACAGACTCGCCTGCGCCCGACGTGACAGACGCGCCTGTGCCCGATTCAGCAGACGCGCCTCCGCCCGAAGTGGACGAAAACGAGCTCGCTCCAGTCTCGGCTCGGGTGAAGTGGTTCGACGCGACTCGCGGGTTCGGTTTCCTTATTAGCGACTCGGTCGACGGCGATATCCTCGTCCATTTCAGCGTCCTCAAGGAGCACGGGCGGCGAAGCCTTCCCGAGGGCGCTCTCGTGGAGTGCATTCCGGCGCGGCTCGAGCGCGGGCTCCAGGCGAAGAAAATCCTTTCCATCGACACCAGCGAAACCGTCGTCGCTCCGCGGCGGCCCCCCTCGACCGCGGAACGGGCAAACCGTAGCGAACTTGCCGAAAATGCCGGCGATTTCGAGCCGGTTGAGGTGAAATGGTTCAACCGCGCCAAGGGCTATGGATTTCTCAATCGCCCGGGAGTCGACGGACAGGATATCTTCGTGCACATGGAAACCGTCCGTAATTCCGGCCTTGGTGAGCTCCACCAGGGTCAGTTGGTGGAGGCGCGTATCGCCGAAGGTCGCAAGGGGCTGACTGCGGTCGAACTGCGGTCGAATTCGTGAAGGGCCTGATAGTTGCGATCGCGATCGCCGCGGCGGCGTGCAGCCCTACCGTTGCCCCAGCCGATGTGCCTGGCGGCCAGCCGCAGACGGGGCTGAGGCAAGTGCCGCTGACGATCACATCCGCAACCGGTGCCCACCGCTTCACCGTCGAGGTCGCCGCGACTGCAGAGCAGCAGGAGCGCGGGTTAATGTTCGTGAAACATCTGGCGGCCGACAGGGGCATGATCTTCCCCTACGACCCGCCGCGGCCGGTTGCCTTCTGGATGCACAACACGCTGATCCCGCTCGACATGCTGTTTATTCGCGCCGACGGGACCATCGCGCGGATCGCCACCGCGAAGCCGCTCGACGACACGCCTGTGCCTTCAGGCGAGCCGATCGCCGCGGTTCTGGAGATCGCCGGCGGACGAGCTGCCCAGCTGGGCATTGCGCCGGGTGATAAGGTGGCGTGGGGGAGCTAGCCGGGCGCTAGTGTCCGTTTGGGTGGAAAGCGGACGTTCGTCCGAAGGGATCGCTACCGGGGAACGCGACCGTGGCCCTCGTCCACAGCTGTCGCCGGTCTCGCCGTCACGTTCCTGAATCCTGCGGCGACTGCCGCCTTCCGACCGATCTCGACGCACTTCGATGGAACGTCGGGTAGTAGGAGAACACAATTCCGTTCGCGTGATTGTAATCCGCACGAGCGGTCTTCAGCTGAACTCGCTGTTAAGCCCACGTCTGTTGGCAGGAAAAGACACTCACCTTCATGAGCCACTACTGACACAACGTAGTTAACCGGTGTTTGAGTCGAAGGAGCCGGTAGTGACTGGGCCTGCAAAACCGTAACCAAAAGCAACGGGAGCATTGAACGATCCTTCTGCAGACTGCAGGGTAACTAGCCCCTGTAGTGTCCGCAACGGGTGGAAAGATACGGTAATGGGCCGCGCCTCCGGATGACTGGAGGAGTGGCTGTCCCCCGATCATGATGGAGTGACGGGGATTCAGGTGTGGTGCCTCGGAGCCCCGCTAGCCTGATGGAGGACAGCCGTGGAGCATTATGCCGGATTGGACGTGTCGCTGGAACTGACCAGTGTGTGCATTGTCGATGCGCGGGGTGGGATCATCTGTGAAGTGAAGGTGGCGAGCGAGCCGGAAGCCCTGATCCGTTTCTTCTCGGACCAGGGTCTGGAGCTTGCGCGGGTCGGGCTGGAAGCAGGTCCGCTGTCGCAGTGGCTCCATGCGGCGCTGATGGATGCTGGCTTTGAGACGGTGCTGCTCGAGACGAGGCATGTGAAGGCCGCATTGTCGGCGATGACCGTGAAGACCGACCGGCGCGATGCACGCGGCATTGCCCAGCTGCTGCGGCTTGGCTGGTACCGGCGGGTGCACGCCAAGTCTGCCAGTGCTCAGGAAGTGCGTTCGCTGCTCACTGCCCGCAAGCTGATCCAGGCCAAGCTGCTCGACCTCGAGAGCGGCATCCGCGGGGTGCTGCGCGGCTTCGGCCTGAAGGTTGGTCCGATCAGTCGCGGCCGCTTTGAGGCGCGCATCCGCGAGCTGGTTGATGGCCATACCATGCTCGAGACGGTGATCGGCTCGATGCTGAGCGCGCGCACCGCCTTGCAACAGGAGTTCGCGAGTCTTCATCGCACGATGCTGACGCTGGCCCGCGCGGATCCCGTCTGCCGTCAGCTGATGACCGTGCCTGGCGTTGGCGCGATCGTCGCGATCACCTTCAAGAGCGGCGTCGACGATCCGACCCGCTTCCGGCGCTCGCGCGATGTCGGCCCGCACTTCGGCCTCACTCCTCGCAAGTACCAGTCCGGCGAACTCGACGTCACCGGATCCATCAGCAAGGTCGGCGACCGGATGGTGCGGACCGCGCTCTACGAGGCGGCGAGCGTGATGCTCACGCGCACAGTGCGCATCTCACCACTGAAGAGCTGGGCGATGGGCGTGGCTAAGCGGCGCGGCACGAAGAAGGCGCGCGTGGCGCTGGCCAGAAAACTCGGCGTCATCCTCCACCGGATGTGGGTCGATGGCACCACCTTCCGCTGGAGCAATGACGCTGCCGTGGTGGCGTAAGGAGGGGAAGTTCAGGAGATCGGGTCAGCTAACCAGGCCCGTAGTCCCGACGCTGGGACGGTGAAGTTGGCGAAGCCGCAATGTCCGCAGCAGCTGCAGACTGCGCTGGAAAGATGGGCTCACCGCTTCCTCTGACCGTATGATGTGGCAGCACCTGCTGACCACGGACAGAAGCAAGTAACCAGCGGAAGGACAAACCGGGACAGCTTGACACACGGCCCATTACAGAAGCGGACATTCGCTGGCTCCAAGTCGCGAAAGTGTCATAAGCGGCAGGCAAGAAAGCAGGGGCCATATGCAACCGCAGAACGTCCTCTTCCTGTGCACGGGGAACAGCGCCCGATCGATTCTCGCAGAAGCTATCCTCAACCGCGACGGTGCCGGGCGTTACCGCGCCTTCTCCGCCGGGAGCCATCCGAAGGGCAAAGTGCATCCCGCCGCGCTAAAGCTGCTCGCCGAGGCCGGGCTATCGACGGACGGCTTTCGCTCCAAGAGTTGGGACGAGTTTGCCTCTCCGGATGCTCCGAAGTTCGATCTGATCGTCACAGTCTGTGACAATGCAGCGGGCGAAGTCTGCCCGATCTGGCCTGGCAAGCCCGCAAAGGCACATTGGGGTATCCCCGACCCGGCAACGGTCGAAGGACGAGGCCAGCGCGATGCCTTTCTCGCCGCCTATCGCTCGCTGGAGGACAGGATAAGCAACTTTCTCACCAAGGCTGCCGATGCCTAGCCGTTCTGTGTCCAAGGTGCCCGATCTCGCCCGGCGGCTGGCTGCGGAAGGGCTCGGCTCCTTCTTCCTGTTCGCCTGCGTCATCGGCTCCGGGATCATGGGACAGAATCTGAGCGGCGGAAACGACGGCATCGCGCTGCTTGCCAATACGCTCGCGACCGGCGCCATGCTGTTCGTCCTGATCACCTTTCTCAGCCCGATCTCCGGCGCGCATATGAACCCGGCAGTCAGCCTCGTCGCCGCCTCGCGCCGCGAGCTGCCTTGGGGAGACGCCGCCGCGTACATTGCCGCCCAGCTGGCCTTCGGGATCCTCGGTGCATGGGCGGCGCACCGGATGTTCGACCTGCCGACGCTGGAGGTGTCGGTGAAGGCGCGCGGCGGTCTCGGCAAGGCGCTCGGGGAGTTTATCGCCACCTTCGGGCTCATCCTGACGATCCTCGGAACGGTGCGTTTCCGCCGCGAATGGGTGGCACCGGCGGTCGGGCTCTATATCACCGCTGCTTACTGGTTCACCTCGTCGACCAGCTTCGCCAACCCGGCAATCACCGTCGCCCGCAGCCTGACGAATACGTTTGCGGGAATCGCGCCGCACGACGTGCCGGTATTCATCGCCGCGCAACTTATTGGCGCAGCGTGCGCAGCCTTGGTGGCGAGGTGGCTGTTCGATCCACGCTAATGTCCGCAATGGGTCGAAAACGGACACTAGCGAAGGTGGCCTAGGCGGGCGCTGTGGCCTCGCTCGTAAACCCGCACTGCTTCTGCTCCATCGGGATCTGCTTCGTGATTCGGGTCGCGTTTTCGGAATAGGCTTGGGTGACCGATCCGTGGTTCACCGTCTTGCCGCGAAGCGGGCTCACATTTTCGCACAGGTGGAACACGTGCGGGGTCGAGGCCCTCTTCGCCCCGTTCTCCGGCGCGATCCAGTAGACGACGTCGAGGCCGGCCGGGTTGGCGGCGGTCTTCGTCGCGTTCTGGACTGTCTTGGAATCGCGGGCGATGTCCTGCGCCTGGGCGGCGACTTCGGGCGAGCAGTCCTTGGTCGGCTGGCCGGCTTTGATCTCGGCAGCGCAGGCGTTCATGTCCCTGGTGTACTGCTCGACCGACGGCGGGTGGTAGCTGACCCCGAACAACGTGGCGACGACGGCCAGGACGACGCCGACCCCGCCGGCGATCTTCTTGTTCTTGGGATCCATGTCCTTGTCCATGAAGATGAGGACGAGGAGCGGCAGGAAGGCGATTACCGTGACGATCGCGCCGAGCTGGTTCTGGAAGAAGAAGCGAGCCCGATCGGATTCGCGCGCCGGATCGTGTTTGTTGGCGGCTTTCCACATAAGGCTTCCGGCAATTGCGAAAATCGCGATTCCGACGAGGAGGCCGATGAGCAGGGGAAGGTTGCCGTGGTCGAACTTGTGCTTGAGCAGAAGGATGGCCCCGGCGATCTCACCTGCGATGGCGATCATCCAGGACAGCGACGCGAACAGGCGAAGGCGCGTGGCCGCGGCCTTCTGCCCATGGGTGGCGCGCCATTCGCGGGTTACGTCGACGGTGTCGCCGGGTTTCTGTTCAGCCATGTTGAGGTCCCCCAAAAGAGGGCTTCAGAATAGCTGTTTCAAACTCACTCCGCCACGGGAATAGGACGCCGCTTCCTACCGGCGAGCTCGTCGCTCATGTAGCGGACCTCGGCGGCGGCCGAGCGGTCGCTGATCGACCAGCGGGGGTGGAGCGCCTTCAGCTTCGGCTCGACGTAGGCGGTGAGGGAGTCGCCCTTGAGTCCAGCGTTTCGGCCCTTCGCGACCAGGCGCCTGAGGTCGATGAGATAGGCTCGCGAGTCTCGCACGCCGGCAAGGTCGGCGACGTCGCCATGGCCGGGGACGAAGGTGATGTGCGCCGCGCCGGGCAGCGCCATGAAATCCGAATTCGTCGCAATCCATTCCTTGACCGAGGCATCGATCAAGTTGGGCGGGATCTTTCGCCACAGGAGGTCGCCCGTGAACAGCACCTTGGCGTCGGGCACATAGACGTCGAGGTCCCCGCCGGTGTGACCGAGCACGGTCTTCACCACCACTTTTCGCGAGCCGAGCCAGACGGTGAGGCTGGTGGTGGTGGTCACGTCGGGAAGCGGAAGCGATTGGATCTGCGCCTTCATCTCCGGAGTGATCCGGTCGCCGAGCAGGTGGAGGTTTTCGGGGCGAAGCCAGCCGCGGACGTTGCGGTGCGCGATGATCGTCGCGCCGGCCTGCTTGAGCACCGAATCACCGCCGGTGTGGTCGATATGATAGTGAGTGTTGACGACGTAGCGGATCGGCTTGGGCGTCAGCCGGTGGATTTGGGCGACCAGCGCCTGCGTCGCTTCGGGATGGAAAAAGCTGTCGATGACCAGCACGCCGTCGTCGCCAATGACGAAGCCCGAATTGGCGCCCGCCTTGTGCTCCGGCCCGTCGATGGCGGCGTAAACGCCGGGGCCGACCTGCTTCAGAACGAACGGCAGCGGGGCCTCGGCCGAGGCTTGGGCGGAGATGGCGAGGAGCAGCAAGGCTGCGAATGCGCTGCGGATCATTGCGCCAGCTTAACGGCTGGCCGGCGCTGGCGGAAGTTTCGGGTGCGAATTGATGTTGGTCAGGCAACTCGTTACGCTTCTGCCCCGTTAGGGTGAAATGGAGGCCACGACGAAGACGGGCGGTTGGCTGTTGTTGACGGCGTCGATCCTGGGCTGGATCGTCGCCATCTACGACTACTTTTTCGCTTGGGGCATCGACCACACAATCGGCTCGCTAATCGTCCTCGCCTCTATGACGGTCATGGTTGCAGCGGCGCTTGTCATCGTCCTCGACGACCCGCCGCGATGGGCGCGGATCTTCCTCGGCATCGGCCTGGTTGTGGATTTCCTAGGTACCGCTCTCGCCGCTTATTTCCTCGAGTCCTACCTTTTGGTCGCGCTTTCGCTGCTCGCCGGAATCGGCTGGCTCATCTTTATCTCCTCGCGCCGTCCAGCGCGTGAGCAGCCGGCATGATCGGCCGCGCCGCAATCGCCCTTGCCGCGCTGGCGGGCGCTGTCCTGTCCTCGGCCGATGCGCAGCAGCAAAACGCGAACGGTGCAGTCGACGACACTGGCTGGAGCACCTTCAACGGCAATCTCCCGGCCCAGAAATTCTCGCTTGCGGCGCAGATCACTCCCCAGAATGTCGGCAGGCTGGAGAAAGCGTGGGAATTCCACACCGGCGACATGTCGTACGGCAGTGACAAAAACGACAAGAAAATTCCGGAAAGCTATTTCGAAGCCACACCGATCTTCGCCAACAACACGCTGTACATCGGGACTCCATTCTATCGGATCATCGCGATGGAGCCCGACACCGGGAAGGTGAAATGGACCTTTGACCCGAACGCGACGCTGAAGGCGCTGACTCAGCCGGGAATGAAATCGCGCGGTGTCGCTTACTGGCAGTCGGACAGTCCGGTGCCGGGTCAGCCGTGCCAGAAGATCGTCTATACCGGCACCATGGCCGGCAAGCTTCTGGCGGTCGATGCCGATACCGGCAAGGCCTGCGCCGGATTCGGCAATAACGGCGTCGTCGACGTCAATCAGTGGAACAGCAATCCCAAGACGTTCCCGCTGTCGATCCTGCAGCCGCCGACCGTCTACAAGAACATGCTGTTCGTCGGCTGGTCGGGCAAGGATTGGGCTTATCAGGACGCGCCCGCCGGATACACGTTCGCGCTCGACGCCCAGACCGGAAAGCTGAAATGGAAGTACGACCCGTTGGCCGGCATTTCGGCGGGCAAAACCGGCACTGCCGACGTGTGGGCAAGCATGTCCGTCGATCCATCGACCAACACGGTGTTCCTTCCGGTCAGCTCACCGAGCCCGAATTTTTACGGCGGCAACCGCACGGAGCCGTTGAAGACGGTCACTGCAGTGACCGCCCTGGACGCCGACACGGGCGCGCTCAAATGGGCGACTCAGCTGGTCCACCACGACATCTGGGACTTCGACCTCAACTCGGCCCCGGTGCTGGTGAATATCCGTCGCGGCGGAAAGACGGTGCCGGCACTGGTTCAATCTACGAAGATGGGCTTCCTGTTCGTGCTCAACCGGCTCACCGGGCAATCGCTAATGCCGGTCCGCGAGGAACCGGTCCCGCAGACCGATGTGCCGGGCGAAGTGACGTCGCCGACTCAGCCGGTGCCGGTGCTTCCAAGGCCGCTGGTCCCGGGTTACTGGCCCGGCGTTTCAAAGCTCGCCGACCTCGCCAGCTTCGGCTGGTGCAGCCGCCGCGCGAAGGAGCTGCGCTACGAGGGCCGCTACACGCCGCCTAGCGTGAAAGGGAGTCTCATCTATCCGGCGACCCCGGGCGGGGTCGAATGGGGCGGCGGGGCGGTCGACCCGAGGACCGGCGTCTATGTCGTTAACAACAGCTATACCGCCCAGATCTATCGCCTCATCCCGCGCGATGAGTACAACCGGCGGAAGGCCAAGGGCGATGTTCCGGGCAGCTGGTACGAGCAGAAGGGATCGCCCTACGCAGTCGAGGTGAAGAACTTCGTCAACTGGCTGGGAATGCCGTGCTGGGCGCCGCCCTACGGCTCGCTCACTGCGGTCGACCTCAACACCGGAAAAACGCTGTGGCACGAGCCGTTCGGGGAGGTTCAGCGCTGGGGCTTCTATATGCCGAAGAGCTGGGGCTCGACGACTATCGGTGCACCGCTGATCACGAAGACTGGCCTGATCTTCATCGGGGCGTCGATGGATTCGCGAGCCAGGGCGATCGACCTTCGCACCGGTAAGGTGCTGTGGACCGGGCGGCTCGACGCTCCGGCAGTGTCGAATCCGGCCACCTATACCTACAATGGGCGGCAGTATGTGGTGTTCACCGCGGGCGGCAACAGCCTCCTGGTTCCCGAGCGACTGAGCGACCAGGTCATCGCCTTCGCGCTCCCGCGGTAGCTCCGGGAGCGTCGCTCCCGCCTGCGCTCCTCACGGGCTGCGCTCCACCCTTGCACTCGTGCACGCGACGGGGCACAGGCGCATCCATGTTCAATGGTTTTTGGTCGAGAACCTTCACCTGGTGGAACGGCGACACCTGGGGCACGCGGCTCTTCACCTGGCTTCGCGGGCGCGAGGTCGGTCGCGATGACCGCGGCAACGTCTACTACGAGGACAAGAAGAAGGGCTACAAGCGCCGCTGGGTGATTTACCCGGCCGACAATGACGGCAGCCGGGTCCCTCCGGGCTGGGCGCTGTGGCTTCGAGGCACGATCGCCGGCCTTCCGGACGAGGCTCTTCCGCCGGTGCGCAAATGGCAGAAACCGCCCGAGCCCAACGCGACAGGAACGATGGCCGCTTTCCGGCCCAGCGGAGCGCTCGGGTCGCACAAGGTCCGGCCAGCCTCGACCGGCGATTACCAGGCCTGGACTCCGGAATAGTCGGTTGAGGTCGCGCTTCGCCACTGCAGCCGCGCTGGCGCTGGCGCTCGCCGCGTGCGGGCGCAAAGAGGCCCAGCATGAGCAGCTTCAGCCGGCAAACACGAGCCAGGTGCTCAAGGGCAACGAGCCCGGAGTGACCCCGATGAAGGACCGCGTTGCGGTCATCGGATTTCTCAACAAGCGCAACGGGATCGTGCACAACCTGCGGATGAAGCCGGGCATGTCAGTCCGTGCGGGCGATGCGATTATTCACCTGCGCGCGTGCGAGAAAACCGCGCCGTGGGAGCAGGAACAGCTGACCGGAGCCTTCCTCCAGCTCGACCTCCAGGGACGCGACAAGAGGTGGCGCCGGGTGTTTTCGGGCTGGGTCTACAAGGAATCGCCGTCGCTGAACGCCGTCCAGAACCCGGTCTACGACGTCTGGCCCAAAAGCTGCGCTATGAGCTTCCCGCCGGGACCGCAGCCGCCGTCTGGAGCGGAATCGGCTTCGAGCAGCCGGTCGAGAGCCCAGAAATCGGCTGGAGACCAGGGCTCGACCGAAGCTTCTCCGGCGCCTTCGCCCGCTCCGCCAGCGTCTTCTCCGAGCGCGGCCGCCAACAACGCGACGTAGCGGTCGCGCGGCACCGAGATCGCGCCGAGGGAGGCGAGGTGCTCGGTCATGAACTGGCAGTCGAGCAAAGTGTAGGCGCCCGCCTTCATCCGTGCGACCAGCCAAGCGAGCGCAACCTTCGAGGCGTCGGTCGCGCGGCTGAACATGCTCTCGCCGAAGAATGCGCGACCGAGCGAGACTCCGTAAAGGCCCCCGACCAGATCCCGCTCCAACCAGACTTCGACCGAATGGGCATGGCCGAGCCGGTGAAGCGACAGCATTGCACGCTCGATGTCGGAGTTGATCCACGTTTCTTCGCGCTCTGCGCAGGCGGCGATCACTCCGCCAAAATCGCGATCGGTGGTGACTGAGAACCTGTCCGAGCGAACGGTTCGCCTCAGCGAGCGCGAGAGGTGGAAGCTGTCGAGCGGGAGGATCGCGCGGTCGCGCGGCTCGACCCAGAAAACCTCGTCGGATGTGCGGCTGTCGGCCATCGGGAAAATGCCCATGGCGTAACCGTGAAGCAGGAGTCGGGGATCGAGATTCGACACAAAGCCAAAGTACATCAGTTCCCCTGCATTCGCAGGGGCACAATCAAAGGATTTCGCGGACCTTGTCCTGCGGGCGGCAAAGGCGGACGCCCTTTTCCGTTTCCACCAGCGGGCGCTCGATCAGGATCGGATGTTCGATCATGGCGTCCAAGATGGTGTCGTTGTCGACGTCGGGTTGGAGAAGCCCGAGCTCGGCAGCGAGCGGCTCCTTTGCCCGAAGGCCCTCGCGCGGAGTGATCCCGGCGCGCTCGTAGATCGCCTTGAGCTCGTCGCGCGTGGGGGGGTTCTTGAGATATTCGCGGATCCACACGTCCATCCCGGAATCGCGGAGGATCTCGAGCGTTTTGCGCGAGGTTCCGCACATCGGATTGTGGAAAATCGTTGCTTTGGCGGAATGGTTCATACTAGCGACATCCGGTGCTCGATAGCCGAGTTCGTGCCTGCAACCGCAGGGCCGGTCAAGCATTGTAGCGATACCGGAACGTTGCGCTGAACGCGTCGTTTCGGGTGATGTGACATGCACCGTCGCCGGGGGAACTCGGGTCCCGGCGCATGGTCCGGTTGATCAACTACACGGGAGAAAGACGATGCGAAATTCCATGATGGCGGCGGTTCTTGCCGGAACGGCGACGCTCGCCGCGTGCGCCTCCAACCCCACGGCCAGTCGGGTTGCAGAGGGCGCCGGGGTTGGCGCCGCAGGCGGTGCTGCTGTCGGCGCCATTGCGCCTGGAGTGAGCGTTGCGACGGGCGCGGTCGCCGGTGCGGCGATCGGCGGGCTTGCAGGCGCAATCTGGGCGGACCGCAACAACGATGGCTATGTCGATGGCTACACGTATAATGGCCAATATTATGCGGGTACCCCGGCTGGATATGATCCCACTCTTGGCCGTGTCGCGACCGGCGCTGCCGTTGGCGGCGCGGTCGGCGCTGGAGTTGGCGCAGTCACCGGCGTCGGAATCATCCCGGGCGCCGTTATCGGCGCTGCTGTCGGCGGACTTGCAGGCGCAGTCTGGGCCGATCGCAACAACGACGGACAGGTCGACGGCTACATCTACAACGGCCAATATTATCCGGGCCAGCCGCCGGCGGCCTCGGCTCCGCCACCTCCGGCTCCGGTCGGCGCAGGCGAGCGCGGATAAACAGACCGACGTGACAGTGAAGCGTAATACGCGCACCGGCTTTGCGCCGGTGCGCCGACTTTTCACGATGATCGGCGCCGCGGCAGTTCTTGCCGCGGCGCCGGTTGCGTTTACCCCGGCCCAAGCCGCCGTAAGCGTTGCGCTCGCCCCCGTCCCGCAGGGGATGGACGTCAGCGATTTCTACAAGCTCCGGCAGGACAAGCCGCTGTGGTTCCAATATGGGCAGCCGACGGCGGCCGTTCAGGCGCTGATCGCGCTTCTTAGCAGTGCCGACGTCGATGGTCTCAACCCCGCCAGTTATCGCGTCGACGCTATCAGGGAGGCAGTTCAGCGAGCATCGCAAAAGGGCGATCGCCGGGCGGTCCGAAACGCCGATGAGCTGATTAGCGAAGAGTTCACCGCCTATGCGCGCGACCTTCGCAGCCCGACGGACAGCGGTCTCAAATATATCGATCCGTCACTTCGAGTTGGCGCTCCGAGCCCGCTTCGGCTGCTCGAGGAAGCCGACGCTGCCCCGTCGCTTGCCAATTACGTGTACAACATGGGGTGGATGAACCCCGTCTACTCGGCGCTTCGGCGGGCGCTGGTCAGCGGAGCTTATGACGGCGAAAAGCAGCGCGACCTGCTGAAGATCAACATGGATCGTGCGCGTGTGCTTCCGGCCGACGTTCCGCGCTACCTGGTCGTCAACACTGCGACCCAGCGCCTCTATATGTACGATGGCGGAAAACTGAGCGATTCCATGAAAGTGGTCGTCGGCCAGGAGCGGCCCGACCGCAAGACGCCGCCGATGGCGGGATATCTTCATTACGCCTTGCTAAATCCCTATTGGAACGTCCCGCCAGACCTGGCCTGGGACGACGTGGGCCAATATGTCGTCAAATATGGCGACGGATATCTCAAGTCGAAGGGGTACCAGATCCTTTCCGACTGGAGCGACGACCCGACGGTGGTCGACCCGTCGAGCGTCGACTGGGATGCGGTCAAGGACGGGAGCGTCAAGATCCGAATCCGTCAGCTTCCCGGGCCCGAGAATTTCCTCGGCGGGGTGAAATATACCTTCACCAACCCGTTCGGCGTGTACCTCCACGACACGCCGAGAAAGGAGCTGCTGGACAAGAGCACTCGCCTGTTCAGCGGCGGCTGCATTCGCCTGCAGGACGCGTCGCGGCTCGGAAAATGGCTGTTCGGCCACCAGCTGAGCACTACCTCCACCGCTCCGGACGTGAAGTTCGTCCTCGACCGGCCCGTACCCGTCTATGTGGTCTATCTGACCGCGATCCCGGACGGGTCTTCGATCAGCTATCTCGACGACGTCTATGGCTGGGATGCGAAGCGCCTCGCGCAGATGGGCGGTGGCGGAAATGCGGTCGCGGCTCGCTGAGCGTCAGCGGCTCCAGCGTGCAAGATAGTGCGTGAAATAGGGGATCGGCTGACCGTTCGAGTTGAGCGCCGGCTCAAAGCGCAATCGTGAGCTAACCAGCGGGCACAGCCCGGCATCGATGACCGGATCGCCGCTCGAATGCTCGACACGGCATGAATCGATGCGGCCGTTTGCGTTCACCCGGATCGCCAGCTCCGCCATGCCTTGCGGCATTCGCCCGCCAGTCAGCCGACGGTAGTCGGAACGGGAGAGGTTGCGGATCAGCCGGGCCGGGGTGTTCCCGCCACCACCGCCGCCGACGCCGCCCGTGCCGCTTCCCACGCCCCCCGCGCCAGTGCCGGTGCCGGCGTCGCCCTGACCCGCGGCTGACGTATTGCCGGCGCCGGGCTTCGCGCTTGCCGGCGCGCTTTGCGGAGTTGGCACCTTCACCTTCGGTTTCGGGTTGGACGATGCTTTCGCGGCCGCGGGCGCGGCCTTCGCCTTGGGCTTCGGCTGGGGCTTGGGCTTCAGTTGAGGCGGCGGCGGCTTGGGAAGCGAGATATCGAACGTGGCGAGATGCTCGACCGCCTGAGTGACCGTGGTGACGTTCAGCCCGGTTATTACTCCGAATCCAATGACTCCGGTGACGAACAGGGCGCCGGCCATGGCCTTCCAGCGGCTGGTTCGGATGTTCGCCCGATTTGGCATCCTTCACCGCCAACGCGCCGGCGCGACATTTGTTTGCCTTAGCTGTTTACGTCAGTCGTGCCGGTCCATCTGCCGCTTCGCGAGCAGCATTGCGGCGACGAAGCAGGCGGCGAAAAGCGCGCCTTCGAGGGCACCTGTCACGACCTGGGTCAGCGGCCCGAATCCCGCTTCTCCCAACAGTGCGCCGATCCTGCCGAGGCGTAATCGCGAACCGGGGAAATGGTGTGCAAGAAGGACGAGGCTGCCGCCCATCAGCCTGCCGCCAAGAAGGGTGATCAGCACCCCGGCAGCGCCTCCGATCAGTGCAGCGGCGATGGTCCCGTAGCGGAGCTTTTCGCGCCGGTTCGCAAGCCAGGCGGCAAGCCCGACGGCGCTGCCGAGGACGAAGCCTTCGAATGCGCCGGTGATGTCGCCTGGCAATTCGCCGAACAGGAGCGTGAAGGCGTCGAGTCCGAGCAGCTTCACGAAGGCGCCGACGAAAAGGCCGCCCAAAGCGCCGCCGAGAATGGTCCACGGGCCGATCCGGCGCGATACGAAGGCGGCGGCGGCGATTCCGATCGACACTCCGGCAGCGCCGATCAGCGCGACGAGAACAGTCAGCGCCATCAGCACAAGAAGAATGGAGACGGCGCCCATCCCCCGCTCCAGCGGCTGCGACGACCCCGCAAAGCCGTAGAAGAGGCCGCCAAGCAGTCCGGCGGTCCCGCCGCCGACGATGCCGGCGAGCGCCAGCAGCGCGTACCGACGCCAATTTCGCGGCGGCGGCGATGCCTGCGAGTTCGCGCTCGGAAGCGCTGCCGAGCACAGCTCGACGGGCGAGATGAAACGATAGCCGTGCTTGGGGATGGTCTCGATGAACCGCGGATTGTTGGCATCGTCTCCAAGCTGCCTTCGAAGCGTTCGGATGCACTGCGTCAGCGCTTCGTCGGTGACAGGAACCCCGCTCCAGACACGGTCTAGGAACTGCTCCTTGGTGACGAGCTTGCCCTGCTCGGCGACAAGCAGCGCAAGAGCATCGAAGTAGCGGCTGTTAACCTCCACGCGCAATTGGCCGTTGCAGAGCCTGCGATTGCCGACGTCCAGCACGAACCGATCGAAGCTGAAGCAGGTGGACGTCACTTTCAGCAAGACCTCACAAATTGCTCATTACGCTCACGGCGAACTCGTCCACGGTTGAAGCCGCAATGACACGCGGAGGCAAGGATGAGGAAGATCATTGGTTACGTCCTGATCGGCGGGTTCGTGGCGCTCGACTGGCTGCGCTTTCACGATATTTTCAAGCCGGAGACACCGACGTTCGCCGATTGGCTGACAGGAGTTTTGAGCCTGCTCGTCTTCTATTGCGCATGGGAGCGGCTCGCCGGCGGCAATCGGCAACGGAGAGCGCAATGACGGTGGTCAAGCGACTGCGACTGTTCGGCTGGGGAGCGGCGGTGGCGGCAATCGTGACGCCGCTGGTGGCGATGCAGTTCACGAGCGAAGTGAACTGGACGATCCTGGATTTCGCGTTCGCGACCGTTCTGATCGGCGGCGCCGGCCTTCTTTTTGAGCTGGTCGTGCGGGCGTCGGACGACTGGGCGTACCGTGGAGGCGGCGCGCTTGCACTTGCGGCCGCGTTCCTCCTCATCTGGGTGAACGCGGCAGTGGGGATTATCGGCAACGAAGATAATCCGGCGAACTTGGTTTTCCTGGCCATCATCGCAATAGCGGTTGCCGGAAGTATCGTCGCGGGCGGGAAGTCGGCGCTTATGGCGCGAGCAATGGTGGTAACCGCCGGTGCGCAGGCGCTTGTCGGGATCGTCTTCGCGTTCAATAGGCATGCCGAGCCGCCGGGGCGAGTTGGACTGCTCATCCTGATCGAGTTCTTCGCTGCGCTGTGGTTCGCCTCCGCGTGGCTGTTCCGCAAGGCAGCGCAGGGGGAATGACGCGGGAGAAAGTCAACGCCGTAGCGGCCGCCGCCCCGCTTGTGGTTTTGGCGCCCGACTTCGCAATGGTGATGCTGCTGTTTTGCAGCAACGGCCAATTGGAGAAGCGCGAGGGGTCCCCTGTTTGCGGGCGCTGTGGCTGCCGGATTTGCGATCGCCTGCATGCCGGTTTGGCTAGCGGGGTACTAAGCCGATTCAACGCGCGTTCATCGCCGGCGCGCGCTATTGCGGCGGTGGGTCCGGCTGCAGGTGACACGCCATCAGCGATCATTTTCGTTTCGCCGGAGCTGTCCTGGTTTTGTGGGCTGCGCCGGCCTTCGCGCAGGCGCAAAACGGGACTAGTCAGGCGCAGTCGAGCCAGGTTGCCAAAGGTGGCGATATTGTCGTGACCGGGCGGCGCAAAGACGACCGGTATCGCCTGCCGCCAGAGTTTCGGTCACAGCCGGTGGAGGTTGACGGGCGGTGGCGCACTAGCATCGATCAGGCGCTTAGCTGCGACAAATCGAGGCCGAGCGGTTGCCCTTTCAAGCCCAACCCGATTTTTACCGTCGGTTCGGACGGGAGGGTTCGCTGGGGTGAGCCGCCGCGCTGATCATTCCTCGATCGGCGCGGTTGCGGTGAGGTCGGCGTGCTTCCGTTCGGGGCCGATCGCGGTCCATATCGCGATGAGGACAGCAGTAACGCCCCCGAATAGCGCGAGAGCCAGGCCGTAATTATTACCGTGGCTTTCGGCGATCCCGGCCTGGAGCCGCCCGTTGTACGACATCAGCAGGTTTCCGAGCTGGTAGGCGAAACCGGGAAACATCGCCCGGACGGCGCCGGGCGACAGCTCGTTGAGGTGAACCGGAACGATTCCCCACGCGCCCTGTACCGCGACCTGCATCAGGAACGCGCCAATACCGAGCAGTAGCGGAGTTGAAGTGAATGCCCACAGGGGGATGATCGGAAGCGCCAGAAGGCAGGCGATGATGATCGCGCGCTTGCGGCCGATCTTCTCCGACCAGATGCCGAAGCCGATGCCGCCGACGATCGCTCCGACGTTCATGATCGCCGCGAGCGTTCCGGTGAGGTGCGTTCCAAAGCCGTGCTGTTTCTGAAGGAAGGTGGGGTAGAGATCCTGGGTGCCGTGGCTGAACGCGTTGAAGGCCGCCATCAGAACGATCATGTAGAGCGCAATCTTCCAGTTGCGGGCGAGCTCGGCGAACGGGTTGGCGCGCGGCTTGTCCTTTGCCGCTTCGAAAGCGGGGCTCTCCTCCACGTGCATCCGGATGAGGAAGACGAGCAGGGCCGGAGCAATCCCGATGAAGAACATCCCGCGCCAGCCGACCATGTCGAAAAATGCGAAATAGACGAGGCTGGCGACGAAATAGCCCGACGGATAGCCGCTCTGGAGAAGTCCGGAGACGGGGCCGCGAAGCTTCGCCGGAATCGTTTCCATCACCAGGCTTGCGCCGATTCCCCATTCGCCGCCCATCGCGAAGCCGAACAATGCCCGGATGATGAGCAGCTCGGTCAGCGACCCGGCAAGACCCGATAAAGCGGAAAAGACCGAGAAGGCGAGGATCACTATCATTAGGATCGGGCGGCGGCCGAAACGGTCGGCGAGCATGCCGAAGACGAGCGCCCCGAACGGGCGCGCCGCCAAGGTGAGAACGATTGCCGTGGCCACCGACTTCACGTCGGTTCCGAACTCGGCGGCGATGGCCGACAGCATGAACGTCAGAAGGAAGAAATCGAACGCGTCGAGTGTCCAGCCGAGATAGCTTGCCCAGATCGCGCTTCTCTGGCGCTTGTCGAGCGATTTGATGTCCGCGATCAGGCCCATTCGAAGCTCCCCTTTTGGCCGTTTGTGAAGACGAGCCGGCGGGTGCGCAAGGCACTCCGTTCGGCGCGTCACGGGAACGGGCCGGAGTTTACGCGTTAACCACGTCTGGGATTAACCGCAGCACCTGCCAAGCTGCGCTTTTCCGGGGTGATTCTCTTCTTTTTGGATCGGGGTGGGGTAGTGCGCAGTCTTTTCAATTTCTCGCCGCGCGGCGTGGCGATCGATCTCGGCACCGCGAACACGGTCGTCTATGCCGCCGGCGTCGGCATCGTCATCAATGAGCCGTCCGTCGTCGCGCTGGAGACCGGCCGCGACGGAATTCGAAGGGTCCGGGCCATCGGCGACGACGCCAAGCTGATGATGGGCAAGACTCCGGGCAATGTCGAAACCATCCGGCCGCTTCGAAGCGGAGTGATCGCCGACCTCGACGTCGCCGAGGAGATGATCAAGCATTTCATCCGCAAGGCGAATGCCGCCCCGAGCCGCTTCTCGCGCGCTCCGGAGGTCGTGATCTGCATCCCGTCGGGCGCCACTCCGGTCGAGCGGCGGGCGATCCGGCAAGCGGTCAACAATGCCGGGGCCGACCGGGTCTCGCTTCTTGAAGAGCCGATGGCCGCGGCGATCGGAGCCGATTTGCCGGTCGTGGATCCCATCGGGTCGATGGTCGTGGACATCGGCGGAGGCACGACCGAGGTCGGACTTATCTCTTTGCAGGGACTCGCTTATTGCTGTTCGGCGCGGGTTGGCGGCGACCGAATGGATGAAGCGATCATTTCCTTCGTCCGCCGCAACTACAACCTGATGATCGGCGAAGGCACGGCCGAGCGCGTCAAGCTGGAGATCGGCACCGCTCGCGCACCGTCGGGCGGAACTGGAGCGGAAACCTACGTCAAGGGCCGCGACGTCACTCGAGGCGTTCCGACAGAGGTCCGCCTGAACCAGGCGCAGATTGCCGAAGCGCTCGCCGAGCCTGTTCAGCGGATCGTCGAAGTTATCCGCTCGGCGCTGGAGAACACGCAGCCGGAAATCGCCGCCGATGTCCTCGACCAAGGGATCACCATGACCGGCGGCGGGTCGCTGCTTCGCGACCTGAGCGGCGTCATTGCCGACGAAACCGGCTTGCCCGTCCGTGTTGCCGACGACCCGCTCACCTGCGTCGCCCGCGGTGCGGGACGAACGCTTGAGGACGTCGTCTATCGCGGCGGTTTGCTTGCCGCCTGACCGGCGCGCCGACTTTGCGCGCTTAGCCGTTGCGGCGGTCGTAACGCTCGCCGGTTGCCGGCGGAGGTCCGATCGGGGACGGCTCCTCGGAGCGGGAACGCAGCCTGGAGTCGCCGCGGCCCAGGATCCGCTCGCGAGTGCGCCTGATCGGCGGCGAATCGGAGGTGGCGAACAGCCACAATACGCCGACGACGATCAGTGCCACCGGAATGGGATTCCTTCGCGCAACGTCGACCGCCTCCTTGATGTTGTCGGTGCCCTCGTCGCCGAGAAGCGAGCGGGTCATCTTCCTGGGGTCGAGGCGCTCCTCGAGCTCCTCGACGGTGTCGCCAATCTCGTCCTGCGTGCGCTTGACTTCGCGCTCGATCGCGTCGGGGTCTTTCGTTCCTGTGTCAGCCATTATTTGCGTCCCTTGTTGGTGTTTCCGGTGACCGCTTGTGGAGTACGCTCCAGCGTCTCGCGCGAGCGTTCGGCGGTCACCGATTTCGATTGGAGCTTGGATCGCGCCGCGGCGAACATTGCGTAGGCGCCGACCAGCGCGGCAATTCCGACGATCAGCGTCGCAAGCCACAGCGGGATCGCGGATCCGAGCAGGTAAGCGACACCCATCAGAGTCACTCCAACGCCGGCAAGGCCAAGCACGGCTGCTCCGGCCATCTCCGCCGCGGCTTCCTTAATTTCGGTGACCGAGCCGCGGATTTCCGCCTTGACCAGCTCTGCCTGCTGGTGAGCGAGCTCGGTGGTTTCGCTCGTCAGCCGACGCACCAGGTCGGCGATGCTGTCGTTTTCTCGCGAGTCGAATGCGAATGCGCGCTTGTCAGCGTCGCGCTGGGGCGCGTCGCGGCTTTTCGTCTTCTCTGCCATTTGCGTCTCTCCTGTCCTGTTAGGTTTCATCGAACCAACGGGGCCGGAGGGGCGGGGGTTGCGGCCGTTTCGGGACTCCAACGACGACTTCCGACGGAGCGCGCCACGAGCGCCGTCAGTCCAGTCGTTCGACCCGTCCGTCGAGCATGTGAATCCGAATATCCGCGGCAGCGGCCACCGATTCGTCATGAGTGACGCAAACCACTGCGCGGCCTTGCTCGGCTGCAAGTTGGCGAAAGATGTCGACCACTCGAGCGCTGTTGCGGCTGTCGAGATTGCCCGTCGGTTCATCGCCCAACACGAGTAGCGGATTGTTGGCGAGAGCCCGCGCTATCGCCACCCGCTGTCTTTCGCCTCCGGACATCTTGTCCGGAGTTTTCTCCGCCTGCGCCGCGAGATCCATCGACGCCAAAATCGAAAATGCCTGCTCGGCGGCATCCGCGCGGCTGAGCCGGCCCAGGCGGCGCATCGGCAGAAGCACGTTCTCGATGGCTGTAAACTCGGGCAGCAGGAAGTGGAACTGGAATACGAACCCGAAGCGTTCCAGCCGGAGTCGTGCTCTTTCATCGCCCGTTAGCGGATTCACATCGACGCCCGAAAATTCAAGCGACCCGGAGGTCGGCCTGTCGAGCAGGCCGAGGAGATAGAGAAGGCTGGACTTTCCGCACCCCGACGGTCCGATTACGGCGTGAAACTTGCCGGGAACTATGTCGATGTCGATCCCCCGGACCAGCGGCACCGGCGGTTCACCCGGAAGAAGACGCGTCAGGTCCCGCGCGGACATCAGCGCGCTCATGCTGCCCCGCGGAGGATATCGACCGGATCTTCCCGCGCGGCCTTCCGGGCAGGGAGCCACGCTGCGATTGTTGCAGACGCAAGCGAAGCAGCACCCGCGATCAGGAACTGGCGGGCGCGCCGGTCCAGCGGCAAGTGCTCGACCCGGCCGAGCACCGGAAAACTGATTGAACCCAGGACCTGCATTAGCAGCAGCCCGAGAATCCAGCCGGCAAGCACGCCGATGACTGCAAGAGCAATCCCTTCGAAAACGAACACTCGCTGCAGGTCGCTCTCGGAGAAGCCGATTGAGCGAAGAATCGCGATGTCGCGGCGCTTGTCGTTCACGGAGTTGGACACGACGGAGTAGATGCCGAAGCTGGCAACCAGCAGGATCGCCGAGACGACCGAGTACATGATGACGTTGCGGGTCAGAAGGAGAGTCATGAAGTCGGCGGATCGCTCCTGCCAGCTTTGTGCCTTGTAGCCGAACCGCGCCTCAAGGCCCGCTGCAACGCTGTCCGCCTGATACGGGTCGGGAAGGCTGATTCCGATGCTGTTGATCACGAACGGCTGAGCAGTCAGCGACTGCGCCTCCCGGAGAAGGACGAAGCCGTTGTTGCCGAATTGGCCGCGACCCCGGGCGGTCAGTCCCACGATCTTTAGCGACCGGGATCCGGACCTTGACGTTGCGCCGACCGTATCGCGCATTCCAACGCCGAGCCTTTGTGCCAGTTCCTGGCCAATGATGATCCCGTCCTGGGTCGTGTCGAGATTGCGAAGCGAGCCGGAAACCAGGTTTTCTTGCACGTTCGCAATCTTTTCCTCGAGCTCCGGATCGACTCCGATGATGCCGAGCGCTTCCTCGCGTCCGCCGACCTGGAGCGTGATTGCTCCGGAAAGCGATGGAGCGACGATGCTGCCCGGAATCGCCTGTGCGGCCCTTGCGATCTCTTGCCAGTCCTTGAGGCCCCGCATCTCGTTGCGCGTTTTGAAGCCGCGGACCTCGACCGCGCCGTGGCGGAAAGCGGTGACGGCAGGCTGCGGACTGGGACTTCGGATTTCGTCGGAGATGATGATGTGCGGAGCGGAATTGATCAGCGTGTTGATGAAATCGTTTTGGCTTCCGACCATCAGAGCCGAAACGGCGAGGAAAAAGCCCACTCCGACGCTTACGCCGGCAACCGCAACGGCAGTCTGCCGCTTGCGCTTGACGAGGTGCTTGGCGGAAATCGACAACAGGAGGCGGATACGCGGGAACATGCGTCAGCAGCCCGTAACCTTCACCCGCTGCCCGTCCTTTAGCTGGTCCACCCCGTCCGTGATGACGCATGCGTTGGCTGCGAGTCCGGCGGTGATCTCGGTGGAATCGGCTCCGCGGATGCCGGTTCTAACACGCACTGGGCGAGCGCGGCCGCCGGCGATTGTCCAGACGACGCCGTTCCGCACGGCGCTTGCCGGGACGAGCAGGGCAGCGGATTTCGCCGAAACGAGGATGTTCACTTCCAGCGTTAGCCCGATCGGCAGGTCGCGCGTCGAGTTCGGGGCGAATTCGCACCCGGAAAGCGCGCTGGCCGGGGTCGCCTCCCGGAGTGATTTCGTAGACTCTCCCGCGGATGACGCGGCCCGGGTAGGCGTCGGTCGACATCAATGCCTCGGTGCCGTTGCGCACCATCGGAATGTCGCGCTCGTCGACGATGGCCGAAACTCGCAGCCTGTTCGGGTCACCTAGCTGGAACAATGTCTTGCCAGGAACGGCGAGATCGCCAGGCTCGATTTCGCGGCGCAGCATGACGCCGGATACTGCCGAGCGGATCGTATATTGCTCCAGCCGGGCTTGGGCGGAGGCCTGCGCGGCGCGGGCTGCACTTGCGGCCGCGACTGCCTTGTCGCGCGCTGCGTTGGTGCTCCAGCCCTGCCGGAACAGCGCGATTGCCCGCGACTCGTCCTGCTCCGCATTGGCACGCTGCGCGGCCAGTTGTGCGATGTTCATCCGGGCGTCCGCCGAATCGAGCACGGCGAGCGGTTGTCCAGCGACAACTCGGTCTCCTTCGTCGGCAAGAACTTTGACGATCGGTGCCGTTACCCGGGACGAAATCTCGACCGGGCTCTGAGGCTCGACGAAGCCAGTGGCATACACGACCTCCGCGGCCGGGCCTCGGACAGGTCGAGCAGCTGTAACCTGAATGGGCCTGGTCAAGTAGGAATAGACTGCGATGCCGGCAGCGAGGGCAATCGCCGCGATCGTGAGCCACCGGAGCAGGGTCTTGCGGCGGCTGCGGCCCTTGAAGTGCAGACCCTGGTCGAACTTGGGCGCGGGTTCCATGTCTAAGCCGCCGCGTGCGTGTACGGAAAGACGCGGGCCGCGAGGCGCATTGCCGGGCTGTAGATCGGAGCGGTCATACTGCGGTCGTAGGCCACTGCCCGGCGCCGCGATTTACGGATTCTCCCTTAGGCGAGCCATTTCATTCCGGATTGTCCTGGAGCCACTTCTCCAACCACTTGATCGTATAGTCGCCGGCCAGGAATTCGGGGTCGCGCACGATCCGCTGGTGCAAGGGGACGGTGGTGTTCATTCCCTCGACAACGAACTCTTCGAGAGCGCGCCTCAGACGCATGATGCAGCGCTCTCGAGTGGTCCCGTAGACGATCAACTTGGCGATCATGCTGTCGTAAAAGGGAGGGACCCGATAGCCGGTGTAGAGGCCGCTATCGACGCGCACGTGCATCCCGCCCGGAGCGACGTAGTTCTTCACCAGGCCCGGCGAGGGAACGAACGTGCGCGGGTCCTCGGCATTGATGCGGCATTCGATGGCATGCCCGTGCAGATGGATCTGGTCCTGCCTGACTGACAGGCCGTCGCCGCAAGCCACCCGGATCTGCTCACGGACGAGGTCGATTCCGCTAATCATTTCCGTCACGGGATGCTCGACCTGCAGCCGAGTGTTCATCTCGATGAAGTAGAATTCGCCGTTCTCGTACAGGAACTCGATGGTCCCGGCGCCGCGATAGCCCATGTCCGCCATCGCATTGGCGACGAGCGAGCCCATTTTATGGCGCTGCTTCGGAGTGATTGCGGGCGAGGGCGCTTCTTCGAGCACCTTCTGGTGGCGGCGCTGCAACGAGCAATCGCGCTCGCCGATGTGGATTGCGTTGCCGTCACCATCGCCGAACACCTGGAACTCGATATGCCGCGGGTCGGCGAGGTACTTCTCCATGTAGACGGTATCGTCGCCGAACGCGGATCGGGCTTCGCTCGCGGCCTGGCTCATCAGGCTTTCGAGCTGGGCTTCCTCGGGCACCACCTTCATTCCGCGCCCGCCGCCGCCGGAAGCCGCCTTGATCAGGACGGGGTAGCCGATCTCCTTCGCCAGCGCCTTGGCTTCGGCGATATTCTCGAGCGGCCCGTCGGAGCCGGGCACGAGCGGGAGGCCGAGCTTGGCGGCTGTGCGCTTCGCCTCGATCTTGTCGCCCATGATCCGGATGTGCTCGGGCTTTGGCCCGACCCAGACGATCCCGTGACTCTCGACGATTTCCGCGAAGGAGGCGTTTTCCGACAGGAAGCCGTAGCCCGGGTGAATGGCGTCGGCGTGGACCACCTCCGCCGCGGAAATGATGTTCGGGATGTTGAGATAGGATTCGGTCGCCGGCGGCGGACCGATGCAGACGGTTTCGTCGGCGAGGCGGACGTGCATGGCGTCGGAATCGGCGGTCGAATGGACCGCTACCGTGCGTATGCCCATTTCGTGGCAGGCGCGGTGAATCCTGAGCGCGATTTCGCCGCGGTTGGCGATCAGGAGTTTTTGTATCGCCATCTCTTACGCGAGCAGGACTAGCGGCTGGTCGAACTCCACCGGTTGGCCGTTTTCGACGAGCAGCTGCTTGACCACTCCGCCGTGCGGCGCGGTGATCGGGTTCATCACTTTCATCGCCTCGACAATCAGCAAGGTATCGCCGGCCTTCACCGAGTCGCCGACTTTCACGAAGGGATCGGCGCCGGGCTCGGAGGCGAGGAAGGCGGTACCGACCATCGGCGACCGGACGCTTTCGCCTTCGGGCTCTCCGACCGGGGCTTCGGCGTGCATCGGCGGCGCCGTCATCGGCTCCGGATGGACGCTTGCCGGAGCGGCCGCGGCCGGAGCTGCAGTCGAACCGAAGTTGCGCTGCACCCGGATCTTGCGATTACCGTCTTCGACCTCGATCTCGCTTAGGTTGTTGGTCGTGAGGAGCTCGGCGAGCTCCCGGACGAGAGCGGGGTCGATGCGCATCGCGTCCTTTGCGCCGCCCCCTTTTGCTGGTCCGGCCATCAAAGTTCCCCTATTGAATCCGGCGTGACGCCTTGCTGGCCGCCGCCCCCTTGCAGAGCTGCGCGGCCGCGTCCAGTGCGAGCAGATAGCCCAAAGGCCCGAAGCCGACGATCGATCCTCTCGCCACTTGGGCAACGAAGCTCTGCCGCCGGAAATGCTCACGGGCGTAAACGTTCGAAAGATGCACTTCGATCACCGGCACCTGCAGCGCTGACAGAGCGTCGCGTATCGCGATGGACGTATGCGCGTAGGCGCCGGCGTTGAGAATGACGGCCGAAGCCTTCGCCATCGCCTCCTGAATCCAGTCGACCAGCTCGCCCTCATGATTGGATTGGCGAAAGTCGACTTCGAGCTCGAGGCTTTTCGCCCGCTCCTCGAGCGACGAGCGGATGTCGTCGAGGCTCTGCGGACCGAACGCCCGCGGCTCGCGGGAGCCGACCAGGTTGAGGTTGGGGCCGTTAAGAACGAAGATCACAGGTGGCGAAGCCATGGGCGGCCTCTATATGAAGCGAACGGCATTCGACAAACTGCATTGGCTAAATGGCTGAAACGGCACAGCAAGATACGATCCTGGTAACCATCAACGGCGAGCGGAAGCAGGTTTTCGCGGGCGGCAGCATCGCCGCGATGCTCCGCGAAATCGGAATCGAACCGTCCAGGGTCGCGGTTGAGCGCAACCTCGAAATCGTTCCTCGCTCGAGCTTGGGTGAGGTCGAAGCCAGAGAAGGCGACTCGTTCGAGATCGTTCATTTCGTGGGAGGAGGGTGAAGTGAACGCCCACCAGAACATCGTTTCCGACAGCTGGACCGTCGCCGGACGTACGTTCACCTCGCGGCTGATCGTCGGCACCGGCAAGTACAAGGATTTCGAAGAGAACGCCGCCGCGGTGGAAGCCTCTGGGGCGGATATCGTCACCGTGGCCGTTCGGCGGGTCAACATCGCCGACCCCAATCAGCCGATGCTGACCGACTTCATCGACCCGGAGAAGGTCACTTATCTTCCGAACACCGCCGGCTGCTTCACTGCTGACGAGGCTGTGCGGACTCTCCGGCTCGCGCGCGAGGCCGGCGGCTGGAACCTCGTGAAGCTGGAAGTGCTCGGAGAGGCGCGCACGCTTTATCCCGACATGCGCGAGACCCTCAAAGCGACCGAAGTGCTGGTCAAAGAAGGCTTCGAGCCGATGGTCTATTGCGTCGACGACCCGATTGCCGCGAAGCAGCTCGAGGAAGCCGGAGCGGTGGCGATCATGCCGCTTGGCGCGCCCATTGGATCGGGCTTGGGAATCCAGAACCTCGTCACCATTCGCCTGATTGTCGAGGGCGCCGGAGTGCCGGTGCTGGTCGATGCCGGCGTCGGCACTGCGAGCGACGCTGCGGTAGCGATGGAGCTTGGCTGCGACGGCGTCCTGATGAATACAGCCATCGCCGAGGCCAAGGACCCGGTAATGATGGCGCGGGCGATGAAGTCGGCGGTCGAGGCCGGACGAATGGCCTATCTCGCCGGGCGAATGGGCAAGCGCCGATACGCCGATCCCTCCAGCCCGCTATCGGGGCTGATCTAGGCAGAATTACGAATAGGCAGCTTGACGCGTTGCGGCGACGCTTGCCGGAACGCGCGCCTTTGCTCGCGGGTTTTGGACACCGGGAGGTGGACCATGGTCGAAACGATGACCAATTTCGCCGCCGAGCGCGATGCGATGATCGAGCGGCAGATCGAAAGCCGCGGAATCCGCG
Source organism: uncultured Alphaproteobacteria bacterium (assembly GCA_963839145.1). Lineage (GTDB taxonomy): Bacteria > Pseudomonadota > Alphaproteobacteria > Sphingomonadales > Sphingomonadaceae > Sphingomicrobium. Next base: position 991,225 of record CAWITR010000005.1, read on the forward strand.
AACCGAGAATCCTCGAAGCATTCCGCGCCGTCCCTCGCGAGGAGTTCCTGGCGAAGGACTACGCCGACCTGGCTTACGGAGATCATCCGCTTCCGATCGAGGCGGGCCAGACCATTTCGCAGCCCTACATCGTGGCTCTCATGATCCAGGCTGCCGACATCAAGTTCGGCGACCGGGTGCTCGAGGTCGGCGCCGGGTCCGGATATGCCGCTGCGGTGATGAGCCGCATTGCCACCGAGGTCGTCGCAGTCGAGCGGCAGCCCGACCTGGTGAAAGTCGCGCAGGAGCGGATGCAGCGGCTCGGGTTCGACAATGTCCGGGTCGTCGAGGGCGACGGGACCCGCGGCTGGGACCCCGAAGCGCCCTATGATGCGATCGTCGCAGCAGCGAGCGGCAGTCATGTTCCCAAATCGTGGATAGCCCAGCTTGCCGAGGGCGGGCGGATCGTCATGCCGGTCGGCGAGCCGAACTGGATTCAAAAGCTGATCAAAGTGACGAAAGGCCCCGGGGACAAGCTCATCACCGAGGACCTTGGCGGTGTCCGCTTCGTTCCACTGATTGGAGAGGAAGGATGGAGCGATGCCTGAAACTGTGACCCGCGAACTGCCCGATTTGATAAGGCAGTCGGCAGAGCCATTGCCCGACATCGACGACGATCGCTTCGGTGCCTTCTTCGACAAATTTGGCGATGCGCGAGTCGTCTGTCTCGGCGAGGCGAGCCACGGGACGAGCGAATTCTATCGTGCCCGCGCCGAAATCTCGAAACGGCTCATTTCGCATCACGGCTTCAACATCGTCGCGGTCGAGGCGGACTGGCCCGATGCGGCGACGATCGACCGCTACATCCGCCACCGCGAGCCGCGCGAGGGCGAGCAAAAGGCGTTCGAGCGGTTCCCGACCTGGATGTGGCGCAACCGCGAGTTCGACGCTTTCATCCGCTGGATGCGCCGTCACAACCACGGCCGCGAATACGCCGACATGACCGGATTCTACGGGCTCGACCTCTACAATATGAGCATGTCGATGCGGGCGGTGATCGACTTCCTGGAGGAGGAGGATCCCGAGGCCGCGAAAGTCGCCAAGCAACGTTACGGTTGCCTCGATCCGTGGGCTGACGAGCCGCAGCGTTATGGAGCGATGGCGCTGTATGAGGGCTATGCGCAGTGCGAGGCACCGGTCACGCAAATGCTGATGGACCTGATGCAGCGCCAGTTCGAGGGCATGAGCGAGGAGTGCGACGAGTGGCTCGACGCGGCTGCCAACGCTCGCGTCGTCAAGAATGCCGAAGCCTATTACCGGGTAATGTACCGGGGAGCGGCGGAAAGCTGGAATTTGCGCGACACGCACATGTTCGAAACGCTCGAGCAGCTTCTCGACGCCAAGGGGCCGAATTCAAAGGCGATCGTGTGGGCTCACAATAGCCACATCGGCAACGCCGCTTACACCGAAATGGGGCAGGTTCGCGGCGAGCATAATATCGGTCAGCTCGTGAAGGAGCGCCTCGATGCGCGCGCCCGGCTGGTGGGCTTTGGAACTCACACCGGCACGGTTGCGGCCGCCGACGACTGGGACGAGCCGATGCAGATCAAGGCGGTGAACCCGTCGCTTCCCGACAGCTATGAGCGAGTGGCGCACGAAAGCCGCTTGGGGCGCTTCCTGCTCGACCTGAGGCCGGAGGAGATCGGGCGCGATATTCGCGAAGCGCTGATGGAGCCGCGGCTGGAGCGGTTCATCGGAGTCATTTATCGCCCGGATACCGAGCGCTGGAGCCATTATTCGCAATGCATCCTGCCGCGCCAGTATGACGGCTGGGTGTGGTTCGACGAAACCAAGGCGGTCACCCCGCTTCCGGGCGAACAGCGGCCGGGCGACGACGAGACTTACCCGTTCGGGCTGTAGGCGCGGCGAAACCCTTCACCAAATCGGATGTTGTTCTCCTGAACTACGGTGCGCTCGGGCCGTAGACTCTCAGCCGAGAGTCTGGAGGAGCGAAGTGCCGCACCGCAGGGGAAGCTTTCACGAGGACTGGAACGATCTCCTCACGCGCTTCGCGCATGGGCGCGAGCATGAGCTGCCGCGCGAGGAAATGCTCGAGCAGGCGCAGCAGGAAGCGCTGAGGTCAGAAATTTGCGAGCCGTTCGACCCGCACCAGGCGTTGTTCGAACGGGCGCACTCGGATTAGCGACGCTTCGATTTACCGCGAATTTTCGAGATCGTCGTTGCGTTGCTGATCTGCTCGACATCCGTCCTGCAGTGGATCAGCCGCAGGCCCTTGCGGCCGAGCGCCTCGTCGAGAGCGGGAACGAAGTCCTCGGTCTTGTCGACCGTTTCCGCCCAGCCCCCATAGGCGCGGGCAAGCGCCGCGAAATCGGGATTGCTTAGCTCCGTCGCGCTGATCCGCTCCGGATATTCGCGCTCCTGGTGCATTCGGATCGTCCCGTAGGAGCCGTTGTCGACGAGGATCACCAGCAGGTCGCAGCCATATTGAGCCGCGGTCGCCAGCTCCTGCCCGTTCATCAGGAAGTCGCCGTCGCCGGCAATCGCAACGACCGGTCGATCGGTGAAACGAAGCGAAGCGGCAACCGCGGCGGGCACTCCGTAGCCCATGGTGCCGCTGGTCGGCGCGAGCTGGGTCGGCATCGGCCCGTAGCGCCAGTAGCGGTGCCACCAGCCGGAGAAATTGCCGGCGCCGTTGCAGATGATCGTGTCGTGCGGGAGCCGCTCGCGCATCGCCGCGACGCAGGGGCCGAGGTCGAGCTTCACGCCGTCTCGCGCCTTCGGCTCCGACCAGTCGAGCCATTCCTTGTGCGCTTCCTCGCCGGCCGAGAAGCGGTTGAGGTCGGGGTCCGACCACTCGTCGACGATCTCGGCGAATTCGCCCATGTCGGCGCAGATCGGGAGATCGGGGACATAGACCCGCCCGAGCTCGTTCGGGTCGGGGTGGACGTGGACGAGCGTCTGGCCGGGATGATCGGGCGTAACGAGCGTGTAGCCGTCCGTGGTGGCTTCGCCGAGCCGGGCGCCGACGGCGAGGATCAGGTCGGCGTCGCGAATCCGCTGCTGAAGCTTGGGATTCGGGCCGTAGCCGAGCTGGCCCGCATAGACTCCGCATCTGTTGTCGATCGAGTCCTGGCGGCGGAAGGCGGCGGCGACCGGAATCCCGTGACGGAAGGCGAAATTGGCGAAGTGATGCGCCGCCCGCGGGCTCCAGTCGGCACCGCCGACGATCGCGACGGGCGAGGAGGCGCGCTTGAGAAGCTCGAATAGGGCCTCGATCGCGCCGGGGTCCGGCGCCTGGGCCAGCGGCGCGACACACGGCCGGTCCGAAACCTCGGCCTCATCGCGAAGCATGTCCTCCGGCAGCGCCAGCACGACGGGCCCGGGCCGGCCGGCCGTGGCGACGCGATAGGCACGGGCGACATATTCCGGGGTTCGCGCCGCATCCTCGATTCTCGCCGCCCATTTGGCGACGGGTGCGAAGAAATGCGGGAAATCCACTTCCTGAAAGCCTTCGCGGTCACGGTCGCCTCTTGCGACATCGCCGATGAACAGGATCATGGGAGTGGAGTCCTGGAAAGCGACATGGACGCCCGCGCTGGCGTTGGTGGCGCCCGGGCCGCGGGTGACGAAGGCGATTCCCGGACGGCCGGTCATCTTGCCGTCGGCATCGGCCATGTAAGCGACTCCGCCTTCCTGGCGGCAGACGGTGACTGCGATTTCGGGCGCGTCGTGCAACGCGTCGAGCACGGCGAGGAAGCTTTCGCCGGGGACGGTGAAGATCCGGTCGCAGCCGTTGATCTTCAGCTGGTCGACAAGAATGCGCCCGCCTGTTCGGGCACCGGTGCACTTGCTCATGGGCGGCGCTGTAGCGGCTGGTGGCGCAAGTGAAAACGGGCTAGGCGGCGGCCATGTACATCCTGACCATCACCTATCCCAAGTCCCAGGACGCGACCTTCGACTTCGACTATTTCCGCCAGCAACATCTCCCCGAAGTCGGAAAGGCATTCGGACCGTTCGGACTGGGCTACGCGAGCGTCCTCAAGGGCGAGGAAAGCCTCGACGGTAAGGACCCGGCCTATTTCGCGGTCACGATCCTCAGCTTCCGCGAGGAGAAGGGGGCGAGGGACGCGGTCGCGTCCGACGGCGGCAAGGCGCTGGCCGACGACGTCAAGAATTTCACAAGCGTGAAGCCGGTGATGCAGTTCAATACGGCGGTGCCGTAGGGGCTTCGTTAGCGCTCGACGTCAGCCAGGAGGTCGAGCTCTTTGCTCGGGCGCTGGATGACGCTCATGGTCCCGTCGGTTTCCAGCACCACCGCGCCGACATCCTCGATCCGTCCTACTCCCTGCGAGCGGATGGCTTCGTTGATATCCGCCTCGGTGACCCGCTCCGCCGCCATCGCCGCCTTTCGGTAATTCCCGTTTTCGAGAAGCAGCCGCGGCCGGCTTCGAACCAAATGCTTGAACGGCGGCCATGCCACAGAGACACGCGACACCAACCACTGAAGCGCGGCAAGCATCACGAATGCGAGAAGACCCTCGAAGAAGGAAACGCTCTTGGTCAGCAGAACCGTCGCGAAGGTCGAACCGAAGGCAACAGTCACGACTAGATCGAAGGCGTTGAGCTTCGCGAGCGATCTTTTGCCGGCAATCCGAAGGACGATGATCAGGGACGCGTAGGCAAGCGTCGATATGACCACCACGCGCAGCAGCCCGAAGACATTATCGAAGAACATGTCTTGCCAACGCGCGCGCGGCGAAGGTTATCCGCCACGTCGGTGGCCGCCGCGGAGTCAATCCGCGCCTTCGGGCGCTCAAGCCTGGTGGATCGCCTTCACGACCTGGTAGGTCTCGAGCCCTTCCTTGCCGCCTTCGGACCCGAAGCCGCTTTCCTTCACCCCGCCGAACGGAGCGTCGGCGATGGAGATGGCGAAGGTGTTGATGCCTACCATTCCGGCTTCGATCGCGTCGCCGAGAATGTTGGCGCGGCGGCCGTTCTCGGTGAAGGCGAAGGCGGCGAGACCGTAGGGGAGGCGGTTGGCCTGCTCGATCGCCTCGTCGAGGTCCTTGAACGGGCGCGAGACCGCGACCGGGCCGAACGGCTCGTTGTTCATGATGTCGGCCTCGAGCGGCACGTCGGCGAGCAGGGTTGGCTGGAAGAAGAAGCCCTGGTTGCCACGATTGCCGCCGGTGACCACCTTCGCCCCCTTCTGGCGCGCATCCTCGATCAGCGCACCGACCGCTTCGGGGCGGCGGGTGTTGGCTAGCGGGCCCATTCGCGTGTCTTCATCGAGGCCGTTGCCGACCTTCACCTTTTCGGTGCGCTCGGCGAAGCCCTTGATGAAAGCGTCGTAGATGCTTTCCTGGACGTAGAATCGCGTCGGGGAAACGCAGACCTGGCCCGCATTCCGGAATTTCTGCGGGACGACCATGTCGAGCGTCTTTTCCAGATCGCAGTCGTCGAAAATCAGGACCGGCGCGTGGCCGCCGAGCTCAAGCGTGATCTTGGTGACATTGTCGGCGGCGAGCTTCATCAGATGCTTGCCGACCGGAATCGAGCCGGTGAAGCTGACCTTGCGGATTACGGGCGAACCGATGAGCTTTCGGCTGACCATGTCGGGAACGCCGTGGACGAGCTGGAACACGCCTTTGGGAAGCCCCGCCTCGTCAAGCGCTCGGGCAATGGCCAGCGTGTTGCCGGGGGTCTCCTCGGGCGGCTTTGCGATGACCGAGCAGCCGGCAGCGAGCGCAGCCGAGACCTTCTTGGCGAGGAGGTAGATCGGGAAATTCCACGGAGTGAAGGTCGCGACGGGCCCGACCGGCTCGTGCATGACGCGGCTGAGCTGGCCTGGCGGGCGAACGAGGACTCGCCCGTAGTCGCGCTTGATCTCCTCGGCGTACCAATCGAACAGCGACGCGGCGCCATAGACTTCGCCCTTGGACTCGGCGAGCGGCTTCCCCTGCTCCTGGGTCATGGTGCGGCCGATTTCCTCGGCGCGCTCTTTCAGGATCTTTGCGGTCTTGTGGAGGATCTTCGACCGCGTCTCGACGTCGGTCGAGCGCCATTCGGGGTACATCCGCTTGGCGGTGTCGAGCGCTTCGTCAAGATCCGCTTCGGTGGCGAGCGGAAGCTCGGCGATGCCCTCTCCGGTGACCGGGTTGACGACGTTGAAGCTGTCGCGGCCTTCGCCGGTCCGCCAGCTTCCGTTGATGAAGAGTTTGAGGTCGGCTTCGTATCCCATGCCGCCCAGATAGGCGCGCCTTGAAGCCGGGGCAACGGCTCGCTAGGCGAAGCGGCAAAAGGAGACTTGCCATGACAAAGGATGAGCTTGTTCAGAAAATGCAGGAAAACCAGGCCTGGGTGCCTGGGAAGACAGTCAAGCTCGACTTCGCCGACAAGGGCGTGATCCTGCTCGACGGCAAGGACGAAAAGGTAACCGAAGAGGACGCCCCGGCCGACACGACGATCAAGACGACGTGGGAGGACTGGGAAAAGATGGCGTCCGGCGAGCTCGACGGCATGACCGCATTCATGACCGGCAAGCTCAAGATCGATGGCGATATGTCGAACGCGATGCAGCTTCAGGGCGTCCTGGCCAAACTGCGGGGCTAGGGCTTCCCGCAGCGCTTCACCGCTTCGTCGAGAAGCGGCCCTAGCGCCAGCAGCTTCGGATATTGCGTCCGCCACCGCGGCCCGCATGCTTCCAGCAGCATCGCTTCGGCGGTTCCATACGGATAAACGAACTCGCGACCGGCCTTGGCGATATCGTGGGTCGCCAGCCAGTCGATCGATTTCTTTTCGAGAGCTGCTGCGGACTCGCGGACAGCGGGATCGGGATATTTCTTGCCGAGCTGGATCTCGGTCCAGCGGGCGACGCCCTCCTTCCACAGCTCGAGTTCGGCATATTTCCAATTCCGCTCGCCGACCGCGGCAGCGAGCGCCTTGCGCTTGGAAACGTAATTCGACAGGGCCGCGCGGAACGCGGGTGTACCGCGCGCCGCCACGGCTTTCGACAAAGCCTCCGCAGCCGGCGCGAACGCCGCAATGGTCCCCGGTGAACCGTACGGGAACCGGTAGTTCAGCATCCACATGCCGGTCGTGTCGTCACCCGCGAGGTCGAGGTCCCGCATCCGCGTGAAGATGTCGGGAAAGCTGTCCTGCCACTGGTGAAAATGTTCGTGGAGGATGGTGCGGGTCCAGTCAGCCTCATCGCGGCCGGTCGATCGCGCAGTGCCCATTACGATGGTCGATGGCGGCCCGAAGATCGGCAGCGCAGCGAGCAAATTGTCGGGAAGCCCGGAGCGGGGCCGCGTATATTGCTTGCAGCCGGTGGCCGGATCGCTTCCCGCCGGCGAAAAGCCTTTGGGAACATCCGCCCGGCACATCAACGTCTCAATGTCGCCGTCAACCAGCAGAAATCCGAACGGCGCTTCCCCAAAGCCCGCCCAGAGCTCGTCGCCTGAGTGTTTCGCGAACGACTGGGCCTGAGCGAGTTTCTCCGAAACACCGGCGGCCGGACGCTGGGCGGCAGCCAGTGCAACGAGGGCAAAAAGCAATTTCGGCATGCAAGTCCCCCAACTGCCAACGATTTCGATCTTGCCGTGAACAGCAGCTAAAGGCGAGGCGTTGATTTCCCGCTGCCGCTCCGCCTATCGGCTTCGTCAAGGAGAGACCATGGCGCAGAAAACCTACGACGACGCAAAGGCCGCGCTCGACGGGCTTCTGAAGGATGGGATGCTAATCGCCGCGGGCGGGTTTGGCCTGTGCGGGATCCCGGAACGGCTTATCGACGCGATCGTGGAGAGCGGGGTCAAGGACCTGACCGTCGCTTCGAACAATGCCGGAATCGACAATGTCGGGCTTGGGAAGCTGCTTCGGACCAAGCAGATCAAGAAGATGATCAGCTCCTACGTCGGCGAGAACAAGGAATTCGAGCGGCAATTCCTGGCCGGCGAGCTCGAGGTCGAATTCTGCCCGCAAGGAACGCTTGCCGAGCGGATGCGCGCCGGCGGGGCGGGAATTCCGGGCTTCTACACCAAGACGGGCGTCGGAACGCAGGTCGCCGAGGGCAAGGAAGTGAAGCAGTTCGACGGAGAGGATTACATCCTCGAGCGCGGAATCTTCGCCGATCTCAGCGTCGTAAAAGGTTTCAAGGCGGATGACAGCGGCAACGTCACGTTCCGCAAGACCGCGCGCAACTTCAACCTTCCTGCCGCAACCTGCGGCAAGGTCTGTGTCGTTGAAGTCGAGGAGATCGTCCCGACCGGGTCGCTCGATCCCGACTGCATCCATTTGCCGTCGATCTTCGTGAACCGGCTGATCTGCGGCGGGCCGTACGAGAAACAGATCGAGTTCAGGACCACGCGCGAGCGCGAAGCGGAGGCGGCATAATGACGACCCACGACACGCTCAAAGAGGGCTGGACCCGCGACGAAATGGCGGGCCGCGCGGCCAAGGAGCTTCGCGACGGCTTCTACGTCAACCTTGGCATCGGAATCCCGACGCTTGTGGCGAACCACGTCCCGCCGGGGATGACGGTAACGTTGCAGAGCGAGAACGGGATGCTGGGAATCGGGCCGTTCCCGTACGACGACGAGGTCGACGCCGACCTCATCAACGCCGGCAAGCAGACCGTAAGCGAGCTTCCGAAAACCAGCTTTTTCGACAGCGCCACCAGCTTCGCGATGATCCGCGGCGGGCATATCGACCTCGCTGTGCTTGGAGCGATGGAAGTCAGCGAAAAGGGCGACATCGCCAACTGGATGATCCCCGGCAAGATGATCAAGGGCATGGGCGGGGCGATGGACCTGGTTGCCGGCGTCAAGAAGATCATCGTGGTCATGGAGCATGTCTCGAAGAGCGGCTCGCCCAAGTTCATTCCCGAGTGCACGCTTCCTCTGACCGGCAAGAACGTAATCGACATGATCATCACCGACCTCGCAGTATTCCAGCGGCCGGATCACGAGAGCCCGTTCAAGCTCATCGAGCTTGCGCCCGGAGTGACGAAGGAAGAAGTGCGCGAGAAGACGACGGCGCAGTACGTCGAATAAGCGGGGTTGCGCCGCGACTCCGATGAGAGGAAGATTCGCCGAGTGGGGGATCTTCCGCATCCGGCATCGGCTCTTGTCGCACAGTGGGCGAGCCACCTTGCGCATGACCGGCGGCGCTCGGCGCACACGGTTCGCGCCTACACCGGCACCGCTCACCGGCTGATCCGGTTCCTCGGCGACTATCGCGGCGAAACCATCGAAGCGCGGGGGCTGCTGGATGTTAGCGCAGCCGACCTCCGCGCCTTCCTCGCGGCGCGGCGGAACAGCGGATTGGGTGCGGCCTCGGCTGCTCGCGAGCTGTCGGGCGTTCGCGCCTTCCTCACGTTCACTGCCGAGCAGCAGGGAAGGGTGCCACAGGTGCCGAGGAACTCGTGCTCCGCGCCGGCCCAAAACCTTGCCGAGACCGGCGGCACCCGATGAAGCGGTCGCGCTTGCGGAGGACGCGGGAGCATTCGCTTCGGAGCCGTGGATAGGCGCTCGCGACCTTGCTATCCTTCTGCTGCTCTATGGGTCGGGGCTGCGCGTTTCGGAAGCGCTGTCGCTGACCGCCCGCGACCTTCCCATAAGCGAGGCGATCCGGGTGACCGGAAAGCGGTCGAAGACTTGAATCGTGCCGGTGGTGAAAGCCGTTCGCGAAGCGATCGAGGATTATGTGCGCCAATGTCCCTACGCGATCGGCGGCGAAACTCCGCTGTTCCTCGGGGCGAGAGGAGGGCCGCTAAGCGCCGACCTCGTCCGTCGGGCTGTTCGGGCGGCGCGCATCCGGCTCGGGCTTCCCGACACGCTGACGCCGCATGCGCTCAGGCACAGCTTCGCAACCCACCTGCTCGCGCGCGGCGCCGATTTGCGCTCGCTGCAGGAGTTGCTCGGACATGCGAGCCTGTCGTCGACTCAAATCTATACGAAAGTCGACGCGGCGCATCTGCTCGACGTTTATCGGCACGCGCACCCCAGAGCGTAGTTGCGGCGAACCCTCTGTGGGGAAGCGAGGGCTCGCCGCGATGCCCCCGCTTTGAGGCCGGAGCGTAAAGCAAGTCACTCCCCTGGGTCCGAAACGGAGCTATCTCCGCTCAGCCAGCTTCCGCTCGATTGCATCCCAGATCAGCGCCGGAGTGTCGGTGCCGTTGAACTTGTCGATAGCGACAATTCCGGTCGGCGAGGTCACGTTGATCTCGGTCAGCCACTCGCCGCCGATCACGTCGATCCCAACGAACAGCAGCCCGCGCTTCCTCAGCTCGGGCGAAAGCGTGGCGCAGATTTCCTTCTCGCGTTCCGTGAGATTGGTCTTCTGCCCCTTGCCGCCGACCGCGAGGTTAGAGCGGATTTCGCCTTCGCCAGGAACCCGATTCACGGCACCCGCGACCTCGCCATCGACGAGGACGATCCGCTTGTCGCCTTCGGCGATTTGCGGGAGGAATTTCTGCAGGATGTGCGGCTCGCGATAGGTCTGGTTGAACAGTTCGATCAGCGACGCGAGGTTGCGGCCGTCGCGGCCGATTCGGAACACCGACCCGCCGGCAAAGCCGTGCAGCGGCTTGACGACGATGTCGCCATGTTCCGCCAGGAACTTGCGGGCGAGGCCGAGCGAGCGGGTAACTGCCGTCGGCGGCATGAATTGCGGGAAATCGAGCACCCACACCTTTTCGGGCGCGTTGCGGACGCTTGCCGGGTCGTTGACGACGAGCGTCTCGTCCTTGATTCGCTCCAGAAGGTGAGTAGCGGTGATGTAGCCGAGGTCGAACGGCGGGTCCTGGCGCATCAGCACCACGTCGACGTCCTTGCCCAGGTCGAAGATTCGCGGCTCGCCGAAGGTGTAATGGTTGCCCTCGACTTGGCGGACAGCGACGGGATAGCCCATCGTCCACAGCCGGTCCTCGGCCCAGCTCAGGTCTTCGGGGCCGTACCAGTAGAGCTCGTGGCCGAGCTCCTGCGCCTTGAGCATGATCGCGAAGGTGGAATCGCCGGCGATGTTGATCCGCTCGAGCGGGTCCATTTGAACGGCAACGCGTAGCGGCATGACAGCGCGACTATCACCCTTGCCAGACGTTGGCGAGGTGGCGCGGGAGCTTTCCGGGGACGATGAAAAGCGCGTCGATGCGGATGTCGTCGCCATCGCGCATGTATCGCGGCGCAAGCCGCTCGGCGGCCGCTGCGACCCGGCGCAGGCGGTGCCGGTCGAGCGAGATGGCCGCGGCCTCTTCGCTTGCCCGCGCCTTGACCTCGACGAACGCAAGAGTCCGGCCACGCCGCGCCACGATGTCGACTTCGCCGCCGGGAACGCGCGCCCTTCGCGCGAGGATTCGCCAGCCCTTCAGCCTCAGGTAGATGGCGGCGAGAGTTTCGGCGCCCCGTCCTCGCTTTTCCGCCCGCTGGCGCTTCATTTGCGCGAGAGCTCCAAAGCTCGGGCATAGGCGCGCTTGCGAGGCACGCCGAGCTGCTGAGCCACTTCGGCAGCGGCACGCGACGGCGACAGCCGCTGAAGCGCCTGAATGAGCGCCCATTCGATTTCGGCATCGGATGCCGCAGCTTTGTCAGCGGGCGGTCCCACGCAGATGACAATCTCCCCCCTCGGCGTGGCCTCGCCGTAGCGGGCGGCAAGCTCGTCGAGCGTGCCGGTCACGCATTCCTCGTGAAGCTTGGTGATTTCGCGAGCGACCGCCGCATCACGGGCGCCCAGCCCGTTGGCAAGCGCGGAAAGCATCTCGGCGAGCCGAGGTCCCGATTCGTAAAAGATGAGCGTTGCGCGGACGCCGGCAAGTTCCGCGATCGCATCGGCCCGGGCCTTGGCCTTGGCCGGTAGAAACCCCGCGAACAGGAAGCGATCGCTGGGCAGCCCGGAAAGCGTTAATCCGGCGATGGCGGCGCAGGGCCCGGGCAGGGTGTGAACATTCCGGCCGGCTTCGCGAGCAGCGCGCACGAGCTTGTAGCCGGGGTCGGAAATCAGCGGAGTCCCGGCATCGCTGACCAGGGCGATCGAGTCGGTTTGGAGTCGTTCGACGATTTCCGCCCGGTCTCTGTCGGTCGAATGATCGTCGTATCGTCGGCTCGGAACGCTCGATTGCACATGCTTGAGGAGCTTTCCCGTGACCCGCGTATCCTCGGCGAGGATGAGGTCGCACGAGCGCAGGGTCGCCGCCGCCCGCGGGCTGAGGTCGCCCAAATTGCCGATCGGGGTGGCGACTATGTGAAGGCCCGGTTCTACTGGCTTGCTCATTCCGAACAGTCGCATTGCCACCCGCTGCCCGCAAGCTCCGAGCCAAGCGCTTGAACATGCGGCCAAAAAGAGTCACTCTCCACCCCGTCATCGGTTGATCGAGAGGGGACGCCTGATGATTTTTCTAGCTGCAGCAATGATGCTTGCGGGCGGCGGTGCCGACCTGCGCCACGATTTCGTTGCCTGTTTGAAGACCGCGTCGGTAAAGGCGCAAACGCAGAAGATCGCCGCCGACGGCTTTGTCGACTTCGCACGGACCACCTGTGCCGGTGCGGCGGATCCGTTCAAGGCGATGCTGGTCGACGCCAACATCAAGCACGGAATGTCGCGCAAGGAGTCGGCTTCGGACGCCGAGAGCCAGCTCAAGGATTATTATTCCGAATGGCACGACAAATATGCGGAAGATGCCCCGGCGCCGGCCGCAGTGAAGCCGGCCCAGCCGCCTGCGCCGACGCCGGCCTCGCAGCCGACGACGCCGCAATAGTCAGGCAGCGATTTCGGCGAGAATTCGGTCGAGGACGAGCCGACCGGCCGCCGTTGCCTTGATCCGCGTTCCGTTCCGGTCGAGATGGCCGCTGTCGACGAGCCGCTCCGCGTGCGCCATGTCAGCGACCGGAACGCCAAACCTATTCTCCAGATGCTCGATGTCGATGCCTTCGCTGAGGCGAAGACCCATGACCAATGCCTCGTCGGCGGCTTCGCGGGGAGTGAGCGGCGCTTCCTCGGCAATCGCGTGGCCGTTGCGGCGAAGGGCTGACAGGAAATTTTCCGGCTTCTTGTGGCGAACCGTGCGCGCTCCCCTGCGGCGCCCGTGGGCGCCCGGCCCGACTCCGGCGTAGTCGCCGTAGCGCCAATAGGTGAGGTTGTGGCGGCTTTCCGCGCCGGGGGCGGCGTGGTTGCTGATTTCATAGGCGGGAAGGCCCGCAGCGGAAGTTATGGCGTCCGTCAGCTCGTAAAGTGCCGCCGCCCTGTCGCCGTCCAGCGGCTCCAAGTCGCCGCGCGCCACCATCGATGCGAAGCGAGTGCCCGGCTCGATGGTCAGCTGGTAGAGCGACAGGTGAGTCGTTCCGAGCGACAGCGCGCGTTCCAGTGTCGATCCCCACCGGTTCTCAGTGTCGCCGGGAAGCGCGTAGATCAGGTCGAAGCTGACTCTCCCGAAATGGTTCTGAGCGGTCTCGAGCGCCGCCAGCCCTTCGGCAGCCGAATGGGCGCGGCCCAAAAAGCGGAGCGCTGTGTCGTCGAAGCTCTGCAGGCCCAGCGACAGGCGATTCACTCCGGCGACGGCGAGGTCGGCGAAGCGCGCCGCCTCGACCGAATTGGGGTTTGCTTCCAGCGTGATTTCGATGTCCTCGGCTGCCGGCCAATGCTTTCGTGCCGCCTCAATCAGCGCGGCAACAGTCGAAGGCTCCATCAGCGAAGGCGTGCCGCCGCCGAAGAAAATGGACGTCAGCTTTCGACCGGGAAGAAGTTGAGCCTCGTGCTCAAGGTCAATTAGCAAAGCCTCGCGCCATGCATCCTGGTCAATGCTGTGGCGGACATGGCTGTTGAAGTCGCAATAGGGGCACTTCGAAACGCAGAAGGGCCAGTGCACATAGAGGGCGAGTAGGTCGCCCGTTTTCGTCATCTCTTCAGCGCCCTCACCAGTTTGCGGAAAGCATCCGCGCGGTGGCTGATCGAATGCTTGTGGTCGGGGTCCATCTCGCCGAACGTCTGGTCGTGTCCGGCGGGGACGAAGATCGGGTCGTAGCCGAAGCCCTTGTCGCCGCGTGGCGGCCACAACAGCGTGCCGTCGACCCGGCCTTCGAAAGCTTCGGTCTGGCCGTCGTTAGGCCAGGCCAGCGACAGCGCACAGACGAAGTGCGCGGCCGGGGGCGCGTCAGGCTCAGTCGCCTGAACTTCATCCCAGACTTTCCTCATAGCCCGCATCCAGTCGCGGTTGCCCTCGGCGTCCTCCGCCCAGCGCGCGGAGAAAATCCCCGGCCGGTCCTGGATAGCATCGACGCACAGGCCGCTGTCATCGGCGAGCGCAGGAAAGCCCGACAGGTCGGCAGCCTGACGCGCTTTCAAATCGGCATTGTCGACGAAGGTGACTCCAATCTCCTCCGGCTCGGGAAGGCCAAGCTCCTCGGCTCCGACGCACTCGATTCCAAGCGGCTCGATCAGCGCCGCAATCTCGCGAAGCTTTCCGGGATTGTGCGTGGCGATGACGAGCTTGGACCCGATTTCCCTCATTTTCCGACCGCTTGCCGCTGAGCCTGGAAGATTTCGCCGCAGCCGATCCGGGCCAGCCGAAGGAGCCGAAGGAGCTGCTCCTCATCGAAACATTCGCCCTCGGCGGTAAGCTGCGCCTCCACGATATTGCCGTCGGCGGTCAGCACGAAATTGCCGTCGCAACCGGCGGTGCTGTCTTCGTCATAGTCGAGGTCGAGGACCGGCGTTCCCTTGAAGACTCCGCAGCTGACCGCGGCGACCTGGGTTTCGATCGGGTCCTCGGTAATCGCTTTCGATTCGATGAGCTTGTTGACGGCAATCCTAAGCGCCACCCAAGCGCCGGAAATGGACGCGGTGCGGGTGCCGCCGTCCGCCTGAATAACGTCGCAGTCGAGGACGATCTGGCGCTCGCCGACCTTCTTGAGGTCGACCACGGCGCGAAGACTTCGGCCGATCAGGCGCTGGATTTCCTGGGTTCGTCCCGACTGCTTGCCCCTTGCCGCCTCTCGGGCGCCGCGGGTGTGAGTGGCCCGGGGCAGCATTCCATATTCGGCGGTGACCCAGCCCTGGCCCTTGCCGCGAAGAAACGGCGGGACCTTGTCCTCCACCGACGCGGTCACGAGAACGCGCGTGTCTCCGAAGCTGACAAGAACCGATCCTTCCGCATGGCGGGTGAAGTGCGGTTCGAAGCTGATGGTACGCATCTGGTCGGGGGCGCGGCCGGACGGGCGCATTCGGTTACTCTCCTGATTCACTTAAGACGGATGCCGGGGTACCAGCCGCTTTCGCGAAGGAACGCCTTCGGATCCTTCATCTCGAGGATATTGCGCAAGGCAGCGCGTTTGTCGACGGTGTGGTCGTAATAGGATTTGACGATTCGATAACCCACCCAATAGCCCAGATCGCCCGGATCGGTCAGCGAGCCGTTGTCAAACCATTGCGAAAGGTCCGTCTTGTCTTCGTCGGCGACGAACCGCGTCTCGATTTTTTTGGCTCGCGATGCGTCCGAAGGCGCGTAGGGCGATCGGAAGTTGCTTTCACCCGCGACCAGTGCTGCCACGAAATCCGCAGCCCCCTCGATCAGCGCCCCGTCGAGGACGGTAGGGTTTGGATCGTTGTAGAGGACGGGCGACTGCCGCGCCTGCTGCACATGGATATATTCGTGCGTGATCGTGTGGACGAAGCGATCCTCCAGGTTCGCCCCCAGGTAATCGACGGCGCAAAGCGCCTCCAGCCCAATCATGACCCCGGTGGAGTCGGCGACTCCGACCGGTTTTCCGCGGCTGACGGCGACCGTAATCGGCGGGAATGCCGCCTTGGGGTAGAGGCTGCCCAACTTCTGGAGCGCCGTTCCAACGCGCGCCCGCACGGCCGGCAAAACCGCCAAACACCGCTTTGCATCCGAAAATATCTCGGGATGCGCAGCCATCGCCTTGGCGATGGTCTCGCCCGTTACGTTGCGTATCTCTGAGAGGTGGTGAAGCCCCGGTGACCCGCGGTCGATATAGTCGCGTTGAAGCGCGGCCGCCGTGGGGTGCCCGTTCGCGGCGTCATAGACGCTGTAGAATCGAGCCACATCGGAGGTCTCGATTTCCGGACGTGGAGCGGGCGCCGCCGCCGCGCTTGCGGCAGCGACAAGCGGAATGACAGCCAAGAAAGCGATACGGTTCATGGGATCCTCCTGTATTACATTTGTAACACAGCCAGGGCTCTACAGGTCAAGGCGGGGCTGCCAAGGCAGTTCGAAACGCGCCACGCGTTCGTTCGCGTCGTGCCTAGGTATGCGGCGTCCCTAGACCGCTGCGCGCGGCAATCCTAGATGCAGCGCCATGAGCGGTGAGATCACCGAGCTGACCGACCGCATGCGCGAGATCTTCGGGCGCGTTGTCGAAACCTATCTCGACCGCGGGGTTCCGGTCGGGTCGAAGGCGCTGACCGGCACCATCGGCCTGTCGCCCGCCTCGATCCGCGGAGTGATGCAGGAGCTGGAGGAGCGCGGACTCCTTACGCACCCGCACACGTCCGCGGGTCGGATCCCGACCGAGACCGGGCTTCGCCTGTTCGTCGACGGGATCATGCAGGCGTCGGCGCCACACCCTCGCGAACGGCAGGAGATCGAGCGGCAGATCGGCCGCGACCAGCCGATAGAGGACGCGCTTGCCGCGGCATCCGCGGCGCTTTCGGGGCTAAGCCAGGCGGCGGGAGTCGTGCTCGCTCCGAAACAGGAGCTTCGACTTCGGCAGTTCAACCTCGTTCCGTTGTCGTCGGAGCGCGCCTTGGCGGTGCTGGTCGGCGCCGACGGGACAGTGGAGAACCGGGTGGTCACGCTCGATGGAGTGACCAACTCCAGCGCGCTCGAGCAGGTGACCAATTTCGTGAACGCGCGTCTCGCTGGAATGACTCTCGGCGAAGCCGGAGCGCAACTTCGAAGGCAAATCCGCGAGCAGAAGGACGCAGTCGATGCAGCGGCTGCGGAGCTGGTCGCGTCCGGGCTCGCCGCCTGGTCGCAGGATCATGCCAAGCGCCCGGTGCTGATCGTCCGCGGCCAGGCCAATCTCATCGACGACGAAGCGGCAGCCGACCTGGAGCGGGTGCGAAGGCTCCTCGATGAGCTTGAGGACCGGCAGGAAATCGCCCGATTGCTCGACAGCGCGCGTGACGCTCCGGGGTGCCGGATCTTCATCGGCAGCGAGAACCGGATGTTCGCTTTGTCGGGCTCGTCGGTGATCGCCGCCCCCTATCGAGGGAGCCATGGCGACGTCGTCGGCGTTGTCGGTGTAATCGGCCCAACTCGGTTGAACTATGCCCGGGTGGTCCCCATGGTGGATTTCACGGCCAAGGCGCTAACGAGATTGATGGGATGATGCAGGACGACGAAGATCAGGTTCAGGGTTCCGATCGCGACGAAAATGGCGACGCCGTCGATGAAGCCGAGGAAATCCGCAGCGAAACCGCCGACGCTTCGCCGGAACTCGCCGAGCACGACCGGCTGACCCGAATGCAGCAGGCGCTGGAGGAAGCAAATAACAAGGCGCTCTACGCCGCTGCCGAGGTGCAGAACGTTCGCCGGCGGCTGGAGGCGGAAAAGAACCAGGCGGCCGCCTATGCATCCGCGACCTTCGCGCGCGACATGCTGGCAATCAAGGATCACCTCGACCGGGCGCTTGCGGCAGTCAGCGACGAGCTTCGCCACGACAAGGTGGCCAGTAATTTTCTTGCCGGAATTGAATCCACCGCTCGGGAATTGGACGCGGTATTTGCGCGCAACGGGGTGGACCGGATTAAGGCGGTCGGCGAGCAGCTGGACCCGCACAAGCACCAGGCGATGATCGAGATTCCGACCGATGACGCCGAGCCCGGCACTGTCGTCGAGGAAATGCAGGCCGGCTACATGCTCAAGGACCGGCTGCTTCGGCCGGCGCTCGTCGGAGTGGCGAAAAAGCCGGACTAATGCACCTCCCGGTTGTGGGTCTCGCTTTTCGTGGCGAGGCTGAACCGTGGCTCCGGCTCGACGCTCCCGAACAAGCGCGCCGCGGCATAGCGGCCGATCTCGGGGCCATGCTTGAACCCGTGCCCCGATCCGCCGCCCACGAGCAGCACATTTTGAAGGATCGGGTGGAAATCGATCAGGAAATCGCCGCTGGACGTGTTTGTGTACTGGCACACGCGCGCCTCGCTTAGTGGAGCGCCCTTCAGAAGCGGGAAACGACGGTCGCGGTAAGCGACGACTTCGGCGAGCGCCGCCTCGCTGGGCGCCCGGCTCTGCGTGTCGGGGTCGATTTCGGGGCCATGCGCGTCGTGAGCGAACTTGACTCCGCGGCTTTCCAGGTCGGGAAAACCATAGAACATGTCGCCCTCGTTGAAATCGACCCAGCAAGGCATCGCTGCGGGGTGAAAACGCGGATTTCCGGCGGGCGGAGCGAAAAAGAATATCTCCTGCCTTGTCGTCACGATTCGGCGGGAAAGAAGTGCCGGAAAGAGCTTTGGCAGCCACGGCCCGAGTGCAAAGACAAAAAAGTCGGCCTCCACAGTCTCGCCAGACGACAGGCGCACCGATCGAAGCCGGTCCGACTCTGCTGGCGGGGCGAGGACATTCGCGATTTGAAACGTGCCGCCGAGACGAACGAAATGCGCAACAAGGGCAAGCACAGCTTGGCGAGCCATGAGTGCGCCGAACTCCGGCTCAAATATTCCAATGGTGATCCCGTCGAAATCGATCATCGGGAACCGCCGCTCCAGTTGAGCGCGCGACAGGATTTCGCTGCCAATTCCGAGCCGTTCATGCGCAGCAATTGTTTCGCGCGCAAAAGGGTGCTCGCAGGCAAAAAAGAAAAGCACGCCACTGCCGACAAAAACGGGCAAACCCAGTGGTGCGCTCAGCGTCTTCCACTGCGGGAGGGAATTTAGCGCCATGCGAGCATAGATTGCATCCTTGCCGTAGGAAGCGCGGATCAGCCGCGATTCGCCGCCGGAGGAGGCAAGAGCGTTGGCGGCGCCATAGGCGTCGAGAAGCAACACCTCGTGACCGGCTCTCAGCAGGTGATACGCGGTCCACGCGCCGAACACGCCGGCGCCGACCACAACGACTCGGGTGCGGCTGCGCGATGCTGCTGGTTTTGCCATCGCTTGTGACCTTTAAATCACCCGAACGGGAGTAGCGAGCGCGGCGGAGCAGCGATGTCGGCTCCGCTCTCGGCCAGGAAAATGTGCCGGACGATTTCCGCCTGCTGCTCGAGCCCGTAGCGGCGGAACGGCCGGCCGGGCACGAACTCATAGCGATAGCGGCAGAACGGATGACGCATCAGCGGCAGGTAAAACCGGCCGAAGTGCTGCGCCTGCCACACGTGAGTCATTTCGTGGATGAAGAAGCCTTGGAGGTGAAGCGGCTCGGCCGAGAAATCATCCGACCAGCCGCCGCCCTGCGGATGGAAGTGGATGTTGCCCATCGGCGCCATCGCGCTTCGGCGTGGCTGAAAGGGCCACCATTTGCCGTGCACGAGGCGAACTCGCGAGGCGTCGATTGAATCTCCGAAGACAGAGCGGATGAGCGCCACTTCGCCGGGCGTGAGGGAGCGTGCTGTCTTCTCGCGCATTTGGTGCAAGGAAGTCATACGTCGTAAGGTACGTCCTCGCCATGCATTCGGCACTGCTCGTGTGCTCGCGCTCACCTCTCTCCCAGAGAGGCTGCGCTCTCATACTTGCGAGCGCCAATCAGCGCGGCTAGGGCAGCGTCAAAACCAACACTGGAGGAAAGCCCAATGAGCGAGACTGCCGACCGGGTTAAGAAAATCGTTGTCGAGCATCTCGGTGTCGAGCCGGACAAGGTGACGCCGGAAGCGAGCTTCATCGACGATCTCGGTGCCGACAGCCTCGACATCGTCGAGCTGGTCATGGCGTTCGAGGAAGAGTTCAACGTTGAGATTCCCGACGATGCCGCGGAGAAGATCACGACGGTGAAGGACGCCACCGACTATATCGATCAGCACCAAGGCTGACCTGCGGGGGCCAAGGCCGCCCGGACAAGCCGATGTGCGGCGCGAACGGCTTCCCGAACCAAAGCGGGAGGCCGTTTGTTTTTGAACTTACGGAGAAACACTCATGCGCCGCGTCGTGGTGACAGGTCTGGGGCTGGTGACACCGCTTGGCGGGGATGTCGAAACCAGCTGGAGGAACATTCTCGCATCGAAGAGCGGCGCCGGGCCGATCACCAAATTCGATGCCAGCGACCAGAAGTGCCGAATTGCCTGCGAGGTGAAGCCGGCTGACCAGGAAGATGGCTTTGATCCATCCAAGCGGGTGGACCACAAGACCCAGCGCCAGGTGGATCCGTTCATCGTCTATGGTCTCGATGCCGCCGGGCAGGCGATCGAGGACGCGGGGCTCACCGACATGGACGAGGCGACCCGGCTTCGTGCCGGAGTTTCGATCGGTTCCGGAATTGGCGGGCTTCCGGGAATCGAATCCGAGAGCGTCAATCTGCACGAGAACGGTCCGGGCCGGGTCAGTCCGCACTTCGTCCACGGGCGGCTGATCAATCTCATTTCCGGGCAGGTGTCGATCAAGCACGGCCTGATGGGCCCGAACCACGCGGTCGTGACCGCCTGCTCGACCGGCGCGCATTCGATCGGCGATGCTGCGAGGATGATCAAGGACGACGACGCCGACATCATGCTCGCCGGCGGCGCCGAAGCGACCATCTGCCCCATCGGAATCGCCGGCTTCGCGCAGGCGCGGGCGCTGTCGACCAATTTCAACGACGAGCCGAAGAAGGCTAGCCGGCCATATGACAAGGACCGCGACGGCTTCGTGATGGGCGAAGGTGCCGGCGTGGTCGTGCTCGAGGAGTATGAGCATGCAAAGGCGCGCGGCGCGAAAATCTATGCCGAAGTTGTCGGCTATGGTTTGTCGGGCGACGCCCATCACGTCACCGCTCCGCACCCGGAGGGCTCGGGCGCGTTTCGGGCTATGGAAATGGCCCTTCGGAAATCGGGGCTTCAGCCATCTGACATCGATTATATCAATGCCCACGGCACTTCGACTCCGCTCGGTGACGAGCTCGAGCTGGGAGCGGTGCGGCGGCTGTTCGGAAATGCGATCGGCTCTTTGTCGATGAGCTCTACCAAGTCGGCGATCGGGCACCTGCTCGGCGGCGCCGGAGCTGTCGAGAGCATCTTCTGCATTCTCGCGATGCGCGACCAGGTCGCTCCGCCGACCCTCAATCTCGACAACCCGAGCGAGGGCACCGAAGGAGTCGATCTCGTCCCGCACAAAGCCAAGGAGCGGAAGATCCGCGCAGTGCTCAACAACAGCTTCGGTTTTGGCGGCACGAACGCTTCGCTGATCATGAAGGCGGTGTGACCAGATTGCTTCGATGGGGCGTGGCGGCAGTTGTCGTCGCGGCGCTCCTCACGGTCTATGCCCTGTGGTGGCGATCCGGACCGAAGCCCGGCCCGCACGACCTGATCGTCCCCGAAGGCGCCACCGTTGCCACGGTCGGCCGGCAGCTGGAGGACCAGGGCGCAATTCCGGGGAACGCCCGCACATTTTACATCATGACTCGGCTGCTGGGCTCCAACGATCCAATCCAGGCCGGCGAGTTCGAAATCCCGAAGGGCACGAGTGCGGCCAGCATCCTCGACCTCCTCCAGCACGGCAAACCGCTTCAGCGAATGATCACCGTTACCGAGGGAATGCCCTCGATCATCGTCGAGGAGAAGCTCGCGGCCAATCGCTATCTCGTCGGTTCGGTGCCGGACATCGCCGAGGGATCGCTGCTTCCCGACAGCTACAGCTATCAGCGCGGCGAGCAACGCTCGGCAGTCGTGAAGCGAATGCAGCTGGCGATGACGAAGATCCTTGCGGCACTTTGGGCAAAGCGGACCCACAATTGCCCGCTCAATACGAAAGAAGACGCTGTCACCCTGGCCTCGATCGTCGAAAAGGAAACTGCCAAGCCCGCCGAACGGCGCATCATCGCAGGAGTTTATTGCAACCGCCTGCGTATCGGAATGAAGCTGGATGCGGATCCCACCGTCATCTACCCGATCACCAAGGGCAAGCCCCTCGGCCGACGGATCAAGGAGTCGGAGCTTCGATCCGACAACCCCTACAACACCTACACGCACGCGGGCCTTCCGCCCGGCCCGATCGCCAATCCGGGGAAGGCCAGCATTGCAGCAGTGCTCGACCCAGCTGCGACAAAGGCGCTCTACTTCGTCGCCGACGGCACGGGCGGTCACGTCTTCGCCGAAACTCTTCAGGAGCAGGAGGCGAACGTGAAGCGTTGGTATGCCATTCGCCGGTCGAGAGGAGAGATGTGAGAAACGCAGGCTTCGGGCGTGCCCGCATGTTCGTTGGCGGGTTTCTGCTGTTTGCGGCCATAATCGTGTGGGGAACGGGCCTTTTGACCAGCCCGCACGGCGAGACCGTCGCCCACGGCACTGAGCATGTGAAGACGGTCGTCGTCGTCTATCTTCGCAACGAAGCGCTAGCGACCATCTTCCTCGCTGCGATTTCGGCGTGGCTGCTCTTTCCTGCCCGGCGGCCGCGAATGCCGAAGCGCGATTGGGCGATCGGGATTGCAATCCTGGTGCTGATCGCAAGCAGCCTTTACGAACTGTTCTGGCTTCACCAGGTGGTCAGCTAAGCGGAAAGGGCTTCGCTTCTCAAATAGCCCACGCGGCGCTCGCGCCCGCCATAGCCCCACGCCCAGCCGAGGCTGTTGTCCAAAAGCTCGAACGGCTCCCCCGTCTCAAGCTCGGCCACAACCGGCGAATCTTCGTCCGGCGCGGCCCGAAGCGTGGCGGCGCTGACCAGCGTGCGGGCGAGCGGTTTGGCATAATGCGACGCAATCACTTGCCCGGCGAGCGCAATGTCGGCCAGGTCGTTGCGGTAGGCATGGGTTTTGGGATCGGGGAGGTTCGACGGGCCCGAAAGCGCGAATTCAGCGGTGATGGGCGAACGCAGCTTGTCCGATGACCGGTCTGCTTCCCGCGGAGACTCGGTCGCTCTCGCGGAGGTTTTGCTTGAAGCCTTCAAGGAAGTCCGCCCCGTCCTTGGTCCGGACGACGAACACGTTGCGGCGGTCGTCCTGATCCCGTTCGCGGCGCAGATAGCCGAGGCCGCCGAGCGTGTTCAAGGCGCGTGTGACGACCGGCTTGGAAACTCCGAGCACCTTGGCAAGCCCACGCACCGTGTGCGGGCCCGGGGTCAGATAGACGAGCATCAGCAGCGCCATCTGGCGGTTCGTTAGATCGGGCTCTCCTGATCGGACATAGGCGATCAGTGCCCGCATCCAGGCTGACAGTGATTCGTCGGCCATCGGTGCACCATCTCCTGCGCATTTGCTGCGCTTGCCCGTTAAACCGGCAAGGACAGGAATTGTTGCAGGCAAGTAACCGAAAATTGGCCGGAAAACGCCGATCAGCCCGAAAACAGCCGTTTTCAGCCGGACGCAAACCGCTCCCTCAGCGCCTCGAAGACGCTTCTGAGGCCGAGCGCTTCGCCGCCCTTGGGACGGCCCGGCTTGGCGTTCTCGCGCCACGCCCAGGTGTCGAGGTGGGCCCACGGGGTGAAATCCGGAACGAAGCGCTTCATGAACATCGCGGCGACCACTGCCCCGGCCATCGGGGAGCCGGAGGCGTTGGCGAGGTCGGCGATGTCGCTTTTCAGCATTTCGTCATAGGGATCCCACAGCGGCATCCGCCAAACCGGGTCGTCGACTGCCTTGGCGGACTGTTCGATCGTTAACGCAAGCGCGTCGTCGCTGACAAAGAGGGCCGGTAGGTCGGGACCAAGCGCCACGCGCGCCGCGCCCGTGAGCGTGGCGAAGTCGACAATCAGCTCCGGCTCCGCTTCCGCCGCCTTGGCCAGAGCGTCGGCGAGGATCAGGCGTCCTTCCGCGTCGGTGTTGTCGATTTCGACATTCAGGCCTTTCCGCGACTTGACGATGTCGCCGGGGCGGATTGCATTTCCCGAGACGGCATTTTCGACTGCGGGGATCAGCAGGTGAAGTCGAACCGGAAGGAGTTCGGACGCGACCAGCCACGCCAACGCCAGGGCGTGAGCGGACCCGCCCATGTCCTTTTTCATGAGCCGCATTCCGCTCGCGCCCTTGATGTCGAGGCCTCCGGAATCGAAGCAGACGCCCTTGCCCACGATTGCAATTCGCGGGTGGTTCGGATTGCCCCATTCGGCCTCGATCAGGCGCGGGGCACGGTCGGGCGAGGCTGCTGCGCCGACTGCGGCGATCAGCGGGTGTCCCTGCTCCAGCTCGTCGCCGGAAGTGACCCGGATTTCGGCGCTCACATCGGCCAGTCGGTCGCGCACGGCCTCCTCGAGCTGGGCAGGCCCGAGCTCCAGCGCCGGCGTGTTAACGAGATCGCGAACCAGAGCAGTCGCTTGCGCCAGCCTTGTCGTCGGCTCGATCGCCGCGGGCTCGCTTGTGACGAGCACTCGCGGACCGCGCTCGCCCTCGTCCGCCTTGCTCTTGAAACGATTGAAGCTGTGCTGCGCCAGCAGCCACCCGAGCGCCGCCTTGCCGGGATTCCCGTCCGCCAGCCGGTAGGTGCCTTCGGGGACAACGTCAGGGAGCTTCGCCATGCACCAGGGGGAGAGCGACTTCACGTCCGCGACGGCGGCGACGACATCGAACGCCTTGCCGTCGCCCGGCAGGATCACCGTCGCATAGCCGGTCTTGCCGTCGAAGCCGTTCGCCTCGAGCAGCGCCCGGTCCTCGGCGGGGCGGGTCTTCACCCACTCGGCGAAGCTGTCCTTGTCGACGAGGTGAATGGCGCGGGCGCTCTGCCCGCGATCGGCAACGAGAAGCGCGGAGAAGTCGGTCATGGCCCCGCCTTAACGCCATGCTGAACTTGTTTCAGCATCCATTTCCGGCGGGGCGCCGCGCGAGCAAGCCGCGTCGGTCTACTCCGGCATCACCATGAACTGCTCCCAGCGGCCATTCGCTCCGGGCTCGGCGTAGGTGATCAGGAGCAGGTCCTTGCCGCCCGCATAATGGAGCGAGAAGTTGCGGTTGACGAAACCGCCGCGAAGCCTCGGTGAGCCGAGCGGCTTCACGGTTGGCGTACCGAGCGGCGCCAGGCTCGAGCGGTAATCGCCGAGTGTGGTGGGGGTGAAATAGTAATTGAGGTCGTCGGTGAACTTCGAACGGTCGGGGGTCCCGCTCACGAGCGCCGAATGGACCGCCTTCACATCGTCCACGCGCGCCGTCTCGCCGGTCAGCTTCGGCTCGGGATTGTCGAGCACGATTTTCTCGATTCCCTCCGTCAGCGTGTCTGTCGCGCGGCTGAAGTCCGCGTTGGTGAAGACGATGATCGCGTCCTTGGTGTCGGGATACACCGTGTTCTGGGTCAGGAATCCCACCGCTTCGCCGCCGTGTTTGATCACGTGCCGCTGACGCTCGTAGACATTTTCGATGCCGAGACCATAGCCGTTGGTTCGTCCGTCGTTGCGAAGTACCGGCGTTTCCTGTTCGACCCAGTCGCTTGCCGGAATCAGCGCCCGGTCCATGCGCGCAATGTCCCACTTTGCGAGGTCGGCCGCGTTCATCGACAGCTCGCCGGCCGCGTAGAGCCAGCCGCGCCCCGGCTGCTTCGCGACCCGCACGGGGCCGAGCGCGAAGCGGTGATAACCGGCGGGGAATGAGGCCGTGTTGGTGTCGTCCTGATCCATCACGCTGGTCATCCCCAGCGGGTCGAAAATCTTGTGGTGAAGGTAAGTGAGCAGAGGTTGGCCACTGACTTTCTCGGCAATCATCCCGGCGACCACATAGCCGGTGTTGCTGTACTGCCAGCGAGTGCCCGGCTGATAATCGAGCGGCTTCTTCGCCCATTTATCGACGATGTGCTGCGGGGTCGTCGGCTTCTCCATGTCGACGAACGAATAATCTTGCGGCCAGAAGTCCTGGAGGCCCGACGTGTGCGAGAGAAGCTCGCGAATGGTGATCTTGTCCCCTGCGGTGATGCCGGGGATGTACTTTGACACGGGGTCGTCGAGGCTGAGCTTCCCCTCATCCTCGAGGAGGAGCAGCGCCATCGCCGTGAACTGTTTGGAGTTGGAGGCGATCTGGTAGGGCAGGGCGGGATTGGCGGGCAGCCCCTCGTTGCCCTTCCCATAGGCCTTGTCGAGCACCAGCTTGCCGTCGCGAACGACGGCGATCTCGGCCGATGGGACGCCGGTGTCGGCAAGCGTCTTCGTGACCAGTTGGTCGATCCGGGCGACCTCGGCGGGCGGGAGCGACTGGGCGGCGAGTGGGCTGGCGACGCTGGCCAGCAGTGCGAGTGCGGTTTTGAGCATCCGCAGAGACTAGCTTGCGCAACAGTGGTGTCGAGTTAGGCCAGCGGAACTCCGTAGAGATCGTGCTCGTCGGAGTCTTCGATGCGGGCCTGAACCACGTCGCCCGGGTTGACGCTGCCGGCATCGCGCAGGTGCACCTCGCCGTCGATTTCCGGTGCGTCGGCTTTGGAGCGGCCACTGGCGCCGCCGCTTTCCGGGTCGATCGCGTCGATAAGGACGTCGACGGTCCTGCCGACCTTGGCCGCAAGCTTTTCGGCGGAGATTCGCGCCGACAATTGCATCACGCGCTCGAACCGTTCCTGCTTCACCTCGTTGGGAACCTGGTCGGGCATCGACGTCGCTTCTGCGCCATCGACAGGCTCGAACTTGAACGCGCCGACCCGATCGAGCTGCGCTTCCTCCAGCCATCGCAGCAGGTAATCGAAATCCTCCTCGGTCTCACCGGGGAAGCCGACCACGAATGACGAGCGGACGGCGAGGTCCGGCACGATTTCGCGCCATTCGCGGAGGCGCTGGAGCACCTTGGCCTCGTTCGCCGGCCGCTTCATGGCTTTGAGCACCTTGGGGCTGGCATGCTGGAAGGGGATGTCGAGATAAGGGAGGAGAAGTCCCTCCGCCATCAGCGGGATCACCTTATCGACGTGCGGGTAAGGGTAAACGTAGTGGAGCCGCACCCACGCCCCCAGCTTGCCCAGCTCGCGGACGAGGTCGGTCATGTGGGCGCGGACTTCCCCGCCCTTCCACGGCCAGGATCCGTGCTTGAGGTCGAGGCCGTACGCCGATGTGTCCTGGCTGATGACCAGCAGTTCCTTGGTCCCTGCCGCGACCAGCTTCTCCGCCTCGCGGAGCACCGCGTCGGGTCGGCGGCTCGACAAGTCGCCGCGCAAATGCGGAATGATGCAGAAAGCGCAGCGGTGGTTGCAGCCCTCGGAAATCTTCAAATAGCTGTAGTGGCGCGGAGTGAGTTTCAGGCCCGCTTCGGGAACAAGGTCGGTGAAGGGCGAAGCCGCTGGCGGAGCGGCATCGTGAACGGCCGCCACGACCTCTTCATACTGTTGGGGGCCGGTCACGGCGAGGACGTCGGGGAAGCGCTCGCGGATTGCCTCCGCTTCCTTGCCCATGCAGCCGGTAACGACCACGCGCCCGTTTTCCGCAATCGCCTCGCCGATCGCTTCCAGGCTTTCGGCCTTGGCGCTGTCGAGGAAGCCGCAGGTGTTGACGAGCACCACGTCGGCGCCGGCATAGTCGGGCGACATGTCGTAACCGTCGGAGCGGAGCTTGGTCATTATTCGCTCGCTGTCGACCAAAGCCTTGGGACAGCCGAGCGAGACCAGCCCAACTCGGGGCGCTCGAGGAAGAGTTGTCGTTTTCATGCGGGAGGCGGGCGCTTAATGGAAAAGCGCGCCTGAATCGAGCCTTAAGAGCGTTGCCGTAAAGGCTTGTGACTTGCTTTGGCCAGCGGCTAAGGGGCTGGCCAAACAGGCAATCTGGAGCACTTGATGCGTATCGCGATGATTGGAACCGGCTATGTGGGACTGGTTTCCGGCGCCTGCTTTGCCGATTTCGGCCATAAAGTCTGCTGCATCGACAAGGACAAGGGCAAGATCGACGCGCTGAAGAGCGGCCGGATGCCGATCTGGGAGCCGGGGCTGGACGCGCTGGTCGAAGCGAATGTCGAGCGGGGACGTTTGTCGTTCACGACCGATCTGAAAGAGGGCGTCAAGAGCGCGGACGCGGTGTTCATCGCCGTCGGAACGCCGGCTCGGCGCGGCGACGGTCATGCCGACCTGAGCTATGTGTTCGCTGCCGCTCGTGAGCTTGCAGCGGCGCTCGACGGGCCTGCGGTCGTCGTCACCAAGTCCACCGTCCCTGTCGGGACCGGGGACGAAATCGCAAAAATTCTCGCCGAGGAGGGAGCGCCGAACGGTTGCACCGTCGCGTCGAACCCCGAATTCCTTCGCGAAGGCGCGGCGATCGCCGATTTCAAGCACCCGGACCGGATTGTCGTCGGCGCAGAGGACGAGACTGCGCGCGACGTTCTTCGCGAAATCTACCGGCCTCTGTTCCTGAACAAGGCGCCGATCCTGTTCACCGGCCGGCGAACCGCCGAGTTGACCAAATATGCGGCCAATGCCTTCCTTGCGGTGAAGATCAGCTTCATCAACGAAATCGCCGATTTGTGCGAAGCCGTTGGCGCCGATGTGCAGGAGGTGGCGCGCGGAATCGGCCTCGACAATCGTATCGGCCCGAAGTTCCTTCATGCCGGTCCCGGCTATGGCGGAAGCTGCTTTCCAAAGGATACGCTCGCGCTTCTCCAGACCGCCAACGAAGCCGGGGTGGAGCAGCGGATCGTCAGCACGGTTGTCGACGTAAACGACAAGCGCAAGCAGTCGATGGTCAATCGGGTGATCGACGCAGTCGGCGGATCGGTGAAGGGCAAGCGAATCGGCGTCCTCGGCCTCGCCTTCAAACCGAACACCGATGACATGCGCGACGCGCCGTCAATCCCGCTCGTCAACGCTCTCATCGATGGGGGTGCCTCGGTCATCGCTTTCGATCCCGCGGCGATGGAAAATGCACTTCCGCTTTTCCCCGGGATCGAGGCCGCCGAAAGCGCCGAAGCGGTGGCCGATGGTGCCGACGCGCTGGTGATCGTCACCGAATGGGACGAGTTCCGCGCGCTGGACCTGGAAAAGCTGGCCGCCGGGATGCGCGACCGCATCCTGGTCGATCTGCGCAACGTCTACGACCGTGAAGATGCGGAGCGCGCCGGCCTCGACTATCGCGGCATTGGCCGGCCGGCCCGGCCGGTGGTCGCGGTACGCGCCGCGGCCGAGTAAACTCTAGCCCCAGGCAGCTGCCGCGCTCTTCCACAGCATGTAAGCGGCAACGACAAAAATCAGCCCGGCGAAGACGACGGTCAGCTGATCCTTGCTCCTGGTGAGGTGTTTGGCGAGCCGGGTCCCGAAGATGCTTCCGCCAAGCCCGCCGACGATGAAGGCGAAGGCCAGCGCCCAGTCGACCAGGCCCGACAGCGCATAATTGGCCGCGGTGGTGAGCCCGAAAGCGGTGACCGCGACGAGCGACGAGCCGACGGCGTTGATCATCGCCATTCCCGTCGCGGCGATCAGCCCTGGGACGATGAGAAAGCCGCCGCCAATCCCGAAGAAGCCGGAGAAGAGACCGGCGCCGAGCCCGTAACTGACGAGCTTGCCGGCATTTTCGCGGCCGAGTGTCACATCGCCCGAGCCGCCGCCGCCCTTGCGCCGAAGCATCAGGATTCCGACGACGATCATCACCAGCGCGAAGAGGAAGAGCAGCTTTTGCCCGTCAAAGGCCTTGCCGAGCGTCGATCCGGCGGCTGCTCCGGCGATCCCGGAGACTGCGAAAACCGCAGCGCACCGCCACTTCACGGTGGCTTCCCGAGCGTGGTTAAAAAGTCCGATCGCGGCGTTTGCAGCAACCGCGAAGGCGCTGGTGCCGATAGCAAGGTGCGGATCGCGCACGCCGACCAGGTAAACCATCAGCGGAACGGCGAGGATCGAGCCGCCGCCGCCGACGAGGCCGAGAACGAACCCGACGAGCGCGCCGGAGGCGATTCCGAGCAGATACTGGACGAGCGTCAGGGTCATGCGTGCGCCGTCGACAGGCGGCGGTCGCGAGCGTCTTCATACAGTCGGTGGACAAGCATCCCGCCGAGCATCGCCAACACGAACAGCCACGGCTGCCACAGGCCGAAGCCGAGTGCAGCGATTGCCGGGCCGGGGCAAAAGCCCACCAGTCCCCAGCCGATTCCGAATATCGCCGCTCCGGCAAGAAGCTGCGGTTCGATCACGCGGTTCTGCGGGATCCGGAACTCGCGGTCGAACAGCGGCCGCCGCATTCGCCGCGAAAGCCAATATCCCGCCGCCGATGGCACCAGAGCGCCGCCCATGACATAGGCGAGCGTGGGGTCCCAATGGCCGGCGATGTCGAGGAAGGCGAGGACCCGCGCCGGGTTGACCATGTCGGACAGGGCGAGACCGGCGCCGAACAGCAGACCGACGAGCAGCCCGGGAAGAAGCTTGCTCATGCGATCGCTCCGAAGACGTGGCGGACAAGGAAAACGGTCGCGAAGCCGAGCGCCATGAAGGTCAGCGTGGCGGCGATCGAGCGCCGCGACAGCCGCGCCATTCCGCAGACTCCGTGACCGCTGGTGCAGCCGTTGCCCAGCCGCGTTCCGAACCCGACCAGAAGCCCCGCGGCAATCAATAGCGAAACCGAGCCGGTGATCTGGATGTGCGGCGAGCGAAGTGTTGACGAGACCAGCAGCGCGCCGATTGGAAGCGCGATCACGAAGCTCGCCGCCTGCAGCCACGGCGGCCCCTTGTCGGCAATCCCGGTCGCCGCTGCGGCGAGGCCGCTGACCCCGGCGATCCGGCCAGAGAGGAGCAGCAGCAGGGCCGCGGCGGTGCCGATCAGCAGTCCGCCGGCGAGGGCGTAGAGGGGTGAAATGGGTTCCAGCATCACAGCGCGTTCAGCGGAAGCTTGAGGTAACGCGTGCCATTCTCTTCCGGCTCGGGAAGATGTCCGGCGCGCATGTTCACCTGCACCGAGGGAAGGATCAGGTTGGGCATGTCCAGCGTCGCGTCGCGGGCGGTGCGCATGGCAACGAACTGGTCTTCCGTAACTCCGTCATGGACGTGGACATTGCCGGTCCGCTCGGCGCCGATCGTCGTCTCCCACGCGAATTCGGTGCGGTTGGGGAGCGCCATGTAATCGTGGCAGAGAAACACTCGGGTTTCGTCTGGAAGCTTCATCAGCCGCCGAATCGACCGGTAGAGCTGGTGAGCGTCGCCGCCGGGGAAATCGGCTCGGGCGGTGCCGTAGTCGGGCATGAACATGGTGTCGCCGACAAACGCGGAATCGCCGATGACATAGGCCATGTCGGCCGGCGTGTGGCCGGGGACGTGAAGTGCGATTGCCGGGATGTTGCCGATCGAGAAGCTGTCGCCGTCGTCGAACAGGCGGTCGAATTGGGAGCCGTCGCGCCGGAACTCGCTGCCTTCGTTGAAGACTTTGCCGAACACCTCCTGGACTGTGGTGATGTGGCGGCCGATGCCGAGCTTCCCGCCGAGCTTTTCCTGCAGATAAGGGGCGGCGGAGAGGTGGTCGGCGTGGGCATGGGTTTCGAGAAGCCAATCGACCGTCAGGCCATTATCGCGGACGAACGCGACGATCGCGTCGGCGGAAGCGGTCGAGGTCCGGCCCGACTTCTCGTCAAAGTCGAGGACGCTGTCGACGATCGCCGAGCGCTTCGTGTCCGGGTCGACGACGACGTGGCTTGCGGTGAAGGTCGCCTCGTCGAAGAAGGTCGTAACTTCGGGCTTCGGAGCTTCGCCGAAAGCCGCGCGCCGGACCTGCTCGGCAGCGATTTCGAGATTGCCGTCCGTCATTGTGTCCTCCCGTTGGTCGCCCGCTTGCCCGTATTCGCCTCCGACTTGCATCCGTATCACTCCTTAGCCTGCGGCTGCAGCCCCGGACAGAAGAGGTCGTGAAGCACTTCGACCAGCATTTCCGCCCTGGGGTCGAGCAGGCGGTAGTAGAGTGTCTGCGCCTCCCGCCGGAACGTCACCAGCCGCTGCTTGCGAAGCTTGGCCAGATGCTGGGACAGCGCCGACTGGCTGAGCTCGAGCCGGCTCTGAAGCGCTCCGACCGACAGCTCGCCTTCGGAGACGAGGTGGCAGAGGATCAGCAGCCGCTGCTCGTTGCCGAGCGAGCGCAGGAGCGCCGCGGCGTCGGCCGCCTTGGCCGCAAGGTCGAGAGTTACAATATTCACGAATGCTAATTTAGTGGAATCTAATTTACTTTCAAGCCGCCTCGGGGATTCTGCGTATCGCCGACGCTAGAATTTCCCCCCATTTGTGCAAACGAAACCGGAGGATGTCATGAGCAGGAACGATCCCCATCTCCCAAAAATCGTGGTTCTCGGCGGCGGGCTAGGCGGAATCGCCGCAGCCTATGCAATCCGCGACGAAGTGGGCCGGCGCGCAAGCCTCCACATTGTCTCGGACTCGCCGAAATTCTCGTTTGTCCCGTCGAATCCCTGGGTGGCGGTGAACTGGCGCAAGGCAGAGGCGATTGAGGTCGATCTCGAGCCCGTACTCAAGCGCCTCGGCATCGGGTTCACGGCTGCTGCTGCGGCGAAGGTGAAGCCGTCGGAGAACCGGATCCAACTCGCAAACGGAACCCACGTCGACTACGACTATCTCGTCATTGCTACAGGGCCGGATCTCGCGTTCGACCAGGTGCCGGGCCTTGGGCCGATCGGCGGTTTCACGCAGTCGATCTGCACCACCCGTCACGCAACAAAGGCGGCGGAGGCATTCGAGGCGCTTTGCGAGGCGCCCGGCCCGATCGTTGTCGGCGCCGCCCCCGGCGCGTCCTGCTTCGGGCCGGCCTATGAGTTCGCGATGATCCTCGACACCGAGCTCAGGCGGCGGAAGATCCGCGACAAGGTGCCGATGACCTTCGTCACTCCCGAGCCCTATGTCGGGCATCTGGGTCTCGACGGGGTCGGCGACACGCGGTCGATGCTGGAGACCGAGTTCCGCGGCCGCCACATCAAGTGGATCACGAATGCGAAGATCACCGCAGTCGAAGCCGGCAAGATGCAGGTCGAGGAGATCGCCGACGACGGCAGTGTCGCGAAAACCCACGAGCTCCACTTCGACTTTTCGATGATCCTCCCGGCGTTTCGCGGAATCGCCGCGTTGAACGACGTCGAGGGACTTGTGAACCCAAAGGGGTTCGTCCTCGTCGACAAGCACCAGCGCAACCCGAAATACCCCAACGTTTTCGCGCTCGGCGTGTGCATCGCGATCCCCCCGGTCGGTTCCAGTCCGGTGCCAGTCGGCGTTCCGAAGACCGGCTTCATGATCGAGACGATGGCGATGGCGATCGCCCGCAACCTGCGCTCGATCCTGGAGGGCGGGGCGCCCACGGCCGAGCCGACATGGAACGCGATCTGCTTTGCCGATTTCGGCGACGACGGAGTGGCCTTCGTCGCTCAGCCGCAGATCCCGCCGCGAAACGTCAACTGGTCCTCGCAGGGCCATTGGGTGCACCTGGCCAAGAAGGCCTTTGAGAAGTATTTCCTCCGCAAGGTGCGCAAGGGCATCGCCACTCCGCGCTACGAACGAATGGTGTTCGAGGCGCTCGGAATCGACCTTCTCCGGCCGGAGGCGAAAGCGGAGGCGGCGAGCGAGCCGCAGCCGGCAGAGCAGCCTTGAGGAATCGAGCGCGCCAGGCCTTCCCGTTCGAGCAGCGACTTTAGGATCACGACAGCCTGAAGACCGCTGGAGGCGAGCAAGCTCAACCGGCGGGCGCACGCCGTCGAGGGAGTGGTTCTCTTTGCGCCGCGTGAGCTTGGGGTGGCGCGTTCTGGCTTCGGAATGATACCTATGTCGGCGCCTCGCGAGGCGCTGTAGCCTGATTCCAGCGCCGCCAAGCCGTGGAGAAGCGAGTGGAACATGACGCCGTCAAGATCCTCAATCGCCATCGGATCATGGCCATTTCGACCGTTCGACCGGACGGATGGCCGCAGACTACGATCGTCGGCTACGTCAACCGCGGGTTCGACCTCTATTTCCTGATTTTCCGCTCCAGCCAGAAATACGCCAATATCCAAAAGGACCCGCGAATCTCGGTCGCGGTGGCTTCCGAACCGGCGGAGATGGAGGAGCTCCAGGCGGTCTATGCCGGCGCCCGTGCCGAGGAAATCACCGATGACAAGCAGCGGGCGGAAGCGTGGAAGCGGCTGATGGAGCGGCACTCGAACTTGGCCGGGTTCAAGATGCCCGATGCGTCCGAAGCCGTGTTCATGCGGGCGCGGTGTCACTACGTCTCACTGCTCGATTATGCGCAGGGACTCGGCCATCGCGAGCAGCTGGTGATCGGCGGGGAAGGCGAGGCGGTCGCGGCCGAGAAGACCAAGGAAGAGTGGGGGCGCAAGGGCGGAGGCAAGCCGAAGTGAAGGGAGCGTGGACCTCCGCGAGCATCGCGATCGGCCGCTCGCCCTAACTTCGCCCCGTCCGCGGGTGTATGGGGTCGGCGCGCCTCGGCAGTGAAGGAGGTCGCAATGACCAATATTCCTCGCAAAGCCCCGCTGGTTTCGGCCGCGCTGCTGGCACTTGCTGGATGCGGCGGGTCCGGCAATTCCGCCTCGGCGCAGATGATGGCTGGCCAGTCGGCCCCGGGGATGATGGGCGGCCAGATGATGGGAAGTGGTCGCCACCGCCAGGTGATGATGAACGGGATTCCCGCGGCCTACGCATCGCTTCGCAACCCGCTGCCCGCGAACGCCGCGACGCTCGCGAGCGGGAGGCAGGTGTACGCGCAGAATTGCGCGATTTGCCACGGCGAAAGCGGTGCCGGCGACGGCCCTGCCGCGCAGGGCCTCAATCCACCGCCGGTCAACCTGCGCCTGACCGCGCGGATGCCGATGAGCCGCTCCGACGGCTATCTCTACTGGACCATTGCCGAGGGCGGACAGCCGTTCGGGACGGCGATGCCAGCGTTCAAGCAAAACCTGTCGAAGCAGCAGATCTGGGCGGTAATCGCCTACATCCAGGCGGGGCTACCGACTGCTACGAAATAAGGCCTCAGGCGTCGATCGCGTCTTCGTCGACTGCGGCGGCGCTGTTCTGAATGAACTCAAACCGCTTCGCCGGGTCCTTGCCCATTAGCCGCTCGACGATGTCGCGGGCGGGTTGCTGGTCTTCGTACTGGGCGGGAAGCGTGATCTCGATCAGCGACCGGGTGGCCGGGTCCATGGTGGTTTGCTTGAGCTGCGACGGGTTCATCTCGCCCAGGCCTTTGAACCGCGACACCTCGACCTTCTTGCTTTTGAACTCGGTGGCTTCGAGCTCGGCGCGGTGGGCGTCGTCGCGGGCGTAGAGGGTCTTGGCGCCTGAGGAGAGGCGGTAGAGCGGCGGTTGGGCGAGGAACAGGTGGCCGCGCTGCACCAGCTCGGGCATTTCCTGGAAGAAGAAGGTCATCAGCAAGGTCGCGATATGGGCGCCGTCGACATCGGCGTCGGTCATGATGATGATCTTTTCGTAGCGGAGTGAGTCCTCGTCGAACCTGTCGCGAGTGCCGCAACCGAGCGCCAACGTCAGGTCGGCGATCTCGCTGTTGGAGCGGATCTTGTCCTGCGTAGCCGAGGCGACGTTGAGGATCTTGCCCCGAATGGGGAGGATCGCCTGGGTCTTGCGGTCGCGCGCCTGTTTGGCGGAGCCGCCGGCGCTGTCGCCCTCGACGATGAACAGCTCGGTGCCCTCCGCGTCGTCATTCGCGCAGTCGGTGAGCTTGCCGGGCAGGCGGAGCTTGCGGGCGGAAGTAGCGGTCTTTCGCTTCACCTCGCGCTCGGCGCGGCGCTTGAGCCGCTCGTCTGCGCGCTCGAGGATTGCGCCGAGAAGGGCCCGCCCGCGGTCCATATTGTCGGCGAGGAAGTGGTCGAAATGGTCGCGCACCGCGGCCTCGACGAATCGCGCCGCCTCGAGGCTGGTCAGGCGGTCCTTGGTCTGGCTCTGGAAATGCGGGTTCTTGATGAACACGCTGAGCATCAGCTCGATACCGTTGAAGACGTCGTCGGGCGTGATGTTCTTGGCTTTTTTCTCGCCGATTAGCTCGCCGAAGGCGCGGATGCCCTTGCTGAGCGCGGCACGCAGCCCGGCTTCGTGGGTGCCGCCGTCGGGCGTCGGGATGGTGTTGCAGTAATAGCTTTGCGCGCCGTCGGAATAGAGAGGCCAGGCGACCGCCCATTCGGCGCTGCCCTGGCTGTCGGGGAAGCCCTGGCGGCCGGTGAATGGCTCGGCGGTGACGCAGGGGCGGTCCCCGAGCTGCTCCTTCAAATGGTCGGCGAGGCCGTTGGCGAACTGGAAGGTGGCGCTTTCGGGGACCTTCTCGGAAGCGAGCGACGGGTCGCAGCGCCAGCGGATCTCGACCCCCGCGAACAGATAGGCCTTCGACCGCGCTAGCTTGTAGAGACGCTCGGGCGAGAACTTCGCGTCCGCGCCGAAGATTTCCGGGTCGGGCGTGAAGCTGACGGTGGTGCCGCGCTTGTTGGAGGTGGAGCCGATCTTCTCAACCTTCGAAGTGGCGTGGCCCTTGGAAAACGTCTGGCGGTAGAGGGTCTTGTCGCGGGCGACCTCGACCGTGGTTTCGGTGCTGAGCGCGTTGACGACGCTTACGCCGACTCCGTGCAGCCCGCCGGAGGTGGAATATGCCTTGCCCTCGAACTTCCCGCCCGAGTGGAGCGTCGTCATGATGACTTCGAGCGCGCTCTTTCCGGGGAAGCGGGGATGCGGGTCGACCGGGATACCCCGGCCATTGTCGAAGACGGTGAGGCGGTTTCCCGCCTCCAGCGTCACTTCGATTCGCGACGCGTGACCGGCGACGGCCTCGTCCATCGCATTGTCGATGACCTCGGCGGCGAGGTGGTGAAGGGCGCGCGCGTCGGTGCCCCCGATGTACATTCCGGGGCGGCGGCGGACGGGCTCCAGCCCCTCGAGAACCTCGATCGAGGAGGCGTCGTAGCTGTCGGACTGCTGGGCTTCGGAAGAGGAGGAGAAAAGGTCGGACATGTGCGCTTGCTATACGGCGCGGATTCAAGCCGTGCCAAGGGAGCGGCGAGGCGTTTTCCACAGCCTTGAAATCGCCCCGGACAATTCCAAAATTTGCTGCGCCGGGCGCCTGATGGGCCCGGTGACGGGGCAGTCGGTCCCGCGTGGGACATTGCTCCGCCAGTCGCTCAATCGAGGACATAGGAGAACGAAACATGCGCAGTGCATTCGACTTTTCACCATTCCGCCGCTCGACCGTCGGCTTCGACCGGCTGTTCGACATGCTCGAGAACAACGGCGGCAGCGGCGGCGAGAATTATCCGCCGTTCGACCTGATAAAGACCGGCGATAACGACTATCGAATCGATTTGGCCGTCGCCGGGTTCAAGCGCGACGAAATCGACATTACCGCCCAGCAGAACGTGCTGATCGTCAGCGGGCGCAAGTCGGAGGAGTCCGAAAAGGAAGGTTCCGACTTCATCTACCGCGGGATCGCCACCCGCTCGTTCGAGCGGCGCTTCGCGCTCGCCGACCACATCCAGGTGCAGGGCGCTGACCTGAAGGACGGGCTGCTGTCGATCGAGCTTAAGCGCGAAATCCCCGAAGCAATGAAGCCGCGGAAGATCGACATCGGCGGCTCCGAGAAGAAGGACCAGTCGGCGATCGGATCGAAAGACCAGCCGGCGTCCAAGCAAACCGTCGACGCCAACGCCGAACGCGAAGACGCGTAACAGGTTGAGCGTTGACGAAAAGAGCCCCGGGGCCTCGCCGCTCCGGGGCTTTTTCTATGCAAAGGCGGGGGCGGAGCGAGGTCGCTCTTGCGGAGGCGCGTAGGCTCGGGCCTGCACCCAGAGAAACGCGAGGAGGAGAAACGGAAGCACCGGGATACGCTCGTAATTGGCGCCGGCGACTAAAATCGGCGCGCCGAATGCGACCAGCGCCAGGATGCGCCCGGCCCAGTGAAGCCGCTTGCGATTTCCGAACAGCAGGATCGCGGCGGCGACGCCCACCACCGTCATGTCGTAATTGAAGGCATAGGGGAGGACGAGGAACGTCGCGGTCGCGGTGACCAGGCCGAGATCGCGCCAGTTCATCCGGCTGAGTGCTGAGCGAACGGTGATTGCGACTGCAGCCGCTCCAACGATCAGCTGCGTTGCGACCGCGGCGGCGAACATTTTCGATGCAACCCACATGCTGACGTAGCCGGTCGGCATCAGGTCGAAAAACAGCGGATTTGGGGCAACTAGCATGCTGGCCTGCAAACGCACGGTCCAGGTCCAGTAATCGACCCATGGCTGCCATCCGAAAACCGCGGCGCTGGCCAGGATAAGGGCGAGCGTCGCCCCGGCTGCGACGGCAATGACGGCCCACTGTCGCCGGATCAGGAGGACTAGCGGGATGAGGACGCCCATATGCGGTTTCAGCGTAAGCAGTCCAATGAGGATGCCGGCGAGCGCCGGGCGCTCCTCGATCGAGGCGAAGGCGCCCAGCCACAGGGCGGCGAGGACGAACCCGTGGTGGCCGGCCCAGATGTTGATGAGAACGGCCGGAGTCAGCGCCGCTGCCCACCACGGGAGGCTTGCCCGGTCGAGATAGCGGCGCGCCGCGACGAGGTAGGCGGCGCCGGTGGCTGCGAGCCAGACGAGCAACGCAGGCATATAGGGCAGAAACGCCAGGGGCCAGATGAACAGGAGAAGCGGCGGCGGATAAGAGAAATTGTGTGTTCCGAGCGGAAGCCCGGTGAGGCCGCGGACCCAGCGAATGTAATCGGGCGCCCAGATGTGGCCGGCTTCGCCGAGCAGCGTCAGCTTCGCCCCCGCCCAGCAATTGACGAAATCGCGGCCGATCATCGCGCCGCCGGGGGCAAGCAGCCCGTGCGCCTTGTAGAGGTCGTAGGCGAGCGGACCCGCCGACGCGATCAACAACAGCGTCGCGACGATCAGCTCCGGCCAGGGCGGCCTGAGTCGGGTCTTCGGAAGCTGCGCCGCGACGGCGGCGGCGTCAGGCGGCACGCTTCTTTGCGGGGAGCGGTTTGGCGACTTCGACCGGCTTCGGCGGGACTTCGACATAATAGATGTCGCGGCCGACGGACTCGCAGCGATAGTTGCTCGGAACCGGGGTCATGTAGCGAAGGAAGCTGTGCGGGTACGGGAAGAAATGCACGTGCGGGTTGAACGTGAAGCGGTACTCGCGCTCCTGCGGGACGACGATGATCAGGCGGCGGCGGGCCACCCGGCGAAGTTCGCGAACCGCTCCGGCGAAGTCGAGCACATGCTCGAGCACATGCGTGCAGATGACGGTCTCGAAGCTGTTGTCGGCAAAGGGCAGGGCTTCGGTCTTTCCTTCGACGAAGTCGATCGAGGGGAGGCGGCTTCGAGTGCCGTCTTCGATGATGAAGTCGAGGCCGGTGAAACGCTTTTTCGGATGACTGCGGGCGAGATGGTCGACGAGATAGCCGGTGCCGCAGCCGACGTCGAGGACGGTCCCGCCGACGATGGACTTGCTGATTTCGGCAATGCAGGCGGCGCTATTGTCGGTCTCGTCCTGGACCCGCGGCATTCGCTCGTAAACGGAATGATATTCCTCGTCGGTGACGAAGGCGATGCGGCTTCGGAAGCTTTCGAGGTCGTCGATTAGCCGGCCCCAATGCCGGCGGAACAGCCATCGCATCGCCCCCGAATCCCTGACGACCGGCGGAAGCCAATCTTCGAGAACGGTTCGGATTGCGTTGGTCGTTTCGCGCTTCATGGCTTGCCCCGCCAGTTCGGATGAAGATGCATCCGGTGCGGAGGCTACTGGGAACGTGGTTACCGAAAGGTAAAACTGAGCGGCGAATGGAGCGAGGGACTCCGATGACGGCTTTCCACCCAAAACGGGCATTAGCTCCGCCGGCTTGCGCAACTCCGCTCCGGGGTCTTTGACGAACTTACTCGGTCGGCGTTTCACTTTCGGCGCATCGTGGCGCTAAAGGCTCAGACATGATTCTCTTTCCGGACCGGCCGGCGGCCGTTCGCCCATGATCGACAGGCTCAGCAACTGGGACAGCTTCCTCCGCTGGGGCCGGGGAATGGTCCCGATGCGGCCGGTCGAGGAGGAGGAGCAGTACCGGATCGGGCTGGTGCTGCTGTCGATACTCGCAGTCGTCGTGGGGATCGTGGCCGGGTTCGGTGCGCTGGTCTTCCGCCGGCTGATCGGCTTCGTCCATAACCTCGCCTTTCTCGGGCACCTCGGCACCAGTTACGACGCCAACGTTTTCACTCTGCCGTCGCCGTGGGGCGCCGGAATCATCCTGGTGCCGGTCATCGGCGCCGTCCTGGTGACGTTCCTGGTCACCAAGTTCGCTCCGGAGGCGAGAGGCCACGGAGTGCCCGAAGTCCTCGACGCAATCTACTACAAGGAGGGCAAGATCCGGGCGGCGGTCGTCGTCGTGAAGTCGCTTGCCTCGGCAATTGCGATCGGCACTGGAGCTTCCGTCGGACGCGAGGGCCCGATCATCCAGATCGGCTCGGCAATGGGCTCCACTCTGGGCAAGATCGTCACCATGCCGGCGGGCCAGCGAATTACGCTTGTGGCAGCGGGCGCGGGGGCCGGAATCGCCGCGACCTTCAACACTCCGATCGGCGGGGTGATGTTCGCGATCGAGCTGATGATGCCCGAAGTGAGCGCCAGGACCTTCCTTCCGGTTGCGCTCGCGACGGGCGCAGCGACGTTCATCAGCCGCTGGTCGCTGGGCGACGCGCCGGCATTCCAGGTGCCTCCGATCGCCACCATTCCAAATGCGGGAAGCGGCCTTGCCATCCTGCTGCTGTTCGCAACGCTGGGTGCGCTGACCGGGGTCGCCGCAGCGGCCTTCGTCAAGGTCCTCGAGCTTGCCGAGGACAAGTTCGAAGAAATCGCCAATCCCTATCTCCGCCACACGCTCGGAATGCTGGCGGTGGGCATCATGATTTACGTGCTGCTAATCGCCTTCGGCCATTATTATGTCGAGGGCGTCGGCTATGCGACTATCGAGGCGATCCTGGTCGGCGGCCGGGCGACCTTCTGGCTGCTCGCCATCCTGTTCGTGTGCAAAATGGTCGCTACGTCGGTGAGCCTCGGGTCGGGCTCGTCGGGCGGCATCTTTTCGCCGTGCCTGTTCATGGGCGCTACCCTTGGCGGAAGCTTTGCCCTGCTGCTGTCGCTCGCGGGCGTTCCGCTGGTGCTCAGCGTTCCTGCCTTCGCGATGGTCGGAATGGGGGCGATGGTCGGGGGCGGCACCGGCGCGGTGATGACGGCCGTGGTGATGATCTTCGAAATGACCCGAAGCTACGACATCATCATGCCGATGATTGTGGCGGTGGCGATGAGCGTCGGAGTCCGTCGCGTTCTCTCGCCGGAGAATATCTACACGTTGAAGCTGACCCGCCGCGGAAGGGTTCTTCCGAAGGCGCTCCACGCCAACATGTTCCTGGTTCGCCGTGCCAAAGAAGTGCTGGACAAGGACGTGCTGGTGATGCCGGAATCGACGACGCTCGACGAATTCTTCCGCCATCCCGGCCACGCCGGAAGGCTTCGGCACGTGGTGCTGACGAAGAACGACAGGGTGTTCGGAGTGCTTCGGATCAACACCGGGCTCCGCCGCGGGCTCGAGGCCGCGCACACGGCCGTCACTCTAGGCGAGGTGGCGAGCCGGCGCTTCATCCTCGTCGGCGAGAACTGGATCGTCTTCGACGTCATCGACCGGATGTGGCGGAAAAAGGCTACGATGGCGGTGGTCGTCGCCGGCCGCGGCGTCCCGCGGGCCAGGGACGTGATTGGCGTGATCACGAAGGAACATATCGCCGATTCCGTCGCCAGCAGCGTTCGGATTTACCCGCGCGAGTAGGTGAGGAGATTTCCGGCGAGGCCGTAGCGGTCACCGGGCAATTCGCTCTCGCAATGCTGACGCTTACGCCCGTGACGTCGACCGGCACGAGCTCGCCGGCGCCGCCACGCTTGGGTCAGCGCACCCTTGGCCCACCGAACGGAAGCGGCGGGGGTGGACGGCGGTCGCGGCGAGGCAGCTGCGCCTGGTACGCCACTCCGCAATGCTCCACGCAATAGGGATAGCCCGGGTTCGCCGGCGCTCCGCAGAAGTGGAAATCGGGCTCGCCCGGATGGCCCATCGGCCATTTGCAGATGCGCTCGTTCAATTCGAGAAGGCTCGTTTTGTCGGCGACCTCGGGGCTCGGCTTGGCGGGCACCAGGCGGCGCGGCGGAGCGGGCGGGATCGGGGCCTGCTGGTCGCCGGGGCCTTGGCGAATGAAGCCGCCCGGACCGATAGAGCGATACTGCATCTCCCCGGACTGCTTGGACTTTTGACCCGCCTGCTGCTGCTGCTGTTGCTGCTGCTGCGGCGGCGCGGCAGCTGCGGGACGGGCGGTAGCCTGCGGCTGACCCTTTTCAGCGGCGGCCTTCGGTGCCGGAGCGGCCTTCTTGGCGGGTTTCGCTGGCGCGTCGGCGGCCGAATGCTCCTCGCCCGGCTTGACCGGCGACGGGCGCGCTTCGAGGCCGAGGCGGTGTGCCTTGCCGATGACCGCGTTGCGGCTCACTCCGCCGAGCTTGTCGGCGATTTCGCTGGCGGTCGCGCCGTTGTGCCACATCGTCTTGAGACGCTCGATCCGCTCTTCAGTCCAGGCCATTCAAACACTCCGAATTTCTTCTCTGCCGCTCGCCGGCCTTGCCGGGCGGGCACGCAGCCGATAGGCGACGAGCCGTGAACGATCGGCCGGCCACTTCCCAATCTTCGCCATGGCTCGTCAGGCAACCGGGCGACCCGGTGCTGAGCGGCATCAACTGGGGAGGGCTCAAGACCCTCTATATCAAGGAGGTGCGGCGGTTCTTCAAGGTGCAGCTGCAGACTGTTTGGGGGCCGGCGCTGACGACGCTGCTTTACCTCGCCATTTTCACCGTTGCGATGGGGCGAAGCGGACGAACCGTCGAAGGTATTCCCTTCGCCAATTTCATC
Organism: uncultured Alphaproteobacteria bacterium; assembly: GCA_963839145.1. Classification (GTDB taxonomy): domain Bacteria; phylum Pseudomonadota; class Alphaproteobacteria; order Sphingomonadales; family Sphingomonadaceae; genus Sphingomicrobium. The sequence goes on from CAWITR010000005.1 coordinate 1,034,104, forward strand.
GCCCCCGGGCTGATCATGATGGCGATGCTTCAGAACAGCTTCGCAAACGCCAGTTTTTCGCTGCTGGTCGGCAAGATCCAGGGCAACATCGTCGATTACCTGATGCCGCCACTGTCGACCGGTGAGCTGATGGCGGGGTTGGTCGGGGCGGCCGTTACGAGGGCGTTTTGCGTCGGCGGTGCAGTGTGGCTGGCGGTGTTCCTTTGGCCCGGTGTTTCGGTTGCGATCGCGCATCCGCTCATCGTCTTGTGGTTCGGGCTGATGGGGGCGCTGATGCTGTCGTTCCTCGGCCTCATGACCTCGCTTTGGGCCGACAAGTTCGACCATGCCGCGGCGGTTACCAATTTCGTCGTGGCGCCGCTGTCGCTGCTTTCCGGAACCTTCTATTCGGTCAAGCAGCTGGCGCCGACCTTCCAGGCGATCAGCCACGCCAACCCCTTCTTCTACGCGATTTCCGGGTTCCGCTACGGGTTCCTGGGAGTCACCGATTCACCGGTGATGATCGGCGCTGTCGGGCTGCTCGTGCTCAACCTGGTGCTTTGGGGCGTGTGCTATTCGCTCCTGAAAAGCGGGTGGAAGATCAAGGCCTAGGGACGCCAGCCGATCAGGCCTCGCTTGTGCACGGGCTGGTGGCGCCTTTGCCGTTCGAGCCCCATTTGCGGAAGCTTGACGAGTCTACATGGAAGCGGCGACCGCTGTAGAAGCCGAGCCCGGCATTGTATTCGCGGCCGTCGCGGGCGTGGACGGGGCAGATCGAATCGATCAGCTGCGAGCGCGTGACCGTGGCGGTCACCGGAGTCATGTCGAGCGCATAATACTCGCGGTGCGCGCTGTGCGGCGCCCCGTCGGAGCACCGGTTCAGCTTCGCATCGCGATACCCGGAAAGGACCTCGACCTTGCCGACGGCGGGAACGACCTTGTCGCGAACGAACTGAAGCGTCCTGATGATGTGCTTCCACTTGTCCTGCGGCGGCGCCTCGAACGGCTGAGCGCCGCATTCGCGCCAGGAGGACGAGGTTCGAGTGAGCTCCCAAAGCGGGACCACCGAGCCGACCCCTTGGCTGGCAAGATAATTCTGGAAAGCGGTGAGCCTGGAGATGTTCTCCGGCGCAGCTGAAAGCCAGGCGCGAAAATCCTGCGCGTCCTGGCCTGGAGCAAGCCCGGAACCGGCGGGGCTGTCGAGCCCAAACGCGGCCTTTTGGACAGGTGCCGTGGCAGCCGCCACCGCGACTATCGCCGAATGGGCTTGGGCCTGTTTTTCGCTGGAGATGGTGTTGCTCGCCGGCGCAAATGCCAGCACTGCCGCAAGCGCGGCGCCCCCTATTTGTTTAAGCATATCAAGAAGATAGGGAGGATTCGCCGTTTTTCAAGATGCAGGCGAGGGGCGCAATCCGTCAGGGCAAACGTTGCCCTATGTGAACGCTTGCTAATGGCAACAGATAGGTTGAACGGTGGCTCCGAGCAGCGTTCAAGCCACAGACCGCGCGGTTGATCCGAACGAGGCGCTCCGAGAAGCTCGGTGCGCCTTTTTTGCGGGCCACGTGAACGGCAGCGAAACGAAGCTTGAACGGCTGCTGTCGGCGGCGTTCAGCACCGGAACAATCACATTGTGCGATCACTGACGCATCAACCGCTCGAAAGGAGAGCAACGATGCGTAAAGTGCTGATTTCCCTCGCCGCTGCAGCAGCGACCTTCGCCGTCGCAGCGCCGGCTTCCGCCCAGGCATATGGCAACATGAGGCCGTACAACCCGGTCTACAATTATTCGCCGTACAATTACGGCCACGGCTACAACGGCTACGGCTTCGTGCGGCAGATGCAGGCACGCGTGCAGCGAGTCCGCTCCGACATCCGCAACATGCAGGTCCGGCGGATGCTGTCCTATCGCGAGGCGCGAAAGCTCGACCGTGAAGCCAATGCCATCCAGCGGCGGATCTATCGCGCACCGCGCGGCGGAATCCGCCCGGCCGAAGCTCGCGGAATCGAAAACCGGATTCGCAAGCTCGAATGGCGAGTCCAGCGTGAAGCCCGCGACTGGAACGGCCGTTACGGTCGTTATCGCCGCTACTGAGCTGAAATGCTCCAAGAGAAGGCGCGGAGGGAAACTTCCGCGCCTTTTCTTTTGCGCCGGGCAATCGCTATAGCGGCGGCCGACGCCGAAAACCCGAAACCCACAGGAGATTGAAGCTTATGGCCATCACGCCGCTCATGCCCGTTTACACGCGTTGCGAAGTACGGCCGGTGCGGGGCGAGGGGGTCTATCTCTACGGGGAGAATGGCGAGAAATACCTCGATTTCGCGGCCGGAATCGCGGTCAACCTGCTCGGCCACAGCAACCCGCACCTGGTGGACGCGGTGTGCAAGCAGGCCGGAACGCTGATGCACGTGTCCAACCTCTACGGCTCGCCGCAGGGGGAAGCGTTCGCCAAGCGGCTGACCGACCTGACCTTTGCCGATACCGTCTTCTTCACCAATTCGGGCGCCGAGGCGGTCGAATGCGCGATCAAGACCGCGCGGCGCTATCACCACGCGAAGGGCAACGCCCACAAGCACGACCTCATCACCTTTTCCAACGCCTTTCACGGGCGGACGATGGCGACGATCAGCGCCACTAACCAGGAGAAGCTCCGCGACGGCTTCGCTCCGCTTCTGGAGGGCTTCAAGGTCGTCGAGTTCGACAATCTCGAGATGGCGCTCAACGCGGTCGACGAGAACACGGCCGGCTTTCTCCTGGAGCCGATTCAGGGGGAGGGCGGAATCCGCCCCGCGAGCAAGGAGTTCGTGCAGGGCCTCCGCGAGTTCGCCGACGCCAACGACCTGATGCTGGTGCTCGACGAAGTGCAGTCGGGTGTCGCGCGCACGGGCACGCTTTACGCGTACGAGCAGTACGACATCAAACCCGACATCATGGCCAGCGCCAAGGGCATCGGCGGCGGCTTTCCGATGGGCGCGTGCCTGGCAACCGAAAAGGCGGCGAGCGGCATGGTGATCGGCACTCACGGATCGACCTTTGGCGGAAACCCGCTGGCCATGGCGGCAGGACAGGCGGTGTTCGACGTCGTCGCGAACGACGAATTTCTCGCCCATGTCCGCCAGATGGGCGAGCGGCTTCGCTCCGCGCTCGAGCAGATGATCCCCAACCACGACGATTTGTTCGACAGCGTTCGCGGCACTGGCCTGATGCTCGGAATCAAAATGAAGACCGACAGCAGGGCGTTCGTGAACTGGCTTCGCGGGCGCGGACTTCTGACGGTGGCGGCCGGCGACAACGTCATGCGTCTTCTCCCGCCGCTGATCATCGAGGAAGAACACATTCGCGAGTTCGTTGACAAACTGTCGGCGGCAGCTGGCGATTACGAGGTGCCGGCCGAAGCGGCCTGATATTCGAAGTTATGTCCGGATGCTCGCAGGCCAGTGTCCCTCTTCGACCCCAAAGCGGACCCTAGCTTTCCGCGGAGGCACCACGGGTTTTACCTCTACCTCACGGTTACTGTACCAGTCCTCATTGAGCGGGCGAGGCATCGGTTGTGCGGCTCGAAGCCTGTTCCTATCTTCCTGCAATGCCCGACAATAAGCTGAGCACCGACGTCGCACTCGGCGTCACGATTCCGGCGCGTAACGCCCGCGGCCGGCTGGCGCGCATGGGCCCGGCGCTCAATTCCATACTCGCCAGCCACAATTACCCGGCGGTCATCGAGCAGCTGCTTGCAGAAGCGCTGGTCCTGACGGCGCTCCTCGGCGCGATGCTCAAGGAGCCCGGCGGGCAGATCACTGTGCAGGCGCAGACCGAGAACGGCGCGATCGACCTGCTGGTCTGCGATTACATCGGCGGCGAGCTTCGCGGCTATGTCCGTCACGATACCGAGCGGCTCGCTGACGCCGGTCCCAACCCGTCGCTGTTCTCGCTGTTCGGCAAGGGGTATCTGGCGATCACTTTCGACCATCCGAAAATGGATGAGCGCTATCAGGGGATTGTCCCGCTGGAGGGCGAAAGCCTGGCGCGGGCGGCTGAAAGCTTCTTCGCCCAGTCCGAGCAGATCCCGAGCATCGTCCGGCTCGCGGCGCAAAAGAGCGCCGACGGCTGGAGCGGGGGCGGGCTACTGTTCCAGCACCTGCCCGAAGGAGAGGAAGGTCGCGACAGGCTGCACACGCGTCTCGATGACCCCGACTGGCCCCACGTCGCCATCCTCGCCGGCTCGGTGAAGCCGGAGGAACTCATCGAGCCGGGGCTTCCGCTCGACGAGCTCGTCTGGCGCCTGTTTCACGAGGAAGAAGAGGTCCGGGTCCTGGAGCCGGTGCCGCTCGGCAAGGGATGCCGGTGCAACGCCGACTATGTGCAATCGGTCATCGCTCGGTTCCCGCCCGAAGAACGTCAGGCGATGGCCGGCCCCGACGGAATGATCCGCGTCGATTGCGAATTCTGCTCGCAAAGCTTTCCGATCGCCGTTGAGGACGTCAACTGAGTTTCACTTTGCTGAAACAATCGCTGTGGTAGAATGCAGCGCGTGAAAAGCTTCGCAAAAGCGTTTTCTATTGTGCCTGCCGGTTTGCTAGTCGCGGCGGCCGCTCCGACGCTGTTCGCAACCGTCACTCCCGGGCTTTGGGAGATCACTCGGCCCGATTCTGAGGCTGTCCGGCTGTGCGTTTCCAGCCCGCCCGAACTCGCTCAGTTCCAGGACCGCAACGCGCGGTGCAGCCGGACCGTGATCCGCGACGATGGTTCGCAGGCGACGGTTCAGTATAGCTGCCCTGGAGGCGATTTCGGCCGAAGCGACGTTACTCTGATCACTCCGCGGGCGCTCAGCATCAGCACGCAGGGAATCTCGGGCGGGGCGCCGTTCCGGTATACACTTCAGGCGCACAGAATCGGCGATTGCCCCCAATGACGACGCCGACGGTTCATTAAGCGGGCGTTTAACCTTCTTCGACTACAAGGACTTTGTGCCGGATTTGGCACGCTTTCCTCCCAATCGAGCCAGCGCTCGATTACCTGGGCCGCCCCTCTCCGGACGGGCGGCCCTTCTTTTGTCGAGTTCATCGAAGTAGAGGGTCGCGCGTGCTTTACCTTTTCGTCAAGGCGGCGATTTCCGGGATGATCGTAGCGGCGGTGTCGGAGATCGCTCGGCGGTACCCTGGCTGGGGCGGCCTCGTCGCGTCCTTGCCGCTGACGTCGCTTCTGGCGATGCTGTGGCTGTGGCGCGACACCGGCGATCCTGAGCGAATCGCGGAACTGTCGCTCGGCGCTTTCTGGTTCGTCATTCCGTCGCTGCCGATGTTCTTCGTTCTTCCGATTCTGCTAAGGTCGGGAGTGGGCTTCTGGCTGGCGCTCGCGGCAGTGGTCGCGGGGACCCTGTCGCTTTACGCTCTGACGTTCTGGGCGGCGCCGCGGCTTGGGATCAGGATGTGACCCGAAAAGCAGTCGTCCTGCTTTCCGGCGGGCTCAATTCGATGGTCACCGCCGCAATTGCCCGCGAGCAGGGCTTTTCGGTGCTCGCCCTCACCGTCGATTACGGGCAGCGGCACGCCGTCGAGCTGGACGCGGCAAAGCGGGTCGCCGCCGATCTTGCCGTCGATCACGCCGTTGTGAAAATCGACCTCACCCGCTTCGGCGGATCTGCGCTGACCGGGGATATCGCCGTACCGAAATCGGGCGTCGGCAGCGAAGTTCCGGTCACCTATGTCCCGGCGCGCAACACCGTGCTTCTCAGCCTTGCCCTCGCCTGGGCGGAGGCGGTCGGCGCGCGGGATCTGTTTATCGGAGTCAACGCGCTGGACTATTCCGGCTATCCCGACTGCCGCCCGGAGTTCGTGGCCGAGTTCGAGCGGCTGGCCAATGTCGCCACCAAGGCGGGCATCGAGGGCGACCGCTTCACGGTCCACGCCCCGCTACAAACGATGTCGAAGTCCGATATCGCCCGTGAGGCGCAGCGGTTGGGGCTCGACGCGTCGATGAGTCACAGCTGCTACGATCCGGCGCCTGACGGAGCGGCATGCGGCCTGTGCGACGCGTGCCGGCTTCGCGCCAAGGGTTTCGCCGAGGCCGACTTGCCCGACCCGACACGCTATGCGCAGCGGCCGCCGCAATGACGTACGCCGTCAAGGAGCTGTTCCTGACGCTCCAAGGGGAGGGCGTTCAGTCGGGAAGCCGGGCCGTGTTCCTTCGCTTTGCCGGTTGCAACCTGTGGTCGGGCCGTGAGCAGGACCGGGCGATTGCCCAGTGCACCTTTTGCGACACCGACTTCGTCGGCACCGACGGTGAGGGCGGCGGCAAGTTCGCCGAGGCCGACGCGCTTGCCGATGCTGTCGAGAGCAGCTGGGGGAAGGGGAGAGAAAGCCGGCTGGTCGTGATCACCGGCGGCGAGCCGATGCTCCAGCTTGACCGGGCGCTTGTCGATGCGCTCCACGAGCGGGGGTTTCGAGTAGCAATCGAGACCAACGGCACCCTGCCGGCAGAACCGGCAGTCGATTGGATTTGCGTCAGCCCGAAGGCGGGAACGGATGTGGTCCAGCGAAGCGGCAATGAACTGAAGCTCGTGTGGCCGCAGGCAGGGATCGATCCCGAAGAGCTGGAAAAGTGGGATTTCGAGCACTTGCTCGTGCAGCCGATGGACTGCGCGGACCCAGAAGCGGCCCTGCAGGCGGCGATTCGGCTGGCGATGGAGCGGCCGAAGTGGAAGCTCAGCCTCCAGACTCACAAGGTGATCGGCCTGGCTTAGCGGATTACTCCGCGCTGTTGTTCGCGGCCTCGTTGGCGTTCGAGTTCAGGTCTTCCTCGTTGAACGAGTAGTTCACGTCCTCGGCCATGTTGGCGGCTTCGCCCGTGGCGGCGTCGATTGCCGTGGTGTCACTGACGGCGCTGACGTCGGCGGCGCTGCTGTCTTCGGAAACGGCGGCTTTGTTTGCAGCCTGATTGCCGCCGCACGAGGCGAGGGCGAGGCCCACGAAGAGGATCAGTTTTCGCATCGCTCCAACTCCACCAGCAAATGCACGGCGTGTCAAAAAAGAGGCTGCCGGGCGAACCCGGCAGCCTCAAGTATCTAACAGCCCCCCGAAGGGAGCCGCCGATTACATGTTCGTCGTGGTGTTATCCGTCGCGTTCATGTCCGTCGTAGCGTTCATGTCCGTCGCATTCATGTCGACGGCATTCATGTCCACGGCGTTCATGTCGTTCTCGACGACGAGGTTACCCGCCTCGAGATTCTCGACGGCCATCGTGTTGTTGTCAGCGGCGTTGTTGCTGCTGCAAGCCGCAACCGCCAGGGCCGCACCAGCGACCAGGATCAGAGCACGCATTCAAAACTCCCTATTTATTCCGATCTGGAGCGGTTGCCCGCCTCCCAAATCACGCTCAGCATAGTCTGAACGGCTCAGTACCATCAAGAGACTTGATGGTTCCGCACCAAGTCATTGAGAAAATGACGAAACGACCGTTTCAGAGCCGCATCAACGCGTGACATCGGCATTTCTTTCCCTTGCGCGGCAAGGCTGGTGACCCCGAATTCGCTGATTCCGCACGGCACGATACCGCCGAAATGTGCCAGATCGGGATCGACGTTGATCGAAAAACCATGGAGCGTGACCCACCGTTTCACGCGGATTCCGAGAGCGGCGATCTTGGCTTCGGCGGCGCCTTGCCCGACCCAAATCCCAATTCGCCCCGGCGCCCGGTGCGCTTCGACACCGAGGTCGGCGAGAGCGGCAATGATCCACCCTTCGAGCGAATGGACGAGGTTGCGCACATCGCGGCCGCGCTTGTCGAGATCGATCATGACGTAGCCGATCCGCTGCCCCGGCCCGTGATAGGTATAGCGGCCGCCGCGGCCCGCTTCGTAGACGGGAAAGCCGAGCGGGTTCGTCAGCTCGGCCGGATCGGCGCTGGTCCCGGCGGTGAACAGTGGCGGGTGCTCGAGAAGCCAGACGCATTCGTCCTCCTCGCCGGCGCGAATCGCGGCGGCACGCTGTTCCATGAAAGCGAGCGCCTCGTCGTAGGCGACGGGCGAATCGCTCATCCGCCACTCGATGCCGTCGATCTTTTCCACGGCCCGCAGATGGCGCCCGCTGCCCTTCGCGGCAAGTTGCAACCGGCTCGCCGGCCCCGCATAACGCTTGCCGAAACAGGGGATCTTTATGGCGGTACTGTCGATTTCGCGGGCGTGGGAGGAAAGCAGGGCTCAATTCGCCGCCGACGGACGGCTAATGGCCACCGTCGCTGCGGCGCTGATCGTCCTTCCGGGACTGATCGTCGAAGTCGTCGATCCGGGGACCAGCCGGGGCAGCGATTTCCTGGGATCGGTTCTCGTGCTGATCAGCTCGCTTCTGGCGCTGGTCGGGCAGCTTGCGATCATCCGGCTGGCAATGACCCCCTCGGTATCGGTTGCCGAGGCGATCGGTCACGGCGCCAGGCGGATGCCGGTTTATGTGGCTGCGGCCATCCTGCTTTCGATTTCAATCATCATTGCACTCATCCCGTTCGGCGCGATCCTTTATGCCGCGGGAGTGCCGCTTGGGTCGGGCGATGAGCAGGCGTTCGTGAAGTCGCCCGTCGCGCTGCTCCTGTCGGTCCTGTTTCTCGCACTCATCATCTACGTGGGCGTGCGGATGGTGATGTCGTCGCCCGTCGCCAGCGAAGAGGCGGCCGGCCCAGTCCGGATCCTCCGCAGAAGCTGGGACCTTACCAGCGGGCACTGGTGGCGCCTCTTCGGCTTTATCCTAGCCTTCTCCGTCGGCGCGTTCGTTGCGGTCCTGGCGGTCAACTGGGCGGTGATCGCCTTTGCAGTTCCGTTTCTCGGCCCGCTCGATCCGCTGTCGGTGACGGCGCTTGTGGTCGGATTGTTCAACTCGGTCGTGAACGGAGCAATGACCGTAATCCTCGCGGTGATGCTGGCCCGGATTTACGTTCAGCTCGCCGGCGGCGAAGCGACTGCGGCATCGGTACCGATTAGCGGGACCTGAGGAGCCGCATCCTTCGGCAACACACCGATCAGGCGGGGATCGCGGAAACGCTCGACGCCGCGCTTGAACGCCCTGAAACCGGCGCTTCGATAGGCCGGCAGCGCCGCCGGATGATCGAGAGTGCAGGTGTGCACGTGCACCCGTTTCACGCCCTCGCGCCAGGCGAGCCTTAGGGCCTCGGCGAGAAGCCACCGTCCGTGGCCGCGGCCGGCAAGCTCCGGAAGTAGGCCAACGAAGGCGAGCTCGCACTGTCCCGCTTCGCGAAAGTCGAGCTCGAGCATTCCGATTTCGGCGCCGATTTCGTCGACGACAACGTAAAGGTTGACCGCGGAATCTTGAACGATCGCGGCGAGTTCCTCATCGCTCACCACGAGCCGCGAAAACCACAGCCAGTGGCGGCCGATGCGGCGGAAAAGCTGGCGGTATTCGTCGACTTCGGGTCGCTCGATCCGGCGAAGCGAGAGCATCGACGCCGGTACCTGCAGTTGCGGCGGCTTGCGCATCTCGAGAAAGGTCACGACGGCTGCGAGCTCGCCGTCCGGCAGGTCCGAGAAGCTCACTTCCATTTCGCCAGCGGCGGCAGGCTCATCAGGATCGCGTCGATGTTGCCGCCCGTTTTCAAACCGAACAGCGTTCCGCGGTCGTAGAGGAGGTTGAACTCGACATAGCGGCCGCGAAACTCGAGCAGCCGCTCGATGTCTTCGGGGGAGAACGGCGTCTCCATCCGTTTTCGGACGATCTTGGGGAAGATGTCGAGGAATGCTTCGCCGACGTCGCGGGTGAAGGCGAAATTCTGCTCGAAGGTCGGGCCTTCGCCGGGCTCATGGCATTCGAGATGGTCGTAGAAGATGCCGCCGACGCCGCGGGCGACGCCGCGGTGCGGAAGGAAGAAATAGTCGTCCGCCCATTTCGAGAATCGCGAATAGAAGGTCGGGTCGTGCGCCGCGCAGGCGGCCCGCAACCGCGCATGAAACGCCTCGGTGTCCTCGTCGTATGCAATGGCCGGGTTGAGATCGGCGCCGCCGCCGAACCAGCGCTTGCGGGTGCTTAGGAAGCGCGTGTTCATGTGGACGGCGGGAACGTGCGGGTTGGCCATGTGGGCGACCAGGCTGATCCCGGTCGCGAAAAAATTGGGGTTCTCCTGGTCCGCTCCGAAGATCGTCCCGGCGAACTCCGGCGCGAACCGCCCGCCGACGGTGGAGACGTTGACTCCGACCTTTTCGAAGACCTTGCCGTTCATCTGGCTTCTGACTCCGCCCCCGCCGGTGTCGCCGGACTCGTCGGGCCTTTTCCACGGGGTGCGGACGAAGGCCGCGTCGGAGCCGGCCTCGCGCTCGATGTCTTCGAAAGCCGTGCAGATTCGGTCGCGGAGCGATTCGAACCAGTGCTTGGCGGCGCTCTGCTGGTCGTCGAGTTTTAGCATGAGTGCGTCTTTAGCCCGTCACTTTCGAGTGTCACACTCTGGGATAGCGCTGCTCGAGCTCGGCAATGACCCTTTCGGCTTCTTCCGGATGCACCTTGCGCAAAAGCGCGTCGAGCTTCTCCTCAACCCGATCGCCGCCGCCCGCCGACATGGGACAGCCGGCGTAATAGAGATAGGTGAAGACGATGATCTGGTAGAGGAGCGAAAAGAACTCGGCCTGCCAGTTTTCCAGCGTGCTCCGGGCCATCTGGAAAATGTAGGTCGAGACGTGGACGGCCGCGTGCTGCTCGTGCTGAAGGCGAACATATTCGCCCCAGCCGGAAACCCAATGGGCGGTGAGCAGGACGATGAAGATGGTCCCGGTCACCCAGGCGAGACTGTAGCGTTTCAACATTCAAGGACTCCCCCGCTGAGAATCTGGCGGCCGGCATTCTGGCCGCGATCGGCGCAGCGGAATAGCTTGCGATGAAGCCGCAATCATCTAGCATCCGAAGCTCCACCGGGGCTGGCGGAGACAAGGCCATGTTGATCGCGCTGCTGGTCCCTTTGGGGCTGTCGATCCTGTTCTTCATCCTGGTTTTGGCGCGCGCAGCGATCGCCCGTGGAGCCAAGCCGAATCCGGAAGCGATGGCGCTCGGCTCCGTTGTTGCGTTCTTCGACACGCTCGGGATTGGCTCGTTCGCTCCGACAACCGCCTGGTTCAAGTTCCGCAATATGGTCCCGGACCGGCTGATCCCGCCGACGATGATCGTGGGGCTTACGCCACCCGTCATGGTGGAAACTGTCATCTTCCTGACGAAGCTGGGGGTGAAGGTCGACCCTGTGCTTCTATTCGGGTCAGCGGTCGCAGTGCTTTTGGGAGGGCTTCTCGGAGCGCCGCTGGTCGCCAGGTCGCGGGTGTGGGTGGTGCAGCTCACCGTCGCAGTCGGCCTGATTCTCGCGGCGATTGCCTACGCGATGGCGAACCTCAACCTGATGCCGGGAGGCGGGACCGCCGCCGGCCTGCCGCCGCTGCTGACGATCATCTCAATCGCCGCGAGCTTCGGGTTCGGGATCCTCCTCAACTTCGGAGTCGGAAATTATGCGCCGACGCTGGTGTTCCTCAGCCTGATGGGAATGGACCCGAGGCTGTGCTTCCCGGTGATGGCCGCAGGCGCGGCGCTGATGGGGGCCGGGGCGGGCGCAAAGCACATCCAGATCGGGCAGATCGACCTGAAGGTCGTGCTCGGGCTGGCGATCGGCGGGATTCCGGGGGTTCTTCTGGCGGCCTATGTCGTGGTCACCATGCCGCTCGAATATCTCCGCTGGCTGGTCATCGTCGTCGTTGTCTATGCGGCCGCAGTGATGCTGCGGGCTTCGTTGCTCAGCCGGCGTGAAGGAAAAGACGGTCCGGAGGCCGTTACTGCAGTGCTGTGACAATCCGCCCCTTGGCAGTCACGGATGCGCTCGCTATCAGGCCCGCCATCGCCTTGGGGGGCCCGATTTGGCGGGCCGCCACTAGTCATAGGGTAAACATGGCTGACGTTCCGGTTACGGCTGGCGATGGCGTTCGCCGCCGCGATTTTCTCAATGTCGCTGCGGTGAGCTTTGCCGGTGTCGGCGCCGTCGCTGCAATTTCTCCTTTCCTGGTCCAGATGGCGCCTCCGGCCGACGTGCTGGCGCTGGCGAACACCGAAGTCGACATTTCGAAGATGGAGACCGGGCAGCGGATCAAGGCGCTGTGGCGGAAACAGCCGATTTTCATCGCCAACATGACGCAAAAGCAAATCTCCGAAGCGAATGCCGTAAACGTTTCGTCGCTTCGCGACCCGCAGACTTTGCAGCAGCGAGTGCAACAGGGGCATCTCCCTTGGCTGGTGGTGATCGGAGTGTGCACGCACCTCGGCTGCATTCCGCTTGGAACCGGCGATGGCGAGAATCGTGGTCCTTACGGGGGCTGGTTCTGCCCGTGCCACGGATCGCAATACGACACCGCCGGACGAATCCGTGCCGGGCCAGCGCCGCTGAACCTGGTGGTGCCGCCGTACAAATTTGCCGGCCCGAAAAAAATCGTGATCGGTTGAGGAACAGGGGCAGATGAGTTTTTCCTGGGCGAAGCCCTACGAACCCAAGCATCCGTTCATGCGCTGGCTGGACGAGCGGCTGCCGCTTCCGCGCGTGGTGTACGGAGCGATCGGCGGCGGATATCCCGTCCCGCGGAACCTCAATTATTGGTGGAATTTCGGAGTCCTCGCGGGGATTTTCCTGACGATCCAGATCGTCACCGGAATTACCCTGGCGATGTGGTACTACGGGACCACCGGCGGAGCGTTCGACTCGGTCGAGCACATCATGCGCGACGTCAATGCCGGATGGCTGCTTCGCTACGCTCACATGAACGGCGCCAGCTTCTTCTTTCTGGTCACCTACATCCACATCTTCCGCGGCCTCTATTACGGCTCCTACAAGGCGCCTCGCGAGCTGGTGTGGATCCTCGGGCTCGTCATCTACCTTCTGATGATGGCGACGGCCTTCATGGGCTACGTGCTTCCGTGGGGCCAGATGAGCTATTGGGGAGCGCAGGTCATCACCGGCTTCTTCTCCGCCTTCCCGGTGGTGGGCGAGCCGATCCGAATCTGGCTTCTCGGCGGCTTTGCGCCCGACCAGGCGACGATCACCCGCTTCTTCTCGCTCCACTATCTGCTGCCGTTCATCATCGCGGCAGTGGTGGTGCTTCACATCTGGGCGCTTCACATCCCGGGATCGAGCAACCCGACCGGAGTCGACGTCAAGGACGAGAAGGACACCTTGCCCTTCCACCCGTTCTACACCGCAAAGGACGGCTGGTTCGCGGGCGCGGTCCTGCTGGTCTATGCGATCTTCGTATATTTCCTGCCGAACTTCCTGGGCGACCCGGCGAACTACATACCGGCGAACCCGCTCGCGACGCCCGCGGAAATCGTTCCCGAATGGTATTTCTGGCCGTTCTACGCGATCCTCCGGTCGTTCACGACCGACTTCATCCTGCCGGCGAAACTGTGGGGCGTGCTGGCGATGTTCAGCTCGATCCTGCTGCTGTTCTTCCTGCCGTGGCTGGACAAATCGCCGGTGCGTTCGGGCAGTTACCGGCCGGTGTTCCGCACCTTCTTCTACATCTTTCTTGTCGACATCCTGCTTCTGGGCTGGGTCGGAGGATCGCCGGTGAAGCCGCTGACGGTCGCGGTCGGGCAGATTTCGGCGGCTTACTACTTCGCCTTCTTCCTAATCATTCTGCCGCTGGTCTCGAAATATGAGCGGCCGCTGCCTCTGCCCAGGTCGATCAGCGATTCTGTGCTCCACGGAGAACAGCAGGAAAGCGCACCCGCCGGCGTAAACACCGGCAAGACAACGACAGTGGCCGGCTAAGGCTCAGGGGGAAAGCCACACACCATGGTTCGGATTATCGGTTTCCTTGTCGGCCTTGCGTTCGCCGGAGTGCTACTGATCTCGCTGTTCGTCGGCGTTGCCAATTATGTGCAAAGCCCGCCGGCGCCGATGGCGGAGGAAGAATACCACCTCGCACCCAAGCCGCTTCACCTGGCCAGCGACGGCCCGTTCGGGCACTTCGACAAGCGCCAGCTTCAGCGCGGGCTGCAGGTCTACACGGAGGTCTGCTCCGCCTGCCACAGCCTCAATCACGTCGCCTTCCGCGACCTGAAGGATCTCGGCTACAACGAAGCGCAGGTGAAAGCCTACGCGAGCTCGGGCAAATATTGGAAAACCGAGGTGCCGGACATCAATCCGGACACTGGCGAGCCGACTACCCGCAAGCCGACTCCCGCCGACCATTTCCCGCCGCCGTTCCCGAACGACGTCGCGGCGCGGGCGGCGAACAATAATGCCGTTCCGCCGGACCTTTCCGACATCGTGAAGGCTCGCGAGGGCGGTGCCGCCTATGTCTATTCGCTGCTGACCGGTTTCCGGCCGCAGCCGGCATCGCTGGTGGCGAAGTTCCCGGCGGCAAAGACGCCTCCGAACCTTCACTACAACCCGTATTTCCCGAACCTTAACATCGCCATGCCACCGCCGCTGACCCAGGACGGCCAGGTTCAATATGCCGACGGCACAAAGCCGACGGTCGATCAGATGGCGAAGGACGTCGCCGCGTTCCTGGTATGGACGGCCGAGCCCAACCTCGAGCGCCGGCACGCAGCGGGCGTCGCGGTGGTCGTGTTCCTGCTGTTCGCGTCGGTCCTCGGGTTCCTGGCCTACAAGAACATCTGGGCGGAAGCGAAGCGCACCGTCCGCGTCACCGGGCCGCTGGAGCCCGAGAACAAGGCCAAGCGCCGCCGGGCTTCGCGCAAGGCGGGAGTTGCCGAGTAGCGGCTTAGTCGACGACTTCCTTGCCTGCTCTCCAGCCGAGCACCAGCAGGATCAGGCCGAGCACCAGGGCGATTCCGAAAATCCACAGGGCGACGCTGGCAAGCGTGCCCGCGACTCCGCCGAAGCCGAGGATTGCGGCAATCAGCGCGATCACGAGCAGCGTGATTGCAAATCCGAACATGTGATTGCTCCTTTTCGAGGCGGGCAATCAACGGGGGAGACGGCGCCGTCGTTCCTCGCGCGACGTGGACTCGCCCGGTCGGGCCTCGCCGACGCGAAAAATCCCATTCATCTCCTTGTCAGCTCGGAACGCGCACCTTCCCGTGGCGGTTGGTGTCTGGATTCCCTCGCGTCCTGGAGGACTTTATGCGCGCTCGTCTTGCAATTCTTCTCGCCGGTTCCGTCGCCCTCGGCGGCTGCGCCTATGGCTATGGCGATTATGGCCCGTACGGCGGCATGTCAGTCGGAGTCGGCTACGATTCCGGTTACGGCGGCTATTATGGCGGATACGGTGGCGGCTATTACGGCGGCTACGGCGATCCTTACGGCCCGTACGGCGGCTACGGCTACCCCGGCTACTACGGCGGCTTCGGCGCTCCCTATTTCGGCTGGTACGACAATTATTATTATCCGGGCACCGGCTATTACGTTTACGACCAGTATCGCCGGCCCCATCGCTGGACGAGAGACCAGGAGCGCTATTGGACGCAGCAGCGCGACCGGGCGCTGAGCACTCCGCGCACGGCGTCCGGAACGACGACGGGCACCAGCACGCCCACCACTGCGACACGCCCGACGCTTCGCGAGAACTGGAGCGCCTTCGACAGACGGAACAGCCGGGCAGAGGCTCGCCAGCAGCGGCAGCAGGAGCGGACGCAGCGGCGCGATGAAAGGCAGTCGACGCGGCCGCACCAATAAAGGCGCTACTGCTCGGGCCGTCTCCGGATCAGCACGATCGAGGTGAATCGCATCACCGGGACTCCGTCCTGGTTGGTGACGGTCGTTTCAGTTCGAAAAGAGCCGATCTCGGGCTTGCTGCGCGACGGCGTCTTTTCGACGATTTTGCCGGACACGTGGAGCGTGTCGCCGGGATAGACGGGTTTTAGCCAGCGAAGCTTGTCGACGCCCGGCGAGCCGAGCCCCGCCTGATCCTCATCGACGACCTTGCGGGCGATCACCGCCATGGTCATCGCGCAGGTATGCCAGCCGCTGGCGGCGATCCGCCCGAAATGCGTTTTGGCGGCTTCCTCATCCGAAAGGTGGAACGGCTGCGGATCGTATTTGCGCGCGAATTCGAGCACTTCCTCACGGGTGACGTCATAGGAGCCGAAATAGGTCTCGGACCCGACCTCAAGGTCTTCGAAATAGATCATGCCAAGCGCCATAGCGGGGCCCAATTGGGCGCGCTACACAGCCGTCGATGGCCAGAGAGGCTCCTTCACCCGCGCATTTCCACCCGCGCCTAATCGAGGCGGCGATCGCTCTCAACGAGAATCGCCTCGACGTCGCCGAGCGGATTTTGAAGCCGCACTTGAAGGAGGATCCGTTTGACGCCCGCGCGATTCGAATGCTGGCCGAGCTTGCGGCGCGGATCGGCCGCTATGGCGATGCCGAAAAACTGCTTCGGCGAGCGGTCGAGCTAGCGCCCGGCTGGGCGGCGGCAAAGGCCAATCTCGCGCTTGTCCTTGGGCGGATGGGCAGGCCCGCCGAGGCGCTGGAGCTGCTCGACGACGTCTTTGCGGCGGAGCCGGAGGCGCTGAGCCACTGGAACCTCAAAGCCGCGACGCTAGGCCGTCTCGGGGAATTCGACGACGCGATCAGGCTCTACGAAGGCGTTCTCGAGCGCGCTCCGGGCCAGGCGAAGGTGTGGCTGAGCTACGGCCATTTGCTCAAGACAGTCGGCCGGCAAACGGACGGGATCGACGCTTACCGAAAAGCGATCGAAATCCGGCCGGCGCTTGGGGAGGCGTGGTTCAGCCTCGCCAATCTGAAGACGGTCCAGTTCGACGAAGCCGACGTCGAGGCGATGAAGGCGGCGCTCGCCTCGGCGCGAGCTAGCGACGACGACCGGCTGCATCTCGAATTCGCGCTTGGTAAGGCGATGCACGATTCCGGCAAAGCCGAGGAGGCGTTCGCGCATTATGCGCGGGGCAATGCGCTTCGACTCAAGCGGACTCCCTACCGGCGGGAGGAGATCAGCCGGCTGGTGGACGAGAGTATCGCCGCCTTTACGGCCGAGACATTCGCTGAGCGGCCTGGCGGGTGCGATGCCGCCGACCCGATCTTCATCGTCGGAATGCCGCGTGCGGGCTCGACTCTGGTCGAGCAAATCCTGTCGTCGCACAGCCAGGTCGAAGGCACCTCCGAGCTCCCGGACCTGCCGGCGGTGGCGCGGCAGGACGGCGGCTATCCGCAATCGGCGCTGAAGTTATCGCAAGATGAGCGACGGACGCGGGGCGAGGAGTATCTAAGGCGCGCATCGGTGCAGCGGCGGACGGGACGCCCCTTCGTCGTCGACAAGCTGCCGAACAACTGGATGTTCGTCCCATTCATTCAGCTGGTCCTTCCGAACGCCAAGATCATCGATGCCCGGCGACACCCGCTCGCTTGTTGCTTCTCCAATTTCCGGCAGCACTTCGCGCGCGGGCAGAACTTCACCTACAGTCTGGATGACGTCGGCCGCTATTATGCCGATTACGTTCGACTCATGGCGCACGTTGATTCGGTGGTTCCCGGCCGAGTGCACCGCGTCATCTACGAGCGGATGGTCGAGGATACCGAAGCCGAAGTGCGCGCCCTGCTCGATCATTGCGGGCTCGATTTCGAGCCGGCCTGCCTCGAGTTTCACAGGACAGAGCGACCGGTGCGAACGGCGAGCTCCGAGCAGGTTCGCCAGCCAATCTACCGCGATTCGACCGAGGAATGGCGCGCCTACGAGGCCTATCTCGGGCCGCTGAAAAGTGCGCTGGGAGACGTCGTGGACGGTTACGAGGGTAGCTCCTGAGAGAGGCTGCGCGTTATTCGCGCAACGGTGGCCCGACAATCGAATCGGCTGCGAATTACTGACATTGACAAGTCGTTACGGCTCTGTCGCTATCTCGACACAACTCGTTGGGGGCTGTTCGATGACTGATCGGAATCTTCGGGCGCTTGCGCTCGGAATGCTCGCTTCTACCTGCCTCGCTTCACCGGCCTTTGCCCAGCAACCCGCGCCGGCCGACGCCACTCCTTCGACTCCGGCGACTCAATCGCCGGCGCCGGCAACGAACGCGACGGACGTGACGACACCGGGCCAACCGGTCTCGTCGGAAACCGCCCCGCAGGACACCAACGAGATCGTCGTCACCGCGACCAAGCGCGAGGAGCGGCTGCAGAACGTTCCGCAGAGCATCATCGCGCTCGGGACGAAGCGGCTCGACGATCTCAACATCAAGAATTTCCAGGACTATACGACGCAGCTTCCGTCGGTCAGCTACAACGTCTCGCAGGGCGGCGGAGCGGTGGTCTACATGCGCGGAGTCGCGACCGGCGGCGACGGCAACCACTCCGGATCGCTCCCGTCGGTCGGCGTCTATCTTGACGAACAGCCGGTAACGACGATCGGCGGCGTCCTCGACATCCACATCTATGACATCGCCCGGATCGAAAGCCTCGCCGGCCCGCAGGGCACCCTTTACGGCGCATCGAGCGAAGCGGGAACGATCCGAATCATCACCAACAAGCCGGACCTGACTGCGACCTATGGCCGGGTCGACGGCGAACTCAATACCGTCGCTCACGGCGGCGTCGGTGGTATCCTGGAAGGGATGGTCAACATCCCGGTCGCGAAGAACATCGCCTTCCGCGGCGTGGGTTTCTATCACCGCGACGCCGGTTACATCGACAATGTCCACGGAACGCGCGTCTACTGCGGCACTCCCACCTATGACTCGATGGGCAATATCGACGGCTGCGTCCACAATGGCTTCGCGCTCGACAATGCCTCGATCGTCAAGAAGCACATAAACAGCGGCGACGATTACGGCGGCCGCGCAGCGCTCAAGATCGATCTCAACGAGAATTGGACCGTCACTCCGACGATCATGCACCAATATTCGAAGGAGAAAGGGTTTCCGGCGTTCGACCCGACGCTCGGCGACCTCAATGTCCAGCGGTTTCGCGGAGACGAGGTTTCGACGGACAAATGGACCCAGGCGGCGCTGACGATCGAAGGCAAGATCGGCAATTTCGACCTGACCTACGCCGGTGCCTACCTCGACGAGAAGACCTTTTCGATTGCTGATTACAGCGATTACACGCAGGCCTATGACACTTATTACGAGAGCTACGGCGGCCTCGCGAATTACGAATATTACCTCGACGCAGCCGGAAACACGATCAACCCGACGCAGTACATTGTCGGCTCCGAGCATTTCAAAAAGCTGAGCCAGGAGCTTCGGGTCGCAACGCCACAGGACCTGCCGCTCCGAGCGCTGGTCGGTGCTTTCTACCAGAGGCAGACCAACCACATTTACCAGAATTACCTGGTCGACGGACTGGCGCCGAACCTTTCGGTAAACGGCTGGCCGGAAACGCTCTGGCTGACTCTTCAAGACCGCAAGGACCAGGATTGGGCGCTGTTCGGCGAAGGCGAATGGGACGTAGTCCCGACGGTGACTCTGATCGCCGGTGGGCGCCTGTTCAAATATGATAATAGCCTGTTCGGCTTCGCCGGATTCGGCGAGAACCCCGATTTCAACGAAGCGACGAAGCTTGTCCCACCCAATGCGGTATGGGGAAGCTCCGGAGTGCGGCGGTGTCTGACCGTCAACGGCTTACAGGCAATCGACGATCCGAACTCTCCGCTGGCTCCGGGTGGAGTCGAAGGAACGCCATGCACCAACGTCGGCGAAGTGGTGAACGGCGAGGCAGCGCCGCGCGACAGCAAGGGCAGCGGCTTCACTCACCGGCTGAGCGTTCGCTGGAAACCGCAGCAGAACCTGATGTTCTACGCCACCTGGTCGCGTGGTTTCCGGCCGGGCGGAATCAACCGCCAGCCGAACGCACCGGCGTACCAGCCCGACTATCTCACCAATTACGAGATCGGCTGGAAGACCCAATTCGGACCGTTGACCTGGGACGGCGCGATTTACCACCAGATCTGGCGGAAGTTCCAGTTCAGCTTCCTCGGCGAGAACAGCCTCACCGTCATCCAGAACGGCCGCGACGCCAAGATCGACGGCGTCGAGACAAACTTGTCCTACGTGAACGGAGGGCTCAACCTGAGCGCGGCTGCCGCTTACACGGACGCGAAAACGAGCGGAGCAATCTGCCATTCGTCGCTGGACCCCTCCGCAGACTGCTCCGCTCCGGGCGACTGGATCGTGACGCCGTCGGGAACTCGACTGCCGATCACGCCGAAGTTCAAGGGAACCGCGACTGCCCGCTACACATGGCCCGTGTCGCTGGGCAAAGCGCATGTGCAGGGCACTGTCACCTATCAGGACGGCGCAAGCGTCGACCTTCGCCAGGACGCCGGCGGGGGCTTCAATCCCAATTCCGTCCTCGGAAGGCTGCATTCCTATACGCTGGTCGACCTGTTTGCCGGCTATGACTGGGACAAATACAGCGCCGAGCTGTTCGTTTCGAACCTGTTCGACGAGCGCAACGAGCTGGCCCGATTCGTCGCCTGCAGCATCTGCACCCGGACTTATGTTTTTCCGGGGCGGCCGCGGACGATCGGGATCAGGTTAGGGGCGAGATTCTAGCGCGCTGGCGCAACTTCGCCGCTGCCGCGTTAGTGGCAGTGTGACCGACAGGATTCCTTCGCGATTACCGTCTCTGCGAGCAGCAGTTGCGGCGAGCGTGCTTGCCGCCGTCTGGCTGGCGATGCTGATGCTGGGCACCGGGAGCGCCGACCAGCAGGCGTTGCGCGAAGTCTATGCCGGCGGGCATCCGCTGCTGATCTCGATTGCGCGCGTCGCCACTTTCCTCGGCACCTGGCCCGTCGGAATTCCCGTGGTGATCGTCGGAATCGCGCTTCTTGCCTGGCTTCGCGGGAGGCGGGAGGCAGTCACCGCCTTCCTTGTCATCGCGGTCGGCCGAATTCTGGTCGAGGTGCAGAAATATGCGATCGGGCGGGGAAGGCCGGCAATCGAGCCGCATCTTGTCCGGGTGAACACTCCGTCGTTCCCGAGTGGGCACGCCGGGAATTCGATGATCGTCTGCCTGACCTTCGCGATTCTGTTCTTCGCCTCGACGCGCCGGCGAAGAGTAGCGGTCGAGATCGCTTTGGCTCTGTCGCTCGCGATCGGCTTCACTCGGCCGGTGCTCGGGGTTCACTGGCCGAGCGACGTCATTGCCGGGTGGGCTTTCGGGCTGTTGTGGGTGCTCCTGGCGCTGCCGCTGGCCGAGCGCGTGGCGCGATAGTAAAGCGGCTCCGCAACAAGGGGAGGATGCAATGAACCGTTCGAAGACGTTCACCTACATCGCCGCGCTTATTTTCGCAGTGATGGCAATCGTCCACCTGTATCGCATCATTTCGCCATTCCGGGTAACTTTCGGCTCCGTCGAGATCCCGATGTGGGTGAGCTACGTAGGCGTTGTCGTCGGCTTTGGGCTCGGCTGGATGCTGTGCCGGGAGGCGAGGGGTCGCGAGACGACGTAGAGCTGCCTACACGTTGAAGCGGAACAGCATCACGTCTCCGTCCTGGACGATATAGTCCTTTCCTTCGGAGCGAAGCTTTCCGGAGTCGCGAGCGCCGGCTTCGCCGCCGCAGGCGATGTAATCTTCGTAGGAAATGGTTTCGGCGCGGATGAATCCGCGTTCGAAGTCGGTGTGAATCTCGCCGGCGGCTTCGGGCGCCTTCGCGCCTTTGTGCACCGTCCAGGCGCGCGATTCCTTCGGTCCGGCGGTATAGAAGGTGATCAACCCGAGGAGTGCGTAGGCGGCGTGGATCATCCGGTTGAGCCCGGTTTCCTCAAGCCCCAGGTCGGAGAGGAACGCCTCGCGCTCGTCTTCGGGCAAGGTGGCGATTTCGGCTTCGATCGCCGCCGAAATCACTACCGATCCCGCGCCTTCCGCGGAGGCCTGCGAAGCGACCATCTCCGACAAAGCGTTGCCGGTGGCGGCGTCGCCCTCGTCCACGTTGCAGACATAGAGAACGGGCTTGGCGGTCAGTAGCTGCGCACGCCGGAGTGCTTTCTCTTCCTCGGCGTCTTCCGGCTGAGTGAGGCGGGCAGGGCGTGACGCGCGCAGGAGCTCCAGTGCCTGGCCGAGCACCGAAGCTTCGATTCTCGCCTCCTTGTCCCCCTGCTGCGCTTTGTTGACGAGGTTCGGCACTCGCCGCTCGAGCGATTCGAGGTCGGCGAGCATCAGCTCGGTTTCGACGACTTCCGCGTCGGCGACTGGATCAACTCGCCCCTCGACATGGGTGACGTCGCCGCCCTCGAAGCAGCGAAGCACGTGAATGATCGCGTCGACTTCGCGAATGTTGGCGAGGAACTGATTGCCGAGCCCCTCGCCCTTGGACGCGCCGCGGACCAGGCCGGCGATGTCGACGAACTCGATTTGCGTTTCGATCTCCTGCGCCGAGCCTGCGATCTTCGCGATCTTGTCGAGCCGCTCGTCAGGAACGGCGACGCGGCCCACGTTCGGCTCGATCGTGCAGAATGGATAGTTCGCCGCCTGCGCCGCGGCGGTTTCGGTCAAAGCGTTGAAAAGCGTGGATTTGCCGACGTTCGGCAGGCCGACAATGCCGCAGCGGAAGCCCATGATGATCCTGTGGGTGAGGGAGGTTGCGGCCCTTTAGGCGAAGTTGAAGGAAATGCTCAACCGCTCGCCTCGCCCGGTGCCGGGAAGCACCTCATGACGCAACCAGCTTTCCCACATCAGCAGCAGTCCAGGCCGGGGTTGGACGGCGACGAAGACGTCCTCGCGTGCGGGGGCCGCCATCATCAGTGGCAGGCGCGGGTCCTCGAATCGGATCGCGCCCGAGCCCCGGGGCGCTTCGATATACAGCGTGCCAGAGATGACGCTGTGCGGATGAATATGTCCACTGTGATGTCCACGTGTTTTCAACAGGTTGACCCACAGGCTGTCGAGCGTGGGCTTACCATCCCAGCGAAGCTCCTTGCCGAAACTGCGCGCGTGCTTCGTGAGCAGCTTTGAAAGATCCGCGAAGGCCGGGTCGCGCTTCGGAAGGTCGTTCAGCGACGCGTAGCTGGTGTAGCCAGGGTAGCGATGCTCGTCGGACCATCTTCGGCCGGCGGCATCGTCTTCGGCGAGCGAGCGGATCGAGTGCGACAACCCGGCAAGCAGTTCGCCATCGATCTCATCGTCGTAGAGCAGGGTAGGGAAGAGCTTGCGAGTGGCCATCGAACGGCTCTGCGGCTTCGACGAACGGCATGCAAGCGCGTGGACAGGCTTCGGCGTCCTCTTTAGCGTCGATGGCGCACCGGGGAGAATATTCATGCACAGTCGGCTGATGGGCTCAATTTCTGTCGGTCTTGCGCTCGCCTTGGCAGTCCCGGCCAGCGCCGCGGCTCCGGCCGCCGCGAGCGCCGCCAAGGCCGAGAAGCCACTGCTCAAGGTCGATGCCGACCCGATCAGCGGAAAGATCGTCGCGACCTTCCCCAAGCCCGACGCCGACGGCATTTCGGCGCGCTACATCTATTTGACCCAGCTGGAGACCGGACTCGGATCGGCGCCGATCGGGCTTGACCGGGCAGCCGCTAACGAGACTCGGATCCTGGTTTTCCGCCGCCTTGGGAAAAAGGTCGCCGCCGAGGTCGAAAACAGCAAGTTCATTGCCAGCGGCACAGCCGACGAGAAGAGGGCCGCGCGCAATTCGTTCGCGACCTCCACTTTGTGGCTGGGCGACGTCATCAAGACCAACCCCGACGGCTCCTACACTGTCGATTTGTCCGGCTTCCTTGCCCGCGACGATCTTGACGTCGTGGCCGCGATCAAGCGCGGCGGCGGAGGCGATTTCAAGTTCGACAAGGATTTGAGCGCGGCCGACCCCAATTTCGTGAAGGTGTTTCCGAAGAATGCGGAGTTCGCGGCGCGGCTAACTTTCCATTCCGACGATCCCAAGCCGGAAGTTTCGAACATCGTCAGCGGCAATACGCTGAGCCTGGTGCTTCGCCATTCGCTCATCGCGCTTCCCGACCCCGGCTATGTCCCGCGCACCGACCCGTTCGGGTACAGCCTCGGGCGCGAGCAGGTCGATTATTCAGCACCGCTCGGCCAGCCGGTGGTGAGGGAACTTGCGCGCCGGTTCCGGCTGGAAAAGACGGACCCGGCGGCGGCGCGCTCGCCCGTCAAGAAGCCGATCGTCTTCTACATCGACCGCGCTGCCCCCGAGCCGGTGCGGACCGCTCTTGTCGAGGGCGTCAGCTGGTGGAAGGCGGCGTTCGATGCCGCCGGATTCGAGAATGCCTTTCAGGTAAAAGTTCTGCCGGAGGGCGCCGACCCGCTCGACGCGCGCTACAATGTCGTCAACTGGGTCGACCGTGCCACCCGCGGCTGGTCCTACGGTCAGCCGATCGACGACCCCAGGACCGGCGAAATCATCAAGGGATCGGTGCTTCTCGGCTCGCTTCGTGCGCGGCAGGACATGATGATCTTCCAGGCGCTGGTCGGCGCCGGCCTGACCGGCACCGGCGACGTCAACGACCCGATTTCGGCGACCCTGGCGCGGATCCGGCAGCTTGGCGCTCATGAAGTGGGCCATGCAATCGGGCTCGCTCACAATTTCGCTGCAAGCTCCCAGAACCGCTATTCGGTAATGGATTATCCCGCACCGCGCATCGAGCTGGATGCCAATGGCGCCCTGACCCTGCGCGACGCTTATGGCGTCGGAGTAGGGCCGTGGGACAAGTTCATGGTCAAATGGCTGTACGGGGCGAAAACCGATGCCGAAGCGAGGCCAATCGTCGCCCAGGCGCGCGCACAAGGGCTTCGTTTCGTCGCCGACAATGACGCGCGGCCGGTTGGCGCCGGCCAGCCCGAAGGATCGTTGTGGGACGATAATTCCGATCCTGTGGCCGAGCTGAGGCGAATGATGGAGGTGCGGCGAGTCGCAATCCAGCGGTTCGGCACTGCTGCCCTGCCGGCCGGGGAATCGCTCGCCGACCTGCGCCGGGCGTTCGTTCCGATCTGGCTGATCGACCGTTACCAAGTGGAAGCTGCCGCCAAGACGCTCGGGGGCGTGAATTTTCCCTATGTGGTGAACGGCGAGGCGGCGATTGCCCGGACTGTGCCTGGGGACAGGCAGTGGGCGGCTCTCTACGCTTTGCTCGATACGCTTTCCCCGGCCGAGCTGAGCGTCCCGGGCCGCCTCGATCCGCTGCTGTCCAGCGGCTTTGGCGGCGGCCCCGACCGGCAGACCGAAATCGAGATCATCCCGACCGCGGGCGGCCCCGTATTCGATCCGCTCAAGGCGACCGAAGTCGGGGCGATGCAGACGCTCAACTCACTGCTGGCGCCGGAGCGCCTTAACCGGCTGGAGCTTCAGCACGCAGCGGACTCGTCGATCCCCGCACCCGGTCAGCTGTTCGACCTGTTGCTCGAGCGGAGCCTGGCGGGCGCGGACAACGAAGTCGGAAGGCGAATCGCGACGACTGCGGTGCTCGCGCTTGCCCGGACCCAGCGCGACGCACAGCTCTCGCCCACCGTCCAGCTACAGTTGGCGGGGCGAATGGACCGGCTTGCCGACCGGCTCGATCGGCTCGGCGGCGACGCTGAGCAGCGCGATTGGGCGCACGGCCTTGCGGCGCTGCTGAAGGATCGCGAGGCGCTCGACAAGGCGATCGCCGATCCCAAGCGCCTGCCTCAGATCCCGCCGGGAATGCCGATCGGCGACGGCGACTAGTCCGACTGCTGCATTCGCGCGGCGACTTCGCTCATGAACCGAGCGTCGTCGCCTTGCGCCAGCCACTCGGCTTCATCGGCGATCGCGGCAAGGAGGCCGGCGAGCGGCTCCATCTCCGACTTGGCGAAATTGCCGAGCACATGTGGCGTGACCTTTTCCTTCTGGCCCGGGCCGGGGTGGCCGATGCCGATCCGCACCCGCCGGAAATCGGGGCCGAGATGAGCGTCGATGGAGCGAAGCCCATTGTGGCCGGCGGTTCCGCCGCCCTGCTTCACCTTCACCTTCATCGGCGCAAGGTCGAGCTCGTCGTGGAAGACGGTGAGCGAGTCCAGATCGAGCTTGTAGAAGCGAAGGGCCTTTTGAACCGCGTCGCCGCTGTCGTTCATGAAGGTCTGCGGCTTTAGAAGCAGGATTTTGTCGCGGCCGAGCCGCCCTTCGGCGACGAGGCTTCGGAATTTCTTTTGCCACGGGCCGAAGCCATGCGCTTCGGCGATCACGTCGGCGGCCATGAAGCCGACGTTGTGCCGCTGAAGCGCATATTGCGCGCCTGGATTGCCGAGCCCCGCCCAAATCTGCATCGCCGTTCCCTAGCGTGCGACGGGCAAAAAGAAACCGCCCGCCCGTTTCGGGCGAGCGGTTCGCAAAAGTGCGGCTTAGTCCTTGTCGAGCGACTTCGACTCGGGCGTGCCGCGGTCCTCGTCTTCCTCGAGGCCTTCGTCGTCCTGTTCGATCGCAGGAACCTCGTCGGCCGCCGGCTGAGCTTCTTCCTCTTCCTCGCTTGCCTTCATCGCCGACGGAGCAACAACCGTCGCGACGGTGAAGTCGCGGTCGTCGATGGCTGACTTCGATCCCTCGGGAAGGTCGACGTGACTGATGTGGATAGCGTCGCCGATTTCCAGCCCGGCGAGGGAAATGACGATTTCGTTCGGAATCTTCGCTGCGTCGCAAACGAGCTCGAGCTCGTGACGAACGACGTTGAGGACGCCGCCACGCTTGAGGCCCGGAGACGCCTCTTCGTCGACGAAGTTCACGGGGACGTCCACGTGAACCTGCGCGTGTTCGCCGATGCGAACGAAATCGACATGGATCGGACGGCTGGTGACGGGGTGGAACTGCACGTCCTTGGGAAGGGTGCGGTTCGGCTTGCCTCCGACATCGACCATGATGACCGAGTTCATGAAGTGCCCGCTCGAGAGCATTTTCGTGAGGAGCTTCTCCTCAATATGCACCGACAATGGCTCTTTCTTCTCGCCGTAAATCACGGCAGGCACCCGTCCGTCGCGGCGCAATGCACGGGAGGCTCCCTTGCCAGCCCGTTGGCGCGCTTCAGCGGGCAGCACCAGCTGTTCGCTCATTCGCTTGTTCTCCAAAGCTTAAGTTGCCCCGCCACGCCTCCAGGGATGACCATGGCTAGGGGAGGGCGCGCACTAGTGCAGCAGAGGGGAAAAGGCAATGGTTTGCCTGAACCCCGGATCGGGCGTGACCACCTGATGGGGCGGTCAGTTGATTCGGGCCGACTTCACTCCGAGTGCGGCAAGCTGGTTCTGGAGGCTGTCGGGGCCGCTCAGGTGCCCGGCGCCGACTGCGACGAAGACGGTTCCCGGGCTATTCAGCCGATTGGCGATCCACCGGGCCCATTTGGCATTCCGCTCGACGAACATCGTTTTGTAGGTCTCGGGCGATTGGGAGCGCATCTGCATCAGCATGGGCGTGAAGCTATCGAGATCGCCTCGGCTCCACGCCGCCTCGAGCTGTGCCAGCACTTGCGACAGGGCGCGTATCGTTTTCGCATCGGGGACGACTGGTTTCGGAGAGTCCTGAAGCTTGTTGAACATGTTGAGCTGGAACTGAAAGCTTTCGAGTCCGCCGACCGGCTTACCCGACTGCTCGGCCGCGGCTCGGAGGATGGCGTCGGCGCCGAGGTCGGTCGACATGCCCTGCGAGTGGCCCGCAGTCATCACGGTCCGGCTCGAGGCCAGCAGCGACGAAGCTGACGGAGCGAGGCTGACCACCGGCTTGGTCTGCAACGGAAGCACTCGCGGAGGCAGTCGCACAGGCGCCGGTTCCGGAACGAGAGTTTCGAGCATCAGCTGGTCGGATTGGGACAAGGCGGTCCTTACCGACTGTTCGAACCAGTCGGACTTGCCGTCGAGAGCGTGGAACGTGCCGAACAGGTAGATGATCGTGCCGCCCCGGTTCACCACCCACAGCGCCGGGTGTGAGAGCCTTTGCGAGGCAACCGGTCGGGCCGCAGGCGTGGCCTGGGGCAGAGGCGTGGCCGCTATCGATGTAGCTAGAAAAATGGGGAGAATGCCCATGCGTCCCTCCGATCCCGTTCGGACGAGACGCTTCCGGCAGATGCCGTTGTGGTGACCGCAGTTGCGGCGTCCAAGCCGCCGGCGCGGATCACCGCACCAGTTCAAACCGGTAAGTTCATGGCCCCCGCCCGATTACCGCAGGAGCATGGTCACTTACGCGTTAAGAAATGTCTAGCGAAAAACCGATGTAAGTGAATTTTTCTCGGGGAACTGCAGCTATTTAGCGCCGCATCCGCGACTATTCGACGCGTCGAACTCGATAGCCGTCCCGCTGAAGCATTGTCTGCACCGAATCAAAACCCGCCAGATGGCCGGCGCCGACCGCGACCATCACCGTCCCGGGCTGAGCCAGCCGCTGCTCGATCCAGCGGCTCCAATTCTTGTTGCGCTGTTCAAGCAGGATCTGCCGAAGGGGCGGGGAGTCGGCGAGATCGTGATTGAAGGTGCGGGCGATCGCATCGACGTCGCCGCTGGCCCAGCCGCGAAGCATTTCCGAAAAGTCGGCAGACGCGTTTTTCGGCGATTCGACCGCGCCCTCGAGGAGCGCTCGCTGGGCGCTTAGCGGAAGAGCATCGAAGAATCCGAGCTGCTGGGCGTTGGTTTCGAGTTCGCCGATCGGCTTTCCGGCGGCTCCGAACGATTGTTTCAGCGTCTGTTCGACACCTTGTTCACCCTGGAGCCCGAGCTCCTGGTACTGTACGCCAAGGAGGATGAAGGCGGCAGTCCAGGTTTTCATCCGGTCGAACGCGGCCCTGGGAATGCCGGTCTTGGCGATCGCCGCTTCGAGCATCTGGCGCTTGGCAGGGTCAATTCGGTTGGCGAGCGGCGGAAGCCCGTTCGCGTAGCCGATCTTGGCCAGAGCGGCGGCCAGGGGCGCGGGGTTCTTCGGATCGACGAGGGTTTCGACATAGAGCGTGTCGGACTTTGCGATCGCCTTGTCGATGGTCCGAGTGCGCCACGAATAGTTTTCCGGAAGCAGATGGATTGTCCCGAACAAATAGATGGTCGTGTCCGGGTCGGAGACTTCCCACAAGGCGGGATGCGCGCCGCGGGCAAGCGCGGGTTGCGGTGCGGCAAGGGCCGCGGTCGCGATGCCGAGCAAAGCGAGCGTGCGCTTGAGCAACTTGAAGAGCATGTGGCGCCTTTGACGGGAGGAAGTTGAACGGTCGATGTAGGGACGCGGCTTGCCCGTGAGAAGGCGATACGCCAAAGCCCCCTCAATCGACCAGATGGGGCTTTTCGTGTCGCTGAGCTTTCAGGATCTGATTCTAACGCTGCACCGCTATTGGGGCGCTCAGGGATGCGTGCTCGTGCAGCCGTACGACCTCGAAATGGGCGCCGGCACCTTTCACCCGGCGACGGTGCTGAGGGCGCTCGGGCCCGATCCGTGGAAGGCGGCGTTCGTCCAGCCGTGCCGCCGCCCGACCGACGGGCGCTATGGCGAGAACCCGAACCGGCTCGGCCACTATTATCAATATCAGGTGATTTTAAAGCCCAGCCCGCCCGACCTGCAGCAGCTGTACCTGGGAAGCCTGGCCGAGATCGGGATCGACCCGCTCAAGCACGACATCCGCTTCGTCGAGGACGATTGGGAAAGCCCGACCCTGGGCGCCTGGGGCCTGGGCTGGGAAGTGTGGTGCGACGGAATGGAGGTGACCCAGTTCACCTATTTCCAGCAGGTCGGCGGCTTCGACTGCAAGCCGGTGTCCGGCGAGCTCACCTACGGGCTGGAACGGCTGGCGATGTACATCCAGGGCGTCGACAATGTCTTCGATCTCGATTTCAACGGCGAGGGCGTCAGGTACGGCGATGTCTTCAGGGAGAATGAGGTCGAGCTGTCGACCTGGAACTTCGAAGTCGCCGACACCGAAATGCTGTTCGAGCTGTTCCGGAAGACGGCCGCCGAATGCGAAAGCGCGCTGAAGGCAGAGCTTCCCATTCCGGCGTACGAACAAGCCATCAAGGCGAGTCACATCTTCAACACCCTTCAGGCGCGCGGCGTGATTTCCGTGGCCGAGCGCCAGGCCTACATCGGCCGAGTGCGCGACCTGGCGAAGGGCGCCTGCGCGGCCTGGGTGGAGAAGAACGGGTGGTCGGCGTGACCGGCAAGGGCTCGACCGACTTCCTCCTGGAGCTTCGGTCGGAGGAGATCCCCGCGCGGATGCAGGCCGGGGCTCGCAACGATCTCGCGCGACTGTTCGCCGAAGAGCTTCAGAAAGCGGGACTCTCGGCTGAATCGATCGACGTCATGTCGACTCCGCGGCGGCTGGCGATGATTGCGCGCGGACTGCCGCTTCAGACCGAGCCGCGGAGCGAGGAGGTCAAGGGCCCGCGCACCAGCGCTCCGGACAAAGCGATCGAAGGGTTCCTCCGCAAAACCGGGCTCGAGCGCGATCAGCTCGAGGATCGCGACGGAGTGTGGTTCGCCGTCATCGACACTCCAGGCCAGGCCACGAGGGAGCTCCTCGGACCGATGATCGAGCGCATCGTCCGTAACTTCCCCTGGCCCAAGTCGATGCGCTGGGGCGCGGCGTCGACGAGCATGGAGTCGCTTCGCTGGGTTCGACCGCTTCACGGGATCGTGGCGATGCTGGGCGAAGAGATCGTTCGGGTCGAGATCGACGGCATCTCTTCGGGCGCCACGACGGCCGGCCACCGCTTCCATCATCCGGGCGCGATCACCATCGGCGGACCGAGCGATTACGCGCAGAAGCTGAAGGCCTGCCACGTCATCGTCGACCAGGAGCAGCGAGAGACGATCATCCGCGAGGGCGCGGAGGCGGCGGCGAAGAAGGCGGGCTACACGCTCGTCGCCGACGAGGGGTTGGTGGTCGAGAATGCCGGGCTGACCGAATGGCCGGTGCCTCTGCTCGGGGAATTCGACGCGGACTATCTCGACGTTCCGCGCGAGGTGATCGTCCTGACGATGCGCGCGAACCAGAAATATTTCGCCTGCACCGCCGACGACGGAGGGCTCGCGCCCGCGTTCATCTGCATCGCCAACATCGACGCGAAGGACGGCGGCAAGGCGATTGTCGATGGGAACCGGCGAGTAATCGCGGCGCGGCTGGCGGACGCGCGCTTCTTCTGGGAGCAGGACCTCAAGGAGCCGCTCGAGCATCAGGCGAAGAAGCTCGAAGGGATCATCTTCCACGAGAAGCTCGGGACCGTCGCCGACAAGGTCGAGCGCGTCGCGAAGCTGGCGGAGTGGCTTGCCAAGGAGAAGATCGTTCCAAACTGTGATCCGAAGCTGGCCCGTCGTGCAGCCGAGCTCGCGAAGGCCGACCTGGTCAGTGGCATGGTTGGAGAGTTTCCCGAACTGCAGGGCGTGATCGGCGGCTATCTGGCGAGGGAGCAGGGGGAGTCCAAGGCCGTCGCCGACGCGATCCGCGATCACTACAAGCCGGTCGGGCAGGGGGATGAGGTGCCAACCGCGCCGGTGACTGTGGCGGTGGCTCTGGCGGACAAAATCGATACGATTGTAAGCTTCCTTGGAATAAACGAACGCCCGACAGGATCGAAGGACCCCTACGCGGTTCGTCGCGCTGCCATTGGCGCGATACAGTTAATTCTCGAAAACGAATTGCGCATCTCTCTCGTGGTCTTGGGCGCCAATGCGCTCGCCGGAGTAGTAGAAACCTCATACAAGATGGGAGACCTGTTCAGCAGTGATCTCGAGCGCCAAAAAGATGCGCTTCTCGAGGTCGAGAAACTGCGAGCTTTTGGACTTGCCGCCAGCGAATTGATCAAGGTCCAGCTGCCTTCGCTCGACGCGGAGGAGGCAAATAGGAGGCTGGAAGGCAGTCTCTTGAGGCTCATGCGCGACGAGTTTCGTGAGGGGCCGGAGGCGTTCATTGGTGAGGTCAGCGACTTTTTCGCCGACCGGCTGAAGGTCCAGCAGCGCGATGCGGGAGTTCGGCACGACCTGATCGACGCAGTGTTTGCGCTGGGAGGGGAGGATGACCTGGTGCGGCTGCTTGCGCGGGTGAAGGCACTGCAAAGCTTCGTCGAGACGGAGGAGGGGGCGGATCTGCTCACCGCCTACAAGCGCGCGGCGAACATCCTGAAGAAGGAGAAGTGGGACTCGTCCGAGGCCGGCGACCACGGGATTGAGCCGGAGGAAAAGGCGCTGGTCGATGCGCTCGACAAGGCTCAGCCCAAGGCGGCTACGGCTATCGAGGAAGAGGATTTCACCGCGGCGATGGCGGCGCTTGCGAGCCTTCGCTCACCGATTGACGCTTTCTTCGACCACGTGACCGTGAACGACCCCGATCAGGCGAAGCGTGCGCGCAGGCTGAACTTGCTCGCGCGGTTCCGCGACGCAGTAAACCAAGTCGCAGATTTCAGCCGGATCGAAGGCTGATCAGCTAGTACTCGGTTTTATCGGGAATCCCCTCGGCATCGCCGCGGTCCTTGATCGCCGCTGCCCTCAAGGAATCGCGCTCCCGCCATTCCTTCTCGCGCTCTTCGAACTCGCGCTCGCGCTGCCGGTGGCGCTCGTCGAGATCGCGGTAGCGGCCCTTCCACTTCCGGCCGCTGCCTGCGAACAGGAAGGCGCCGATTAGAAGCCCGAGCAGGAAAATCAGCGCGATGATGATCCACTGGTCGGATGTAAAATTGATCATGTCCTGCATCCTCGTCGCGTTTCACCGAGGAGGATAGCGCGGAACGAGCGTTTTCGTTCCGCGCCCGCAATTACATGCGCCCGACCAGGTTGTCGTGGATCGAACAGGCCGCCGGGCCAAGGATGACCACGAAAAGGGTGGGCAGGATGAACAGGATCAGAGGCACCGTCATGATCGCCGGCAGCCGCGCGGCCTTTTCCTCGGCGCGCATCATCCGCTCGTTGCGGAATTCCGCAGACAGCACGCGCAGCGCGGAGGCCAGCGGAGTGCCGTATTTTTCCGTCTGGATCATGGTCGTGACGACGCCTTTGACGGCATCGAGGTCGACTCGCTGGGCGAAGTTCTCGAACGCCTGCCGCCGCTCATTCAGGAAGCCGAGCTCGATCGCGGTCAGGCCGAACTCGTCGCCGAGCTCCGGGTAGGCCTTGCCGAGCTCTCTCGAGACGCGGCCGAAGGCGGCGTCGACGGTAAGGCCCGCCTCGGCACAGATGACGAGGAGGTCGAGGGCGTCCGGCAAGCCCTTGCGGATCGCATGGCTCCGCTTGGTGATCTTGTTCTTGAGCCAGATGTCCGGCGCCTTGTAGCTTCCAATGAGCAGCGCGGCGACGGTCCCGTAGCGCCTCAAGCCGCCCCATGTCGGCCAGAAGTCCACGAAGTAAATCAGCACGATCGCGGCAACTCCGATCACCACCGGCAGAACGAAGCGCGCAAAGATGATGAAGAAGGCGAGTTCTTTGTTGCGGATTCCGGCCTGCATCAGCCGCTGCTGCGTTTTTTCGAGCTGATCGTCCTGCAGCATCTTGAACTTGCTCAGGATGGACCGGATCCGATCCGCCGCCTGGTTGCGGTTGGTCAGCTTCTTCCGCTTGTTCGTCGAGGCGACGATTCCGGCCTTGAGCTGTTCGCGACGCTCGTTGAGAGCGCGCACCCGCCGAGCCATCGGGTCCTTGACCGTGGTTGCGGCGTAGATTGCCATTATCACGGCAAGAGTGGCGATTCCGCTGAGGATCGTCGCCACCCAGATGACGTCCACTCCGAGAAGGGTGGGGTGAGCTGCTGCTTGCATCGTCTCGCCCCTAGATCTCGAAGCTGACCATCTTGGCCATGATGAACGCGCCAATTCCCATCCAGACGAGTCCGCCAAGGCCGGCGACCATCAGCCGCTGATCGGTAAAGAAGTTGCCCATGTAGGCCGGATTGATGATCCAAACGAGCGTGAACACCAGGAATGGGAGGGAGCCGACGATGTAGGCCGATGCTTTGGATTCAGAGCTCATCGCCCTGATCTTCAGCTTCATCTGTGCGCGTTTGCGAAGGACGTCCGCGAGGTTCGACAGAGTTTCGGCGAGATTGCCGCCGGTTTCCCGCTGGATCGCAAGAGTGATCACGAAGAACTGGAACTCGGGCGTTCCGAGGCGGTCGGCGGTGTCCTGAAGGGCGGCTTCCATGGTCCGGCCGATCTTCATTTTGTCGGCAACTGCACGGAACTCGACTCCGACCGGGCCGCCGATCTCGGTGGAAACCACGCCCAGCGTCTCGCTGATCGGAAGTCCGGAACGAAGGCCGCGAACCATCAGCTCGATGGCGTCGGGGAAGTTGACCGTGAACTTGTTGATTCGGCGGAAAATCATCTTGCCGACGACGAAATGCGGGAGGCCGATGCCGGCGAAAAGGCCGATGAAGAGCGCCAGGAAGAAGGGCGCGCCACGGACCATCAACAGCATCATCACGACGAAGACGAGGCCGAGCGACACCATCGCATATTTTCCGAGCGAGATGTTTTTTCCGGTCATCTCCAGCCGTTTGCGAAGGAGCGCCGGCCGCGGGATGATGGACGAGGCCAACCCTTCGAAGCGGCTTTGGCGCTGCGCCATCAGCTTTCGAATCTGCGCCTGGGCCACCGCAGTGACGCCTTCGGCGTGCCGCTCCTTCACCAGCTCGATTCGCCGCTTGAGCGACTTTCCGGGCGAGGGGGCGGCCACAATCCTGACGATCAGGAAGCCGAGCCCCAGGAAGATGGCACCAAGGATCAGATAGAGAAGCATCTACCGTCCATTCCTACTTCGCCCGGCGAAGCCGAAGCCGCCCCGGGCGTCCACGTCACGCTGCCTTTGCCTTCGGCTTGGCGAGCATCGACTTGAGATTGTTGACCAGCGATTTGCCGGCGCCGCTCGACTTGTCCGCGGATTCTGCGGCGCCTTCTTCGCTGGCATGGCTCAGAACCATGTTCACGAGGCTGTTGAACGGGGCCGTCATCTTGCCGCTGGCGATTTCGGCGAGCGGCTTGCCGAGCTTTGCCGACTGGGCCGCAAGCTTGCCGTCGAACGGGAAAACGATGTCCACCGACCGTTCGATCGACTGCTCGAAATCCTTGCGGCTGATTTCGAGAGCGCCGCCGTTCGGCACGCCATTGGCAATGACGACAACCTTCGTCTGCGGAGCGTTCGATTTAAGCCAGGCGAGGATTCGGATCGCGTCCCGGGTCGCGGCGAGCGTCAGCTCGGCAACGATAACCGCCACATGCGCATCGTGGACCAGGTGCGGGTGCTGGATCAGCATATGGCGCGGCAGGTCCATGACCGTCGATTCGAACGCGTTGCGCATTTCTTCCTGGAGATGGAAGAAGGCGCTTCCGTCCGTGATCAGCGGCTGGTGGATCGGCGCTTCCGCCGAGAGGACCGACAATCTTTCATTGGCGCGGACCATGGCGCGTTCGATAAACAGGCCGTCAATTCGGCTGGGATTTTCGATCGCGTCGGTGAGGCCGCGGCCAGGCTCGAGGTCGAGCGCCAGAGCGCCGGTCCCGAAGTGAACGTCGAGATCGAGAAGCGCCGTCGTCCGATGCGACCGCTCGCCGAGCATCCAGGCCAGCGACGTTGCCATTGTCGAGGCGCCGACTCCGCCACGAACGCCGATTACGGCGGCCATGACATGCGGTTTTTCGACCTGGGCTTCGCCACGCGGACCCGAGAGGATCATCTGCGCATGTGCAAAGCTGTCACGAAGCTGGTCGACCGTGAACGGCTTGAGCAAATAGTCGTGAATCCCGCTCGCGACGAGGTCGCGATAGAGGCGGACGTCGTTCACCTGGCCAGCCGCAATGACGATCGTGCCGGGTTCGCAAACTTCCGCGAGGCTGTTGATGTCGTTGAGCGGGTCGGGCGATTCCGACAGGTCGACGAACAGGATGTTCGGGCTGGCGGACACGGATAGGGACTGGACGGCATTGCGAAGCCCGCCCTTATTGACCTTTTCCGGGCTCCAGCCGTGCTCGACCGCCACCGGCCGAAGCATATCGGCGGTCGCGTCGTCACAGACGAACGCAGAGAATGGGTCGCGCAAACCGGCGCGGGCCTGAAACGGAGCGTTCATGCTATTTTCCTCCATTCTCCGTAGTGGACTTCACAGTCTCGAGCGGACGCTGCTGCTGCCCTTCCTTGACTCCGGTGAGCGGCCAGGAGCGATACATCTGAATTGCTTTGGCGCCGGTAATCGCATCGACCGCCGCCGGCCCCTGCCGCCCGTGGAACAGGTCCTCGGGATTGGCGACCTGCATCGCCAAGTCCGAATTCACGCCACAACCGAAGTTGGACATCGTCTCGTTTTGGAAATTGGGCTGCGAGACCTTGCTCCAGTTCGGGCATCCCGGGACTTCGGCACGGGTACGGCTGACCACGACACGGACCGTACCCGAGGGCACTGCTCCGGCGGTCACCGGTGCTGTCGGAAGCACCATCATTCCATATTTGCCGGCCACGTCGGCGACCTGGGCGCGAGCCGTGTCGGCGTATGCGCCGTCGACATAGATCGAGTCGCCGTAACCGAGGCCGAGGCCTTGGAACCAGCCGTCGAGGCGGCCCATTTCCGCCGGCGCAATCACTCCGCCCGGAGCGGCGAGATCGATTGCGAAGGTCGACTTGTTCATGACTGGAACATTGACCGGCTCGACGCCTCGCGAAGCGAGGGGCGCCGCTCCGGGGGTCGTGCACGCCGCAACGGCTGAAACGAGCGCAATCGGG
Organism: uncultured Alphaproteobacteria bacterium; assembly: GCA_963839145.1. Taxonomy (GTDB): domain Bacteria; phylum Pseudomonadota; class Alphaproteobacteria; order Sphingomonadales; family Sphingomonadaceae; genus Sphingomicrobium. Next base: position 1,070,638 of record CAWITR010000005.1, read on the forward strand.
AGCAATTTCTTGACCATGACTCTATCCTTTCCCATCGCCCGCGTCACAGCTTGAAGCCTGGCGCCGGAGTGGCTGCGGAACCCGCGCCGACGGCAGGTGCCGGAGCAGGCGCAGCCGGGGCCGGACCACTGACTCCGGTGTATGTCTGGCCCATCAGCATTTCCTGGGCATCGGTGGGCGCACGATAGCCGTTCGTCGGAAGCGCCATTTGATTGTTGACCGGCCGCACCAGGTATGGAGTGACGATGATCACCAGCTCGGTTTCCTGACGCTGGAACTTGGTCGACCGGAACAAGGCGCCAATGATCGGCAAATCGCCGAGGAATGGCGCTTTATTGATGTTGTTGTTGTTGGTGTTCTTAAGCAGTCCGGCGAGCATGAAGCTCTGCCCCGAGCCAAGCTCGACCGTCGTTTCCGCGCGGCGAGTCGTCAGCGCGGGAACGGTGAAGCCGTTGAGCTTGACCGCGCCTGCATCGGAAAGTTCGCTGACCTCCGGCCGCACGCGCATCGAAATCCGGCCGTCGGCGAGCACGATCGGAGTGAAGGCGAGCGAGACGCCGTACTGCTTGTATTCGATCGTCACTGCGCCGTTCGCGGCGCCGCCCTGCGACACCGGGATCGGGAATTCGCCGCCGGCGAGGAAGCTGGCAGTTTCGCCCGAAAGCGCGGTCAGGTTCGGCTCGGCGAGCGTGGTGACCAGGCCGTCGGTCTCGGCGAGGTCGAGCGAGCTCATCACGTCTAGCCCGAACAGCTTCCCGACACCCGAGATCGTCGACCCGATCGGGTTGCGAATGATTTTAGGCGAGGGGCAGTCCGTGGCGCAGCTCGCGGGCGGCAGGAAAATGCCGTTGCCCTGAAGGACTCCGACGTCGAACTTGCCGCCGGTGTTGGAGAGCAGGTTCACGCCGATCTGCTTCAGCAGGTCACGGCTGACCTCGGCGATCCTGACCTTGAGAGTTACCTGGAGCGGAGTTGCGGTCCGAAGCCGGTTGAGCGGGACGATGTTGAGCGGATCGCCCTCCTTGATGCCCGGGTTGAGCACCGACCGCACGAGCGTTTCCGCCTGTGCCGCATCGTCGGGCGAAGCCACCGTCCCGTTGATCACGGCCACCTGGCCGACGGTGGTGACGTCGATGTTCGAATCCGGAAAGGCCGCGTGAAGCATCTGGTTCACGCTCGACAAATTCTGGCTGACCCGAACGTTGGCGCCATAAAGGACGCTTCCATCAGCCGCCGTCGCGATGACCGTCGCCTCACCCATGTCCTTGCCGAAGATGTTGATCTGGTGAGACGAGTTCACATAGACGTCCGCGACCTTCGGGTTGGACGTCCAGACATTGGCGACGCTCTTCGGGAGCGAAACCATCTGCCCTTCACCGATCGACAGCTGAAGCTGCCGGCTCGGCTTGTAAGCGCTCTGGGCGTGGGCGGGCGCAACCGGGGCCAGAGCCACGGGTGCGGCAATGGCGAGGGCAGCGACCGCTGTGCCAAGCCTGGCACCTCGGATGAAGTTGCAAGTGGTCATTTTAGCGAGCTCCCACGGGTACAACGGTGACTTCATTACCGCGCGCGATGTGCACGACAGGTCCGGCGGGGACCGCTGCAACGCCTGCCGACGCGGCTGCCGGAGCGGCTGCTGAAGGCGCGGCAGGGACGGTCCGGCGGTCGAAGCGCGAAACGTCGCCGCCGGTCGTGTACGTCGTGTTCGTGGCCGACGGGCGGTTGGCGAACGCGGTAAGCAGCTGGCGCTCCTGGGCGGGATCGGTGCCCTGCGGGATCTTGATCTGCCCGGAAGCAACCGCACGCTCCACGTCCGCGCCCTGGTCGGCAAGCGAGCGAAGCGACAGCGACAGCGTGCCCATGCTCTGGGCGACGGCGATCCTCTCGGCAATTTGCGGGGTCACTTCGAGCGTGACGTTCTTCGCTTCCTTGACGACCGGCTTGCCGTCTTCGTCCTTGTCGGTGAAGCGCTGGTCGGCGGCGAGGACTCGCAGGTTGCGGACGATTGTCTCCGAGACCTTAAGAGGGTCGCCGCTGCCGCCGCCCTTGACCTCCTGAGTGAGGACCAGGTCGACCCGGTCGCCCGGGAAAACGAACCCTGCGAGGCCGGTTGCGGCGTTCACCGGAACGGTGACTGCGCGCATTCCGGGCCCGAGCGCCGCGGCGAGGAAGCTTCGGTCCTGCGGACCGACGATCGAGCCGCGGGTCAGCGGCTGTCCGGCAGCGATCGGATAGCGAACGACGGTCCCGAACACCTTCGCGGGATCGGCGTCCGGCTGTCCCTGCTGATAATAGGATGGCTGCACCGCCTGTTGCGGCCAGGTTTCGAAAGCAAGCATCGACGCGTCGATGATGGTGCCCGTCGGAAGCGGCTTCTTCGCGACCAGGACCTTCGGCCCCTGGGGTACCGCCGCAGCGGCGGCCTTCGGCGCGCTCGCTCCAGCGAACATGTTCTTTGCCATGATGGCGGTCACAGCCGCGACCATGAGCGCTCCAACCAGAAGCACGATCTTCTTAAAGTCCATGGCGAAAACGCCTCCCCTGCGGGCCCCGTCTGATTGAGATAGACATCAGGCAAATTGGTTAAGAAAGCGTTGGGCGAGAATCGCGAGAGCGCCGATTGCAATCGCCACGCCATAGGGAACCTGCGGTCGTCCTTCGGCCGAACGGAGCCGATGCGCGAGTAGCGTGACCACCGTCACGAGACCTCCGGCAATCGACATGAAGACGAGGAAACGCAGGGTCCCGACCGGCGAAAACCACAGTGCGAGAGCGGCCGCGAGCTTGACGTCGCCGCCGCCCATCATGCCGACGTAAAAGGCGACCGCCAACAGCGCGAACACGACTGCCGCAACTGCGACATGAGCGGCGATTCCGGGCCACAAGGGCAGCGAAATCGACCACCAATAAATCGGCGCAAGCGCGGCAACGGCGATGTTGAGACGGTTCGAAATGGTCCGAGTCCGGACATCGATGACCGCCGCGACGACGAGAATCGCCGCCAACGATTCGAGCAAAATATCGGTGAATCCGAAATTCATCATGCGGTTCAGGTAGACGGAACCACTTTCGAAACCGTAACCAGCGCGGCGAATGGTTGAGGTGGATGTCCTGATTGTCGGCGGCGGAATTGCCGGCGCCAGCCTCGGTGCCGAAATTGCCGGCGGCCGATCGGTGCTTCTGGCCGAAGCTGAAGACCAGTGCGGCTTCCATTCGACCGGGCGCTCGGCAGCCTTTTGGCTGGAGAGCTACGGCGGGCCGGTCGTCGCCCAGCTAAGCACCGCGTCGCGCGGCTTTCTCGACAAGCCGCCGGATGATTTCTCCGAGGGCGGATTCCTGCGCACTCGCGGCGACCTGCACATCAGCCGCGGCGATTTGCCCGAGCTTCCGGATGGAATTCGCTCGCGGGTGATCGAGCGGCCTGAGCTAGAGCAAATGGTGCCCGGAATAAGGCCGGAATGGAGGCGCGCTCTGTTCGAGCCGAGCTGTGCGGACATCGATGTCGCCAGCCTGCATTCCGCCTACCTGAGGCAGTTCCGCCGCGCCGGAGGGACGGTCACCACGGATCTGAAGCTTGAGTCGGCGTCTCGCCACAACGGTCGATGGACCGCCCAGTTTGCCGACGGTTCGACGGTCTCCGCGGGAATGCTGGTGGACGCCGCGGGCGCCTGGGCCGACGGTGTCGCCCGCTCCTGCGGTGTCGAGTCGCTGGGAATCGCTCCCAAGCGCCGGACGATGGTGCAGCTTCGGGTGGGGAGAAGCGGGCTTCGCGATCTTCCGCTGATCGATGATTCGGAAGGCACTTTCTATTTCAAGGGCGAAGGCGACCGGACCATCTGGCTCAGCCCGCACGACGAAATCGAGAGCGGTCCGTGCGATGCGGCGCCCGAGGAAATCGATGTTGCGCTTGCCATCGACCGGTTCGAAAAGGCCGTCGACTGGCCGATCGAGGCGGTCGAGCGAAAGTGGGCGGGGCTTAGGAGTTTCGCTCCCGACCGGGTGCCGGTCTATGGGTTCGACCCTTCCGCGCCCGGTTTCTTCTGGTGCGTAGGGCAAGGGGGATTCGGGATTCAGACCGCTCCGGCAGCGGCAAAAATGGCTTCGGCGCTCCTGTTGCGGCGCGAGCCCGACGCAATGGTCGAGCACATCGACCCCGCGCCTTTTTCCCCAGCGCGGTTCCGCTAGAACAGCTGCGACAGGACGACGATGATCCCGGCGAGGGACACGGCCCAGATCAGAGTCCGAAGCCACGGAATCCCGATCACATATACGATCGCGTAGGCGAGGCGCGACCAGAAGAAGAGGTTTGCACCAAGCGCCGTGGTAGCGTTGAGACGGTTCATCGTTTCAGCCGCGAGAACGAAGATCGCGAAGACGACCAAGCTTTCCAGCATGTTGAGGTGCGCCCGAGTCGCACGTGCCGCCCAGCCGGTAAGCGGTGGCATGTTCTCGCGGTTGCCCGCCAGCACCGGAAGGCTGACCTGCATCTGGGCGCCCATCGCTGCGACCAGCATCTGGACCAGAGCAAGTATTGCTGACCAAACAAGAAGCTTGAGCTCGATCGGCATGTGACCCCCACTTTGTTGCGGGGCCGACACTAACACAAATTACGGCTGTTTCGAATCAGGCTCGCTGCTTGTCCGCCTCGGCGCAGGCAATAGCATCCACCCGGTCGTTCTCGGGATGGCCGCTATGGCCTTTCACCCAATGCCAAAGCACCTGGTGCCGCTTGGCCGCCTCGATCAGCGCCTGCCACAGCTCGGCGTTCTTCACGGGCTTCTTGTTCGCGGTTCGCCAGCCGTTCCGGTTCCAGCCGTGAATCCACTTCGTGATCCCGTCGCGAACGTAAACGCTGTCGGTGTGAAGCTCGACCCGGCACGGCCGCTTGAGAGCGTTCAGTGCCTCGATTGCCGCGCGAAGCTCCATTTTGTTGTTCGTGGTGTGCGGTTCGCCTCCGCTGATTTCACGTTCCTTCTCGCCGGTCCGCAAAAGCGCGGCCCAGCCGCCCGGTCCCGGGTTTCCCCGGCACGCTCCGTCGGTGAAGATTTCCACGAAGGGAAGCTCAGCCATTCACCAGTTCGCGCGGAAGCTTGAAGACCATCCGCTCGGGCGTGTGGTCGGCGATTTCTTCGGTGACCTCGAAGCGCTTTCGAAGCTCGTCGACGACTTCGCGTACCAGGATTTCCGGGGCCGAAGCGCCGGCAGTCACCCCGATCGTGTCCGGCTGTCCGAGCCAATCCCAATCGATCTGCGAAGCGCGCTCGATCAGCCGTGAAGGCACGTTCAGCCGCTCTGCGACTTCGGCGAGCCGAAGCGAGTTGCTGCTGTTGGGTGCGCCGATAACGAGAAGCTTGTCGCACTCGGGCGCGATCCGCTTCACTGCCGCCTGCCGGTTAGACGTCGCGTAGCAGATGTCCTCGCTTCGCGGCGCCCGTATCTGCGGGAACCGCTTCCGGAGCGCTTCGACGATCGCCGCGGTGTCGTCGACGGAAAGCGTGGTCTGGGTCAGGAAAGCGATCCTTTGCGGATCGTCGACCTGGATGGATTCGGCGTCTGCGACCGTTTCGACAAGAGTAATCGAGCCCTCCGGCACCTGGCCGAAAGTGCCGATGACTTCCGGATGACCGCTGTGGCCGATGAACAGGATGTGCATGCCGTCCTCGATCAGCCGCTCCGCCTGACGGTGGACCTTGGAAACGAGCGGGCAGGTCGCATCGACGTAAGCGAGCCCGCGTTGCTTGGCGTTGGCAGGAACCGACTTTGGAACGCCATGCGCGGAAAAAACCACCGGCCGGTCGTCGGGGACTTCATCCAGCTCGTCGACGAAAATGGCGCCAAGTTTCTTTAGCCGGTCCACCACGAAGCGGTTGTGGACGATCTCGTGGCGCACATAGACCGGCGCTCCGAACCGCTCCAGAGCAAGCTCGACGATCTGAATCGCACGGTCGACGCCCGCGCAAAATCCGCGTGGGGCGGCGATGAGTACTCTCAAGGGGGGAAGTTCAGCCACGGTACAGCGCACATAAGGCTTCGCTTGCAGGCTTAGAAGGGGCTTCCTATGAACGCGCACGACCTATTCCGCCTTCGTAAGGACTCCCCGCCAGTGAAGCTTCGAATTGCCTCGATCATGGTTCTCGCACTGCTTGCCGGCTGTACCCGCCGCGGAAATCTCGAGGAAGGCGGGATCTATACGGTCCGAAGCGCCTGCCCGCAGGTGGCAATCCCCGCCGAGACCGGCGACATCACCTTGTTCAATCCGCCTTCCAGCAGCGATTCATCGGCAATCGATGTGGAAGCGACGATGACTCACGTGCGCTCCACCTGCCAGGACTCGGGTAGCGACGTCGTTTCGACCGCGACCTTCGATGTGGTCGCGACGCGGCGTGACGCCGCTCAGGCGCGGCAGGTCGTGCTCCCGTTCTTCGACGTCGTGGTTCAGGGGGGGAATCGGGTGATCGCGAAGAGGATCGGCCAAGTGGCACTGAACTTTCCGGCCGGAAGCGTTCGCGCGCAAACGTCCGGCCAAGCGACCGCGCGGGTCTCGCGGGCGGCAGCAACCCTTCCGGAGAATATCCGCGAGATTTTGACGAAACCGCGCAAGGCCGGCGACCCCGATGCCGACGTCGACCCGATGAGCGACCCGACGGTCCGCCAGGCGGTCGCCAACGCGACGTTCGCGCACCTCGTCGGCTTCGAGCTCACCCAGGACCAGTTGAAGTATAACGCGACGCGCTGATCGAGCGCGCTTATCCAATTGACTCGGTCTTTGCTCGCGGCCAAGGCTCCGCTGGTCACCGGCGGCGCGAGCCGACGGGAGGCCGCGCGGGAGAGTTCGCCAATTGTCTCAGGCACTTGGCGACGCCGAAGGAGCAACCGCCCCCGGAATCTCTCAGGCCACCGGACCGCGCGCGCCTGACAGTCTGGAAAGTGCCCCGGCGTGACAGCCGGAGCCGCCGAAGGGGCAAAGCTCTCAGGCGCAGCGACAGACGGGGGTGAGGCGGAGCGGGGCACTCCTGTTCGCGCCAACTGTCGTGGAGGCAAATCGATGAGCGATCACGGCCAAATGCAAGCGCAGGGGCTTCCGCTCGACAGCTGGCACCGAAGCCACGGCGGGCGAATGGTCGAGTTCGCCGGCTATTCCATGCCGGTCCAGTATGAAGGCATCATGGCCGAGCATCTCTGGACTCGGGAGAATGCCGGCCTTTTCGACGTCAGCCATATGGGCCAGGTGAATATCCACGGGCGCGAGGTGGATGCGGCTCTCGAGACACTGCTGCCCGGAGACATGCGGGCCCTCGGCGACCGCAGGCTTCGCTACTCGCTCCTCCTCGACGACAGCGGCGGGATTATCGATGACTTGATGGCGACTCGGCGCGGCGAGGATTTCTACCTCGTCGTGAACGGCGCCACCAAGCACGGCGACATCGAGGTCATGCGCCAGGTCCTGCCGAAGGATCTTGCGGTCGATCACATGAGCGGCCAGGCGCTGCTTGCGTTGCAGGGCCCGAAAGCCGCCGAGGTGCTGGAGCGGATCGCTCCCGGCGTTTCCGACCTGACCTTCATGGAAGGAAATGCCTTTCACCTGTTCGGCCACACGATCTGGATCAGCCGCTCCGGCTATACCGGCGAGGATGGGTTCGAGATTTCGATCCCCACAAGCGCCGTTGAGGAGCTAGCCGACGCGCTCGTTGCCGACGAGCGGGTGAAGCCGATCGGGCTCGGCGCTCGCGATTCGCTTCGGCTCGAGGCGGGCTTGCCGCTTTACGGACACGATCTCGACCGTAAGACCACGCCGGTCATGGCCGGCCTGACTTTCGCGATCCAGAAGCGGCGCCGGGCCGAGGGCGGATTTCCGGGGGCGGCGCGAGTACTTGCCGAGCTGGAGGATGGTCCGGCCGAAAAGCGAGTCGGCTTCGAGGTCGAAGGACGCCAGCCGGTGCGCGAGGGCGCGCTGGTGCTGGACGGCGAAGGAAACGAGGTCGGCCGAATCACCAGCGGCGGTTTTTCGCCATCGCTGCAGCGGCCGATCGCGATGGCCTATGTTGCAGCCGGCCTGGCCGAGCCCGGGACCGAGCTCAAGCTCGAGCAGCGCGGCAAATTGTTCGACGCGACGGTAAGCGCCATGCCGTTCGTCCCCCACCGCTACCACCGCAAGGGAGCCTGACACGATGACGACCTATTTCACCAAGGAGCATGAGTGGATCGAAGTCGACGGGGACACGGCGACGGTCGGGATTACCGATCACGCGCAGGAAGCACTCGGCGACATCGTCTTCACCGAGGTGCCGGACGCCGGCAAGCAGCTCACCAAGGGCCAGGAAGCCGCGGTCGTCGAATCGGTGAAGGCGGCCTCCGACGTTTATTCGCCGGTTTCGGGCGAAGTGACCGAAGGCAATCAGGCGGTCATCGACGATCCGGCGCTGGTGAACAGCGATCCTGAAGGGCGGGGGTGGTTCTTCAAGCTGAAGCTCTCCAATCCGGGCGAGCTCGACGGACTCATGGACGAGTCCGCTTACCGCGACTGGGTGAAGACGCTCTGAGCGAGAACGTCGCCTCGAGCAGCCGCTGGGACGCGGGTGAATACGCGCGTGTCGGAGCATTCGTTGCCGAGCTTGGCCAGGCCGCGCTCGACCTGCTCGACCCGCAGCCCGGCGAACGGATCCTCGACGTCGGCTGCGGCACCGGAACTCTGACGCTCAGGATCGCGCATCGTGGAGCGACCGTCACCGGCATCGACAGCAGCCTGGAAATGGTCGACGCGGCGCACGAGAATGGGGTCGACGCGCTCGTGGTCGACGCCGCCGATATGCATTTCGACGCCGAATTCGATGCGGCCTTTTCGAATGCGGCGCTTCACTGGATCCCGAAAAAAGACGCGGTCGCCGCGGGGATCTTTCGCGCGCTGAAGCCCGGCGGGCGATTCGCCGGCGAAATGGGCGGAAGCGGCAATATTGCCGTGCTTCGCGGTGGGATTCGCGCCGAGCTTGAGGAGCGCGGCTATCCCGTCCCGGCGGAGGATCCGCAATGGTATCCCACGGTCGAAGAGTTCACCGACGTCTACGCGAATGCCGGATTCGCCAAAATCGACGCGCAGTTGATTGAGCGCCCGACCCAGCTCGCGCACGGAGTAGCCGCCTGGGTGAAGACGTTCCGTGCCGGCTGGCTCGATGCTGCGCAGGTCCCCGAGGACAGGCGCGACGAAATTGCAGCGGCGATCGAGCGGCGGCTCGAGCCCAAGCTGCGCGACGAAAACGGCAACTGGACCGCGGATTACGTCCGCCTCCGATTCATCATGAGAAAGCCTGTTTGATGCGTTACCTGCCGCTAAGAGACTCCGACCGCAGAGAGATGCTGAACGCCGTCGGCGCCCAATCCATCGACGATTTGTTCGTCGACGTGCCCGAGGCTGCCCGGCTCGGCGGCCTCATCGAAGGGTTGCCGCTTCACGCTTCCGAGCTGTCGGTCGAACGCCAATTGGGCGCGATGGCGTCAAAGAACATGGTCGCCGGCGAGGTGCCATTCTTCCTCGGCTGCGGGGCCTATCGCCACCACATTCCGGCAAGCGTCGACCACATCATCCAGCGTGGCGAGTTCCTGACCAGCTACACGCCCTACCAGCCCGAGATCGCGCAGGGCACGCTGCAGATGATGTTCGAGTTCCAAACGCAGGTTGCCCGCCTGTTCGGCTGCGACATCGCCAACGCGTCGATGTACGACGGCTCGACCGCCTGCTGGGAGTCGATTCTCATGGCGGGGCGGATCACCCGCCGGGACAAGGCGATCCTGTCGTCGGGCCTCCACCCGCATTACGTCAGCGTCTGCACGACGATGGCGCAGTTCACCGGCGACACGCTTGAGACCGCGACTCCCGAGCTTTCGGCTGTCACCGACTCGGAGCGGCTGATTGCGAGCATCGATGACGAGACCAGTGCTGTCGTTGTCCAATATCCCGACATCCTCGGCCGAATAACGAACCTGACCCCGATCGCGGAAGCGGCGCATGCCAGGGGCGCGTTGCTGATCGCAGTAGTGACGGAGCCGGTTGCGCTTGGGCTGATCAAATCGCCGGGCGGAATGGGCGCGGACATTGTCGTCGGCGAAGGGCAGAGCATCGGTGTCGGCCTTCAATTCGGCGGCCCTTACGTCGGGCTGTTCGCCTGCAAGGAAAAATTCGTCCGGCAGATGCCGGGGCGGCTCGCCGGCGAGACTGTCGACGCGGAGGGCAAGCGCGGATTCGTGCTGACGCTTTCGACTCGCGAGCAGCACATTCGCCGCGAAAAGGCGACGAGCAACATCTGCACCAGCTCGGTTCTGTGCGCGCTCGCTTTCACCGCCCATCTCAGCCTGCTGGGTGAAAAGGGGCTTCGCCAGCTCGCTTCACTGAATCACGCGCGCGCGTGCGAGGTTGCGGGCCGGCTTGCGGCCATTCCCGGAGTGAACCTCGTCAACGACAGCTTCTTCAACGAATTCACCGTGAAGCTTCCGGTCGAAGCGCGGCCCGCCGTGCATGCGATGGTGGAAGAGGGCGTGCTTGGCGGAGTCTCGCTGGGGCGGTTGTATCCCGATGCACCGGGGCTGGAGAACGGATTGGTCGTGGCGGTGACGGAGACGGTAACGGACGACGACATCACCGGCTTTGAATCGGCACTAAAGGAGGTGGTCCGATGACGGTGAATCCTTCAGGCTGGCGGCCGACCACCCCGGCGAACGCCAATGGCGGCGCCCCGGACACAGTAACGGGCAACCACGCGCTGCAACTCGAAGAGCCGCTGCTGTTCGAGCGCGGGCGGATGGATCAGACGGGAGTCGACCTGCCCGACTCCAAAGTCTCCGGAGCACGCCTCGGTGGACTCGAACGAAACCGCGACATCGGCCTGCCGGGGCTCAGCGAGCCCGAAGCGGTTCGCCACTACACGCGCCTGTCGCGGCAGAATTATGCGATCGACCTCGGGCTGTTCCCTCTCGGCAGCTGCACGATGAAGCACAACCCGCGCCTGAACGAGAAGATCGCCCGGCTCCCCGGCTTTGCCGACGTTCACCCGCTGCAGCCGCAGGAAACCGTCCAGGGGGCGCTCGAGCTCATCAACCGGCTGGCTTTCTGGCTTCTCGAGCTGACCGGAATGCACACCGTAGCGATGAGTCCGAAAGCCGGCGCTCATGGCGAGCTGTGCGGGCTCTTGTGCATCCGCTCGGCGCTGCAGGCTCGCGGCGATGCGCGCGAGGTGGTGCTGGTGCCGGAGAGCGCGCACGGGACCAACCCGGCGACCGCCGCCTTTGCCGGCTATCGAGTTGAAAACATTCCCGCCAACAAGGCCGGCCGGGTGGATCTGGAAGCATTGAAGGCGCGGCTCCGGCTGGGTGGGCCGAATAATGACGTCGCTGCGGTGATGATCACCAATCCGAACACCTGCGGCCTCTTCGAACCGGACATGATCGCGATCTCCAATGCGGTCCATGACGCTGGCGCGTTCGTTTACTGCGACGGCGCCAATTTCAACGCCATCGTCGGCAAGGTCCGCCCCGGCGACCTCGGAATCGATGCGATGCACATCAATTTGCACAAGACCTTCTCAACTCCGCACGGCGGCGGCGGGCCGGGCTCGGGGCCGGTGGTGCTCTCGGAGGCGCTCGCGCCATATGGTCCGCTGCCGTTCGTCTCGAAAGCTGCGGACGGCACTTACAAGCTGGTCGAGGAGGAAAATGCCAGCGAGGAGCACCCGCGCGCCTTCGGCCGAATGGTCGCATTTCACGGCCAGATGGGGATGTTCACACGCGCTCTCAGCTACATCCTCAGCCACGGCGCCGATGGGTTGCGCCAGGTCGCCGAAGATGCCGTACTCAACGCCAATTACGTGCTCCGATCGCTTCAGGACGTGCTCGATGCGCCCTTCGCGGCGAGCGGGCCATGCATGCACGAGGCGATCTTCTCCGACCGCGGCTTCTCCGGCGGCCTGAGCACGATCGACGTCGCCAAGGCGCTGATCGACGAGGGTTACCATCCGATGACCATGTACTTCCCGCTCGTTGTCCACGGGGCGATGTTGGTCGAGCCGACCGAGACCGAGTCGAAGGACACGCTCGACCTGTTCATTACGGCGATGCACTCGATCGCGGAGCGAGCCAGGGCGGGTGACGAAAGCCTCAAGGCTGCGCCGGTGTACGCACCGAGGCGGCGGCTCGACGAAACCCTTGCCGCGCGCAAGCCAGTCCTCGTCTACCGCGAACCGGGGCAAAAGGAGGCCGCCGAGTGACGGTCCAGCAACCGCATGGCTGGATGGCGACGCTCCTCCCGTTCGCAATCATCGCAGTCGTCGTCGCGCTTCGCTTTCGAACCATGCGGCGCGAGCGCAAGCTCGACCTCAAGTCGATGTGGGCGGTGCCGATCGTCTATGTGATCCTGATCGGCTTCATGTTCTTCGCTTTGCCGCCGCCGATCGTCGGGTGGGAGCTATTCCTTGCCGGGCTCCTGGTCGGTCTTCTTGCCGGCTGGTATCGCGGACGCCTCATCCGGATCCAATGCGACCCCGAAACCGGTGAGCTGCGACAGAAGGCGTCGCCGATGGCAATGGTCCTTCTGCTGGCGATCATCGTCCTCAAGGTCGGGGCTCGCCAGGTGTTCGGAGAAACTGCGGCATCCGACCCGAACAGCCCGGCGATGCTAATGACCGACGCCTTCATCGGCTTTGCGCTCGGGCTTCTCTCCGCGACGCGGATCGAGATGTTCGCGCGGGCCAAACGCATCCTCGCGGGAGCCGAGTGAGCGACGAGCGTCGATTCTACGAATCTCCGGATTCCGCTGGGCGGCGTTCAGCGCCGGCGGCGTTACGGAACCGCGAACCGATTGCCGAGGTCCTGTCCGGATGGCTGCCGGAGCGCGGCCTCGTACTTGAAATCGCCAGCGGCACTGGCGAGCACGCGGCCTTTTTCGCCGCGCGGTTCCCCGACCTGCAATGGCAGCCGAGCGACATGCATTCCGACGCTCTCCAGTCGATCCGCGCGTGGCGGGCGGAGGCGGCGCGTCCCAATTTGCGGGAGCCGCTGGCGATCGATGCGTCATCGCCCGACTGGCCGATCGGTCAGGCCGACGCCATCCTCAACATCAACATGGTTCATATCAGTCCCTGGAGCTCGGCACTGGGACTGCTCGAGGGCGCGGCGCGGCTGCTCGGTCCGGGCGCTCCGCTAATCCTTTACGGACCCTGGCTCAGCGGTGATATCGAACCGGCCGCGAGCAATCTCGATTTCGACGCCGACCTCAAGCGCCGCGATCCGCGCTGGGGATTGCGGAAGGTCGAGGATTTCGCCGCCGAGGCGGAGGCGAGGGGACTCGCGCTGGTCGAGAAGCGGCAAATGCCCGCTAACAACCTGATGCTGCTGTTTCGAAACGAGACAAGTGACCACAGCGGCTTAAACGAAGATTTACTCCCTTCGTATACTCGAAGCGACGATGGACGAGAGTGTGCCTACTGAAAGCCGGCGACATAGCCGCTCAAATGTGATGCTGAAGGCGACGCTGGAGACGGCGCGCGGGTCGCTCCCCGTGCTGCTTCGCAACCTCTCGCAGGAGGGCGCCCTCATCAAAGCAGACGATTTGCCGGAAGAAGGCACGCGCGTTCTTTTCCACCGTGACGGGCTGAGTGTTCCCAGCCGAATCGCATGGTCGCATTGCGGGCTCGCCGGGATCGCCTTCGATTTTCCGCTCTTCCCGAAAGAGATTCTTCGGCACATCCCGCCCCGGCAGCCGAAGACGGCGGTTCCGTTCAAAAAGCGGCCGGGCCTTGGAGCGCAGCCGTTGACCCCGGGCGAGCGGGCGCTGATCGAAAGATGGGCGACTGAAGGGGCAACGCTCGGAGACTGAGTCCCCGGGCCGGCCCTAGAGGCCCTTGCGGCCGTGAAGCCACTCTACGAGACCGGCAAGCGGAAGCACTGTGTGGAAGGTGATCCCGTAACGTGAGCCGTCGGCCCATCGCACGGCCGCGCCTTGCGGCGGCAAGCCGGGGAGGCTGACAGTCACTTCCGCAGCGACGATCAGGGGATTTTCGCATTCGATGCTGACCCCACCCTGAGAGATGTTGAGAACTTCGACTCGGTTTGTTTCGGCGCCTTGGCGGACGTAGGCGATGCAGCGGACTTCCACCCTCGGCATCCTCGGCCGCGGTCCGTCGCCGCTCGGCTTCAGGAGGTCAACGACGTCCACGCTTTCGTCGAAGGTGATCCCGGCATCGCTTCCGCGGACCCACGTGACGGTGCCGCTAACCGCTTGCTCTTCCTTCAGCTCGATCTGCAGCTTGAGGTCGGGCGTTAGCGCGCAATAGGCGCGGATCAGGGCGCCTCCGGCCGAGATGTTCTTGACCAGGCAAAGCTCGCGCCGCCCGTCGATGAGGATCGAGCCGACTCGAAACAGAGTGAGATGACGTTCGTCGGCCCTCCGCTCCGGAGCCGAGGGCGGCTCCGGTGACATCGAATAGGTCGTCGTTTCGATCGGCAGCTGTTCCAATCACCCACTCCGGCAGGATCGGACGCAGCTCTGCCGCGCCCTGCTTCGGCGATTTAAGCCCCGCAGGCGTTACCATCTGGTTGAAAGTCGCTCCGTAATTGCTCCGGATCGGAGCCGCTGTGTCACGCGGGCGTCGTGTTTCCAGGAAGCATCCGCTTCAGGACACGGTCGTGGAGCACGTAATGGTGATAGAGAGCCGCGGCAGCATGGCCCGCGGCGAGAACGATGATCGCCCAGCCGTTCCACTCATGCAGCTCACCTACGAGATGATGCGCCGGCCGGGGCCACTGGGCAAAGGGCGGCGGAATCTGCAGCCCGAAGAAGCTCATGCTCTCGCCGCCCGACCAGCGTAGAAGGAAACCGAGCACGGCTTCGGCGGCAAGCATTGCATAGAGCAGGTAGTGAACGCCCTTTGACGCGATCCGAAGCCAACCGACTTCGGCCGCTGGCACCTCATGGCCCGGGATCCATCGCCAGACCAGCCGCGCGACGATGACAGCCGAAAGGACAATTCCGAACGACATGTGCGCGACGACCATCAGGTGATGGGCTGGCCGGCCCCAAAGGCCCCAAATCTGCGCGAGCACCATCTGCGTCACGACCAGGATCGCGGTCGTCCAGTGGAGTGCGATAGCAACTGCATCGTAGCTGGTGCCGTCGTCGCCGGCGATCACGCGCGTGGTCGCGGCGAAGCCGGATTCATTTCCGTAAGTCATCCGCCGCTCAACCTTGCTGCTAATTGTGGCGATCGCTCAACCGAGTTGAATGCCGGTGAGATAGCCAACGCCGTACGTAATTGCCATCGCCAGAATGCCTCCGAAGACGGTGCGTGCGATTGCAGGCAGTCGCGGCGCTCCGCCCAGGCTGGCGCCGATGAAGCCGGTCAGAGCGAGAGCGATGACGACGGCGATTCCGGCCACCATTATGTCGGCGTCCTGCGGGGCCAGCAAGATCGACAGCAGAGGCACCAGCCCTCCGACGATGAACGCCAGAAGCGAAGCGAAGGCGGCGTGCCAGGGGTTCGTGACGGCTTCGGGATCGAGTCCGAGTTCCAGGCGGGCGTGGGCAGCGAGCGGATCGTCCTGGTGAAGCTGGTGAGCCACCTTCTTTGACAGCTCAGGCGAAATTCCGCGCTCTTCGAGTAGCCGCTCGAGCTGCAGCAGCTCGCGCTCGGGGTCTTCTTCGAGTTCGCGCCGTTCCTGCTCGAGCTCCGCCTCCTCGAGATCGCGCTGGCTGGACACGGAGATATACTCTCCGACGGCCATCGACATCGCTCCGGCTGCGACCGCCGCCACTCCGGAAACCAGCATCGCCTGGTGGGAAACGGCGGCGCCCGCTACTCCGAAGATCAGCGCGGCCGTCGAGACAATGCCGTCATTCGCGCCCAATACGCCGGCGCGCAGCCAATTGAGCTTGCTTGCGATCTGCCCGCCAACCGCTTCGGATTCTTCAAGAGCTGCGGTAGCGGGCGCTTGTACTTGTGCTTCGGCCATACAGAGACGACTCCTCGGCGGCGGGAGCTGTTCCCGATTGTGATGCTTCTGTACATTGCTAATCCGATGTCGAGCCATATGCGAATGCTGGTAATCCGTTTGGCCGGGGTGCTGATCCTGACTCTGGCGTTTGGGTCCGCCCTGCTGCCGATGGCGTCGCACATTGCACCAAGGTTGGTGATCGGCTCACTTCTTGCGGCCGCCGGAGGAATTGAGCTGGCAGCGGTACTTGCGCGAGCAAGGGGCCGTTTCGCGGCCGCGGTCGCTGCGCTCGCCAGCCTTCTCGCCGGCTTGCGCCTGCTGCTGGACGCGCAGATCAACTTCCTCACAATCCTCAATTTCGTGATCCTGTGGCTGATCGTTCGAAGCGCCGCGCTAACCATTTCGGCAATGCATTCGCGAAGGCCGCTATGCACCTGGGTCTATCTTGCCGCCGCGGTAGATTTCGCGCTGGCGATTTTGCTTCTTGCCGGTCTTCCCGTCGCGGTTCTTGTTTATGGCCTCTTCGGGACGACGAACGAAGTCATCGCGACCTTCGCTTGGGTGTTTGCCGCCAGCTTCGTCGCCGCCGGATGGCTGTTGGTTGCGGCGGCGCCGCTGGAGGCGAACGAGAAGGGCTAGGGGTAGATTGCCTCGACGAAATAGAGCCCGTGCGGCGGAGCATTGAATCCCAGCGCCGCTCGGTCGCGCGCCTGGAGAGCCGCTTTCATGTCGTCGGGCCGCCACTGTCCACGCCCGACCAGCCCGAGACAGCCGACCATCGAGCGCACCTGGTGGTGAAGAAAGCTTCGGGCGGCGGCGCGGACGTGGATTTCATCGCCGTCGCGGGTGACGTCGAGCCGGTCGAGAGTCTTGACCGGGCTGTCGGATTGGCACTGGGCCGACCGGAAGGTGGTGAAGTCGTGGCGGCCGACCAGCTGGGCGGCGCCTTCGGCCATCGCGTCGGCATCGAGCGGAACCGCCACGTGCCAAACGCGCCCGCGGTCAAGGGCAGGCGGAGCGCGGCGGTTCAGGATCCGATAGAGGTAGCGCCGGCCGATGCACGAGAAGCGCGCGTGCCAGTCGTCGGGAACCTGGCTCGCCGACAGCACCGAAATCGGGCTCGGGCGAACGAGTGCGTTCAGCCCCTCGCGCAGCCGGTGCGGACTCAACGTCTTTTCGATCTCGACATGGGCACTCATTGCCAGCGCGTGCACTCCGGCGTCGGTGCGCCCAGCGGCGTGGAACGCGGGAAGCTCCCCGGTCATTCGGGCGAGCGCTTCTTCCAGGCTCTGCTGAACGGACGGCCCGTGCTCCTGCCGCTGCCAGCCCATGAACGGGCTGCCGTCATATTCGATTGCCAGGCGCCAGCGGGTCACTTCAGGATCGTGCCTTCCGGGATCGCAAAGCCGCGCAACAGCTCGCCCGCCGTCATGGCACCGCGGCCGGCGCGCTGTACTTTCAGCGGACGGATGTAACCGGACCCGCAGGCGATGCAGAGGCAGTCGTCGAGCACCTCGCCGGGCTTTCCAGATGCGTCCTCGCCAGTTTCCGCCTCGAGCAGCTTCACCCGCTCGCCATTCGCGTCGAACCAGGCGCCGGGGGACGGCGCGAAGGCCCGCACCTGCCGATCGATGTCCTCGGCGCTCCTGCTCCAGTCGATCCGCGCTTCGCTCTTGTCGATTTTGGAGGCGTAGGTGACTTCGTCCTCCGGCTGCGGAACTGGCTTCTCTGGCTGTGCAAGCCAGGTCACCAGCGCCTCGGCTCCAAGCTTGGCGAGCTCGTCCGTCAGTTCGCCCGCGCTCTTGTGGTCGATTGGCGTTTCGCGCTTGAGGAGCATCGGGCCGCTGTCGAGGCTTTCCTCCACGCGCATGATGGTGACTCCGGTCACTTCGTCGCCGGCGAGAATGGCGCGCTGGATCGGTGCCGCTCCGCGCCAGCGCGGGAGAAGGGAGGCGTGGACGTTGACGCAGCCGGCCTTCGGCGCGTCGAGAATTGGCTTGGGAAGGATCAGCCCGTAAGCCGCGACCACTCCGATATCGGGGTCGAGCGCAGCGAAACGCGCCTGCTCGTTCGGGTCCTTCAGGCTCTTCGGGCAGCGCACTTCCAGGCCAAGCGTGTCTGCCCGCAGGTGGACCGCGGTCTTCTGCTCGCTCTTGCCTCGCCCGGCCGGCCTCGGCGGCTGCGTGTAGACGCAAATGACCTCGTGCCCGGCCTCGACCAGCGCATCGAGACTCGGCACCGCGAAATCAGGCGAGCCCATAAAGACTATCCGCATCCGTGCCCTATGGCGCGACACCGGCGAAATTCCTATCTCGGCTGCTGTGGCGAGCCAGGAAATCGAGACATTGGCCAATGCGCTGGCGCGGCTTCCCGGCTTGGGCCCGCGCTCGGCGCGTCGCGCAGTCCTTCACCTCATGAAGAAGCGCGAAGGAACGTTAGAGCCGCTGCTCGCCGCGCTTCAGAAGGTCGCCGAGACGCTTTCGACCTGTTCGA
Source organism: uncultured Alphaproteobacteria bacterium (assembly GCA_963839145.1). Taxonomy (GTDB): domain Bacteria; phylum Pseudomonadota; class Alphaproteobacteria; order Sphingomonadales; family Sphingomonadaceae; genus Sphingomicrobium. The sequence goes on from CAWITR010000005.1 coordinate 1,089,103, forward strand.
CGTGCGGGAATGTCGACACGTCCGACCCGTGCGCAATCTGCCGCGACCCGCGTCGTGACGAACGATCGTTGTGCGTGGTCGAGGAAGTTGCCGATTTGTGGGCGCTCGATCGCTCGCGCCTGTTTCCGGGGCGTTACCACGTCCTCGGCGGCCATTTGTCGGCTCTCGACGGGGTTCGCCCGGAAGATTTGACAATCGACCAGCTTATCAGCCGAGTGTCGAAAGGCGGGATCGACGAAGTCGTCCTGGCGATGAACGCCACGCTGGAGGGGCAGAGCACGGCGCATTACCTTGCAGACCGGCTGGAGAATTTCCCGGTTCGGCTGACCCAGCTCGCGCATGGACTGCCGGTGGGTGGCGAGCTCGACTACCTCGACGAAGGGACGCTGGCACAGGCACTAAGGGCGAGGCGGCCCGTTGCATAACCCGATGACGGCACTTCCCGACTGGGAGCATCTGGCGATCTACGCCGTCGGCATCGCTCTCATCATCATTCTTCTCCAGCGGCTGCCCTATGTCGGCCGTTTCATCCGCTTCTTTTTCTCCTTTGCCATTTTGGCTTTCGCCGTTTTCCTGCTTCTCCAGCAGGCGCCGTACCAGCCGACGCTGGCGCGGCTGACGGAGAGGTTCGGTCTCAGCAACCAGTCCGTCTCCGGCAAGGAGGTCCGGGTGAATATGTCGCCAGACGGCCACTTCTGGGTCGATGCCACCATCAACGGCGTCGAGCGGCGGATGATGATCGACAGCGGCGCGACGGTCACTGCGCTGTCGAACGATACCGCCGAGGCGGCGGGCGTGGACACTGGTACAGGAATTACGCCGGTGGTCCTTCGGACGGCCAATGGCGCCGCGGCCGCGCGAACCGGCACAGTCGCCGAACTTCGAATTGGCAATATCGTCGCCCGCAACCTGAAAGTCGTCAGCGCGCCCGGTCTCGACCTCGACGTAATCGGAATGAACTTCCTCTCCGAGCTCCAGTCGTGGCGGGTCCAGGGTCGGACGCTGATTCTCCAGCCTCATCACCCGCAGCCCTCGAGGAATGGCTGAGGGCTGATTTGGTTGAAGAATTGGGGACGAGAGCTTAGATTCGATCCATGGCAATTCGAACGATCATTGAGGTTCCGGACCCGCTGTTGCGGCAGAAATCGACACCTGTCGAACAGGTGGATGACGACATTCGTGCGCTCATCGCCGACATGTTCGAGACGATGTACGAAGCACCGGGAATCGGGCTTGCCGCCATCCAGGTGGGTGTCCCCAAGCGGATCCTCGTAATCGACCTGCAGGAACCGCAAGAAGAGGGCGGGGAACCGATTCGGGACCCGCGAATCTTCATCAACCCGGAAATTCTCGATACGTCCAATCAGCAAGTACCCTACACCGAGGGGTGCCTGTCAGTGCCGGACCAATATGCCGAGGTGGACCGGCCCGACCGCATTCGCGCGCGTTGGCTGGACCAGGACGGCAATCCGCACGAGGAGGACATCGAGGGGCTGCTGGCGACCTGCCTCCAGCACGAGATGGACCATCTCGAAGGCATTCTCTTCATCGACCACTTGTCGCGGCTGAAGCGCGAAATGCTCCTCAAGAAGCTCGCGAAGCAGCGTAAGGAACAGGAAAAGAGAGCGGCCTGAGCTTAGCCTGACGGCGCCGCCTCGTTTGCGGGGGCCACCGCGTTTGCGGGCTCCGCCGCATTAACGTCATTGCCAACCACGTTTCCGGTCGCTGCGTTTGCTTCGGCCGCGTTGACGTCCTCAGCCGCCGGGGCGGAGGCGTTCACATCGTTTCCTTGCGATGAGCTTGCATTCAACTCGTTGGCGAGCTCGGCCTGCTCATTCATGTAAGTGCCGCGGCTGTTGCAGGCGGCGAGCAGAAACATCGTCGCACCAAGGACGGCCAGTCGCATTCGGTTACTCCCCAAATTTTTGTTGGCTGCTGTATGAGGCGCAGCGTTCGCGCCAGCAAGCCCGCCGGTCAAGCGTCCCGACCGCAGAAGACCAGGCCCGTATCCGCAATTACCTTCGAGCTGAACAACATCGCCTTGGCTGATTCGGCAAAGCGGATCTTTAGCGTGTCCGGCTTCGGCGGCCCCTCTGCGGTGCAGACCGCCTGGACGTCGTAGCCGCCGGCGACTTCGTTCATACGCCCGAATTGGCAGCTCGATCCGGCCGGGGTTCGAAGGCTCGACTGAGTGAACTGCCAGGCCGCGGAATCGCAGGACTTCTGATCGGCGGCCCATTTGCCGACGAAGCGAGGCAGCGGCCCGGGCGGAGGAAGGGCCCCCGCCTGCACCGGCTTTGCCTCGCCTGTGTTCAGCACCGTGGTGTCGACCCCGCCGCCCGCAACCGGCCCCGCTGGAGCACCGCTCACCGGGCCATCCGGCGTGCCGGTCGCCGGTCCGTTGTTACACGCAGCCACGAGCAGTGCGGCGGAGAGTACGGCGAGCAAACGCATTTAGTCCCCCGGAGTGATCGATTGCGCCGCCTCGCGGCAATCGCTGGCGCACTCGCGACACATGGTCGCGCAAAGCTGACAATGATCGCGATCGTGCCGCTCGCACTCGGCGGCGCAGGAGTCGCAGACGCGGGCGCAGAATTCGAGCGCTTCCTTCAGGACCCGTTCGTTCGACCCGGTCCGTCGGACGGCGAGCTTCCCGGTCGCCTCGCAGATGTCGGAGCAATCGAGGCAGAGACGGATGCACTGGCGCATGTCCGCCTGCTCGGCCGCGCAGGCATCGGCACAGCTCAGGCACATTCGCGCGCAATACATCAGGTGATGCGCCGCATCGCCGAGCGGCTGGTTCACATGGCCGCCGACATCGGGGTGAAGTGCGATCATTTTACGAATGGACATGGTCTTCTCCTGCTCCGCCATATCGAACCTGTGGACAGAGGAGCGGTTCCGCTTGAGTGGATGACTCACGCGGCGTAGGGTTCCCATTCTGTTCCGCAGGGGGAATGAGTATGGATTGGGCCGTTGTTGTTGGTGCGATAGTCGTCGGACTGGCGCTTGGAGCGATTATCGGGTGGCTCTATGCCGGCCGCGACGCGGCGGCGGCAAAGCAGACCGTCGAGAGCCTTCGGATGCAGCTCGATTCGGTCAGCGCCGAGCGTGACGAAGCGCGAACGAACCTGGACTCGACCTCACGCGAGCTTGCGACATTCCAGGCCGACGCTCGCAATTTCGAGCAGCGGATGAAGGACCTCGCGGAGTCCAAGGATGCTCTGATCGCGCAGTTCCGCGCCGTCGGCGACCAGCTCCTCGAAAAAGCGCACAAGGATTTCCTCGACAAAGCCGGAGAGCGCTTCACCGCCGCCGACAAGGCGAGCGAGACCAAGCTGAAGGAATTGCTGGCGCCGGTCGAAACCACGCTCAAGCGCTACGAAGAGGGCCTACACCGCGTCGAGAAAGAGCGGGTGGACCATTATGCCGGCCTCAAAGCCGTCGTCGAGCAGGTGCGGGAAGGCCAGGGCAAGGTTCGCGACGAGACCCGCAACCTCGTCAATGCGCTTCGTTCGTCGCCGAAGGCCCGAGGCCGCTGGGGCGAGCAGTCGCTTCGCAATGTGCTCGAGCAGGCGGGGCTAAGCCCGTATGCCGATTTCCAGACGGAGGTCAGCGTCGATGGCGACGAGGGCAAGCTTCGGCCGGACGTCATCGTTCGGCTGCCGGGCGGACGGACTCTCGTCATCGACGCCAAATGTTCGCTCAACGCCTATCTCGACGCCTGCGAAGAAGTGGACGACGAGAAACGGCAGGCGTGCCTTCAGGCGCACCTCGCCTCGATCCGGACCCACGCGCAGCAGCTCGGGTCGAAGTCCTACTGGGCGCAGTTCGACGATTCTGCCGACTACGTCGTGATGTACATTCCCGGAGAGCATTTCCTCACCGCGGCGATGGAGCTCGATCACGGCCTTTGGGACTGGGCGAACGAGCGCAAGGTCCTGCTGGCAACCCCGACAAATCTCGTCGCGATCGCGAGGACGGTGGCGAATATCTGGAAACAGGAAAAGCTCGCCGCCGAAGCGGGCAAGATTGCCGAGCTTGGGCGAGAGCTGCATTCGCGGCTGGCGACCATGGCCGAGCATGTCGCCTCGGTCGGAACCAACCTCGGCCGCATGAACAACGCCTACAACAAGATGGTCGGCAGCCTCGAAAGCCAGGTCCTCACGCAAGCACGGCGCTTCGAGGATTATGGCGCCGGAAGCGCCAAGGACATCCCTGAGCCACCGGTGATCGAAGCTTCTCCGCGAACGCTAACGAAACTTGCAACGAAGGAAGAACCCGTCGTGGTCTCGCTGGACGATCCGGCGTCGCCACGGCTGGAGAAGGCCGAAACCGAAGAGGGCGATGAAACCGAAGCCTAAAGTCCGCCGCAGCCGTTGAAGCGCTTCCCGTCGACGGTGACCTGCACCTTGTCGGGATAGACCCGGTCGCTCATTCCATCGCTGCACTGCGCATGGACGATGTTCACGTCGATCCGGGGCGTCTGGTAAATTTCACCGGCCACGCCGACGATCGCCTTCGGCACGGGCTGAGTGATCGGTTGCTCCTCCGATCGGATGAACGTGACGTTCCTGTCGTCGATGATCAGGTTCCAGAACGGCTCGGTCCCGACCGCGTGATAGGGCGCGGGCGGAGCCGGTGGAAAGGACATGCACCCGGAAAGCAGCGGCAGGGCAACGAAAATCAAGCGCTTCATGGCCGGTCAACCGTATCGCCGGCGTCTCAGTTCCGCCAACTCGCCTTGACTGCGAACGCCATCACCGCAGCAGCGACTGCGGCATTGAGGCTGTCGGCGCGACCGGCCATCGGGATTTTCACCAGCAGGTCGCACTCGGCTTCGTAGCTTTCCGGCAACCCCTGCTGCTCGTTGCCGATCAGGAGGAAACACGGCTTGTTGTAGCGCGCTTCGAGATAGTCGTCGGTAGCTTTCAGGCTGGTGCCGACGAGCTGCCCCGGGCCGGAGCGCAGCCATCCAAGGAAATCCGGCCAACGGGCGACCGCGATGGCTTGCGTGAATATCGCGCCCATCGACGCGCGCACCGCCTCGACAGAAAAGGGGTCGGCGCAGTCGTCGATGAGGATCAGCCCGCCCGCTCCGACCGCATCGCCGGTGCGCAGGATCGTGCCGATATTGCCGGGGTCGCGAAGCGCCTGTGCGCAAATCCAAAGCGGCGCGGAAGCCCGCTCGATCCGCTCGAGCGACGTCTCCGGCTGCCTGTAGGCGCCGAGCAGCATCTGCGGATTGTCCTTGCCGGTCATCTTCGTAAGGATGTCAGGCGTCGTTTCGATGGCTTCGCCGCCGGCGGACTCGGTCGCGGCGATGATCCCCCCGGCGAGCGGGTGCTTGGCGCCCACGGGCGAGAAAGCGACGATCTCGGGAAGTCGGCCGCTGTCGCGCGCTTCTGCGAGGATCCGGAGCCCTTCGGCCAGGAACAGCCCCTCCGAACGCCTGTGCTTCTTGTCGCGGAGCGACCGAAGCCGCTTAACCGTCGTGTTCGAAAATGCGGTGACCTGCCTCGGCACGGCCTAGCCGCACTCCTCGTCGAACCCGCATTCGACGAGGTCGACAAGCTTCTTCAGCGACTCTTCGGCGCGATCGCCGCTTACGTGGATGATCACGCAATCGCCCTTGGCGGCGCCGAGCATCATCAGTCCCATGATCGAAGTGCCACAGACTCGGTGGCCGTCTTTTTCGACTTCGACTTCGGCGTCGATTTCGCTGGCGAGATTGACGAACTTGGCGCTTGCCCGAGCGTGAAGCCCGCGCGTGTTGACGATCCGGACCTCGCGCGAAACTGCCGTCAAGCGGCGGCTTCCCCAAGAATTTCGGAGGCGACGGAGATATATTTGCGCCCGGCTTCGCGGGCGGCAGCGACCGCGGCGTGGACTCCCATTACCTTGCGAGCGCCTTCCAGGCGGATCAGCATCGGCAGGTTCACGCCGGCGATCACCTCTATATTTTCGCTCTTCATCAGGCTGATCGCCAGGTTGGACGGAGTGCCGCCGAACAAGTCGGTGAGGATGATCACGCCCTTGCCGCTGTCGACTCGCTTGATCGAGTCGGCGATATCCTTTCGCCGCGCCTCCATGTCGTCGTCGGCATCGATGCACACGGCTTCGATTGCCTCCTGCGGTCCGACGACATGTTCCATTGCGGTGACGAACTCGGCGGCAAGACGGCCGTGGGTCACCAGCACCAATCCAATCATTCCTTCAACTCGCTTCCACTCTCGCTTGCGGCGATCCCGGCCCTGTCCTCGATCCTGTCGCTCGGCGAGGAAGAAAGGTCCCGGTGACGAACATTCGGAGTGAATCCCGCCGCTCGCAACCTCTCGGCCATTTCAACTGCGGCAGTCACCGAACGGTGACGCCCCCCGGTGCAGCCAAATGCAACCGTCAGATAAGTTTTGCCCGCGGCCCAGTAGCGGGGAATCCAGTCGGATAAAAGCGCTTCGATTCTGTCCATCGAATCCGGCCAGGCCGGATCGGCCGCGATATAGTCCCTGACCGGCTGGTCGACGCCCGTTTGGGGGCGCAGTTCGTCAATCCAGTGCGGGTTGGCGAGGAATCGCATATCGAAGACGAGATCGGCGGTCCTGGAGATTCCGTGGCCGAAGCCGAAGGAGACGAGCGTCAGCACCGGCTCGCCCGCGGTCCCGAAGCGGCGGCGAAGCTCCTCGCGAAGCTCGACCGGCGACAGGTCGGTGGTGTCGATGATGCTGTCGCAAGCGCGCCTGAGCGGCGCCAGAAGGGAGCGCTCGCGGGCGATTCCGTCCTCGGCGGGGCGATCGGGAGCAAGCGGGTGCCGCCGCCTGGTCTTGTCGAACCTGCGGATAAGGTCGGCGCTCGAGCAGTCGAGGAACAGGATCTCCGGTTCGACTCCCTCGATCGAGCGGATCAGCTCCGGTAGCGTTGCCGGATCGAAGCCGCGGCTCCTCACGTCCATGCCGATTGCCACGGGGACCGTCCGGCACTGGTCACTGCCGTGGACGAAATCGGACAATAGGTCGATTGGAAGGTTGTCTACCGTGTCCCAGCCCATGTCCTCCAGGGCGTCGAGCACGGTCGATTTACCGGCCCCGGAAATGCCTGTGACCAGCAACAGCCGCGGCTTGCGCGCGCGCCCGTTCACTTCAGCCCCAGCCGGTCGAGCGCCAGCGACACCTTGGCTGGCGCGGATGCGGCGCTTGCGTCGATTCTGACGGCGGGAACGGGCAGTCCGAGAAGATCGCGAGCATTGCCGTCGTCGGGCATTCGCTGAATGTCGCTGGTCAGCTCGACCAAAAGTGCGACGGGGATGTCGGTAACGCTGTCCATCTCGACGATTCCGATCCCGCGAACCTCCAGCTTTCCGGCGATCGTCGGCGGGGCCGAAGCGACAAGCCTGCCGCCGACGCGGCGGATCACGGTCTGATCGTCGCTGACCAGCGCGAAGCCGCGGTCGACAAGCCGAAGCGCGAGATCGGATTTGCCCGCGCCTGACGGTCCCGTGATCAGCACCGCGCGGCCATCGGCCGCGACGCTGGTGGCGTGGATAGAGTTGTTCGAGACGATATGATTGCTCATCACGGCTGGTCTACCGCCGGGAGCGTGATGATGAACCGGGCGCCGGACGGCGCGTCGTCGCGGTCGAAAACGCTGATTTGGCCATTATGGCCTTCGACGATAGCCTTTGCGATCGCCAGCCCCAAGCCGGAATGCCTGCCGAACTGCTCGCCTTCGGGCCGCATCGAATGGAAGCGGTCGAAGATGGCCTGGCGAGCCTCCGCAGGGACACCGGGTCCTTCGTCGTCGATTCGGATTCGCACCCGCTGGCCAACTCGGGTCGCGGCGATTTCTACCAGCCCGCCAGGCGGCGAAAAGCTGATGGCATTGTCGAGGATGTTGTCGATTGCCCGCGCAAGCCGGCCCGGATCGCCGAACACGACGGCGCTTTCCTTGCGGGGGCGGGCATAGGCAATCCGGGCGTCGCCTTTCTCGCGCCGCAACTCCCAGCTCGCGACCAGCTGCTGGATCAGCGGACCCACGTCGACCGGCTCGAATCGGGCGCGGGCGAGCTCGGCGTCGGTCCGCGCCGCCTCGCTGATGTCGCTGATGAGGCGATCGAGACGGAGGACGTCGTCGCGGGCGACCTCCATCAACCGGTCTCGGAGCTTCGAGTCTTGGACGGTGCCGATACCCTCGAGTGCCGAGCGCAGCGACGCCAGCGGGTTCTTCAGCTCGTGAGTGACGTCCGCGGCGAACGCCTCGATATTGTCGATTCGGTGTCTGAGCGACTGGCTCATATCGGCAACGGAGCGGGCGAGAAGGCCGATTTCGTCGCGCCGCGCAGGCAGCCGAGGAACACGAACCTCGCGCGCGCGGCCGAGCCGCACTCGATGCGCCGCAAGCGCGATTCGGCGGAGCGGGCGAACGATGGTGCGGGCGAGGAACAGCGAGAGCAGGATCGAAAGCGTGGCAACAACCACGAGGACTAAAGCAATGTAGGCCCGCTGGCGCCGGACCGTCTTGGTAATCAGCCGGTCATTTTCCGTCGCAAGGATGCTCCGTCCGTCGGGCAAAGCTGCAGCGCCGGAAATAACGGGGGTGAGATCGGGAGCCGAACGGATCGTGCTGACCGGTTTCCCGTCGCGCCTGGCGAGGGCAAGTTCCGGCCAGGCCGCGGCGATGTCGGGCGCGGGCTCGGCATATTCGGGCGCGGTGCCCTCGCGGGTGATGGAATTGAAGGCGCGGTCGAGCGCCCGGGCGACGTCTTTTTTCCAATGTTCCTTTGCCGGGTCGCGGAGCGTGTAGGTCGGTCCGGAGATTCGCCAGTTATCGGCGAGCTTGGCGCCATTGGGCGCGTACAGGCGGTAGCGAGTTCGATGTCAGCGACCCCGCTCGAGCAAGCCATTGCTCAGCGTCGGTCTCCGGCAGTGCGGCGACGGCGGCCGCCGCCATTGCCGCTTCGATCCGCGTGTGCCGCTCGCGCTCTCGGACAAGCCTGTCGCGGAAGACGTCGAGAGACAGGACCGAGAGGATGACGAGGATGATCCCGAAGACGTTCACCGCCAGGATTCGGTAGGTGAGGGTCCATCGGCCCGCCCAGGCGCGTTTCGCCCGTTTCACCGCTTTTCGAACCTATTCCTCAAAGCGATAGCCAACGCCGTAAAGTGTCTCGATCGCGTCGAAATCGGAATCCGCGGCGCGAAATTTCCGCCGGATTCGCTTGATGTGGCTGTCGATGGTTCGGTCGTCGACATAGACGTCGTCCTGATAGGCGGCATCGAGCAGCTGGTTGCGGTTCTTCACGACTCCGGGACGCTGTGCCAGCGCCTCGAGGATCAAGAATTCGGTGACAGTGAGGGTCACGTCCTTGCCGTCCCAGCGCACCTTGTGCCTGGCCGGGTCCATGCTGAGCCGCCCGCGAACGATCTGTTCCGGCTCCGATTCCGCTTCTGCCTCTAGATCGCCCTTCGCGAATTCCTGCCGGCGGAGGATCGCCCGGATTCGCGCCAGTAGCAGCCGCTGCGAGAAAGGCTTGGAAATGTAGTCGTCGGCGCCCATCGCCAGCCCGAGCGCCTCATCGAGCTCGTCGTCCTTCGAGGTCAGGAAGATCACCGGCATGGAGCTGAATTCGCGAAGCCGCCTGAGCAGCTCCATTCCGTCCATCTGCGGCATCTTGATGTCGAAGACGCCAAGATCGGGAAGCTTTTCGGCGAAAGCCTTCAGCGCCGTCGCCCCGTCGGTATAGACTCGGGTGACGAAACCTTCCGACTGGAGGGCGATGGAGACCGAGGTAAGGATGTTGCGGTCGTCGTCGACCAGCGCGATTTCGTTGCTCATTGGGACCGTCCGAAGGGGCGGTTAGGCATCGCTTTCATGGCGCACAAGGTGCCCGTTCATCTTTGACCGGGCAACTTTTTCGGGTTTATAGGCGCTTTGTAACAGCAACGCGGCGGCTGCCGAAGGGTCGCCGCCGCTATTCTTATTGTGATCGGAAGGGAATCGAGTGGCCGACAGGCTCCCAAAGTACGGACTGGACGCGCAGGGCATCGTCACGCCTGCCGAGCTTCACTGGAACCTCACCACCGCACCGCTGGTGGAGTATGCGGTACAGCGCGAGGAAGGGCTTCTTGCCAGGGACGGGCCGCTGGTTGTTCGGACCGGCAAGCACACCGGGCGCAGCGCCAAGGACAAGTTCACGGTCGACGACGACCTGACCCACGACGTCATCTGGTGGAACAACGGCAACAAGCCGATGGACCCGGCGGCCTTCGACCGGCTGCACCAGGATTTCCTCGTCGCTCTGGGCGAAAAAAACACGCTCTTCGTCCAGGACCTCTACGGTGGCTCGCAGCCCGAGCATCGCGTGCGCGTCCGCGTCATCAACGAGCTTGCCTGGCACAATTTGTTCATCCGAACGATGCTGGTGCGCCCCGAAGCGGACGAGCTGGCGGACTTCGTCCCCGAGTTCACGATCATCGACCTGCCGAGCTTCCGCGCCGACCCGGAGCGGCACGGTTGCCGCACCGAGACGGTGGTCGCGATCAACTTCACGAAGAAGCTGATCCTGATCGGCGGCACGTCCTATGCCGGCGAGATGAAGAAATCCGTGTTTGGCCTGTTGAACTTCCTTCTCCCGCCGCAGGGGATCATGCCGATGCACTGTTCGGCCAATATCGGCCCGGATGGCGACACGGCGATTTTCTTCGGGCTTAGCGGCACCGGAAAGACGACTCTGTCGGCAGATCCCAATCGCACGCTGATCGGCGATGACGAACATGGCTGGTCGGACACTGCGGTCTTCAACTTCGAAGGCGGCTGCTACGCAAAGATGATCCGCCTGTCGGCGACAGCGGAGCCGGAAATCTACGCCACCACCAAGCGGTTCGGCACCGTCCTCGAGAACGTGGTCATTGACCCTGTCACGCGCGAGCTGGACCTCGACGACCCCGCCCTCGCCGAGAACAGCCGCGGCGCATATCCGGTCGATTACATCCCGAACCACACGCCGGACAATATGGGCCCGCCGCCGAAGAATGTGGTGATGCTGACCGCCGATGCGTTTGGCGTGCTTCCGCCCATTGCGAAGCTTACGCCAGACCAGGCGATGTATCACTTCCTGTCGGGTTACACGGCCAAGGTTGCCGGCACCGAAATCGGAGTGACCGAGCCGGAGGCCACCTTCTCGACCTGCTTCGGCGCGCCGTTCATGCCGCGCCACCCGTCGGTCTACGGCAATTTGCTCAAGGAGCGGATCGCCAAGGGCGGAGTGCAGTGCTGGCTGCTCAACACCGGCTGGACCGGCGGCAAATATGGCGTTGGCAAACGAATGCCGATCCAGGAAACGCGCGCGCTACTGAACGCGGCGCTGGACGGCAGCCTCAACAACGTCGAGTTCCGCAAGGACCCGAACTTCGGGTTTCAGGTGCCGGTGTCCGTGCCTGGGGTCGACGATACCCTGCTCGACCCGCGCAGCACGTGGGACAATCCGGCGGAATATGACGCAATGGCGGCCAAGCTCGTGGACCTCTTCGTGCAGAATTTCGCTCAGTTCGCCGATCAGGTCGACGAAGGAGTCCGGCAAGCCGCGCCGAAGGTCGCTCACGAACAAGAGCAACCGCAGAGCCAGCCGACACCAGCCGAATAGCCCGGTCGCCGATCGGGCCCAAGAGGACCCGACGAGATGACCGACTTCGCACCGCGACTGTTTCATTCCGACGCCGAGGTCGAGCATGTCGGCGAGGGGCTGCTTGCGCGCACGCTCCCACGCGAGGAGTGGACTCACGAAGCGCACCTCGCCGCGACGGCCTACCTGCTGCTGAGGCGGCCCGACACCGACCTGGACAAGGAGCTTCCCGGCATCATTCGCGCCTACAACGAGAGCGCCGGCGGTGTGAACAGCGACAGCGAAGGCTATCACGAGACGATCACTCGCGTGTTCCTTCGCGGCGTGCGCTTCTTCCTCGCCGAGGCAGACCGGCATGAGCCGCTGTACCAGATTGTCAACGAGCTTCTGCTTTCGCCGATGGGCCGGCGCGACTGGCCGCTACGTTTCTACTCCCCCCAGCGGCTGTTTTCAGTCGAAGCCCGGCGGGAGTGGATCCGGCCTGATGTCGCGTCCATCCCGTAGGGACCGGTCCGGGTCATAACGGATTCGAATTGACGTCCCGTCACAACAGGCGCAGCTCAGCCGAGGTGTTTTCCGAGTTGCGGAGATGCGAAATGAAACCTGCCCTCCTGTGCCTCACAGTCGCCGGTTCGTTGGCCGGCGGAGTCCTGCTTACCTCGAGCCCCGCCGAAGCCGCAGGTGGTGCGATCAAAGCCAAATATACGTGTAACAAGGGACAATCGCTGAAGGTGGTGTTCAAAGGCAGCAAAGCCACTGTGACTCCGAAAAGTGGCAAGCCCGTCACTCTGACTGAGTCGATGACAGCGGATGGCTTTCTCTACGCGAATTCGAAGTACAGCCTTCGCGGGCGGGGAAATAAAGCGACCTGGAGCGTCGGCCGCCGCAAGTTCAGTTGCACTGCGCCGCGATAGAGAACCGGGAGACGGACGATGACGGGAAGCCGATTGTTGAGCGCACTAATCGTCTGTGCAGCCCCGGCTGCCCTGCTCCTTAGCTCCGTTCCTGCCGAAGCCCGGCACGGCTTCCGGGATGTCGAGGTCGGGCCGATCTGGAACGACATGGACGCGCAACGCAAATGTCCGAAAGCCGCTCGCGACCTTGGCGGGACGTGGACCGGCCAATGGCACACGACCCGGCCCGGCCAGATGTCGGTTTGCGAAATCGCGGGCGCGAAGAGCGGCCGAGGTAACAAGGACCGCTGGCTGGAGGCGGGGCCGATCTGGAACCAGTTCGATGCTGAGCGCAAATGTCCCGACGTGGCCCGCAGGGCCGGCGCGAAGTGGACAGGCCAATGGAAAACGACCCGTCCCGGGCAGATGTCGGTTTGCGAGGTAAAGTAGGGTCGTCGCCGGGACCGGCTTCAACACGAACGGCGGCACCTGTGGCCTACTCGGGGTAGCCAATCGCGACGATTTCGTAGCTCTTCTCGCCGGCGGGAAGCCTGACTGTCCGCTCGTCTCCGACCTTCGCTCCGATGATCGCTCGGGCGAGGGGCGCGCTCCAGCCGATACGGCCCGCTGACGCGTCGGCCTCATCGTCCCCGACGATCGTCAGCACTCGCCGCTCATCGTCCTCATCCGCGAGCTCCACCGTCGCTCCGAACCGCACCTGGTCGCGAGTCGGTTGCTCCGCGGGGTTCACCACCTTCGCCGCCTTCATGATCCGGGCGAGGTGGGCGAGCCTTCGGTCGATCTCGCGAAGGCGGCGCTTCCCGTAGAGATAGTCGGCATTTTCCGAGCGATCGCCGAGTGACGCCGCCCAGGAGACGACCTCGACGATCTTGGGCCGTTCGATCCCGAACAGCTCGTCATATTCCTGGCGGATGCGCTTCATGCCTTCCGGCGTGATGAAGCGCGGTTTGGGCTCGGCCATTCCGGCCGTCTTAGCCCGGACTGGACTTGCCGAGATAGCGCGAGACGTGGAGTGCGGTGCGCTGCGGCTGCTGCGGGTTCAGGCTGTCGTAAACGACGCTGTTTTCGATCACCCGCTCGACATAGCCCTTGGTCTCGCTGAAGGGGATCGCTTCGATCCACCCGACCACGTCGACCTGTCCTGTGCGCGGGTCGCCGTAGGCGTCGATCCACTTGCGAACGTTGCCTGGCCCGGCGTTGTAGCTCGCGACTGCGAGCGGAACGCTGCCATTCCACGTGTTGAGCATCCGCTGGAAGTAAGCGGAGCCAAGCATGACGTTGTAGTCCGGATCATGGAGGCGGCTGCTGTCGTAGGCGACACCCAGCTTGCGCGCTTCGTCGCGGGCTGTCCCGGGCATCAGCTGCATCAGCCCGTGCGCTCCCGCCCAGCTCTGTGCGTTCTGGTCGAACGAGCTTTCCTGCCGGGTGATGCCGTTGGCCAACGACCACTTCGTTCGAGGCTGCGAATGAAGAGTCGGGAAGGCGTCCCGGAAGTAAAAAGAATCGCCGTCGTTTCGGGCTGATCGAGTGACCCAGACCGCCATGTCGGGCCGCCGCACCTGCCGAGCCAGCTCGAACGCGAGCTCGCGCTCTTTCGTCGTCTTCAGCGATTGCGAAAGCGCCCGGATGAACTGCATCTGCTCGGTCGCATTGCCATAATAGAGCATTGCCCGGGTTGCTTGGACCAGGCGGTTCTGAGCGAACGCAGTTCGCGCCGGGTCCGTGGCCGCGACGGCGGGCGCATAGCCCGGGGCGGGCACCGACCGGCCCAGCCGCTCGAGCGCCAGCTGGCCGTAAAAGAGATCGGGATGGAGCGCCGCGCGCTGGAAGTAAGCGCTGGCGTCAGAAGGGCGGCGGGCAGCAAGCGCAGCGCGTCCTGCCCAATACCAGCCCTTGGTCGCCACCTGGAGGGACCTGCCGCCCTGTGCGTAACGATAGAACATGGCGATGGCGTTGCTCGGGCTGTGGGTGCGGTCGAGCGCAACTCGGCCGCCAAGCCACGCCAGGCTCGTGTAATTGTCGCGCACGCCATAGGGCTGATCGGCGAGCTGGGCGCCCACCGGAAGAGCGTCGTCGAGCTGGCGCGCGATGTTGTAGGCGGTGTGCCATTGATGATCCTCGACCGCTCCGTTGGCGAGGATCAGGAGCATCTCGTACCAGCGCTCCGGATCGGCGGGCTTTTCGGTGAAATTGTGCGGCTGCGCGGCAAGGCTCCGGGCCATGCCTTCATTGCCGCCGTCGCGGAGGTAGCGAAGGCGGTCCATCAGCAGCCCGGAGTTGGCGCTGATCCGGTGTGCAGCAGCGCGGAACAGGCTCTCGGCGTCGGGAGAGCGCTGCTGCATCGCGATTCGTGCTGCGAACGCGGCGCGGCGGTCGGGACTGGTCCAGGCGAGCAGCCGAGCGGCGTCGTCCGGGTCCTTGTTGAACAGCAGCGCGTCGACGCGAGCGTTGTGGTCCTGAGCGGTCAGGTAGGAGCCGTAGCGCGACAGGATCGACGCCTCGTCGGCGGCGCTCAAATCGTCGGAAGCCCAGGCGTGTTTCGCGGCGTCGATTGCGTCCTTTGCGCGCCCGGTGGCGCTCAATGCGTCGGCATAGCGAGCCCAGCCATTGCCGCTCTCCGGCTTTTCGGTTTCGTAAAAGCCGAGCACGAGAGCGCTGCTCTCGCCGGGGCGCATGGCCTGTTCGGCGTCGCGGCGCATCGCCTTCTCGCCCGGCCATCCCGGATTGTAGTTCAGGAAGTGCGCATATTGCGCGAAACTGTAATCGCCCTTCTGCCGAAGCTGCCGCCATTCGCCGATGGCGCTGTTGATCGGTGTTCCTTGTGCCGCCGCCGCAGGCTCGGAAAGTATCGGCGACGGGATGACGGCCGACGCCGTTGCCGTCATTGCCAGCACGATTGGAATGAAAAACGCCCTTTTACCCATGCTGGACATCCTACCGGCGGTCTCCTTATCAGGTGCTGAACAGGGCCCGGACTCTAACCTCTCAACAACGCCCAAGTGAAGGAAAAACCCATGTTTTTCGGCTCCATACCGGCGCTGGTCACTCCTTTTTCCAAAGATTGTGTCGATGAGGACTCACTTGCTGCCTTCGTCGAATGGCAAATCGAGCAGGGTTCCAACGCGCTCGTTCCGTGCGGGACGACGGGCGAAGTCGCCACGTTGAGCGCCGAAGAGCATCGCAATGTAATCGCCACCGTGGTTCGAGTCGCGAACGGGCGCGTGCCGGTCATCGCCGGCACCGGAACCTACAATACGCAGGCCTCCATCGAGCGGACCCGGGCGGCAGCCGACCTTGGCGCCGATGCGGCGCTGGTGGTCGTCCCTTATTACAACAAGCCTAGCCAGGCGGGCCTTGCCGCCCACTTCACGGCGATTGCGGATGCGTCGCCGATCCCGATCGTCGTTTACAATGTCCCTTCGCGGACGGTCGCTGACATTTCTGTCGAGACTCTCGGAGCCATTTCGAAGCACCCGAAGATCGTCGCCGTGAAGGACGCGACCGGAAATCTCGCCAGGGTCTCGGCCCAGCGGATCGCCTGCGGGACCGATTTTTGCCAGCTGTCCGGCAACGACGACATGGCGCTCGGATTCAACGCGATGGGGGGAGTAGGATGCATTTCGGTCAGCGCCAATGTCGCTCCGAAGCTATGCTCCGATTTCCAGACAGCGATGCGTGAAGGGCGCTGGGACGATGCGCTCGAGCTTCAGGACAAGCTCTATCCGCTGCACGCCGCCTTGTTCACCGATGCTTCGCCGGCACCGGCCAAATATGCGCTTTCGCGGGTCCGGCCCGGCTTCCCGACCGACCTCCGGCTTCCGCTGGTGGAAGCGTCCAATGCCTCGAAGCGGGCGGTGGACCTGGCACTCGAGCATGCGGGGCTTATCTAGGACGTTGTGGCCAAACCTCTTCCTCCCGCCTTCGATAAAGCCAAGGTCGTCGCCGAGAACCGGCGCGCTCGCTACGACTATTTTGTCGAGGACCGGTTCGAGGCCGGAATCGCGCTGACCGGGACCGAGGTAAAGTCGCTTCGCCAGGGCGAGGGGTCGATCGCGGAAAGCTATGCGGCGGTCGAGGGCGACGAGGTGTGGCTAATCAACAGCCACATCCCCGAATATAGCCACGGCAATCGTCTGAACCATCAGCCGCGTCGCCAACGCAAGCTGCTCCTCAACAAGCGCGAAATCGCGAAGCTGAATGGCGCCGTCACTCGCCAGGGGCTGACGCTGGTGCCGCTTTCAATCTATTTTAACGGGCGCGGGCGAGCGAAGGTGGAGATCGCCCTCGCTCGGGGAAAGAAAGTGCACGACAAGCGCGAAACAGTGAAACAACGCGACTGGAAGCGGGAGCAGCAGCGGCTGCTTCGGCATGGCTGAGGCAGTGCCGGGCCGATTCGGCTGGGTCACTCGCCACATCCCCAGGCGCGAGACGGTTCACAAAAACCCGCTTCTGCGGCCTTTCGCAAATCACCTGTCGAAGCCGGAACTGTGGCGAATGCACCGTCGCTCAGTGTCCCGGGGCGTGGCCCTCGGGCTTGGGGTAGGGATCATCATCCCGTTCATGCACACGGTTGTCGCGGCCATCCTCGCGATTCCGCTGCGCGCCAATGTGGCGTTCGCCGCGGCGGTCACGCTTCTCATCAATCCCCTGACGATCCCGGCTATATACTATCTCGCCTACCGGACCGGACTGTGGGAAATGCGGGCCGACGCCGCAGTCATGGACCCGGCGAGCGCTCAGCAGGCATCGGGCGAATTGGCCCGAGTACTGTTCTGGATTCACCACGCTTCCGGCCCGATCGCGCTTGGAATCCTCACCATTGCAATCGCTGCGGCCGTGGTCGGCTACTTCTTCACGGCCGTCGTGTGGCGGCTGTGGGTCGCGAACAAGCTGCGCCGCAGAAAAGCCCGCTCCGCGCGCGATTCACGCGATTCATGAGCCCGGCCGAAGCGGCGCTCCGAGCTGGGTGGCCACGGCCTTGATCCACTGCGCCACCATCTCGAGTTCTTCGGAATAGGCCGCCGAAGTCGAAGCATGGTCGCGTTCGCGCTCTTCGGCGCTGTAGTCGCGGTCCGAAAACTTGCTGTGCTTCGAAAAAACGGGCCCGGAGGCGATTGCCTCGACGTCGGCGCGGCTCAGCCCAAGGCCGAAGAGCGCCTGAGTTTTGTCGATGCTGTCGGCGGGCTGCGCAAGCAATGTGGCGGAGTCGAGGACGATCGCTCGCGGGCCGAACGCCCTGGCAACCATGTCGAAGTGCTGGACCTGCATAAGCCACGCCACCGCTGCAACCTGCACGTCCGTGAGCTCGAATAGTTCGGCGGCTCCGTAGCCGAGCCGGAGCGAGCTCCAGCCCGACAGCTGGTTGAACAGCTTTCGGCCGAGGATTCGCCCCCAAATACCGCGCTTGAGGAGCGACCGGAGGAACGTCTCGAGGTCGGAGTAGAGGAGGACCGCCTTCGACTGCGGCCGCTGAGCGAGGACGACGTCGAGCAGCCGGTTGGCGAAATTCGTCGGCTTCACGATGACGGTTTCGCCCGCAGTGAAAGGGCGCTGCAGAAGGCGCAGGACTAGATCCACCCGCTGGCGATTCACCTGGTCGTCGCTTCGGATGATCCGGTTTGCCAGGTTGATGAGCACGTCCGGCTCCTTCAACACCGAGGTGCCCTGCACGTCGAGGGCCCTGGCGAGAAGCGTCGAGCAGCAAAACGACGTGTGGAAGATGAATTGAATCGGCGCCGGTTCGATCGCTTGGGCCTGCGCCTGGACTGCCGCTGCCGGGAACGTCGCTTTGTCGAAGTCGCCGGCGAAATGTTCCTCGGAGAGAAACATCAGCTCCTTCCGAGCGGCGCGGGGCACATGAACGAAGGTCAGGTTTGCGCCTTGCAAATCGAACGTGTGCGGAATCCATTCCGGATCGGCCACGGCGTCACGAACAGAAGGGGAGGTCATGCCCCTTTCTGCGTTCCGGCATCGACTTTCTGCAAGCGGCTTTGACGCCTTTCGCTGCCGCACCCTATAGAAAGTTCAATATGTTCTCGGGGAGATGTTTGTCGATGCGTAGTTTGTTTGCCGTTCTTGCAGCCGGAACAATTCTCGGCGGCTGCGCCACCCGTCCCGCACCAGTTCCGCCGGCACCGGCCGAAGCCGCTGCAGCGCCGGCTCCCGCGCCGGTCGTAGCGCCGGTTGCGCCGAAGCCGACCTACGGCACCTTCGGTTTCGACCCCGCCGGGATGGATCGCTCGGTTGCCCCCGGAAACGATTTCTTCGAATATGCAAACGGAACGTGGGAGAAGACCACGGAGATCCCGGCGGACAAGTCCCGCTACGGGATGTTCAACGTGCTCGACGACCTGTCGAAAGAGCGGACTCGCGGCATCATCGAGAAGCAGGCGCAGGACCCGAACAGCAAGATCGGAAACGCCTACGAAAGCTTCATGAACGAAGCGGCTGTCGAAGCGAAGGGCCTCGCGCCGTTCCAGCCCTGGCTCAACGAGGTGCGGGGCATCAAATCCAAGGCGGCTCTGACCAAGGCCTATGCGGATGCCGACCGGATTTCCATCGACACGCCGTACCAGCTGTTCATCGGCCAGGACCGCAAGGCCTCCGATCGATATGCGCTGAACGTCTACCAGGGCGGGCTCGGAATGCCCGACCGCGACTATTACCTATCGACCGATCCGAAGCTGGTCGACACCAGGGCGAAGTATCTTCAGCACCTGACGAATGTGCTGAATCTGGCGGGTGAGAAGAATGCCGCCGCCCGGGCGAAGGCGATCCTCGATTTCGAGACGAAGATCGCAAAGGTGCACTGGACCAGGGCGGAAAGCCGCGACGCCAACAAGACCTACAACAAGATGACGATGGCCGAGATTCGCAAGTTTGCGCCCGGCTTCGACTTTCCGGCCTATCTGAAGGACGAGGGCGCGAACGTCGATTACGCGCTCATTTATCAGCCGAGTGCGTTCAAAGGCATTTCGAGACTGATCGGAAGCACGCCGCTATCGGTCGTTCGCGACCAGCTGCTCGTCCGCTCGCTGGATTCTTACGCGTCCTATCTGCCGAAGGCTTTCGACAAGGAGCACTTCAACTTTTACGGGACGGTGCTTTCCGGCACTCCTGAGCAGGAGCCGCGGTGGAAACGGGCGGTGAACTTCACCGTCGACACCATGGGCGATGACGTCAGCAAGCTCTACGTCGCGAAATATTTCCCGCCTGAGACGAAGGCTGCCGCCGATAGGCTGGTCCACAACCTCATCGCTGCCATGGACCGGCGGATCGACACGCTCGACTGGATGAGCCCGGAGACCAAGGCCAAGGCGCACGCCAAGCTCGCCGCCTTCAGTCCGAAGATCGGCTATCCGAGCAGGTGGCGCGACATGAGCGGGCTCGTCATCGACCGCAATGACCTCATCGGCAATGCAATGCGCTCGGCGCGGTTCGAAAGCGCTTACGAGTTGGGCAAGCTCGGCGGTCCGATCCGGCGGTGGGAATGGGGGATGACTCCCATGACCATCAACGCCTACTCGAACCCGACGATGGTTGAGATCGTGTTCCCGGCCGCCATCCTGCAGCCGCCGTTCTTCGATCCTAATGCCGACGACGCGGTGAATTACGGCGGGATTGGCGCAGTAATCGGCCACGAAATGAGCCACCAGTTCGACGACCAGGGGGCGAAGTACGACCTTCACGGCAACCTCGTGAACTGGTGGACTCCGGCCGACGCGAAGAACTTCCAGGCTCGCCTCGACAAATATGAAGCGCAGATCGACGCCTATGAGCCGCTTCCGGGGATGCACGTGAACGGAAAGCTGACGATGGGCGAGAATGTCGCCGATCTTGCCGGGCTTACCGTCGCCCACGACGCTTACATCGCATCGCTGAACGGGAAGGCGCCGCCGGTAGTGGACGGGATGACAGCCGACCAGCGCTTCTACTTGGGGTGGGCCCAGGTCTGGCGTTGCAAGAGCCGTGAGGCTGCGCTTCGGCGTCAGCTGCTGACCGATCCACACTCCCCGTGCCCGGTGCGGACCGACGTCGTGCGCAACATGGATCCGTGGTATTCGGCTTTCGATGTGCAGCCCGGACAGACGCTCTATCTCGCACCGGCCGACCGAGTGCGCATCTGGTAAGGCTCGGCGGCAAGTGACGCGCTGATGCTTCAGCAGGAGCTTCCGCTTCTCGACTCGAAGCCGGTCGGAAGCGCGTCGAAATGGCTGGTCCCGGCGATCGCCACGGCCTGTGCGGTAACCGGCGCAGCATTGCTGTGGATCGCCGGCGCCGCCACGGTGGCGATCGTCTTCCTGGCGTTCTGCGCCATTGCGACCGCGGGTGCCGCCCTGCTTCTCAAGCGCCGCGACGCCCAGCCGCCGGAACTTCAGCAGCTCGTTCCGGCGCCGGACTTCTCGCTCGTCGGAGCCATGCTCCGGCTGAGCTCCGACGCATCGGCATTGACCGACGCAGACGGCAAGTTGCTGGCTGCCAATCGCCTCTATCGGCAACGCTTCGACGGCCGCTCGCCGGGCAAGCTCCCGCTCGATCCGGAATCGCAGCAGTCGCTCGACTCGGCGCGGGGAATGGCCTGGCGCGAAAGCGGCGGATGCGCGGTTGGAATCGAAACTTCGGCGGGCACGTTCGCAGTGGAAGTCGAACGAGTTGGCGCGCGGAGCGACCTGCTTTTGTGGCGGTTCCTGACTCCGGCGGCGGCCAACCCGGTGACCGTGGCGACCACTCGGCTTCGCGGTCGATCGGGCGATCTGCTCTCCGGCGCGGGAGTGCTTGCGGCGTTTGTCGATCCGCAGGGAAAGCTGCTTTCGTGGAATAAGCTATTCGGGATCCGCGCGCTTGCGGGCCATGAAGAGGGCGAAGATCTTCAGCTGAGCGAGCTGGTCGTCGGAGACGATGACGGGCAGTGCCGCCTCGTCTCGGAGGGTGATCTCGCCCGCCCCCTTCGCGGCGTCCACATACCTCTCGATGCTCCAGGCCTGGAGGAGTTCGGGAACTTCTACCTCTTCGACAGCCCGGATTCGCTGGCGCTTTCAAGCTCTCAGCACCTGCAGTCGATGATGGACATCCTGCCGATCGGCCTTGCGCTGGTCGATCGCGACGGCCGATTCCTGACGATGAACGACGCGTTCCGGACCGCCGCCGGAATCAAGACGGCGCGGCCGGTTTATCCCGGCGATCTGGTGGTGAAGGAAGACAAGGCGGCGGTTGCCGACGCGGTTCGGCGGCATGCCCGCGGTCCGGCAATGTCGGGCGATCTCGCGGTCCGGCTCGCTCGGAACCCGAAGGAGCCGGTGGCGCTGACGATCGCCGGTCTTCGCGGCCTCGGCGACGCTGCGGTCCTACTGCTGCTCAAGGACAATAGCGAGGAAGCCAAGCTCAAGCGTCAGGTGATGCAGGCGACCAAGATGCAGGCGGTCGGGCAGCTCGCCGGCGGAGTCGCGCACGATTTCAACAATATCCTGACCGCGATCATTGGCCATTGCGACCTGATGCTGATGCGGCACACGCCCGGCGACAGCGATTATGACGACATTCAGCAGATCAAGTCGAACTCCAACCGGGCGGCGGGCCTCACCCGACAATTGCTTGCCTTCTCGCGGCAGCAGACCCTTCGCCCGCAGGTCCTCCACCTGACCGATGTCGTTGCCGAGGTTTCGCACCTGTTGAAGCGGCTGCTCGGTGAAACCGTAAAGCTGGTCGTCAAGCACGGCCGCAATCTCGGTCCGGTGCGCGCCGATCCGGGGCAGCTCGAGCAGGTGATCGTCAACCTGGCGGTGAACGCCCGCGATGCGATGGCCGCGAAGGGCGGGGGAACGCTGACCATCCAGACCTATGCGGTCCGCTCCGACCAGGTCGCCGAGCTTGGATCGGAGATCCTGCCGATCGCGGACTACAGCGCTCTATCGGTGACCGATACCGGCAACGGTATCCCGGCGCCGGTTCTCGGGAAGATTTTCGAGCCCTTCTTCACCACCAAGGAAGTCGGTAAGGGTACCGGCCTCGGCCTCTCGACCGTCTACGGCATCGTCAAGCAATCGGGCGGCTTCATCTTCGCCGATTCGAAAGTTGGCGAGGGCACCCGCTTCGTCATTTACCTGCCGGTCCACCGGGTCGAATCCGAAACCGGGAAGGCCACGATCGGCGCGAAGCCGAAGGGGCACGAACTGTGGGGGACCGGGACGGTGCTTCTGGTCGAGGACGAGCCGATGGTTCGCGCCGTTGCGGAGCGGGCGCTCACGCGCCACGGCTACAAGGTCATCACCGCCAACAACGGGGAAGAGGCGCTTGAGGTGCTGGACCGTGGTGACGAAGTCGCGCTGCTGATCAGCGACGTCGTGATGCCCGGAATGGACGGCCCGGCAATGGTCGAGGAAGCGCGCAAGTCCAGGCCCGACCTGCCGATCCTGTTCATGTCCGGCTATGCGGAAGAACAGCTTCGAAAGTCCATCGATCTCGACAAGGTGGCATTCCTTCCGAAACCCTTCTCGGTTCAAGAGCTTGCCGAAGCTGCCCGACGGACCATCGAGATCAAATAAAGCTTGCTGCGGGAAATCCGCACGATATTGGATTCGACCGATGTCGGGGCGTTCCATCCTGGTCGTTGAAGATGAGCCGCTGATCGCGATGATGCTCGAGGATTTCCTCGAAAGTCTCGGCCATCGCGTTCACGCAAGCTGCGAAAGCGTCGCCGAAGCCGTTGCCGAGGTGAACAAGGGCGGGTTCGACATCGCCATCCTGGACGTCAACCTCAACGGCGAGAGCGCCTGGCCGGTGGCGCGTACCCTCCGCGAGAAGGACATTCCGTTCGTCATCGCGACTGGCGGCCACGTCGATCCGCCGCCCCCCGAATTTGCCGACGTCCCAGTGATCGAAAAGCCCTACACCGTCGATCGGGTCACGCCTGCGCTGGAGTCCGCACTCTCGGCCTGAACTGCCGTTGGCCGGAACCGCCGCGCCGCTCCTGCGCTGGTCTGGCATGATGCCGAGAGTGTTGCGTTGAACGACAGCAGCGGAATCTGGCAAAGGATTCGCTCTCTGTGGTCCTTTCTTGCGATCCCGCTGGGCGTGGTCGCGCTATTCCTGATCGGCGCCGCAGTCACCTATCAGATAGACGACGCGCTCTCGAAGGACCTCGTCCATCACAACCAGCTCCTGTCTTTCCTGTCGAACCTCTTCGGCGACAGGGATTCGATGCGCAGCCTGCTTGGCACGATCGCGTCGGCGCTGATCACGATCACTTCGATTACTTTCTCGCTTCTGCTCGTTGCGGTTCAGCAGGCTGCGGCATCGTTCAGCAACCAGATCCTGCAGCAGTTCCGAAACCGGAAATCCAACCAGTTCTACTTCGGCTTCTTCGTCGGCCTGAGCCTTTACACGCTGGTCACTCTGGCCACGATGAGCAACATTCATCATCCGATTTTCGGAGTGCTATTCTCCATCCTCTTCACCGTCGTGGCGCTGCTCCTGATCCTGGTGCTTCTCTACACCACAATCGAGCAGATGCGTGGATCGAGCGTCATCAATGCCATTGCAAGCAGGATTCGCTCGTCACGGCAAAACGAAGACAAGCTTCTGAAGGCGACCAGGCGCCGGTACACGCGCTCGCTGCCAATCAGGCGCTCGAACGACGCTGATGCGAGCGGGACGATTACGTCTGTCGACGTCGATGCCATCGCCGACTGTCTGCGGAACACTGCGCCCCAGGCGGAACTCGTTTTCAAGGCGACCGAGGGCGTCTACGTCGGCCGAGGCGATACGGTCGCTCAGCTTCACTCCAAGGAAGATATCGGGGATGCCGACTGGGAGACGCTGTGCGACATTCTCTCGAAAGCAGTTACGATCGGGTCCGACCCGCCGCTCAGCTCGAACCCGCACGTGGGCCTGAGCCAACTCGCTACAATCGGGTGGAACAACACCTCTACGGCAGTCTCTAACCCGCACCCGCCGATCCTGATTTGCCGGGCGGTGCGGAACATCCTGTGGGAGTGGATGAAAAATACGCCCGATCCCGACAGAGAGTCGCAAATCGTCTATCCGGATTTGTCCCTGAGCGAAGCGCTGACGCTGCTGGAATCCATGGCGGTTGCCTCGGGGGAATCGAAGCAGCCGCAGACCCTCGGTGAGATCTATGAAACTTATGCGGTGCTGCTGCCGATTCTGCCCGACGAATCGCGCGACCAGGTCGAGGAAGCAGTGAGACTCTCCATCGGAGCCCTCCCGCAGCATCTGCCGACGCAGCAGTTGAACAAAGCAATGGAGCGGCTCGCAGACGCGCTCGAAGAGTTCAAAAGCCCACTCGCGAACGACCTGCGCCGGGTTCTTCGAATCGAAAAGAAGGAGTCTCAATTCCCCAAGAAGGGGCTCGTCCACGACAGCCGCTGAAACCGCTTCCGTAAAACTCCTGATTCAGACAGAATTCCTGTGACGCTAATCGCCTGAGCATTCGGGAAAGGCTCAAGCGATGAAAAACGTCCTACTGCTCATCCACGACGACGACGGCCAGGAAGCTCGCCTGCAGGCTGCGCTGGACGCAACCCGCGCTCTCGAAGGACATCTGACCTGCCTGCACGTCACCGAATATGGCCCGCTGATCGGGGATGCGTACGGAATGTCAGGATCGGTGCTGCTGCTGGAGCAGACTCAGCAGCTCGAATCGGACAACGGCGCGAAGGTGAAGGAGCGGCTCGCAATCGAGGAGGTACCGTTCGACTGGATCGAGGTCACGTCCGAACTCGAAGCGGCGTTGAAACAGGCGGCCAAGCTGGCCGACCTGATCGTTCTCAATTCGCAAATGTCGAAAGCCTTCCAGCCGCCAGTGTACAAACTGGTCGAAAAGCTGGTCGTCAAATCGGCCAAGCCGATCCTCGCGGTTCCGGGCGAACAGGGTTTCTGCCCGGCCGACCCGGCACTGGTCGCATGGGACGGATCGGCGCCGGCTTCGGCGGCGCTTCGAGCGGCCGTTCCGCTATTGAAGCTGAGTGAGTCGGTGACAATCTACGAAGTCGATTTCGACAGCGAGGAAGACAGCGCCGAGCTCGCAGCGGAATATCTCTCGCGACACCAGATTCATGCTGAGATATTCAGGGAGGAGGCGCCGGACAGCGATTTCGTCGAGCCGCTGCTGATCTCGAAGCTGGAGAGCGGCCGCTACGGCTGGGCGGTGATGGGCGCGTTTTCGAAGACCCGCTATCGCGAGGCACTGTTTGGCGGCACCACAAAGCGGATGCTGAAGGAATCGCCGGTCCCGCTTGTGATCGCACACTGAGGACGCAGGTGCGGTTACCGTTTTCAGTTTTCCTGGCGCTGAGCCTGGCTGCCCCGGCAGTCTCGCCGGCTCAACAGGTGCCGATCGATTCCGGCTCGGTGGTCCAGACGGTCGCCCATTTGAAAGCGGGCCAATATGTGTGGGCACCGGAAGTCGCGCCGGCCGGCCCGGTGCTGGTAATCGTGAATACGACGAGTCAGCGGGCGACCGTGTTCAGGAATGGCGTGCCGATCGGTGCAGCGTCGATATCGACCGGCAAACCGGGGCATTCGACTCCGGAGGGGGTCTTCACGATCCTTCAGAAGCAGGTCGAGCATTATTCGAGCAAGTACGACAATGCGCCCATGCCCTACATGCAGCGCGTGACCTGGGGCGGGGTGGCGCTGCACGCGGGCCACAACCCGGGTTACCCGGCCTCGCACGGCTGCATCAGACTGCCACTGGATTTTGCCAAGCTCCTGTACGGAGTTACTCGGGTGGGTATGACGGTCGTGATCACCGACGCAGCGACAACTCCGCGCGTCGGAGCTGGCCCGGAGCTTCTATCGGCGCCCGAAGTGACTGCGGCGCCCGCAACGATCGAGTGGCATCCCGATAGCTCTCCGGACGGCCCGGTCTCGATCGTGATCAGCGCTGCCGACAGCCGCGCGGTCGTTCTTCGCAACGGGGTCGTCATTGGCGCCGGTCCGGTAACTGTCGAGGGACCGATTGCCGGCACCTGGGCCTATTCGCTTCGGTCCGTGGATGCTTCGGGCCCGCATTGGATCGAGCTCGGTCTCGGCGGCCAAAAGGACGACGCCAATCCGGTCCAGCCGGGCGAATGGAAAAGATTCCGCGCGCCCGAAGAGTTTCGAAAGCTGGTCGCGCAGGTGGTCGCGCCGGGAACAACGGTGGTCGTCACCGCGGATTCGCTGAAGCAGGGCGACACCGGGACGGCACTGACGGTCCTGGAGGGTGCGAACGACACCAAAGGCCGACGCTAGTTTTCGGATACGCAGCGCGGCAAGGGCGTTTGGAAAGATATGGAAGACGACATCGTCGCAATTCTCGACTCGCACCGGCTAATGGCGATTTCGACGCTGATGCCGAACGGATGGCCGCAGACCACGCTCGTCGCCTTCGCCAACGACGGACTGCTGATCTATTTCGTGATTTCGCGGGCAGGCCAGAAATTCGACAACATCCAAAGGGATCAGCGGGTCGCGATTGCAATCGGGCGCGACCACAGCGACCCCATGGACATCAAGGAGCTGTCGATTGCCGCCCAAGCATCGGAAGTTACGGATCCGTCGCAGCGGGAGCATGCGATTGACCTGCTGCTCGAGCGCAGACCAGGGCTGAAGGAGCTGGCGAGGCCGGATCCCGCCACTTCCGCGGTCATGCGTGCGGCGGGCCGGGTAATCACCATCTCCGATTACAGCAAAGGCTTCGGCCACGCCGACGTCGTTACACTCGGGCCTGCAGGCATTGTCGACATGCAGGCGGCGCGCCCGGACGATTGGGGATTCACACCCGCCAAAGAGCGCTGACGTTCACTACTTGTTCTCATAGAACAAATGCGGTACGACAATGCATCCACGGGGTCGGGCTCGGCCGCTCCCAAGGTCTGCATTGACGAAGGGGTGAACAGCATGGCAGCGCAGCTCAAGGTCATTTCAAACGGATTGGATTCTTCCGGCATGGATCGTCAGAAGGCGCTCGACGCGGCGCTAGCCCAAATCGACCGGGCATTCGGAAAAGGCTCGGCGATGAAGCTGGGCAGCCGCGAGAAAATCGAAATCGACACGATCTCGACGGGCAGCCTCGGCCTCGACATCGCGCTCGGAGTGGGCGGGCTTCCGCGCGGCCGGGTCGTCGAAATCTACGGGCCGGAAAGCTCGGGCAAGACGACGCTTGCGCTCCACGCCATCGCGGAGGCGCAAAAGGGCGGCGGAACAGCCGCTTTCGTCGACGCCGAGCACGCACTCGACCCTGCCTACGCGAAGAAGCTTGGGGTGGATGTCGACGAGCTGATCGTGTCTCAGCCCGACACTGGCGAGCAGGCGCTCGAGATCGTCGACACTCTCGTTCGCTCCAATGCGGTCGATATCCTTGTGGTCAATTCGGTGGCGGCGCTGGTTCCGCGCGCGGAAATCGAAGGCGAGATGGGCGACAGCCACGTTGGGCTGCAGGCGCGGCTAATGAGCCAGGCGCTGCGCAAGCTGACCGGTTCGATCAGCCGGTCCCGGTGCCTTGTCGTGTTCATCAACCAGGTTCGGATGAAGATCGGCGTCATGTACGGCAATCCGGAGACGACGACCGGCGGCAACGCGCTGAAATTCTACGCGTCCGTGCGCCTGGACATTCGCCGGACCGGGCAGATCAAGGACCGCGACGATATCATCGGCAACTCCACCCGAGTGAAGGTGGTGAAGAACAAAGTCGCGCCGCCGTTCAAGCAGGTCGAATTCGACATCATGTACGGCCAGGGCGTGTCCAAGGTCGGCGAGATTCTCGACCTCGGCGTCAAGGCCGGAATCGTCGAAAAATCGGGTGCCTGGTTCAGCTACGATTCGGTGCGGATCGGTCAGGGGCGCGAGAATTCCAAGCAGTATCTGATCGAACACCCCGACATTGCGCAGCGAATTGAAAACGCCGTTCGCGGCCGCACCGAAGAAGTCGGCGAGGCAATGATGACCGGGCCGGATACGGACGACGTTGCGGGGAAGTAGATAAGCGCGCTATCTCGCCTGGCAGTTTCCTGACTGCTGTGCGGGGGAGAGCCGTGTGCACCAACTGCCGCTTCGACGACGCTCGTTCATCGCGCTTACCGCGGCGGTTGCCGCAAGTGCTGCAATCCCGGTGAAGGCGGTCGCGAAGACCGCGGCGGCCCTTCCCAAGGTCCCGCTTCCGCCGCCGATCAGCAGGGAAGAGCGGCTGTCGCGAATCGCGCGCTCACAGGCGCTGATGCAAAAGAACGGGATCGGCTCGGTCATTATCGAGCCCGGTTCCAGCCTGGATTACTTCACCGGAGTCGAATGGCATCGCAGTGAGCGGCTGACAGCGGCCGTAATCCCCGCTTCGGGCGATCCGATCGTCGTGACTCCGTTCTTCGAACAGCCGTCGGTTGCTGAAATGCTGGCCATTCCTGCCGAAATTCGCACCTGGAATGAGGATGAGCAACCGCTCAAGCTCGTTGCTGATTTTCTTCGGGAGCGGGGCCTTGCCGGCGAACCGGTCGGATTTGAAGAGACCGATCGCTTCTTCATTTACGATCGCTTGAAGCAGCAGCTGCCGGGCTTGAAGGCGGTGAGCGCCAATCCCGCCGTTCGCGACCTAAGGATGATCAAGACTCCGCCCGAACTCGCCCTCATGCAGGCCGCCAACAACATCACCATCACCGCGATGCGCCGTGCCGGCGAATCGGCGAAAGCCGGAATGACTCCCGCGGACTTTTCGGCGCTGATCAATTCAGCAACCGTCGCAATGGGCGGCTCGCCCGAGTTCGCGCTTGTGCTGATCGACGAGGCATCGGCGCTTCCGCACGGATCGCGAAAGCCGCAGGTGGTGAAGGCTGGAAGCACGATCCTTTTCGACTGCGGCTGCACCGTTCATGGCTATCAGTCCGACATCTCACGGACCTTCGTGTTCGGCCGTCCGTCGGCGGAGCAGCGCAAGGTTTGGGACCAGGTTCATGAGGGCCAGCAAATCGCGATGCGCGCCGCGAAAGTCGGGGTGCCAGCGGGCAGCATCGATGACGCGGTGCGACGGGCATATGAAAGCTGGGGCTATGGTCCCGGCTATAAGTTGCCCGGCCTGTCGCACCGGACCGGCCACGGAATCGGCATGGACGGCCATGAGCCCGTGTACCTGGTCCACGGCGAAACCACCCCGATCGAACCCGGAATGTGCTTTTCTGACGAGCCGGGGATTTACATCCCGGGCAAGTTCGGTGTCCGGCTCGAAGACTGCTGGCACATGACCGAAGCCGGCCCGAAATTCTTCACCAATCCGCCGCCGTCGATCGACAATCCGTTCGGCTGACCCGCGCTGCAGCCGCCGCTGCTAAAAATGATCGGCGTCGACTGCCGGGCCGGGCCTGTGCGACGGCGCGTGCGGAGGCTCGATATCGGCCGGCTCCTCGGGGTCGAGGTCGCCCTCCCAGCGAGCAATCACCGCCGCGGCGACCGAATAGCCGACCACGTTCGTGCCCGACCGACCCATGTCGAGGAAATGATCGACGGCCAGAATCAGCAGGATTCCGGATTCCGGAATTCCGAACATCGTTGCCGTCGCTGCAAGCACCACGAGGCTCGCCCGAGGCACGCCGGCCATTCCCTTCGACGTCACCATCAGCACCAGCAACATCGTGATCTGAGTGCCGATGCTAAGGTCTATCCCGTAGGCCTGGGCGATGAAGATCGACGCGAAGGTCAGATACATCATCGAGCCGTCGAGATTGAAGGAATAGCCGAGTGGAAGCACGAAGCTGGCGATTCTCGGCGGCACTCCGAACCGGTCGAGCGCCTCCAGAGTCCGAGGGTAGGCCGCTTCGCTCGACGCTGTCGAAAAGGCGAGTACGACCGGGTCTCGGATGTATCGGACCAGGTGCTTCGTTCGCGGTCCGACGATCAGGAACGCGGCGCCGATCAGGACCGCCCACAGTACCGCCAGCCCGACGTAGAAGCTGATGACGAATTCGCCCAAGGTGGCGATGATCTGCGGGCCGCGTTCGGCGAGCGCGCTCGTGACTGCAGTGAAGACCGCCAGCGGCGCGAATCGCATCACGTAATCGGTGACCTGAAGCATCACCTTCACCAGCAATTCCACACCGGCGACGATCGGCCGGCCCTTTTCGCCGATTGCGGTTAGAGCCACTCCGAAGAACAGGGAGAAGACGACGATGGGGAGAATTTCATTTCCGCTCATCGCCTCGAATATCGAAGCGGGCACGACGTGGGTCACGAAGTCGTTGAGGTTGAACCCGGTCGTCTCGACGCCGCTTGCGGCGGTCACCGGCGGGACCGGGAGATTCAGCCCAACTCCGGGGTTGAAAATATGGACGAGGACAAGGCCCAGCGTCAGGGAAACGAGGCTCGCGCCAACGAACCACAACAAGGAGCGTACGCCCACTCGCCCGAGCGCCGCCACGTCGCCCATGTGCGCGATCCCCGCCACCAGGGTCGAAAATACCAGCGGCGCAATGATCATCTTGATCAGCCGCAGGAAAAGGCTTGTGACGATGCTCAGGTAACCGGCGATTTCTTTCAGCCGCGCAGCGGATCCAGGAGTCCCGTCGTCGATCGCGTAATTGGTTGCCCAGCCGACGATGATTCCGAGCACGAGCGCGATCAGGATGTAGCGGGTGAGACGTTTGGCCACGTAATTCTCCGGAAAGTTTCGCCGAACCAAGCTGGCGGGTTGCCATTCGTCAAGCTTCACAGGCGCGCGGCGGCTGGCTAGTGCGCGGACGTGAGCGAAGAGGACCCTCCCGGCGTGCTCGAATTCGGGCGAAGCGTTTTGCACGACGAGGCGCGCGCACTCGACGCACTGGCCGACAGCATGGGCGAGGGCTTCACCCGCGCGATCGAGCTGATCCTCGGCTCGACTGGCAAGCTAATCGTCGGCGGTCTCGGTAAATCGGGCCACGTCGCCCGAAAGATTGCTGCGACCTTTGCGTCCACCGGCACTACGGCGACGTTCATGCACCTCGCCGAAGCAATCCACGGCGACCTTGGAATCGCCGCAAAGGGCGATGTGGCCATTCTGATCTCCTTGTCGGGCAAAACCGCCGAGCTGGAACCGGTCATCGACCATTTCGAGGCGGTCGAGATCCCGATCATTGCGATCACCGGGAATCCGCACTCGCCACTCGCCGAAGCGGCAGCCGCGCCCCTCGTCCTCCCGCACTGGCCCGAAGTGGGGCCGGAGGCGGTTGCGCCGACCACGTCGACGACAATGAGCCTCGCACTCGGCGATGCGCTGGCGATGACGGTCATGCGCCAGAAGGGCTTCACCCGCACCGATTTCGGGCGGCTCCACCCCGGCGGCACTCTTGGTGCCCGACTAAAGCCCGTCCGGCGAGTGATGCACGGCGGCGACCAGCTCCCGCTGATCCGCCACGACGGCTCCATGCATGACGCGGTGGTGGTGATCAGCGAAAAGCGCCTTGGGATCGTCGGCGTGACCGACGACAGCGGCCATCTCATCGGAGTGATCACCGACGGCGACATCCGCCGCCACATCGAGGAGGGACTTGACCACAAGGCCGCCGAATTCATGAGCGGCGATCCGAAGACGATCGCCCCCGATGCACTTGTCGGCGACGCCGTCGATCTGTTCGACGAGTATAAGATCACGTCGTTGTTCGTGGTCGACGAGGAGAAGGGCGGGAAGCGCCCGCTCGGAGTCCTTCACATCCACGATTGCCCGGCAGCCCGGTGAACGCTGTCATCCTGATCCCGGCGCGCTATGCGTCAACTCGCTATCCCGGAAAGCCGCTCGTCGAGCTCAAGGGCGCGACGGGAGTCGCCAAGAGCCTGATCCACCGAAGCGTTGAAGCGGCCCGGCGAGTGTCCGGAGTCAGCGGAGTGTTCGTCGTCACCGACGACGAGCGGATCGCCGACGGCTGCCGGTCGGCCGAGGTGGGCGTGATCATGACTTCAGCCGAGTGCCGGAATGGGACCGAGCGCTGCGCCGAAGCGCTTGCCCAGCTCCACGAGCCGGATCTGGTGATCAATTTCCAGGGCGACGCGCTGCTCACGCCCGCGCACTTCGTCGAGTCGCTGATCGAGCGGATGCAGCGCGACGACATCGAAGTGGCAACTCCGGCGATGCAGCTTCGGAGCGACGAGGTGCGGGCGCTCAGGCAAGAAGAGGCGGCCGGGCGTGTCGGCGGTACGACCGTGGTGACAGATAGCGGCGGCCACGCGCTCTACTTCTCCAAACGCATCATCCCGCACCTTCCGGAGGGCGCGCTCGCCGGCGAGATGTCGCCGGTGCGGCTTCACGTCGGCGTTTACGCCTATCGGCCGCTGGCTCTCGCTGCCTATTCGGAAACACCTCCGGCCGAGCTGGAGCTTTTGGAAGGGCTGGAGCAGCTGCGGTTCCTGACCGCGGGCATTCCGATGGCGGTCGTGGATGTCCAGCCGCCGCAATTCGCACTTCGCGAACTCAACAACCCCGAAGACGTCGGCCCGATCGAGGAAGCACTGGCGCGCGCGGGACTAGAATGAGCGCGCTTGACGAGATCGAAACGAACTACCGGATCATCCTCTGCGATATCTGGGGGTGCGTTCACGACGGCGTGAACCTCTATCCGGGCGCTCAAGCGCGGCTTCGGCGCTGGCGCGACGACGGGCGAACGACAATCCTCATCACCAATGCACCGCGAACCGCGCAGGCCGTCGCCACGCAGCTCGAGAGCCTCGGTCTCGATCCCGCCCTGTGGGACGGCATCGCCACCAGCGGCGATGCGGGAATCGAAAGCCTCAAGGATTGTGCGAGGCCGGTGGGGTTCATCGGCACGGTCTCCGACCGCAGAATCCTGGAAGGGAAGGGCGTCCGAATCACCGACGCCGGCGACTTCGACGACCTCGCCTGCGTCGGCCTAGACGAACGGCGGCGCCAGGTTTCCGATTATGCAGGCGAGCTGAAGCAGCTCGCGGCACGCGACGTGCTGATGCACTGTCTGAACCCGGACCGCGTCGTCATCCGCGGCGGAGTCGAGGAGCCCTGCGCGG
Organism: uncultured Alphaproteobacteria bacterium; assembly: GCA_963839145.1. Classification (GTDB taxonomy): domain Bacteria; phylum Pseudomonadota; class Alphaproteobacteria; order Sphingomonadales; family Sphingomonadaceae; genus Sphingomicrobium. The sequence continues at coordinate 1,122,622 of CAWITR010000005.1, forward strand.
GCGCGTTGGCCGATCTCTACGCCGGCTATGGCGGCCGGGTGGAATATTACGGAAAGCCGCATTCCGGCGTCTATGACCGTGCGCTGCACCTGGCCGGCGATCCGGAACCGCGGGCGGTGCTTGCGATCGGCGACGGCCTCCACACCGATTTGCTCGGGGCGGCGCGAATGGGCTTCGACTTCGTCTTCGTTTCCGGCGGAATCCACCGTGGGCAGCCGTTTCCCGGGCATTTCGCCGCTGCGAACGGTCTTGGCGATTGGCGGCCGGTAGCGGTTGTTGACGGCCTGCACTAAGTAGCGCCCATGAACCTTCTCGGGCACGAAGTCGGGCTTCACCGGCCGTTTTTCCTCATCGCCGGGCCATGCGTGGTCGAAAGCGAGGAATTGCAATTGCGAACGGCCGAACGGCTAAAGGCAATTGCCGAGCGGCTGAGCATCTTCTTCATCTTCAAGTCGAGCTACGACAAGGCGAACCGGTCCTCGGACTCAAGTTACCGCGGCCCGGGAATGGACGAGGGGCTGCGAATCCTACGCAAGGTGCGTGACGAGCTCGGCGTCCCGGTTCTGACCGACGTGCACGACATCCCGCAGATTGGGCCTGTGGCCGAAGTCGTCGATGTGCTTCAAACGCCGGCGTTCCTCGCGCGGCAGACGGATTTCATTCACGCCGTCGCCGCCTCGGGAAAGCCGGTAAACGTAAAGAAGGGGCAGTTCATGGCGCCGCACGACATGATCAATGTCGTCGCCAAGGCCCGCAACGCTGCCCAGGCGGCGGGCGTGAACGACGACACGATCATGGTGTGCGAGCGCGGCGCCTCGTTCGGCTACAACAATCTCGTCTCCGACATGCGGAGCCTGGCCATCATGCGCGAGACCGGCTGTCCGGTGGTGTTCGACGCCACCCATTCGGTCCAGCTTCCTGGCGGGCAGGGGTCGAGCTCGGGCGGGCAGCGGGAGTTCGTGCCGGTGCTTGCAAGGGCGGCAGTGGCGAGCGGGATCAGCGGCCTGTTCATGGAAACGCATCCCGACCCGTCGAAGGCGCTCTCCGACGGGCCCAACGCCTGGCCTCTCGACCGGATGGAGCCGTTGCTCAAGACGCTTGTTGAAATTGATCGCACGGTCAAGCAGGCGGGATTCGAGGAGGCGCGCAGCTGAAACCGACAGTTTTCATCCAGGCCAACGAACGCCAGTATCTCGGGGCGAAGATTTCCGCCCACAGCTACAAGCGCAATGCTCGCGATCCGGACAGCTTCGATGTGAAGATCCTGCACACGCGCGATTTCCCGAGGCTTCTCGACGGCAATCAGACCTATTTGCGCGCGGGTGAGGAGAAGCGGTGGAACCCGGACGACCTGCAGAGCTTCACTCCGCTTCGTTTCTACCCGCCGCAAGCGATGGGCTACGAAGGCGTTGCCGTCGTGACCGATCCCGACGTTTTCGCCGTCAGCGATATCGGTGAGCTCTTCCAGCGCGACCGGGAGGGGAAAGCGATTCTCGGAGTCACCCGTCCGGGCGACAAGAGCCGCCCGTTCTACGTTGCCTCCTCGGTCATGCTGCTCGACTGCGCCAAACTGAAGCACTGGCGTTTCGACGAGGATCTCGACGGGCTGTTCGGGCACAAGTTCGATTATTTCGACTGGATGCATCTCGGGCGCGACGATCCCGAGACCGTCGGCTCGCTCGAGCCGGAGTGGAACGACTTCGATCGCCTCACGCCGAAGACGAAGCTACTTCACACGACCAGGAGGCGGACTCAGCCGTGGAAGACCGGGCTCCCGGTCGATTACAGCATCAAGGTTCGAACCGCCGGCCAGGCGCTGGGGAAGCTCTGGCCGTGGTACCGGCGGCATCCGGACCGCAATCAGGAGGCTTTGGTCTTCTCGCTCCTTGCCGAGCTGGTGGACTCCGGTGCGGTCACTCGCGACGAGCTGGAGTCGGAGATGGCGGCCAATCACATCCGCCACGACGCTTCCCGGATGATCGACCGCTATCGAGGGTGGGAGCTGCAGACCGCGCTCGCGGCCTAGAGCAATTTGCGCAGGGCCGCGACGGCCGTCGCCACCGAGTTGCCGTCCATCGTGCCGGCGATAGGCTCTGCAACCGTCCCCGCGAGTCCTTGCTCCTGAACGCCTCTCCAGAAGCTTTGCACGTCGCGGACCGGAACTCGTCCGAACAGGCCTGAAAGGCCGTAAAACAGCCACCCAGCGCTCGTCTTTTCCGGCAAGATCAACCCGACGGGCTTGCCGGTCGCAATCGCGTCGGAAATCATCGAGACGCTGTCGGCGGTGACGTAAACCTCGTCCGCTTCCGAAAGCAGCGCTGAGTAGCGCGGGAAATCGCCCCAGACGAGGCCATGGTCCGTTTCCTCGAGAGCTGCGGCTGCGGCGTTTAAAACCGAGCGGCGGCTTCGGTGGCTGCTTACCGCGATGACGCTTCCGCCCGGCTTGTCTGCGATCTCGGCCGCTGCGGCAGCTACGGTTTCCGCCGGCAGTTTCCACATGAACTGATCGCCGCCGATCAGAAGCAGGCGATGCGGTCGCGGAAGCTCCGCGAGCCAGCGGCTCTCATCCTCATCCGGATCGACTTGCGGCATGGTGTCGAGCCCGGCGGGCAGCTGGAGCACGTTGGGCCCTTTCGGAACCGGATATTGGGCGGTCGTGATCACCAGGTCGAAATTGGCGGGGTCGAGGCGTGGGTTGCCAACCCTGACGACCTTCGACTTTCCGTGCGACATCTCCCTGATCGCGAGCGCTGCGGGAACGCTCCTGTAGCCGGTGCCGAGGACGAGCCTGGGCCACGGCGGACGGATTTGGCTGCGCGAATTGGCCGTTAGCGACGCGAGGGTGGGCCCGAGAAACCGCGGCGGCACCAGGTGAAGCGGATTGTAGCTGGGGCGGATGGTCCGGAACGGAGTTCCGAGCTCGGTTGCCAGCCTGAGCAGCTGATTGTTGTCCCCTACCCCCTTGGCGAGAAACACCCATACGGCGGCCTCGTCTGCCATCAGGCCGGGAGTGCCCCGAAGCTCTGTTCAAGCATGTCGCGCACCTCTTTGGCCGCGGCAATCGCCGGGTTGGGCGTGTTGCTCGCCAGCGGGTGATCGAAGCGCCCTGCCATTCCGCTCTCGATAAGGTGATCTGAAAAGCGGCGAAGGTCCCGCTTTTCGTTGCCCTCGATGACGCCGTCGGTCCCGAGAACAAGCTTACCGATCCAGTTCATTTCGATCGGGACGATTCCGGTCGGCTTTCCGGTGATGATCGATTCGGAGATCATCGACACGCTGTCGAAGGTCGGGAACAACTCGTCGGCATCGTCGAGGAGCACCGGGAAGCGCGGGAATTCAGTCCGGACCACGCGCCAATAGTCTTTGTCGCCAAGCCTCTCTTCGATGGCGTCGAGCACGTTTTCGCTGGTGCGAAGGCTTCGGGCGACGATCAGCGACCCGCCATGCGAGCGTGCCCGCTCGTACAGCCGCTCGGCCGAACTGGCGGTGACTTTCGGAGTCATCGTCCAGTGGCGGGTCTTGCCGCCCAGCATCAGAAGAAGGTGCGGGCGGGGGAGCGCTTCGAGCCACCCTCGCTCCTCCTCTGTTTTTGCCGGCGGTTCGCGGTAGCGGCTCAGCGCGACGTCGAGCTCGCGCATCGAGGGCCCGGTCGGGGTCAGGTACGACCGTGTCGTGAACACCAGGTCGAATGTCTCAGGCGGCACTCGCGGGTGGCCGATATAGACGAGCCGGGTGCGCCCGCCGTTTTGCTCGCGCACCCAGCGCGCTGCCGGCACCGAATGCTTGGCGGCGCACAGGATGAGGTCGGGCCAGGGCGGAACGAGCGCCTTGCGCGTCTCCTCGGTGACCGAGTCCAGCCCCACTCGGCGATGCGCGCTCGCAAGCCAGAAGCGCCAGTTGTACGCCATCGGACGGGTTTCGAAGGGCAGCCGCATTTCCTCCGCGAGCGCGTAGATTTGCGCGTCGTCGCCCGGCCGGTTCCCCGGAAACACCCAGATGCGTGGAAACTTCACCACCCGCGGACCCGCATATATTCGTTCCTGAGCTGGATCGCGAGGACAGCGAACATGGCCGCATTCCCGATCACGAAGGCGAGTGCAGCGCCGTTGAGGCCCAACTGCAAAGTGAATGGAGCAACGATCACCAGATAAAGCAATGTCCCGACAATTCGCGCGAACAGCGGGGAATCGGGGCGATCGAGCGCGTAGAGCATCGGCGCGAACGGAAAGCTGACGACAAGCAGCAGTGCGACCAGCATCAGCACCAGCAGCGGCTGGTAGGCTCCTGCGAAGTCGCTCCCGAAGACGCCCTCGATGAGCGGTTTTCCGATCGCCACCATGACCAGGATCGCGGCAACACCGATCGCCCCGGCAAGAGCCGAGCCTCGAAGCATCAGCTTCCACGGTTTCCTGGTGGAAAGGTCCATCCGGGCAATTTCGGGATAGAAGGCGCGGCCGAGTAGGTCGGTCGGCTTTTGCACCGCGTCGGCCAGGTTGACGGCGATGCGGTACAAGGCGGCGGATGCAGGCCCCAGAAGCCCGCCGACGATGAGGTTTGAAAGCGGCCCCCACGCACCCATGAGGCTGGCGGTCAGGTTGATATGAATGGCAAATCGCCATGCCCCGGACAGGGACGTGGGCGAAAGGGTGGGCCGAATTCCCTTCAACAGCCTGCGCCGCCGCAGCTCGCGCCAGGTAAGGAACCACTGATAAAGGTCCTCGCCCATGTCGGTGATGTACCAGATGGCAATGTAGGCGATGAAAGGCGCGTTCAGCGCCCACGCGACGGCGGTCAGTGCCGCTCTCACGATCGGAGCGGTGCTTCCCGACCAGCTGATCAGGTCGAACCGGTCGAGCGCCCTCAGCACTCCGCCCGAGGTCATCGACGCCATCGTCGGTAACAAAGTGCAATAAAGGACGGCGAGGAGGATGTAATTATCCGGAATCCCGAACCAGTGGCCGATGAACGGGAGCAGCGCCATCGCTGCGATCATTCCCAGGATTCCGCTCGACAGATCGAGGCCGAGCGCGAAACCCGTTGCAGTCCTGAAGTCGCTTGCGTCGTCGGAGACGAGAATATCTCCGCCGTAGCGCACGACAAGCTGCCACGACTGGAACTTGGTCAGGCTGCTTGCCGCTTCCACATAAGAGTGGATCAGGATCAGAAGCCCGAATAGCTCGACCCCGACGGCTCGGCCGGTAAGGGCGAGCGTGATTAGCGAAGCGATTGCAGCGACAATCCTGGACGCGCCGAGATAGCTGCTGTTCTTGAGCAGCGAGCGCATGTTCTGGTCTTTGAACCAATGCCGCATCGGCGCCCGCTTAGGCGAAACCGAAACGGCTGTCGCGGGGGTGTTCCAGTTGCGTGGTTAAGCTAGAGTCAATTGCGATGGCGGCAACGGCGCCGTTGCCCCGTGTCGAAGGGAAAATGAGGAAATGTGCGGGATTTTCGGCGCGGTCGGCTACGCTGTTCCGGACGAGGCGCTCCAACGCGTGCTGGAGGTGCTCCGCCATCGCGGGCCTGACGGCAACGGAACATTCGTGGACGAAGCTGCGCAACTCACCCTCGCGCATACTCGGCTGAAGGTGATCGACCTCGAAACCGGCGCTCAGCCGATGACAAGCGAAGACTCGAACATCGTCCTCGCCGCCAATGGCGAGATCTACGATTTCGAGCGGATCAGGAGCGACCTCGAAACAAAAGGATACGAGTTCAAGACCAGGAGCGACTCCGAGGTCATCATCTATCTGTACAAGGAATATGGCCTCGGCTGCTTCGAGCATCTGAGGGGGGAATTCGCGTTCCTCCTGTACGACAGGGTCAAGCGGCTGCTGATCGCCGGACGCGACCGGTTCGGAATCAAGCCGCTCTATTTCTCCAGGCTCGAGCAAGGCTACGTTTTCGCCTCGGAGATGAAGGCGATTTTCGCCAGCGGGCTTGTCGACCCGAAGCTCGACGTTGCGGCGCTCGATCCGATCTTCAACCAGGATCCCGCGAACATGCGCTTCCCGTTCGAAGGAATCGAGCATGTCCCGCCGGGCTGTTACTTGGCGATCGACATCGAGACCGGCGATTGCAAGCAGGTCCGCTACTGGTCCCCGGAAATTCCAGCGCAAACCGCCGAGCCGGTGGCCGAGCCCTTTGGTGACGCTCCGGAGAAGTCCGCCACCTCGGTGCTTCACGAGCTCGACGAAGCGGTCCGGCTGCGCCTTCGAGCAGATGTTCCGGTCGGCCTCTATCTGAGCGGCGGCCTGGATTCGAGCTTTATCGGCGCGCTGATGAAGCAAAGCCGCGGATCGAGCTTCCATTCCTTTTCGATTTCGTTCGTCGGAAGCGACAAGAATGAGGAGGAATTCACTCGCCGTGCGTCGAAATTCCTCGGCAGCGAACATCACGAGCTTTCCGTCACCAAGGAAATGCTGTGGAAGAACCTGGAGGACTGCCTGTGGCACAGCGAGCTTCCGTTCGTCTCGCTCGCTCCGGTGGGCAAGTTCCTGCTGTCCGAAGAGGCCAAGAAACGGGTGACGGTGGTCCTGAACGGGCAGGGAGCGGACGAGGTCTTCCTCGGCTACCGAGCCTTCTTCCAAAACGCGATCCGCGACACCCGCGCCGGTGCTCGGGATTCGACTTCCCTGCGCGCCAGGCGATTGAAAGTGGAAGGGCTTAGCGGCCCGATGATCGAGAAGCTGTCGTTGTTGCTGTTCCACAAGAAGCATCGGCGGCAACTCGAACGGGCGCGGTTACAAGCTGCCGCGCCCGTCGAGAACTCACGGCCGCTGGTCAACGTCATCCAGGAAACCAGGATTGCGGAAATGCCGGTCGATATCCTGGGCTTCCTCGGCGACCGGGTCGAAATGGCCCATTCGCTCGAGGTCAGGGTGCCGTTCCTCGACCACAAGCTCTACGACGTGGCGAAGTGGATTCCCGACGACTTCAAGATGCGGGACGGTACGGAAAAAGCGGTGCTTCGCGACGCGGCGAAGGGAATCCTGCCCGAAGACTTGCGGCTGCGGCGCAAGCAGGGCTTCATGTTTACCAGCGACCCTGTGGATTTCTTCGGCGCCGACTCGGAACAGACGGAGGAGCTTCGCGAGCGCTATCTTTCGAAACAGGCGTTCGAGCAGTCGGGTGCCTTTTCCTACGGCGCCTATCGATTGATGAGGACGCTTGCCAAGCTACCGAAATCGAAGCGGTTTCCGGTTTCGAAGCGGCTTCGGAAGGTGGCGAACAAGGCGATCATGTACATGATGCAGACGCACATGCTGCATGACATGTACATCGCCGAACCGCGGTGGATGACGCCGAAGCGGCCGAAAGCGCGCCGCGGGCGAACGGCTCTCGGCGCTGCCGAACTCGTCGGCTGATCAGGCGGGTTCGGGAATCTTCTGCTGAACGACCCTGTCGGCGAGCGGTCCATTGAGCTCGGCGAGGTGGTCGAACTCGGCTTCATAGCTCGCAAGGCCCTGACTTTGCGACCGGAGCTCGGCCTCCAGCCCACTAAGCTCAGCTTCGGGGAGGACGGCTTCGATCCGGTCCCATCCCGTCCAGCCCTCACGCGGTCCCATTCCCAGCATCTGACCGCGCCGGCTCGCCACGGCCGAGCTGACCCTGCTGGTCGCGCTTGACGGGCAGACCACCGTCACCTTGTGCATCGGCTCGAGAAGGTGCGGCTGGGCGGCTGCAAGCGCTTCGGACATCGCAAGCCGGCCGGCGAGACGGAAGGCCAGCTCCGAACTGTCGACGCTGTGGTAGCTGCCGTCCGTCAGTGTCACTGCGACGTCGACTACGGGGAAGCCGAGCGGGCCGGTCTGCATTGCCTCGACCACGCCTTCCTCGACAGCAGGGATCCACTGCCTCGGGACTGCTCCTCCGGTGATGGATTCACTGAACTGGAAGCCTGAGCCGCGCGGTAGCGGCTTCACTTCGATGATCACGTCACCGAATTGCCCGTGGCCCCCCGACTGCTTCTTGTGGCGGCCTTTCTGGGTGACAGCTTTGCGGATCAATTCGCGGTAGCCGATCGTCGGAGCGCGCGACTTGACCTCGACACCGTAGCGCCGCCTCAACCGCGCGATAACGGTGCTGAGGTGCTCGTCGTTGATGCCGCGAAGGCGCATCTCGTGCGAGGCCTCGTCCTGCTCGAGCTGGAGCGCCGGGTCTTCCTCGAGCAGCCGGTGAAGCGCGCCCGATAACCTGACGTCGTCCTTGCGGTCGGTAGGCTCGATCGCAAGCGCACAGTTGAGCGACGGATAATGCACTTCGATCGGCGGCGGGACGGTCCCGCTGCTCAGCCATTCGCCGGCTTTGACATTGTCGATCTTGGCGACGGCAACCACTTCTCCGTTGGCTGCTTCGGCGACTTTCTCGGTCCGCTCTCCCTGAATTCGGAACAGCGCGCCGAGACGTGCGGTTTCGCCGCTTCGGGTCCTCAGGTCAGAGCCTTCGCTGATTCGCCCGCCGAGAACGCGCGCTAACGCCAGCCGGCCGACCGTGCCGCCGTTATAGACCTTGAAGACGTGGAGCGCGGGATCGCTGACCTGCAACCGCGCGGCGGCGCCCTCCGGCGGGCGGAGTTTCGTGACGGAGCGCCTTCAACAGACGGCCGATGCCCCAGCCGCTTTCGGCCGAGCCGAACAGGACCGGCACGCCGAGGCTCTCGCCGGTTTCCTTCGCGAGATCCTGGAGAATGCGCTGTTGATCCGGAGTCTGCTCCATCACCAGCTGCTCGAGAAGCTCGTCGTCGTGGTCGGCCAATTGCTCCAGCATCTGGTTGCGGGCTTCGTGCTCGCGCTGCTGGAGGTCGTCCGGTATGTCGATCTGTTCGCTGTCCTTGCCGTTGTAGTGAAAGGCGCGTTCGAGAGCGAGATCGACGAAGCCGGTGATCCGGTCACCTTCGCGAATCGGAAGCTGGCGGGCGATGAGTGGAGAGACGCTGATCGGCTGAAGCGACGAGAGGAGGTCGCGGATGCGGCCGTGCGCCTGGTCGATCCGGTTCACGAAGATGATGTGAGGGATTCCCTGCTCGTCGAGCGCACGGAGCGCTGGCGCTGCGAGAGGGGCTCGGGCAGGGTCGGGGTCGACGACGACGATTGCGAGGTCGGCGAGTGCGACGGCGCGGTTGCCGTCGGCGGTAAAGCCGACCGAGCCGGGCGAATCGATCAACGCGAAACGGTCGCCGAGATAGTCGAAATTGTAGAGGTTGAGCTCGGTCGAGCCCCCGCGCGAGCGCGCCTCGGGAGTGGAATCGCCGATGCTGGTGCCGCTTCCAACGGAGCCGTGCCGGTCTGTCGCCCCAGCCGCGAAGATGATCGCCTCCGCGAGGCTGGTCTTGCCTGCGCCGGCCGGTCCGACCAGCGCAATTGCTCGAGTGCCGTTGGTTTTGGAGCCAGAATTGGTGGGCATGCGACTCTCCTCTCGTCCGTTTCTGCGGGCGGGTGAGTCGCTTCTGCTGAAGGCGCTCACGCGCTCTTCGGAAACGAACAGCGTCGGACTCTTTAAAGCCGAAGGCAAGCCCCCCGGAACAGCGCTTCGCCTCAAACTTTCTTCGCCTGATGGCGACCAGCAGCAAGCATCACGCCAAGTCCGATGGGCACTGGGCAAATTCGCCCTCGCAGATCCCGGCGCCCGCGTGGAAGCAGATTGCGTCGCGAACGTGGAAGCGCACGTGGCAGGACAACGTCGGCCTGATTTCCGCAGGCGTCGCTTATTACGGCTTTCTTGCAGTGGTGCCGCTGCTCGGGCTTATCGTCCTGGTGTACGGGCTCGCTGCTGACGCCGGTACCGTGGTCGCCAACATGCGCGTGCTGACGGCCATCTTCCCGCCCGATGTCGCCGATCTCATCCGGCAGCAGCTTCTGGGCGTGGTGAGGAGCTCGAAGGAAACGAAGGGTCTGGGGATCGCCGTTGCGCTCGCAGTTTCGCTGTACGGCTCGACCAATGGCGCCGGGGCCATAATGACTGCGCTCAACATAGCCTACGAGGAGAAGGAGAAGAGGAGCCTCCTGCTGTTCTATTCGACAGCGCTAGCGATCACCTTCGGAGCAGTGATCGTTGCTGTGATCGCGCTGGCGGGAACCACGGCCGTTGCGTTTTTGGGGCAGCTTGCACCGACAGCTTCCCCGGTCCTCGTCATCGGCGGAAAAGCGCTCGCTTATGTGCTGCTCGTCGTTGTGGCCGCCGCCGTCGCAGCGACCCTGTACCGCTTCGGGCCATCGCGGCAGGAGGCGCGGTGGAAATGGATTACACCAGGATCGCTTTTCGCCTCGCTCGCCTGGCTGGCGCTGACGACCTTGTTCGGATTCTATGTCAGCAAGATCACCGACTATAGCGCCACTTACGGCTCTCTGGGCACCGTCATCGTGCTGCTGACGTGGATTTACCTCTCGGCCTACGCGCTGGTGTTCGGTGCCGAGCTGAACAGCGAGATCGAGCACCAGACCGCGCGCGACAGCACGACCGGCGCGCCGCTGCCGATCGGCAGCCGTGGCGCCTGGGCGGCGGATCATGTGGCGGGCGGTGACGAGCCGGACAACGAGGACGCGCCCTCGATGGCCGAAGCCACTCCCGAGACTCCAAAGCAAGAGAAGTCGAAGAAAGCGAAGCCGAAGAAAAGGACTTAGGCTGGGAGCAGAAAAACTGTCCCGACGCCGCTCAGGCGGCTGGGAGCAGTTTTTTCTCGCCCGCCAGCTTGATGAGCGCCGACTGCAGCTTTTCGAATGCGCGTACCTCGATCTGGCGGATCCGCTCGCGGCTGACGCCATAGACCTGGCTGAGCTCCTCCAGCGTCTTGGGATCGTCGGTTAGACGCCGCTCGGTGAGGATGTGCTTCTCGCGATCGTTCAGGCTGTCCATCGCGTCGATCAGCAGGTCGTGGCGTACGCGGCTTTCCTCATCTTCGGCGATAAGCTCGTCCTGCAACGGGCCGCTGTCGACCAGGAAGTCCTGCCACTGGCTTTCGCCGCCCTCGGCCTCGCGCATGGTCACGTTGAGCGAAGTGTCGCCGCCGCGCGCCATCCGCCGGTTCATCGACACGACCTCGTCCTCGGTTACTCCGAGGTCCTTGGCGATCTTGCTGACGTCCTGCGGCTTGAGATCGCCTTCCTCGAAGGCGTCGATCTGGTTCTTCATCCGGCGAAGGTTGAAGAACAGCTTCTTCTGCGCAGCGGTGGTGCCCATTTTGACGAGGCTCCACGAGCGCAGGATGAATTCCTGGATCGAAGCGCGAATCCACCACATGGCATAGGTGGCGAGGCGGAAGCCCCGGTCCGGCTCGAACTTCTTCACCCCCTGCATGAGGCCGATATTGCCCTCGCTGATCAGCTCGCTGACCGGCAATCCGTAGCCGCGGTATCCCATCGCGATCTTGGCGACGAGGCGAAGGTGCGAATTCACCAGCTTCGCTGCCGCTTCCGTGTCCCCATGCTCGCGCCAGCGCTTGGCAAGCATGAACTCTTCCTCGGGCGCGAGGATCGGGAATTTCTTGATCTCCGCGAGATAGCGGTTGAGTCCCGCCTCTCCGCCAGAAGCGGGTAGCGATACAACTCCGCCTGTCTTTGCTGCCATTCGGTCCTTCTCCCTGGGCCGGGCCTCCTGTCGAGCACCCGGCCACTCAATTCTTATACCATAAGGCGGTTGAACAGTTCCTGCATGTCCGCCGGCATGCCACTGGAGAACGACAGGCGGTGCTTCGTTACGGGGTGGGTAAAGCCCAGCCCCGCCGCGTGTAAAGCCTGGCGCTGAAAATCCAGCGTTTTCAACAACTCGCGATTCGCTTTCGAGCGGCCGTAAACCGGGTCGCCGAGTAAAGAATGGCCGATTGAGGCCATGTGGACTCGTACCTGGTGCGTTCGGCCGGTTTCGAGCGCACATTCGACCAAGGCGGCGTCATCGAGCACCTCGAGCCGCTTCCAGTGCGTGACTGCGCGCTTGCCGCGGCCGCCCTCGACAACCGCGATTTTCTTCCGGTTTGCGGCCGAACGGGCAAGCGGCGCGTCCACGGTTCCGCGAGCCGTCTTGGGCACTCCGGAAACGATCGCCAGATATTTGCGGTCGATCGAGTGGGCGGCGAACTGCTTCGCCAGCCCCTCGTGGGCGACGTCGGTCTTGGCCACGACGAGGAGGCCGGACGTGTCCTTGTCGATCCGGTGGACGATGCCTGGCCGCGCGACGCCGCCAATTCCGGACAGCGATTCACCGCAGTGGTGAAGAAGCGCATTCACAAGCGTGCCATCACGGTTACCCGCCGCGGGATGCACCACCAGCCCCGCGGGCTTGTCCACGACCAGCAGGTGCGGGTCCTCGAAGACGACCGTCAGCGGGATGTCCTGGGGCGCGTTGTGCGCGGGCTCGGGCTCGGGAACGGTCAGCTGCAAACACTCGTCGCCGCGAACCTTCGCCGCAGGGTCGCGAACCGCCGATCCCCCGGACGTGACCGCGCCGGAGCGGATCAGTGCCTTCAGCCGCTCGCGCGAGAGCGTCGGGACTGCCGCGGCAAGCGCGCGGTCGAGCCGCCAGCCGTTATGGCCCGGCTCCAGCTTCGCCTCGATCGTCCGTTGTCCCCCCACACTACAGATATTGTGCCGCCGAAACGGCCGTTCAAGCTGCGGCGAAACTCATGCACGTGCGCTAGTGTCCGTTTTGGGTGGAAAGATACGGTAATGGGCCGCGCCTCCGGATGACTGGAGGAGTGGCTGTCCCCCGATCATGATGGAGTGACGGGGATTCAGGTGTGGTGCCTCGGAGCCCCGCTAGCCTGATGGAGGACAGCCGTGGAGCATTATGCCGGATTGGACGTGTCGCTGGAACTGACCAGTGTGTGCATTGTCGATGCGCGGGGTGGGATCATCTGTGAAGTGAAGGTGGCGAGCGAGCCGGAAGCCCTGATCCGTTTCTTCTCGGACCAGGGTCTGGAGCTTGCGCGGGTCGGGCTGGAAGCAGGTCCGCTGTCGCAGTGGCTCCATGCGGCGCTGATGGATGCTGGCTTTGAGACGGTGCTGCTCGAGACGAGGCATGTGAAGGCCGCATTGTCGGCGATGACCGTGAAGACCGACCGGCGCGATGCACGCGGCATTGCCCAGCTGCTGCGGCTTGGCTGGTACCGGCGGGTGCACGCCAAGTCTGCCAGTGCTCAGGAAGTGCGTTCGCTGCTCACTGCCCGCAAGCTGATCCAGGCCAAGCTGCTCGACCTCGAGAGCGGCATCCGCGGGGTGCTGCGCGGCTTCGGCCTGAAGGTTGGTCCGATCAGTCGCGGCCGCTTTGAGGCGCGCATCCGCGAGCTGGTTGATGGCCATACCATGCTCGAGACGGTGATCGGCTCGATGCTGAGCGCGCGCACCGCCTTGCAACAGGAGTTCGCGAGTCTTCATCGCACGATGCTGACGCTGGCCCGCGCGGATCCCGTCTGCCGTCAGCTGATGACCGTGCCTGGCGTTGGCGCGATCGTCGCGATCACCTTCAAGAGCGGCGTCGACGATCCGACCCGCTTCCGGCGCTCGCGCGATGTCGGCCCGCACTTCGGCCTCACTCCTCGCAAGTACCAGTCCGGCGAACTCGACGTCACCGGATCCATCAGCAAGGTCGGCGACCGGATGGTGCGGACCGCGCTCTACGAGGCGGCGAGCGTGATGCTCACGCGCACAGTGCGCATCTCACCACTGAAGAGCTGGGCGATGGGCGTGGCTAAGCGGCGCGGCACGAAGAAGGCGCGCGTGGCGCTGGCCAGAAAACTCGGCGTCATCCTCCACCGGATGTGGGTCGATGGCACCACCTTCCGCTGGAGCAATGACGCTGCCGTGGTGGCGTAAGGAGGGGAAGTTCAGGAGATCGGGTCAGCTAACCAGGCCCGTAGTCCCGACGCTGGGACGGTGAAGTTGGCGAAGCCGCAATGTCCGCAGCAGCTGCAGACTGCGCTGGAAAGATGGGCTCACCGCTTCCTCTGACCGTATGATGTGGCAGCACCTGCTGACCACGGACAGAAGCAAGTAACCAGCGGAAGGACAAACCGGGACAGCTTGACACACGGCCCATTACAGAAGCGGACGCTAGCGAGAACCGCGCCTATTCACTGGTAACGCCGTCCCACTCTTCCACGTGGTGCCGCGCTTCGGCCTCCGCTTTGGTCTGTTGGACAATCCCGTCCTTGTGCTCCGGCGGGGCGTAAATGGTGTAGAGCCGCAACGGCTGCGACCCGGTGTTGCGGACGTTGTGTCGTGCTCCAGCAGGGACAATGACGGCGAAATCATCTTCAACTGCATTTTCGCTACCGTCGATTACGATCACGCCAGCCCCTTCCTCGATCCGAAAGAACTGGTCACGGTCACTGTGCACTTCTTCGCCGATTTCCTCACCGGGCTGCAAAGTCATGACGACCAGTTGGAGGTTATGGCCGGTGTAAAGAACTCGCCGGAATGCTTCGTTCTCGAGCGTCACCCGCTCAATGTCGTCGCAATAGCCGTGTTTCATGATCATCGCCTCTGCAAATCCAGCCTACGCCATCAGCGCAAACCATGATCGCTGTCCCTACGGATTGTTCCGTAGAAGCACCCTCTCGGGCAAGCGGACCAAGCGCGGGTAGGGGACAACACCTATTTCAGCTCCAGCTAGTGACGATCACAAAGGCCGAAGGAGGTGTCGATGCAAAAGGCTATTCAGCTTGAGGACACGCGGGAAGCTGTTGCGCTTTTCAATGACGAGCAGTTGCTACAGGCGGCGATTGACGAACTCCTGTCATCCGGTTTTGACCGTGCAGAGCTGTCGCTGCTGGGGACCGAGGACGCGCTGAGAAGCACGTTCGGCGATCGCTTCAAGACATCCGCAGAACTTGAGGACCTCGAGGGTGTTCCGCGCTCCTGTTACTGCTCGGTCGAGTCGCTTGGCGACGCGCAAGGCGGCATCATCGGCGGCCTCGTCTATGTGGGAGCCGTTGCAGCAACTGCCGCGGTTACATTCAGCGGCGTCGCACTTGGCGAAATCGTCGCCGCAGTTGTGCTCGCCGGAGGGGCAGCTGGAGGAGTCGGGGCTTACCTTGCCGACCTCATCGGAGATGCTCGTGCCCGTCACATTGCAGAACATCTGAAGCACGGCGGTTTGCTGCTCTGGGTCCGCACGTGGACGCCCGAAGACGAAAAACGCGCAACGGAGATATTGCGGAAACATTCGGGCAAGGACGTTCACCTGCATGGCCAGCGCAAGGACTGACGAGCAGTCAAGGCGATGTCTGTCTGCGCTCGTGGACGAAGCTGGCCGACAGTCATTTCCCGCGAGCGATCCGCCCTGCTGGACGCTTGGAGACAGGATCTCAGACATGGCAACAACCGCTGCCCAGACAACACGCCGAATCCTCGAAGAGGCGCTCGACGACGAGCGCAAGGCCGAAGCGACGTATGAAGCCGTCATTCGCCGCTTCGGGCCGGTTCGCCCGTTCGTGAACATCGTCGAGGCAGAGAGACGGCATCAGCAAGCCCTGCTGCGGCTGTTCGAGCGCAGGGGCTGGACCGAGCCCGCCAACCGCTGGAAGGGGAAAATCGAAGCGCCGGCCACTCTGAGGCAAGCCTGCGAAGACGCAATCAGGGGCGAAGTAGAGAATATCGCTCTTTACGACCGATTGCTTCCGACAGTTGCAGACCAAGATGCAAGACGAGTTCTCACAAACCTCCAGGAAGCATCCCGCGAACGTCACCTGCCCGCATTCCGCCGATGCCGGTCACGCTCATAGCCATCGGTGCTCCGAAATAAGTTACTCTAATGTCCGCAATGGGTCGAAAATGGACACTAAGAATTCAAACCGGCTGGCGTCGGGCCAGTAAGCTCGCATGCCTTGCGCTAGCCGGGCCGTTGCCGCATCACCCGCGCGCATGGATAGCGTCGATCTTGCAAGCCTTCTCTGTTCGCGCCTGTGCCATGACCTGATGAGCCCGGTGGGTGCGCTCAACAACGGCGTCGAGCTGCTCGCCGACGAGCAGGACCCGGAGATGCGCGACCGGTGCCTGGACCTGCTTGCCGACAGCGCCCGGGCGACCGCCAACAAGCTGAAGTTCTTCCGGCTCGCCTTCGGGGCTGCCGGCGGGTTCGGCGAAAGTGTCAACACGAGCGAAGCAAAGGCGGCCATCGAAGGGCTACTCGGCGGCGATCGACGAGTCGAGCTTGGCTGGATGGTTGCCGATGACAAGCTGTCGAAGGGGGCAACAAAGCTGCTTTTGAACCTGGCGCTGATCGCCGCCGATGCCCTGGTGCGCGGCGGACGGCTCGACATCGGGGTTGAGAGCAATGGCGGAATGGAAATTGCCATTCGCGCCGAAGGGCCGCGGATCGCCATCGACGACGCTATCCGCGACGTGCTGCTCAACGCTGGCGGAAGCGGAATCGAGGCTCGAACCGCCGGCGCCTGGCTTGCGCACAGCCTCGCCGCTCAAGGCCGCGGCGAAATCCAGCTCAGCCGCCCCTCCGACGAGGTCCTTGTGATTGGGGCGACTCTTCCCGCACAGGGATAACGCGGCGTTAACTCCTGCCCGCCATAACGCACGCTGACTTCACGCCGTGGGGGCAGCAGCGCCAATGGATGATCTGATTGCCGATTTCGTTGCGGAGTCGCGGGAGATGCTCGAGGCTCTCGGCGGCGAAATCGTCGCGTGGGAAGCCGATCCGGACGATCGCGCTCGGCTCGATTCGATCTTCCGGTTCGTGCACACCGTCAAAGGCAATTGCGGCTTTTTCGATTTTCCGCGGCTGGAGGCGCTAAGCCACGCCGCCGAGGATGCGCTCGCCGACGTTCGCGCCGGTCGCCGGCAGCCGGACGGCCACCTCGTCACTGCCGTCCTGGCGGTTATAGACCGCATCGCTGAAATGATCGCCGCAATCGAGAGCGGGGCCGAACTTCCCGAGGGCGACGATAGCCCCCTGATCGAAGCTCTCGAGCCCGGGGCCGAAGGGGCTTCCACGCCCGTCGTTACCACTGTCGCCGAACAGGCGAGGGGGGCGGCGCCGCGGACGATCCGCCTCTCGGTCGAGCTGCTCGACCGGGTGATGAGCACGGTGTCCGACATGGTGCTCGCCCGCAATGAGCTGGCACGGCGGCTTCGCGAGACGTCGACGGACGTTTCCGTCGATGGCGCGTTCGAGCGGCTTTCGGCGATCATCGCCGAAATGCGCGACGCGATCACCCGCACTCGGATGCAGCGCATCGAGAATTTGTTCGTCGCACTTCCGCGAATGGTCCGCGACCTTTCGGCCGAGCTCGGAAAGCAGGTTCTGGTCGACATCGAGGGCGGCGACGTCGAGCTCGATCGCGAAATGATCGAGATGATCCGCGACCCTCTGACGCACATCATCCGCAACGCGGTCGATCACGGCATCGAAATGCCCGCCGAGCGGCTGAAGGCTGGCAAGCGCGAAATCGGCATCCTCTCCGTCTCCGCACGCCAGTCGGGGAACCAGATCCTCATCGACATCCAGGACGATGGCCGCGGGATCGATGGAAGCAAGCTCGTCGACAAGGCCGTGAGCGCCGGGATCATCGACAAAAAGGCCGCCGCCAAGCTCGCTCCGAGGGAGCAGTTGGCGCTGATCTTCGAAGCCGGGCTCTCCACAGCGAAGGAAGTGACGGCGATCTCCGGCCGCGGCGTTGGAATGGACGTCGTCCGGTCCAACGTCGAGCGGATCGGCGGAATCGTCGAAGTCGACAGCGCTCCCGGCGAGGGTACGCGGATGACTCTGCGGGTGCCGCTGACCCTGACGATCATTCCGGCACTCACCGTGTCGATCGGTTCGCATCATTTCGCGATTCCGCGCTCTGCGATCGTCGAGATCGTCCGCGCCAATGGCGAATCCGTCACGCTCGACAGCCTCGGCGGTGCGGGCGTCGCGACCATTCGCGGCAAGCGAGTGCCCGAGGTCGCGCTTGCCGATATCCTCGGGCTGGAGAGCACGGTTGCCGTCGAGGACAGCAACCTCGTCGTCCTGAGACCGGCGGGCGGCGACGTCTACGCGCTCGCGGTCGACCGAATCCACGATCACGAGGAGCTGGTGGTCAAGCCGGCCGCTCCTCAGGTCATGGCGACCGGCCTTTATGCCGGAACCACCCTTGCCGACGACGGCAGCCCCATCCTTCTGTTCGACCCCGCGGGTCTGGCGGAAGTCGGCGGAGTGAAGCTCGAGGCCCAGGACCGCACGGCGCGCGTGGCCGAAGGGCCGGCTGCGGCGGCTGCCAAGGCCGTTTCGGTGCTTTTGTTCCGGGGCCTCGACGGTGCCCGGAGAGCGCTTCGACTGGCCGTGGTCGACCGGATCGAGGAAGTGCCCGCTGCCGCAATCAAGCACGGCGCCGGCCAGCTTCGGGTGCAGCTCGGTGAGGCAATCCTTCCGCTCGCGGGAGTGAATGGCGACCTCGGCAACGAAAAGGTCCGGGTCTTCCGCCTCAACGATGGAGTGAGCGAGATCGGCTATGCCTTCAGCGACGTCATCGACCTGGCAACGATCGACAACGCCGTGATCCCCGCCGAGAATCCGGCCGAGATCAGCGGAGTCACGCTGATCGCTGGTGAGCCGGCCGAGCTTGTCGACGCGCATTGGCTGTTCGCCAACCACCTCGGCGCCGCGGCGGGAATCGCGGCCGAGCAAGCGTTGTGCCGCCTTCCGAGCGGAGATCCGTGGATGCAGAACATGCTTCGGCCGATCGTTGAAGCGGTCGGTTACCGAGTGGTCGGCGACGATCACGATGGAGATGCCGACCTGGTGATCACTTCCGAGCCGAAAGACGCGCCCAAGGCGGGCCGGACGATCGTCCTTCGGGCGCATCCGGAAGCTTCGGACGAGGATGACTCAAGCATCTACCGCTACGACCGGGCCGGGCTCCTGATGGCACTCAAGTCTGCCGGAGCGGGCAGCGGAAGATGAGAAACGCCGGAGGGAAGAGCCGATGAACGAGCTTTTGCTGATCGTCACCATCGCCGGGCAGCGGGTCGCTCTCCCAGCGGACGCGGTGGAGTCGGTCGTCGAGCTGGACACCTTCATTCCAGTGCCGAGGGCGGCGCCGCACGTGGCGGGGCTCTCGGCGTTGAGGAGCCGGGTCCTGACCGTCATCGACTGCATGCGCTCGCTCGAGCTTGGGGCGAGCGATACTTCGGACGGAATTCGCGAAGCTGCGGTCGTGGAGCTGGATGGGCATCACTACGCGCTCATCGTCGACATTGTCGAAGACGTCGTGGAGGGCTTGAGCGATCCGACTCCGGTCCGGGCCGCGATGGGTGCGGGCTGGGAACGGGTTTCGGCCGGAATGGTCGAGACCGAGGCCGGGCCGCTGCTTCTGGTCGATGTGGCCTCGCTCGTTAGCGGCGTCGAAGCGAAGGCGGCTTAAGCCCTTGGTTACCGTTCGAGGCTATGAGGCAGATAATTCAGCGGGGAATCTTGAAGCATGAAAAGCTGTTTGATCGTCGATGACTCCAAGGTGATCCGGAAGGTCGCCCGCCATATCCTCGAAACGCTCGAGTTCGACGTGGATGAAGCCGGTGACGGCCAGGAGGCGCTTTCCCGCTGCGAGCAGAGGATGCCGGACGTCGTGCTCCTCGACTGGAACATGCCGGTGATGAGCGGGATGGAGTTCCTTCGACTTCTCCGCCAGGGCGGCCACGGCGACCAGCCGAAGGTGGTCTTCTGCACCACCGAGAATGACATGGCGCACATTCGCGCGGCGCTCGAAGCCGGTGCCGACGAATATGTGATGAAGCCCTTCGATCGAGAGACGCTGCACGTAAAGCTTCAGCTCGTCGGCGTCGCGTAAGAGTTTGCGTTGTGGAGCGGGCGCTCGCAACATCGCGGGGTCGCCAAGGGGCTGAGCGGTCCAAAAGGCGGCGTATTCGCCTGATGATCGTCGACGATTCGATGGTCGCGCGGGCGGTCTTGTCGCGCATTGTGGAAGCCGACGACGCTTTTGAAATCGCCGCGGTTGCGGGGACTGCCGAGGACGCGATCGACGCACTCCAGACAGTCAACGTCGACATCGTTTTGCTCGACCTTGAAATGCCCGGCGCCGGCGGCCTCAGCATGATCCCAAAGATCCTCGAGGCTGCTGCTGGAGCGCGGGTGATGATCGTTTCCTCGTTGGCCGACGAAGCATCGGCCCAGACGGTGGCGGCGCTTGCGCTCGGCGCCACGGATGCGATGCCCAAGCCCGGAACCGGCCGCTTTAACGGCAGCTTCGCCGAGGTGCTTCTCTCGAAGCTGAAAGCGATCGGATTTGCCGATGACCAGCCGCCCCTTCCCGAGCCGATCAGGCTCCAGGGTTTCGGCCCGCTTCGGGCCATGTCGCCGGACCCGATGGGCCTGCTTGCGATCGGGGCCTCGACCGGCGGCATTCACGCCATCGCCTCGCTGTTCCAGGCGCTTCCGCCGCGCATCGGCGTGCCGATCCTCCTCACGCAGCACCTCCCGCCGCCGTTCATGCCGGTGCTTGCTCGCCAGATCGGCATCGCTTCGGGGCGCGAGGCGCTGGTCGGCGAGAACGGAATGCAGCTTCTTCCCGACCGAATCATCATCGCCCCCGGAGACGCACATCTGTCAATCGAAGCCGCGGGCAGGGGCCATGTGGTGAAGCTTCTGCGTGAGCCGGCGAAAAGCGGATGCCTTCCTTCCGTCGACCCGATGTTCGCTTCGGCCGGTATTGAATTCGGCGACTCCGCGGTCGGCGTGATCCTGACCGGGATGGGCCGCGACGGAGTCGAAGGCGCGACGCGGCTGGTGGCCTGCGGAGGTTCGATCCTTGCCCAGGACGAAGCGAGCTGTGCCGTGTGGGGAATGCCGCGGGCGATCATCGAGGCCGGCCTCGCCTGCGCGGTGATGCCGCCGGATAAAATGGGACGGCGGATTGCGTCCCGGGTCGGAGAGATCGAGTGCAAGTAAGCGATAGCTCAACCCGAATTCTCGCCGGCCTCCTTGAAGCTCGCACCGGCCAGCAGCTCACGTTGAACCGCAGGTGGCGAATTGAAACGGCGCTTTCTACGCTTCTCCGCGAGCGTGGAATCGCCACCCTGGACGAGCTCATCACAATCCTGGTGATGAACAAGGAGCCGGGGCTTTCAAACCAGGTGGTCGAGGCGCTTTTGAATAACGAAACCTATTTCTTCCGCGATCGCTCGCCATTCGACCTGCTCGCCAGGCATGCTCTTCCGCAGCTTGCGACGAAGCGGCAGGACAAGCGCCGTGTCAGCATCTGGTCCGCCGGATGCTCGACCGGGCAGGAAGTCTATTCGATCGCCATGCTGTTCGCCGAAAACCCCGCGCAATGGCGCGGGTGGACCATTGACATCCTTGGAACGGACGTCTCCTCGAACGTCGTCGATCGCGCCCGAAGCGGCCTCTACACGCAGTTCGAGGTCCAGCGCGGACTTGGGATTAACCAGACCATCCGCTGGTTCGAAGAGGTCGAAGACGGCTGGCGGGCGGTCGAGGACATCCGCAAATCTGTCCGCTTCCAGGTCCACAACCTGCTTGAATCGCCGCCGCATCCGGGCGATTTCGACATTGTCCTGTGCCGCAACGTGCTTCTCTATCTGACGACGGAGAAAAGGCGAGCGGCATTCGATCGCATTGCCTCGGCAATGGCACCGGACGGCTGGCTGATGCTTGGCGCCGGCGAAACGGTCATTGGGCAGACCGAGCGGTTCGGAGCCGATATCGAAGCGCGCGGGCTTTATCGCCGGACCGACGGCGCCGTCCCGGTCGAAAAGCGCATGGGCGTGGACCGGAGAGCGGCCGGCAAGGCTTGACCGCGCGGCGCAGTCATGCGCCTGTTCCGCAATGGACTTCGTCGAGCGGCCCTCGCCCAATTTCGACGAGCGGGCGCTGCCCGTCTCGATGATCGTCCTCCACTATACCGGGATGCCGGACTGCGAAGGCGCCCTGGATCGCCTCTGCTCGGCCGAAGCGAAGGTGTCGGCCCACTATTGCGTGGACGAGGACGGCACCGTCTATCGGCTTGTGGATGAATCGAAGCGCGCCTGGCACGCGGGAAAATCGCGCTGGCGCGGGGTAACCGACGTGAACAGCGCCAGCGTCGGGATCGAAATCGTCAATCCCGGCCACGAGTTCGGCTACCGCGACTTTCCCGACGAGCAGATGGCGTCGGTGATTCCCTTGGTCGCCGATATCAAGGAACGGCACGGCATCAGCCGCGGCAATGTTGTCGGTCATTCCGACGTCGCTCCGGCGCGAAAGGAAGACCCCGGCGAGCTGTTCCCGTGGGATGCGCTGGCCAAGCGGCGGCTGGCGCTTCCCAGCCCGACGCGCGAACTCGTCGACCCGTTCTGGACAGACGCCGGCTTCCTTCTGGCGCTGGAGCGCTTCGGCTACGACGTCGACTCCCAGCAAAAGGCGGTCATTGCCTTCCAGCGCCGCTTCCGCCCCGACTGCATCGATGGAGTGATCGATGGAGAGTGCCGGGCGAAACTGCTGTCGCTGCTGCTTCCGCGGCCGCAGTAGTCGGAGCGCAGTACATCGCGGGGGCTACGCAAGCACCGAATCTAATCTCCGTTTGACGCATTGCTGCCGCGCCCGGGTCCGGCCCGAGTTGCCACGGTTGACGCGTTGCCGAACACGTCAGCGGGGCGCGAAAGCTGTCAACTTTCGTCAGCGACTACGCTCGCGTTTTGCTGTATCTCCCCTTCGAAGGAGATCGCTCGTGGGGGATGCGCGACGCCTCGCTCGTGCCGAATTGACCGCTGAGGTGGGTCTTCGTCGCTCGGGCGTACGCCCGTTTCGAGTCCGGATATTCAACGCATCGAAAGAGGGTTGCCGCATTGAGTTCGTGGAGCGTCCGGCAGTCGGCGAGCTGGTTTGGGTCAAATTTGATGGCCTCGAAGCGATTGAGGGCACCATCCGATGGGTCGAGGGGCACGTTGGCGGAGTGCTCTTCTCGCGGCCGATGTCTGACGCCGTTTTCAGTCAGGTCGTACTGCCTGCAGGGCCTCGATAGCGTCCGTTTTCCACGCAAAACGGACGCTAGCGCCTGACTCGCAAGCCACCGAAGGAGCGACTATATCGCGCTTGCCAGAGGGCCGGGCGGCCGCGGGCCCCGCAAGGGGCGCGAGGAAAGTCCGGGCTCCATGGAACAACGGTGCCGGGTAACTCCCGGCCACCCGTTTCGGCGGGTGAGGGACAGTGCCACAGAAAGCATTCCGCCCGCCTTCGGACGGGTAAGGTTGAAAGGGTGCGGCAAGAGCGCACCGCGTCGCTGGCAACAGCGGCGGCACGGTAAACCCCACCGGGTGCAAGACCGAATAGGGGCGGCACATGAGCCTTGTTCCGGCTCGTCGCCCGGGTTGGTCGCTTGACCCCGCGCGCAAGTGCGGGGCTAGACGAATGGCCGCCCATCCCCCGCCTTCGCGGGGGTGGACAGAACCCGGCTTACAGGCCCTCTGGCGCATTTCGAATCGCTGCTTCGCGGCTATACACCGCCTTGCAAAGGGGAGTGGAGCGTGATTGCCAGCGCGCCAGTCATTGCTGCCTTGGTCGCGACGGCGATCGTTCTCGGCATCCTGTTCTTCAGTCGCTTCAGCAAAAGCGACGCTTGGCTGGCGACCGTGACTCCGCTTGCGTCGATCATCGGCAGCGGCTTCCTCATTTCAGGCCCGGTGCTGGCAAAGGAGTTCGGGTGGGCGGCAGTGCTGGCGATGGCGGTGCTGCTGTCGCTGGCCTACGCGATCGGAGGAGTGATCCGGTTCAACATCGGCCACGTCGAGCCGTTGTTGGCCGACAAGGCGGGTGGTGCAGTTCGATGGATTTCCGATGCCGCCCGAGCGACTCTGGCGATCGCCTACGCGATTTCGGTTGCCTATTACCTTAAGCTGCTTGCCGCTTTCGTGTCCCGGGCTGCGGGCGTTGAACCACCGCTCTATTCGAAGCTGCTGGTCACCGGGATTCTGGCGGCGCTGGTCGTCCTCGCGTTCACGGGAACCTTGCGCCGCGTCGAAGAGGTCACCCGTGCGGCAGTTTCGATCAAACTGGCGCTGATCGCGGCAATGCTCGCGGCACTGGCCGCGGACTGGGCCGCTCGCGTGGGTAATCCGTTGATTCTGCCGCGCGCCAATGTCGGCCTTCACAGCGTCGGCTTGTTGTTGGGGCTTCTAATCGCGGTCCAGGGTTTCGAGACCTCCCGCTACATGGGGGAACTCTACGGCCGCGAGCTTCGGATCCGGACCATGCGCCGCGCG
Organism: uncultured Alphaproteobacteria bacterium; assembly: GCA_963839145.1. Lineage (GTDB taxonomy): Bacteria > Pseudomonadota > Alphaproteobacteria > Sphingomonadales > Sphingomonadaceae > Sphingomicrobium. The sequence goes on from CAWITR010000005.1 coordinate 1,146,816, forward strand.
CAACTGATTTCGTCGGCAATTTACATCGGCTTCCTGCTCCTCCTGACCCCGCACCTCGGCGATGCTGCGCGGACGACGGGAATTGCGGGCATTCTCGACGTGATGGAGGGGATTGCGCCGATCCTGTCGGTCGTGGTGCTGACGGCAGCAGTTGCCAGCCAGCTGAGCGCGGCAGTCGCCGATTCGGTTGCCGGAACCGGCCTCGAAGAGGAGCTCTCGGGCAAGAGGTTGAGCCTCCCGGCCGCCTATCTTGCCGCAACTCTCCTTTCCGTCGCCGTCGTCTGGCTCACAAACCCGTTCGACATCGTCGCAGTCGCGTCGCGGGCCTTTGCCGTTTTCTACGCAATCCAATGCGTGCTGGCGCTGATCGTGGGCCGGAAGGCGGGGCTTTCCGGGCCGAAGCGGGCCGGTGTTGCGGTCGTGCTGCTCATTTGCATTGCCGCCGCATTGGTCGGCGCGCCGGCCGAGTAGCACCGGCGGGCGTCCTCTGGCGCGGCGTTGGACCATCGGAGCCGCATCCGTTTCGTTACGCGCGCGTTACTCGCCGGAGGAGCGAGCGCGTGGGCCAAATTCTCACAATGCCGGTCATTCTTGCCTTCGCGGCAGCGGCGATCGCCATCGCCGCTTTGACTCTGAGCAAGTTCAGCAGCCGCGATCGCTGGATCGCCACCGTCACTCCGCTTGCTTCGATCATCGGCAGTGGATTCCTCATATCGGGCCCGATTTTGGCCAAGGAGTTTGGAGCAGCGGCGGCGCCGGCAATGCTCCTGCTGCTCGCAATCGCTTATTCCGTGGGCGCCGTGATCCGGTTCAATATCGCTTACGCCGAGCCGCTCCTCCTCCACGCCAGGCGCGGTGCGCCGTTCCGGCGAATTGCCCAGTTCGGGCAAGTGACGCTGGCAATCGCCTACGCGATCTCGGTTGCCTATTACCTCAAGCTGCTGGCGGCGTTCGCAATGCGCGCGGCAGGCATCGAATCGGAGTTCCTGTCGAACCTGCTGGTGACGGCCATTATCGCCGCTCTGGTGGTGATTGCACTCACCGGCTCTTTGCGGCGCGTCGAATATGTCGCCCACGGGAGCGTGTCCGTGAAGCTGGGGCTGATCCTGGGCATGCTCGCCGCGCTTGCCGCAGCCTGGGTGATCCGGTCCGGCTACCCGCTGGTCCTTCCGGCCGTCGACCTGGGCAGGGGCTCGCTCCCGCTACTGCTCGGCTTGCTGATCACCGTGCAGGGGTTCGAAACGTCGCGCTACATGGGCGGGCTTTACGGGCGGCAGCTGCGAATCCAGACCATGAAGGAGGCGCAGCTGATCTCGACGGTGATCTATCTCGCCTTCCTGATCCTTCTCACCCCCTATCTCGGCGAAGCGGCGGGCACTCAGGGAGTCGCCGGGATTCTCGACGTGATGAGGGGAATTGCCCCGGCGCTCGGTGTGATCGTCCTCGGTGCCGCCGTTGCCAGCCAGCTAAGCGCTGCGGTGGCGGACTCGATCGGCGCCACCGGCCTTGCGGTGGAGCTTTCCGGCGGCCGGCTGACGATCCCGCTGTCCTTCCTTGCCGCGAGCGCGCTGGCGATTGCGGTGGTGTGGCTGACGAACCCATTCAGCGTCGTCGCCGTCGCTTCGCGCGCGTTCGCTGCCTTCTACGCAGTCCAGTGCCTGCTCGCGCTCATCGTCGCGCGCCGGATCGGCAAATCGTTCGCAGTGCAGGGCGGCATGTTGCTGATGCTTCTGATCTGTCTTCTCGCAGCATTGACCGGCGCGCCTGCAGAGTAGCACTGGCGCGGCAGCGTCGCGCTTCCTACTGTAGCCGGCGATGGCAAAGCAGAAGAGATCGGACGATTGGGGATTCCCGCGCTGGCGTTCCTACGGAAAGACGGGGCGCAACGCCGCGCGGGTGCGGCTGTGCGACCGCGAGGGGTGCAACGAGCCGGGCGACAGGCCCGCTCCCAAGGCGCCGAACAGCCGCGAGCGCTGGTATTTTTGCGAGCGCCACGCGGGCGAATACAACCGGAACTGGAACTATTTCGCCGGGCTCAGCCCAGAGGAAGCGGCGAGGCGCGCTGCTGAGGAAGAGAGCGGCGCCAACGGCTTTCGAAAATCGGCGCACTGGCAATGGGCGGGGCCGGGCGACGAGACTCGAAGCCGCGACGAGATGCGGGCCCTTTCCGTGCTGGACGTGGACTCGGACGCCGATTTCAAGACGATCCGAGCCGCCTATCGCCAGCTCGCAAAGCAGCATCACCCCGACTTGAAGCAGGGCGACAAGGACGCGGAAGAGCGGTTTCGCGAAATCCGGGCCGCCTATGACGTTTTAAAGGCTGCAGAAGACAGGCGGCTGGCGCTCGGCGCTACCGATTGATCATGAAGGTGGCGGCGCTGAGCGCAATCGGCCGCTCGTCTTCGCCCCCGTGCGCAACTCCGCGAACGAATGCGATCCGGCGGGTCACTTTAACGCATTCGCAGCGGGCGACGATCGTCTCGCCCTTCACCGCCGGGCGGAGATAATCGAGCCTCAGGTCGACGGTCACGATCGGCACAAACTTGTCGAGCGTGACCCAAACGGAAGTCCCGCTGGCCGTATCGATCAGGCTGACGATCGCTCCGGAGGCGAGAACTCCGGTTTCGGGAACGCCGACCAGCTCCTCGCGCCAGGGGAGGGCGAGTTCCGCCCAATTGTCGCCCGAGCTCCTGAATTCGAGCCCCAGCGCTCGACCATGGCCGATCTTTCGTGCGACTTCGAAGAATGCGCGCGGATCGAATCCGGGTCTTGGCTCGTCGGTCATCCGGCAAGCCGCTGTGCAGTGTCGCGGATCAAAGCGATCATGTTGGGAACGCCTTGGGTCCGGTTGGCGCTGAGGTGGCTCGACAGTTCGAACGGGGCAAGCTCGGCGGCGATGTCGGTTCGGGCGATCTCTTCGGCCGGCTTGTCCTGGACCGCCGACAGGACAAGCGCGACGATCCCTTTGGTGATCGCGGCATTGCTGTCGGCGAGGAAGTGCAGGCGTCCGTCGTCGGTTTGCGTCGGATAAACCCACACCGACGCCGAGCAGCCGCGGACCTTCGTCGCGTCGGTTTTCAGTGCATCGGGCATCGGCTCGAGCTTGCGACCCAAATCGATTAAAAGCCGGTACCGGTCCTCGCCATCGAGCAACTCATATTCGTCGAGGATGGCCGAAAGGGGCGGGAGTCCGCTCATTCGACCCGCCTAGCAGCGGAGCGCCACACCTTCTACTGGTCGCGCAGCTCCTCGATCTGCTTCGATAGGCTGTTTTCTTTTTCCACCGTGATTCGCTCGAGCACCTTCAGGCGCTCCTTCAGGTCCTTCACTTCCTCGCGCAGGCGAAGCGTCTCCGCGCGGTCCTGGGCGGGAATGGCATCGTCGCCGCTTCGGCCGTGGTAGCGATATCGTGTGCTCAACACCCTTGCGATCATGACGATGGCCACGATCATCACGACCATTTCGAATGGATTCATTGACTGGGACTCTCGCTTTCAATTGCACTGCGCTGCCTTAGCGCGTCGATCTGATTGGCCGTTTGGGCGCCGGCGTCGGTGACGATCTGCTCGAGCACTCGAACACGGGCCTCGAGGCGTTCGATATGCGCCGCATATTGCGCGCTCTTTTCGGCGGCGAGGTCGGTTTGGGCCGAAATTTGCCGTTCCTTCACCCGAAGCCACATTTTGAATGGAGCCATGCCAATTACGAGAATGGGAATGAGCGCCCAGATCCAGGTTACCGGCTCGTTCCACATCAGGCGTGCCCTCCTTTGTCCCTCGTCAGCGAATCGATGTCGCGGGCGAGCCGGTTGGGCTCATCGGTAACGATCCGCTCGATGGTCGAGAGGCGATCGCTAAGCGAGCCGATCTGGGCGCGAAGCTGCGCATTCTCGCTGGTCAGAAGACTGATCCGCTCGGCCAACTCGCGGTCCGTCTTGGGATGGATCGGCATCCCCCAGCTGTTCGAAAGCGGATAGCCGTTCTTGATCTTGAGCCAATTGTTCAGAAGCGTTCCGCCGACCGCCATTGCGACAATCACCGCGCTGATCGGAAGGATGATCTTGAGCAGGTCGATCACCTGCGCGAGCTGTGGATCCATCTTCGTACCCCCTCGAAACTTTTATCGAAGCTGCTCGATCTCGCGGGAGAGGGAGCGATTTTCGATTGTCACGTAGTGTTCGATCTGCGCCAGCCGGCGGTCGATGTCGCGGAATCGCGATTTGATGTCGCGAGCCGTACGCGACGGCGATTGCCTGACGCCCTGCCAGAATTTCTGCTCTTCCGGAGGCGCGTCTGCCAGCTCGCGCGGCCGGTCCTGGGCTATCCAGCCGGTGATGAAATAAGCTGGGATCAGAACGCCGGCGCCGCCGACGACGATCGCCAGGATCAGCAGGATCCGTACAAGCGTGACGTCGAGGCCGGTGTAATCGGCGAGCCCGGCGCACACGCCCATGACCTTGCCGTGCTTTTTGTCGAGGTAGAATTTCGTTCGGCTGGGAGGCTGCGTGCTCATGCCTTCTCTCCGCGGCGGGTGCGGGTGCGGCTGGTGGACGTGAGGATGTCATCGGCGATGGGCGTTCCGGCCTCCGGCAGGCACGTCTGCCGCCATTCAGGATTCTCCGCGGTCATGATCCGCTCGATCGTGCACATTCGGTCATCGAGCCTTCGCGCCATATCGTGAAGCTCGTCGAGCAGCTGCTCGTCCCCGACGGTGAGCGTGGCGGACGATTTCCACTTCGTCACATAGTGAAAGATGATCCACGGCAACCCAAGGAACAGGATTCCAACGACCAGGATCGGTACGAGAGTGTCTTCCATCGTCGCTTATTTCCCCTTTGCCGCCATTGCGGCTTTCATCGCTTCGAGCTCGGCGTCGACCTTTTCCGAAGATTTCAGCTCGGCGATTTCCTCCTCGAGGCTCTTCGGGCCGGTCATTCCAAGCGCCTCGGCGCGGCCTTCGGCGAAGTCGGCTCGCCGCTCGAGAACTTCGAACCGGCTGAACGCATCTTCCGTGCGGTTGCCGTTCACCAGCTCACGGGCCTTGGCCCGGGTGACCGCGCTTTCGAGGCGGTGAGCGATCGCATTCTGACGGGCGCGCGCCTCTCGCAGCTTGCCCTGGAGCTTGGCGATGTCCGCTTCGTAGCTCTTCAGCGTCTCGTCGAGGACCCGGATTTCCTCCTTCAGTCCTTCGCCCATGTCGGCGGCCTTCTGCCGCTCGATCAGCGCCGCCTTGGCAAGGTCCTCGCGGCCTTTGCTGAGCGCCAGCTCGGCCTTCTCGGTCCAGCTGGTCTGAAGCTCGTCGAGGCGCGCCAAAGTCCGCCGCATGTCCTTGCCGTCGGCGATCGTCTTCGCCGCGCTCGCTCGAACCTCGACCAGAGTCTCTTCCATTTCCAGGATGATCATCCGGATCATCCGTGCCGGGTCTTCGGCGCGGTCGAGAAGCTCGGTCATGTTCGCAGCGAAGATGTCCCGCGTCCGGGAAAATATACTCATCTCTGCACTCCGATATCCAAATAAGGCCCTACCTGCCAATTTCCATGCACGGTGCGTGCCAAGTTTCGGAAATGAAGGATATAAGCGAAAAAGACAGATTTCCGCCATTCGCTCCTTCGAAATATCTTGCCAAATCGTGGTATTTGCCACCAACAGTCGGGCAGATTTCTGAACGGTTGGAATGGAACGCACCGAAACCTTCGTTGGCCAGAGCAACGCCGTTCTCGACGCGATCGAGCGGGCGAGCCGGGCGGCTGCGCTCAACCGGCCGGTGCTTGTCATCGGCGAGCGCGGGACCGGCAAGGAACTGGTCGCCGAGCGGCTTCACCACTTGAGTCCGCGCTGGTCGGGGCCGCTGGTGGTGATGAACTGTGCGGCGCTGCCTGAAAACCTGATCGAGGCAGAATTGTTCGGCCATGAGGCGGGCAGCTTTACCGGAGCCGCGAAGACTCGTCACGGGCGTTTCGAGGAAGCGGACGGCGGCACGTTGTTCCTGGACGAGCTGGCGACGCTTTCGTCGCCGGCGCAGGACCGGCTGCTTCGGGCGGTGGAATATGGCGAGATTACCCGCATCGGCGCCTCCAAGCCGATTTCCGTCGACGTGCGCATTGTCGCGGCCACCAACGAGGACTTGCCGACGCTCGTCGAGCAGGGGAAATTCCGGGCCGATCTTCTCGACCGGCTTTCGTTCGAGGTGATCACCTTGCCGCCGCTGCGGGTGCGTCAGGGGGATATCCCGCTTCTTGCCGAGCATTTCGGCCGCCGGATGGGCGTCGAGCTGGACTGGTCGAACTGGCCGGGCTTCACCGACAAGGCGATGGCCGAAATGGAAGCCTACAGCTGGCCCGGCAATGTCCGCGAGCTGCGCAACGTCGTCGAGCGTGCAGTGTATCGTTGGGAAGATCCCGAGCGGCCAATCGATTCCATCCAGTTCGACCCGTTCCATTCGCCGTGGGCTCCGAATTCGGCCAATACTGCGCCACCGCCGGCGGCTGCCTCGTCACAGAGCACGCCCGCGGAGCAGCCGGAGGACGAGCAGCCGACCGCCGAGGTTCCGCTTCAGACTGAGGATTTCCGTGCGTCGGTCGACGCATACGAGCGAACGTTGCTTGAAGAAGCGTTGAACGCGAACCGCTTCAATCAGCGAGCGACCGCCGCCGCAATCGGCCTGACGTACGACCAGCTTCGACACGCATTGAAGCGCCACAAGCTTCTCGACGCGAACTCGCGCTAGCGCCGCGCCGTTGTTCCGGGGCCGGTATGGCTTTAGGGAGGCGGAAAGTCCGGAGCATTGGCGGCGCTCAACCGTTGTCCAGCCGTCACCGAAAAGAGCGAGGAGGAAGACATGGCTTTCCAGCTGCCCGAACTACCCTATGCGCACGATGCGCTCGAACCCGTGATGTCGAAGGAAACGCTGCATTTCCATCACGACAAGCACCACAAGGCCTATGTCGAGAAAACCAACCAGCTGCTCGCGGCCAAAGGCGGCAGCGGGTCGCTGATCGAGGTGATTCAGGGCGCCCGCGAGGAGGGCGACAAGAAGCTGTTCAACAACTCGGCGCAGCTGTGGAACCACAGCTTCTTCTGGAAATGCCTGGCTCCCGCGCAGGACCAGAAACCAACGGGCAAGCTTCTGCGAATGATCGAAGAGAGCTTCGGAAGCGCCGAGGACATGCTGAAAGCACTTCAGGACGCGGCTGTGAACGAGTTCGGAAGCGGCTGGGCGTGGCTGGTCCTCGATCGCGACCAGCTGAAGATCACGTCGCTTCACGATGCGGACACGCCGATTGTCCATGAGGGCATGAAGCCGTTGTTCACGCTCGATGTGTGGGAGCATGCCTATTATCTCGACTACCAGAACGAGCGGCCGCGCTACGCCTCGAGCGTTCTTGCCAAGATCGTCAACTGGGATTTCGTCGAGCAAAATCTCGACGGGAACGGCGCCCAGAGGGCGAACCAGGAAACCTCGTCGGAAACAGTCGCCGACGTGAAGGAAAAGCAGGACGCGCAGTAGGCGCCACGGGGGCTACTGCTTAAGGCGGTAGCCCGTCCTGAACATCCAGGTGATGATCCCCATGCACAGGGCGATGATCGCCAGGGTTACCAGCACGCTCGACCACACCGGCACGTCCGCGACCGAGTAGAAGCTCCAGCGAAAGCCGCTGATTACGTAGACGATCGGGTTGAACAGAGTGATCGTCCGGAACGGGTCGTGAAGCGTTTTCACGGAATAGAAGGCGCCGCCGAGGAACGTCAGCGGAGTGATGATCAGCATCGGGATGATTTGTAGCTGCTCGAAATTCTGCGCCCACACGCCGATCGCGAAGCCGAACAGGCAAAAACCGCTGGCGATGCCGACCAGGAAAAGCACCATCGCAAGCGGGTGATCGATGTGCACCGGCACGAACAAAGTGGCCGTCGCGATCGTCACCAGCGCCAGGATCACCGATTTCGTGACCGCCGCGCCGACATAGGCGAGAACCGCTTCGGAGCTGGAGATCGGCGCTGACAAAAGCTCGTAGATGGTGCCGGTAAACTTCGGAAAATAAATGCCGAAGCTGGCGTTGAAGATCGACTGCATGAACACCGAAAGCAGGGTCAGTCCGGGGACGATGAAGGCGCCGAAGCTGACCCCGTCCATGGTGCTCATGCGCGACCCGAGCGCCGAGCCGAAGACGACGAAATAAAGCGCCGTAGTGATCACCGGAGTGATCAGGCTTTGCCACAGCGTCCGCTTCCACCTCGCCATCTCGAACCGGTAGATGGCGGCGATCCCGTGCGCGTTCATCTCTCGTCTCCGTGCACGAGCTCGACGAAAATCTCCTCGAGGCTCGACTGGTGAGTCGACAGGTCCTTGTAGGCGATTCCCGCCTCGGCCAGCTTGCTCATCAGCGAGGCGATGCCGGTACGCTCGGAATTGCTGTCGAAAACGTAGCAAAGGCGGTGGCCATCATCCTCGAGGCTGAGGTTCCAGTCCGCGAGCTCGGGCGGTAGCTCGGCAATCGGCTCGGTGAGCGTGATGTCGAGCTGCTTCTTGCCCATTTGCGACATCAAGGTGGCTTTGTCGTCGATGGCGATTAGCTCGCCATTGTTGATGACTCCGACCCGGTCGGCCATCTCCTCGGCTTCCTCGATGTAATGGGTAGTGAGGATCACCGTCGTGCCGTCGGCGCGCAGCTGCCGGACGAGGTTCCACATGTCACGGCGAAGCTCGACATCCACACCCGCGGTCGGCTCGTCGAGGAACAGGATCGAAGGTTCGTGGACGAGTGCCTTGGCGATCATCGCCCGTCGCTTCATCCCGCCCGAGAGGAAGCGCATTTCGGACTTTCGCTTGTCCCACAAGGACAGCCGCTTGAGGATCTCCTCGACTTTCTGCGGGTCGCGCGGCTTCGCGAACAGCCCGCGCGAGAAGTTGACGGTGTTCCAGACGCTTTCGAAAGCTTCGGTCGTAAGCTCCTGCGGAACGAGGCCGATCTTCTCACGGGCGAAGCGAAAGTCGGACTGCCAGTTGCGGCCGTCCACCAGCACTTCGCCGCCGCTTGGAGTAACGATCCCGCAGACGATGTTGATCAAGGTCGTCTTGCCGGCGCCGTTGGGGCCGAGAAGCGCGAAGATTTCGCCGCGCCGGATATCGAGATCGGTCGGCTTGAGTGCGTCGACCCCGCTCCCGTAGGTTTTCCTCAAGCCGCGGATAGAGAGGATCGGATCGCTCATTCGACTGGTCCTGGTTCCTGTGGCTTCGCTTCTTCGCTGTTGAGGCCGTGGCGCAGGAGCATCGGCACGTTTGCGGCTGCAAACAGGAAGGTGAGGGGGATTGCACCCCAAAGCTTGAACCCGACCCAGAAATCGGTCGAGCTGTTGCGCCAGACCGCCTCGTTCAACACGGCCATGCAGGCGAAGAAGATCGCCCAATTGCGGGTGAGCTTGCGCCAGCCCGCCTCGTCCAGGCCCGGGTAGGTCCCGCCGAGCACCCGCTTGAGCAGTGGCTTGTCCTTGACCAGCCCGAAGGTGAGGAGGGCGGAAATGAAGAGGTAGTAAAGCGTCGGCTTCATCTTGATGAAGGTTTCGTTGTGGAGCCACAAAGTGACCCCGCCCATCACCACCACCAGCACGCCCGAAAACCACAGCATCGGCGAAATTCGGTGAAATCGCAGCGCCGAGTAGATCATCGCCGCCACCATTGCGGCCATGAAAGCGCCGGTCGCGACGAAGATTTTCAGCGCCTGCGGCACCGGCGCGAAGAAATTGGCGGCGAAGAAGACAAGCAGAGGCCCGACGTCGATCAATAGCTGCGAGCCGGTTCCGTTCTCCTGCCGCGGGGTCATTCGGGAGGCAGTCCGGCAATGGCGCGAGCGACGGCGCGGGGGTCGAACGGCCGCAGGTCGTCGGCGCGCTCGCCAACGCCGATGGCGTGGATGGGCAATCCGAAGCGCTCGGCAGCGGCGACCAGCACCCCGCCGCGAGCCGTGCCGTCGAGCTTCGTCATGATGAGCCCCGTGACGTTGGCGGTTTCGCGGAAAACTTCGACCTGTGACAGCGCGTTCTGGCCCGTGGTTGCGTCGAGGACGAGGATGACGTCGTGCGGCGCTTCCGGGTTCAGCCGCCCCAGCACGCGGCGGATTTTCGACAGCTCCTCCATCAGGTGAGTCTTGTTCTGCATCCGCCCGGCAGTGTCGACCACAAGAACGTCAATGCCCTGCGCGGTCGCCTGCTTGACGCCGTCGAAGACGAGGCCGGCGGGGTCGGCACCCTCCTTGCCTGAAATTACGGGCGCACCAATGCGCTCACCCCAGATCTGAAGCTGCTCGATCGCGGCGGCGCGGAAGGTATCGCCGGCGCACAGCAGGACACCGTAATCCTGCTCCATCAGCCAGTGACCGAGCTTGCCGATGGTGGTCGTCTTTCCCGAGCCGTTGACGCCGATCACCAGGATCACGTGCGGGCGAGGAAAGCCCCAGATTTCGAGCGGCTTGGCGACCGGAGCCAGAATCTTTTCGATCTCCTCGGCGAGGATTGTCCTCAGGCCACGCTCGTCGAGCTTGTCGAACTTCTGGCGTGCAATTGCGTCGCGGATCCGGTGCGACGCTTCGGGACCGATGTCGGAGGCGATCAGCGCCTCTTCGATGTCGTCGAGGGTTGCCGTGTCGAGCGCGGCGCGGCTGGTCAGGCCGGTAAGGTTGTCGGCGAGCTTGTCGGCAGTCTTGGAAAAGCCGCCGCGGAGGCGGTCGAGCCAGCTCATGCCCACGACCCGATCAGCTGGGCGCCGTCGCGGCCGGTTATTCGAGCGCGGCCGAGATCACCGCGGCGGGCCTGCGCAACCATCACTGGCGCAAATGCGTCGGTGTGACCCTTCCCGGCGGTTTCGATCAGTACCGGCTGCACTGTGCCGATCAAGCGGTCGAGCCAGCTTGAGCGACGCGTGTCCGCAGCTTCGCGAAGACGGGCCGCGCGCGCCTTCACCAGATTCCGGTCGAGCTGCGGCATTCGCGCGGCGGGCGTGTTCGGGCGCGGCGAAAACGGGAAGATATGCGCTGCGACGATGTCGCAATCGTCTAGGAGTTTGAGCGAGTTCAGCGCCATTGGCTCGGTTTCTGTGGGAAAACCGGCGATGAGGTCGGCGCCGATGCTTGCGTCGGGTCGAATTGCCTTGATCCGCTCGACCGCGGCCACCGCTTGGGCGCGGCTGTGGCGGCGCTTCATCCGCTTGAGGATCATGTCGTCGCCGGCCTGAAGCGACAGGTGGAAATGCGGCATCAGGCGATCGTCGGAGAGGAGTTCGAACAGCGGCTCGTCGATTTCGATACTGTCGATCGACGACAGCCGAAGGCGCTTCAGCCGCGGCTCGGCGGCGAGAAGGCGCTGGCACAGTGCTCCGAGGCCGCCACGATAGTCGGTGAGGTCGACGCCGGTGAGCACGATTTCCTTGGCGCCGCGGTCGATTTCGACGGCCACGGCATCGCGGATTGCCTCGAACGGGAGCGAGACGCTTTTGCCTCGCGCCTGCCAGATCGAGCAGAAGGTGCAGCGGTGGTCGCAGCCGTTCTGGACGGCGACGAAGCTTCGCACGTGCGAGTGCGATCCCGCGGCGGCTGGTGACGTCTTGGCGTCATAGGCGTGCAGCTTCTCAGCATTACCGACCACCCGCGACACTTCCGGCATTCGCTCGAAGCTGCTGCGGTCGAGCTCGGCGGCGCAGCCGGTCACCAGGATTCGTGCGTTGGGCCGTCGCCGGTGGGCGCGCCGGATCGCCTGGCGAGTCTGGCGGACGGCCTCGTTAGTCACCGCGCAGCTGTTCACGAGCACCCAGTCCTGATCGTCGGGGGCGCTCCTGGCGATTGTCTCGGCTTCGGCAAAGTTGAGCCTGCAGCCGAGGCTCACCGTCTCGACACTCATTGCAGCGCCTCGAGATCGAGATCGCCTTCGAAGACGTGAGTCGCGGAACCGCGCATTCGAAGCTGTTCGCCCGCTCCCCAACTGACGGTCACCTCTCCGCCGGGCATGTGAACCTTTACCGGGCTCTTGGCGCGCTTGGTTGCGATTGCCGCCACTGCGGTTGCGCAGGCGCCGGTGCCGCAGGCGAGCGTCAGGCCGGCCCCGCGCTCCCACGATCGCATGTGAATTCCGTCGTCGCGAACGCAGGCGACGTGGACGTTGACCCGGTCCGGGAAAGCCGGGTCATTCTCGATGCTGGGGCCGTAGGTGTTGAGATCGACCGCATCGGGATCGTCGACGAAAAAGACGACGTGGGGATTGCCGACGTTGACCGCGAAACCGTGCTTGAGCTCGCCCCAGGCAAGCGGCAGGTTGGTGGTGTCCATCGCGTAGGAAATCGGGATCTCGGCCCAGCCGAACCGCGGCTCGCGCATCGTCACTTCGACATCGCTGCCCTCCGAAGCGCCTTCGATCACGCCAGCGGGCGTTTCGATCGTCTTGGCGCCGGTGAGGGCGACGACGCAGCGCGCCGCATTGCCGCACAATTCGACCTCGCCACCGTCGTGGTTCCAGATCCGCATGGAAACGTCTGCGCTCTCCGACTTGCCGATCAGGATGAGCTGGTCGCAACCCACTCCCATGTGCCGGTCGGCGATCGAGCGCGCCAGCCGAGGAGTGATGGCGACGCTCTGCTCCCGGCCGTCGACAATCACGAAGTCGTTGCCGAGGCCGTGCATCTTGTGGAAGTGGAGTGCCATGGGTCGGCCGAGCATCTAGGGGGCCGCAAAACTCAAGTCCAGCGAGGTCACCAACGCCAATGCAACGACCAGCAAATCAAGTGATGCAGTCGGTCATATTCTCGGCAGTGATCGACGCGGTGGCGGCGCTGAAGCGCGCGTCGGGTGGGCTTCCGAACCAGCTCTTGCGCGACGTCCAGGCGATACACCCGAACGTCACCTTCGCCGACCTTCCGAAAGAGCTCCAGGACGCCATCGTGGAAACCACCCGCTCGGCGTTCACTCAGCTGCTGAAGGAGGGGTATGCCGTCGGACCCCGGCAGCAGATGCAGCAGTCGCGGCCGCTCGACCGTGTTCCGGAGCGCGACCGACGGGGGCCGCGTGGTCCGGGCGAGGGGCATCGACGCGGCGGTCGCCCGCCGAGGGGCGGGGGCCCTGATAAGCCGGGCGGTGGGCCTGACCGGCCTGGAGGCGGCCCCAATCGCCCGCGGAAGAAGCCGAAGGGCAAACCCCGGCTCAGCTAGTTCCGCGGCCAAGCCGGAGAGCGTTTCGCAGGGCGAAAGCTGGCGCACGACAGCTATAGCACCCGCGTCACGCCCTCGTAGCCGCTGAGCAAATCCGCTCGACTTGCCGCCCGCGGCAGTTGCGTCTAGCGGGCCGCTTTCACGGTAGAGACTTGGACAATGGATATCGGGCGCCTCGCCAGATTGGGCGGGCTCGCAATCATTTTGGCGGTGGCAATCGGCGTGCGCCTGCACGACATCGGCTTCGGTCTCCCCAGCCTTTACGATCCCGACGAGCCGATCTTCATGGTGCTTTCTCTAAATCTCCTGAAGAACCAGACACTGAACCCGGGTTGGTTTGGGCACCCCGGCACAACGACGATTTACCTCGTCGCCCTGATCGATCTTGGGGTGCTCGCGTTCGGACTGGCGACACACCGGTTCGCCTCCGTCGGCGGCTTTGCGGCGGCGGCCTACGCCCACCCGGGAATGCTGTTTGTTCCGGCGCGCGTCGCGATGGCGCTGTTCGGCGTCGGCTGCGTATGGCTCACGTACACGATCGGGAGGCGTGCATTCGGCGAGACCGCAGCTTTGGTCGGTTCGGCGCTTCTCGCGATCAACTCGCTCCATGTGATGTGGTCGCAGGTGATCAGGACCGACGTAATGGCGAGCTTCTTCATGCTCGCGTCACTGCTGTTCGCGATTCGGGCGCAAAAGCGCGGGCGGCTGAAGGACTACATGATCAGCGGTGCTCTGGTCGGGATCGCTACGGCGACGAAATGGCCTTCAGCAATCGTTGCAATCGGCCTTGTCGGAGTAGCCGTTCATCGCTCTGTGGCAGAGCGGCAGGGCTATCGGGTTGAATCGCGCAACGTCGCCGCCGCGTTTGCCTGCGCGCTCATCGCGCTGTTCCTGTCATCGCCCTACATCTTCTTCGATTGGCGGACGGTCCTGGCGAACGTCACCGGGGAAATGACTCCGCGTCACCTTGCGCAGACGGGCGGGAGCTTCTTCTACAACCTGCGGTGGTACATGCTGGGCCAGGTTGCGCCGTCAATGGGAGTGCTCGGACTCTTGGTCGCAATCGCGGGCGCTGTCCTCGCCTTCTGGCGCAATTCGATTGCCCGCTGTACCCTCGTTCCCGTGGGTATTGCGTTCCTGGCTCTCATCTGTTCGCAATCCCTGGTATGGTCGCGATGGCTCATTCCGGAGATGCCCCTGCTGTGCCTGTTCGCCGGAGCGGCGGTGGAGGCGATTGCAATGGCCTTGGCGGCTGCCATCGCGCCACGCCCGGCAAAGCTCCTTACCGGAGCAGTGGCGCTTGTTATCGCACTTCCATCCGTCGCATCGGTCCACGACAAGATCCGAGAGCGCGCGGTGGATACGCGCGCGCTCGCTGCCCAATGGGCGAGCGAACACATTCCCCCCGGGAGCACCGTGGTTCTCGAAAATCTCGAGCTACGGCTTCGCGATCGCCCCTGGCATTTCCGCTTCCCGTTCGGACGCGCCGGCTGCATCGACGGCCTACAGGCGCTCACCAAAGGAGTAGGTTACAAGCAGTTGCAAACCGCTCGTGGCGGAAGCCCAATCGTCGACATCGGCAATGTTTCGCCTGCCGCTCTGGACAGCTGCCGTGGCGATTTCGCCATTTTGACATACTACGACCTGTATCTCGCGGAAGCCTCTCACTTCCCGAATCAGGTGCGCAATTATCAGCGGCTCCTACGCGACGGACGCACCGTGGCATTGTTTCGGCCGCTTCCAGGTGAGGTGGGCGGGCCTGTTGTTCGCGTCGTGTCCTTCCCGCAACAGTAACATGGAAAACAAACCTGGTTTAGACGACTGCGGCGCTGACGCCGTTCAAAATCGGCTTGTGTTCGCCGCGCGCGCCGGTAAGGGTGAAAACCGCAGCCGAATCAATGAAATGGGGGCACGCGGACGCAAGTAAGTCCGTAGTGCAGCGGGAAGTATAGTGTTAAACAGAATCGGTACTGCTGCAATTCAGCGGCCAGTAAATGTCGCCCCCGGAATGAAAGCGGTCATTCTCGCCGGCGGACTTGGTACCCGGCTTGGCGAGGAGACTTCCGTCCGGCCGAAACCAATGGTCGAGATTGGCGGCATGCCCGTGCTGTGGCACATCATGAAGCTGTATTCTGCCCATGGCGTGAACGATTTCATCGTCTGCCTTGGTTACAAAGGCTACATGATCAAAGAGTATTTCGCGAACTACTTTCTCCACACCGCCGACGTCAGCATCGACCTGAGATCGAATTCGCTCGAAGTACATCAGAATTGGAGCGAACCGTGGCGTATCACTCTTGTCGAGACTGGCGCGGATACGATGACCGGCGGTCAACTCAAGGCAATCGAGAGCTATCTGGATCCCGATGCGCCGTTCTGTTTCACCTATGGAGACGGGGTCGCAACAGTCGACATCGGCAACCTGATCGAATTTCACAAGGGTCACGGCAAGAAGGCCACGATTACGGCAGTCGCTCCTCCGGGACGGTTCGGCGCACTTGAATTTGAAGGCGATTTCGTCCGCAGCTTCCGCGAGAAGCCGGCCGGCGACGGGGGGTTGATCAACGGCGGCTTTTTCGTGGTCCACCCGTCAGTGCTCGACCTCATCGACGGGCCAGGAACGATCTGGGAGCGGGAGCCGCTGGAACGGCTCGCCGCGTCGGGAGAGCTGGTTGCGTATCGCCACGACGGGTTTTGGAGCGCAATGGACACTCTCCGGGACAAGCTTCACCTGGAGGATCTCTGGAGCTCGGGAGCTCCCTGGAAATGCTGGTAAGGGGATCTTCTTGGAACGGGCGACGGGTGCTCATTACCGGCCACACCGGCTTCAAGGGCGGGTGGCTGGCAATGTGGCTCCATTCGCTTGGTGCCCATGTGACCGGCTTTGCGCTTCCGGCGCCAACCGAGCCAAGCCTGTTCCGACAGGCCCGTATCCAGGGGCTGGTGGACCACCGGCAGGGCGACGTTCGCGACCTGGCGGAGGTCGACCGAGTGATCCGCGAAGCGCAGCCGGAGGTCGTCTTCCATCTCGCTGCACAGCCGCTCGTCCGATACTCGTACGAACATCCCGTCGAGACCTATGCGACCAACGTCATGGGCACAGTCCACGTGCTCGAGGCAGCGCGCCAGGCCGATTCCGTTCGAGCCGTAATCTGCGTGACAACTGACAAATGTTACGAAAATCGCGAGTGGGTCTGGCCGTACCGCGAGAATGACCGGATGGGCGGTCACGATCCCTACAGCAGCAGCAAGGGAGCGGCCGAGATCGCGATTGCGGCGTATCGTCGATCATATTCGCAGGGACCGAAAATCGCGTCGGTGAGGGCCGGCAATGTCATCGGCGGAGGCGACTGGGCAGCCGACCGGCTGGTGCCCGACATCATCCGAGCGCTCATAGCGGCCAAGCCGCCACTTATCCGCAATCCCGGATCGATCCGTCCGTGGCAGCACGTTCTGGATGCACTGAGCGGTTACATTCTTCTTGCGCAGCGGCTCCTCGAAGGGCGCGACGAACTGGCCAGCGGCTGGAACTTTGGTCCGGCCCACGACGACGCCTGGCCGGTCGGCTGGATCGTCGAGCGGATGCTTTCCGCCTGGGGAAGCGACAGCGGCTGGATCAAGCCGGAAGCGGCGCAGCCGCACGAGGCGGTGTTGCTTCGGCTTGATTGCTCGAAAGCGCACTCGGAACTTGGCTGGCGTCCGGCGCTCAACCTCGACGAAGCGCTGGGGAAAGTCGTCGAATGGCACTCAAAAGTGAGCGCTGGAGAGGATGCGCTCGAGGTCAGTCTCAATCAGCTGGCCGAATATTTGAAAAGGAGTGAAGCTAGAATGGGCGAGGCCCAATGGGCGTAAGCGAAATTGCGCGGTTGCAGGACCTCGCCAGCCAGACCGACGAATCGCAGTTTCGTCAGCTGATCCTCGATCTCGTCGGCGAGTATGCGCGCCGTCACCACGCCGCAAAGTCGTTCGTTCCGGGCGAAAGTCCCGTGCCGGTTTCGGGCAAGGTCTACGGCGCGGAGGACATGCAGGCGCTGGTCAATTCTGCGCTCGACTTCTGGTTGACGACCGGGCAATTCAACGCCCAATTCGAGGAGCGGCTCGCAAGCCGCATCGGAGTTCGCCATGCGCTGACGACGAACTCGGGCTCGTCGGCGAATCTTCTCGCGTTCTCGTCGTTGACGTCTCACTACCTGCGGGGCGACGCGCTCAAGCCGGGCGACGAGGTTATCACCGTCGCCACCGGCTTTCCAACGACTGTAAACCCGGCGCTGCAATATGGTGTTGTGCCAGTTTTCGTCGACGTCGACATTCCGACCTACAACATCAAGCCGGAGCTGATCGAAGCTGCGGTGACGGAGCGGACGAGAGCGATCATGGTCGCCCACACGCTCGGCAACCCGTTCGATCTCGGCGAAGTCATGCGAGTGGCGGAAAAGTACGGCCTGTGGGTCGTCGAGGATTGCTGTGACGCTCTCGGCGCAACCTATGACGGAAAGACGGTCGGGACCTTCGGCCACATCGGCACTCTGAGCTTCTACCCGGCCCACCACATCACGATGGGCGAAGGCGGAGCGGTGTTTACCGACAAGCCGCGGCTCAAGCGGGTGATAAAGTCGATGCGCGATTGGGGGCGGGATTGCTGGTGCGCTCCGGGGATGGACAACACCTGCGGCAAGCGCTTTTGCCGGCGTCTCGGCGACCTGCCGACGGGGTACGACCACAAGTACACGTACAGCCACTGTGGCTACAATCTTAAGATTACCGACATGCAGGCAGCAGTCGGGCTCGCACAGCTCGACAAGCTCGAGGGCTTTATCACGTCGAGGCGGCAGAATTTCGACAGGCTTACCCAGTTGCTCAAACCGCTCGAGGACGTGCTGATCCTGCCGCAAGCGACACCAAAGAGCGAGCCGTCGTGGTTCGGCTATCCGATGACGCTGCGCGAGGACGCGCCGATCACGCGCGATGAGCTTGTGCGTCACCTGGATGCACATCGAATTGGCACACGGCTGCTGTTCGGCGGCAATCTCGTCCGCCAGCCCTACATGCGCGGCCGCAATTACCGCGTGGTGGGCGAGCTCACCAACGCCGATATCGTGACTGAGAGAACCTTCTGGATTGGTCTCTACCCGGGGCTCGGGCCGGGTCACCTTGCGTACACAGTTGAGAGGATCTTTGAATGTCTGGGACGCTAGTTCACAAGCAAGATGCCCGCCCGATCGTATCGCTGAGTTCGCTCAGTCCGGTAGTCGATTTCACTCGCTTCGCTTCGCTCAAGGGCGAGTTCGAGGCTGAAGGGCTCAATTCGGTCGAACTCGCGGCCGAAGTCATTTGGAGCGCCCGGCGCGGCCTCGATTATCTGGTCAAGATCGGCGGCTGCGAAGCCAAGTCCGACGTTGAATATCTGCAGCGCCTTGGAGTCCGCAGCATCGTCGCTCCGATGATCGAAAGCAGCTTTGCCATGTCGAAGTACATGTCGATGCTTCCCGAGGATGCGTTCGACCATGTCGGAGTGACGGTCGAAACTTTCCACGCGGTCGACCGTATCGAGGAAATTCTCAACGCCGGAACGAAGCTCACGGCAGTGACTATCGGCCGGTCCGACCTGACCGCCTCCTTCGGCGGGTCGAGCACGAATTGCCCGGAGACGCTGGAGAAGACACTGAAGGTCGCGCGCGCTGCGAAAGTCCGCGGCTTCGAAGTGACCATGGGCGGAAGCGTCGACGCGCGCACCCGCGAGCTGCTTCGCGAAGGCCATCCGCTGGCAGAGGTCATCGACGCGGTCGAGACCCGCAAGGTCGTTATGCCGATCGCCCGTTTCCTTGAAGAGGGAACTCTCGAAGACTCCATCACCGTCGAGTGCGAGCTGCTCGATCTGCGCATGAAGCCGATCAGGGCGGCGCTTCAGGCGATGAGCGACCGTTTCGAGAAGATCAGCAGCCGGGTGTGAGATGGACCTGAAGATCGTCCTCGATTTCGACGGTGTTCTCTTCAACAGCGCATTCGAGGCTTATTCCGTCTGCAATCGCTGCACCGGAATGCACTCCGATTACAGGCAGGACGTGGACTTTGAGGAATTCCTCGATTTCCGCGCCTATGTGACCGACGCTTGGCAGTATCGCCGCCTCTATGCCCTCGGCTGCCAGGGCGAGCCGATCGAGGCCCTGCCGCAAGCTACTGCGGACACCGCGGACTGGGAGTTCGCAGAGCAATTTTTCGCCGCCCGCAAACAGATGATGGAAGACGCCGATTGGCCGAAGGTGATGTCGCCTTACGATTTTTTCTTCCTTTTGAAGCCGCTGTTGCGCAAGCATCCGGAATATTTTCATGTGCTGTCGACGCGCGATTCGAATTCGATCTCGCGCACGCTCGACTTCTTTGGGGCCGGCGGAATCCCGGTCCACGGCCAGGAAATGATCCGCAGCGCAGGATCAAAACTCGATGTCGCGCGAGGGTTCGGCTGGCTCGACGAGGGCAAGTATCTCGTCGTCTATGTGGATGACATGAGCCGTCACCTCGAACCTTTCGAAGGAAAGGTTCACCTCCCGCTGCACGCCGACTGGGGCTACAACTCCAGCGGCGATGAAAGTCTGAGCCAGCACCAAGTGCTCGCCATCATCCAGTCCATGTTGAAGTTGACGGCGAATGGCTCTTCTCAAGTACAGTGACCAAATTGGAGAATGGCTGCGAGACGCAGGCTACACCCACTATTTTTATGTGGGTGGCGGCAACATCATGCACCTCACGGAGAGCCTCAGCCGGTACCTGACTGGGGTTCCCGTGGTGCATGAGGTCGCAGCGGGTATCGCGGCCGAATATTTCAATGAGGTCGCCGCTCCGGCCAAGGCTTTGGCGCTGGTCACTGCGGGCCCGGGCCTGACGAACATCGTCACCGCCTTGTCAGGTGCCTGGCTCGAGAGCCGGGAGCTGCTGGTGATCGGCGGACAGGTGAAGACGTCCGACTTGGCGAACGGGAGCGTTCGCTCGCGCGGGATTCAGGAAGTCGACGGCGTCTCGCTGGTCCAGTCCACGACCAAGGAAGCCTATCGCTTCCTTCGGCCGCTCGGCGCCAACGAGTTTCTCGGAAAGATCGCGCATAGCTGGACGCCGCGCAAAGGCCCGGTGTTTCTGGAAATCCCGCTCGATGTGCAGGCTGCGTCGGTCGAACGAGAGGCGCTTTCACGCGTCGTCTCTCCGGAATTGCCGGTGATCGACGAAGCGGACCTGCAGCGGGTGGCGGAACTCTATAATCGGGCGGATCGGCCAATTCTCTTGATTGGCGGCGGCGTTTCATACGGCCAGATGCGGCGGCTCCGGTCCGCGTTCCTGGCCAAGGGCATCCCGTCCATGACGACCTACAATGGCGCCGATCGGTTCGACGGAGACGATCCGGTGTACCTTGGACGGCCGAACACCTGGGGTCAGCGAAGCTCTAACATCCTCATACAGGAAAGCGATTTGATCCTCGCGGTCGGAACGAGACTGGGGATGCAGCAGACCGGCTTCAACTGGCGCGAGTTCGGTCGCAATGCGGAAATCGTCCATGTCGACATCGACAAAGGCGAGCTAAATAAGGGACACCCCCGGAGCGACTTTCAATTCGGCGTCGACGCAGACGACTTCATAACTCGCTTCCTTGGATGCGATCTCGACAGGAAGGATGAGTGGCTCGCCTTTGCGCAGCGGATTCGAGCCGCAATCCCGAGGGTTGAGGACGTCAACAAGACGGGGGAAGGCTACCTCTCGCCGTACGATTTCATTGTGCGTCTGGAGGCGCTCACCCGGTCCGACGACCTGATCATCCCGTGCAGCAGCGGAAGTGCATTCACGTTGTCCATGCAGCTCTACAAGCAGAGATACGGACAGCGGATGATCACGAACAAGTCGCTCGCCTCCATGGGTTATGGCTTGTCGGGGGCAATCGGGGCGGCGGTGGCAGCGCCTGGGCGAAGGACGATCCTGATCGAGGGCGACGGGGGCTTTGCGCAGAACATGCAGGAGCTCGGGACGGTTGCGATCAATCGGTGCCGCCTCAAGATCTTCATCTTTCACGACCAGGGCCATGCGTCGATTCGCATGACCCAGCGGAGCTATTTCAACGGCAGGTACCTGGGCTGCGACCGCCAATCGGGCCTCGGGCTGCCGGACTGGACCCGATTGTTCGCTGCGTGGGACATTCCCGTCGTCGAATTGCCTTTGGACTTCGAGCATTCCGACCAAGTACTGGAGCTCCTTGCGAACGACGGGCCCGCGGCATTTATCGTGCCGATCGACCCGGAGCAGACTTACTTCCCGAAGATCAGCAGCCAAATCACGGCGAACGGTTCAATGGAATCAAACCCGATCGACCGCATGTCACCGGACTTGCCGGAAGAGTTCGTGAGTGAGCTGTTGCAACGCGAGGCGGTGCAGTCATGACCACCAATCCGCGGCTCGACTCCCGTGCAGCTGCACAGCTCGCGCGGTCGGACGACAGGATCGTGATCACCGGGGCGGGTGGCTGGATCGGCCTGGCGACGCTTGAGCTGTTGCGCGATTGTCTTGGGAAGGCGGCCTTCGAGGACAGGGTCGTCGCATTTGGTTCGTCCCGTCGCCTGTTGCAACTCCGGGGCGGAGCCACCGTGAGGCAATCGCCGCTTTCTGAGATCCGATACCTGCGCAGCCGGCCCACCATCGTGCTGCACTTCGCATTCCTGACTAAGGATCGTGCGGAGCAGATGGACGAGGACGAATATGTCCGCGCGAACCGCAACGTGAGCCGCACCGTTCTCGAAACTCTGGACACGGTCGGGGCGAAGGCGGTGTTCGTCGCTTCCTCAGGCGCCGCCGCCTCGGCCGAGGACCCGGACGCAAGTCCGGCGATGCGGCTCTATGGACTGCTTAAGAAAGAGGACGAGGCAGCTTTTGCCGGCTGGGCGAATGAGCGTGGCAAGCGGGCGATCATCGCCCGCATCTTCAATCTGTCCGGCCCGTATGTGAACAAGCACAGCACCTATGCGCTCGCATCGTTCATTCTCGACGCGCTCGCAAAGAAGCCGATCGAGATTCGGGCCACCAGACCCGTGGTGCGCGGCTACGTCGCAATCCGCGAGCTGATGTCGCTCGTTTTCGCTTTGCTTTGCCAGGATAACGGCGGCGTCGTCCGCTTCGACACGGGAGGGGCACCAATGGAGATGCAGGAGATTGCCGAGACGGTGGCGGCGATTTGCGGCCGCGTTCCGATCGTGCGCAGCCAGGTGCAGGCGGCTCTGGCGGACGAATATGCCGGCGACCACGCTGCCTATTCGCGCCTCCTTGGCGAATATGGCATAGAGCCTGTCTCCTTTGTGCGGCAAGTATCGGAAACCGCGTCCTTTTTAGACGAAACGGCTGTTTCGGGGTGGTCGCGCCAAAAACAGCGTGATACGGCCAGCGTCGCGTCGTCTTCCGTCCCGGGCGGTCGGCTCATCAATCAAAAACAGCGCATAGCGTAGCTGCCGGCGATCGCACGCGTAACCTGAGCGGGTAGTCAAGAGTGAGTATCGCACGTCGTCTTCTTCTTTTCGCATTTGGCATCATTGCAATTGCGGGTTCCGCCAATGCGCAGCTGGCGGGCCAGTCCATTCCCAGCGGTTCGCCGCTCGACCAAAGCGGGTCCGCCCCGACCACGAACAGCCGATCGTCGAACACGGGAACGACGGGCCAGCCCGCCTACCAACCTGCGCCCTCGCAAATCCTGCAGCCAAGGTCGGTGACCGAGGACAAGGGGACGGTGCTGACGATCGATCAACTCACGTCACCCATCCAGCAGTCGCGTGAACAGGCCGGCGAGCTGTGGAAAGCGCCCCCGAAGCCGGGTGAGTTTGAAGATTATGTCGCAAAGGTTCTCGGCCGCAAGCTGCCGCGCTTCGGTGAGGATCTCCTGCTTCCGTCCACGCGGGACTTTGCGACCCCTTCGACTGCTTCCGTGCCGCCGGCGTACGTCATCAATCCGGGCGACACGATCACCATCTCGCTCGCTGGTTCGATCGAAGGCAGTGTCGAACGGGAAGTCGACACGAACGGCAACATTTTTCTTCCTAACGTCGGAACCGTCCACGTCGCCGGGGTGCGATTTGGCGACCTGCAGGACACGATCTCAAACGCCATCGGGCGCCAGTACAAGGGCTACACGGTCGAAGTCCGGATTTCGAAGCTTCGTGGAATCCGGGTTTACGTCACCGGATTCGCAAACAATCCCGGCGCCTTCACCGTCAGCAGCCTCTCGACGCTGACCAACGCAGTTATTCAGGCGGGCGGTCCATCTGCCGGCGGCAGCTTCCGCAGCGTCCAGCTGATTCGCAACGGTCACGTCGTCGCCAACTACGATCTCTATCAGCTCCTGCGCGGTGGTAATCGCATCAACGATGCCGTGCTTCAGAACGAGGACGTTCTTTTCATCCCGCCGGCCGGGGATCAGGTTGCGGTTTTCGGAAGCGTTCACGAGGAGGCGATTTACGAAGCCAAGCCCGGCGAAAGCATTGCCGACATGCTTGCCGCCGCTGGCGGACCGAACACGCTCGGCGACAAGTCGCGAGTGATCCTCTACCGGACCACCGATCCCGAGCGCTTGGGACCGCAGCAGATCAGCACTGCTCAGGCTGCGAACACGCCAGTTCGCGGAGGCGACTTGTTACAGGTGCTGTCGAAGGGCAGCCTCGTGCAGCCGATAGATCGCCAGTCGGTGCTCGTAAGAGTGGAGGGTGAGGTCAATCGGCCCGGCTACTATTACGTCGCGCCCAACACACCGCTCCACAGCGTGATGGAAATGGCGGGCGGATTGACGCCACGCGCATTCCCTTACGGGACCGAATTCACTCGCCAGTCCGTGCGTATCCAGCAGCAGAAGAGCTTCAAAGAGGCGATCTCGCAACTTGAGCTTACACTGGCCGCTGCGCCCTTGACGGCCAACACGAGCCAATCGGAAGGCGAAAGGGCGAACGCGCTGGCCGGCGCTCGCGCCGTTCTCGACAAGTTGAAGGATGCAAAGCCGGATGGCCGGGTCGTGCTCGACATCGCGCCGAACGCAACCTCGCTGCCGGGCAATGTCCTCCTTGAGAACAACGACGCGATTTACGTTCCGCCGGTTTCCACCACCGTTGGAGTTTTCGGCGCGGTCTATCGTCCCGCGTCGTTCAACCTGGGCAGCGGTCGGGCGCGCCGGGTGAAAGATTATATCGAACGGGCCGGAGGCACTCTCCGGGCCGCCGACCGCGGCGGCATCTTCGTCGTTCGCGCCAATGGAGACGTTATCTCGAAGAGTAACGGCGCGCTCGGGGACCGAGTGCTTCCAGGCGATGTCATCTTCGTCCCGGTGAAGACACAGACGAATGGCTTCTGGTCGAAATTCAAGGACATCACGGCGACGCTTTTCCAGCTCGGATTGAGCGCGGCGACGATAACGGCGGTGGCGAAGTGAGAGCGCCGAGATCACTCATCGGAAGCATCGTGCGATTGCCGGCAATTCAGAGATTTCGCGTCCGTGCCGTGATTTTCGCCGCCCTTATCGCGATTGCGCTTTTCCTCGCCTTCTTCCCTCAGCGCTACAAAGCCGCTGTGACGCTTACCCCAACCGATCCCCAGAGCCTCGGTCTAAGCGGCACGCTCGGCCAACTCGGCGCGATCAACAGTGTGTTTGGAAACCAGGCGGCCGTTGAAATTGCCCTTCGGGTCGCGCGCAGCGAAATGGCGCGCGATCTGGTAATTCAGCAGGTGCATCTTGCAGATCGACTGCACGAGCACAATCGGACGGAGCTGCACCGGTGGCTCCAAAGGGAAGTCGAGATTCGTTCCCTGCGGGGCGGAATCGTGCTTATCGACATGGAAAGCACCGATCCGGAACTCGCAAAGGATATAGTCGGCGCCTTCGCTGATGCAACTCAGAACCGTCTGGCCGAAATCAGCCGCACCCAGACCGCTTACAAACGCAAGATTCTCGAGCAGCTGGTCAACGACGCTTCCAACCAGCTCAGCCTCGCGCAATCGCGATACGACAGCTTTCGTCTGCGGAACCGGACGCCGAGTCC
The DNA here is from genome assembly GCA_963839145.1 of uncultured Alphaproteobacteria bacterium. Lineage (GTDB taxonomy): Bacteria > Pseudomonadota > Alphaproteobacteria > Sphingomonadales > Sphingomonadaceae > Sphingomicrobium. The sequence goes on from CAWITR010000005.1 coordinate 1,172,048, forward strand.
GGTCGCTTCGGTCGAAGCAGTCAGCCAAAGCATTCCGCAGCTCGAAGCTGCAATCAAGGCGAAGCAAGTCGACCTTGCCGCTGCCAGGCAGCTATACACCGACGACAATAACACAGTACGCCAGCTGAGCGCGGAATTGGCGGCGCTTCAGCAGCAGCTTGCGCAGGTCAGGGCGACCAATCCGTCGGCCGATGCCAGTGTCGGCAGGGCGGTCTCAGCTTCGAGCCAGTTGTTTAAGCTTGAGCGGGATCTCGGCATCGCCCGCGCACTGTACGACAGCTACCTGCGCTACCTTCAGGGTACAGCAGTCGAAGACCTGACCTCGACCGCCAACATCCGCATTCTCGAACCCGCTTTCGTCGACACGGAGCGTCAGGTCTACTGGCCGGCGATGGCGCTGGCACTTGCGCTGTTCCTGTCATGGGCCGCAATTGAATTCTATCGCCTCCGGCCCCCGCCGGGAAGTGGCCTGGAGGTGAGGGAGACGCGGGAAAGCCATGCTTAGAAGGACGTCCTCCGGCCCGGATCTCTCCGTGGTGATCCCTTGCCTCAACGAGGAGGCGAACGCCGAGGGAATCGCCCGAGCCGTAATTGCAGAGCTTGAAAAGACCGGTTGTACGTTCGAGCTGATCTTCATCGACAATTGCTCGTCCGATCGCACAGTCCCGATCATCCGCGAAATTTGCGCTCGCGATCCGCGCGTGAAGCTTATCGTCAACACGCGCAACTTTGGTCAGATGCGTTCTCCGACCTACGGAATTTACCAGGCGCGGGGTCGCGCGGTAATCAACTTGTGCGCGGATTTCCAAGACCCGCCGGCATTGATTCCCGAGTTCGTCCGGCGCTGGCAAGCCGGCGCGAAAATCGTCCTGGGAGTTCGCGAAACGGAGAAATCATCGCCGCTGCTGGCTGGGTGCCGAAGAATTTCGTACGCGTTGCAGCGGCGTTTCGGCGATTACCCCATCATTCCGAATGCGACCGGCTTTGGCCTCTACGATGCTGCCGTCGTGCACGCCGTCGAAGCACTCAACGAGCCGGAGCCGTTCTTCAGGGCGCTCCTCGTCGAAACGGGCTACGCAATCGAAACCATACCGTTCAGGCGTCCGGCACGCGCAGGCGGCAAAACGAACAACAACTTCCTGTCGCTACTCGACTTTGCACTGTCGGGGCTGGCGGCCTCGTCCAAGGGACTGCTGCGCGTCCCGCTTTACGTGAGCTTCGTCAGCCTAAGCGTCACCTTCATTTCGTTCATTGGTGCGGTCTACACCTGGTTTGCAGGTTACAGCCCGCTGATGTGGCTGTTCGCCGCCTTGCTCGAGCTCCAATTCGGCCTGCTGTTCCTGTTCTTCGGCCTGCTCGGCGTACAGATCCGAGCGATTTCCGACAGGACGCGCGGCACTCCCTTGGTCATCGAGCGGGAGCGAGTGAACTTTCCGGAGGACGAGTAGGCGCCATGGCGACGACACCGCTGGGCTCCGTCTCGAGGTTTTGGCGCTACTATCAGGCAGGCGTCGTGAATACCGCCTTTGGATACGGCATGTACGCGCTGCTGTTGAAGTTCGGCCTGTGGATGTACGCGGCGCAGCTGATCGCTCACGTTTTGGGCGTCGCGTTCAACTATTTCACCTACAGCCGCCACGCCTTTGCCG